>JAJPHL010000011.1 GCA_021325275.1 Terriglobia bacterium | reverse complement strand
GATCTCCAAACCCGACCTCAACCCGCAACCGTGTCCCAATCACCACTCTCCGCCTTTGTTTCCATCAACCGCTACCGCGGGAGTCCCCTGTTTTGGACAGCAGTGACCATGGGCAAACCGCTGGCTCCCTTCGTGCGCAAACATTGGCAATTCGACGGCGTCGATCAAGTTTGGTTTGGGCCCACCAAAGCTTCCGGCCCGGATTTTTCCGAAGCCGACGCGCAATTGCAGATTCAAGGACGTACTTTCATCACGCCGCAACTGGCCTTCACGTTCGCCGCGCGACTGGAGAAGTACGTGGAGACGCACGATTCGCCAAAGCTGGAAAAACTATTGAAATGGGTGCGCGAAATCGAGTCGGAGGACATGCTCTCGCAGCGGCTCAGCGGAATGCTGGAAATGAGTTTGCAGCGCGCCTACACCCAGACGCTGCGGCCCGCCGGCGAGATCGGCAAGGTCCTCCAGGGAACGCAGGCGCGGCCGCCGCTGCCCAATCCCAACGCGGGTTCCGATACGATGCCGGTCCTCAATTTCGCGCCGATGGGCGGATCGTTTTTCGTGGTGAACAAACTATGGGTGATCGATGCCTTCGGACGCACCATTGACGTAATCATGGGGAACTTCAACGCCAGCGCCGGCGCGCCGGCGGCAGAGCAGTGGTTTCTTCCCTACACCGGCCGCGGATTGACACCGGTGGCAGGGCCGAAGCGCGAGAGAATTTCCCAGCTGCCCTCGCCGGACTTTCGCCATCCGCAAAATCCCACGGAGAGAATGCTTCAGTTGCCTCCGCGTCTGGCGCAACCGTCGCAACTCCGTTTCCGTTTCGTCTCGAACGATCCCAGCCAACAGGACATCCAGCGAGTTTTTCCGGCGAGTCCGGTGTGCGGCTGGATCGTGGCAAATCATCTGAATCGCAGTTTGAGCCTGTACGCACCCGACGGCGCGGCGTGGGGCGAATTGTTTCTGTCACAGCGGCACGATCGGGACGGCGCCGTGAAATTCATTCCCGTGTGGCAACCGGACCCGGTAAATCCCAACGCGCCGAGTTCGTGGGACACCATTCCCAATGCTTACGTGCGCGGGATGATCGCCGCACTGGCGGAGCGATCCACCACCGACGGTGGCGCGGCGTTTCGCGCGTTCTTGCGCTCCATCGACGAAACGATGTGGAGCGTCGATGTACGCCGGCATCGGCAGGACCAAAACTTGGCCGTGTTGGCTGGGCGTCCACTGGCGATTGTGCGCGCTGAATTGGCGCTCAAGCTGCGCGGACTTCCCGCGTGCCAGCAGGATTGGCAGAGAACGTTCGCGTCGCCGGACTACGATCATCCCGAGGTCGCACACGCCGTCGGGACGGAAAACGGTGGCGTCTTCGATTTCCAATGGCCGGTGCGCGTGGGCAGCGCCACGTTGAGCGAAGACGGTGTCATCGGATATTTCTCCGACGATCCCGCCGATCCGTCGAAGACTTTCGCGGTGTTCAATAGCGTTCTGCCGCACACCGGCCCACCCACTCCATACATCCGCAAGATCGGCGAGCCGGGCAGCTATCCGGAGATCAAATTCACCGACGATACCGTTCCCGCGCCGAGCGACGCGCAAAAGCAATCGACGCGTTTGACAATTCTTGCCGATCCGTCGTGTGCCCTGCACGCGTTCACCGGCATTTTGCCCGTGTTGTCGCTGGAGATTCCCGACGAATTTGTGACGCCCGCGTTGCGCCGCATTTCCTACCTGTTCCGCTCGGGTCCGCTGTTGGGTCCGGTCGGGGAAGTGCAGATGCCGCTGCCCCACGGACTGCGCGGGGCGTTTTCCTGGTTCGACAATACCGTGAAGGCGGCGCCGATCGTTTCGGCCGTGGAAAATGCCACACTCCCCGCCGCGCCGCAAATCGCGCGCGAAGGCTGGGTGGCATTTCAGCCCGACGATGGATTGCGCCTGAGCTATCGGATCGCGCCGCCGCGAGAGGAACAACCGTTGCGCGCCGGATCGGTGACGACTCTGGAAATCCACATTTCGAATCCGCTGATCGAAGACGCGAAGCTGCGCCGCGTGACCATCGCGTTCCCCGCCGGCCACGATATTCCCAGCGATTTGACGGAAGTCCGCGAGATTCCGGCGCCGTCCCCGAGCGCCGCCGGCGACTGGAAGATCTCCGCCTCGGGGTCGGACTTGATCTTGGCCCCCAAGGGCGACGTGGCAACGATCGCGCGCAACGAACCGCTCATTGTGAAAATCAAGGGAGTGCGCGTGAACCGCCGAGCGGGAACCGTGCGAATCGACATCACGGAACGTCCGGAGTCAGGCGATCCGCGGCGCGGCGCTAGGGTTTTGGAGAAAATGTGAGCGACGCACCGAATACCGATCTCCCGTTGCTGGGCATGACCGCCGGCGACAGCGGGTTGCGTCTCGCCTACATCTTTGACAGCAATCCCGATCCGATTCGCGCATCGCCGGGTGGGAATCCGCGGACCGTCGATCTGCACGTGGTGGTCTCGAATCCGCAACCCGACGCGGGCTCGGTCGTCGTGAAAAGCATCGCCATCTCTTTTCCGCTGGGACACGACATCGACGCGGATCTTTCCGGCGATCCGGTTTTGCCGCCGCCGGTTTTGATTTCTCCAGGTAGCTGGACCGTAACGCTGAACGGCGATCGCAATGGCGTCGCGATCCGTCCCACGCCGCCCGCCGAGCAACTGACGTTTGAAGGCAACCCTTTGGTTTTTGCGATCAACGGCATCAAGATCAACACGCGGCCCGGAACCGTGACGCTGGATATTACCGAACGATCGGCCGATGGAAGCCGGCAGTCCGCGCAGGTACAGTTGAAAAAACTGGTAGCGGATTTTCCCGTCTCGGCCTTCTTCGCCGAACCGAGCGTGATCGCCGATTTGAAGGGACCGACGACTCTGAAATGGCTGGTCACCGAAGACGGACGCAATCGCAGCTACAGCGTGTATTCGAAGGCGCCGTGGCGGCGCGGCGGTTTGACGGCGGCCGACGGCGCGGCGGGCGTCGACACGCCTGCGATCAGTCAAAGAACCACGTTCTTCCTGGACGTGATCCAGAAGCAAGGCGGCCGCGAGACCATCGACGCCACGCTGCGCACGCTCGTGGATGTGAACAAGCTGGAATTGGAGCGCGGCCATCACGTCACGGTGTCGCCCACCGGGCGGCTCGCGAAAATCGGCTGGCTGGCGCACAATGCCATCCGCTGTTCGGTGTGGGTCGACGGCAACGTGGTGGACGATAACGCGCCCGCCGACACCTATCTGGAAAACGATCGTTACTTTCTGACGCTCCTTGAAAAGGGCACACACAAAGTAGAGGTCGTCGCCCACGGACTGAACGGTGTACAAACCGATCGCTTGCAAATTGGCGATCCCATCACGGTTACCGATCCCGTCAAGATTGTGCCGAAGGGTTTTTTTCATAGCGCCGCCATCACCCGCGATGGAGGGTTCGCGTTGCTCTCGCCCACGGCGCCGGTGGGCCAATTCGTCGTCTTGGATCTGGCGCGGAGGAAGCAGATTTTCACGCTGCCGGGCGATCAGTACGACTCGGTCGCGCTTTTGCCTCTTCCCGGTGACACGACACTCATCGCCGCCAACAACAAAACAAAGACGGTGGAACAGCGCAAAGTCGGAAGCCTTGGCTTGACTGGTCCCCTGGTT
Organism: Terriglobia bacterium; assembly: GCA_021325275.1. Classification (GTDB taxonomy): domain Bacteria; phylum Acidobacteriota; class Terriglobia; order JAJPHL01; family JAJPHL01; genus JAJPHL01. Next base: position 293,639 of record JAJPHL010000011.1, on the reverse strand, counting down.
GTTCGCGGAGCGCATCTGCCGCGGCGCGGCGCCTTTGCTCTCTTCGGACAAACGTTTCTCCATTATTGGGATTATGCGAAATCGCAGGGACGGCAGTGGGCGATCCCGGAGCCCAACGTGCCGAGTTTTGCGGTCGCGGCGAGCGCGGCGGAGGATCGTCTCTACGTTGTGTTGACGAAAAGAATCGGCGCCGGTATCCACGATACCAGGGTCGGCTACGTAGATCTCCTGGACGAGCCTTCCTCGGGCGCCGATTCGTTTCATTTGTTGAACTCCCGAATCGGAGTCTTCCCTCGCCACTTGGAGATCACGCCGGACGGTAAGTGTGCCATTGTCACTGCTTCGATTCCGGGTCAGGGAGTTTACGTGATCGATTTAGAGAAAGACGCGCTGATCGATGAAATCCCGCGGGCGGCTCCGGGATTCGCGCTTCTTCCCGGCGCCAGAACGGTGTGGTCCGGGTCCGAGTGGCATTTTAGCGTGTACGATCTCGCGCGGAGGGAAGAACGGACGATCCAACCGAACTTTCCGTGCGGTGTCCTCGCGGTCGCCGGTGGAACAAGCAGGTCCGGGAGTCAACCGATCGGATTAACAGCAAGCGAACAGGGAGGTTCGGTTTGTCTGATCTGAATGATTCAGCGCGAAACGAACCGGGCGTTACCGCCGACGATAGCCCGTTGCGTCTGGGCTATATCTTCGACAGCAACCCCGATCCCATTCGCGCGTCGCCGGGAGGGAATCCACGAACCATCGATTTGCGCGTGGTGATCTCGAATCCTCGACCCGAGGACGGCCATGTGGTTCTCAGGAGTATCGCGATTTCCTTTCCGATCGGGCAGGACATCGACGCGCATCTCTCGGGCGATCCTGCTTTGCCGCCGCCTGCTTTGATTTCACCCGGTCACTGGACGATCGCGCTGAACAGCGATCGCAACAGTGTCCTGGTCCGTCCAGCCGCGCCCGCCGTGGACTTGACGTTCGAAGGCAATCCCTTGTTTTTTGCGATCAACGGCATCAAGGTGAACACCAAGCCGGGAACCGTGGTCCTGGAGATCACCGAAAGGTCTGGCGACGGCAGCAGGGTGACGGGTGAAGTGCAGTTGGAGAAACGCCCGTCGAATTTTCCGGTCGCGGCGTTTGCCGCCGAACCGAACGTGATTACCGATGTGAAGGGCACGACGGATCTGAAGTGGCGAGTCACCGAAGACGGCCGGAATCGCAGTTTCAGCGTGCATTCCAGATCGTGGCGCCGCGGCGGCTTGACGGCGGCCGATGGCGAACGGGGTGTCCGATCGCCGGCGATCAGTCAGAGAACCACGTTTTCCTTGGACGTGATCCACACGCAAGGCGGTCGCGACCACCTCGAGGCCACGCTGCGCACGCGTGTCGACGTGACCAAGCTGGAATTGGAGCGCACGCATCATGTCGCGCTGTCGCCCACCGGCCGCCTCGCGAAGATCGGCTGGCTGGCGCACAATGCGGTGCGCTGTTCCGTCTTGGTCAACGGCGAAGTGGTGGACGACAACGCGCCCGCCGACACCTACCTCGAAAACGATCGTTACTTTCTTACGTTGTTTGAAGAGGGCACTTACAAGGTGGAGGTCGTCGCGCACGCCCTGAATGGCGCGCGCAGCGATCGCTTGCAAATCGGCGATCCCATCACGGTGCTCGATCCGATCCATGTTCCGATTTCGGCAGGACCGGCATTATTTCGCGGAGCCGGCATCTCCGACGATGGAATCTTCGCGTTGCTCTCGCCGGTGTTGCCCGGTCTTTTGCCCGCCAGGGTGTTAGATCTTGCGCAGCGGAAGCAGGTTCATGCCTTTCCGGAAAGCGGCACCGCTGCGCTTGCGCTTTTGCCGCAGCCCGGCGACACGGAATTTCTCGGGATCAACAGGAGCCATGCGTTCGTGCGCCGGATGATCGGAGACCTTGGCTTGCGCAGTCCGGTGGGCGTGCTGTCGACGCACCTGCCGCAGCGCCAAGTCTTTATCTTGAGTGGGGCCCGTTTTCTCTACTACTGGAATTATGCCAAGTCGCAGGGAGGGAAATGGGATATCCCGGGGAACGCCCAGGTCTTTGCCGTCTCGTGCGGCCTGAGTGAAGATCGAGTCTACTTTTCCGTGAGGCAGGGACCCGGGGCGCTCGGTTATGTGGATGTGGGAGACAATCCGCCCTCGCCGGGCAATGGCGACAAGGTTCACTTCCTAAGAGCCCCCATTCGGTTCTTGCCCGGCCAAATCCTCGTCACGCCGGACGGCCGGCGCGCGATCGTCTCCTGTGCCACCGCAAATCTCGGAGCCACACCCCATGCGGGAAGTGTCATCGTCGATTTGGAGCGTGACGAGGTGATTCAAGAAATGCCGTCGGCCGGTCCCGGATTGGCGCTTCTTCCGGACGGGCGCACTGCCTGGCTCGGCTCCGGAAAAGGGTTCAGTGTGTACGATCTCGCCACGGACAAAGAGAGAGTGTTTACGCCGAGCTTTCCTTGTGGCGTTTTGGCGGTGGCGAGAGGAACACGCCAGCCGGTGGGACTGACGGCCGGCGATCAAGGAGGACCGGTTTGCCTGATCTGAACGTGGTGCTCAATGTTGCGGCTCCCGGTGGAACCCAGAAGCTTGAATACCTGATTCAAAGCGATCCCAATCCGATCCGCGCTTCGCCCACCGGAGCAAATCCCTGGACGATCGACTTGCGAATCGTGATTTCCAGCCGCGATCCGTCGATCACCACGCGCTTCAAGAGCCTTTCGCTCTCGTTTCCGATTGGACAGGACCTCGACGGCTTTCTCTCCGGCGACAAAGAACTCCCTCAACCGGTGAAAATCAGTTCCGGCGCGTGGAGCGTGTCGCGCTCGCGCGACGGAAACGGTGTGCAGATCAAGCCCGATCCTGCGAGCGGCCTCATCGTAATGGCCGGCGATCCGCTGATCTTCTCGCTGCGCGGCATTCACGTGGGCACGAAAGAAGGACGCGTTCAGATCGATATCACGGAGACTCCCGAGACCGGCGATAAGACGACCGGCGTGGTGTACCTGGAGAAACTCCGGAGCAGTTTTCCGGTAGCATCATTTGTCGCCACGCCCGGCAGTTTGTACATCCCGGACAAAGTGAGACTGTCGTGGAAATGCACCGATGAAGGCAAGAACTACAGCTATCAATTGAGCAGCAGTGACGGGCGGTGGAAACCTCGGGACTGCCAGGGTGCCGGCGATTGCTTCACCTGTTCCGACGGTGACGCCGGCGTGATGAGTCCCGCGCTGAACCAAGCCACGGAGTTTCTGCTGACCGTCATCAGCGCTTCAGACGGACGGCGGGTGGTGGAGAAAACCTTGAGCGCGCGGGTGGGATACTACGAGCTCTCGCTCTCCAACACTGTTTATCTGAAGACCAGTCCTTCGGGACGTTTAGTCAAATTGGGATGGAGCACGCGCAACGCGACGCGTTGCGAAGTCTTGGTGGACGGCGAAGTAGTCGACGCCAACGCGCCATTGAATACCGCTGCCCCGGACGACCGCTATTGCATGTTTCTGGCCGGCCCCGACAATAAGACATTCACGATCGACGTGAAAGCCTACGGACAGTACGACGCCACGGCGCAGGTGAGCTTGGGCAAGGTCCAGTTGAAGGTCCTGCGCCGCCTGACGGGTGAAATCCCTTTTCATTTAGAAATCGATACCAGCGGAAAATACGCGCTGCTACAGTCGGCGATGAGCGCCCGCGACACTGTCAAACTGTACGACATCGCCAGCGGCGCCGAATCGCCGATCAAGATGGACGTGAAGCCGAAACTCTTTGAAGGCTACCTGTTCCTGGCCGGCATCGCGTTCTCGCCCAGCGGGTCGCAGGCTTGCCTGGTGAACACGCTGGGGCAGGAACTGGTGCTTGTCGATATTGCCGAGCGGCGGTCCACGCAGATCATTCCCATGGCGCCGCGTTGGCCGTTGCAGGCTTTCTATTCTCACAGCGGCGAAAAGTTGATTGTCTCGTTCGGCACCACGAGCGCGACCGATGGCGAGATCGCGATCGTGGACGTGAAGACCGGCAAGATTGGCCCGAGTGTACCGGTCATATTCGCCTTCCAAATGATTCCCGCCACCGAAAACCGCACGCGAGCGATTCTTTACCGCGTTCTCAACGCGAACCCGCCAACATTTGGATTGCAAGGACTCACGATCGGCGACCAACAACTGATACTCGATCCCGCTACGATTCCTGACCAGCCGGGCATGAGTTCCGCCCTGATCGTGTCGGCGGATGGAAAGTTTGCGCTCTGTTCTTCCGACATCAGACAGCCTGGATCGTGCCTGATCGATCTGACCACGCGACGCGTCCAAAGCTTCCCGAACATCCGCGGAACGCTGATCGCTGCCACGCCCGACGTACGCACCGCGATTCTTCAGGAGTCCACGTCGGGGCCGTCGCCTTTTGCGATGAGATTGGCGGATTTCCAAACCGGTCGCGTGGGGTCGTGGCAGCCCGACCTTTCGGCTGCGCGTACCTTTTGGGGCGCGACTCCCGTGATGGTCGCGCGCACGTATAACGGAGTTCACATCCTCTAGAGGGTTTCAAATCCCCGCGTTCTCGGACAACGATTCTTGGCGCTCGGTTCTTTTGGCCGGGCCGAAAATATTTCAATCCGCGTTGTCCCTTTTCCAATCGTAGTTGGCGGCCTTAATGGGCATGAACCCCCAATTTCAACCGCCAGTAGACTCTTTGATTCGGGAATGTTGCCAGGCCGAGAATCATGAAGCTTGGCATACCTTTGTCGAGCGTTTCAATCCGTTCATTCTCATCGTCGTACGAGATACCGTCCGGCGCTGGAGCGCTTCGTTTCAGTTGACCGAAGACCTCGCTCAAGAGGTTTACCTCAAGCTCTATTCCAAGCGCATCCGCGTGCTGGGGGATTTCCGGTCCGAGCACGACGGAGCGTTCTATGGCTACCTGAAAGGGATCGCCGCCAACGTCGTTCACGATCATTTCAAGGCGCGTCACGCGCCAAAGCGCGGCGCCGGCATCGACTACGAACTCCTCGAAGAGGAGATTCCCAGCCGCGACGATCCGCGCGAAAGGTTCCACTGGTCGATCTGGCTCACGGCGGCGGACCTCGGCGTTGACTTGGGTGACCGCAAGCTGATTCTCGGCCACGCAACGGATACCATGGCGCTGCACTACTCCCATGCAGCCGTCGAAGATATGCGGGATCCCCTCGACCGAATTGCGGAGCGTTTGCTCGCGCCGCAGAACGTAGACGCCGTTGTCAACTGATGCTTACCGCACCAAGAGCAGGGAAGCCATTTCTTACGGTTTTCCCGTATTCCGCCCACTGCCTGCCCACTGAATAGCGTTTTTGTGGGCATTTTTGTCGTTACACTCAGCTTTTAACCTTGTGGTCGCGGGTTCGATCCCCGCCCGCCTCACCAAAGTTTCAAAGACTTAGCCGCACCACAACAGGGGTGAGGACTCCGAAAACCGCTAGGGTCTTGCCAGTTCTGCCCACTTAATGGCCCACTTCGCAAAGCGTGGCCGCTGCCAAACCCGCTGCGGGTGCCTCAATGCGCGCATCCGAGGCAGTGGTGAGGGCAAGCGCTTCGAACCGTTGCGGAACCTGCAATCTGCCGAGAGAGGAGTCATGTCGTCCTGCATTTGGTACTCCTCCAAATGGGCCGCTTGGCGTTCTGCCTCAGCGCTGCCAGGCAGTTTGGCACGGTAGAGGTCTAGAGTTCGAGCCTTTACGGGCCCACCATTTCATTTCAATAGAGATACAGGCGGCGATGCGGGCGATGTGGTTCTCCCCGAACCGCCCGCCGGTCCCAAGCGATGGCTTGGGCGAGCGAACAAGCCGAGGCATCCTTTGCCCCAAGTCACGGGCGCTGAGCGCGAGCCGCAATTTGAAACTGGAAGACAACGGCATCGCGAAGTCGCGGGAATACGCGCGAGAGCTTCGCGATCCGTATTTCGAACGCCTCCCAGGGATCGAGTCTCTCTACCCGTTCACTATGTTCTTTTAGGAGCAGATTTGTTTTCGGCGCAGATAAGGAGACGCTCGACCATAGGTCAAGAGGTCTGGTGTTCGACAACTCATGGTACACTTCCGAGCGTGCTCGATCGGAGATTGCGATGCAGAATGTACTCATCGTAGCGTCGGAGGCTGCTCCTTTTGTAAACACCAGCGGTGTAGCAAGCGTGGTGATGGAGTTGTGCCTTCAATTGCGTCGCGACAATTGTGACGCACGGCTTGCCATTCCCTACTACAGAAGCCTACGGTTTGAGACACAGCCACGAACCATAATTCCCCAGATCGAGGTGCCGATGGGGCCGGCAAGCCTCCGCGCGGCGATCAAACGGGTCGACTATCGAATCGAGGAAGATTCGGAGCAGCAAGTGCCGGTTTATCTAATTTCTGATCCTTTTTATTTCGACCGCGAAAATATATACGGATATACGGACGACTACGAAAGGTTTGTTTGCTTTACACGCACGACTCTGGAAATGATCAGCCATCCGGATTTTAGATCGGAAGGTTGGTTGCCGAACGTGCTTCACGGTCACGATTGGATTGCCGGATTGTTTCCACTCTGGCTTCGAGATCTTCCCGCGGACGACCCACGCCATCATTTGGCCTTTGTTTATACAATTCACAACGCCGGATTTCCTGGTCAGTTTAGCAGCAGATCTGCCGTGGTCTCAGGTCTCGCCCACCACGGTGTGTTCGCTTGTCTTGGCGAGTCCGAACGGACGATCAATTTCATGGCCCGCGGAATTATTGCCGCCGACGCAGTTAGTACGGTCAGCCCGCAACATGCCCGAGAACTCCAAAGTGGCGAGTATGCCCCTTACCTAAGGGCGGCCCTTGCATCCCGGCGCGAAGAAATCGTCGGAATCCTCAACGGAGTCGACGAGACCTTATATAGCCCGTACCTCGACCGCAGTCTCCATCGCAAATTTGGGCCCCAGAACATCGCAGCCCGCAAGGACAACAAGGCATTTCTGCAAAAGTCCTTAGGCCTTCGGGAAAATCCCGACACCCCGCTGTTTGGGATCGTCAGCCGGCTGATCGCGGAAAAGGGTCTGGGCTTAGTGGAGGAAGTGTTGCCCGCACTCCTCGCTGCGGAAGAGGCGCAATTCGTCCTCTTGGGCCAAGCGGGAGATTTCCATTTTCGTGAGGCTTTTGCCAACATCGAGGCGAAGTTTCCCAATGGGATGGCCGTCCGGTTTGCCTACGATGAGACTTTAGCCCGGCAGATTTTTGCGGGAAGCGACGTCATCTTGAAACCGTCACTCAGAGAACCTTGCGGGCTCCAACAAATGCTGGCCATGAGGTACGGTGCGTTACCGCTAGTCCGCAAGACTGGAGGACTGGCCGATTCGGTGATCGATTGGCAATCGCCAGAAGGGGATCGACCCGTCGGTCGAGGATTTGTATTCGAAGAGTTTAGCGCTGTTGCGTTGCGGCAGGCCATCCGAGAAGCAGCCACTCTGTATCGGAGCAACCGACCGAAATGGAGAGATTTGCAAAATCGCAACATGAAGTTGGATCTGTCCTGGGCCCATCCGACTTCCAAGTACCTTGCGCTTTACGAAAGTGCGATTAGGGCCAGCCGCTCTCGGCCTCAACTTCCGGATGCAGATCCACTAGGAGAGAACCGCGACGAGTTGCTGCTGCAAATGATCCTGACCGCGAACGAACTCACCGACGCCAGCAGCACGCCGGAGTACCTTCGTCATATCGCGGATGCCAGCCGAGAATTGCTGGACTATGACGGGCTTCTGATCTGGACCGTGGATGACGCGAAGCCGCAGTTCCTGCGCTTGGTCGTTGGAAGTCCTGCGGGAGTTATTTCAAGCGAAGAAGTCCTAGAGGAGCAGAGCGAGCGCACCTGGAGCCAACAATATGTGTTCCATCTGGAAAGTGACGAGAAAGGCATAACCGCTCTGCAGGCCCAGTTGGGATTTCTGGGCAGCCGGGTCGCCAAGCAAAACGGATGGCTTTCGCAACTGACGGTGCCAATCAGCGCCGGCGGGGCGATTCGGGGCCGAATCGACGCGTTTTCCACCACGCCTAAGAGAGAATTTCACGCAGCTGAGATCGGCGCTCTGACGGCGGTCGCAACAACCATCGGCGTGAATTTGGAACGCCGCTTCCAGCAGCAGCGCCACGACCGAGTCCTCGAGTTAGACCGTAATCTCGCGCAAGCGCGGACTGTCTTGGAATCGGCGACGAGCGTCCTCACGCATCTGGCGGAAGCCACCTCCGCAGAAAGGGTCACTCTCAAGCTACCCAACCACCGCCGGTTTGAATATGATGGGGACGTAGTCGAAGAAAAGTTCTCGGGAGCGGTTCGTGATGATCCCCGAGCCAGCTACCTGCGTGCTTATGCGGAGTGGGGCGACCGCGGTGACCGCTGCGAAATCACGATTCAGCGCGGCATCTCCGGGGTCTTCTCGAAAGAACACGGTAGCGAACTGCGAACGGTCGCCGCCCAAGCGGCCCCGGCATTGGAAGCAATGCTGCGGCGCGAAGAAGCCGAGAGATCTCGGGTGAGCCAATTGCAGCAATTGGCCGAGAGCCTGGTTGGTGGCGGCGATTTCGAACAACTGCTGCAAAGCGTCACTACCACCATGGCTGAAGTCTTGCAGGCCGACGCCGCCTCCCTTTACTTGGTTAATGAGGAGACCGACCGACTGGAAATCCGCGCGGCTTACGGGTATCACGCACCTCTGTTGGCAACGGAGGCGTCGTACGCCCGCGGTGAAGGCACGACCGGTTGGCTATGGGAGAAGGGGGAGAAGTTTAAGGCCGACAGCCTGGATGAGCTCCACCGCGTTCAGACTTGGACTGGGAAATACAAAGCACTCCAAAACAACAAGGAGCCGCGAGCCTTCATGGGGTATCCCATGAAGATTGCGGACAGATTCCGGCATGATGCAAAAGTGATCGGAGTCTTCAAGATTGAAGACCGCCGCCCCCTGCCACCGGATTCTCGCCTAGTATTCACGGCAGAAGAATTTCTGTTGGGTGAAATGATGGCCAACATCATCGCAACGGCCGTGCATAATGCTCAGGCTAGCGGCGCGCAATTCCGGAAGTTGAGCAATGACTTGGGCAAACTCTCGTCGGCTCTAGCCGGCGGCCAAGATATCCAAGGCCTTGTTGAAGGTGTGGTCAAGAGGATGGCGGAAACTCTGAGTGCCGGAGCGTCCTCGCTGTACTTGTTAAACGAGAGCCGCGGACTCTTGGAGATTCGCGCTGCCACGGGCTACCAAGCTCCACTGGTGGCGCAGAAGGTTACATACTTGCCTGGCGAAGGAATTACCGGCTGGATTTATCAGAAGGGTGAGATCGTACGTGCGAACGACTTGGGCGCCTTACATGCCCATCCCAGCCATAAGGGAAAATTCAACTCTCAGCAGCAACTACGGGAACCAAAGTCGTTTTTAGGCTTGCCATTGAAGGTCACGGATCGCTTCACGCGACAGCCCAAAGTCATTGGCGTGCTCAAAGTGGAGGAGATCGAAGAAACACCTGCTCATCCCGAGTCCTATTTTACGGCCCAGGATGAGTTGTTGGTCAGCATGATGGCCAACGTAATCGCGACCGTCGTCTACAACGCTCAAGTCGGCGTAGCCGGCATGCAAAAACTCACCGACGACTTGGACCGTTTGTCGCTCACGCTGGCTGGCGGCAAGGATTTGAATGCGCTGGTTGGTGAAGTTGTAGAAACCACAGCTCGCGTGCTCGGCGCAGAAGCCTCCTCCCTTTATCTTTACGACGACGCTCGTCGGGTGTTGGTCATCAAGGCAGCGACTGGATATCAGAAAGAACTGGTGTCACGAAAAGCCGAGTATGAACCCGGCGAGGGAATCACGGGTTGGATTTTCCAGAAAGGCCGCCATGTTCGCGCCAATAGTCTGCAAGAATTGCGCGAACATCCGACGTGGAAGGGCAAGCAGAACAATCGGCAGGGGAATAAGGAACCCGATACCTTTCTGGGCGTTCCACTGAAAATTAAAGAACGCTTCAGCGAGAAAGAAAGAGTGATCGGCGTTCTGAAGGTCGAAGAGATCATCCCATCCGCCAGCCATCCGGGGGAGGTGTTTACCGACCAAGATGTCGCCTTGGTCACAATGATGGCGAGTGTGATCGCGGCAGTCGTATTCAACACTCAGGTCGGCGAGGAGCAGCTTAAGCGGTTTACAACAAACTTAGAGGATCTCTCGAAAGTATTGGCCAGCGGCCAGGACATGAGCGCGTTGGTCGACAAGGTCGTCGAGACCATCGCCGATGTTCTTGGCGCGGAAGCCTCTTCCCTATACCTATATGACGAAGCGACCGGCCACTTGGTAATTCAAGCCGCGATGGGTTACCAGAAACCGCTCAAAGAGCGACGGGCCAGCTACAAGCCCGGCGAAGGGGTCACCGGTTACATCTTCCAGACAGGGGAATCTTTCAAGGCCGACACCCTGGCGGAACTGCGAGCCCACAAAGCATGGAAGGGGGCACAGAACCCTCGTCAGCAAGGCCGTGAGCCGAACTCCTTCCTGGGCGTTCCTTTACGCGTGGGCGACCGAAAGATCGGTGTCCTCAAAGTTGAAAATATCCGATCCGCACCAAACCACCCCGAGGAACGCTTCACCGATCAGGATGTTCTGCTGGTAACGATGATGGCCAACGTCATTGCTACGGTTGTGTCCAACAGCCGGGGCGGTGAGGCGCGGGTCGGGGAGATCCTGCGCCAATTGGGCGTGCTTTCCGCGCCGGTAGACGCCTCATCGAGACTTCTCTCCGAGTTTTCCCAGCGCACGGACGAAGGTCTGGTCGATCAAATGGCCATCGTGTGGTCAGCGTTTCTGGACCGCGAACCTGCCAAACACGATTCGGAGGCGGCCGCACTATACGGAGTCCGGGCGAATAAGGAACTTTTCCGGCGAATCGCGGAACGTGCCAAGAATCCCGAAATCAAGTATGTCTTTGGTGTGTATTACGACGTTCTCACCGGCTTTCCGCAGTTGAAAACTTGGCAAGAAGTACGCTACCGGGCGCAGCCTTGGTTCCGACTGCGCGCCGACAACAACTTGCATCAGCAGTTTCAAACTACTTCCGAAGAGATTGTGCGTAGTCTCGTGAGTGCCACGCGGCTTGCAGTAGAGAGCCCGTTCCTCGGCGCGTCGAAGTGGCACTGCTTCGTTGTGCTCACCGCTTCGTCCTTCGGCGAGAATGTTCGGCGAATTCTAATTGCCATCCATCAAGACGGAAGACTGGATGCCGACAGGGGGGCCCGCCTGCTTTTCGAGATCGAAGGCAGGCTACAAAGTGCATGTCAAGTGGTCCAAGTAGTCACCTGGGATGAAGCACCATTGCCGGACGAGATTAGGCAGTTAAAGAGCGCCCTGAAAAGCGGAGCACAGGAATTAGTGATCACGAGCCGAAGCGACTTGATTCGCATCTTGGCCTCAACCCATCCATTGAATGAATACAGGTCATTGGTCTTTCACCAAGCCTCCGCCCCGCTGTTGTTCGTCACCAACGGCAGCGTGCCCGATTATATGTTCTTCGGTCGTTCCAGGGAGTTGGCCGGGATCATGGAACAGATCTGCTCCGATCGTTCCTGCGTACTCATTGGAGGCCGGATGTTCGGGAAGACTTCCATTTTGGACCGGCTCGGCCGAACCGATTTGCCAAACGAGGGTTACACCGCAGCATATGCTGACGTTCGCTGGATGACTACGGAGTCCGACTTTCAAGATGAAGAAATCCTGAAATGGTATCCGACTGCTCCGCCAAATGCGCCAGCAACTCTTGGCGATCTGTTGGCTCATCCCCCACCCAAAATGGTCTTGTTGCTGGATGAACCGGATCAACTCATTCGGGAGGACGCCCGCCAGGGATGGCGATTATTTAATAAGCTCCGGGCGAGAGTGAACGAGGGGAGTCTGCGCGTTGTTCTGAGCGGCGAGCGATTCTTGCGCCTAGCCGTGGAGGACGAGCAAACGGGTCCACTGAAGAATCTCGGGGAAAAGATTCTGCTCGCGCCCCTGGACTTTAAGGCCGTCGAAGCGCTCGTCGGCGACTCCTTCCGTTTCATCGAGGTCGAATTATTAAATGGTCCGCATCTGATTCAGCAGATTTATGAGTTTGCGGGTGGCCACCCTTGCGTGACCCAACGGATTTGCCGCCGTCTGGTGGAGGATCTCAACCGAAAGGAATCGACGGATGGCTTTCCGCGTCAAGTGGCAGCCAAGGATCTCGAAAGAATCCTTTCCAATGTCGAGTTCCTGAACGAGGACTATCTCAAGGTGATCTGGGAAAGAGCGACGGCCTTGGAGATCGTAGTCTCGCTGCTCATGGCGAGACAGCCGAACCTCCAGCGAATCTCCGATATCCATACTGAAGTGCTGAAGCATTGCGGATCGGGATGGTCTGCTGGCAATGTGGAACAGGCCGTCATGGATCTGATACGCCTGCGTTCGATTTTGCGCCGAACCGAAGGAGGCTTCGAATTCGCTTTAAAGTCCTACCCCGAGGTTGTCAGTAAGGATTTTGCGGAAGACTCGCTCTACATATATGCAGACAAATGTAGGGCGGAACGTGGTGGGGGGACTTATGAGCCAATCGGTTGAAGGAACGGCGCGTGCGCAGGTGAACAACTATGTTTATGGTGGTGCGCTCAGAGAGCGAGACCGGGATGTGTACGTTGACCGCGAATGCGACCGAGAGGTTGCCATCTTGCTAGGCAGGGGCAACTTCGTTCATTTGTCAGAACCGCGACAACAAGGCAAGACGAGTCTCGTTAACCGTTTGAAACACCTGCCCGCGCTGAAGGGCTACTGCATCATCGACGTCAAAGCCTCCGACTTCAAACCAGACCATCCAGACGAATGGTACCGTCTCATCGGCGGCGCGATCTATACAGACGTAGTAGCGCATTCCGACGTCGTCCCGGACACGTTGCCGCTAAGGGCACCCACGGGCCGCCACGAATGGCACTCCTTTCTCAAGAATCTGGCGATATTTTCTCGCAAAGACGTTGTTCTGGTCCTCGATGAAGTACAAGCCATCAAATTTGATGGATCGGACCACTTCTACAGCGTCATTCGTAACACCAGGGATATTGACGGCAGTCGCGTATCGTTCGTCCTCTCTGGCTGCTTCAATCCCGACGAATTGATTGCCGACCGGGCTGTTTCTCCTTTCAACACGGGCAATCGGGTCACGCTGCCTGATTTCACTCGTGAGGAGGTTCTTAAACTGGCGGAAAAGGGTCCATGGCTCGCCGAAGTACGTGAGAGTTTGGCAGAACGCGTTTACTACTGGACCCATGGGCATCCGTATATTACGCAGTACTTTTTGTGCCACTTGGCGTCCATGGGTGCGACTTCCCACGAGGACGTTGACGTAGTCAAGCGCCAATTCGAGCGAACGGACACTAGCAACTTAGCTCCGATCGGCGAGACGCTCAAGGACTCTCGCTTGAAGGCATTATTTGATCGGATCCTGAAAGGCGAGCAAGTGCGATTCCAAGCCTATCTTTCTGATTACCCAACCCAGCAACTCCGCCTTGCGGGCGTCATCAAAATGGATGAGAAGGGCAACTGTGTGGTGCGAAACCGGATCTATCAAGACATCTTTGGGCCCAGACCAGACGCCTTCATCAGCTACCGGCGCGAAGACTGGCCATTGGCCGGTGCGATCGGCAAGGGTCTTACCGCCATCGGGAAGAGCGTTTTCGACGACCAGTCAGTCCGAGCAGGAGAACAATATCCAAGAATGTTGGAAGAGGCGATTGAGTCTGCTCGTAGCCTGGTGGTCGTTTTTACCGAGGGAACCGTAGCGGATCTTCGAGAGCAGGGAAATTGGGTTTGCCGGGAAATTGTTCAGGCGCATAAAGTGGGAACGCGCGTCATCCCCGTATTGATCGACAACTGCCCGCGCTTGGTCGCTGATGCACTGCCCCAGTCAATCCAGTTCCTGGCCTCGACGCAGTCCATACGGCTCCGCCAGGATAATGCCACCATTGCTCTAGAGGAAATATCGGAGAGTATGGAGTGACCGCGCCGCACAAGGACCACGACGTCCGCGATTGCTTGACGAACATCCGAAACCTGTCGGGAGAGCTTGCCCCAACCTTGCTGCCAGACCAATCAGAGATACGCAAGAACGGGTGATTGGACGAGTAGCGATCCGTGAGGATCATCGAGAAGGACTGTGGTTGCAACCAACTTGTGGAATGCCCTCGCGCCCACTGCCCCAGAGATTCGCCGGTAAACTCCGGCCGGTTTGCCTTGCCGCTCAAGTCCAGGACGCCAGCGTCGGCTGAGCCCACTTGGATGGTGGACCATTTACGTCGATCCAATCATCAATTCCGGTATCGACCTGACGTCGGCTCACCGCTGTGGATATTGAATTCCACGGGGATGCGTATACTTTCCCGATGGCCGCGACCGTCTGAGGCTTTTCGGGGAACGGCGATCCTTATTTCCGGTGCAGGGCGTGCAAAAACTTCGACGCCGGCAAGGTGTTCAGCACGTCTTTCTTTTCCAGCCAGGCGCGACGCGCCACCGTCACGCCGAAGCGCGCGTTTTCCAAATGGGTTGGATGATGCGCGTCCGTGTTGATCACCAGCTTCACGCCTTTTTCCTTGCACATTCGCGCCTGCACGTCGCGCAGGTCCAGCCGTTCGGGCGACGCGTTGATCTCCATGTGAATTCCCCTCTTGGCCACGGCGGCCAGCACGCGGCCGAAGTCGAACGGATACGGATCGCGGCGCGTCAACTGCCGTCCTGTGGGATGGCCGAGAATCCGCAAATAGCGATTCTCGCAGACGCGCAGCAGGCGGTCGGTTTGTTCTTCCGGTTCGAGATTCATGTGCGAATGAATGCTTCCGATCACTACGTCGAGCTGCGCCAGGGCATCGTCGTCGAGATCGAGCGCGCCATCCTTTAAGATATCCACTTCGCAACCGGCGAAAATGCGGAATCCCTCGGGCATTTGCTTTTCGATCTCCCGAATTTCGGCGATCTGCGCGACGATGGCCTTTTCGTCGAGTCCTGAATTCATCGCTTGCGCCTTGGAGTGATCGGTAATGGCGATGTATTCCAGGCCCCGCGCCTGCGCCGCTTGCGCCATTTCGAGAATCGAGGCGCGGCCGTCGGTGGCGGTGGTGTGCATGTGCACGTCGCCGCGGAGATCGCCGGGTTCAATCAGTTTCGGCAAGCGATGCTCTTCGGCGGCGTCGATCTCGCCGGAGTTTTCGCGCAACTCCGGCGGGATCATATCCAGGCCGAGCGTCTGGTAGATCTCCTCTTCCGTTTTTCCGGCGGCGCGCGACTCATCCTTCAAGCGAAACAAGCCGTATTCGCTGAGCGTGTAGCCCATGCGCAGCGCCCGTTG
Organism: Terriglobia bacterium; assembly: GCA_021325275.1. Taxonomy (GTDB): domain Bacteria; phylum Acidobacteriota; class Terriglobia; order JAJPHL01; family JAJPHL01; genus JAJPHL01. Next base: position 278,249 of record JAJPHL010000011.1, on the reverse strand, counting down.
GCGCAATGCCACGCCGTGCTCCTTCGATCCTGTGAAGTATTGCATCGCCGAGCCGTACTCATCGGGCTTGAGGAAGCGCACGTCAACGTGCATGTTGAGACCGATGCGAATGCTGCATTTGTTTTCGCCGCGCGCCACCTCGCCGACAATCTCGGGATACTTCAGCAGATGCTCGATCATCTTGCCGGGATCGCCCCCGGTTACGAGCAAGTCGAGATCGCCGATGGTTTCTTTGCCGCGGCGCAAACTTCCCGCGATCGTCACGCGGACGTGTTTGTCCGCGGATTTTAGATAGTCGCGCAGCTTCGAAGCGGCGTTGTCCGCCACGTCGATGCGATAGCGTCCCGCGCTATTTCGCCAAATGGCGATCGCCTTCAGCAAATTCTGCTCGAGCTTTTCTCCCATCCGCGGCAGTTCGCGAATCTTTCCTTCCTGCGCGAGCTTCTCCACTTCGTCCACCGATCCGGCGTGATACGCGCTCCAGATCAGCGCGATACGTTTGGCGCCGAGATCGCGGATTTGCAGGAGGTCGAGAATGGTGGGCGGGAATTTCTTCAGTACTTCGTCGCGGGGAACCAGCGATCCGCGCGCGACAATCTCGCGCAAGTGTCCGGTCATCGACTTGCCGACGCCGGGGATCTCGATCAGTTTCTTGTCGGCGGTTTTCTTGTCCGGCTCAGCGACCACGTCGGCGATTCGCTCGGTCCACGTTTCCACCGATTGCGCGGCGTTGCGATAGCTGCGGATGCGGAATCCATCTTCGCCGGCAATTTCCAAAAGATCGCCGGTCTGCGAGAGGATTCGCGCGATGTCTTTGTTTTCCATCAACGATATGTTACCGCGAACTGAAACTTTGGGTGGGCATCTGCCATCTGATACGCTATCCGATATATCTGCTCCACAAAAGGGGACGATGTTATGCGAAGGTTCGCCGTCTGGGTCGGCATCCTGTTGCTTTCGGTTGGTTGTTCCTCGAAGTCTTCCACTCCTGCCGCGCCGCCGGTCGCCGACGTTCAAGTAGCCGTGGTCGAACAGCGCGACGTTCCGATTTACGGCGAATGGGTCGGCACGCTCGACGGCCTGGTGAACGCCGACATCAAGGCGCAGGTCAGCGGGTATCTCGAGCGGCAAGAGTACACCGAAGGATCGTTCGTCAAGAAGGGCCAATTACTTTTCCAAATCGATCCGCGGCCTTTTCAAGCGGCGCTGGATCGCGCGACCGCGCAACTGGGACAAGCGCGCGGACAATTGGACGAAGCGAAGGCCGGACTCGCGGCCGCCGAAGCGCAGTTAAGCGTGGCGGAAGCGAATCAGGGGCGTGCGCAACTCGACGTGGACCGCTATACGCCGCTGGCGAAGCAGCAGGCGATCACGCAGCAGGATCTCGACAACGCGATCCAAAATAATTTGGCGGCCAAGGCGCAAGTACAAGCGGCCAAGGCGCAAGTGGAGACGGCGAAGTCGCGGATTCAAACAGCGCAGGCGGAAGTGCAAGGCGCGGATGCGGCGCGTGAAACGGCGGCGCTGAACTTGGGATTCACCGCGCTGACCTCGCCGATCGACGGAATCGTCGGCGCGGCGCAGCAACAGGTGGGCGCGCTGGTCGGTCCTGCGACGGGCGCAATCACCACGGTGTCGACGCTCGATCCCATCAAGTGCTACTTCACGGTCAGCGAGCAGGAGTATCTCGATTTTCACAGGCGGTACGACAATCCTCAAAGCGTCGAGGCCGAGCGGCAGCGTCTGGATTTGGAATTGATCCTGGCCGACGGCACGGTTTATCCCAAGCACGGTCGTTTTGAATTCACCGACCGCGAAGTGAATCCGCGAACCGGCGCGATCCGCATTTCCGGCTTGTTCGCAAATCCCGACAACACGCTGCGCCCCGGACAATTCGCGCGCGTGCGATTCTCGGTGCGGTCGGTGCCGAACGCTTTGTTGGTTCCGCAACGGGCCGTCGCGGAATTGCAGGGAAACTACCAGGTGGACATCGTTGGCGCGGACGACAAAGTGAGAATTCAGACCGTGAAAGTCGGGGACCGCGTGGGATCGCAATGGATCATCACCGAAGGAGTGCAGCCCGGCCAGCGCGTGGTCGCCGAGGGACTGCAAAAAGTCCGCGACGGAGCACAGGTGCATCCGACGGCTTACCAACCGGTTTCGGCCGCGGGAAAGTAGCGCGCCATGTCCCAATTCTTCATCGACCGGCCCATCGTGGCCATCGTGATCTCCATCGTCACCGTGATCGTCGGCGCGGTGACGATCGCGCAATTGCCGGTGGCGTTGTTTCCGCAAATCGCGCCGCCGGAAATTCAGATCTCCGCGATCTACGTCGGCGCGGACGCGCAAACCGTGGAGCAATCCGTGGCCACGCCCATCGAGCAGCAGATGAGCGGCGTGGACAACATGAACTACATGTATTCGGTGAATGCCACGGCCAACGGTCAAATGCGCATGATCGTGAATTTCGACATCAAGACGGATCCCAACACCGACTTGATTCTCGCGCAGAGCCGCGAAACGCTGGCCGCGTCGCAATTGCCGACGGATGTGACGAATTACGGTGTAAGCGTGCAGAAGTCGACCACCGCGCCGCTGATGCTGGTGGCGATCAACTCGCCGAAGGGTACCTACGACGCGACATTTCTATCGAATTACGCGTACATCAATCTTGTCGATCCGCTGCTGCGCGTGCCCGGCATCGGCAGCGTGACGGTTTTCGGAGCGGGGCAGTACGCGATGCGTTTGTGGGTGAAGCCCGACCGGCTCGCGAAACTCGGCATCACGGTGCCTGAAATCGTGCAGGCGATTCAGGTGCAGAACACGGTGAATCCCGCCGGACAAGTCGGCGGCGAGCCGATTCCTAAAGGTCAAGAGTTCACCTACTCGGTGCGCGCGCAAAGCCGCTTGAATACGCCCGAGCAATTTGAACAAATCGTGTTGCGCGAAGCGCCCGACGGAGGAATCGTACGCGTGAAAGACGTGGCGCGCGTGGAACTCGGTGCGCAGGATTACTCCGTACGTGGACGCCTGAACGGTAAACCCAGCGCGGTTGTGGCGGTGTATCAACTGCCGGGGTCGAACGCCGTGGACGCCGCAGACGGCGTACGCAAACTGATGGAGGAATCCCGCAAGCGATTCCCGCAAGACCTCGACGCCACGGTGTCGCTCGACACCACGCGCGCGGTCACCGAGGGCATTCGCGAAATCGTCGAGACGTTGGTGATCGCGATCGTGCTGGTGATTCTCGTGGTGTTCATCTTCTTACAAGGATGGCGCGCCACGCTGATTCCCCTGCTGGCGGTGCCCGTGTCGCTCGTGGGTACGTTCATTTTCTTTCCGCTCTTCGGGTTTTCCGTCAACACGCTGTCGATGTTCGCGATGGTGCTGGCGATCGGTTTGGTCGTCGACGACGCGATCGTGGTGGTGGAATCGGTGGAGCGCTATATGGAAGAAGGAATGTCGCCGAAAGACGCGGCGCGCCAGTCGATGAAGGATATCACCGCGCCCTTGATCGGAATTGCGCTGGTGCTCTCCGCGGTTTTCGTTCCCACGGCGTTTATTCCCGGCATCACCGGCCGCTTGTATCAACAATTCGCCGTGACCATCGCGATTTCCGTGATTCTCTCGGCGTTCAACGCGTTGTCGTTGAGTCCGGCGCTGTCGGCGATGCTACTGAAGCCGAAAACCGAGAGCCACGGTGCGATCGCGAGATTCTTCGCGTGGTTCAATCGCGGATTCGACAGAAGCTCTCACGCTTACGTCCGCGGATCGGCGATGCTGATCCGCAAGAGTGCGTTCGCGATGATTTTGCTCGTGCTGTTTGCGGGCGCAGCCGCGTTTCTCGGAAATGCGCTGCCATCGAGTTTCGTGCCCGACGAGGATCAAGGCTACATCTTCTTGAACGTGCAGCTTCCCAACTCGGCGTCGATGCAGCGCACCGATGAGTTCGTTCACAAAGTAGAAGACATCATCGCCAAAACGCCGGGCGTCGAGTATACGACCACCGTGCTGGGCTTCAGTTTGCTGAGCTTCGCCCGTACCAGCTACAGTTCGTTCGCTTTCATCACCTTCAAAGAATGGGGCGACCGCACCGAGCGCGCCGAACAGATGCAATCGATCAAAGCGCGTTTGAACCGCGAGTTGAGCAAGCTGCCCGAAGGCGTGGCGTTTGGATTTTCGCCGCCGGCGATTCCCGGCGTCGGCACCGCAGGCGGCTTCACCTTTCTCCTCGAGGACCGCTCCGGGCAGGACGTGGCGTTTCTCGCCGCCAACACGCAAAAATTCATCACCGAGGCTCGCAAGCGTCCGGAGATCGCGGGCCTCAGCACGACCTTCTTGCCGAGCGTGCCGCAGCAATTTGCCGTCGTCGATCGCGAGAAAGCAATCAAGCAAGGCGTGGCGCTGAACGACGTGTACCGCACGATTCAAGCGTTCATGGGCGGAATCTTCGTGAACTACTTCAATCGCTTCGGACGCCAGTGGCAAGTGTACGTGGAAGCGGAAGGCGAATATCGCACGCGCCCGGAAAACGTCGGGCAATTTTACGTGCGCAACAGCGCCGGCGACCCAGTGCCGTTGTCGTCCCTGGTGCGTTTTGAGTCGCGCGCCGGTCCTGAGTTTTTGTTGCGCTTCAATGAATATCGATCGGCCCAGTTGAACGGGTCGGCGGCGCCTGGATACAGTTCCGCGCAGGCGACGAAGGCACTGGAAGAAACGTTTGCGCAAACCATGCCGCCCGAAATGGGTTACGACTACTCAGGCATGTCGTTCCAGGAGAAGAAAGCAGCCGAAGGCGTGTCGCCTACCTTGATTTTTGGATTTTCGCTGTTGTTCGTGTTCCTGATTCTCGCGGCGCTGTACGAAAGCTGGTCGTTGCCGCTGAGCGTCTTGCTCTCCACGCCCGTGGCCGTGTTCGGCGCGTTCGCCGTGTTGTGGCTGCGCCGCATCATCTTGAGTTGGTTCCTGCCGCCGTTCCTTGTGCAGATTGAAAACGATGTGTATTCGCAAATCGGTCTCGTGATGTTGATTGGCCTGGCGGCGAAGAACGCGATTCTCATCGTGGAATTCGCGAATGAAGAACTGGCCAAGGGAAAGACACCCGAAGACGCGGCGCTGGAAGGCGCGCGGCTGCGCTTGCGTCCGATTCTGATGACCTCGTTTGCGTTCATCCTGGGCAGCGTGCCGCTGTGGACCGCGTCGGGCGCGGGATCGGTGGCGCGGCAGATCATGGGCACAACCGTGATCGGTGGAATGCTTCTCGCGAGTCTCGTGGGAATTTTCCTGGTGCCGGCGGCGTATGTGGTCGTGAAACGAATGTCCGGCGTGCCGCAGGTTGCTCCCGCGCCGAAGGAGGGTCCGGCATGAAACGCGCACTCATTCTCGCGCTTTGCGTCGTGGCGTCCGGATGCACTGTGGGCCCGAACTACAAGCGGCCTTCGGTCGCAGCGCCTCCGGCATTTCGCGGCGCGGATGGCCCTGCTCCGTCCGACACGGCGTCGCTCGCCGACCTTCCGTGGTTCGAAGTTTTCAAAGACGCCGAGTTGCAAGCGCTGATCCGCGCGGCGCTCGCCAACAATTACGATTTGCGCGACGCCGTGACGCGCGTCGACGCGGCGCGCGCCGTCGCCGGCATCACGCGCTCCAATCAGTTTCCGACGTTCGGCGCGAGCGGCGAGGTGTACGTCAATCGCTTGTCGCGCGACGCGGCGACCAAGCTACCGGCGACGATTCTGCCGAATCAAGACCGCAATTTCGGTCAATCGGGATTGAATCTGCTTTCGTTCGAAGTGGACCTGTGGGGAAAACTGCGCCGATCCACCGAAGCGGCGCGCGCGGAGTTGCTGGCCGCCGAGGAGAATCGCAAGACCGTCGCCACGGTGCTGGTGAGCGACGTCGCGGCGGCGTACTTCAGTTTGCGCGAACTCGATAAGGCGCTCGAAATCTCCCAGCGCACGCTGAAAACGCGCGAAGACTCGCTCGGGCTTGTGAAGACGCGGCAGGCCGGCGGCGTCGCCACGCTGCTCGATTTGCGCCAGGCCGAGCAACTGGTCGAGACAGCCGCCGAATCGATCCCCGTGCTGAGGCAACAAGCCCAGCAAACGGAAAATCGCATTCGTTTGCTGCTGGCGGAAAATCCCGGCGACGTTCCGCGCGGCGCGGCGCTGACCGAACAAGTGCTGCCGGAAGTCCCGGCGGGATTGCCGTCGGCACTGCTCGAGCGCCGGCCGGACATTCGCGCGGCGGAAGCGGAGTTGATCGCCGCGAACGCGCGGATCGGCGTGGCCAAGGCGGCGTATTTTCCAGCCATCAGCCTGACCGGATTTCTAGGCGGCGAGAGCACTCAACTTTCTAGCTTATTCGCGGGTCCCCATAGCGCCTGGTCTTTCGTTCCCAATGTTGCGCAGCCGATTTTCACGGCGGGCCGCCTGGGGCAAAACGTAAAACTCGCCGAGGCGCAGCGCGAAAGCGCGTTGATCCACTATCAGAAGGCGATTCAAACGGCGTTCAGCGAAGTATCCGACGCTTTGATCGCGCATCAGCGCGTACGCGAGAGCCGCGAGCATCAGGAAGCGCTGGTGAAAGCGCTCGAAGACCGCAAACGGCTCGCCTACGTTCGCTATCAAGGCGGCGTGGACACCGAGTTGAACGCGCTTGACGCCGACCGCGATCTCTTTCAGGCGGAATTGACGCTCTCGCAGATTCACTTGAACGAAGCGCTGGCGGTGGTGCAGTTGTACGAGGTGCTCGGCGGGGGCTGGAAATGATTTTAAGCGCCGCGATCCGGACATGCTATGATCCGGCGTTATGACCTCGAATCGCACCCGCCTTCTGGCGCCGGTTCTTGCGTTGGCCCTGGTATCAGTGCATGTGCTACCAGCCTTCGCCGCCGACAGCCCTACTAGCGCTGTAAAAGCCACCCATTTGGTCGGCGTCTCGTCGCTGAAATCCGGAGCAAGCGCCACGGTTTCCGTGCAAAACGGCGCTCTCCAGATCGACGGCAAGAGCGGCCCCACCACGATCATCAAGCTTTCTTCGGTCGAAGACGTTTACACCGGCACCGAAGCCACGCAAGGCGGCGGCAAAGTCGGACAAGCCGCCAAGGTCGGCGCGATGGCCGCGCCCTACGATGCCGGCGCCGTGCTCACGCTGATCCTGTGGGTGAAGGTCGATCTGCTCACCGTGCTTTATCGCGGCGAGAACGGTGATCTGCACAGCGTGCTGCTCACCGTGACCAAGGGCAAGGCCGATCCATTGCGCAGCCAAATGATCGCGGGTGGCGCGCACGCCACGGAAAGAAAGGCCCAATGAAAAACATTTCTTCGATCGCTTGCTCGGCTCTGATTCTCGCGCTGGCTTCAGTTGCGGTTGCACAATCGCCGAAAATACCGCCGCCGGGTAGCGGGACGCCTCCGGTGGCTCCGGTGGCGCCTGCAGCGTTTCAGGGCGGGTCCTCGTCGGCCGCGCCGAAGCTGTCCTCGTCGGCGATTCTCGTCGAACTCACTAGCGCGGGCGAGGCCAAGATTGGTCCGGAGTTTCTCTATGCGATCTACGAACAGACCGTGAATCACATCGAGAAGGCGGGTACATTCAAAGACGTCTACCGTAGCGGCGACCGTCGCGCCGCCGGCGCACCCGACTTGGTGACGCTGCGCACCACCGTCGGTAAGTTCAAGGAAGGCAGCCAGACGACGCGCGAACTCACCACCGTTTTCGGCTGGAGCAAAGTGGAAGTGAACGCGGTGGTGGCCGGCAAAGACGGGAAGACGGTCGTGGAAAAGAAGGTTGTCGGCAAGGTCCGCTTCCGCGGAGACAACCTGAAGGTCACCGACGATTTGGGTAAGCAGCTCGCGAAATTGCTGCGCCAGAGTTTTACCGCGACGGGCACGCCGAAAACGTAGTTCAAGCCGGCCCGATCAACTTGGCTTTTCCAGAATTCCGCTGCGGCTCGCTGCCCTTGACGGCTATACGCAAATCGCGTATGCTCATTTCTGACGCATGTTTCCCCCGATGACGGCGGTCGAGGCCCAGGCTTCCTGCGCGACGCCGCCAATCTCATGACGAAGGACGAGCGCCGGGAACTGGTGGCGTTCGCCGGACAGACGCACAAGAGGAGATTCCCGAAGTGAAGATTCGTTCCAGGAGCCTTCGACCGAAACCGTCTGCAGGGAAGAGAATCATTCAAAGCCTGAAAGAAGTCGTAGCTTGGGCGGAAGGCGAAAACGTTCCGGTGCGTCTCACGACCTTTCAGGTTCCCGTGATCGACGTGCGCCGCGTGCGCAGGAAAATGCGGCTAAGCCAGTCGGAGTTCGCCGCTAAATTCGGATTCGCCGCCGCCACACTGCGGAATTGGGAGCAGGGCCGGTCGCGTCCCGATGGTCCTGCGCGTGTACTACTCGCGGTTCTGGCGGAACACCCTGCCGCAGTAGAGGACGCTCTCCGGAAAGCTAGCTGATTGGCTGCCATAACCGTACTGCCGCGCTATCGATATGCCATGGTTCCCTCCAACGTGTTAAACTGCCGCTAGCAGCACAAGAGGAGAACCACCATGGCATACAAACTGACCATCAACGGCAAGGTGCGCACCGTCGACGTTCCCGCCGACATGCCGCTGCTGTGGGTCCTGCGCGACGAGCTCGATCTCAAGGGCACCAAGTTCGGATGCGGCGCCGGGATTTGCGGCGCGTGCACGGTCCACTTGAACGGCAAGCCGATTCGTTCGTGCATCACCAACGTTTCCGCGGTCAACGCGCCGATCACCACCATCGAGGGACTTTCCGCCGAAGGCAAGCATCCGTTGCAGGTCGCTTGGCAGGAATTAGACGTACCGCAATGCGGATACTGTCAGGCTGGACAGATCATGGCCGCCGCTGCGCTCTTGGCGAAGACGCCGAAGCCCACCGACAAGGACATCGACGGCGCCATGGCCGGCAACTATTGCCGCTGCGGAACGTATCTGCGGATCCGCCAGGCGATCCATCAAGCCGCCGGGCAGCACGAAATGGAAGGGCGCAATGGCGCGCCCGGAAAACCCACGCCCGTCGCGGCGGGCAACGGCAATGGCCGGAATCAAAAGTAAAGGAGACCAACTCACATGCCTATCACTCGACGCTCCTTTCTTCACGTAAGTTCGATGACCGGCGGCGGCATGCTGCTCGGTCTATACTTCAAACCGCTGGCTGTCGCGCAACGCGGCGGACAAGCGGCGGCCCCGGCGGCCGCTGCCATGCCCAGCAACTACATCAAGATCGCTGCCGACGGAATCGTCTCGATCGTCGCTAAGAATCCCGAGAACGGCAACGGCATGCGCAACGTGCTGCCGATGCTGATCGCCGAAGAGCTCGACATCGACTGGAAGAACGTTCGCATCGAGCATGCCGATCTCGACGACAAATACACGCCAGGGCAAACCGCCGGCGGTTCGACGGGCACTCCCAACAACTGGACGCCGATGCGCCAAGTCGGCGCGGCGTGCCGCGCCATGCTGATCTCGGCCGCAGCCACCACGTGGGGCGTTTCGGAATCGGAATGCAGCACGGCCTCGGGTCGCGTGATGCACGCGGCGTCGAAGCGGTCGCTGGGATACGGCGAGCTGGCGTCGAAAGCGGCAACGCTCACGCCGCCCGACGTGAAAACGCTGAAGCTCAAAGATCCGAAAGACTACAAAATCATCGGAAAGTCGCAGCGCGGCACCGACGTGCACGAGATCGTCACGGGCAAGCCGATTTTCGGTATCGATATGACGCTGCCCGGCATGCTTTACGCCGTTTACGTGAAGTGCCCGGTGTTCGGCGGCAAAGCGGTCAGCGCGAATCTCGACGAAATCAAGAAACTGCCGGGAATTCGCGACGCGTTCATCGTGGAAGGCACAGCCAAGCCGGCCAATGTCGTCGCCAGCGATCCGGGCCTCGAGCCGGGAGTCGCGATTGTCGCCGACAAGTGGTGGTACGCGAACAACGCGCGCAAGAAACTCGACGTGAAATGGGACAACGGTCCCGGCGCGACGCAGAGTAGCGAAGCATTCGCCAAGCGCGCCGAGGAATTGTCGAAGCAAGAGCCGATGCGGAAAGATTTGCGCAAGGACGGCGACGCAGAAGCCGCGCTGAAGTCCGCGCACAAAGTTCTCGAAGCGTCATACTCGTGGCCATTCATCGCGCACGCGCCGCTTGAACCGCAAGGCTGCACGGCTTGGTACAAGGACGGCAAGATCGAAATTTGGACCACCAGCCAGATTCCCGCCGGAGGCCGCAATAACGTTGCGAAGCACCTCGATCTTCCCAATGACAAGATCACATTGCATCTGGTGCGTGGCGGCGGCGGATTCGGTCGGCGCCTCTACAACGATTACGTGACAGAAGCCGCGTGGATTTCCAAGACCGTCAACGCGCCCGTGAAGCTCCTGTGGACTCGCGAGGACGATTTCGCGCACGACATCTATCGTCCCGGCGGCTGGGAATTCTTGAAGGCCGGCTTGGACGATCAGGGGAAACTCGTCGCCTGGAAGAATCACTTTATTTCCTACGGTGAAGGCGAACGCTTCTCGCCGTCGGCGAATCCGCAGGTCGCGGAATTTCCGGCGGGCTTTGTGGCGAACTTCGCGCTGCACGCATCCTTAATACCCCTGTGCTTACGCACCGGGGCCTTGAGGGCTCCAGGCAGCAATGCGTACGCGTTTGTGAGCCAATCGTTCCTCGACGAATTGGCGCACGCCGCGGGCAAGGATCCTGTGCAGTTCCGCTACGAGATTCTCGATTCGCCGCTGGTGAAAGAAGCCTCGGCGCGCGGCAACGTCTTCAACGCGACGCGCATGCGCGGCGTGCTGGAGCTGGTTGCCGAAAAATCCGGCTGGGGCAAACGCAAGCTTCCCGCCGGCACGGGTATGGGAGTGGCGTTCTACTTCAGCCATCAAGGTCACTTCGCGGAAGTTGCGGAAGTCCGCGTGACGCCGCAGAACAAAGTGCGCGTCAACAAAGTGTGGATGGCCGGCGACATCGGCCAGCAGATCATCAATCCGGCGGCGGCCGACAGCATGGCCCATGGCGGAATCATCGACGGTCTCGCGGAGCTGATGGCCCAGGAAATCACGCTGAAGGACGGCGGAGTGGAGCAGCGCAACTTCAACGATCATCCGATGGTCAGCATGACCGAAGCGCCGCCGGAGATCGAGGTCCACTGGAAGATCACGGACAATTCGCCCACAGGATTGGGTGAACCCGCGCTGCCGCCGGTCTTGCCGGCAGTGACCAACGCGATTTTCGCCGCGACCGGCAAGCGGATCCGTCAGATCCCGTTGTCGAAGAGCGGGTTTAGCTGGGGATAAAACCAAACAAACTGCAACCGTAGATGGACGCAGATGAACGCAGACAAAATCGAAGATCTATCGGTGTTTATCTGCGTTCATCTGCGTCCATCTGCGGTTGCTTTTTTTCCCGTGCTAAAATCGAAGTGAGAGAACCGGGCGGTCGCGATCGCAAGATCGAGGAAAGTCCGGACTCCACAGGGCGGCGTGCTGGCTAACGGCCAGGGGGCGCGTCTCAAAGGCGCGTTCACGGAAAGTGCCACAGAAAATGTACCGCCGCCGCGGCAACGCGGCGGTAAGGGTGAAAAGGTGCGGTAAGAGCGCACCGCGGACGTCGTGAGGCGGCCGGCAGGGCAAACCCCACGCGGAGCAAGACCAAATAGGAGAGAAGGATCGGCCCGGTCCGCTAAACTCTCGGGTAGGTCGCTTGAGGCCACGGAGCAATCCGGCGTCCAGATGAATGACCGCCATCCCGCTTGCGGGACACAAAATCCGGCTTATAGGTTCTCTCGCTTTCCTGCTTCTCAATTAACAGGAGAAAATTTTGACTTACTTGATAACGGGCGGCGCGGGCTTCATCGGTTCTGCGCTGGCGCATGAACTTGTGGCGCGCGGCGAACGTGTGCGCGTGCTGGACAATCTCGCGACGGGAAACAAGAAGAATCTCGCGGACATCGTCGGTCGCGTGGAGTTTGTCGCCGCCGATATTTGCGATCTCCCGGCCGTCGAGCGCGCGATGCAAGGCGTGGATTACGTGCTGCACCAAGCCGCGCTGCCGTCGGTGCCGCGATCGGTGCAGGATCCGCTGTCGTCACATCGTGCGAATGCCGACGGCACGATCAATGTGCTGTGGGCCGCTAAGCAAGCGGGCGTGAAGCGCCTGGTCTACGCGGGGTCGTCGTCGGCGTACGGCGACACGCCGACGCTGCCGAAAGTTGAATCGATGATTCCGAATCCGCTGTCGCCGTATGCGGTGAACAAACTTCTTGGTGAGTATTACAACAAGGTTTTCCATCGCTGCTACGGATTGGAAACGGTCTCGCTGCGCTATTTCAATATTTTTGGACCGCGCCAAGACCCGACGTCGCCCTACTCGGGCGTGCTTTCGCTCTTCATCACGAAATTGCTCAACAAGCAGACGCCTACGATTTACGGCGACGGCGAACAATCGCGCGACTTCAACTTTGTCGCGAACGCCGTGCAAGCAAACTTGCTCGCGTGCATCGCGCCGAACGCGCCGGGCAACGTGTACAACGTCGGCACAGGCAGTCGCTACACGCTGAATCAAACTCTGGCGATGCTTGCGAAAATCATCGGCGTGGAACCGCGCGCCGAGTACACCGCGCTGCGGGCCGGAGACATTCGCGATTCGCAAGCCGACATCACGGCGGCGCGCCGCGACCTCGGCTACGATCCCAAGGTCACGTTTGAAGAAGGATTGCGGCAAACGGTCGATTGGTATCGCACGAGCGGAGCCGCGGCGGCATGAATTCACGCGTCATCCGGCCGGCGCGCAACGTTTTGGGTATCGCGCGCGTTCCCGGCGACAAATCCATTTCCCATCGTTACGCGCTTCTCGGCGGAATCGCGCAAGGACGCACGGAAATCCTGAATTTTTCGGCGGCGGCCGATTGTCACTCGACCCTTGGTTGTCTGCGCGCCATGGGAATTGCGAGCACTGTGGCGGAGAGCGCCGAAGGTGATCGCGTGACGATCGAAGGTAAGGGCTTGCGCGGGTTGCAAGCGCCTGCGGGACCCCTGGACGCGGGAAACTCGGGGTCCACGATGCGCATGATCGCTGGAATTCTCGCGGCGCAAGACTTTTCCTGCACCATTGCCGGCGACGCGTCGCTGAACTCGCGGCCCATGCTGCGCATTATCGAGCCGCTGCGACAGATGGGCGCGCGCATCGAGGCGGCGGAAGGCAAGCACGCGCCGCTCGCGATTCATGGAGGACCGCTGCACGCAATTTCCTATCGCACGCCGATGCCGAGCGCACAAGTGAAGAGCGCGGTGCTTCTCGCGGGACTCTACGCCGAGGGCACGACACGCGTGGAAGAACCGGCGCGTACGCGCGACCACACCGAAATCGCGCTGGCGGAGTTTGGCGCGCGCGTCGCGCGGCACGGTCTCGAGTGCGAGGTGGAAGGCGGCACGGAATTGCGCGGACAATCGCTGACCGTGCCGGGCGATCTCTCTTCCGCCGCGTTTTTTCTCGCTGCCGCGCTGCTATTTCCGGAATCGAATCTCACCATTGCGAATGTCGGACTCAATCCCACCCGCGCGGAGTTGCTCGATTTTCTCCATGGACTCGGCGCGGACACTTCGATCAGCAACATGGAGTCGGCGGGCGGGGAAGTGATCGGCGATTTGCACGCGCGCGGCGGACGGGAGTTGCAACCCGTGGTGATCGACAAATCGCTCGCGCCCGGATTGATTGACGAAATTCCGGTGCTCGCGGTGCTTGGCGCGGCGTCGGGTCGCGGCGCGAAAATTTCCGGCGCCGGCGAATTGCGCGTGAAAGAAAGCGATCGTATCGCCGCGGTCGCCGCGAATCTGTGCGCGATGGGCGCGACGGTCGAAGAGCAGCACGATGGCCTGACGGTCGAGTCCGGCGCGCGCCTCCACGGCGCCCACATCGATACGCGCGGCGATCACCGGATCGCCATGGCGTTTTCGATTGCGGCGCTGATTGCCGAGGGCGAGACGTCGATCGAAGATCCGGGTTGCGCGGAAGTCTCCTTCCCAGGATTCTACGATGTCCTCCAAGCGATCGTGGAACGCTAGAAGCCACGAAACGCGCCGCTTGAGGTATCATCCGAACAGGAGGTCGCTCATGAGCTATCTAGGAACCGTGAAGGATGGCCACCTGGAGTTGGACGAGCCGATCCACTTGGCGTCCGGCACCCGTGTTGAAGTCAACCTAGAGGCGGTTGTGCGACCGGACGTAGGGTCGGCGAAAGCTCTTCTGGAGATCGCCGGCCGTCTGCCGGCCGACGAAGCCGACGCCATCCTTGCCGCAGCTCAAGCCTGCCGTGGCGTCGAGCCGAAGTTATGGGCTTAGACGCGCCCCGATACCTGCTGGACACAAATCACTGGAGCTATCTCGAAAGAGGGCATCCCCTCGTCGTGGAACATCTCAAGCACGCACCCGCGGGCGCGATTCTGTATGTCCGTAATTGTGCAGGGTGAACTCTTGGCCGGCATTAATGTCGCGAGCAGTTCAACGCGGCGTGCTGCGCTCCGGGACTGGTATCAGCGGGCAATTCACGAGGTCGCCGAGGTTCTGCCGATCACCTCGGAGGTTGCGGAGCAATACGCCCGCATCTTTCAGATGCTCCGGCAAGCAGGACGACCAATTAGTTCGAATGACATCTGGATCGCGGCGACGGCCATCGTTCATGAACTCATCGTCGTCTCCTCGGATGCGGATTTCCGGCATATCTCCGGAATCACCATTGAAGATTGGACCTCTGCGCTTAGCGGAACGTGACCGCCGCTAAACGCGCCGCGCGGATCGCTGGGATCGCCGACGCTGCGGCGACAACCAGTGCCAGCAACACGGCAACCGCGGCGAGCGTCGCCGGATCAAACGGGCCAACTCCGAAAAGCAAGCTGCTTGTGAGACGCAGCGCCATCGGCGCGAGTACAATTCCGATCGCCACACCGGCCGCGGCCAATTTCATCGCGTGACCCGCCACCATCGATACGACATCCGCGGGCCGCGCGCCTAACGCGATGCGAATGCCGATTTCGCGTGTTCGCGCTGTCGTGACATACGACGTAACGCCATACACTCCCGCCGCCGATAGCAGCAACGCCAGCGCGGCAAACGCGCCGATCACGTACGCCATCTCGCGCGGCCGCGCAAATGTTTCTTCGATCAGCCCGTAGTAGCTCGCTTCGTAACTGACGGGCGCCTGCGGGTCGGCGGTGCGCACCGCGTCGCGGATCGCCGGCATCGCGTCTTCCGCGGGTCCGCCGCTCGTGCGCGTAATCAGGGTCAGCACAATCGTCGGACTCTGCAGGTACGGAATGTACAGTTGCGCGGGATCGTTGCCGTCCAGCAATCCGTCTTCGCGCACATCGCCCACCACGCCGACAATTGTCAACGGACCGCGGCGCGCACGCGGAATCCAGAAGGCGTTACTTTGCGGAAATTCGGCGGTGACGCGTTGGCCGATCACGTCGATGCGATTCCAGAATTGCCGCGCGAAGGTCTCGTTGACGATGGCGACGCCGGCGCTCGTCGTGTTGTCGGCGGCCGCGAAATCACGGCCGTTGAGAATCGGGATTCCCGCGGTCCGAAAATAAGCCGGCGACGTCACGAAGTATCGTGTCATCCAACGGCGGTCCGGTGACGGCGGCGGATGGCCGTCCACCGAAATCGGCACGCCGACACGAATCAACGAGAGCGGTGGATAGTTCACGATCGCCGCATCGGCGATTCCGGGCGCGGATCGAAGGCGATCGAGCATCGTGGACGCCGTGGCGCGCAGCCGCGCCAGATCGGCGTAGCGCGGATCGCTGAGAGAAACTTGCGCGGTCATCACGCCGGCGGTGGAAATGCCGCGAGAGAGTCCGCGCAACTTCAGTGCGCTGCGCGTGATCCCCAGCGCCGACGCGGCCAGCACAATCGACAACGCGAGTTGCGCGACGATCAACGCGTGACGCAAGCGGCGGTGCGAAATGCTGGGCGTGGCGCCGAGCATGGAATCTTTCAGGGTGCCGGCGAGATCCGTTTTCATCGCGGCGCGCGCCGGAACCAAGCTGAAGATCATCGCCGCCGCCAACGCCAGCGCGCCGGTGAATGCCAGCACGAGAAAATCCATACGAAACGGCTGCAGCCGATTGATGTCCTGAAAACTTACGTTGGAATTCAGGAGCGCCACCGTCCATTCCGCGAGCAATGCGGCGAGCGCGAGTCCGGCGATCGCCAGGATTGCCGTTTCACCAGCGAGATCGCGCGCGACTCGCCACGGTGTCGCGCCCAGCGCCTGACGGACGGCCAGTTCCTTCTTGCGGCCGAGCGACGCGGCGAGCAGCATGTTGGCGATGTTCGCGCAGGCGATGAGCAACACCAACGCCGCCGCCCACTCGAGCGCCGTAAGAATCGGTTTGGCGTTGGCGGCGAACGCTTCCGATAGCGGTGTGGCGTCGGCAGTCCAGCGGGCGTTGGCCGCCGGCAAAGTTGCGTAGATCGAAGCCAACTGGGCCCGGGCGAGATCGACCGAAGCGCCCGGCTTTAACTTCGCATACATCAAGATCGATTGCTCGCGATCGGTGAAATCGATCACCAACGGCCGGAACAGCGCCAGTTCATGATTCAGCACT
The DNA here is from genome assembly GCA_021325275.1 of Terriglobia bacterium. Taxonomy (GTDB): domain Bacteria; phylum Acidobacteriota; class Terriglobia; order JAJPHL01; family JAJPHL01; genus JAJPHL01. The sequence goes on along the minus strand of JAJPHL010000011.1, from coordinate 261,616 downwards.
CGGAAAATCTTGAAGCTGGACGGCAGAATTCCGATGATCGTACACGGCGTCCCGTCGACGTCGATCGTTTGGCCGACGACGTTGGGATTCCCGGCGAATTGCCGTTTCCAGAATCCATCGGCGAGAAGCACGACGTTGTCGCGACCCTTTTCGGCGTCGCGCTCCTGGAAGCCGCGGCCGAGCGCGGGTGCAACGCCGAGCATCGAGAAAAACGACGGGGCCACGCGGAATCCTTCTACTTGGATGGCGCTGCCGTTTCGCACGACGTTGAGCGCGGCGCGCTGAAATGGCGCCACCTGCTCGAAGGCGTCCGCGCGATCGCGCCACAGGGCATAGTTGGCCGGCGCGATGGCCGCGTTCATGTTTCCGAGTGTTGCGCTTTTCTCGAAGACCCGCACCAATCGATCGGCGTCGCGATACGGCAACGGCCGCAGCAAGATTTCGCGCGTTAAGCTGAAGATCGACGCATTTACGCCGAGCCCCAGCGCGAGCGTGGCGACGGCTACAGCCGTCAGGCCCGGCCGCAGCGCGAGTGATCGCAACGCAGTTCGCAGATTCATCGGTTGAATCCACTTTAGCACTCTGCGTTTTCGTTGTAACATCGTCGCATCGTGTCGGTCGCGGCCTTTCGAGGCGGGCTGCATAAAAAACCAACAGGGCTCTTATGAAGCGGTGGCTCGCTCTGACTTTCGTGTGTGTGATCTCCTGCGTGGGCGCGCCCCTGGCGCGTCACGCCGGTGTTCGCCCCAGCGCCAAGCGTTATTCCGTCGATCGTTGGACCGTGGAAGAAGGCCTGCCGAACAACGCGCTCATCACCGTGATGGTGAGTCGCGAGGGATACTTGTGGACCGCCGGCCTCGCCGGCGCGGCGCGCTTCGATGGCGTGCGCTTCACGCCGATTCTCGAGTCGCTGCCGATCGCCCATCTTCGCGCGCTGCTGGAAGACAGCGCCGGGAATACGTGGGTGGGAATGGTGACGGCGGGATTGGCGCGCATTTCTCCCGGGCAAACGGAAATTATTCCCGCCGCACGATTGGCTGGTTCGGAAACCCGCGCAATCGTCGAAGGCTCGGCGGGCCGTGTGTGGGTCGCCACCGAAGGCGGCTTGAGCGCGGTGGCCGCAGGACAGATCCGAAATTATCGGAGAGAAGACGGTCTGCCGTCGGACGAAGTTCGCGCCTTGGCGCGCGGGCGCACAGCCGCCAACAACGTATGGATCGCCACCGACGCGGGACTCTGCGCCGTTCAAGGAATGTCGCTGCGCTGCGGCGGACCGCAAACGTCGGGCGCCGCGGCTATAGTGGAAGATCGCCAAGGGCGCGTGTGGGCCGGCGGCGCGGCAGGATTGTTCTCCATGCGCGCCGACTTTTCGCCGGCTTTTGCCTGTGCGTCCGGCTGCTTTCCCGGCCGCGCGGTGAGTGTCCTGCGGGAGCGGGCGGCGGGCGGTCTGTGGATCGGCTTTCAGGACGGCGGCGTGACGTTATGGAAGGAAGGAGAAGTCGAAGAATATTCCACGGCCGACGGTCTTGTCGCAGGCCAAGTTTCCGCGATCGCAGAGGACGCCGAAGGCAGCGTTTGGATCGCCGTCTACAACGGGGGCTTGGAGCGTCTGCGACCCAAACGCGTCACCATGTATTCCACGGCGGAGGGTCTGCCGGTGAAAGTTGTGGGATCGATTGTGCAGGATGTGAACGGAACGATTTGGGCCGGATCGCAATGCGGACCGGTATCGGAACTTCGCGACGGACGTTTTCTGCCGCGCTTCCAGGAGTACACGAAGAACGCGTGCGCGATCGCGGTGTGGGCGGCGCGCGACGGCTCGCTGTGGATCGGCAGCGACCAGGGATTGTTTCGGTGGTATCGCAATCGCATGGAGCACTACGGTCTCGCCGAAGGTTTGTCCGATATTCACGTGCAGTCATTGCGTGAAGATCGCAGCGGCGTTCTGTGGATCGGCACGTTGCGCGGCGGCTTGCATTCGTTTTCCAATGGCCGGCTCTCGGGCCCGTTCGGCGCCGCCGACGGTGTGGCCGTGGGCGAACTCGACAACATGGCCGAGGATCACGAAGGGCGCGTTTGGATCGGATCGAACGGCAACGGACTTTCCGTGCACGAGAACGGACATTTTCGAACGCTCGGGGCCGCTGAACAGCCGCCGGAGCGCGATATCTCGGGACTTTTTGTCGATAGCCGCGACGATTTGTGGGTGATGACCGATCGTCGCGGATTATTTCGCCGCCGCCACGGCGCGGCTCCCGGTTCAAAGCAGTGGGATGAGTTCGGTGTGCGCGAGGGTCTCGGCGACAAATTGGTGTCGCTGATGCTCGAGGACGCCAGCGGCACGCTGTGGGCGTCCACTGCGAAAGGCATTGTGCGGCTGGAGCGCGAGAAAATTGAAGCGGTCGCCGAAGGACGCGCGTCGTCGCTTGATCCTGTGACCATCGACCGCACCGATGGCCTGCTGAATCCGGAAGTTTCCGGCGGCGGCTTCGATCCCACTGGATTGCGCGACCGCGACGGGCGCTTGTGGTTTTCCACCATCGACGGGATCGCGGTGATCGATCCGTCGCAACTCCGCTTGAATGCGCGCGAGCCCGGCGTGATCGTCGAATCAGCCACCGTGTCCGGCCAGCCGGCGCCGGCGGTCGACGGATTACTGCGCGTTCCCGCCGGCGACGCGCCGCTGGAAGTGCGTTATACGGCGTTCAGTTTTCTTGTGCCGCGCAAGGTTCGTTTCCGTTATCGCTTGCGCGATCTGGAGCAGGATTGGCAAGACGCCGGTGATCGCCGCGTGGCGTATTATCCGCATCTACCGCCGGGAACGTATACGTTCGAAGTGATCGCCGCCAACAACGACGGCGTGTGGAGCCGCACGCCCGCCACGCTGCGCATCACCGTCGCGCCGCTATGGTGGGAACGGCGATCCGTTCGAGCGCTGGGGCTCGTTTTGCTGCTGATCGCTACGGGCTTGGTAGTGCAAAACGTCTCCACGCGCCAGGCGCGGGCGCGCTTGAAGCAACTCGAACATCAACAAGCGCTGGAACGCGAACGCTCGCGCATCGCGCAGGACATTCACGACGACCTCGGATCGCGCCTCACGCGCATGGCGCTGTTGGCCGATACCGCGGCGGAGGAAGGGGCGCCGGAAACGAGTGCGGAAGTCGCCGAAGCGGCTCGCGAAGCAATCCAGGCGATGGACGAACTGGTGTGGGCCGTCAACACTCGCAACGACCGCGTCGATGGATTCGTTTCCTACGCCGTGGCGTACGCCGAAGAATACTTGCGCGCCGCGCGGATCCACGTGCGGGTGCGAACGGGCGTCGAAGCGCTGAACGGCAGCGGCGACGCGGAACTGGGGTCGGAGAAACGGCGCGAGCTGTTTCTGGTCTTCAAGGAAGCGCTCAACAACGTGGCGAAACATTCCGGGGCTAGCGAGGTCCGCGTGGGATTTGCAGTGGCCGCCACCCGCGGCGCGCGCGAGTTCATCGTGTCGATCACCGACAACGGCGCCGGTTTCGATGTCGCGCGCGCGAACTCCACGGGCAACGGATTGCGCGGCATGCGCAACAGGATCGCGGCGGCTGGCGGCCGGTGCGACATCACATCGCCATCGGAAGGTGAGGCGGGCGGGGTACATATTCATGTATCTCTCCCGATCTAGGCCGATCTAGCTTCGCGCGGCTCAACGTGAAAGAATCTCAGGAATATGGGCGAACAGGCCATTCGTGTCGCGATCGTCGAGGACAATCAAAAGCTGCGGGCGGAGTTTGTCCATTTGGTGAGTTCCGCCGAAGGCATTGAGTTTGTCGGCGATTTTGAGTCCGGCGAGAAGGCTTTGGCGCGCCTTTCGCAAGACGCTCCCGACGTGGTGCAGCCCGACGTGGTGCTGATGGACATCCAGCTTCCCGGCATGAGCGGCGTCGAATGCGTTCGCCGTCTCAGAAGTGCCGCGCCGAAAATCCAGGTCGTGATGCTCACCGTGTTCGAGCACAGCGATTGGATTTTCGACGCTCTCAAGTCCGGCGCGAGCGGCTATGTGCTGAAGCGCGCGCCGCGCCGCGAAATTATCGATGCGATTCGTCTGGTGCACGAGGGCGGCGCGCCGATGTCGTGCTCGGTAGCGCGGAAAGTCGTGCAGTTTTTCATCCAGCGTCCGTCGTCTGACGAACTGGGTAGACTCACCGAGCGCGAACACACCGTGCTCTCGAAACTTAGCGAAGGACTTTCCTACGACGAGATCGGCGGGGCGTTGGCGATCAGCGTCAACACGGTACGCAAGCATATTCGCGCGATCTACGAAAAACTTGAAGTGAGCTCGCGAACCGAAGCGGTTGCGAAATATTTCGGACGATAGCAAGCCGCGGGCGCATGTTCATGCACTACCCATGGAATCGGCGCGTACCTGAATTTGAGACGTTGGAAATCTGCTTGGCTCGAGGGTGGGGGCGCCCTTGAGCCAAGCTTGATGATTCGCTATTCCGCTCGTAGCGCTTCCACGGGATCGATCTTCGCCGCCCGCACCGCGGGAATGTAACTCGCGACGACGGCCGCCGTCACCAACGTCAACGAAACCGCCGCATAGGTCAGCGGATCGATCGGCTTCACTTCGAAGAGCAATCCTTCCATCAATCCGGCGAGCGCTCCCGCGCCGCCGAGACCAATCGCCACGCCGATCGAGGCGAGCGCGAGTCCATTGGAGACGAACATGCCGGTGAGCCGTTTGAGCGGCGCGCCGAGCGCCATGCGGATTCCGATTTCGCGCGTCCGCTGCGACACCGAGTAGGAAATCACGCCGTAAATCCCCACCACGCCGAGCAGCATCGCCATCGCGCCGGCGATTCCCAGCATCACCAGCGTGAACGACGTGCGGGCCATCGACGCCGACGTGATTTCTGCCATCGTGCTCACGCGCGCTAGCGGCAAATTCGGGTTCACGGCCCACACGGCTTGCTGCAAGTCGGCTAACAAGCTCTGCGTTCCGGCGCGATCCGTGCGCAGGGCCACGGCGACGTAGCGCGTAGCATACGTCTTACTACCGGCGTTGCCGGCAAAGTTGTCCATCATCAGTGGCCAGATCGCGTCGGTCGTTTGCTTGGCGTTCAATCCGTCGTCGCGCTGTGCATTCACCACGCCGACTACTTCACGCCACGCGTCCGCGGTGCCTTCGCGAATCCGCTTGCCAAGCGCCAGCGCGGGCGTGCCCCACAGCTCGCGGGCCAGATTCTCCGAAACCATCGCGACCGGTCTGCGATCGTACAAATCGCTCCAGGTAAAGTCGCGGCCGGCGACCAGCGTGCTGCCCATCGTCGAAATGTATCCGGGCGAGTAAAACTTGTAGGAACGCAGGGGCGGCAGCACGCCGGCGTCGTAAGTTCTGTCCTCGGCGTAAATCGGATCGTGCCAACCGGAGTTGGTCATTGGCAGTTTCGAGGTAATTGCGGCGGACGTGACGCCCGGCACGGCGGCGATCTTCTCCAGGATCGCTTGCTGCGTACGCGTGACTTGTTCCGGATCCTTTACAACTGTGTCCGGAATCGAGATTCGAAATGTTTGCAGCGTTTCAGGATGCGTGAAGCCCGGCTGAACTTGCCGCAACGAGTAGAACGTGCGGATCATCAATCCCGAGGAGATCAGCAGCACGAGCGCCAGCGCCACCTGCACCACCACGAGCGTGTTGCGCGCCCGGCGGCGTTCTTTGCTTTGACTCAGCGTACGGCCGCCCGCGCGCAGCGCCGCCGCGACGTGTGGTCCCGCGTATTTCAGCGCGGGAATCAATCCGAAAAGAATTCCTGAGACCAGCGACACGCCCAAGGTGAAAAGCAGTACCGTACCGTCGATTGAGATGGAACTGAGCCGCGGCAAATTGGCGGGCGCCATCGAGATCAGCACCCGCAGTCCACCGTAAGCGAACGCCAAACCCGCCGCACCGCCGAGCAGGGCTAACGCCAAACTTTCGAGTAGCAACTGGCGCACCAGTTGTGTCCACCCCGCGCCAAGCGCGGCGCGGATCGCCAATTCTTGTTGCCGTCCTTCGGCCCGCACCAGCAAAAGATTCGCGACATTTGCGCACGCGATCAGCAGCACCATGCCGATGGTGCCCATCAACACCCACAGCACTTTGCCGATGTCGCCGATCATCGCGTCTTTCAAAGGATGAACCGCCGGCGCCAGGCCGGCATTCACAAACATCCGGCGATCGCCGCCGGGAAACGGCGGGAATCCGTCGATGGCCATGGGAATCATGCGCACGATATCGGCGTTTGCTTGCTCGAGGGTCGAGCCGTCGCGCAGGCGTGCGATCGACTGGTAGCTGAAGTTTCCAAGAAACGTCTTGTTGCGATCGAAGCGCCGTGGCAACACGAGGTCGGGCTTGTTATCGTTGAACCAAAAGTTTTTCGGCAGCACGCCGACGATCTCCGCGTCCTGGCCGTCGACATTCAGACGCTTGCCGATGGCCGCGCGATCGCCGCCGAATCGCTGCTGCCAGTAACCGTAACTGATCATCACCGTATCGGGCGAGCCGGGCGAATCGTCTTGTCGCGTGAAAACGCGTCCCGCCGCCGGCGCCACGCCGAGCAACGGCAGGAATGCGTCGGTAACGTCCATCGTGTCGACGCGCTCCGGTTCGGCGAGTCCCGTGATGGTGGCCACGCCGGTATCCCACATCGCGACGTCCTGCATGGTGTGCTGTTGCTCGCGATACGTGAAATAAAGGAACGGCGCGGAACCGACCTTGGTGAATCCCGCAATTTTCGGCGCCACGTGGTCCACTGCGACGAGGCGGTCGGGACGATCGAACGGCAACGGCTTGAGCAGCACGCCGTTAATCACGCTGAAAATCGCAGTGTTGCCGCCGATGCCGATGGCCAGTGTCAGCACGGTGACAAGCGTAAAACCGGGAGCGGAGACGAGTCGACGGAGAACGTGTTTCAGTCCCATGCCTCATGAGACGGATGAACTGGCCGATAGTTCCGGTTTGTTTTCATTGAAATTCAGTCGACGTCCGCAGTGAGCGCGAGCTTGCGCAGCGCCGCGCGCGCCTCGGCGTAGCGCGGAAAACGCTTTTCCTCGGCGCGAAATGCCGGTGGATGGATACGCCGGCGACCTCCCGACGATTCGACCGGATGTTTTACATGCAGCATCTCGTGGTAGAGGATGAACTCCACCGCCACGCGCGGGACTTCTTGGCGATCGAGCAGGCGGTTGATCACGATGGCGTGATGCGCGATGTCGTAATGTCCCAAGCGCAGGCGCGACGGCCGCGCGCTCCACGAAAGCTTGGTGGCGGGAATCGCGTTGTCGAACAATCGCGTGTTGATCTCCGCGAACATTTCCGTCAGGTCGTAGGCGTGTCCGCGCGGATCGGTGATGGTCTTACGTCCGCGGCTGCGCTTCGTTTCGATGATGCGCTGTTCCACGCCTCGCGACATCACATAGCGGCGATAGCGCAATTGCGCGGCGGCGGGCGGCGTGCGGCGATAGAGTTTCGCCACCAGAATCATCGCCAGTGCTTCGATCACGCGAGCATCCGCGCCCTGTAATAGGTCGGAGAGCCGGACGCTCAGGACGCCCTGGCGCAGTCGCGCGCGATGGTTCATGCCGGCGAAAGGCCGGAATTGCACGTCGACTTGCGGCACAGGGCCTCGCCGCCGATCGACTTGGCGCAGCACGCTTTCAAAAATCGCGCCGACGTCCCAGGCGATTTCGCCCGCGCCCGTTTCGCTCGATCTGCTCATGAAGGATTGCGCGGATTCGGCGGCGGTGGATTCGGCTGGTTCGGTTTCTTCTTAGCGCGGTCTTGTTCGTCTTGCTTTTGCTCCGCTTCGATCTCTTTCTCGAGTTTCTTGTCGGTGGGCAGCTTGCCGAGGATTTTCTTGATTTCCTCCAAGCTCGATTCCGTGTTCTCGATCGCCTCGCTCAGGACGAAACGATACATCTCGCGATCCGGCGGATTCTTTTCGTCGATGGCTTGCAGGCGTTTCAGGAGTTCAGGCTCGGCGTGGGCGACAAACGCCACGCCCTTGCGCATGGCCACTTTCTGTGTGGCGGCCTGGTCGGTGAGACTGTCGATGGCGTCGAGGATCTTGCCGTATTCGTACAGAAAATCGTGAATTCGATTGGTGCGTTCTTCCGTGACCGCCTTAATCAGCTCTTTTTCGATGGAATCCATACGCGCGCGCGCGAATTGCACGTAAAGCTTCATGCGATCGTTCGGTTCCTGCGCTTCGCGGGCTTGATCCACTTCGTTGTCGGTGAGAAACTCGCGCGCCTGCGCGGCCAGGGCACGCGGGGATGCCAGCGCGGCGAGCGCCCCAACGACAAGGAGGAACTTTCTCATTGCGGATTCTCCTTCTTCACGCGCATGATGCCGAGCAGGATGTCGTCGTGCATGTCGCGGACGCGCTTCAGCGCTTTTTCCACCGGTGGCCGATCGTCAAAAGGAAGCGTCGTGCGCAAATCCTCCAACTTGCGCAGGAAGCCACGCATCAGAATTTCCGACTCTTTGAATCCCGCGGGCTTCGAACGCGGATCGCGCTTGGTGGAAAACAAATCGTCGTAGGCGTGCTCGGCCAGCGAGAGCATGTCTTTCAAACTGGTCTCGCCTTTTTCAAATTCATTATCGTTGTACAGCTTGCAAGTTTGATCGAGCACCATGTCGGCGAGACGAATTTCCAGGCGCGCGCGCTGCACCGGATCGTGCTCGGCGGCGATGCGGGCGCGCAGTTTTTCCGGCGACTCGTCGTTGCGGCTGGCCGGCAACAGCGTGGTGGACGCGATCGCCCAGAAGATTGGAACGACTAACGCCGCGCGTTTCATTGCGGCACCTTCTTTCCCTTTTTCCCCAGCACGATCGTCAGCGCCTTCACGCGCTGCCGCGCTTGAAACTCATGATCGGGATACTTGCCGTTGGCGATCGCCAGGAACCGACGATAACTCACGAGCGCGCCCTCCGCTGCCCCCAGTTTATCCAAACTGATGGCTTGGAGAAAGGTACTCCATGGTGTTTCCTTCACGTCGTCGGCGGCCTTGCGCATGCGGTCGAGCACGGCGACCGTTTGCTGATACTGCTCCTGAAGGTACATCGCGTTGGCCAGCTCGACGTAGGCGTCGGGTACTTTCGGTTGCAACTGGATGGCGTGTGCGAGCACCGCTTCCGCCGTTTTGTACTCGCGCTTTAGATTGAGCATCTCGCCGGCCAGGAGTTCGACCTCGTAGTCGTTGGGATTGTTGTGGCGCAAGCGTGCGAGGCGGGGAAGCGCCAGGTCGGCTTTTTTCGCCGCGGAATAGGTGCGCGCCAAGTTCCAATCGTCTTCGTCGGACGGCGCGATTTTGGCGGCTTCCTCAAACTCGGGCGCCGCGAGATCCATCTTGCCTTGCTCGAAATAGATTTGTCCGATGCGGCGATGTGCGGGCGCGAAGTTGGGATTCGCAGCCAGATATCCGCGATACGCTTCGACGGCGCGATCGGCGTGTTTATCGAGCTCAAACGCACGCGCCAGATCGAGCCGTTCGTTGCCCGCGGGATTCAGTTCAATCGCGTGCGCCAACTGCTGCTCGGCGAGCGCGTAGTTCTTTTCTTGAATCGCGAGACGCCCGCTGGCCGCGAGCGTAAGCGGCGCGTTCGCGTCGATGGTGAGCGATTTGTCGTAGTAGACGCGGGCCTGCGCGAGATCGCCGGTGGCTTCGAGCGCCGATCCGTAGAGCGCCAGCGCGCGGGCGTGGTCCGGCTTCAACTCGACGGCCGCCGCCAGGTGCGGCAACGCGTCTTTCGTGCGACCCATGCTGTTGAGGAGCGCGGCGAGATTCAGTTGCGCGGGAAAGAGTTTGGGATCGATGGCCAGCGCCTTGTTGTACGCTTCTTCCGCTTTCGCTTTGTCGCCCAGCGCAGTTGAGGCGAACGCGAGATCGAACCACGCGGCGGAATCATCCGGCGTGGCGGCGACGTACGGCGTGAGAATGTCGGCCGCGGCGCGATAATCCTTGGCGTCGAGCGCTTTTTCGGCGCGCTCCATAGGGGAGGGTTCGGCGGGCTTGGGTGCTTCCTGCTTGGCGGGCGCGGGAGGCTTCTTCGTCTGGGCCGGAATCGGCAATGTGAGCAGCAGAACGGCGGCCAGTGGCAGGCATGCCATAAGTTCGATTATAGCTGAGTGGTTCTTTCACCGCAGAGACGCAGAGACGCAGAGACGCAGAGAAAACCGGAAACCATTTCTTGGTTTTCTCCGCGTCTCTGCGTTCTCTGCGTTAAGAAAACCGTCGGACCTACCTACATCGCCTCGGGAACTTCGATACCCAGCCAATCGAGGGCTTGCGCCAACTGCTGGCGAACGTATCCGGCGAGCCACAACAGGAACGCGCGTTTCGCTGGGTCTTCTTCGCTCAAAATGTGATGGTGATGATAGAACGTGTTGAACTTCTGCGCGAGTTCAAACGCGTATTTCGCCAGCACTGCCGGTTCGCTCGACTGCAGAGCTTGATTCGCGGTGGCGAGCGTTTGCGAGGCCAGCACGAGAAGCTGCCACAATTCGTTGTCGGCCAGCGCTTCAGTTGAGGACGGCGCCGCGGACTCGCCGGCTTTGCGCAAAATATTGGCGGCGCGCACGGCCGCGTATTGGCAATACGGTCCGGTCTCGCCGTCGAAGCTGAGCGCTTCGGCAAAATCGAAAGCGATCACCGTGTTGCGCGTGAATTTCAGAAGGAAAAAACGCAACGCGCTGGTGGCGATCTGCCGCGCGATCTTCCGTTGAAACTCTGGGTCGCGATCGGCGTGGCGCGACACCACTTCGGCGAGCGCGCGCTCGTTGAGGGTGTCGATTAGATCGTCGGCTTTCACACCGAGACCTTTGCGGCCGGACACTTCGATATACGGGCGCTTGGCGTCGTCTTCGGAAAGCTCGATTCCCAGGTCTTTGCAGCAGCGCGGCGAGAGCGCTACAACTTCATAGGAGAAATGCACGGAATTCGCGGCTTGCTCGTTGTAGCCGAGCGCGCGCAGGCCCATCACCACGATATTCTGCAAGTAGGATTGTCGCGAGTCGATCACGTTGTAGACGCGCGCCGCGCCGCCGAAGTCGTGCGATTCGCCTTCGGTCGCGCTCATCCACAACACGCGGCCATCGGGATACGTTTGGAACGGCGTATAACGGAAGCTGCGCCCGAGCAATCCGAATTTCCAAAGCTGATACGCGATGTCCTTACCGACGTACGTGACGGTTCCGTTGGAGCGGACGATGACTTTGTTGGCGTCGGCATCGTCGGCAGATTCGGCCGCTTCCGCGCCCGAAGAATCCGCACGCATGACCCAGCAACCCTTGTTCTTACCTTCGGTCTCGAAGTAAATCGCGCCGCGTTCTTTCAGTTGCTGGAAGGCTTGCTCCCAGAATTTCAGGTGAAGGATTTCGCTTTCGCGCGGCAGCAGGTCGTACTCCACGCCGATTCGCGCCATCGTTTTTAGATGCGCGCGAACAATCGCACGCGCCACCACTTCGCCGAGTCGCGCGGTGTCGCCCTCGCCATGCTCGATCTTCTGGAGCGCCGCACCGCGCAAGTCCGCGGCGCGGGCTTTGTCTTCGTCGAAGTATTTCGAAACGCGCGCGTACAAATCCCAGCAGTAGTAATCGAGACGCACGTTGTGATCGGTGATCAGCGCCTCGACGTCCGCCGCGTTCTTGTGTTCCAGATGTTCAAAGCCCACAACCACGTCGCCGACCTGCACGCCGGTGTTGTCAATGTAATTCTGTACTTCCACACGCGACCCCACGCCGCGGAGGATGCGCACGAATGTGTCGCCGAGCGCCGCGTTCCGCAGGTGGCCGATGTGCGCCGCCTTGTTGGGATTGATATTGGTGTGTTCGACGATGATTTTTCCCGCGGGAACAGCGTCCGGTGTCGAATCGGAAGATCCCGAGAGCAGATCGGCGGCGTACGCCGAGCGGTGGAAGAAAACGTTCAGGTATCCCGCACCGGCGGCTTCGAGTTTCGCGACGCCCGGCACGGGCGGCAATTTCGCGGCCACTTCTTCGGCGATCTTACGCGGCGGCCGGCGCAAGGTCTTCGCCAGTTCGAACGCGAACGTCAAGGCGAGGTCGCCGAACTCGGGTCGCGGCGGCTGCTCCACGACGATGCGCGGCTCGGCGCTGTATTCAGTCTTCAGGAATGCGCGTACCGCGTCGCGGACGCGGGATTGATAGCTTAGGAACATATTCGTAAGTGTCTAACCTATCACGAAGCCAGCCGGAAAATCGTGACCCATACACCCATATTGCAGCACCCATAGATATGGTATCCTGTCGTTATGAAGACGACAGTCGAGATGCCCGACGCTTTGCTTCGCGATACCAAGCGATATGCCCGGGAGCATGATCTTACACTCCGCCAGGTGCTGGAGCGCTCGGTCCGGGAATTTCTGGCGAAGGAAAAGGCTCCGCGCAAACCGTTTCGGCTGAAGGACGGCTCGTTTAAGGGCGGCGGATTGCTGATCGATTATACCTGGCCGAACGTTAGCGCATTGATCTACGAAGGCCGCGGCGAGCCCACCCGTGAGGATTTAGAGCGAGGTTCTCGTTGACCGGCGTCGATACGAACATTCTGGTGTACGCGCACCTCCACGAGACGCCTTGGCATCACGCAGCATTTCGGTGCATGCAATCGCTGGCGGAAAGCTCGGCGCCATGGGCAATTCCGTGGCCGTGCGTGCATGAGTTCCTGTCGGTGGTCACGAGTCCGCGGATTTACAAGACGCCATCGCCCCTTTCGGTAGCGATTGGTCAGATCGACCTCTGGCTCGAGTGTCCCACCATGTCGATCATTGGAGAGACGGAAGCGCATTGGAGCACACTGACCCAATTGCTGATTGCTGGCAAGATAGCCGGCCCGATGGTGCATGACGCACGAATCATGGCTATCTGCAAACAGCACGGCGTGACCACGTTTTGGTCGGCGGATCGCGACTTCTCGCGGTTTACCGGCGTGAAGATCGTGAATCCATTGCACGGCTAGCCGGAAGCATATTCTTAAGGGTAAGAGCGACTAGAACTTATGAATCGGCAGCTTGCGCGTTAGGTTCGGTTCAGCTTGCCACACTCTAGTGGGCAAGATATTCTGGAACGCGTGTCGTCTCATCGCCGATTCAATCCGCTGACCCGCGAATGGGTACTGGTGTCGCCGGGCCGCGATCAACGGCCGTGGAGCGGACAGGTCGAGAAAATCACGGCCGCCGCCGCGCAATCGTATGATCCGGCGTGCTACTTGTGTCCCGGCAACAGCCGGGCGGGCGGCGCGCGGAATTCCGCCTACACGGGAACGTTTGTCTTCGACAATGATTTTGCAGCTCTCCGGCCGGAAGCCGGCGCCGGCGAACCCTTTGAGCATGAGTTGCTGCAATCACAGCCGGAGCGCGGCATTTGCCGCGTGGTTTGCTTCTCACCGCGCCACGACCTGACGATTTCCCGCATGTCCGCCGACGCGGTGCGCGGCGTGGTCGACACGTGGGCGTCGCAGTACACCGATTTGCGCGCGCGCGACTTCGTCCGCTGGGTGCAAATCTTCGAGAATCGCGGCGAAATGATGGGATGCAGCAATCCGCATCCGCATGGGCAAATCTGGGCTACGTCCGAGTTGCCGAACGAAGCGGTGAAGGAACTCGCCGCGTTTGAGAATCGCTCGACTTGTGTGTTGTGCGAGTACGCCGCACTGGAAGCACGCCGGCGCGAGCGCATCGTTTGCGAAAACACGGGTTTCTTGGCGCTCGTGCCGTATTGGGCCGTGTGGCCGTTCGAGATCCTGGTGATCGCGCGGCGACACGTGGCGGATCTTGAGTCGTTCGGCGAGAACGAGCGCGGCGATCTCGCCGGCATCATGCTGGAAATCACGCGACGCTACGACGCGCTGTTCGGCACACCGTTCCCGTACACGATGGGATTGCATCAGTTAGCGCGGACGAAGTGGCATTTTCACGCGCACTACTATCCGCCGCTTTTGCGGTCGGCGACAGTGCGAAAATTCATGGTGGGATACGAGATGCTCGCCATGCCGCAGCGCGATTTGACGCCGGAAACCGCCGCGGCACGTTTGCGCGAGATCAAACCCGCCATATGATTCGGCCGTTCGACCAATCTGGAATCACGCGCGGCGCGGATCAAATCGCGCGCTACGACGGACTCGCGGCGTCGCTCGTGGAAATGTTGCGCGCGACCGTCGAGACGTGGGGCGATCACGAAGCCGTAGTGGAAATTGTCAGCGCGTCCGAGACGCGGCGAGTGACGTATCGCAAAATGTGGGACCTCGCGGCGCGCGTCGCCGGCGCGATCGCCGTGCCGGTGAACACGCGGTTCACCGAAGCCGAAGCTGAATACGTGATCACCGATTCGGGCAGCAAGTTTGTCTTCCAAACGGGCTCGGCGCTACCCGACGGCGCGCCTTTTGTCGACGGCCACTCGCGACACTCCGACGCGGCGGCGATTTTCTACACCTCCGGCACCACGGGATTTCCCAAGGGCGCGATCACCACACAGGAAGGTTTTCTTTCTAACGTCGAAACTTGCCGCCGCATGGTCCCGCTGCCGTTCGACGGCGAAACGCGATCGCTCGTCTCGGTGCCGCTGTTTCACGTGACCGGATGCAACAGCCAGTTTCTGGTGTGCTGCGCGGGCGGGGGTTGTACGGTGATCATGCCGAAGTTTGACGTGCAGGAATTCCTGCGGCTGATTGGCGACGAACGGATCTCGTCGCTGACGTCGGTGCCGGCGGTCTATTGGCTGGCGTTGAATCAGAAAAACTTTGCGCAGGTCGATACCAGCGGCGTTCGTTGGCTCGGATACGGCGGCGCGCCGATCGCGCCTGATCTTGTGGGCCGCATCATGGACGCGTTTCCGAATGCCCGCGTCGGCAACGGTTTTGGACTCTCGGAGACGTCGTCGGTGGCGACCTATCTCCCTCACGAACACTCCAAGTTGCGACCCGAGACGGTGGGGTTCGCCGCGCCCGTGGTCGACCTACAACTCGACGAATTCGAGAAGGGATCGGGCGAGGGCGAACTCCTGATTCGCGGACCGAACGTCGTGCCGGGATACTGGAACAAGCCGGAAGCGACGCGCGAGACCTTCGTCGACGGCTGGCTGCGCTCGGGCGACATCGCGCGCATCGACGCGGACGGCTATGTGCAGATTCTCGATCGCAAGAAGGACATGGTGAATCGCGGCGGCGAGAACGTTTACTGCTGCGAGGTGGAAAACGCGCTGGCCGCGCATCCGGCGGTCTTCGAGGTGGCGGTCCTAGGCGTGCCCGACGCGATGATGGGCGAGAAAGTCGGCGCGGTGATTGTGACGAAACCCGGCATGATAGCGGAAGTGCGCGAAATCCTCGCGTTTGCCCGCGAGCGGATTGCCGATTTCAAGATTCCGCAGTACGTCGAGATTCGCGAAGAACTGTTGCCGCGCAATCCGGGCGGCAAAATCCTCAAGAAGAAGCTTCGCGAAGACGCGAAGTGGGTGCGCGCATAGGGATCTCAAATCAGACACACTCGTCCGTGGTCAATAGGAAGCAGACGCCAACCGCTCCCCGTGCAACAGTTAGTTAGGCTGCGTAAGAGTCTCGGTACGCACGGGAGAATCGCATGACGACATCACGAGCGGTCTGCGCTGGTTTGGCGGGTCTCGCCGCCGGCGTCTTCTTGGCCTTGGCGTTTGCCCCACGATCAGGTAAACAGACTCAGGCTCTCGTAAAACAGAAAACTCGGCAGGGTTTGGACCGGCTCGGCGCCGGCGGAAAAAAAATCGGCGGGCATCTGCGCGATCTAGGCGATCAGGCCACGGAATTGACTGCCCGCGGAAAAGCGAAGATCGGCAGCGCCTTGGAAGCAGGTCGAGAGGCTTATCGAGACTCTGCCAAGGTTGGCTGAACCGAACCAAGGCTGGCCCGGCCGGAGCGATCATGAAATGAAAACCGGCCACCGCAAGATTTCGCGGAGCAGATGATCGCGGAAGGTCATGACTACGCTTCGCTCCAAGCTTGCGACCAGTTCCAGTCACCTGACGACGCTCGGCGCCACCGCCCTGGTGATCGCCACGCTCTACTTTGGCCGCCAAGTCCTGATCCCGCTTGCGTCGGCGGTCATCCTGACCTTCTTGCTGACTCCCATCGTCAGCGGTCTTGAAAAACTTCGCCTCGGCCGGGTTCTTTCGGTTTTCCTGGTCTTGCTGATTGGATTCACCGCGATCGGTTCCGTGGGTTGGTTAGCCGCGAATCAGTTAGTGGAAATCACGCGGCAACTGCCGGGGTACAAAGCCAACATCCGTGCGAAACTGGAATCGATCCGCGGTAATGCAAATGGAGATTTTACAAAAGCCGCCACTACTCTCGGAGAACTCAACAAAGAGCTGACCAAGCCGCCCGACACACCTGCGGTCCCACCGCCGACGCAGTCAATTCCCGCCCCGCCTCGCCGCCAGGCAGCCAAGAAAGAGTCGGCCGCGGACGCACCGGGTTCGCAAGACCATCCCTTCACCGTCAATGTGGCCGAGCCTCGGCTGAATATTGTTCAACAAGCGGAAACGCTCCTGGGCTCGCTGCTGGGCCCGTTCGAAACCACCGGCGTGATCGTCATTTTTACTCTCTTCATGTTGATAAAGCGAGAAGACCTGAGGGATCGCGTAATTCGCCTCACGGGACACGATCGCCTGCATAACATCACCAAGGCGCTCGACGATGGAACACAGCGCCTCAGCCGTTTTTTGCTGGTGCAGTTTGTTGTCAACGCGACTTACGGAATTCTCTTTGGTCTCGGTCTTTATTTCTTGAAAGTGCCTCACGCCCTTTTGTTCGGCGCGATGGGCGGAGTGCTGCGGTATATCCCCTATCTCGGCACGGTGATTGGTGCTGCCTTCCCCATTGCCTTGTCGATCGCCGTGTTTCCTGGTTGGAAGGAAGTAGGAATGGTGCTGGCGCTTTTCCTGGTTCTTGAACTCACGCTTGCCAACCTCGTGGAACCGATGTTGTATGGCTCCCACACTGGCGTTTCGCCGCTGGCCATTCTGGTGGCCGCCGTGTTCTGGGCAGAGTTATGGGGACCAGCGGGCCTGATCCTTTCCACACCTCTTACGCTCTGCCTGATGGTGATGGGCCGCCACGTTCTGCAATTCAAATTCTTGGAAATCGCCTTGGGTGACGAGCCGGTTCTCACACCGGAGGCTCATCTGTATCAGCGTCTCTTGGCGACGGATCACGAAGAAGTCGGCGAGATCGCGCGCACCTACCTGAAAGAACGGAAGCTGGGTGACCTCTACGACGCGGTCCTGATTCCAGCCCTTGGTTTTGCGGAGCAAGATCGCCACAACGACGTTCTCGATGCCGACAAAGAAAGGTTTATCTACGACTGCACCGACGATTTAATCGAGGAACTGAACGAACTTCCTGGCGGCGTTTCTGCCGAGGTGTCTGGCGAGGTCATTCTCTGTGTGCCTGCCCGCGATCCATCCGACGGACTGGTGGGCCGAATGTTGGCGCAGTTGTTGCAACGCTCCGGCTATCGCGCGCAAGCTCTAGCGATCGGCGCGGTGGACGACATGTTGAAGGAAGTCTCTTTGCGAGATGCACAGATCGTGTGCGTTTCGGCTCTTCCACCTTTTGCTGTTGGACAGGCTCGGTCGCTCTGCAAGCGTCTGCGCGCTTCCTACCCGGACGTGAAGGTGATGGTCGGCCTGTGGAACTACGACGGCGGGATCGTCAAGGCTCGGGAACGATTTCAAAACATCTCCATCGATTTTGTGGCGATCAGTTTGGCGGGCGCTCTGGAACGGATCCGGCGGGCCAGCGATGTTCTGATGGCCAAGGAGCTGGACGTTTGATTCTATCCGAAACCAAACAGGAATTGCTTCATAACTGTGACGTCACCCGCCATGTTGGAACGAACGCGAATGGCTTGTCCGTTCTCTTTCGCTCGCCCCAGCGGATGAGAGTGCACAGCTTGACGCTGGAAGATCCCGATACTGGGCTCTTTTTCGCTTGATTTAGAAAGCTGGCGGATCAATTCCTTTGTGCAAATTCTGCATTTGCATCGATTTTTCGAGGAATTGATTTCGTAATAGCGCACCGTCCGCACTGCCCCACCTTGCGTATCAATGCCTTGCGAAACAAATGCATTTCCAAATTGGGCTTAGCGTTTGGTTCCACGCGTGCATTCTTTTCTTTTGATCACGAAGAGAGGGGTTGAAGGATAGTCATGAATCTGAATCGAATTTCTGCATACTTCCTCGCGGCCATGATCGCGCTTGTTCTGATGGTTGCGAATGTGGCAGCGCAGCCCTCGCTCGGAACGGCCGCCAATTTCGCGGTTCTGGCCAACGCAGGAATTACCAATACCGGCCCTACCGTGGTTGTCGGCGGAAATGTTGGATCGGGTCCAACAACTCCTGCGATTACCGGTTTTACTCCCCCGGCCGGGCCGGGCGTCGTAACCCCGCCCGGGATTCTGTATCTAGCCGCTAATCCTGTTACCGCGCAAGCCAACAACGATTTGGGAACCGCCTACGCTGCGGTGGCCGCCATGGGACCGACTCAAACTTTTCCGAACGGCGACGGACAACTGAACAATCTGACTTTGGGTCCTGGCGTATATAGGATCGGGTCAGCCACGACCGCGCAACTCGCGGCAGGAATTCTCACGCTCGACGCCGGTAACGTTCCGGGTGCTGTCTTCATATTCCAGATTCCCGGCACCACTCTAATCACCGCAGGGGCGACTCATATTCTTCTCGCGCGCCAAGCTCAAGCGTGCAACGTTTTTTGGCAAGTCGGCTCGTCGGCGACTCTTGGGGCCGCATCTACTTTTGTCGGTAACATCATGGCCCATACATCCATCACGGTGGGAAATAGCGTAACCGTGGCCGGCAGACTGTTGGCCGGCGCTGTG
Organism: Terriglobia bacterium; assembly: GCA_021325275.1. Classification (GTDB taxonomy): domain Bacteria; phylum Acidobacteriota; class Terriglobia; order JAJPHL01; family JAJPHL01; genus JAJPHL01. The sequence continues at coordinate 242,712 of JAJPHL010000011.1, read as the reverse complement.
GCGCCCAGTGGCGCAACAACACTGGACGACGACCAAGTCATAACGTCGGCTTGCGCGCCGATCCCTCCGCCGCCTCCACCGACAGCCGGGTCCATCCAGGTAGTGAAGAATGTTACCGCGGGAAGCCCAGACGCCAAATTCGCGTTTACCAGCAACTTCGGGCTCGTCGCGCAGATGACTACCGTGAATGGCTCGGCATCCAGCCCCTGGGTCATGAACCTAACTCCGGGCAGCAATTACATGGTCAGTGAAACCGCGCCTGCCGGCTGGACGCAAACCAGCGCCGTTTGCAGCAACGGAACACCTTCGGCGATCACAGTGGTGGCCGGCGTGAACACCGTTTGCACATTCACCAACAGCTTCGCCTTGCCGCCCACCACCGGATCGATCACGGTTGTGAAGAACACCGTGGGCGGGAACGGCACATTCGCGTTCGCCAGCAATTTCGGGCTGACATCTCTGACGACCAGCAGCGGAACGGCGATCCAGGCATTTAACAACCTCGCGCCAGGCGTCGCTTATAGTCTGGTCGAGACAATACCTTCCGGTTGGACTCAAACCAGCGCCGTTTGCACGAATGGGACACCCACTGCCATTGTCGTAGTGGCCGGAGCGACGACCACCTGCACCATTACGAACACCAAAGCCGCCTTACCTCCGGATTTGATCATCACCAAGAGCCACGTGGGGAACTTCACACAGGGAGATACCGGGGACAACTACATTCTCTCGGTGAGCAACATTGGTCCCGGTCCGACAGTGGGCATGGTAACGGCTACCGACACCCTTCCGGCAGGATTAACGGCCACGGCCATCGGCGGGACCGGTTGGAGTTGCACGCTGGCCACTTTATCGTGTACTCGCAGCGATGTTCTTGCGTCCGGGGCTAGCTATCCGGTGATCACCGTGACGGTCAATGTGGCCAACACGCCTTCGGCTTTCCCGCCGGTGGTGGGTCGCCCTGTATTCCAGACCGGTGACGTTTTGATTTCCATGGCCGACGGAACCGTTCAATGGTGGCGCGAGCCCTGGATGCTGATCGCAGTGCTTCCCAGCGTCACGACTGGCGAAGCCAAAGGCATGGCCTTCGACACTTCTAACAACCTGTATGTGACGCATTGGTATGCGACCGGGTTGTTGTCCGGCAACGATGTCGCGACGTTCAATCAGTACGGCGACAGCACCGCGCTTTTTGGAAGCGGCTACAATTGCAATCCGTCGTCCGTGGTATTTGATAACGGCGGCAACGCTTACGTCGGTCAGGCGGATTGCAGCAACCAAATCCTGAAGTTCGGTCCCTCGGGCAATCTGCTCGCCCAATATAGTGCTCAGGTGGAGAATCGCGGGACGTATGACATTGGTCTCGATAACAACCAATGCACGCTGTATTACACCTCGGAGGGTCAGGATGTGTTGCGCTTCAACGTCTGCACCAACACGCAGATGTCCAACTTCAACGCGGCTCCTCTTCCCGACGCGGTGGCCGGCGCTTTTGCGCTGCTTCCCGGCGGTGGAATGTTGATCGCCAACACCAGCGTGATTACCCGCCTCGACGGATCCGGCAATTTCGTTCGCATTTACGGTGGGTTCGGCAACGCTTGTTGGCTCGGCCTGGCGCTCGATCCGGACGGAATTTCGTTCTGGGCCAGCGACTGGTGCGCGTCGTCGGTAACGCGCTTTGACATCGCTACGGGGAACCTGATCGAGACCCACGTGGTCAGCCCGGTTGGATTCATGGTCAAGCGGATTGTCATCCCCAAGAACATTTTCACCATCATTGTGACAAACCTCGCGACGGTTGCGGGCGGCGGCGAGTCGAATATCAGCAACGACTCGGCGAGCGACACGACCACAATCAATCCGCCCGTTCCATCCGGCGCGCCGGCAACTAATCCGGCTGGCACGGTCAACGCCGCCAGTTATCGGCCGACCGTAGCCGCCGGCAGCGTCGCATCGGTCTTCGGGAAGAACCTTTCGGTCGGGACGACGGCGGCGAGCACTGTGCCTCTGCCCATGGCGCTGGCGTCAGCCAGTATGCAAATCGGGGGTCAAGCTGCGCCTATCTTTTACGCTTCACCCAGCCAAGTGAATGTGCAGATCCCTTGGGCACTCGCGGGACGGTCACAGTCAGGAGTCACTGCAACGGTGGGAACCATGAGTTCCAACAAGGAACCGATGAGCATCGCACCATTTGCTCCCGGCATCTTCACGCTCAACATAGCGGGTTCCACCCAGGGCGCGATTCTGCTGGCCAACACCTTGCTGTTTGCCGCGCCTCAAAGCGTCTCTGGTAGTCAGCCAGTGAGCCCAGGCCAAGTCATCTCGATTTATTGTACGGGTCTGGGAGCGGTTTCCAACCAACCGGCCACCGGCACGGCCGCTCAAGGCAATCCGCTGTCGTACACTCCGACAACGCCGCTTGTGACCATTGGGGGACTGGCGGCCCAAGTGAGTTTCTCGGGGCTGGCTCCCGGGTTCGTGGGTCTCTATCAGGTGAATGTCCAGGTGCCGCCCGGCACGCCGGCGGGTTCCGCTGTGCCGGTCATTCTCACCATCGGCGGGGTCACTTCGAATACGGTTACGATCGCCGTGCAATAGTCCAAAATCCGATACACGAGGGTTTGTACCATCTTCGACGCCTTCAAGAAATCCGACCGGCCCAATAGCGGCATTATCGCGACTCTGGTGTGTTTCCATTTGGCGGCGCTGGCGGCACTTCTTCACTTTCACCGGTGGGATATCGCCGCCGCCGCGGCGCTCTATTGGGTAATGGACCCCGAATTGCTTGTCTCTAGATGTGAAGTCGAGGAAAGTCAAGATCGCGGCCAGCGTGGTGATCTTCGGCCTTGCTGTGGCCCTAGCACCCCCCGCCGTATCTGTCTTTCTCAGCTTGGTTGCGTTATGGGGAGGGCTATGGATCGGAACGCGCTGGGCAATCCAGCGCTACAAACGACCGAAGTTACCGCAACCGGCCCGTTCTGTTTCAGAAATCGCATCAATCGATTATTTTCGTCGCATTCCGAAGCTACCTCTAGAGAATTGGGTGTGCACGGCGCTGACTTCCCGCGGCTTCCACTTGCTCGGAGATCCCGTTCTCGGGCGTGCGCCGGTTCAGGGGTATGCGTGACTCAATGGAAAAAAAGCCGTGGTGGTCATGCGGCTGGAGCGCGCCCTGAAAGAGGAAGACCTGGCAAGTATTTACCAGCTCAAGAACAAATGCAGGGCGGAACTCGCCATTATATTCTCGCCATTTGCGGACGCTCCCCCCAGCTGTTACCCAGGTCTTGAGGTTCTGACAGGCCAAGCGTTTCTCACGTGGATGATGTATTGACTTCGGTAAAACCTATCAACGTTGGCGGCCTACGGCTCAGCAAATGTAGTTGCGGATCTCCGCAGATCGAGTCGGTAAGCCGCAGTGGAGAGCCACTGCTGATTTGCTCTCGTTATCCAAACTGCAAAGAAATTACCAACCCTGGCTCGTCACATGCCGTTTTGGCAAGTGCATAGGGAATGCCTGCAATATCTGCAGTTAGCATTGCACAATTTGCCTTATTGCGTGGCATACGCAGAGGCAACCATGGACTGTAAACCGATAGACCCACCGTTCCTCGCGTCCGGATGGGTTCCCCAGGGCGGCCTCTGTGGCCCTTGTCATGCTCTCACACGTAGTGATGAACCGCTCGGTGCCCGCGAAAATAGAGACAGCTCTCGAAGGCAAGCGCCAGCCTCGTCTTGGGTGGGCGGGGACGCGCTCCCGGGGAGTATCGCTGCTGGAGATACTGTTCGTGGTGGCGGCGACATTGGTTCTGAGCGCCATTTCCGCTCCGAAGGTGCTCACGATCCGGAAGAGCCTGATGTCCCAGCCGGTGGCAATGCCCTTCGGTGTAGGGGTCTTTCGCTTCAATGCCGAGAGCCAGACTGAATAGGACGGTTTCGGCGTGCTCCAGTTCGTCGGTGACGTGCTTGATTCTCAGAAGAAACTTGACTCTCGCGATCAGCTCTTCCTTCTTGATCGGCTTGCAAAGGAAATCATCCGCTCCGCACTCAATTCCCTGGACGCGGTCGTCCGTGTTGCTCAGACCCGTGATTAAGACGACCGGCAGCAACCGCGTCTGTGCGGTGCTCTTGATCTGACGGCATACGCTGAAGCCGGTGCGTCGCGGCATCAACACATCGACCAAGGCGATGTCAATGGGGCCGGTGGCCAGCAGTTCCAAGGCTTCTTCGCCGTCCGCGGCTAAGACCACTCGATATCCCTCGTTCCGAAGGAGGAGGGCATACATCTCGCGGTTTTCTTGCATGTCGTCGGCGCGTCACCTCGAATACTGTTACGATCGCCGTGCAATAGCGCGGCATCCGCTATTACACAACCGTTACGCGATTCGTTTGCCGGTCCTGCTAGCATGAATACGTGAGGCCTTCTAACGCTCTCGACGCTTTTAAGAAATCCGACCGGCGCAACGCCGGCATTATCGTTACGCTGGTTGGTTTCCATTTGGCGGCACTGGCGGCGCTTTTAAATTTTCACTGGTGGGATATCGCCGTCGCCGGGGCGCTCTATTGGGTGGCGATGAGTTGGGGCATCGGCATGTGTTATCACCGCTTGCTGACGCACCGGGGATTCAAGACATCGAAGGCCTTCGAGTACTTCCTTGCCGTGTGCGGAACCCTGGCACTGGAAGGCGGGCCGATCTCGTGGGTGGCAACGCATCGCGTTCATCACCAGTTCGCGGACAAAGAGGGCGATCCCCACACGCCGAACGACGGCCGTTGGTGGTCGCACGCCGGCTGGGTGATGACCGGCAATGCCAATCACTGTGATACGCAACTGATGAAGCGGTTCTGCCCGGACTTGGCCAGTGATCGCTTCTACCTTTTGCTGAACACCTACCATTGGGCGCCCACCGTGATTTTAGGATTGGTGCTGCTGGCGTTCGGTGGATGGTCGATGGTCCTGTGGGGACTGGGAGTCCGCGTCGTGCTGGGATGGCATGGCACGTGGTTTGTGAACTCCGCGACGCACATGTGGGGCAGCCGGCGTTTCCCGACTCACGACGATTCCCGCAACAGTTTTTGGGTCGCGCTGCTGACCTTCGGTGAAGGATGGCACAACAACCACCATGCGCATCCAGTGTCGGCACGACATGGATTGGCATGGTACGAACTCGATCTAACCTGGGTGCAGATTCGCTGTTTCGAAATCCTGGGATTGATCCGAGATCCTTACGTTCCGCACTGGCGCTGTTCCTGACAACGTGGGAGTATCGCGGCAAGTTCTGCGTGGAATAACGCAACGGTAGGGCCAAATGCCGCAGCCGCGGTGTCGAAACGTCGCCGCGACGGCCAAAACCGTACATTGATTGGACATTCTGAGGGAATTCTCCTCTGGTCCCCGGCGTGCAACACAGAATCGCCGAGGCTTGCGTGAAGGACTCAGAACACCTCATCCGGTTAGCCGCTGTGTTCGCAGGCGGTCTGCTATTTTTTGTTGTCATCCGCAGCTTTTTTGTTCCCTCCTCATTCGGTTTATACGGACACTATCGCGCCGACGCCATCAAGGATGTGGCCGCGCTGCAGGTGGTCCACGCCGGTCACGAGGCGTGCGAGGGTTGCCATAGCGATGTGGCGGACCTGAAAAACAAAGGGAAGCACGCACACGTGAATTGCGAAGCGTGTCATGGGCCGCAAGGGCAACACGCCAATGATCCGATGTCGGTGAAGCCGCCGCTGCCCGATCCGGCCAAGTTGTGCGTCACGTGTCACGAGGCGAATGCCGCTAAGCCGCGCAGTTTTCCGCAGATCGTGGCGAAAGATCACGCCGGCGACGTTGCCTGCAACACCTGCCACGTTCCGCACAATCCTCGGATCGGCGATGCGCCGGCGCCCGCGCATTCGGAGGTCAAAAAGTGATCACCCGAAGAAAAATGCTCATGCTGACCGGCGCGGCCGCTTTGGCATGGGACTCCGTGCTGGCGGGCACGCCGGAGAATGCGCCCAACTATCGCATGACCGATCACTGGTGGGGCATGTTGATCGATATCACCAAGTGCATCGGATGCGGCAATTGCGTCCGCGCTTGCGCCAAGGAGAATAACGTGCCGGAAGGTTTCTTCCGCACTTGGGTGGAACGCTACGAAGTGCCCGATTGGGAGATTCAAGATCCCCGCGTCGATTCGCCCAACGGAGGCAAGGACGGTTTTCCGCCGTCGAAATCCGGGACCACGGTGAAGTCGTTCTTCGTACCGAAACTTTGCAATCACTGCGCAGACTCGCCGTGCGTGCAGGTGTGTCCGGTGGGCGCGACCTTTGTGAGTCCCGACGGCGTGGTGTTGGTGGATGAGAAATATTGCCTGGGCTGCCGCTACTGCATTCAGGCGTGTCCCTACGGTTGCCGCTTCCTGCATCCCGAGCGCGAGACGGCCCAGAAGTGTACGCTTTGTTATCACCGCATCACCAAGGGCCTGACCACGGCGTGCTGCGAGGAATGTCCCACCGGAGCGCGGCAGCTCGCCGATCTGAAGAATCCCGCCGATCCCATTCACGAATTCTTGCGGACTCACTCGGTGCAGATTTTGAAGCCGCAAATGGCCACCGGCTCCAAGGGTTTTTATTACGGATTGGATGGCTCGGTGCGCTAGCGAGGAACACGATGCAAATTCCAGTTGACGGCTTCATGTATCCGAACGAAATCGAGCTGCAGTGGAGCGTGCTGATCGTGCTCTATCCGTTTCTCACGGGCTTGGTGGCCGGGGCTTTTATTTTGGCGTCGCTCGAACGCGTCTTTCGCGTGGAAGAAGTAAAGCCAACGTACCGGCTGGCGTTGCTGACGGCGCTCGCGTTCCTGTTGGTGGCTCCGCTGCCGTTGCAACTGCACTTGGGGCATCCCGAGCGGTCGTTCGAAATGTACCTGACGCCGCACCGCTCCTCGGCGATGGCCATGTTCGGATTCGTTTATCTGTGGTACTTGATGGCAGTGCTGTTGCTGGAAATTTGGCTCGACTATCGCAAAGACATCGTGGTGATGGCGCGCGCAAATTCCGGTTGGAAAAAGCGACTGTATCGCGTGTTGGCGCTGGGTTCGGACAACATCAGTGAAGCGGCGTTGGCGGTGGACAATCACGCCGGTTGGATCGTCACCGTGGTTGGCATTCCCTCGGCATTCCTGCTGCATGGTTACGTAGGATTTATTTTCGGTTCGGTCAAGGCGAATCCCTGGTGGTCCACGCCGCTGATGCCGGTGGTGTTTCTGTTCTCGGCGATCGTTTCCGGAATCGCCGCAGTGATGCTGTTGTACATGTTTACGGGAAGCCGCCGCCACCGCTTGGACACGCGCTGCGTGGACACCATCGCACGCTATCTTTTTTACGCCTTCATCATCGACTTCAGCCTGGAGATGCTCGACCTGATCCACCGGATCTATGAAGCCGACGAATCGTTTCGCAGTCTCGACTTCATGGTGCATTCGCGGCTCTACACGTCGCACGTGGTGATCCAGATTCTGTGCGGCACCGTGCTGCCCATCGGCTTGCTGGCCTTGACGCAGGTGTTACACCTCAGCGAAAAAGTCCGCCTGCGCACGTACGCGGTGGCCGGCGTGCTGACGCTGATCGGCATCTTTGCGATGCGTTGGAACGTGGTGATCGGCGGCCAGCTTTTTTCGAAGAGCTTTCTTGGATACACCACCTACAAGATGGGTTTCGCCACGCGCGAAGGGTTGCTGACGGCGATTGTATTGGTGCTCATGCCGCTGGGAATTCTTTGGGGATTGATCAAGCTGCTGCCGCCGTGGTCGGACGACGAATCTCTCCCGGTCTAACTACAAAACAATCGAGGGATGGAAGAATCCCATGTCGGCGCGATCGGCCATGGCGATTAGTTTGCCTTCATGTGATAGCACTTTGATCACCGGCGAGTTCATCGGCGGCACGGTGCGAAAGTCTCGGCCGCTCAAGACCGCGGGCACAACCATCGGCGGAACTTTGTAGCAGGGAATTTCCGGCAGCATTTTTTCCGCCGGCACCAGCGCTTCGGCCACACGATTCTCCGCCACCAACTCCGCGAGACGCTCGAGCGTCACGGCCTGCTCGTCAAGAAACTCGCCCGACGCCGTACGCCGCAGTTCGTCGACGTGGGCGCCGCATCCGGCGCGGCGTCCCAGGTCGTGCACCAGCGACCGCACGTACGTGCCACCCGAACAATGCACGCGGAAACGCGCGAACGGCGCATCGAAGTCGAGGATCGTGAATTCCATCACGTGGACGCTCGATGGCGGAAGATCCACGTCCATTTTCTTGCGCGCCAGCTTGTACGCTTCCACGCCGCCGATTTTTTTCGCGGACACAGGCGGCGGCACTTGTTGCAACGCGCCGGTGAATTCGCGGCAAATCAACTCCAGCTCGGCGCGATCGGGCAGGTCATCGGTTATTTCGCCGATGCATGCGCCGGAGCGATCGTACGAGTCCGTCGCGAAGCCAAGGCGCATGCGTCCTTCGTAGACTTTGTCGCGGCCGCGAAAAAACTGCGCCAGACGCGTCGCGCGGCCGACGACGAGCGGCAACACGCCCGTCGCCAGAGGATCGAGCGTGCCCAGGTGACCGATGCGCTTTAATCCCAGGATTCGGCGTGTGCGTGCCACGACGTCGTGGGAGGTGCAACCGGCGGGCTTGTCGATAACGAGGACGCCGTCCATTAGCAGGAAGGAAGAGAACGCAAGGCAAAAGGCAAAAGGCAAAAGTCAAAAGGCAAAAGGAAGGTAGGAAGGCGTCGTTTTTTGATACGCGATCGTTCGAACCGTTGCCCTTTGCCTTGGTTTTCTCTCATTTTTTGTTGATCCGTTTCAGAAGCTCATCCACCCGCGCGCTATTCGCTTCCCCGCGATCGATCTCAAACGAAAGCTCTGGCGTGTGCCGCAAGGAAAGTTCCTCCGCCAGCGCGTGGCGCAAGAAATACGCCGCGGCGACCAAGCCTTTCATCGTGGAATGCTCTTCTTCCTCGCCGCCCAGCACGTTGACGAACACACGCGCGCTCCGGCCGTCGGGCGCCAGGCGCACTTCAGTGACGGTGGCCGAGCCGATTCGCGGATCGCGCAATTCGCTTTCGATCAGGCGGCTCAGTTCCACTCGCAATTCTTCGGCTAATCGTTCGCTGCGATGTGACCTCATGCTGTAAGTCCTACGCTGTAAATCCTACGCTGTAAATCCTAGAGTTCCATTAGCTCAATGGTGGAATTTACCATGCCGCCGGCTTCTTCGGTCAGTGTCTCCGCTTCGCGCTGCGCGCCTTCCAGGACCTGCCGCAAATTCGTTTCACTCGACGAAATCGACGTGACGCCGAGGGTCGCGCGCTGCCATACGTCCTGATGATCGAGTTCGGAAACGGCCACGTTGAAGCGCTGCCGCAGGCGGTCTTTCACGCGCGAAAGCGTGTGGCGCTTGTCCTTGAGCGAATGCGCGTAAGGCAATTGCAGATCGAGCGTCAGTAGTCCGATGGACGGCATGGCGCAAAAAAGTCCTGAGTCCTGAGTCCTGAGTGCTGAGTGGAAAACTCAGGACTCAGCACTCAGCACTCAGAACTACGAAGTTAAAGTTGCTTGCACTTTTTCGATGGTGTACGCTTCGATCACGTCGCCCGGTTTCAGGTCGCTGTAATTGCTGAGCGTGACGCCGCACTCAAAGCCGGAGCGCACTTCGCTGGCGTCGTCCTTGAAACGCCGCAGCGAGGAAATTTTTCCGGTGTACACGACCGCGCCGTCGCGGACCAGCCGCGCGTCGGAGTTGCGCGTGAGCTTGCCTTCGGAAACGAAGCAGCCCGCTACCGCGCCCACCTTCGAGATGCGGAAGGTTTGGCGAACGTCGGCGCGTCCCATGTGGACTTCTTTCACCGTCGGTTCCAGCAGTCCCGTGAGCGCCTTGGTGACTTCTTCGGTCACCGTATAGATGATCGTGTGCAGGCGGATGTCGACCTTTTCGTGCTCCGCCAGTTCCTGCGCCTTGCGCTCGGGACGCACGTTGAAGCCGATGATCACGGCGTTCGAGGCCATCGCCAGCACCACGTCCGATTCCGAGATCGCACCGACGCCGGCGCGAATAATCTTCACCTTCACCTTGTCCGATGGGATCTTTTGCAGCGCTTCGGCCAACACTTCGGCCGAACCTTGCACGTCTGCCTTCAGCACCAATGGCAGTTCGCGCATCTGGCCGCTCTTCAATTGTTCGTGCAATTGTTCGAGCGTCACGCGCGACGACGCCGCGAGTTGCTGCTCGCGTAGACGCTGTTCGCGATAGAGCGCGGTTTGCTTGGCCTTGATGATGTCGGTGATCACTTGGAACTGATCGCCGGCCTGCGGAACGCTGGAGAGACCGAGCACTTCCACCGGCGTCGCGGGGCCTGCTTCCTCCACCACGCGCCCGCGATCGTCCATCAAGGCGCGGACCTTCGCAAACACCGGGCCAACGATGAACGGATCGCCGACGTGCAGCGTGCCGTTTTGCACCAGCACCGTGGCGACCGGACCGCGGCCGCGATCGAGTTTCGCTTCCAGCACCGTGCCCGAGGCTGGACGTTTCGGATTCGCCTTGAGGTCCTGAATGTCGGCGACGAGCAAAATCATTTCCAGAAGCAGTTCGATGTTCTTATGCTGCTTGGCGGAAACTTCCACAGTGACGGTCTGCCCGCCCCACTCTTCCGACATCAATCCGCGATCGGCGAGTTGCTTTTTCACCCGCTCGGGCATCGCGCCTTCTTTGTCGATCTTGTTCACCGCCACGATGATGGGCACCTTTGCGGCCCGCGCGTGATCGATGGCTTCGACCGTCTGCGGCATCACGCCGTCGTCGGCCGCGACCACAAGAACCACAATGTCGGTGACCTTCGCGCCACGCGCGCGCATGCGCGTGAACGCCTCGTGACCCGGTGTATCGATGAAGGCGATCCGGCGGTTGTTGATTTCCACCGAATATGCACCGATATGCTGCGTGATTCCGCCGGCTTCCGACGCCGTCACGTTGGTGGAGCGGATGGCATCGAGGAGCGACGTTTTTCCGTGATCGACGTGGCCCATGATGGTGACCACGGGGGCCCGCTTGACGAGATCGGCGGCGTTTTCGGTCTCGGTTGTTTCGGTGACTTCCTGTTCCTCGAAGGTCACCACGCTGGCTTCCGCACCAAAGTGCTTGGCGATGTCGATGGCCACCGTATTGTCCAGCGCCTGGTTGATGTTGGCCATAATGCCGCGGCGCAGCAGCATCATCTGGATCAAGTCCTTGGCCTTTTCGCCGAGTTTTTCGGCGAGTTCCTTCACCGTGACTCCTTCAGTGATGGTGATCGTGCGATTGATTTCGCGCGGAGCCATGGCGGCGACCGGTTCGCGGACCGGGCCACCGCGGCGTCCTTGCGGACGTTCCTTATCGCGCGTTTGCTGCGCGGCCGGACGCGGGCGTCCCCGCGACGGTCCAGGGGGCAGCGGTGCGCCGGGCGGCGGCGCCAACACGGGTCCACCGGGACCCACCGGGCGGGCGCGTGTGGGATGCATCGGGCGACGCTCGTAGGGCCGCGCGCCGGGCGCTCCCGACGGTGGTCCACCGGGACGCGAGAATCCCGGGCGTGCGCCGGGTGCGGCGGATCCTCCTGGGCGACCTCCGGGTGCGGACGATGGTCCACCGGGGCGCTGATAAATCGGACGACTACCGGGTCGCGCGGCGCCGGGCGCCGCGGAAACAGGCGCAGGTCGCGGTTGATTCAGATGCGGAACTTGATCGGGCCGGCGAATGATCGTGCCGGGCGGAACGGTGCCGCGCGCGGGCACGCCTTGGACCAGCGACGGCCGGCCGGCGAAACGATCGGGCGACATCGGCGGACGGCGCAACGGATTTCCAGGTGTTCCAGGTACAGCGGGTGGCGCAGGCGGAGCCGTCGGCGGTTCCACCACAACTTCCGGCGCGGCCTGCGGGGGCGGAACCGGGGCCGGTGGAGGCGTCACGGGTGCGACGGGAGCTGCTTCTTTGGGCGGCGCGCTAGGAGGCGCGGCCGGTGTGGGCGCAGTTGGAGGCGCGGGAGCGGCGGCGCTGCGCATCGGGGGACGCAATACGGCGCGACCACCGGGGCGTGCTCCCGGAGGAACAAGCGCACGCGCGGGTGCGGCGGAGGCCGGCGGCGCGGGGGCCGCGGCCACTGGCGTCGCAGGTTTTTCGGCTACGCGGGGAGATGGAGGCGGCGCAGGTGCGGGTTCCTCAACTACAGGTTCGGGCTCGTGCGTTTCCTCTGGAACCTCAACGGGCTCTTCGTGCCGCGCGGCGCGTTTGGACGTCGCGCCTCGACGCGCTTTCTCGCCCGCGAAATGAGCCTTGACCTTGGCGATCTGGTCCTCTTCGAGCGAACTGGAGTGCGAGCGTTTGCCCTCCACGCCAATTTCGGCGAGGTAATCGAGAACTTCTTTGGATTTCACTTCCAGTTCTCGTGCGAGATCGTTGATGCGCATCACTGCGATGTTAGTTCTCCTTACTTGACTCTGCTTCGCGACTTAACTCTGCTTCGCGACCTGACTCTGCTTCGCGGCCTTCTTCGGCTTGCTTTGCTTCGTGCGATTCAGCTTTTGGCGATTCGCCTTCCGGCGCGGAGGCGACCGAGTTCTCCGGCTCAACGGCTGCCGCCGCTTCGCCAGTCGCCGGTGCCGGCTCGCTTACCTCGGCAACCGCTTCCGCCTTGCTCTCGGTTGTTTCGCTTGCTTCTGCGCTGGGACTTTCGGCATCGGCCGCGGCCCCACCCTCACCGCCGCCTTCCCAGTAATTCTGCACTGCCGCGCTGATCTTTTCCACCATTTTCGGCCCGACACCGGGGATATTCTCGAGCTCGTCGCCGGTCATTTCGCCGAGGCGCTCGATGGACGTGACGCCCGCCGCCGTCAATTTCTCGCGCAAACTGTCGGTGATGTCCTTCAACTCCGAGAGCGGCGTGCCGGAGTCGACCAACTGCGACATCTGCTGCTCCACTTCCTGGCGTTTTTCTTCCTCGCTCTTGATGTCGATCTTCCAGCCCATCAATTTCGCGGCGAGCCGCACGTTTTGACCCTTCTTGCCGATGGCCAGCGACAACTGCGTGTCGTCGACGATCACTTCCAGGTGCTTCGATGGCGCGTCGAGCACGGTGACGCGGCTGATTTTCGCGGGACTCAACGCGTGCGTGGCGAACACCACGGCGTCTTCGCTGAATTCCACAATGTCGATCTTTTCCCCGCGCAATTCGCGGCGGATCGACTCCACACGCATTCCCTTCAACCCGACGCACGCGCCCACGCAATCCACATCGCGATCGCGCGACAGCACGGCGATCTTGGTACGTTCACCGGCTTCACGGGCGCACGCTTTGATAACGACCGTCGAATCGTAAATCTCCGGCACTTCCATCTCGAACAAGCGCGTGACCAACGTGGCGTCGGCGCGCGAGACGATCACTTGCGGTCCCTTGGCGGCTTTGTCGACCTTGAGGATCACCACGCGCACACGCTCGCCCAATTCGAAGCTTTCCAAGCGCGATTGTTCCTTGCGCGGCAGGCGGCCTTCGGTCTTTCCCAGGTCCACGATCAAGTCGGGACCCTCGATGCGCTTGATGGTGCAATTCACGCACTCGCCGACGCGTCCGCTGTACTCGCCGTAGACGGTGTCGCGCTCGGCTTCACGCACTTTCTGGAAAATCACTTGTTTGGCGGTCTGCGCGGCGATGCGTCCCAGAACATCGGTGGGTTTCGGGATCAACACTTCGCTATCGATTTCCGCCGAGGGGTTGTACTTGCGCGCCTCGCTCAGCGCGATCTCCTTCACCGGGTTTACCACTTCCTCGACGGCCTTTTTTACGGCGAAAATCTTCACGCCGTCTTTATCCATCTGCGCCTTCAGGTCTTCGGTCGACTTGTAGTATTTGCGCGTGGCCACCAGCATGGCGTCTTCAAGAGCGCTGACGATGATGGACGCGTCAATGCCTTTTTCGCGACTGAGCTGCTCGATAATCTGATTCAGCGTGGCTGTGGAAGACATAAGTTTTCCTTTTCAAAAGCGCACGACGCCCGATGGCGACTTGGTCCGGCCTTGCTTCGCCGCCCGGAGTCTACGGTGCGCTTACCACTCCAAAACTAACTGCGCCCGGGACACGTTCTCCAAATCCACTTGGATGGATCGAACCGCGCCGCCCTTGCCGTTCACTTCCAGCGTGACCACGCCGTCGTGAACACCGGCCAGGCGTCCGCGCAAGCTGCCTTGGCCCGCCAGTTCGGCGGCTTGGTCGCCGCCCAACGGCTCTCGCAGAACTACTTTGGCCAGCTTGCCGGTGAAGCGCTGGAAGTCGCCCGCACTCGAGAGCTTCCGTTCGGCTCCCGGCGAAGAAACCTCCAGCGTGTAGTGAAACGGAATCAAATCCTCGACGTCGAGAATTGCGCCAACCTGACGGCTGACCGTTTCGCAATCGTGATGCGTAACGCCTTCGCTTGAATTCATTTTGTCGATCACGATCCGCAACATGCCCTGCTTGCCGCCGCGCAAATCTACTTCCACCACTTCCAATCCTTCCGAAGCGGCGACACGCTCAACGATCTGGCGGATTTTGCTATCCGTCATAATTCATCAACCCACGCCGGCGAAGAATTGCGCAAAACTCGCGCAATAAAAAAGTGGGCTTTTCGCCCACTTCCGTTTCGCCATTCAAGGGTCCAGATGATTAGAGTAACACAGAATAATGTCCGAAAGATAGACCCGGTCGGTTGGCCAGGCCCGCAGGCCTGCGTTTGCATCACTAACTAATTGATTCCTTTGTGGTTCAGTCCATACAGGCGAATCCGGATCGAACCCACGCCGGATGGCGGGACTCACAAGCTTCATCTTCGACGCGGAAAGCGATCTAGGCTGCCCACAGACTTCACGAGTCCTTTGAGATACCGTAGCTCTGGGAGCGGATCGTGGCCGAGATACGCCGGCGTTGCTGCATGACAGAACGAACGTTTGACAACGTCGCAGCGCTAAGGACATTCTGGAGAGGTATGAAGTCAATTATCAAACGAACCGCCGCCATAGTTTTCCTGGCAGCGATCTCGATCGCTGCGCAAACGGCGCCGCCGGGCCAAGAGACACGGCCGAAATTCGATGAATTCGAAGTCGCGACCATCAAACTGGCGGACCCCGCCTATCAAGGCCGCTGGATCAGGATGCTGAGCGCGAACGAGTTGGCGGCGCGGAATCACTCGGTGAAGACGCTCATTGCCGCGGCCTACAATGTCAGTCCCAAAGCCATTTCGGGCGGGGCGTCGTGGGTCAATGACGATCGTTACGACATCGTCGCGCGAACGCCGGGGTCAGTGCGGCCGAATCTCAACGAGCAAATGGCCATGCTCCGAAAACTCCTCAACGACCGGTTCAGTCTCACCTTTCATCGCGAGCAAAAGGAAATGCGCGCCTATGTGCTCACGGTCGCCAAGGGCGGACCCAAGTTGAAAGAGACGACCGTTTCGCCGGACGCGACGCCGGAAGGACCGCCGCCTTTGATCTTCGTGGTCGCGCCGGACGAGATTCGCTTGCCCGCCCGCAGCGCGACGATGGCCGAACTGGCGGGGGTGATGCAGCGCGCCATGCTGGACGATCCCGTGGTCGACCATACCGGCTTGGCGGCCCGCTACGATTTCGATCTGGCGTTTTCTCCCGATGAAGCCGTTATGGCCGGCGCGCTGCCACGCCCCGACAACGCGCCGAAGCCGGGACTCTTTACGGCCATTCAACAGCAACTCGGTTTGAAAATCGAATCGACGCGCGCGATGGTCGACACGCTGGTCATCGACCGCGCCGAGCGTCCTACGGCAAATTAATGCGGGTTGCCGGACTCATCAGCGGAACATCTGCCGACGGAATTGATGTCGCGCTGGTGGAGATTTCCGGACGCGGCGCGCGAGCGCGTCTCGGCGTGCAGAAATTCGCGACCGTTCCGTACTCGCGCGCCCTCCGCCGGCGGATTCTGGAGGCGTCGAACGCGAAGTCGATTGCGGTGGCGGAAATCAGCGCGCTGAATTTCGCGATCGGCGAGGCGTTTGCAGCCGCCGTTGCGAAAGTGTGCGGCAAACGCACGCCGGCGCTGATTGGCTCGCACGGTCAAACCATTTTTCATCAGGGACTGGCGCCGGCCTCCACGCTGCAAATCGGCGAGCCCGCGGTGATTGCCGCGCGCAGCGGTGTCACCACCATCGGGGATTTTCGCGTCGCCGACATGGCCGTTGGTGGTCAGGGCGCGCCGCTCGCGCCGTTTTTCGATTTCCTGCTATATCGCCATCCGAGCCGCAAGCGTGTGGCGCTCAATATCGGCGGCATCGCGAACATCACGGTGATTCCCGCCAGCGCGCGCGCCGATCAGGTGATCGCGTTCGACACCGGGCCGGGCAACATGGTGATCGATGCATTGATCGAGCGATTCTCCGGCGGGAAGCGCAAATACGATCGCGGCGGCGTGTGGGCCTCGCGCGGGCGTGTGGATTCCGCGCTGCTGGCGGAGTTGATGCGCGATCGCTACTACGCGAGGCGTCCACCGAAAACGTCGGGGCGCGAGCAATACGGCCGCGAGTTCGTCGAGGCGCTGCTTTCGCGAGGACTGGCCAAAGGAGATTTGCTCGCAACCGTTACCGCGCTCACCGCGCGGACCATTGCGCAAGCAATCAAGCACTGCGACGATCTCGTGGTGTCGGGCGGCGGCGTCCACAACGAGTTTCTGATGCAGCTACTGAAGGCCGAATTGCCCGGCGTCCGCGTGTTGCGCGCGGAGGACTTTGATCTTTCCGGCGACGCCAAGGAGGCGGTGCTCTTCGCGCTACTCGCCTACGAAACATTTCATCGCCGTCCTTCGAATATTCCTTCGGCCACCGGCGCCAAGCGTCCGGCGATCCTCGGCAAAATCTGTTATGCGAAGTAGCCGCCGCGGATTTCTCGCCACGGCGGGCGCGGCGTTGCTCGCCGGATGCGGTGGCGCGCACCAGCCTGGCGAGATTGTGTTCCTCATCGAAAGCAGCCCCACGGCGCTCGATCCGCGTATCGAGTCGGACGCGCAATCGGAGCGAATCAACCAATTGATTTTCGATCCGCTGGTGGAATTGGACGACACGTTCGAGCAACGGCCGGCGCTCGCCGAACGCTGGGAGGTTCCCGATCCGCTCACGTGCGTCTTTCACCTGAGAAACGCGCAATTCCATGATGGCCGCCCGCTTACTTCGCGGGATGTACGGTACACATTCGAAAGCATTCTCGACGGCACGGTAACGAGCACCAAAGCCTCGACCTTCCGGGGAATCTCAGGCATTGAAACGCCCAACGATCGTGTGGTGATCTTCCATTTCAAGCAGCCCGACGCTGGATTTCTCGCGAGCGTTTCGCAGGGCGCGATCGGCATCGTTCCGAATGGCGCCGGAAAAGAGTTGGCACGCGCGCCGATCGGCTCGGGACCATTTCGGTTCGTCGGCGAATCGACCGATGAGTACGTCCTTCTGGAGCGCGGCGCGAAACGCGTCCGATTCAAAGTCGCACCCGACACCACCGTTCGCGCGCTCGAATTACGCAAGGGTTCCGCCGACGTCGAGATCAACGCACTGACGGCCGACATGGTGCGCGCCCTCGAACGCGAGCCTCGCTTGCAGGTAACGCAATCGCCCGGCACGGTGTATCAATACATCGCGCTGAATATGCGCGACCCTGTTCTCGCGCGCGTGGAAGTTCGCCAGGCGCTTGCCCACGCCATCGACCGCCAGCCGATGATCGAATATCTCTGGCGCAATCAGGCGCGGCCGGCGTCGAGCGTACTGCCGCCGAATCATTGGGCGTTCTGCCCCGGCGCTGCTACGTATCCGCACGATCCCGCGCGGGCCCGCGCGCTGCTCGACGCCGCGGGATTTCGCCCCGGTCCCGACGGCGTGCGTCTGCGCCTGACCATGAAGACGTCCACGGAGGAAACCAGCCGGTTACTCGCGGCGGTGGTGCAGCAGCAACTGCGCGACGTAGGCATCGCGATGGAATTACGGTCGAACGAATTCGCCACGTTTTACTCCGACATCGTGAAAGGTGCATTCGAGATGTACACCCTGCGCTGGATTCGCGTGAACAACGATCCCGGTATTTTCGAGTACTGCTTTCACTCGAAGCGCACGCCGCCGGCCGGTGCGAATCGCGGGCACTACGCGAACGCTCGCGTCGATGCGCTCATCGAACAATCGCGCCAGGAAATGGACCGCGACAAGCGCCGCGCGCAACTTTGGGAAATCCAGAAGACCTTGAACCAGGACTTGCCGTATCTGCACCTTTGGTATTACGACAACATTGTTGTACACTCGCCGCGTCTGAAAGGAGTCACGGTCGCACCCGGCGGCGACTACGATTTTCTTAAATGAACCCCCAACTCATCGCCAGTCTCATCTTGCTTTTAACGGCGACGCCCCAACAGTTCGAGGTCGCGTCGGTGAAGGTGCATCCTCCGCCAATTCATGAACAGCATGTTGTGAAGGTTTCGGGATCGAGGCTCACCTTAGAGGCGTTCATGACCCCGGCCTTAGTGATGTATGCATACAATCTCAAACCCTATCAGATGGTTGGTCCTTCGCTCGGACCATGGGAGGACGCCTACTTTGATGTCGCGGCGAAGGCGGAAGGCGACACGCCGTTAAAAGAGGCAGACTTCAGGCCCATGCTGCAAGCCCTGCTCGCGGAGCGCTTCCATTTGAAGGTGCATCATGAACAGCGGGAAATTCGGGTTTACGGGCTCGTCGTTGGAAAATCCGGCGCCAAGCTCAAGCCCGCGTCCGATGACGCGAAGTGGCAATCGCGACTGAATGTGGTGGGACGCAACTACGAAATCACAATGGTTGCCGCGACGTTGGAAGACATCGTCGGCCAACTTCTCCAGGCCGGCTTCTTGGATCGCCCGGTCGTGGACCAAACTGGTCTGACGGGCACGTATGATTTGAAACTCACGTATACGCCGCGCACGAGAGCGAACGATGCCGACCCGGATCCTAGCGACATCAATATCCTTGAAGCGGTTCAGAAGCAGCTTGGTTTGAAGCTCGAACCGCAGAAGGCTATGGTCGACGTTCTCGTCGTGGACCACATCGAGAAGCCTGGAGAAAACTGAGGTGCACATGAACGTTTTTCAACAAACGATTCGCTTGAAGACACACGGCGACTGCCACGTGATCGACATCACGCCGGACGTGGCGCGCATCGTCGGGCGTGAAGCAGGGGATCGTGAACGTGTCGGGCGTCGGTTCTACGCTGGGAATCACTACCACTGAATACGAGCCGGGCTGCATCGCCGACTTACAGCGCGCCCTCGACCAAATCGCGCCGCCCACCAACGACTACGCGCACAATTCGCGCTGGAACGACGACAACGGCTACGCGCATCTGCGCAGTTCACTCGTCGGTACGACCAAAGGCTTTCCGATTTTCGACGGACAACTGGCCATCGGCCAGTGGCAGCAAATTGTCCTCTGCGATTTCGATTCGCGCCCGCGCGAGCGCCAGGTTGTGGTGACGGTGCTCGGCGAAAGCTAGTATGGTCAGAACCGCTCGCGGTAGGTTCCGACAACCGCACGCCTATTACTCGAAACTTTTCTTGAATTGCTCGAAGGCGTCGCGCAATTCGGCGATTTCACGCTCCAGCTTATCCAAACGGCTTTCCGCTCCTGCATGAGCAGCGGTTGGTGCATCGGCGTGCACCTCGGGCATGGCGGATATCGCGGGTTCACCTGAAAACAAGTGCGTGTATCGCACGTCGCGCCATCCGGGCTGCTTGGCCAGCTTGATTACCAACGGCGGATCGTGTTCGCTCAGCCGCCGCAAGCACGATTCCACTTGTTCCGCATCGTCAAAGCGATGCATTCGCTCAGTGCGGGTGTGAATCTCCGCCAGCGTCTGCGCGCCACGCAGCAAGAGGGCCGCGATCACCGCCATTTCGCCGCGTCCAAAATTGAAAACCTCGGCGAGACTGTGCTCGTACTTGTAGACCCGGCTTTCCCCTCGCGACGGCCGCGCCAGTTCGCGGCGGTGCAGCGACTCGAGTCCGTCACGCACCGTGGCTTCGTCATACGACACGATCGGGTCGCGATTGTTTTTCTGATTGCACGCGTTGGTCAGCGCGTTCAGCGACAGCGGATAGTATTCCGGCGTGCTCATATCCTTCTCGATGAGCGCGCCGAGGATGCGGACTTCGACGGGCGAAAGTGTAAGAGCGATTTCCATCGAACAAAAGGCGACGTGGAGGCCGCGAAAAAATCTTACATCGGGTATATACTTGGTTGCAATTGCAAGCGAACTGGCCGCGGGGGGGGTACCGCGTCCGTTGTGGAAAAACGGAGTGTCATAAGGAGCCCGCAAATGAATTTCTTCAATGACGTTAAGTTTGCAATCCGTTCGCTCTCACGGACCAAGGGTTTGGCGATCACCGTGATCCTCACGCTCGCGCTCGGCATTGGCGCGAATGCGGCCATTTTTTCTCTGGTACGCGGCGTCTTGCTGCGGCCGCTCGTGAATCGCGAAGAAGATCGTTTGATCTTCATCCGCCAGAGCGCCATGGGCATCGGCACGGAGAACGCCAATTTCTCGGTGCCCGAAATCGAAGATATCCGCCCGGCCTTAAGGACGATCACGAAGCTCGGCGAGTTTTCGTCCATCGGTTTCACCATGGTCGGACTCGGCGAGCCGCGCGAAGTAACCGCCGGCGTGGTCGACGGCGCGTATTTCGACGTGGTGGGCTTGCATCCGGTGATCGGCCGATTACTTGACGCGCATGACGACGGACCGAACGCCGCCGGCGCGATGGTGCTGACGTATCGCTTCTGGTCGACGACGCTGAAGAGCGATCCCACGGTGCTCGGAAGAGTGGTGCGCCTCGGTTCGCGTTCCGCGACGGTTGTGGGAGTGCTCGAGCCTTCGGTGCCGTATCCATCCGAAACTGAAATCATCGCCAACATCGTTTGCAGCCCGCATCATCTCTCGGCGACCATGGTGCAGGGACGCGTCCATCGCATGACGCAGTTGTTCGGACGCCTGGCGCCGGGCGCGACGGTGGAACAAGCGCGTGCGGAACTCGAGACCGTCCACGGCTCGATGGTGAAGCAGCATCCCGAGGCGTACTCGCAGAAAGCGGATTTCCGCATTCACGCCAACTTGCTGCGCGAGCAAATTACTTCGAAAGCCAGCACCGTTTTATGGGTTTTGCTGGCGGCGTCCGGATTGGTCTTTATTATCGCCGTCTCAAACGTCGCGAACTTGATTCTCGCGAGAAGCGTTCGCCGGGAAGGTGAACTGACGATCCGCGCGGCGCTGGGCGCGAGCGCCGCCGCGCTGCGGCGCACGTTGCTGGCCGAAAGCGTTTTGTTGTGCGGCGCGGGCGCGTTGCTGGGGGTGATCATCGCGCGGCCGGCGGTCGCGGTTCTGGCCCGCTACGCCTCGCGATTCTCGGTGCGCGCGCTCGACCTCACCGTCGACTCGAGCATGCTGTGGGTGGGCGCGGGCTTGGCCGTTGCGGCGTCCGTGTTGCTCGCGTTTGTGCCGCGCTTGCCGGGCACGGGGGCGTCGCGCGGAATTTCCAGCAGCGGCGGTGTACGCATCACCGGTTCGACCAACGCGCGTTTGCGCGCTTTCGCCGTGGTGCAAATCGCCGCATCGTTCGTGCTGCTGGCCGGCGCGAGCATGCTCTTAAAGACGCTGATCGACTTGCAACGCGTGCAAACAGGAATGGACACGCGCCATGTGCTGGCGATCAATGTTCCGGTGATGAGCTACCAGAAGAAGCCGGAACAGGTCGTCGATTTCTATCAGGATGTCATTCGCGATGTCTCCGCGCTGCCGGGCGTCGATCGCGTGGCCGTGGGTTTGCTGGTTCCGTGGCGTGACTTGTTTGGTTTCAACTTTACGTTCTCGGCCGATGGCTATCAACGCGGCGCGGGTGAAGACGATCAGCGCTCGGCGCTGCGTTACATTTCCGGCGGATTCTTCAACGCGCTCGGCGTGCCGCTCATCGCGGGGCGCGATTTCGACGATCGCGACAAGAAGGGCAGCGAAAAAGTCGTCATCATCAGTCAAAGCGTGGCGCAGCGAATGTTTCCGAACCAAGACGCCATCAATCGCCACATCTTTTGGACCGATCCGGTGATGAAGTTCGTTGACATCTCGACCGAACCGCGCCGCATCGTGGGTGTCGCGGCCGATATCGACGACCAACACGTTACGCCCGGCCAGCAACTGACCATCTATCAGCCGTTCCAACAGGAAGGCTTTTTCGGCGGCCGGCTGTTCGTGCACGCGCACGGCGATCCCTATGCGCTGGTGACGCCGATCACGAAATTGATTCGGGAACGCTCCTCCGACCAACCGGTGGAGAAGGCCGCGACGCTCGAGGACGTGCGCGCCGAAGTGCTGACGCCCGATCGCTTGAACACGTTTGTGTTCGGCGGATTCGCGGCCGTCGCCCTGCTGATCGCGGTGGTCGGCGTGGCGGGCGTACTGGCGTTTTCGGTGAGCGCGCGCACCCGCGAGTTCGGCATTCGTCTGGCGATCGGCGCGAAGCCGATGAACCTAATCACACAGGTTGTATCGCAAGGCGCGGTGATGGCGGGGTCGGGCGTGGTGGCGGGCGTCGTCGCCGGATTTGCGCTCGCGAAAATCGCCGCCAGTTACGTGCAGGACGTCCGAATGCCCGGCGTGCTGACGGTCGTCGCGTCGGCGCTGGTGTTGCTCACGGCCGCGGTGGTCGCTTCGGCGATGCCGGCGCGCCGCGCCGCGCGGGTTGATGTAATGGACGCGCTCCGCGCGGACTAGCAACATGGACGCGCTGCGCGCGGACTAGAAACAGAGTCGTGCTCCGTTCGGACTAGAATATAGTCCGACTCAATGCCGCTCATTCGTCTCGAAAACCTTTCGTGGCCGCAAATCGGCGCGCTCGATCGCGCGCGCACGCTCTTGCTTCAGCCCGTGAGCCCCATCGAAGAGCATGGACCGCATTTGCCGTGCGGCGTGGACATTTGGGACGCCGAATACTTTTCCGCGCGGCTCTCTGAGCGATACGCCGCCGAACATTCCGACTGGACCGTTGTGGTTTTGCCGTCGCTCGTGCTGGGATGCAACGCGTTCACCGCGCCCGGCACGATTTCCGTGCGCGGCACGGCGATCCGCGACGTCATCTACGACACCGGGCGGTCGCTGGCGCGTCACGGCTTCAAGTATTTGTTCCTGGCAAGCGGTCACGGCGCCGTCGGACATTTGATCGCGCTCGAAGAAGCGGCGCACGCCATCGAATCGCGCTACGGCATGAAGATGGTCTCTCTTTCGAGCACGCTGATTCCCGAAGTGCTCAGTGGACGCCTGTGGCATCGCGTGGAAGAACGGCTGGGTCGCGCGCTCGCCGAGTCCGAGCGGCGGATGCTCAAGGGGGACACTCACGGCGGATTACTCGAAACGTCGTTCATGCTGAAATTGCGGCCGGACCTGGTCGCGGATCATTCGAAGTTAGAGCCTTTCGATCCTCCGCTTCTCACGCGGCTGCAGACCGATTTCGCGATGAAGGAAGGACGCGGCGGATACGTTGGCTATCCCGCGGCGGCCAGTGTGGAATTCGGCGCGGCGGCGCTCGAAGCGTTCGTCGACGTCGCGTACGAGCGCATGATGGCGGCGATGGAAAATCCGCGGCGCGAAAAATGGTCCGCGATTACGCGCTGGCCGTTCCTGCGTCCGGGATGGCGCCGGACGATGAACGTGATTTTCGCGATTCTCGCCGCGTTGCTTATTGGAATTTTGATCGGACGTATAACGGCGGGTTCGTGACGGCGATGATATAATTTTCCTCATGACTCAAGAACTTCCCATGACGCAAGAGATCGGTGTGATGGCCGGAAAGGTCTGGCACACTCTCGAAACCAAGGGTGAAATGAGCCTGGCCGCGCTGAAAAAATCTCTCGGGACACGCGAGTTGACCGCCGACTGGGCGATTGGTTGGCTGGCCCGCGAGAACAAACTCGTTCTGCGCAAAGAACGTAACACCGTCAAAGTCGCGCTGCGGTAAATTCCCTTCATTGTGCTGTATCTTTCCGAGGCTCAAGTCCGCGAACTGCTGTCTCCAGCGGGAATGATGGACCAAGCGATCCGCCTCGTGGAAGAGGCTTTTCGCAGTTGGTCGTCCGGCACGGCCGCCAACGAACCGCGGAGACGCGTCCGCGCGCCGAATGGCGCGATGTTGCACTTGATGGGCGCAGGGGATTCGGCGGCGGGATTTCTGGGATGCAAGGCCTACGCTTCGTCGAAGGACGGGGTGTACTTTTTCGTCCTGCTGTTCGATGCCGAAACCGCGCGGCCCCTCGCTACGATCGAAGCGGATTACCTCGGGCAAGTTCGCACCGCCGCAGCGAGTGGTCTCGCGACCAAGTGCATGGCGCGCGACGACGCGCGTACGCTGGCGATCGTCGGCTCGGGCCTTCAGGCGTTCACGCAAGTGCTGGCGGTGGATTGTGCGCGAAAGCTGGCGGAAGTTCGCGTATTCTCGCGCGATGCGGCGCGTCGTGCGGACTTTGCGAGCCGCCTGCGTGACCACGTGAACGCCGAAATCCGCACCTGCGAATCCGCGCGCGACACGGTGCGCGGCGCGGATATCGTGGTCACGGCCACTTCTTCCACTCACCCCGTCTTCCTCGGCGAATGGATCGAACCGGGCATGCACATCAACGCCATCGGCGGAAATGCGGCGTCGCGCCGCGAGCTCGACGAAGCGGCGGTGGACCGCGCCGAACGTATTGTTGTCGACTCGATCGAACAATCCAAGATTGAATCGGGCGAGTTGATCACCGCCTTTCGTCCGGATGCCCGGCGTTGGGAGGAAGTGATAGAGTTGCGAGACGTGGTGGCGGGCAAGAAGCCGGGGCGAGCAACGGCGCAAGAGGTCACGTTGTTCAAATCGAACGGCGTGGCCCTCGAAGATATTGCGCTGGCCGGTTGGCTGTACAAGCACGCTGCGAAGTAACTGGGGTAAGTCTGAATGGATGAAGAACAGCAGGTTCCCGTCCCGGATCTGGCCGCGGTAGAAATCGCCGAGACGCCGGAAGAACTGGAACCGCCCAAAACATCAACCAAGGGCAAGATCGCCGAAGTCGCGAAGTTTGTCTTCGCGGCGCTCATCCTTTGGTGGCTGTATCATCGCGGAAGCCTGAAACCCGCCGAATTGACGCGAGCGCTGGAACATTGGCCGATGTTCCTGTTCGTTTGCTTCATCACGCTCATCGCCTATTACACGCAAGGAATCCGTTGGCTGGCGCTGTTGCGCTCGCGCGGTATTCGCGTCCCGCTGTGGAATGCCTTCACGTATTTGATGGAAGGAAAATTCTTCAACCTGATCGTTCCTGCCAACGTCGGCGAGGATTTTGTCCGCGGCCTGCGCGCGATCCGGTCGCACGACGCATTGCGTTCCCGCGTGATCGGCAGCCTGCTGGTCGATCGCGCCGCGGGCGTTTTCACGATGCTCTTTTTCGGCGCCGCCGGGATTTTGTTGCAACCCTCGCTCATGGGCGATGTCCGCATCCGCGGATTGTTTCTGATTTGCTCGGGCGCGATGGCCGCGACGCTGGCGGGGATTTTCTTCCTGCGCATGGTCGCGCGTCCGCCTGCCTTTGTGCTGAGTCTCGCCGCACGGCTGCATTTGCATGTCGCCATCGACTCGATGTACGCCGAAGGGCGTCACTACGCGCTGAACATTCCGCTACTCTTGTGGGCCGTTGCGTTGACGATTTTCAATCAAGCGTTCATGATCGCGGGCTTCTTCTGCTTGGGACTGACGCTGGGGATGAGCAACGTCACGGTGCTCGATTACGTCGTGTATGCGCCGTGCGGAATGCTCTCGACGATCCTACCGGTCGCGCCGATGGGTCTCGGTGTCGGGCAGGTTGTATTTCTCGAATTATTCAAGCTGGCGCACAGCGATCAAGGCGGAAATCTCTTCTCGCTCTATCTCCTGATGACGCTGCTCATGAACATTTTGGGCGGCGTGTTTTATTTGAGTCACAAGAAAAGGGCTTAGCATGGAGATCTTAATACAATTGGCCGGAATGCAAGAAATCAGAGCGAGCTCTGGCAGATTGTTCAAATAAACACTCCATTTCACCGCATTTCCTAATTGACACACCACATGTTTGATGTTAGCCTCCGCGTCAGAAGGGAGTAGCCCGTGTTTCTTTCCTCCAGAACCGACAAGAGTCGTGAAATTGGTGAAATAGGGGCTGCGGCGGGCCTTGTCCTATTCAGAGCCTGTGTCTGGGCAATCGTGTGCATCGCAGCAGTACTTGCCCTCCCGGATCTTCGAGACATTTATAGGCGGGCGCAGTGGTCGCACGTCCGAGTCGTGAGCGCGGCAAATGGCGGTGCGCTTCGCGGTGTGTTCGACGGCCTGAGACCCTCAACCGGCGGGTTATACTGGCTTTCCCACCGTGCCGATGGAGACTCGAGTTGTCAAGTCAGGTCGTTAGCACAACGACGTAGCGGATTCTCGCAAATCTGGGCAGACCTAGTTGGACTTTTTGACACTTCCGTTGGTGCGTGTGACACCACTGTCTACAGCGATTCTTCAACAACCATCGTACCGGACTGCGAATGCGATCCGAACTATAGTTCGAGCTGTCACGCCGAATGCAACACCTACCCGGGAAACGAAGACATAACGTGTTACCAGACCGATGCCGACGTGTCAGAGTATTGTTCGGGCTGTAGCAATTCCATGAATTCCGGCAACTGCAGTAGCTGCCACGATTCAAGCACTTGTTGGAATAGCGCCCCCGGCTGCTGCAATTACGATGACGATTGCGGGGATACCGAGTATTGCGGGGATAGCCATACGTGTCTGAGTTGCGGTGGCGACCCGTACCTCGAATGCTACCCGGAACAAAGAGCAACTTGTGTTTACCCGGGTTATTGGTATTGTTATCCACCATATTACTAGGCGAGGTCTCGCATGAACCCACGTTTGCGACGCGAAAAACTTGAAGTAGCCTGGCGCCTTATGAAAGACACCGTGCGTGACGCTGGGCTGCTGATCATTGTGACTTGTGTTGGCTCCAGCGGCATGGCACAGACCTCGAAAACGCTTGGTCAGCCTGTTCGCTCGGCACAGTTTGCCGCAGAGATTGCCGGAAGAGAACCACGATGCGAAAACGGATTCTGCCTAGTCCACGACCTCAGCGCCCCGACAATTACGATCTATCGCTCAAACGGGACTGTTCTACGGACAAATGATCTCGGCGTTCCTGGTTCCGTAGACATACATCCGATGGACATGTCGATATCCCGAAGCGGCCTTCTGGCGGCCTCCGCGGGAGCGCTCAATGCCGACGGTAGCCGGGCCTCCTTGATTATGCTGTTCACTCAGCCGGGACCGCCAAGCGTGGTTATCCGGACGGACCCTTTTGTGCCGATTCGCATCGTCCTTTCTCAGGACGGGCACGTGTGGGCTTTAGGCTGGAATCCGGGGGCCGAAGCGAACGTGCCGTGGCCCGGGACCCTGCCAACTCGTGGCCCGCAGAAAGACTATGGAGTCTTCCAGGAATACACGCTTGACGGCCAACTCGCTGGCGAGTTCGTGATGCGCTCCACCCTTCCGAGGCAACCATTGCCTCACGCGATTGCAGAAGGTAGCCTTTGCGCGCTGCGCGCTTCAGCGACGAGCATCGGTGCCTACGTTCCGGCATCTCGCGAATGGATCGAGATTCAGAATAACGGGAATGGGGTAAGCAGGCTAAGCGTGCAGCCCCCGTCCTCGACCTCCGCCAAGGCGGCGCGACTCGGCCATCTTGCCATTACCGATTCGGGAAGCATATATGCGAATTGGTCTGTGAATCCGACGACGCTCTACGTCCTCAATCGCGGAACCGCTACGTGGCAGCCGATCTCCGGCACCAGCCCGATGGTGACGCCTGAATTTACCCTGCGCGACTTTATCGGCTGCGACGGAAACCTCCTGCTTTTCAAGGGAGGGCCGGTACCAGATTCCAAGAGTGTTGTTTGGTTTAATGAGCCATAAAGAATAAAGGAGGTATCGGTTGGTATGAAGCCAAGATGGCCTGCTTTTGGACCGGCAACTGACGGATCGGTGGGAGCGCGTGCAACCACTGGCATACTGTTTGTTTTCCTGTCGCTTTCCGTCGCTTGTAACGTTCTTCTTGCCTGGAAGGCCATTTCGTGGCACCGAATCGCGCTGGCTGGTGCAAGGCCTGCTGCCCGGCGACCCCCGGTCCTGGGTGTTGGTACCGCTTTCCCGCAGATTGTCGGTAAACATCTGGACGGGTCTGCGGCAGCGATTAGGTACGGGGATGCGAACCTTCCCACCGTGATTTACGTGCTTTCGCCACATTGCGTATGGTGCTCCAGGAATCGCGTGAATCTCGGTGCGCTGATCAAGCAGGGCGGCGGCAAGTTTCATCTTCTTTGTCTGTCAGTTACAGGTGACGGACTGCGTGAATATGCGGAAAGGAACCACATCTCAGGACCCAACGTGGATCTAGTTTTTGACGTATCTCCGGGCGTTCTCTCGGATTATCAACTTACGGCGACTCCTCAAACTATTGTTGTTTCGCCCGAGGGCAAGGTTCTTAAAGTATGGCAGGGGGCGTACCAAACCGATTCGCAGCGCGAAATCGAGAGATTTCTCGGCGTTCAACTCCCTGGGACCATCGCGGAGGAAGCACGTCCCTCGAAAGCTATGTGAGAGCGTCCCAAAAACTAGCGCACCGGCAATCGCACGGTCTGTGCGGGACCGTGCCGGAAAACCAAAATGGCGCGTCTCGCCTTCGTCGTAAGTCGGATTTGCTTATTGTCGGCTCGGATTGTCACGGGCTCCGCGCGATCAGCGAACAACGCCTGCGCCGATAGTTTCGCAGCATCCCAGCCTTTGGGCATCGGCGCGGATCGCTCGCCGCCGTTCTTCGAGTAAAATCCAATGCGATCGTCGCCAATGGGGCAAAACGTATCGCCATCGCGCGCCACTTCCACCCCGTTCACCACGACCGAGTAGCGATTTTCCTTGGCGTTCACTTCGATCCGCGAGTTTCCTTCGAGACCAATGATCGCGCGTTCGCCGTCGCGGCGGAACGTCTCAACATTCTTGTAGTGCACTTGATACCAGGGCACAATCGTCTGCCAGAAAAACTCCGTGAATTCCTCAAGGTTCGTTTCCGCGGTGATCCACGGGAATCCGTGACCGTTGTAGAAGAACGTCGCGACGGCGGAGTTGTCGCGTTTCTGCGGCCCACGCAATCCCCAGATCGCCGACTTGCGATAGATCGTCGCGGCGAGCGGAATGTCGTCGCCGCCGAACGGATCCTTTCCACCCACCGGACCGTTGTCGGCCACCGCGAGCTTGCCGATGAAGGGATAGCGCAATTCCTCCGAGACCATATGGAGTCCGCAGGCCTTAAATCCATCGAGAACTTTGAGCCGCGCGGCAAGATTCTGGATGCCGCTCGCCGGATGCGCGGGATCCCAATCGTTACGGATTGCGTAATAGGAAAGCACGTCGACCAGATACGTATCGCGAAGCCCGTAGTGATCGCACGTGTAGCGCACGCGCTCGGCGCCGGGACCGGCCATGTACTTGGCCATACCGAGGATGTAGGAATCTTCACCGGTCCAGTTGCGGCTCTTCCACAATTCGCCATCGGGACGCCGCGCGATGTATCTTTCATCCCACGCGGGACTCGATCGGTAGGCGTCGTCGAAATTATCGGAGAAACTCACCGTGGCATTCACTCCGCGCGCGAATGTGAGCAGATGCTGCAAGTCTTCCGACGTTCCCACGCGCGGATTCAACTTGTCGACCGCCGGATAGCCCGTGTCCTTGCCTGCGTACTGCCATCCCCATAGGTAAACAGTTTGCGCCTGTCCCGCAGTGAGATTCGCCACTTGTTGCACGATGCGCTCGGTCTCCTTGAACGTCGCGCCGGCCTTGGGGAATCTTGGTTCGTCGGAATGCACCGAGTATTGAAACTTGTCGTCGAAATAATGCGTGGGGATCGGCGGCATGTGCGCGCGTGTGAATTTCGCGCCGTCGAGCCAATCGACCACGCCGTTGTGATCGTAGTCAGCGATGAAGTCGAGGCGCACGGTCGATTTCTGACCTACGAGTAAGTTCGGCGTGCGGTCGTTGCCGGCGACCTTCGGATTATCGCCCGCCAAGTTCATGTCTTGCGGAAGACTGCCGTCGATGCGATACATCTTCACAGTGCCGAGCTTGGCGCGTTTGTGTCCCGGCTCGCCGTCGACTGCCAGTTCGAGATAGTCCATGTAGGCCGTGACTTCCTCGACGCAGAGCATTTTGTCGGTGCCGAGCATCGCCACTGGCAGAGTGGCCGCCACGCCGCGCCAAAAGCGATTCGGCGCGAGTCGTCCAGGCGTTGCTTTCGCCAGCGACACCACACTGCCGCCGGAATCGCCGTGCGCGATCCAACCCGCGCCGTCTTCTTCGTGAAGAGTCACCAGATCGGGCAGGGAAACGTCGATCAACTCCCACCCCGATCTTTCGCTGACCTCTTCAAGCGACACCGTGAGCGTCGTGCTCTTGGCCGAGTAACGCAGGGTGAATGACGCGGCGTCGCGCACTTTGAAATGAAAGTCGACCTCGTTCGGTGAGACGTCCGCGTTCGACGGCGCTACATGCAGCACTTCAAACTTGTGCGTCGACTGGTCATAAATCGTTACCTCGATGGGGCGGCCCGCGTCTTCGCCGCGCAGTGTTGCGGGCTGTGCCGTCGGGCCAAGCCGCGGCAGATAGACGCGTGACAAGTGATAGGCGTAGGGAAGGCCATCCGATCCATCCAGCACCACTTGGATTTCCTCGGTACGAATGGTCAATGGATTCCGCGGTTCACGGCGCGTTTGCGCGGTCAGCGCGGCAGCGATGAAAAGTAAGATCAGAGCACGGCGCATAGCGGCCTCTTTATCGGTAAAGATGGTATCTTAGCACGCCGAGGCGCAACCGGCTTGAGCCGCGCGCGCGATCCAGAGTACGATGGAGTGTCGCTCCATACTTCGAATCATGACCATCGAACAGCTCAAGCAAGTCTTTCATGAACGCGGCATCCGTCACGTCAAGCTCGGCGTCTTCGATCTCGACGGCGTGCTGCGCGGAAAATACGTGAGTCCCGAAAAGTTTTTTTCCGCGGCGGAGAGCGGCTTGGGATTTTGCGATGTGATTTTCGGCTGGGACTCCTCCGACGCGCTTTACGACAACGTGAAAGTCACCGGATGGCACACCGGCTATCCGGACGCCGCGGCGCGCGTCGATCCCACGACGTTTCGCGTGGTCCCGTGGGAGCGCGACACGGCGCTCCTGCTGCTGGATATGGATGTGCCCGTCGCGCCGCGCACACTGCTTCGACATGTGGAGGAAAAAGCGCGCACCATGGGATACCGCGCGTATTTCTCCGCGGAATACGAGTTTTTCTTTTTCCGCGAAACCGCGCAGAGCGCGCGCGAGAAAAACTATCGCAACATGACGCCGCTTTCCCCCGGCATGTTCGGCTACAGCGCCTTGCGCGCTTCCACCAACGCGGAGTTTTTGCATCAGATTCTCGATTCGTTGCGCGAATACGATGTGGAGTTGGAAGGCCTGCACACCGAGACCGGTCCCGGCGTGTACGAAGCGGCCATCCGCTACGCGCCCGTGCTGAAAGCGGCCGACAAGGCCGCGCTTTTCAAAACGGCCATCAAGGAAATCGCGGCGCGCAACGGATTGATCGTCACGTTCATGGCGAAGTGGAACGCCTCGCTGCCGGGATGCAGTGGACACTTGCATCAAAGTTTGTGGGACACCGAAGGTCATCGCAATCTTTTCCACGAAGAAGGAAAAGACATGTCGGCGCTGATGCGCCACTACATCGGCGGACAGATCGCGTTGATGCCGGAAGTGATGGCGATGATTTGTCCCACGATCAATTCCTACAAGCGCACGGTGCCCGGCACTTGGGCGGCCATCAACGCGTCGTGGGGAGTGGAGAATCGCACCACGGCGCTGCGCGCGATCCCTGGCGGCGCGAAATCGTCGCGCGTGGAGTATCGGCTCGCGGGAGCGGACGGCAATCCGTATGTCACGATGTCCGCGGCGCTGGCCTCGGGACTCCACGGCGTCGAGAAGAAAATAGAACCGCCGCCGCCGGTGAAGGGCAATGCCTACGAAGGATCGCTGCCGGCGCTGCCCCGGACGTTGGAAGATTCAGCGGCGCGCATGAAATCAAGCGCCACCGTTCGTGCGCTGCTCGGCGACGCCTTTGTCGATCACTTCACCGCCACGCGCGAGTGGGAAGTGCGACAAGCGCAAGCCGCGGTCACGAGTTGGGAGTTGGAACGGTATTTTGAAATCATTTGATTCGAGGCTCGGGATGAATCAGGTTTATACCTTTAGCTTTCCAACCACGATTATTTTCGGCGTCGGCGCGGTGTCCACACTGGCTGAGCAAATGCGTACGCGCGGGATGAAGCGACCACTCGTTGTCACGGATCGCGCGCTCGTGACGTTGCCGGTTTTCGCAGAGATTCAGAAGGCGATGCCAAGCGACTTCCCGGTTTTCTCGGGCGTCGATCCGAATCCCAGGGAGAAAAACGTGCACGACGGACTCGCGGCGTATCGCGAATCCAAATGCGACAGCTTGGTCGCGGCGGGCGGCGGCAGCGCGATCGATGCGGCGAAAGCGATTCGCCTGGCCGTCACGCACACGCGTCCGCTCGTCGATTACGACGACGTGAAGAATGGCGGCGACTTGATCACCGCGAACTTGCCGCCGCTTCTCGCCGTGCCGACGACCGCGGGCACAGGCTCCGATGTCGGGCGATCCACCGTGATCACTTTAGACGCCACACAGCGCAAGACGGTGCTCTTCAGTCCGTACTTGATTCCGTCGGCGTCGATTTCCGACCCGGCGCTCACCGTCGATATGCCCGCGAAAATCACGGCGGGCACGGGCATGGACGCGTTCACGCACAACTTCGAAGCGTATCTCGCGGTCGGCTATCATCCCATGTGCGATGCGATCGCCGTGGAAGGTCTGCGGCTGGCGTGGTCGTCGATCGAGCGCGCCGTGACGCATCCGCAGAATCTCACCGCGCGCACGAACATGATGATGTCGGCCATCATGGGCGCCACCGCGTTTCAAAAAGGATTGGGCGCGGTGCACTCGCTATCGCACCCGTTATCGACAATAGGCCGAATGCATCACGGGACGTCGAACGCCGTGTTGTTGCCGGCGGTCACTGAGTTCAACACGCCGGCGATCCCCGAGCACTTGAAAGTTCTTGAGCAAATCATGGGGACGACCAACGTCCCCAACGCGCTTCGGGAATTGAATCAGCGCGTCGGCATCGATCCGCGTCTTCGCGACTACGGAATCACCGAAGAAATGATCGAACCAATGCTCGTGAAGGCGATGGAAGACGGCTGCCGCCTCTCGAATCCACGCCCGTGCGGCGAGGCCGAGATGCGCGCGATCTATCGTCAAGTTTTGTGATGGTCTATTGGTAGTCTCCACGAACGTGCTACGCTGTGTTTCGCAAAAGCTCGGAGGTCCTATGAAACGTCTCATCGCTCTCACTCTATTTGTGTTCCTGGCCGCCGCGATGGTTGCGGCACAAGATCCGCCTGAACAGCCGCCTGCTGGACAAGGTGCGGGCGCGCCGGGCCGCGGCGGCCAAGGCGGCGGACTCGCCGCGCAGGATCAAGAACCGCGTCCCTACGATCGCGTGATCACGCGTGAGGCCAAGTCGAAGACCGGTGTCTTCACGGTTCATCAGGTGAGGAACAGTTGGTTCTATGAAATCCCTAAGAGCGAATTGGACAAGGACTTCCTGTGGGTGAATCAAATTGCCCGCACGACGCTCGGCCAAGGATACGGCGGGCAGGAACTGGCGAATCGCGTGGTGCGTTGGGAGCGCCACGGCAATCGCATTCTGCTGCGCAGCGTGAACTACAGCATGGTGGCCGATCCGAAAGATCCCATCGCACTGGCTGTGCGCGACGCCAACAACGCCACGATCATTCAATCGTTCCCGGTGGCGGCGTGGGGCAAAGACGACGCCGCGGTGATCGACGTGACGCGCTTCTTCGCATCGGACGTGCCGGAATTGAGTGCGCGTCAACGCCTGAGCGCCACGACGATGGATCCGAATCGCTCGTTTATCGAGAAGATTTCCACGTTTCCGCAGAACGTGGAAGTGGAATCCACGCAAACCTACGTGCGTAATCCCCCGCAGGGCGGAGGCGGGGCCGCGCCGGCCCCGGGTCCCGGTCGCGGCGGACAAGCGGGCGCGGGAATGGCGATCGGTTCCGCGACACTGGTGATGCATTACAGCATGGTGAAACTGCCCGAAAAACCGATGATGCCGCGCTACTTCGACGAGCGCGTCGGCTACTTCACCGCGCGCCAGGAGAATTTCAGCAAGAACGAACAGCGCGTTCCGAATCGCCAGCTGGTGACACGTTGGCGCTTGGAAAAGAAAGACCCCAACGCCGCGCTCTCCGAGCCGGTGCACCCGATCGTCTACTGGGTGGATCCCGCCACGCCGGCAAAGTGGGCGCCTTGGATCAAGAAGGCGGTGGAAGATTGGCAGCCCGCATTCGAAGCGGCCGGCTTCAAGAACGCGATCATCGCGAAGTATGGACCGAAGCCGGAGGAAGATCCCGAGTGGAGCAAGGACGACGCGCGCAATTCGGTGATCATGTGGCTGCCGTCAACCACCGAAAACGCCGTCGGCCCGCACATTCACGATCCGCGCACGGGCGAGATTCTGAACGCGGACATTCAGGTGTACCACAATGTGATGAATCTGGCGCGCGATTGGTATTTCGTGCAAGTGGGCATGCTCGATCCGCGCGCCGCGAAGTTGCCGTTGTCCGACGAATTGATGGGGCGCTTGATGGAATTTGTGGTGGCGCATGAAGTGGGCCACACACTGGGATTTCAGCACAACATGAAGGCCAGCTCCGAGTATCCGGCGGAAAAAGTTCACGATGCCGCGTGGGTTCACAAAATGGGTCACGCGCCGTCGATCATGGATTACTCGCGCTTCAACTACACGGCGCAACCGGAAGACAAAATTCCAGCGGAAGATTTGATGCCGCGCATCGGTCCCTACGACGTTTGGGCGACGCATTGGGGCTACGCGCCGATTCCCGGCGCGAAGACTCCGGAAGATGAAGAGAAAACACTCGACGCGTGGGCGCGCGAGCAGGACAAGACGCCGTGGTTCCGTTTCTCGACCGCGGGACAAGCGGGATCCGATCCCGGCGATGAAACCGAAGCCGTGGGCGACGCGGACGCCGTGAAATCGACGACGGCCGGGTTGAAAAATCTCGAGCGCCTTGTGAACATGCTGCTTCCGGCGACGACCACGGAGCCGGGTAAGCCGTACGAAGATCTCACCGAACTCTACGGCCGCATGTGGGGACAGTGGCGCTTGGAGATGGGCCACGTCGCGGCGATTGTCGGCGGTTTCGATTCGCAGCAGAAGCACATCGGACAAGACGGCGTGCGCTTTACGCCGGTGTCGAAGGCGCGCCAACAGGCGGCGGTGAAATTCCTGAACGAGCGCGCGTTCCCGACGCCGGCGTGGGCGATCAAGCCGGAGATCTTGCGGCGCATCGAGCCAATTGGCGTGATCAGCCAAGTGCGATCGGCGCAGAGTGGTGTACTGACAAGTTTGCTGAACAGTGCGCGCTTCAATCGCTTGGTGGAGCAAGAAGCGCTTGACGGCGCGGCTGCGTACTCGCCGGCGGAATTTGTCAGCGATGTTCGCAAGGGCATCTTCAGCGAACTCGACGCCCCGCAGGTGAAGGTGAACGCGTATCGGCGGAACTTGCAGCAAGCATACTTGACAGCCGTGAACGCAAAGATCAACTCGACAGCTACCGCGGCTCCCGCGGGTGGCGGTGGAGGCGGCGGTGGCTTTGCGAATTTCGCTCCTCCCAGCGACGACGAGCGCGCGATGTACCGCAGTGAACTGCGTTCGCTGAGTGCGGCGGTTTCGGCGGCGGTCGCCAAGTCGGGTGATCGCGCCACCAAGGCGCATCTCGAAGCAGTGAAGGACGAGATCGCAAAAATTCTCGATCCGAAATTTGCTGCGACGGTTCCAGCGGCGGCCGCGAACCCGGCGGGTCGCGCGTTGACGGAAGATGAATTGCGATTCCTGTTGCCGCCGGATAGTTGCTGGCCGGATTACGTTGTTCGTCCCGAACCGTAAACGTTAAAACTAAGAGGTTAACCACCGAGAACACAGAGAATCACTGAGAACACAGAGAATCACTGAGAACACAGAGAACGTTTACCTTAGGCTGAACGTCTCTGTGTCCTCCCGCTTCTTCTCTGTGTGCTCTGTGTCGAATTGCCTGTCGTTTCGTTAGTTCACCGGCAACGTGACCGTATTCGAAACGAGCAATCCTACGCGGAGGGTCACCGGCGTGCTGGTGTCCGGCGGAATCGACGCCGGCACGAACGCGTTGATCTGGAATAATCCTGCGAAGCCGGGCGCGAGTCCCGCGAATTGCACGCTGGCGTCGACGCCGCCGATGTTCACGCTGGGCGTCACAACGGCCGTGCTCAACGGCGCCGCAGGCGCCGCCGCACCGTCGGGGACCGCGGGCGACACAGCACCGAGTCCTGTGGCGTAGAACGTGACGAAACTACCGCGAGCCGCGGGATTTGCGGCGCTCACCACCGTGTTATTCGACTTCAGGAAAATGCCCGCGCCCGAAGGATCCGCGAAAATTCCCGGCGCGGCCGGCGTTACGTTGATCGTCACGGCGTTGCTGGCGATCGCGCCATTCGGTCCCGGATAGTTCACCGAAATCTGATTTGTGCCCGCGGCCGTGGAGAACGGCAGCAGCGCGTTGATCTGCGTCAGCGAGACATAGAAGAGCGGCATCGCCGTGCCGTTGATCAATACTTGCGTGCCGCCGAGCGTCGTCGGCAGGGGCAGCGATCCTGCATTCGTCAATCCGTTGGCGAGTTGCGTTCCGAAAAGCGAAACGATGCTGCCGGGTGCGAGACTCGCGCCCGCCACAAACGTCGCCGCGTTCACCACCGCGCCGGCGTTCAGCGTCGGCGCCGGCAACACAACCGCCGTCACCGTATATGCGACGCTCAAACTTCCCGACGATGCCGACACGTTCACCGTGGCCGCCTGCGAAGGCAGCGTCAGCGTCACGCTGGCTAGCCCCTGCGAGTTTGTTGTAACAGAAGCCGA
Source organism: Terriglobia bacterium (assembly GCA_021325275.1). Classification (GTDB taxonomy): domain Bacteria; phylum Acidobacteriota; class Terriglobia; order JAJPHL01; family JAJPHL01; genus JAJPHL01. Next base: position 205,450 of record JAJPHL010000011.1, on the reverse strand, counting down.
GCTCAACTGGCCGCCGCCCGAGACGATCGCGAATTGCACGGAGGCGCCGCCGAGCGGCGCGTTCGAGGCGTCGAGCGTCTCGGCCACCAGCGTCACTTGCGATCCCGCATTGACCGTCGCGCCGCCGCCCGACACCGCCACAAGATTCGCCGGCGGAGAAGTTACTTTCACCGTCAGCGCGATATTCTGCGAAAACGGAAACGCGTTGGTGCCGCCGGCGTTTTGAATCACCTGAAATGTGGTGCGGTAACTCCCGGGCGCGAGACTCGCGGAGTTCACACTAATCGTGATGTTTTGCGATGAACCGGCGCCGAGCGTTCCCGATGGCGTGGTGGTGCTGAGCCAGGAATTATTCAGTTGAACCTGGTAGCTGATACCCGTGGTTCCCAAATTTCCGATCGTCAGCGGCACGCTGGCGGTTTGTCCTTGCTGGACGGTCACGCTGACGCTCAACGGCGACGCCACGAGCGACGCTGAAATCTGCGAAATATCCGCCGTGTACACGCCGCGTCCGTAGGTCGAGACATGCAGCGTCGTGCCGCTCAGCACCAAGTCGGTCACCGGCGATGGCGGCAGGCCGATACTCAAGTTGATCCATGTAATTCCGCCGTTGGTGGTGGCGTAGATGCCCGTGTCCGCGCCCACGAAATACGTTTGCGCGAGGGTCGTTGTGATGATGGGGCCGGAATTTCCTTTAACCAAAATCGCGTTGATCGGCACGCTTGGCAAATTGCCTTTCACGCTGGTTTGCGTCGACGTTGTGCCCGTCGATCGGATTACCAAAACGTCGCCGCCCTCGAGGCCCGCCGCGGGATTCGGTCCGCCGGGAAATGCGCCGATTGTCGCGTAGACCGCCGTGACGACGCCGGGATCGACGGCGAGCCGCGAAACGTATCCGGACACCGTGGCCATCAGCGTCCATGTGGTTCCGGTGTTCGTGCTCATGTAGACGCGCGAGGTTGCCGGGCACGTGGACTCAGGCGGCACCGTAGTTCCCAGGCAGGCGGTCGCCGCGTACATCACTTGGCGCAGCAGTGGCGACATAGCGAGCGCCGTTACGACGCCCTTCGGATCGATGGTGGTGCTGAGCGCGGACCAAGTTTGTCCGCCGTTGGTCGAGCGATAGAATCGCTGGCCCGCTGTGTACAACGTGGTGAGCAACAGCGGATCGCCCATCAGCGGCGGATACGGCGCGTGCGATTCAGTCGAGGGAATCGCCGTGAAACTGGAAAACTTCACGCCGGCGTTGGTCGATTCGTACAGCGTGCCGTTGCCGGCGAGCGCGAAAATGTCTTCGGGATTCGTCGCGACGGCGCTCGTGAATCCCACCGGCGTCGAGATCGGCGTGGTCCACGTGCCGAAGAACGCCGAGTACATTGACAGGCCCGATTCGCCGGAGACAAATTCGTTTTGCGCGGTCACGGGATCGAATCCCGAACTTTCGAGCAACGAAACGGGCGGATTACTCACCGCCGCCGCCGTTCCCGTTGGGAGGGGAATGGTGGCAAGTCCCAAATCTCCGGCGACCAGCAACGCCGGAGGACTCAGCGTCAAGTTCGCGGAAATCGCTTGCACGTTTCCAACCGGCGGGTATGTCACGGCCGAAAAAGTCTGCGCCGCCGCAGTGGAAACTTGAAGTGTCGCGCCGCCGATATAAAGGTTGCCGCGCGCGGCGTCGAAAAACATCGGCAGTCGCCCGGTGCCCGCGACGTTCGGCGACAGCGCGATCGCGCCTTGCGTGACATTCCACGTGTTGCCGTTGTCGTTCGAGACAAAAACGTCCACCGAACCTACTGACTTAGTCTCCAGATACGCGACGGCGAGATAAAGCGTCCCCGCCGCACCCAGCGCGATGTTGGCGCGCGCGAATGTTCGCGCTTCGCCGCTGAATTGCGGAAACGGCGGGGTGATCGGCACCACGTTCCAAGTAACGCCGCCGTCGGTCGACTTCATCAACGGCGAGGTCGAGGCCGAGGAGGACGTAAGAAACGCCGGCGAACTGAAACATGCATAGACCACGCCGTTTCCCGCGGGATCGAAAACCAGCGCTTGCGCCGGTTGCGTCGACACTTGTGTCCACGTCGCGCCTTGATCGATGGAGCGGAAGATTCCCGAGAGCGATCCGGCGAGCAGGGCTTGCGCATTCGCGGGATCGACGGCGAGCGCGCACACCGCGTAGGTGGAAAATCCCGCGCTCAGCGACCAAGTTTGCCCGCCGTCGAGCGATCGCATCACGCCGGGATTGGCGCGCAGGCTTAGGTCGTCGCCGGTGCCGGCGAACAACGCGTTGCCGTTGTACACTACCGTGCAAATCTGCGATGACGGCGCGGAGTCGGTAAGCGCGATCCATGCGCCGCCGCCGTTGGCGGTGATCCACAAGCCGCCTTCCGGCGACGCCGCAAGGATATTTGTGGCGGATTGGTAGACCACAGAGGAAAGTCGCGCCGGCGTGCCGTACGGTCCGCCGGGACTAAAGGAAAATCCACCGGCGCCGAATTGCGCGTGCGCCATCGCCGCGAAGACAACAACGCCGCAAGTTGCCACGGCAAAACGCCTGCGGGCGCGCATATCAGCGAATCGCCGTAACCGGCGCTCCGACCGTGGATGCGGTGCTGCAACTGGTTCCCAAGGTCACCACGACGGGAGCGGCCTGGCTCTGCACGCGGTCGCCGGGAACCGTGAAGTTGATTTGGTAGAGTCCCACGAAGCCGGGCGCGAGTCCCGAGAAACTGACCACGTAATCCGATTCCAGCGTTCCGTTGCTGAATTGCCCGATGCAGACTTGCGGCTTCGCCGGGGTCTCCGAGAGTGGCGCGAGTGGCGTGGCGGCACCCGTCGTGACGCTCGGCGTTACCGCGCCGAGTCCGGTGAGATACATGGTCAGCACTTCGTCGCGCGTGGCTTGATTCGCCGGCGTCACAAGCGTGTTGTTGGACGCGTGAAAGATCGCCGCCACCGTTTCTCCGATGTTATCCACCGCCGTGAAAATCGCCGGCGTCGACTGCACCACTCGCACCGTGACGCCGTTTGAAACCTTGCCGGTGTTGCGATTGCGAATCGCAACCGTCGCGTTGCCCGGCGCCACGGCGAAGGGGAGTTGCGCGTTGATTTGCGTAGGAGAAACGTAGAGCAGCGGGATCGACGTGTTGTTCACGGTGACGCAGGCGCCGCCGATGGAAAGCGGCAGCGGCGTAGTGGACGCACTGCCGGTGGCGCCCAAGTTCGAACCGAAGATGCTGATCAGCGATCCCGGCGCGACGCTGTTTTGCGGTGCGAAACTCGCGCCGTTTACCACGCCGTTCGCGGTGAACGAAGGAACCGCGCCCGACGCCACGGTCAAGGACATGATCGACATGCCCGAGGTCGTAAGCATGTACGCGTTGCCGGTGGGCGAATCGAACGTGATGGCGCGCGGCAACGCCTGCGTTGTGCCGTTCGGCGCGTACGGTGAATTGATCATCGACTCCACCATGGCCGACGATTGATTGGCCGTCAGCGACGACGTGGAGAGCCGCTCCAGAAACTCGCGCGTGTCCGCGCCGGGCGTTGTGGCGCCGGTGCGCACGCGGAAAACCTGATTCGTGGCCGTGCCCGTGCTTCCTTGCGTCACCGTTCCCGCGGGATTCGCGGCGATCGTGCCGATCAGCGCCAGCGTGTTGTTGTACACCGAATTGTCCACCACGTAGTAGCTGCCGTCGGGCGCGCTTGACGCCGATCCGCGCAGCGCGGCGAACAATCCTGTTTTTACCAGCGGAAAAGTGTCGGTGGAAGGATCGTACAGGATCAGCGTGCCGCCGTTCAGCGTGGTGGCGATGATCGCGCCCGATCCATTGCCCGCCGCGACGACCATGGCGCGCGAATCCGTGGTATTGGCTTGCGCCACGCTATTCAGTGTCCCCAAATTTTGCCGCGGATACGCCGTGTTGCTTGCCAGATTCACCTGCCAAACGCCGGGTGAGGCATTCCCGGGCGTGGCGCCGTTGGCGGCGAGCGGAATCGTGGTAAAGAGAATCGCGTTGTTAGTCGCGGCAATGATGTTGGGGAATAGCGGCGACGCAATCAGTGAGAAAGGCCCCAGCGGAATCAGTTGAATTTGCTGGAGCGCATTCAAGTCGACGACGGAAATGTTTTCCGACGCGCTGTTCGCCACCACCAGCGTGTTCGATCCCGCCAGCGCCATCGAACGCGGCGACGCGCCCACGTCGATGGGCGGCAGGAACGCCTGCTGGCTGGTGTCGAAAATCTGAACCTGATTGTTGAGGCTATCTAGAAGATAGACACGCGGACGCGCCGGATCGGCCAGGATGTCGGTGAACGTTCCGGCCCGCGCCACGATTGTGCCGATTTGATCGACGTCGCGGAAGTTCAAGTTCACCGTGATGGTCGGCTCGATGTTCACGGCCTGCGAGGAGAGCAGCGTAACGTTCGACACCACCGTCGACGGTGTGATCGTGGTGTTGGCGGAGCGCGGATCCATCGTGATGGTCAGCGATGCCGGCGCGATTCCCGAGTTCGACGAAAGAATCGCGGTGGGCGAAGTGGTTCCCGGCGGCGCACCCGTGGGAGCCGTGGCGTTCGCCGAGTAGGTGAGCGATCCCCCGCCGGAATTGGTGATCTGCACCTGCGCCGTTTGCACGCCGCGATTACAGATGTCCGCCGAGAGCACCACACTGTTTTGAGTCACGCCGATGATCGGCTGCGAGGCCAGCGATCCCACGGGGACAATGAGCATGCCCGACGCCGACAGCGCGAAAACGTTCTTGCCATCGTTCGACATGATCGCTTTGCCGATGATGTTGTCGGGCAAACGCAATCCCAGTTTGGCGCCGAGGTTCGATGCCTTCAGTTGTTGCAGCACGCCCAGGGAAATGGTCGCGCCGGCGGGACGCGTTTGGCCTGCCACTTGCGGATTGTTCGGATTGGCGGGATAAATCGCCGGCTGCGTGGAAAAACTGGCCCACACCGAGTTGCCGTCCAGCGAAAACACGCTGCCGCCGGTGAGCGTGGCCGCGGGTAATCCGGTGCGGCCGAGAATCGCCAGCGTGTTCGCGTCGAACAAGAACGGTCCCACCATGAACTTCGATCCGTCGGGCGCGGCGGAGGTGGTGGCGTTCAATCCCAGAACGTTGCGCGAGGCCAACACGGTTTGCGATGCCACTTGATAGACGAAAACGCGGCTGACCGTCGCACTGTTGGTGGAGATTCCGAAAATCAAGCGGCCGTCCGGCGTAGCCGCGAGACTCGCGCGGAACCCCATGGGAATGGGCAGCGTTCCGGCCAGCGACGGTCCCGCGGCGGCCGAACCTGGGGGAGAGTTCGGGACGGCGGTCACGGTGCGCGCCGTGAGATTCAGCACTTGAAGCCCCGCGCTGCCGAGGACGAGCACGTTGCCGTCGTTGCCCACGGCCAGGGAATCGGGCCGCGCGTTCACGGGAATGTCGTCGGCCAGCGCTTGCGTTGTGAGATTCACGAGCGTCACGCTGCCGTTTGCCACGTTGTTGGCGACGTACAGCGTGGAGTTGTCGGCGGAAATCGCCAGCCCCGCCGGTGAGTTGCCGATGTTGATGGGATTCAGCAGGCGCGCCTGCGAGACCGAGTACACTTCGATCCGGTTTTGCGTGAGGTTCGAAATGTAAACCTGATTGCGCTGGCTGTCGTACACCAAATCGGTGGCTTGACCGATGACGCTGACCACCGAACCGATGTTGGCCGCGGGCAAAAGCACTGGAACCCAGACCGCGGCAACGGCCGCCATGGCGGCGCGCGCACAAAAATTTCGGAACAAGGCGAATTTCTCCCGCAAAGAATTTACTTGCAGGCTGGCCGCAAGTCAACCTTTCTTACGGACAAGCCTGCCAAGGCCGGGTCAACGCGCGGATCGCGAAAGGTGTCGCTTCGAGAGAACGCGTGAAATATCCACAGGATAGATTGACAGCGCCGGAAGCGAGGGATATTCTGCATGGTCTGGAAGCTTGTGGCATTCAATCTCTCCATTCGGAATCGCACCAAGGGCGGATTGTTGGCGGCGCGCGCGCGCGTGGCCGATCGGACATGGCCGCGTTTGGTCGGCCTGCTCGATCGCGCGTCGATGGAGCCGGGCGAAGGTTTGTGGATCGCACCGACCTTCGCGATTCACACCGTGGGTATGCGCTTTCCCATCGATGCGGTGTTTCTTTCGGAATTGCGCGACGAGCCGGGCGCGCGCGCGCAACGAACGCGCGTCTGCAAAGTGCGGCGCGTGTATCGCGGGCTACGTCCGTGGCGGCTCACGCGACTCGTTTGGGGATCGTCGAGTGTGTTGGAATTGCCCGCCGGCATGGCGGATGCCACGGGCACCGAGCCTGGCGATGAACTGGAGTTTCAACGTGCGTAGACTTTCGCAGATCGCATTCCTGGCAGCGTTGCTGATTTCATCGGCGGCGTGCCAAAGCCGTTTTGGCCGCGCGTTGACGTTCTGGAAGAGCGCCCCGCCTCCCGCGACGGCCGCGCAATCCGCGCCGGGTGATTCGGTACGCGACGCGGTGCAGAAGCAGACGGAAGGCGCGTACGATCCGCGCGCCGGCGGCCCGGTGCAAGGTCTCGAATCGCGCTTGAAATTAAGTCCTCAGGATGCCGCGTTACATGTAGAACTGGGCCGGGCGTACGAGAACTATTCCATCGACGATCTGGCGCTGGATCAGTTCACGCGTGCACGGAACTTGGATCCAGCAAGTATCGACGCGCTCACGGGACTCACGCATTTGGCGCGCCGCCATCCTGAACAACTCGCCGACCTGGAGCCGGTGGCGCGCGCTTTCGCGGAAAAGCATGGCGATAGCGCCGCGGCGCTTTCCTTAGTGGGGTCGGTGCTGGATGACGCCGGTGACTTGGCCGGCGCCGAGAAGTTGTATCGCCGCGCGCTGGCGATGGAGCCTGACGCCGCGTGGCTGCACAACAATCTTGGCTTCAACTTGCTCTTGCAGGCGCGGCTCGCCGATGCCGCCGCGGAATTGCGGCACGCGGTGAAACTGAATCCGGCGTCGGCGACGGCGCGCAACAATTTAGGTGTCGCACTGGCACGCCTCGGCGATCGTCCCGCGGCGTTGCGCGTGTTTGAAGAAACAGGCGCGGATCGCGGCACGGCGCACAATAATCTCGCGGTCGCGTTGATGGAGCAGGATCGTTTGGAAGAAAGTCGCGCGGAACTTTTGGAGGCGCTGCGCAATAAGCATTTGTTCGAACCGGCGCTGGAAAATTTTAAGCTGCTGCTCGAGAAAGACCAAGATCGCCGCGACTGGTTGGCCGCAAAACCCTTCGCCGAGCCGCTGGCGTTGCCGTCGCCGCGCGAGTGGATGCGTTTGCCGCAGGTGGAGAATCCGTAGTCGTCATCGACGTTTCATCATGGAGGAAAAAGATAAAATGAAATTGCTTCGTCGTCTAATCGCGGAGGAACAAGGCCAGGATCTCGTGGAGTACGCGCTGCTGGTGGCCGCCATCGCGCTCGCGTTGGTCGCCGCGGTGCAAAGTTTCGCGACCGGCTTGAACAGCGTCTTCACCAGCATTTCGACGGCCCTCGGCACGCTGTAGTTCTCACATGCCCGCTGCCGCCGCGCCCGGGAGCGTTCTCCACCGAACGGATTCGTCCGTTGTGGGGCACGGAGTGTCGCCGCGCGAGGGGAGCGTGGGACCCGTGGCGCGCTGGTTGTTGCCGAATCTTTGCGCGGCGGTCTTCGCCGTTACTTTATTTCAAGTTTTATTCTTCGCCGGCGGTCATGCGCTCTATCGCGACAGCGATACGGGATGGCATATCGTCACCGGCGAATCAATCCTCCAAACGCGCAGTGTTCCCACCAGCGATCATTTTTCATTCACCCGCGCGGGACGTCCCTGGATGGCGTGGGAATGGCTCTCGGACGTCGCGTTCGCTGCAGCGAATCGCGCCGCGGGCCTGCGCGGTGTGGAATTGCTCGCGGCGTTGGCGATCGCTTTGGCCGTCGCGGGATCGACGGTGCTGGCGTTGCGGCTCGGCGCGAACTTTTTCGCCGCCGCCGGAAGCGCCGCTTTGTTGCTCGCGGTTACCAGCGTTCATTGGCTCGCGCGTCCGCATATTTTCGGATGGCTCTTCGCGCTGGCGTTCTTGGCGGTTGCCGAAACGCATCGGCCGGGACGGAAGCTTTTGTGGCTGCTGCCCGCCTTGGCGATCCCGTGGGCCAACATGCACGGCAGTTCTATCTTGGGTCCCGCTATCCTTCTTATATACGCGCTTCGTCGCGCAGGACGCCGCGACTACTTGCTGGCCTCGATGCTTTCCCTCGCCGCCACGTTCGCCAATCCTTATGGATGGCGTTTGCATCAACACATCTTTGAGTACCTTCGCGACAGCTACATCATGGATCACATCGGCGAGTTCCATAGCTTCGACTTTCACGCCTCCGGCGCGATCTGGGTGGAGCTATTCATCGTGGCCGCCGTCGCGTGCATGATCGATGCGTTGCGCCGCCGCGAATGGCCTGTCGCGATTCTCACGGCCGCGCTGATCCACCAAGGATTTTTCGCCGCGCGCCACTGGCCTGTCGCCGCGTTGCTAATTCTTCCGCTCGCCGCGAGCCGCTTGCGCTTCGACTCACAGTACGCCGATCGCTTGCGCGCCATCGACCGCCGCATTGTCGGCGCGATTCCCGCGATGGCGGCGGTGGCGCTTGCTGCATTCCTTCTCGTCGCGGAGAAACCTGCGGATCGCGGTTTCGATCCCAAGACGTTTCCGGTGCAAGCCGCGGGATTCTTCGCGGATCGCGCCGCCATCCTCCCTGAGGCGCGCGTGTTTTCCACCGATCAGTGGGGTGGATATCTGATTTATCGTTTAGCGGGACACCAGCGAGTCTTTATCGACGGCCGCAGTGATTTCTACGGCGCGGATTTTCTGACACGCTATGGCATTGCGCGCGAAGCCCGGCCCGGCTGGGACCGCGTGCTCGACTCCGAGGGCGTCACGCACGTGATAATCGGCCCCGAAGAGCCGCTTGCCGCCGCGCTGCACACATCGCCGGAGTGGAAGGTTGTGCGCACCGATCGCGTCGCCGAGATTTTCGAGCGTGATTACTGCCGCAGGAAGGCCGGGGAATGACCGCACTATCGAATCCCGGAACGTTGCTGCTGCTCGCGCTCGCCGTCATCGGCGGCGTGTGGGACTTAGCGAAGCGCCGCATTCCTAATGTGCTGACGTTCTCCGCCGCCGCTGCCGGACTCGCGTGGAATTCGTACTCAGGCGGTTGGCACGGCGCGGCGAATTCCGCGGAAGGTCTTTTGCTCGGCGTGGCGATTCTGCTTCCGTTCTTTGCGCTCGGCGGAACGGGCGCCGGCGACGTGAAGATGCTGGGCGCGGCGGGTGCGATCACCGGATGGTTTGGCGTCCTGCGCATCCTTATTTATTTCGGACTGTTCGGCGGTGTCGTGGCGTTGGCGGTCGCCATCACGGCATCGCGCTTTTCGCACGTCGTGAAAAACACGAGCTACTTAGCGGGACTCTTGGCGCGCGGGCGCGTGAGTGAAGCGGGAAAAATGGAATCGGCGGGACCACCGCTGCCGTACGGCGCGGTGATCGGCGTGGGATGCTTGTTGTTCATTTGGGTTGGCGCGAAAGCAGGCTGAAAATGACACGTGAACGCGTGTGGATGATGTTCGGCGTCGCTTGGCTCTTTGCGGGCTTGGTGTCGTGGATGGTCTATCGCTCGGCTACAAGTCCGTCGTCGCGCGACGTGATCCAAGTGGCCGCCGCGGCTCGCGCGATTCCCGCGGGACAGCGCATCGTGGACGCCGACCTGAAGATCGCCGAGGTCGCGAGAAAAGACTTGCCCGCCGGCGCGATCTTGCATCGCACCGACGCGGTTGGCCGGGCCGTATTGTTTCAACTCGAAGCGAATGAGCCGGTGCTGGAATCGAAACTCGCGCCGAAGCAGGGCGGGGAAGGCTTGACCGCGATGATCGAGCCGGGCAAGCGCGCCGTAAGCGTGCAGGTGAACGAGACGATCGGCGTGGCGGGATTCGTGCAGCCCGGCAGCAAAGTCGACGTGTTGTTCACGCGCTCATTGCAAAACGGCGACGCCGCGGCCACAACGATTTTACAAAACGTGTCGGTGCTGGCGTATGGACGCAACTTGCAACGTACCGCCACGGGCGACGCGAAGCAACAGGCCCAACCGGCGCCCGGCCAGAGCGTCACGGTCACGCTGCTCGTCACGCAGGAAGAAGCCGAGCGCGTCGCGCTGGCCGTACAGCGCGGCAAGATCCAGTTGGCGCTGCGCAATCCGCTCGACGACAAGGAAGAGGAAACCACGGCAGTTTACGCCGACGATTTGGGTATCGCGGAACCCGAGAGAAATGTCCGGCCGCAGGTGATTGAAGTCGCGAAGCCGGTGGCTGTGGCCGGGCCTGCCGCGCCGCTGAAACCGAAAGACCCGAGGGAAGGTAAAGTGGTGATCAAGGTTTTCCGCGGCAACAAAGCGTCCGAGGATATCTTTTAATGTTCTGGCTCACGGCCATTTTGCTTTTCGCGCTACAGAACGCCGCCGCTTCCGCGGCGCAGGATGCCGTGCCTCCGCCCGTGCCGGTGAAGCCGTACGCTGCAAAAGTTTCCACCATCGAATTGTCCGTGGGCCGCGGCGAACTGAAACAGTTTCCCGATTTCGTGGAGCGCGTGGCGATCTCCGAGCCCAACGTCGCGGACATTGTCGCTGTCGGTCCGCAGGAAGTGATGATCAACGCCAAAGCGCCGGGACTGACCACCGCGCTGGTTTGGTTCAAGGGAGGTCTGGCGCGGTACGAAGTGACGGTTCGCGACGATTTGAGTCTCCTTGAACAGCAACTCAAAGACTCGTTCCCGAACGAATCGATTCACGTCGCGAGCAGCAAGGACGGCGTGGTGCTTTCGGGCGTCGTGAGTTCGCCGGAAGTGATGCAGCGCGCCGTTTCCGTCGCGGGATTGCATTCGAAACAAGTCGTAAATCTGCTGCAAGCGCCGCCGAAGGAAGATCGCCAGATCATGCTGCAAGTAAAGTTCGGCTCCGTCGATCGCGACAAGCTGAATCAATTGGGCATGAACATCCTCAGCACGAACCCAAAGCTGGTGGGCGCCTTGAGCACGCAGCAATACGCGCCCCCGCGCTTCGGCAATCTGGAATTTCAGAACAACAACTTGGGACAACCGCAACTGCAGCCGACGTCGGTGAGTGTCAGCAACGCGCTGAACATTTTTGCGTTCCGTCCGGACTTGAACGTCGGCCTCACCATCCAAGCGCTACAGGAAAACAATTTGATGGAAATCCTCGCCGAGCCGAATCTGATCACGGTGAGCGGCAAGACCGCGAGTTTCCTCGCGGGCGGCGAATTTCCGTTTCCTGTGATCACCACCAGCGGCACCGGCGGCACGGCCGCGCCCGTTGTGACGATTCAGTTCCGCAAATTCGGCGTGGGCCTCGATTTCACGCCCACGGTGATGCCGAACGGATTGATTCACCTGAAGGTGAAACCGGAAGTCAGCAACTTGGATTTCACCAACGCGCTGACGATCCAAGGATTCGTGATTCCCGCGATCAGCACGCGCCAGGCCGAAACGGAAGTGGATTTGCGCGACGGTGAAAGTTTTGCCATCGCCGGCCTGATCGACAATCGCGTGACGTCGACGGTGGACAAAGTGCCGATCCTCGGGCAAATTCCGATTCTCGGGAAGTTTTTTTCGAGCCGCAGCCAGGAAAAAACAAACACCGAGCTCCTGATGGTGGTGACGCCGCGCTTCGTCCATCCCATGCCGGTGGGCGAGAAGCCGCCGATGCCGAAGTATCCGACCGATTTCATCGATAAATACAATCCCAGCAAGGAGCCGGGGAAGAAGGGCCAATTTGTCGGTCCGCGCGGACACGAAGATCCGCCTTCGCCGGTCAAGGGCGCGGTGCCGGACGCGACCGCGCCTGCGAAGCCGAAGGATCCTCCGAACCAACCCGATTCAAAGCAGCCATGAGGATGTTTGCAACAAGCCGCCGCGGCACCGCCACCGTTTGGACCATGATCATGCTCACGGGAATGATTCTCGGCGGCGCGGCGATGGCCGTGGACCTCGGACGCATGTACACGATTCAGTCGGAGATCAAGACGATCGCCGAGGCGTCGGCGATGTCGGCGGCTACGCGCATCATCGGCACGGCGAATTCCACCGACAACGCGCTGGTCACCGGTCTTGCGCCGCTCGATCAAACCACCGGCAACGACAATCGATTCAACTTGCACGCGAACAGCGTGATTTCTTCCACCGATCTTGCCGCCACGTTCAATCAGGATTACTTCACGCTGCTCACCGACGCGCAAACGTCGTCGAACGGCGGACAATCGGGTGCTCAAGCGCGCTACGTGCGCGTCGACGTAAACGTGGAAGCGCCGGCGATTTTTCTGCCGTTCCTTGCGCCCACGCAAACGACGAAACCGCAAGTGCACGCCTACGCCATCGCGGGACCGGGCGCGCCGCTGTGCAGTGTCTCGGGATCGGACGATATCGCCGTCACTGCCGCGAACTCAAGCGACACGCAGGATTACGGCTTCGTCCCCGGCGCGTACTACACGATGTACCTGACGTGCTCGCAGGAAGCGGCGGCCCCCGCGGCGTGCGTTGCGGCCGTGCGCACGTTGCCGTTATTGACGGGGACCAGCGACAAAATCGAATACACGCTGTTGAATCACACGCCCACCGGAACCGCCACGGACCTGCCGAGCATACTGTTCGAGGTCGGCGCGACCACCGACAATCCCGCGGGCGATACGACCGCCGGCACCACCGGTACGGTGACCGTCGCCACACCCGACGCGCCGATGGCGATTCAAGCGGCGGGAACACCGACCGTCGCGGCGGGCCGCGATTTTCTCTGCGGCATGAACACGCGCTTCGGGGATCCCGTGGATCCCACGACGAACGCGTGCAACGGGATCCCGAGTGTCGCCACGCTCGCCGCCTCGTACTCCGCGGACACCGACACCGCAACCGCCGACGGATCGCTCCAGGATTTTTCGACGCAATACATGGGCAACGCGCGGCGTGTGATCACCGCGGCCGTGGTCGACGCGTCATCGACGCTGAACGTTTTGAACTTTCGCCAATTTCTGATTCAAGCGGATCAAACGGGGCCCGGCTTGGTGGTAACGGGCGCGCAAGCCACGCGCGGCGAAATGCGCGCGCAGTACATCGGCTCGCCGGTTCCGGTGCGTCTCGGCTCGACGGCGGGACAATGCGGAATCACGTCGGGCGTAGGGAGGCTGGTGCTGTACCAATGAGGCGTTTCCTCCTCAACGATCAAGCGCAAACCGCGGTGGAAACCGCGTTCCTGCTGCCGATGATGATTCTTTTGCTCGGCGGAATCTTCGAACTCGGCCGCCTCGCGTACATCTACAACCGACTCGAAAACAATTTGAAATCCGGCGTCGAGTATTTGCAGCGCACGCAAGGCGTCGACTTCTGCAATTTGAGCGATCCGGCGTTTACCGACGCGACAAACTTCGTGGTGTTCGGAAACTTGCAAGGCACCGGCAACCCGACGGTGCCGAACCTCACGCCGAGCATGGTTTTCTTTTTCGCCGAGCGCGGCGATCCCACCACCTCGACGATCGCCGCGTGTCCCTGCGCCGGCACGGGCAGTTGCGACACGCAGAACGGCGGCTCGCCGCCCGATTACATTGTCGCGAATCTTGGGCAGGGCTATCCGCTCGACATGACGTTTCCGCTCGGCGTGTTCGGTATCGTGAATCTGCCGGTGTCGGTGCGATTGCCGTTTTTGGGAGCTTGATGAAGGACTGGAATACATTCCGTCGATCGCCAAAAGGTTCGGTGACGTTTGAAACGGCGCTGGTCTTTGCGTTCATCATGATCCCCGTGACGTTTGGATCGATCATGACGGCCGGCGCGCTATGGACCTGGTCGGGCGTCGTGCATCTCGTGCGCGCCGGCGCGCAGTACGCCGCCACGCATTGCTATCAGGATTCGGCAGGAAGCAACGTGATTGCATTTATGCAGGCGAATCTGCCGCCGATTCTCGATCCGAGTCAACTGACCAGCGGTCCGGCGACCATCACCGTTCAGTATTGGACGCAAGATCCCGTGGGCCATCAAACCATTCCGTTCCAGTGCGGGTCAAGCTGCTCGCCGGACTGCGCGCCCGACGCCGTCACCGTCAGCGTCAGCGGCTATCAATTCAACGTCGTTACGTCGATCGTCGGTTTGCAGCCGATCCCGATGCCGCCGTTTTCCGCCACGTTTCAAGTGGAGAGCGCGGGTGCGAACAACGACATTGGGCAATACGTTCCTTGAAAGGTTCTCATGCCGATTTCTCTCATCGTCGCCAGTTCTGAGCCGCACTTCCGGGAGTTCGTCCGCGAGCATCTGGCGCACACGCCGGGCGCGAAGGTGGTGGCGGAACATGACGAAGCGGGATTGAACGTGTACGTCCGCATCCTTCACGACATGGAACGCAACCCGCACGCGGCGGTGCTGCTCGATATCGGCGGCGATCCCGAGCAGGGATTGCGCGCGCTCGAGCACATGAAGAACGCCATGCCCGGGCTGTACGTGATCGTCTCGGAGTATCAGGCGTCGTCGGAGTTTTTGATCCGCGGCATGCGCGCGGGGGCCAGCGATTATATCCAGCAACCGCTGAAGCGTCCGGAATTTCGCGACGCCATGACGCGCCTGGAGCAACACATGGCGCGCGCCCAGCAGCACGGCAAGCCGCTCGGCAAGTTGTACACGTTTGTGGGAGCGAAGGGCGGCGTGGGAACGACAACCGACGCCGTGAATTTCGCGGCGGTCTGCGCGCGGCAGCAGAAAAGCACGATTCTCGTCGACCTCGATCTCGATTCCGGCGACGCCGCGAGTTTCCTCGGACTGAATCCGCAGTATTCCATCTATGACGTCGTCGAGAATCTCGACCGCCTCGACCAGTCCATGCTCGACGGCATCGCGTCGCGCGACGCCATAGGATTCTCCGTCCTCAGCCCGCCCGACGATCTCGAGAAGGCGCGCATGATTCGCGGCGATCACATCAAGGAGATCGCGGCGTTTCTCGTCGAGAAGTACGACGCCGTGATTGTCGACGGTTCGCGCGGCCTCGACGAAGCGCTGCTGGGTTGCTTGGAGCTTTCGGAGTCCGTCTTCCTCGTACTGACGCAGGAGTTCCTGGCGGTCCGCAATGCGCAGCAGTATTTGGCGGCGCTCGGCAAACTCGGTTTCAGCGCCGAGCAATTGAAGATCGTCGTGAATCGTTACGGCAAGGGTCAGAATTCCGCGGTGTCGATGGAACAGATCCAACAAACGCTCGGCACGAAGATCTTCTACGCGATTCCGAACCGTTACCAGGACTCGATGCAAGCCGTGCATCAATCGCGGCCGGCGGTAAGTTACGCGGGCGACCTGCAGCAGGCGTATATGGGAATGGCGAAGAAGATTTTGGCAAATGGCGCTTCGAGCGCGACACCCGCTTCGGCTCCACCGCCGGAGCGCAAGAAGTTTCTCGGAATCATCTAACGCAAGATGCCAACGATTCCTCCGCGGCCGACACTTCCCCAGCGCGCGCCCTCTTCAAGCGGCGCGGCGCCTGTCGACGCGCGGCCCCGCGCATTCGCGCCAACGGACACCCGCCAAACCGATCGCACCTTCGAACTGAAATCGCTGGTCCATCAAAAGCTCCTTAACTCGATCAACACCGATCAAATCAAATTGATCAGCCGCGATCGCGTGCGCATGGAGATCGGCGTGGCTGTGGAGAGCCTGCTGATGCAGGAAAACATCCCGATGAACTTGCAGGAGCGCGACCGCATCATCGAGGAGATTCTCGATGAGGTGTTCGGTCTCGGGCCGCTCGAACCGCTCTTGAAAGATCCGTCGATCACCGACATCCTGGTGAACAACTTTCGCACGGTGTACGTGGAGCGCGGCGGCGTGTTGCAAAAGACCGTGACGCGTTTCAAGGACGATCGCCACCTGCACCACATCATCGAAAAAATCGTGGCCGCTGCCGGACGGCGCATCGACGAGGCGTCGCCGATTGTCGACGCACGGCTCACCGACGGGTCGCGCCTGACAGCGGTGATTCCGCCGCTCGCGCTGGCCGGTCCCACGCTGGCGATCCGGCGTTTCGCTCGCCGCGTGATGAACAACGAAGAGCTGATCAAGAACTTGACGCTCACCAGTTCCATGCTCGATTTCCTGGGCGCGTGCGTCGAAGCGCGGCTCACAATGGTGGTCAGCGGCGGCACCGGCACGGGAAAAACCACACTGTTGAACGCGCTCTCGCGATTCATTCCGGAAACCGAGCGCGTCGTCACGATCGAAGACGTGGCGGAATTGCGGTTGCAGCAGCGCCACGTCGTGCGCTTGGAAACGCGACCGCCGAACATCGAAGGGCAGGGAGCGATCGTTCAGCGCGACCTGGTGATTAACGCGCTGCGTATGCGTCCCGATCGAATCTTGGTCGGCGAAGTGCGAGGGCCCGAGGCGCTCGACATGCTGCAAGCGATGAACACCGGTCACGACGGATCGATGACCACGGTTCATGCGAATTCGCCGACGGATGCGTTTCATCGCTTGGAAACGATGATCCTGATGGCCGACATGAATTTGCCGGACCGCATCATTCGCCAACAGCTCGTGTCGGCGATTCAGATTGTCGTGCAAATCACGCGGCTCACCGACGGCGCGCGGCGCGTGGTGAAGGTCTCGGAAGTGGTGGGCATGAGCGAGGACTCGATCGAACTGCAGGACATTTTCGAGTTCGAGCGCAGCGGTCTCACCGATCTTGGAAAGGTCACTGGCAAGTTTCGCGCCACCGGGGCGAAACCGCATTCTCTCGATCGTCTGCGCGCGGCGGGGATCCATGTGCCGGAAAAAATGTTCCATGAAACGACTGAGGTCAAGTAAATGGGCGCGACGATCCTGATCTTCCTGATCTTCACGGGCGCCACAGCCGTCGCGTGCGAGGTGGCGATTTGGGGGCCGGAACGCAAGGCTCGCGAGGCCGCCGAGGCGCGCGTGCGCGGCCTACGCGCGGCGCACGTGCAGCAGCGCTCGGGACCATTGTTGCGCCGGCAATCGATTTCGGGCGTGGGATTCCTCGATGAGATTCTGGTGCAATTGCGATTCATCCGCCAGTTGCAGAAAGCCGTCGACCAAGCGGCGCTCTCGTACCGGGCGGGATCGGTGCTGGCGTTGAGCGTCGCGATCGCCGTGGTGACCGCGGGCGTCTCGGAAGCCTTTGCGTTTTTCCCGTTTCGTTTTCTCGAAGTCCTTGTGGCGATCGCGTTCGGATCGATCCCGATTCTTTGGGTGTACCGGCAGCGTTCGAAGCGCATGCATGCGATCGAAGAAGGGTTACCGGAGTCGATCGACCTTTTCACGCGCGCCATGCGCGCCGGTCACAACATTCACAGCGGCCTCGAGGTGCTGGCGGGCGAAGCGCCTGAACCAATAGCCGGGGAGTTCAAGAAACTCACCGAAGAGTTGGCGCTGGGATCGTCGGTGGAATCGGCGCTGCACAGCTTGGGCGAGCGGATTCCGCTGCTGGACATGCGCTTCTTCGTTACGGGCCTGGTGTTGCAGCGCGAAACCGGCGCGAACCTGGTAACCGTGCTTGAAAGCATGGCCGGCGTGATCCGCGAACGCCTGCAATTGCGCAGCAAGCTGCGCGCGCACACGGCGCAGCAGCGTTTTTCCGCCGCGTTGCTCGCGGGACTGCCGGTTTTCACGCTGATCGTTTTCTATTTCGTGAACTACAACTACGTATCGCTCTTGTGGACCACCGAACTCGGGTCGAAGCTGTTCACCTACGCGGTCCTTTCGGAAGTGGTAGGCATCCTGGTGATGCGGCGGATTTCCGCGGTGAAGATGTAAATGAATCCGTGGCTACTTTTCGCGGTGTTTGTCGTGGCGCTCGCCAATGCCGGCGCCGTGCTGGCCGGCGGATGGTATTTGCTGGAAGCGCGACGGAATCCGTTGCAATTGCGCATCGCCGAGTTGCAGGCGCGCGGCGGCGCTCCGCTGCGCCGCCAGGAAGACATTTGGGACGTGATCCTCGGTGTGACCTTCGGCACGGTCTTCGGTGAATCGTGGTTCCGCGAAAAGGAACTGGAGTTGATGCGTGCCGGTATCCGCCGCCAAGGAGCCGTGAAAGTCTATGGCATGTTGACGCTCGCGTTCATGCTGATGCTTTCGGGCGGTGCGCTGGTGTGGTTGAATGGGGGCGATACCGGCACGATCATGATCGCGGTGATCGGCGGATTGGTGCTGGGATATTTTCTGCCCGAGCAAGCCGTGCTCTCGCTGCGTAAGCGCCATCGGCAAAGTTTGGTCGCGGCGCTGCCCGACACCACCGACTTGCTGAGCATCGTGCTCGGAGCGGGACTCTCGCTCGATCAAGCGATCGCGCGTGTGTGCGACGAACTTCAGTACGTGTATCCGGAATTGGCGGAGGAGTTTTATCTGATGACCGTGGAGGTGCAAGCGGGCCAGGATCGCGGCGTGGCGTTTCAGCACATGGCGCGCCGCACCGGACTCAGCGAGATTCGCTCGCTCGCCGGCATGATCATTCAGGCAGAGCGCTTTGGAACAGGCCTGGCGCAATCGCTGCGCGTGTTTTCCGATTCGCTGCGCGTAAAGCGCCGCTTGGACATTGAAGCGGCCATCGCCAAGGCCGGCGTGAAGATGATTTTTCCCATCGTGCTTTTCATTCTCCCGGCGTTGTTTATCGTGGTGATTGCGCCGGGCGTGCTAAGCTTCATGCGGAGCATGTTCGGACAGTAAACTTACTTGGGGAAGGAACCTTAAATGGATACGGGGACAATTCGAATTATCTGCGGCGTGCTGGCGTTGGTGTTTGTGGTGGTGATCGTGATGCGCCGGAAATCGAAAGCCAAGAAAGAAGAATGGTAGCGGCAACGCGGGCGACTGAAACGCTGGGTCGCCGGCTGCACAGGCTCCGAGAAAGTCAAACTACGGCATCGCTAAGGCCGCTTACTTCTTTTTCTTCTTATCTTCCTTGGGAAGGCGCGCGGGAATGTCCATGTCTTCGGGCTCCTCGATCACTTCCAGCGTGTACGTTCCGCCGTCGCGGCCGCGCCACAGCGTGGTGGTCTTGCCGAGCACTTCTTCAAAGCGATCGTATTTGAACTTCGGAATCGGCGGGCCGGAATGTTTCCACATCACCGGCTCCTGATCCGCCAGCAATCGCTGGTCGCCGTGATCGGTTTGCAGAATCATCTCGCGCCCATCGTCGGTTTCTTCTTTAATTTGGTAGACGCGTCCCGTCAAGCCTTCCAGCGGGGTCAACAGCTTTTCGCCATTGCCGTCGGCGCCCGAAAATGCAATGCGCTTTGTGCGCGGATTCAGCCGATACGTGCTGCCGTTGGCTTGAATCGTGAAACCCGAGTCGGTGACTTCACCGTTGTCGACGGGGAAAAAATCGTGTTTCTGAATCCAGCCCTTCACGGGCGAACCGGGCGTGGGCGATGAGTATTCGAGCAAAATCGTCGTGCCGATTTCCTTGCCGCCTTTGATGTTGATGACGCTTTCGAACGCGGCGTGCATCGGGGTTGCCGGTGCGGCCGCTTGCAACAGGAGATGAAGAAGAAGGAACCACATAGTTTCAGAATACTAAAGTTTCAGGCTTCGTGAGAAGGCGCGGCATATCGTGTCTTCGTTCACCAGGTCCATTCGTGCTGAGGTTCCGCCGCTCCATAATTGTCGCGGCTCACGGCCCGAATTCCACCACCACGCGGCCGATCAGCGTGCCCTGACGCATTCGCTCCATGGCGGCCGGCACATCTTCTAATCGACATGTTTCCGCGTGCACGCGCGCCGCGCCTTCCGCCGCGAGGTCCATGATTTCCTGAAGGTCGCGCGGCGTTCCTACGAAGACGCCGGAAATCCGCAATCCTTGCAGCACCGCGGGAATCACCGGCAGTTCATACTTTTTGATCGATAGTCCCACCAGCACCAGAATTCCCCCAGGACGCAGCGTGGGGAACGCCTGCTCGATCGCCGCGAGCGATCCGGTGAACGTGATCGCGCCGGCCGCGCCGCCGTACTGCGCCATGACCTTGCGCGGTTCTTGCTTGAGACCGTTGATCGTTAGGTCGGCGCCGACGCTGGCCGCCATTTCCAACTTATCGTCGGCGACATCCACCACGGCGACGCGCAATCCCGCGCGTTTCGCCAACTGAATCCCCAAGTGTCCCAAGCCGCCCGCGCCGAACAACACGATCCACTCACCGGGATCGAGGCCCGCGGTGCGCACGGCCTTGTGCGCGGTGAGTCCCGCGCAACAGAGCGGCGCGGCTTGCACGTTGGATAGCGCGCTGGGAATGTGGGCGATAAACTTTTCGTCGCCGGTGGCGTATTCCGCGAGCGCGCCGTCGACGTGATATCCGGTCTGCTCGGACTTCACGCAAAGATTCTCTTGTCCCTTCCGGCAAAAATCGCATTCGCCGCACGAACGATGCAGGTACGCGATGCCCACGCGGTCGCCCATGCGGAACCGCGAGACGCCGGGCCCGAGCGCCGTCACGCGGCCCACGCCTTCGTGTCCAAGGATCAGGGGAGTTCGCGGCAAGCGCGGAGACGCCGCGAGAAAAACGTCGGAGTGACAGAGTCCGCTGGCCTCGATCTTGACCAGAACTTCGCCGGGACCCGGTTGGGGGACCGGGACATCGCGAACTTCCACGGGACTTTGAGGCGCTGGAAGAACGACAGCCTTCATGAAGAAGCGATGTTAGCACTTCTTGCGCCGATTGTCTTTATCGCGCCGTCCTGCGGAGGACGACCGCGACCCTCCGTGCGTCGCCTTGCATTACGAGAGCCTTCATGCATTCCGTAATGCGGCGGTCGAGGCGTCTGCGCTCTTCCTTCAATAACCGAAGCAGTCTTTCGTATGTCATCAACTGTTGATAACAACAGGTGGCGCGGCGCGCAAGGGTTCGGGGCGTTTTGTTACGAATTTGGAACGCGGCGGGGAGTGTATCAGCGCGAGACAACGAGTCGGATGGAGTTGCAGCGGCACTTGCCGATAAATCTATTGAAGCACAGGAAATTGTAACGGTCCGGACACTGCTTCGCGCGGTGTCGGCACGAAAGGACTCCGCATGACCGAACAGAAATCGTGTTGGGATCAGGTTGCCGCGCTCGAATCGGTGGACGGTGACAAGGAATTGCTGGCGGAAATGGCTGAGCTGTTTCTGCAAGACTCGAGCCGCTTGGTCGACGAAATCGAACAAGCCATCGAACGCGGCGATTCCAGCGCCGTGCATCACAGTGCGCACACGCTGAAGGGATCGGTGGCAAACTTCGCCGCCGAACGCGCGCGCGCGTTGTCGCTGCAACTGGAATTGATGGGACGCGCTGGAAACTTGAGCGGTGCGCGCGAGAGATTCGCGCAACTGGCGGCGGAAATCCGGCTCGTGGAAACGGAATTGTCGGATTTCACGGGCGCGACGATTTGACACTGTTCGTTCACCGGAGAAAGGCCAATTGATGCGAGTGCTGCTGGCGGAAGACGACGCGGTCGCGCGGATGAAAATGGAGCGGATGCTCACCAAGTGGGGCTATGAGGTGGTGTCCGTGAAGGAAGGTCCCGCCGCGCTGGCGATTTTGCGCGGTCCCGATCCGCCCAGTTTGGCGCTGCTCGATTGGATGATGCCGAAACTCGACGGCATGGCAGTGTGCCGCTTGATCCGCAAGCGTCAGGGTGCGCTTCACACCTACGTGATCATGCTCACCGCGCGCGGCGGCGCGCAGGATGTCTACGAAGCGGTGGAATCGGGCGCTGACGACTATCTCGTAAAACCGGTCGTTCCTGATTATTTGCGATCGCGCCTGAAGATCGCGCACAAGGTTCTCGACTTGCAGCAGCAGATGGCCAGTGCGCGCGAGCAGATGCGCCAATCGACGGTGATCGATGCGGCCAGCGGCTTGATCGATCGCGCGGGAATCACGACGATGTTGTCGCACGAACTTTTGCGCACCCGTCACGCCGGCACTCCCGTGGGCGTCGTGATGGCGGAAGTGGATCACTTCAGGAATCTTTCGGAAACGCACGGACGGCCCGGCGCCAATGCGGTGCTTCGCGAAATCGCCCGGCGGTTGCAGTCTGCGTTGCGCGATTCCGACAAGTTAGGTGCGCTCGACGCCGGCGAGTTTCTGATTATCGCGCCGGCTTGTTCAAACGGACGGGCAGGGCAGTTGGCGGAACGATTGCGCCAATGTGTCGCGGCGCCGATCGCGATCCAGTTGCCGGAAAAAGATCCCGTGGAAGTGCCGGTGTCGCTGAGTGTCACGCTGAGTCTTGGCGCGTTCGACGTGCGATCGGCGGCGGAGGCCGACACGACGCTCGTTCTAAGCGAATTGCAGAAAACCGTGCAGCAAGCCAAGCGCGAAGGATTCGATCGCGTATGCGTGGTCGGCGGCGGTCCTGCATCGTCGCCCTCACCATCGACGCCCGTGGAGCGGCAAGAATCGCCCCAATCCACGCTGGAACCAGCGCTCGAACCGGAGGCCGTCGCGTAGTTTGTCGCGTCGCGCATGGTAGAATAAACGGCGGAGAGGTGCGAGAGTGGTTTAATCGGGCGGTCTCGAAAACCGTTGACCCCTTACGGGGTCCGAGGGTTCGAATCCCTCCCTCTCCGCCAGAGCGTCAGTTAGCCTTACCTCACAGATAGAAAACAGCATCGCGTAACTGCTTTGTTTTGATCTCTTGCAGTTCGAATCCCACTTGGGTTTGTGTGCGTGTGCGGGCCAATACAAAGACTGAATTGACCCTTGAAAGAATCCCATTTGCTCGGCTGACGTTCCTGCGTATCATTGGCGAGCGTGGCCGGCGTTCTTCCCGAACTCCCGAAGGCTCACGAAGCGCTGTCACACTCGCGTCGGATCGGGGTCTAAGAGATATAGCATGCCAAATCCTCTTTCAGAAAGTGCGGCTTCCGATCCAGAGGACCGGGAGTTGGTGTGCCAAGCCCAGGCCGGAAACCGGGATGCTCTCGAACAACTGATTACTCGCCATCAGGCCTGGATCTACAACATCGTGCTTCGGATGGTGTACCTCCCGCAGGATGCCGAAGACGCCACACAGGAGATCCTCGTCAAACTGATCACGAAGCTGTCCACCTTCGTGGGAAAGAGCAGCTTTCGTACGTGGCTTTACCGCATCGTCGTCAATCACGTGTTGAACATGAAGCGGGGCCGGGCCGACATGGCCGGTTGGACCTTCACGAGATACAGCGACAGCCTGGATGCCACGCCCGATATGGATCTGCCGGATCCGAGTTCCGTGCCGGCCGACATGCAGTTGCTGGTGGACGAAGCCCGAATCGGTTGCACCTCGGGCATGCTGCTGTGCCTCGATCGTGAGCAGCGCCTGATTTACATCCTCGGCGAGATTTTCGGCGTAACCGATCTCGTCGGCGCCGAGCTCCTGGAGATTAGCCGCGAAAACTTCCGGCAGAAGCTTGCGCGGGCCCGGCGCGATCTTCACAACTTTCTGCATGACAAGTGCGGTCTGGTCAACGAAGCGAATCCTTGCCGGTGCGCGAAGAAGACCCAGGGCTTCATGAAAGCTGGTTACGTGAATCCGCAGGACCTGCTGTTTGCGAGGAAGCATGTGGCGCGCGTGCGGGACGTGGCTGAGAAGAAGAGCGAGGATCTCAACGCTCTCGACCAAGCATACGCGGAGCTTCACCGGGATCATCCATTTCACGAACCGGCGGACTTCGTGAACTCCTTGAGGACGCTCATCAACGGAACGGATTTTAGATCAACGCTGGAGCTAGAGTGATGCGAAAACTCTCGATTCTCTTGATTGTCTCCTTGTGCGGGATCTCGTGCAGCCGCTCGACGGACGACTTTCAGCCAGAAACCATCGTCGCCCTCGAGCGCGGCGCCCTCGATCGATGGGGCAAAGGCGATCCGCAGGGGTTCTTCGACATCATGGCGCCGGATCAGACCTATTTCGATCCGACGACAGCCCAACGCATCGATGGCCAGGCCGCGCTAAAGAAATACTTCGCGCCCTTCGCCGGCAAGATCAAGATCGAGAAGGTTGAGATGATCGACCCGAAGGTCCAGCGCAGCGGCGATCTCGCTGTGCTCACATTCAATCTCGTCGACTATGGGGCGCAGGTTGACGGCGGCCCGAAGACCACCGTGCGGTGGAACTCGACCGAGGTCTATCAACGCCTGAACGGGAGTTGGAAGATCGTCCATTCTCATTGGTCGTACGTGAAGCCTACGCTGAAAGACTAGCAGCAGAGTTCGATACGCATCCCACTTCGCCCGCCAGTTCAACTTTGTCCGACCCGGACACATAGGTAACAGTCCGTACCGGAGACATGGGTTACACTTTTGGCCCGAACGGGTTTTCGAGTGGTTGCAGAGTTCTCTCCTCCAGTTCGATATAACCGATCTCATAATCCATAAAGCTGACGAGCCAAGTATCGTCCTCGACGTCTTTCATTCCCACGGCTGACCGCCGAAGGCGGTCGAGAGGGGTTGATTTTCTTCTATTGCTTGCATATCGGTAAGGGCTTTCTTCTGTCAGGTTTCAATAGGAACCGTTGCCAAGAACAACATTCTTTACTCGTGCCTGAGGGCGATCACGGGCTCGACGCGCGTTGCCTGAGCAGCAGGAATGAGACTAGCCACAGCCGTGGCAAGTAGCATGACCACGGGCAGTAGCACGAAAGTGACCGGGTCACGAGAGCTCACGCCCACTAGCAGACCCGCCAGATACGGGGACAGTACGATCGCGCCGAAGATTCCCGCCATCAGGCCCAGGATTACTAGGGAAAGGCTGCTCCGCAAGATCATCCATAGGATCCTGCTTCGACGCGCTCCCAGCGCCATTCTGATTCCAATTTCCTGCGTCCGGCATTCTACCGTATAGGACACTGCGCCATAGAGGCCAATGATCGCCACGGTAAACGCGATCACGGCAAAAACGGCACTCAAGATCGCCGTAACCCTGGGAACGTAGAGGGCCCGTTCCGAGACGACCGTTGCCAGGGGAAGGCTATACACGGGCGCGATCTCCGGGTCCAAAGCGTGAATCTGTTCGTAGATCGCCGCGCCGAGACCGTTCATGCCGCGCTCCGTTCTGACCTGAATCGCCATGTAGGAATCCGTGGACTGCAAAACGGGCGTGTAAAACACAGGAGACGCCGGCAGTCCGAGAGGCGTTGTCGTGCCGTAGGTGGAGTCCTTCACGATGCCGACCACTTGAATCGGAATGCCGTCGCGACGCCGAAAAACATGGCCTAAGGCCCGCGTCAGTTCACTATTGCCAACGATGAATCTTCGGGCAAATGTTTCATTCACGATGGCGACTTTCGGAGACCCGGCCTTGTCGTTCTCGGTAAAATTCCGCCCTTGAGAAAACGGTATTCGCAGAGTTTCGAAATATCCCGGACTCACTCTGTTCGTAAGAGTGTCCAGAACCCTGTCGCCGCCCGGCGTCATGTAGCCGTCGATGGAGATGTCTTGTGAATAGAGCCCCAGGAAGGGAGAAATCGCAGCCAAAGAAGCCGATTTCACTCCGGGCAGAGCCGCTGAGCGCGCCAAAAGTTCCTTGAAGAACTGCTCGGTTTGGGTGGGCGAGTAATTGTACAAGGCCGTGTTCATGGTCACGACGAAAACGTGGTCGGCGTTGAAACCCAGATCGAAATTCTGTAAACGGGCGAATCCCTTTATGAAAAGTCCGCAAGCGATCAACAACATCAAGGAAAGGGCCACCTGGCACGCGATGAGCGCGCGGCGAGCCAACATGCCGAAACCCCGGCTGGTTGAAGATCTGACACGGAGGGCCGCCCGTGCGGCTTCGCGAGTCGCCAGAAACGCCGGCGCCATGCCGCATAGAAAAACTGTTGCGGCGGATGCCGCCAGCGCATAGGACAGGCCTCGCGCATCGATCTGGAAGAGGGGACCCTGTGGGGACGGTTGATAAGGCACCAGGCGCATCGCCAGGCTTACGCCCCAGCAAGCGAATAGAAATCCACACGCTCCGCCTAGAGACGTGAGCACAGCGCTCTCCGTCATGAGTTGCCGGAGCAACCTTGCGCGCGACGCTCCCAGTGCCGATTGAATGGCGATACTGCCGATCCGAGTTGTCGCGCGTGTCAACAGCAGGCTCGCGACATTGGCGCAGGCGATCAACAGCACCAGTAGCACCAGACCCATCAAGGCGGCCGGTAGCACCACGCCGTTGCCTTGCATGCGGTAATCCAAATCCCGCCGGATGATGAAATTCGTGTCCTGGTTGGTGGCGGGATATTGGCGCGCGAGAGCGGCGCAGATCAGGTTCGCTTCCGCTTGCGCTCGTTCAATCGTCACTCCGGAACGCAAGCGGCCGCGCACCACGAAGCTGCGGCTCTGCCTGGAATCCAGCAGTTGGCTGCCGCCGGCTGGGACGATGTCGGCGATCATCGCCATCGGAACATAGATGTCGGGACGGTACGACAAATCAAGACCCGTAAAAGACTTCGGCGCTACACCAACGATCTTGTAGAGATGGCCGTTTAACCGGACCGGACGGCCCAACACCTGAGTGTCGCCGTGAAACATGCGCTGCCATAAGTTATAGCTGATGACCGCCACCGGCGCCTTGCCGCGCCCTTGATCCTCCTCGGGCAGAAACCCGCGGCCCAAGATGGGCGACACTTCCAGCAGCGAAAAATAGTTTCCCGAAACTAATAAGCCCCAAACAACCGTTGATCCCGAATGGGAAAGTCGAACGTCCGGGTTCATGCCGACCGTGACGCGGCGATAGACCAACAGTCGAAGCAGGTCCTTAGTTTGCTCGGCAACATCCAGGTAATCCTGATACGAGGTGTCGCCGAACCTGGTCGCTCGCGAAGCCGCGGTGTCGAAGGTCACAAGATCACCAGCATGCGGCACGGCAACCGGGCGTAGGAGAATGCCATCAATCACGCTGAAGATGACGACATTTGCCCCGATGCCAAGCGCCAGGGAGAGAACCACGAGCAAGGTAAATCCAGGCGCCCGGATGAGGCCGCGGACGGCGAGGCGCGAATCGCGCCACATGCCGTCTAGGAACAATGAGAAGTTATTCGGCTCGGGCATGCATACATTTTGAGCCGGATGAACCGTCTTCTTCGATAGGCAGGACTGCCTATCTTCGACAAAATCCTGCCAACGCTATCGCGACCTCGTTGAGAATCGGCGGCGGTAGGCGGTTGGTGTCGTGTCCAGCGTTCGGCTGAAGTGTTGGCGCAGCGTCGCCGCGGTCTGTAGCCCCACCGCTTCGGCAATCGCATCGATTCCCTCGGTGGTCTTTTCAAGACGTCGCCGCGCAGCCAAGAGCCGCTGGTGTGTCAACCATTGGTGCGGCGTGGTCCCGGTCTGCAGGCGGAATTGGCGGGCGAAAGTGCGTGGCGACATGGCCGCGCGACGCGCTAAGTCCTCCACGCGCAGGGTCTGGTCCAAATGCGATTGCGCCCATTGCTGGAGCGGCGCCAGTCCTCCCGCCGATCGTTGGCCAACCGGATCTTGAACATATTGCGCTTGACCACCGTCGCGATGCGGCGGCATCACCAGCCGGCGGGCTACGCGGTTGGCGATTTCAGCGCCATAATCGCACCGCACGATGTGCAGGCAAAGGTCGATGCCCGCGGCGCTGCCCGCCGAAGTCAGAATGCTGCCTTCATCCACGTAGAGAACTCCAGGGTCGACGCGAATCTTCGGAAACCGGGAAGCCAACTCTTTCGCGTAACGCCAATGGGTGGTGGCGCGCTTGCCGTCAAGCAGGCCGGTGGCCGCCAGAACGAAGGCTCCGGAACAAATGGAGACCAGACGCGCGCCGCGCGCGTGCGCCGAACGCAGTGCTTTCAGGAGAGATTCCGGAGGACGTTCGCTGGTTCGCTTCCAGCCCGAAATAACGATGGTTCCCGCCTGTTGCAACGCCCGCAATCCGCAACGTGCTTCGAGATGAACGCCGCCCGTCGTGCGCAGCGGACCGCGCTGGTGCGAGAAGGTCTCAAACTTGTACCAATCGACCTCCAGCTCCGGCCTCGGCAAGCCGAAAATCTCCGCCACGATCCCGAACTCGAAGAGGCTCAGGCCGTCGTAAAGCAGAGTAGCCACGCGGCGCTGGTCGCGGGAGCGCATGGCAGTATTCTAGCGCATATTGGCATTTCTGCCTATCGACAAAGTTTGTGAATCGGGCAACGATGGTTTATGAACACACACCATGAGATCGTCGCCGATCCGCAAACGGCCCTCGATCACTTTGAGAAGCTCCTGTCTCTCGAAACCGACTGCTGGGACGTTCACGAGGCGTTGGCTTCGGGCGCGCCCGGGTTTGTGCTGCTGGATGTTCGCGGCCCGCAAGCTTTCGAGGACGGGCATCTTCCGGGCTCGCGCCATCTCCCGCACGGCCGAATCAATGAACGCAATCTCGCCGCCTATCCCCTGGATACGCTATTCGTTGTCTATTGCAATGGGCCGCATTGCAATGGCGCCGACCGCGCGGCAGCTCGTCTGGCGCGCCTGGGCCGGAAAGTGAAGAAAATGATCGGCGGCGCGGAAGGCTGGAAAGTTGAAGGCTTCGCCCTGGAAAAAGGAGCGGCGGTTCCATGAGATTCCATTCCAAGCGTTAGCGGCTTTGTCTCATTCAAGGGCACCCTTAGCGCCTGTTTCCCCGCAAGCTTGGGGCGGCTGGCGGCAAACTGGCTGATCCCGCGCTTGGTCAAGAACGCTGCCGTGAGCGGCAGATCCTTCAATTTCATTTCAAGATCCTACTCGATTGCGCATCGCGTTTTTCCTTTTTCACGAAGGAGCATCACTTCCACTCCGGATTGTATTCCCACCTGCTAGGACGCATGTCCATGTACTGCACCACGCGCGGGCGCGTGCCGCGATTCGGACTCGCACCGTGCGGAAGCGCATGATGCCAGATCACCAGATCGCCCGCGCTTCCGGCCACCGGGACGGTTTCGCTAGCCAGATTCGCGCTGCGTGGATCCGGCGTTGACGCGAGCCACGACTCGATGCGTCGATGAAATCCTGGGACACAGCGGAAAGCGCCTTGTTCGGCCGGCGTATCGGTCAGATACAGAATACCTTGCGTGCCGAAGGGAATCGGCAAGGCGAGACTCACGTCCCAGTGGACGCCGCTGCCGCGGAATTGGTGCCCAGCGCGCTCCGGTGGATTGAATCCGCATTGGTCGACGTTCATCCACATGTCGGATCGTCCCCAAAGTTGCGCAAACGCCGCATGAATTCGCGGCGATCGGCGATTGGCGTCGATCGCCGGATGATGAAACAACGGCACCCAATACGGGCGATCGCCGTACCAAGTATCGGGCTGCTCGGGATCTGCTCCGATGAATTCATAGATCGCCGACGCTGCCGACGCGGCGGATTCGGGCGTTACGGCGTCGTGAAGAATTACGAATCCGTGTTCGTCCCAATGCCGCATTTCGTGGGACGTCAGCACAGGGTCGAGCGCCGGCGGATTCCACTCACCGGCGAGCGCCGCGTTGATGCGCGCGATCCACTGTTCGTCAATCGAACTATGTCGCTCGCGGATCCACTGCGCAAATTGCTCGAGCGACGGCTGCGTCGCGTTGAGATATGCCGCCGTTTCCTGCAATCCCAGCCCGAGTCCGGAGAGCAGCGTGTTGTCGGCGACCCACTCGGCTGCAGTCGCCGGTTTCCGTTCGATCGTTCTGCGGCGGTAGTCGTCGAGATGAGGAATGGCGATCATGGATTCGGAAATTGTATCCTTTCATGGCTTGGCTCAATAAGAGTTGCCGGTCGCCAGTTGCCGGTTGCCGGAAGAAAAGCCTTTCGCGTGACAAGCTCCTCGCGACTTTTCCGCTTTACCTGATAGTCCATCCCCCTGCGTTTGGATCCGGCCCATGCAACGGCTATGTGATCCCAACGCGACTGGTGTCCTCAAAGGAGTTTGTATGAAACGCATTCGTCTAAAACTGATGAGCTTCCTTCTGGCCGCAGGAGCCTTGACGGCTGGCAGCGCGTCGGCCGACGCCATCAACGTGGCTGCCGCGACGCCCAGCGGATCTACCTACGCGGGCGTCTGCGCCGGCCAGGAAGCTTACGGCAGCCTGCAAAATCCTGGCACGTCGATTCCTGCAACGATTCCGATGACCGAGCAGGGGTTCAACACTTGTAAGTCGGAAACGATCGTCGGCGACGGGGCCACTGCGCAACAGTCCAGTTTCGGCAACGGCATTCCCAATGGTCCAATCACAACACCGTTCAACAACCAGATCTCGTTTACGGCCGCGGTGGGATTGCTGACCGCCAACGCCACGGGCAGCGGCTCCAGCGAAGATCTTTTCGCCGGCGCCGCGGGCGGTGGAGGATGGAGCGACGCGTTTCCGTGGTTCGGTCAGACCGGTTTGCTGACCATGGACTTCAGTGTCGACGGCCTGCTCACGGAATCGGGTTCGTCGAGCGGCGAAGCCGTGATGGAACTCGCGCCGACCATCGGCGGGAACCTGCTCACCGGCGCGCCTTTCAACGCGTTCTCCGCCGCCAATGGCAACACTGGATTCGGCGGCACTCTCGAGTCGTTTGATTTCGAAGCGGGCATCTGGACCGCCGACGCCACCGTGCACAACGTGCTGGCCGATCAGACGCTGAAATTCATGATCCCTGTGGTTCACGGGCAGATGGTGAATTTCGGAATGTGGATGACTTTCATGGTCGCCACGGGCGACGGTGGCGATCCCACCGAAGGCATGTACGCGGTGGATCCGCCCACGGTGACGTACGCCGGTCCCGGCGGATTGGTGTTGCCGGGCGGCACAACCGTCGGCGTGGACTCCAGCGATTTCGGAACGTCCGTTTCGGGTTTCGACTATTCGCAGCCGATCACGCCGGAACCGGCGACGCTCACGCTGTTGTTGGTCGGCGGCGCGGGATTGTTGAAGCGTTTTCGCAAGCAGCGTGCGTAAGAAGATCGAGTCGCACCTAATGCCCGCGACTCGTACGGGATCGGCGCAGTTTCGAAGCCCCCTGCGCCGGTCCCGCCCTACCATTCTATAAACGCGCGACGGTGAGAGGATCGAATTGTCCGTCAAAGTATTTCTGCAATACTTCGCGGAAAATCGCGGGATCGGGCGCGGCGTGTGCGAACAACGTCATCGATGATCGCAATTTCAGGTCGTCGGGATAGCCCATGACCTCCTGAATCACGCCGTGTTCGATGACGAGAAGCAGGCGGGAACACTCTTCCAGGCGTCCGCCGAGGATCGGATGCGCGAGATACGCCTTCGCTTCATCGAGCGATGCGATCGCAAATTCCTGCGCCGTGGCGCTCGATCCCAAGTCGTGAATTTGCGGAAAGATGAACCAAATCCAGTGCGAGCGCTTGCGTCCCGCGCGTAATTCCGCCAGGACGCGCTCGTAAACGGGTGCCTGAGCGTCGAGGAATCGCTGAAGATTGTGTGGATCTGGTGATCGCGGCATGGGTTCACCTTCAGTGTAAGCCATGGCCGTGACGCCTTGTGTGTCCGTGCGACATCAACGGTTCATTCGAGAGGGAATAATCTCGATCCCGGTAGGGATCGGAAAAACTAACGAATTGGTAACCGGTGGTATCGCAAAGAACGCTCAACCACCGGCTACCAGCTACGATCGCGCACCGCGGGATCGGGCAACCGGAGCCACTCCCGCGCTCACTGCGCTAGTGAACCGCCAACGGTAGCGGCTGTGTCACCACCGTGCCGCTCGACGTCGCGATCTGCAACACCAGCGGCTGGTCGCCCGCGGCAGTTCCCGCCGGCACCTGCACGTTCACTTGATAAAGTCCCGCGAACAACGGCGCGAGTCCCGAGAACGTGACGTTGGCCGGCTGCCCGCCGATCGTCACCGTGACTGTGCCTTGCGTGTTGAACAGCGGCGTGGTCGGCGCGAGCTGTCCCGTCTGGATGGTGATCGCGGTGCATCCTGTGCCGGTGCATTGTGCTTGCACCGTTCCCAAGCCGGTCGCGAAGATCGACACGTAGTCGCCCACATGTGCGGGATTCGACGGCGTAATCTGCGAGCCGGCGACGTTCAGGATCGCCATGCGTCCGTTCGAGATGAAGATGCCCGGATCGGCCGTGCGGAGCGGCAACGTGTACGTGGGGCTTTGCCCATTGTTGTAGGTCAGCACCACGGCCGCGCTCGACTTTCCTTGCATTTCAAACGGCACCTGCATGTTCACTTGCGTCGCGCTCACGAAGTACAGCGGTGCGGGGATTCCGCCGATGGTGACGCTAGTTCCGTTGCTCGACGTTTGCAGTTGTCCGCCGGGCGCCGTGGTGTTTTGTCCCGGCGACGGTCCCATGCCTACGCCGAACGCCGTGACAATTTCGCCCGGTGACACGCTGAGCGACGTGAAGTTCGCGCCGTTCACGATGCCGTTCGCGTTGATCGCCGGCACACCGACGGCGAGCGTCACGGTGATGTTTTGCGGGCTATTCGCGCCAGTGCTTGCGTTGGTCACAGCCACCGCCACGTTGCCGGTGTAGACGCCCGTGGCCAGACCCGTCGCGTTTGCCGTGATCGTCAACGTCGCCGGCGCGGTTCCGGTTGTGGGGCTCACGGTGAGCCACAATCCACCCGACACAGTTGTGGGCGTCGCCGAGAAATTCAGCACGCCAGTGCCGGTGTTCGTGACCATCACAGTTCCGGTAGCCGTCGCGCCCGTCGCCGCAGCGAGACCGATCGAGGTGCCGCTGAGCGCCAACACTGGTGCGCCGGCTTGAATCGTGAGAGTCACGGGAACCAGCAACGGTGAATTGCTCGCACCGCCATCGGTGACGATCACGGTGCCGGAATACGATCCTGCCGCGAGTCCCGCGACGTTCGCCGTCACGGTCGCGACCACGCCACCTCCAGACGTCCCGCCAGACGGAGTCCACGTGACGCCCAGCCACGCGCCTCCCGTTGCGGTGACTGTGGTGAGCGTCGGCGCGATAGTGCCTTGTCCGCCGTTACCAACTGAGAGCATCGCCGGCGCGGGATTTATTCCCACCGCTGCCGTGAATCCGATCGCTGGCGGCGCGACGGTGAGCTTCGGACCGCTCGGGGGCGTGCCGATTTGCAAGTTCACGGGAATGGTGAACGGAGAGTTGGCCACGCCCGCCCCGACGGCGGTAATCGTGCCGGTGTAGAATCCCGCGGCGAGTCCCGCGGTGCTGAAATTCACCTGTACCGTGGATGTAGTGTTGAATGTGTACGACGTCACCGCTGAGAGCGCCAGCCAACTTCCTCCCGACGCGGTTGTCGCGGTGACCTGCGGCTTCACGGTCGCGCTGCCGATGGTGATGATTTGTAGCGTTTGCGAGGCGGCGTTCGCGCCGACCGCGGCGTTCGCTTCAATCACCGTGGGCGTGGCGATGTAGTTCACGGTTCCGCTCGCAAAAACCTGAAGGCTGATCGCGACCGTGGCCGGCGATCCGCCGAGGTTCGATTGCACCAACGTCACTTCGCCCGTGTACGTGCCGACCGCCAGACCTTGGCTGTTCACGTTGACGATCACTTGCAGCGTGGTGGTCATACTTGAACCGTTCGCGAACGACAGCGTCAGCCAATTCCCGCCGTTGCTCGTGGTGGCCGTGACTGTGGGATTGAAGGTCGTCCCCGTCGTGTCGGGATATGCGTAGAAAGATTGCGCCGGGGGATTAGCGCCGCCTTGTGTGGTGGCAAACTGAAGGCTTGTAGCGCCGACAATCATGTTCGCGGCCGACGCCGATGGGGCGGCCAACGCGGCCGCGAGGAGGAACAAGAAGGCTGGTCTCATACAACACCTCATTAGGTAGGCGTTGTCAGGAAGCGGTGAACGAAGGGGCAAATCGTGGAGTGCCCCGTTCCCTGCAACTCACCTTATTTTTCGGAAGCCCGCTTCGCTTTCCTGAATAAATCGAAGTGAATCGGCCTTATCCGAACCGCGCTGTGGGGGAGGCGATACATTTAGCCTAAGTGCATTTTGCAAGTTTGTCATTCGCCCAACCGCACTAGGAGGTCCAGACAGGACTCCCAGTGCGGCGGTTTTCAGGCGATGCGTAGTTTTCCACCGAGCGACGAGGACTTTTACCCATTGTTCATTGCCATGTTCATTGCCAGAGGCGCGTACTTGTACGCGCCGTTCATGTGGAGATGCCCAGTTTAGGCAACGAACGTCTCGCGCGTCAGTTTCGCACCGTGATCTCGGCCGGTTCGCGCAGCGCAAACGTAATTCGCGTTTCCGCCGGCACCGCGATATTGTGATGTCCCGTGACGGCCGCGACCGTTGTACCCGCGCCGGCGCCCGCGCCGAGTCCGATGGCCAATCCCACCGGTCCTCCGGCGAGTCCGCCGATCAAGGCGCCCGTGCCCGCGCCGCCGCCGATCGAAATCAGGTTGCGCTTATGATGATTTCCTCCGCGGACCGAGTACGAATTTGTCTCGACCGCGTAGGATTGTCCACCGCGCTCCACTGAATCGAGGCTGAGCGTGAGATGCGCCACGCCTTTCAAGTGACCGGCGCGTTTCTCGCTCACGATGTGAACCGTGGCGCGCGCGCCGCGAGGAATCACGTCCTCGCCATTCACCTTAACCGGTGCGATCACCGTGGCCGGGAATTCGCGGCCCATTTCGTCGCGCGTGCTGACGGTTTCGTCGAGACGCACCACGATCGGCGTTTGCGGCGCAATCGTAATGACACGCGGCACTGGCGCGGGCGCCGTGGTTGTCGCGGCGTTCGCGCTTCCATTAGCGGCAATTACCGGCGCGACATGGCGGGCGTCGAAGTATCCGGCTACCGCCACGGCTAGCGCCAATACGGCAAGAGCTCCAATCCACATACTACTTTTGATGTGCATGGAAATCCTCCATCGGTTTAAGGGGCAATCGGTGTGCCATCGCAAGCTGTTGAATCTGTTGAATCCGCTGGATGGCGCTCCGACCGAGAGACGTAAGAATTACCCGCCGCTGCGCCTTTTAGAGCCAGAACAAAAGGACTAGGAAACTTTCGTACGACCTGTCGAATCATTGCCTTGCGGCGATTTTGCGCTGGTAAGCCACGTGCACCAAAGAACGGGAGTCAAGAAGTGCAAGGAAGTTGCCGAAATTCCATATACCAGTCACTTCGGAGTGGGCTGGAGGGATTATGAGCACATTGCAATTCACGATGCCAAGTAAGGTGGAAGCGATCGAGCCGATCATGCAAGCAATCGGGCCGGTGATCAGCGAGAGTCTGCCGCCGGACGAAGACGCGCAAGTGGATTTGGCGCTGCGTGAAGCGCTCGCCAACGCGATTATTCACGGCAATCGCGAAGATAGCCGGAAGAAAGTGCGCGTATTTTGCTCCGCGCGCCGGGGAACGGTCGATTTGATGGTACGCGACGAAGGTCCCGGCTTCGATCCTTCGCACGTGGCCGATCCGCGCAAGGGCGAAGGGCTGCTCTCCGGGCACGGTCGCGGTGTGTATCTGATGCGTGCCATGATGGATCACGTGAAGTACGGCAAGAACGGCCGGGAAGTCTACATGCGTAAGACTGCGCCGGGTTCGTAGTGTTCCCGGCCTGAAGGTCCAAGACTGCACGAAGAAGTAGTGTCCCCGCTGACACCGGCCGTTAGACAATCCCGGAACAATTTCCTCGCCGCCAGCGTATCCTCTGAGCATGGACACTGCTGCTGACCCCTCGCGTCCACAACCGCTGCGACTCTGGCCGGGAATCGTTCTGGCCGCAGGCCAACTGACGTTGCGAAACGCCGTTCCCTACTTTTGGCCCGATCAGCTCTACACCGCGTTCATGGGCGCCGTCGCGTGTTCGCTCCTGGTGTTCGTATGGTGGGTGTTCTTCAGTCGCGCCACGCGACTCGAGCGTTTCGGCGGCATTGTTTTGATGCTCGCCACGTTTTTCGCCACGCGCCCGTTCCTCGACGCTTCGGTGGCCACGGGCATGATGCACATGATGTATCCGTTCAACGCGATCCCGATGGCCGCGTTGATCCTGGTGGGCGCATCGGTTCTGTTCAGCCGCCTGCCGCTGACGGCGCGGACCACCGCGATGGCGGTGGTCATGTTCGCCGCGTTCGCCGGATGGGCGTGCCTTCGCACCGAAGGCATGCTGGGCGACGCGGCGTCGCTGTTGCATTGGCGCTGGGCGAAGACGGCGGAAGAGAAACTTTTGGAACAATCCGATGGCAAGCTGGCGGTGCCGGCGCCGGCCGAGCCGGCATCTGTGGAAGCTGCGCCCGTCGCGTCACCGGTTCCCCCGCCGGCGGCGGCGCCCGCGAAATCCAAGGTAGAGGAAGCAAAGACGGAAGCAGGGAAGGCCGTCGCACACTTCACTCCCGCTGCATGGCCCGGATTTCGCGGACCCGCTCGCGATGGCATTGTCGCCGGCGTGAAAATCAAAACGGATTGGTCGGCGACGCCGCCGGTTGAGTTGTGGCGTCGCGGCGTCGGCCCCGGATGGTCGTCGTTCGCCGTGTCCGGCGACTTGCTTTACACCCAAGAGCAGCGCGGCGACGACGAAATTGTCGCCTGCTACAACGCTTCGACGGGACGCCCTGTTTGGGCGCACCATGATCCGGCGCGATTCTGGGAGTCGAACGCGGGCGCGGGTCCGCGCGGCACGCCCACTGTGTACAACGGACGCGTCTACGCACTTGGCGCGACCGGCATCTTCAATGCGCTCGACGCACGAACCGGCGCGGTGATTTGGTCCCGAAACGCCGCGAAAGATACCAACACGAAAATCCCCGGTTGGGGATTTTCCAGTTCGCCGCTGATTGTCGATGACGCCCTTGTGGTGATCGCGACCGCCGGGAAACTCGCGGCTTACGATCTGACCACGGGCGCGCCGCGCTGGCAGGGACCCGCCGACGGCGACGGCTACAGTTCGCCGCAGTTGGTGACGATCCACGGCGTAGAGCAAATTGTCTTCACGGCTTCCGGCGGCGCAATCAGCGTCGCGCCCGCCGACGGGAAAGTGCTCTGGAAATTCGGCGCGAACAACAGCGTGCGGATCACGCAGCCGGCCGTGATCGGCGACGGCGAGTTGCTGATGGAGAGCGGAGAAGGCGGTCCGCTGCGGCGCGTCGGGGTCACGCAGGGGGCCGACGGTTGGACCGCGCAGGAGCGCTGGAATTCCATTGGTCTCAAACCGTATTTCAACGATTTTGTTTTCTTCGAAGACCACGTCTACGGCTTCGACAACGGCATCCTCGCTTGTATCGACGCGAAAGACGGCAAACGCGCGTGGAAGGGCGGACGCTACGGCGGCGGTCAGCTCGTTTTGTTGCACGATCAAGGCTTGTTGATTGTGGTTTCGGAAGAAGGCGAATTGGCGCTCGTGAAGGCGTCGCCCGATCAATTTACGGAAGTCGCCAAAGTTCCCGGCATCGAGGGGAAAACTTGGAATCATCCCGCGATGGTCGGCGATCGTTTGTGGGTGCGCAACGGCAGCGAGATGGCGGCATTTCGTCTGGCCGCGGAACACTAGAGAGCCGGTTGCCAGTCGCCGGTTGCCGGAAGCACGGACTGCCGAAGTTGCTTATGACTCGGGCCTCGGAACTCGGGCCTCGGGCCTCGTTCTTACGGCGCTAGCCCGTAGCTCACACCCAAATGGTTTTGCGTGAAGGCGCCGAGCGCCGCCGAATAAAACTCGCCGCTGTGTCCGCGAACTTCCGCTTCTGCCGCTTCCGGCGACGCGCGATGGTGCAGTTCATGCAAGAAAACGTCGAGCAACGCCAGGCGCAAACGAAATAACTCGAATTCTTCGCCGCGATCGGTGCCCGCTGCGGCGGCCGCCGCGTTGTAGGCGAGCGGCGCCGGCTGCCATTCTTTGATCGAGACGAACGCCAGGTCCATTTCGCACGCGTCCACGCCGCTCATCGCGCGTAACCGCCGCGTGACGCGGCTTTCGGTGCCCGGCGGGTGAAAATGCCCCAGACACCGGCAGGTGTTTCGCGCCCGCAACTCCACCACCACCATCGGCGGCATTTTTCCAAGCACGGGTGTGTAGCGCGCGCGCAATTCCGCGGGGATGGTCAGCCAGGTTTCAGAAAGCGCGGCCTTCAATTCCATCGCGCCGGTGCGTTCGCCGCGCGGAAACGTGATGGTCACGAGCGGCAATTCCGGCGACGGGCGGACGAGAATCTGTTCGTGCCCGCGCAACATCGTCCAAAGCAGCTTGGGCAGGCTGGGAGGAGGCGCGCGATGAAAGCGGCGGCGCATGGATTCATCATATCGGAAGAGCGGCGCGATAGAATCGGTACGTGCGCGCCTCTTCTCCCGCGGTGCCGGAAATCTTTCGTGATCCCCAGCGGGCCCGAGAAAACCTTAAGCGCGTCCGCCCGCTGCTCGACGTTTCTGAGAAGACGTTGTTTTCCTTGCTCGTGCAACTGCCCGATCCCGACGGCTCGCTCGACGGCCTGGATCGCTTTACCGGGAGCACGCCTCCCGAAGTGCTGAAGTATTTGTCCTCGCGCCGCGCCAGCCTGCATTATTTGCTGGCGGTTTTTTCCTACAGCGCTTTTCTTTCGGAAACACTGTTGCGCGAACCGGAACGCATCGTGCGTCTGCACGGGGACGCCTCGCTGTTTCGCGTGAAGACGCGCGAGGAGATGCTGGCGGAATTTCGAGCGGAACCCGGCGCGCCGCTGGCGCTCTTGAAACACCGTGAATATCTGCGCATCGTGCTGCGCGACGTACTGCAGCTTGCCAGTCTCTCGGAAGTCACGCTCGAACTCTCCGCGCTCGCCGACGCGCTGGTGGAGTTGGCCCTGGAAGCTTCCGTCGCCGGGATGTCCGCTCCGCCACCCACGGCGTTCACCGTTTTGTCGCTCGGAAAACTGGGCGGCAACGAACTCAACTACAGTTCGGACATCGATTTGTTTTTTCTCTATCGCAGTCCGGGCCACATGGCCGGCGGCGTAACGCACAAGGAGTATTTTGGCCAGCTCGCGGGACGAATCACCGCGCGCATCACGGCAAGCGGCGACGAGGGGCGCGTTTTTCGCGTCGATCTGCGGCTGCGTCCCGAAGGGCGCCAAGGAGAAGCCGCGCATTCTCTGGATCAGGCGCTCGCCTACTATCGCACGCGCGCGCGCGAGTGGGAGTTGCAAGCGCTTGTGAAGGCGCGCCACACCGCCGGCGATCCCGCGTTGGCGCGTGAATTTCTTCAAGAAGTCGAGCCGCAGGTT
The DNA here is from genome assembly GCA_021325275.1 of Terriglobia bacterium. Lineage (GTDB taxonomy): Bacteria > Acidobacteriota > Terriglobia > JAJPHL01 > JAJPHL01 > JAJPHL01. The sequence continues at coordinate 166,236 of JAJPHL010000011.1, read as the reverse complement.
TATCGCTCGGGCCGCGAGCGCATCGAAGCGCAAGCGGCGGCGCTCGAAAGCGTCCGTTACGCGCGCCGCGCCATGGACGAAGAACTTCGCCGCCGCAAATCTCACGCCCTCGACGTGAAACTTTCTCCCGGCGGCATTCGCGACATCGAATTCCTCGTGCAATGCTTGCAACGCCTCCACGGCGGCGAAGATCCATGGCTGCGCTCGAGTTCCACGCTCTTTGCGCTGCAAAAGCTCGCCGATAAAGGCTGGCTCGGGGCCGCCGATCGCGCCGCGCTTTCCAAGGCGTATCACTTTTTGCGGATCGTCGAGCATCGCCTGCAAATGGATCGCGATCGCCAGATTCATCGTTTGCCGGAAAACTCGGGCCAGTTGGATTTGACGGCGCGGCGGTCCGGCATCACGGGCGTCGAAGGGGAAGCCGGTCGCGCGCTGATGAAGGAACTTCATCAGCACATGCACGGCGTCAGCGAGATTTACAGCCGCGTGTTGCGTGGCGCGCGCTCCGCGCCGCGCGCTCCTGCCGCCAAGCGCGGATTCGCGCTTGAAACGCCGTTCTCCACTGCGGAGTCGCCGGATTATCCCAAACTGTTGCGCATGCTCGAAGAGCGGTATCCCGAGTTGTATCGCACCGCGGAGCAGACCGGTGAGCGTGGACGCCGGAATCTCGAACGCTACTTGCTCGCCGCGGCGGCCAGTCCGGGAGGTCTCGGCGCATTGGAAGAGTCGCCGGAACTGATCGGTCGCGCGGCGGTGTTGTTCGAACAGAGCACGTTCTTGAGCGAAATGCTGATCCACTCGCCGCAAGACATCGAAGCGTTGCGCGATCTGCCTCCCGCTGCCGTAGTCGCTCCGGAGTTGCCGCTGGCCGATTTCACGGACGTTTTCGATAAAGATGCCCCGCACGATCCCGTCTTCGAACACGTCGCCGAATCGGGCGCGCCTCTGGCGGAGAAGATGGCCGTGTTGCGGCGTCATTATCGCCGGACACTGTTGCGCGTGGAAGCACGCAGCATTTTGGAAGCGGTACCCGTGTTTGAAACGCTCGAGGCCACCAGCCGCTTAGCCGAGCAAGCGATCCGTGCGGCGTTCCGCTGCGCGACGTTTGGCACGCGGCCGGCAGGCGAGCCGTCGTCGTTTACCGTTGTCGCGCTCGGGCGGCTCGGCGTGCGCGAGTTCGATCTGGCGTCGGACGCCGACCTCGCATTTTTCTACTCGCCGGTGGGCGGAAGGGCAAACGAGCCCGATCCCGAAGCCGGCGTCTACTGGATGCGCGCGACGACGAGCCTGATTGAGATTCTGTCGAGTCACACTAGCGAAGGATTGCTCTTCACCGTCGACACGCGATTGCGCCCGCGCGGGCGCGAAGGCGAACTTGTCGAATCGTCGCGCTTTGTCGACGAATATTTTCGTCTGCGCGCCGAGCCGTGGGAGGCGATCACTTACATGAAGTCGCGCGCCATCGCCGGCGACATGGAGCGCGGCACCGCGCTGCTGACCGAGGTGCAGGATCGCATTGGCGCGCGATTCGGTCATGGCCCGTTGGCGGCGGAGCAATTGCTCGACATGCGACATCGCCTGGAAGCAACCGCGACGCCGCAGAATTTCCTGAAGGTCGGGCCGGGTGGATACTACGACGTGGATTTTGTGCTGACCTTCCTGCGACTGCGCGAAGCGCGGGTGTTTTTCTCATCGCTGAATTCACTCGAACGCCTCGATGTCGTCGAGCGCATGGGGCAAATCACGGCGCGGCAAGCGGCCGTGCTTCGCGAAGGCGCGATTTTCCTTCGCGCGCTGCAACACGCCCTGCGATTGGAGAGCGGACGCACCGACAACGAAGTGCCGCTCGAAGGTCCCGCCGCGGCGGCGTGCTTGCGGCTCGCCGAGCGTTGGTTTCCGGAGTCGCTAAGAGGACGATCGTTAGCGGAGGGCGTGGAAGAGGTCATGCGCGACATACGGGAGGTGTTTCTGCAAGTGTTTCAAGCGTGATATGCTGGCGTTCTATTTCACACTTCACTTCACTCAGAGCGAACAGGACGCGACAACCGCGCGTCCTCCATAGAGGCGGGAAACTTCGGTGTCGCGTCCGTTGTGAGCGAAGTTACCAGAGAGAGGGTTAGGAAATGAAGAAAACACTTTTTACGGCGTTCTGCGCTGTGGTCGCGGCGGCGTTGGTGGCGTTGCCGGCCTCGGCGGAAGAATGGAAGCTTGACCCCAACCACAGCAAGCTGAAGTTCGCGATCGACGCCAAGTTGATCAGCGCGGAGGGAATTTTCCGCACTTTTACGATAAAAGACGACATCAACGAGCAGGCGCTCGAAAAATCGTCGTTCGATATGACGGTGGACGTCTCCTCGATCGACACCAACAGCCAACAACGCGACAATCACCTGAAGTCAGATGCGTTCTTCGACGTGGCGAAGTACCCCACTGCGCACATCGCCGTGAACTCCATTGCGAAACTCCCCGACGGTTCCTATGAAGGCACGGGCGAGATCACGCTGCACGGCGTCACCAAGCCGATCAAGCTGCCGGTGAAGATTCTGTTGAACGAAGGCGGCCGGTTGCGTTTCCGCGGAACGGTGGAAATCAATCGCCAGGATTTCGGCATCAAGTTCAACAGCCCGGTGAATCACATCGAGGACATCGCCACCGTTACCTACGAATTGAATTTGCAGAAGCCGCGTTCCGGCGGAGCGCCCAAGCAATAGAACTCGTTTCGCTCTGTGAAAGACTTTCTGATCAACGCCGCGCTGCTGATTTCCATCCTCGGCGCGGCGTTTTTCGTTACCAACTGGTACGCCACGGCGTACATTACCTGTGAGAAATGCCGCACCATGAACGCGCGCCGGCGGACGCATTGCCGGCAATGCGGAGAACCGCTCCGCGACGTACAATAGACGACGAAGCAATTCATCCAAAGGAGAATCAAACCATGCAGATCGGCTTCATTGGTCTCGGCATCATGGGCATGCCGATGGCGAAACACTTGATCGACGCGGGACATTCCCTGGTGGTGTGGAGCAAAACGCGTGCCAAGGCATCCGCGCTGGGACAACGAGTCGCGCAGACGCCCGCCGATCTCGCGCGGCAGTGCGATTTGATCTTCCTGATCGTCAGCGACACCGCGGGCGTGGAGGAAACCGCCCTCGGCGCCGGAGGGTTGATCGAGGGCGTGCGCAAGGACGCGATCGTCTGCGACTGCACCACGATCTCTCCCGACGCCAGCCGCGGATTCGCGAAGCGCTTCGCCGCTCTCGGCGCACATTGGATGGACATGCCCGTAACCGGCAGCAAGGCCGGCGCGGAAAAAGGCACGCTGACCTTCATGTGCGGCGGCGACAAGGCGATCTTCGATAAAGTGCGTCCGTATCTCGATCCGATGGGCAAGAACATTTACTACGTCGGCGGCAGCGGCATGGGGTTGCACGCGAAGCTTACGCAGAATCTCGTGTTGGCGCTGACGTTTGAAGGCGTGTGCGAAGGCTTGGTATTGGCGGCGAAGGCCGGCGTGCCCACAAAGTTGATGTTCGACATTATTCAGAACAGCGCCGCGAAGATCAGCATTCTCGACTACAAAGCGGCGTCGATTTACTCCGGCAAGTGGGACACGAATTTCTCGCTGCGCTGGATGCACAAGGACATCGGGCTGATGCTGGAGTCCGGCAACGCCCTCGGCGTGCCTCTGCCCGCGCTCGCCGTGGTACACCAACTCTTCGGCGCATCGATCGCGCGCGGTCACGCCGACGACGATTACGCCAGCGTGATCACGCTGCTGGAAGATTGGGCCGGTGTGAAAGTTCGCACCGAATAACGCGCGCCGTGGATCACATTACTCTCGCCGACGCGCGCAGAATCGCGCTGGCCGCGCAGGGATTCGATCGCCCGCGTCCCCAGCGGGTCACCAGCGCCGCGATTGCGGAAACCATCCGGCGCCTTGCGCTGGTGCAACTCGATTTCGTCAACGTTACCGTGCCGGCCCACTATCAGGTGATCTTTTCGCGGCTCGGCGCGTACGATCGTACGCTTCTCGACGACCTCGTCTATCGCAGCGGAAAATTCACCGAGCAGTGGGCGCATGAAGCGTCGATTGTGCCGGTGGAATCGTGGCCGTTGCTGCAATTCCGCCGCGATAGCTTCCGGCTTCGGCCTTGGGGAGTCGAGCAGGTGCTGGAGAAATGCCCTGAGTATGCCGAGGCGCTGTTGCGCGAGATTCAAGTGCGCGGCGCGATCACCGCCGATCAAGCGCCGAATCCCCAAGAATTGCCGCGGCGCATTCCGGGATCATGGCATCGCTCGGTGCCGCGCGCGATTTTGGAGGCGCATTTTGCGCGAGGACGCGTGTGCGTCGCAAACCGGCTGCCGAATTTTGCCCGCTCGTACGATTTGGCGGACCGCGTGATCGGTCGCGCCCACTTCGAACAAATCGTGCCCTCGGAGGAATCGCGTCGCCGCTTGTTGGCGCAGGCAGCGCGCGCCTGCGGTGTCGCGACGGCCAAGGATCTCTCGGATTACTTCCACATGAAGATGGGTGAAGCGAAGCCGCGCGTCTTGGAACTGGTCGAGAGCGGGGAACTATGCGAAGTCCGTGTGGAGAGCTGGCGCGAGCCGGCCTATCTGCATCGCGACGCACCCAAACCGCGTCCGGTGAAGGCCTGCGCGCTGCTTGCACCATTCGATCCGCTGATTTGGTTCCGTCCGCGTGTCGCGCGGCTGTTTGGATTCGAGTATCGCTTCGAGATTTTCGTGCCCGACCACAAGCGCAAATGGGGCGTCTACGTGTTGCCGTTCTTGTATGGAGAAAAACTCGTGGCCCGCGTTGATTTGAAGGCGGATCGCGAGAAGCGGAAACTGGTGGTGGTGAAGCGAATCTTCGAGCGCGGGTGCAAAACCAAAGAAATCGCCGCGGCGCTCGACGGTGAACTCGCAGCTATGTCGAAGTGGCTGTTTGGCCGCGGCGGCTGATGCTCAATGTGCTCTATTCGTCACGCACGAACGTGGTATTCATTCCCCGGAGGAAAACCTCGCATTTTATGCATTGGCCGGCCTGGCGTGCGCTTCGATCCGGTCGTCTCGCGCAGCTCGATGACCAAGCGCAGCGCCCGATTGACCGCTCTTTCATCCCGAAACGCCTTACGCACGTCGGGGTCCAGGAGCACAAGGTTTGTGCCGGCGCGATACTTCTTGGCATATTTACCGCGGACGCCGTTCTTCAGCAGCGCGTGGAGATCATATTCCGGCAACATCGTGTCTTCGTCAGCCTTGGATTTCTTCATACTCTCTCGCTTCGCGAGGCGTGAGTGCCCGAGCGCTTATGACGCGAATTCTCTCGCCGCGTTCAGTATAGCAAACCAAGAGGGTGCGGCCCCGCTTCGAAACGCCGACCTGAATGAAACGGCGCTCGCCCGTCGAGTGGGCCGGGTCAGGCGCGGCAATCGCAAAGTCGTCGCCGACGACTGTAGCGGCCTCCTGAAACGAAACCCGTGCTTGCCCAGGTTTCGCGTAGCCTTCTTTGGGTCCCATTCAAACTGCACTGCCCCATCCTAACTCTTACGAAGGTACAACAGGAATTCTCGATTCCCCGACGCTCCCGTGATCGGGCTAGGGATCACGCCCGCACGGTGGAATCCCAGTGCTTTGGCCGCTGTCGCCACTTTTTCCACCGACTGCTCGTGCAACGCCGCGTCGCGCACGATGCCGCCTTTGCCCACTTGTCCGCGGCCTACCTCGAATTGCGGTTTCACCAACACCACGACACCGCGAGCGTCCGGCGCCAGCAACGCCGGCAAGTGCGGCAGGATCATCGTCGCCGAAATGAACGATACGTCTACTGAGACGAACGCGACCACCTCGCCGATGTCGGCGGCGGCGAGATATCGCGCGTTGATCTTATCGCGAAGAATTACGCGCGGATCATTGCGCAGTTTCCAGTCGAGCTGTCCCACGCCCACATCTACGGCGTATACGCGCGCCGCTCCGCGTTGCAGCATGCAGTCGGTGAATCCGCCGGTCGACGCGCCGACATCGAGGCAAACGCATCCGTCAAGATCGATGTGAAACGCGTCGAGCGCGGCGGCCAGCTTCAATCCTCCGCGACTCACATAGGGCAGCGCTTCGGCAATGCGGACCGCCGCGGTTTCGGCGACAGTGCGTCCCGGCTTGTCGGCTTTCTGTTCGTCGACAAAAACTTGACCGGCGAGAATGAGCGCCTGAGCTTTTTCGCGCGTCGGCGCCAGGCCGCGCTGGACGAGAATTTGATCGAGCCGGGTTTTCACGGCGTCGCCTTAGGATTTTCGCGATCCGAGATACATCGCGATTTCGCGCAGCCAGCGTCCGCGTTCGCCGAGCGGTTCCACGGCGGCCAGCGCCGCGCGCATACTGTGCTCGGCCATCGCGACGGATTTTTCCATGCCGTGCACCGCCGGATAGGTGGCCTTGAGTTGCGCGGCGTCCTTGCCGGCGGTCTTGCCGAGCGTTTCGGAAGATTCCGTCACATCCAAAATGTCGTCGACAATCTGGAAGAGCAGGCCGATATGCACGCCGTAGTCGCTGATCGCCTCCAACGTCGCGCCGCTTGCGCCCGCAAAGATCGCGCCAGATCGCACCGACGTTCGCAGCAGCGCGCCGGTCTTCGAGCGATGAATGTATTCGAGCGTCGCGGCGTCCACCTGCTTTCCTTCCGACTCGATATCGATCACCTGACCGCCGATCATTCCGTTGACCGTTCCCGCGGCCGCCGCAATTTCGGCGCAAAGCCGTCCGCCATTCTCGATACCACCGATAATCTCGAACGCCAGCGTCAATAGCGCGTCGCCCGCCAGAATCGCGGTCGCTTCGCCGAATACTTTGTGACACGTCGGTTTGCCGCGGCGAAAATCGTCGTTGTCGAGCGCCGGGAGATCGTCGTGGATCAGCGAGTAGGTATGAATGCACTCGAGTGCGCACGCCAAGTCGATCGGTTCCGAAGCGCCGACTGCCGCCGCTGCCTCTAGGCACAGCACCGGACGAATGCGTTTCCCTCCAGCGAAAACGCTGTGACGCATCGCGCGATGAATGCTCGGCGGTTGCGTGTCGGCGGAGGGAAGTAATTGCTCCAGTCGCGCATCGACTTGCTGCTGGCGCTGGCGCAGCCGTTCCTTCAATTCGCCGCTGAAAGAAGCAGGGGCGGCGCTCAACGCTCGTGCTCCAGTTGAAACGGCTCGGCCGTGACTCGATCTCCCGCGCGCCGCACGAGCATTTCGATGCGTCCTTCGGCGGCTTCGAGTTGTTCGCGGCATTGCTCGGCCAGTGTCATGCCTTCCGCAAAAAGCTCCAGCGACTTCTCGAGCGGTGTCGCGCCCGTCTCCAATTCTTTGACGATTTTCTCGAGGCGATCGAGCGAAACTTCGAAGGGTTGCTGCGGTGTGGCGCTATTGCTCGGCGGCGGCTGTTCCATTACGCCGCACCTTTCGTGCGCGCTCCGAGCGCTTCCATCACTTCCACGGCCATGCTGTAGCGGCCGAACGGCGCGCTCAGTTGCACGCCGTCCACCACGTGGCGGATCTTCTGCACCATTTCCTGCGCGATCGCCGTGCCCTCGGCGCGCGCGGCGTCACCGGAATCGGCCTTGCGCATGCGTTCCATCAAATCGTCGGGCACAGGTACGCGCAGTTCGTTCACCATGAATTCGGCGTTGCGGAAACTGGTCAGCGGCCAAATGCCCGCGATCACCGGAACACGGAATCCCTCGATGCGTTTGATGAACGATTCGATTTGGTTCAGGTCGAAAACCGGCTGCGTGACGATGTACTCGGCGCCTGCTTCCACTTTCCAGTACGTGCGCCGCAATTCCTGATCCATATTCACGGCGCCGGGATTCGCTCCCACGCCGATGCAGAATCCGGTTTGCGATCCAATCGCGTTTCCGCCGAGATCGAGACCCTTGTTCAGATTCGCGACAATGTTCGTCAAGCCGATCGCGTCGACGTCGAATACCGCCGTCGCGTCGGGATAGTTGCCGAGACGCGGAGGGTCGCCCGTGATCAAAATCAAATTGCGGATTCCCAGCGCGTACACGCCGAGCAAATCCGATTGCATGCTGATCACGTTGCGATCGCGGCAGCAATAGTGCAACACCGCTTCCACGTTCGCTTGCTGCTGCACCAAAAACGCCAGCGCCTGCGCGCTCATGCGCGCGCTGGCGCGCGGACCATCGGGAATATTGATGCAATCCACGCCGTGCTTCGCGCAATACGACGCGCCTTCGATCTCGCGCTTGGGATCGGAACCACGCGGCGGCAGAATCTCCACGAAAACGGGAAACTCTTTGTTCACCAGCTTGCGCGCCAACGCGGAGCGCGTTTCAAACGGAATCGCCGGCAGCGTTTTCGGCTTTTCACCTTCGTCCGGCGACTTCACACTGATGCGCGTGATCGCCGGTTGCAGCGAGCGCACTTCGTTCTTCAGCAGCTTGATGTGTTCCGGCGTCGTGCCGCAGCATCCGCCGATCAACTTCACACCGGCTTGAATGTAGCGGCGCGCGTACTGGCACAAATACTCGGGCGAGCAAAGATAAACGTTGCGACCCTCCACGTTCACCGGATTTCCGGCGTTCGGCTGCACCGAAAGCGGCTTGCCCGTGACTTTCATCATGCGTTCGGCCGCGTCGAGCATGGTCTTCGGGCCGACGGAGCAATTCAATCCCGCGACGTCCGCGCCCCACGACGCGAGATCCTGCGCGATCGTTTCGGGCGTTCCGCCGTAGAGCGCGTTGCCGTCGTCGTCGACGGTCATTTGCGCGACGATCGGCAGGTCGCAAACGTCGCGCACCGCAAGCAGTGCTTCGCGAAGTTCTCGGAGATCGCCGAAGGTCTCGAGAAAAATCACATCCGCGCCGCCCTCGGCGAGAGAGGTCGCCTGTTGCCGAAAAGCGTCGCGCGCCTCGGAAAACGAAGTGGGACCGAGCGGCTCGATGCGCACACCCAGCGGACCAATCGCGCCGCCGACGATCATGTCTTCGCCGCCGCATTGCCGGGCGAGCTTCACGCCAGCCACGTTGATGTCGTGCAATTTCTCCGCGAGTCCATGGGCGCCCAGACGCACGGCGTTCGCGCCGAACGTGTTGGTTTCCAAAACCTCGGCGCCGGCCTTCACGTAGGCCGAGTGAATTTCCTTGATCAACGCGGGCATCGAGATGTTCAATTCGTCGAAGCAACGGTTGATAAAAATCCCCTTGGCGTAGAGCATCGTGCCCATCGCGCCGTCGCACACCAGTACGCTCGATTGAATCCGCTCCAGGAACCGCTGCGATCTCGCAGTCATGACTTCTTATTGTAGCGCAATGTTTAAATGGCCGTGGCGCTTACGATATACTCGCCTCATGAAGTCGAGAATTTCCCTCTTGGCCGCCGCTATCTTGCTGAGCGCATCCGCCGCGCGAATTTCCGCCGCCGACTGGCCGCAGTGGCGCGGTCCGGCGCTGAACGGCACGAGTCCCGAGACGAATCTGCCGCTGAAATGGGGCGAGCAGGAAAACGTCGCGTGGAAATTGCCGGTGTCGAGCCGTGCGGGATCCACGCCGATCGTCTCCGGCGATTACATTTTTCTGATGAACGCCGACGCCGACTTCAGCGGCAATCTCGAAGTGTGGTGCGTCGATCGCAACAAAGGCGAAATCTTGTGGAAGCGTCCCATAGGCGCGGGCAATCGCCAAGAACGCAAGGGCAACATGATTTCCAACTCTCCCGTGACCGACGGCAAGACCGTTTGGGTGCTCACCGGAACGGGAATGTTGAAGGCCTTCGACTTTAAGGGCAACGAGCTGTGGTCGCGCGACATTCAGAAAGACTACGGACGCTTCGGGCAGAACTGGGGCTACGGATCGTCGCCGCTGCTCTACGAAGATTCGCTCTACGTGCAAGTGCTGCATGGAATGCGCACGCAAGATCCTTCGTACATTTTGCGCATCGACGCCAAGACCGGAAAAACTCTGTGGCGCGTGGAGCGTCCCACGACGGCGCATCAGGAATCGCCCGACGCCTACACGACGCCGCAAATCTACAAGGACGGCAAGCGCACCGAACTGATTGTGTCGGGCGGGGAAGCGGTCACCAGCCACGATCTCGCCACGGGCAAGGAAACGTGGCGCGGCACCGGTTTCAATCCCACGGGCCGCGGAGATTTTCGCGTGATTGCTTCCGCCCTGGTGTACGGCGACATGGTCTACGTGCCGACGCGGATCAAGCCGCTGCTGGCGTTTCGATTCATGCAAGGCGAAGGCGAGAGCGCCAAGCAAGTTTTTTCGTTCGATCACGGGCCGGACGTGCCGACGCCGGTGTGCGACGGCAAGCTTTTCTACAGCGTGAACGACCAGGGGATCATGTGGGCGCTCGACGCCAAGTCGGGCGACGAAGTTTACGGCGGACAGCGCCTGAAAGCCGCGACGTACAGCTCGTCGCCGACGTTGGCCGATCGCAAGTTGTACGTGACGAATGAGGACGGCCTGACGTCTGTGGTGAAGCAAGGCGCGCAATTCGAAGTATTGGCCGAGAATCAACTTGAAGGTTACACGCTGAGCTCACCGGCGGTCTCCGAAGGACAAATCTTCATCCGTACCGATAAGTTCCTGTACGCGATCGGCAAGCGTGCCGCACCCGCGCCACCCGCGGACGCGAAGAAACCACCCGCCAAGAAGGCCAAGTAGTCCCGCTCCATCGCCGTCAACCTCATTGTCATAACTTTTCACAACGCTCCCCTTGACTATCTACAATGCGATTGTAGATGATCTAGGGGAGAGGACCAATCTATGGGCAAGCCGTCCGCGCTGGTGCAAGGAACGCTCGACATGTTGATCTTGAAAGTCCTGTCGCCCGAGCCGATGCACGGCTGGGCGATCGGGCAACGCATCGAGCAAGTAACCGGCGGAGTTTTACAAGTACAGCAGGGATCGCTCTACCCTGCATTGCATCGCTTGGAGCAACAGGCGTGGATTCGCGCCAAGTGGGGAGCGTCCGGCAATCGCCGCCGCGCGAAGTATTACGCGCTGACCGCCGCGGGACGCAAACGCCTGACGCGCGAACAGCAAAGCTGGGAAAGCTTGTCGGGGGCGATCGGATTGGTGATGAAGCTCACCTAAAGGAGGTTCCATGCGCTGGATCGAAATGTTGCTGCATCGGCTGCGGTCGATTTTCTTCCCTTCCCAAGTGGAGCGGGAGCTTTCCGATGAACTCGAGTTTCACGCCGCGCAGGGACGTCTGGTGGGCGCGGAACAAATCAAGGAAGAATGCCGCGACGCTCGAGGTGTCGGCTGGCTGGAAGATTTGAAGCGCGATTTCGGATTCGCCGCGCGTCTCCTTCGCCGCAATCCGGGATTCAGCGCGCTGGCCATCACCACGCTGGCGCTTGGCATCGGCGCGACGACGGCGATCTTCGGCGTGGTCGATGCGGTTCTGCTTCGGCCGCTGCCGTTTCCGGAACCGGACCGTTTGGTGCGCTTGTGGGAGGGGAAAGTCGGCGCGGGCCCGATGCGCAACGTGGTCAACGGATGGAATTTTCTCGATTGGCAGGAGCGTAGCCGGAGTTTCGTGGCGATGGCGGCGATCGATCGCAATTCCGTGGACATCACCGGCGAAGGAGAACCGGTGTCCGTCGCGGGCATGAACGTGTCCACGGATTTTTTCCCGATCCTGCGCGTTCAACCGCTGCTCGGCCGTTGGTTCACGAAGGAAGAAGGCACCGCGGGACATGACGACAAAGTGATTTTGAGTTACGGACTCTGGCAAGACCGTTTCGGCGGCGACCGCAACGTGTTGGGACGACGGATCACCGTGCGCGGATCGGCCCTCACGATCGTCGGCGTGATGCCGCAAGGATTCACCTTTGTTACGGCGCCCGTCGACTTGTGGACTCCCATGCCGATCGCGCGCAACAGCCTGTTCAAGAGCGGCCGCTTTCTTACGACCGTGGCTCGCTTGAAGCCGGGCGTAACGGCCGAGGCGGCGGCGCGCGAGATGCAGGACGTCGCGCGGCGATCCGCGCAAGAGCGTCCGGATTTCAATAGGGATTGGACCGCGGAAGTGGTGCCCGTACTCGACGGCTTGGTGGAAGGCGTGCGGCGTCCACTGCTGATTCTGCTGGGCGCCGTCGGATGTTTGCTGCTGATCGCCTGCGCGAACGTCGCGAATTTGCTTTTGATGCGCGGGGCGGAACGCACGCGCGAGATGGCGGTGCGCGCGTCGCTCGGGGCGGGAAGCGCGCGGCTTCTTCGCCAGCTCGTCACGGAAAGTCTGTTGCTGGCGCTGATGGCGTGCACAGCGGGCATCCTGCTGGCGCGCGTGTTACTGAGCGCTTTGCCGGTCCTGTTATCGGACACGAGTTTTCTGCCGCGCATGGACACGATCCACGTAGACGCCCGCGTGCTCTGGTTTGCGGCCGGCACGTCGGTGGTGACCGCGGTGCTCTTCGGAATGTTCCCCGCGATTCGCTTGGCGCGGGTGGAATTGCAGGAAGCGTTGAAGCAGGGCGCGCGCGGCGCATCCGCCGGTAATCGGCGCTTCCGCCAAGTTTTTGTAACCGCGCAAGTGGCGCTCGCGCTGATCTTGCTGGCCGGCGCGGGACTCCTGGGCCGGAGCTTCGCGCGATTGGTCGCCGTGGATCCCGGCTTCAGGACGCGCCATTTGCTGACGATGAACTTTTCGCTGGGATTCTCGCAGTTCCCATTTTCTCAGCCGCAGAAGCGCGCCGATTACATCGAACGCGTGGTTCAGGAAGTGCGTGCCGCGCCCGGTGTGCAGTCTGCGAGCACGGTTCACATGCTGCCTCTTCAGCAACTCGTCTCCGGCTCTTGCTATGGGCGCGTGGACGAAGCAGCACCCACGCCGGCGAACTCGCCGAGCTCGCAGTTCCTAATCGTCGGCACGGATTATCTGAAGACGATGGGAATCGCGCTGAACGAGGGACGCGAGTTTCTAACGTCCGATCGCATTGGTGCGCCGAGCGTGGCGATTGTCACGCGGTCGTTTGCGGCAAAAGTGTTTCCCGGCGAGTCTGCTGTCGGCAAGCAGATCCGAGTTTGCTGGAGCGTGCCGAATCCGGTGCAGATTGTCGGCGTCAGCGCGGACATTCGCCAGACCACGCCGGAGAAAGCTCCGCGCGAAACGGTTTTTCTTCCCAACCTGCAAACTCCGACCTACGGTGCGGGGCTGGTGATCGAAACGGAAAACGACCCGGCGTCGGAAGCGCGCACGGTGGAGGCGGCCATCCATCGCGTGAACCCGAATCAAGCTGTGTCTGGCGTGCGCACGATGGACGAGTTGTTCGCGCAATCGGTGGCGCAGCCGCGTTTCCAGTCGCTGCTGCTCGGCGTGTTCGCGGCGCTGGCGCTCGCGATCGCGGCGATCGGCGTGTACGGCGTGGTGGGATATTCCGTGACGCAGCGCACGCGCGAAATCGGGATTCGTGTGGTGCTTGGCGCGACGCGCCGCGGCGTCGCCGCGATGGTGTTGAAGGAAGGAATCGTGCTGACGGCGGGCGGAGTGGTTCTCGGACTCGCCGGCGCCTTCTGGCTTTCGCAATTGCTGAGCGACCTGCTTTTCGAAGTGCGGCCAACCGACCCGCCGACGTTGATCGCCGTGTCGGCGCTGTTGGCCGCGACCGCCGCGCTCGCTGCGTGCATACCCGCGCGCCGCGCCACGCGGATCGCGCCGGTGGTCGCGCTACGCGACGAGTAGTCAGGGTCTCAATTCGCGCTGGCTTTCTCCACGTGATCGATCACCATCACGTCGACCGGCGCCTTGGTTGATTCCAACTTCAGGCCCAACTGCTCGCGAACCGCCGTGTACATCGTCGGACCATCGAACGCCGGTCCCGGCTCGCCGTTCGGTCCTTTTAGATCCTGCAAGTTGTCCGGCACGAACTCGATCGTAAAGTCGAAAAATCCCGGCAGACCTGTCTTATCGACCCCCGGACGATTCTGCAATCGGCCGAACCACCACGCGAGATACGACATGCTGGATCGCTGGCCCGCCCACTTCGGCGGCTTCGGCGGCGGACCGCCGCCCGCCGAGACCATCATGATTTCCCAATTGTCGGGATCTTTGTTCTCTTTCATCTTGGGACCATTCTTGTCCACCGTGAGGACTAACGCGGGCATCGTGCGCGCTTCAGTATGGAGCTTCAACCCAAAGCGCTCTCCCAAGAGCGATTGAAACATCTTGAGCATCTCGGTGCGATCGGTTGGACGTTCGAGTTTCGCCTGGAAATCCCAGGCCTCGGTCTTGACCCAGTCGGGCTCGCCGGAGATTTGCGCATCGCTGACGCGATACGCCCACGAGATGATCGCGTGCAGCGGCACGCATTTGCCGATGAACATTTTTCCGCCCGGCTCTCCGCGAATGTAGCAACCGTTGCGGGGGGCGGACGGATCCGATGGTTTGATGCTGACCACTTCGAAAGCCTGTGGCGTTTTCGTATCCGCGTTTTGCGCCGCGCATACGCCGGCGGCGGCCAACAACAAGAAGAGAGTTTGTTTGATCATGGGATTCAATTCGGCACGCGCTCGGTCTGTGCTTCTTCCGCCGCGCTCTGCGCCTGCCACTCGGGCGGCTCAACGCCCAACAAATTGTGTACGAAGAAGTCAAACATCAGGCGTTGACCAAATCGTCCGCCCGCGCCGTGATCGCCATTCGGCACCACCAGCAGATCGAACTTCTTGTTGGCTTTCATCAGCGCGTTGACCACTTGCATCGTCGAGCTCGGGTCGACGTTGGTGTCGAGTTCCGGCACCACAAGCTGCAGCTTGCCCTTCAGCCGCCAGGCGTTGTCCACGTTCGAGGATTCCGCGTACTCCTTGCCGATGGGCCAACCCATCCATTGCTCGTTCCACCAAACTTTATCCATGCGATTGTCATGGCAGCCGCTGTTGGCGATTCCTACTTTATAGAATTCCGGATGGAAGAGCAATCCGCCGAGCGCGTTCTGTCCTCCGGCAGACGTTCCGAAAATTCCCACGCGGGTGATGTCGTAATAAGGATATTTCTCGGCCACGGCCTTGTGCCACAAGATGCGATCGGGGAATCCCGCGTCGCCTAAATTCTTGAACGCCACGTCGTGAAATGCGCGCGAACGATTCGCCGTGCCCATGCCGTCGATTTGCACCACGATGAAACCAAGTTCGGTGAGCACTTGCAGATTGGGCGCATACTCGGTGGCGTTCGCCGCGCCGCCGCGTCCCGGCGCGCCAAAACTTTTCGGCACGAACGAGCCTTGCGGTCCCGCGTAAATCGCTTCGATCACCGGATATTTCCGGTTGGGATCGATGTTGCGCGGACGGAAAATCACGCCCCAAATGTCGGTTTCGTGATCGCGCCCCTTGGCGACGAAAACTTCCGGCGCGCTCCAACCGTCGGCTTTCAGCTTGTCCGCGCTCGACTGCTCGAGCTCCGCGATTTTCTTGCCGTCTTCCGCCGAGCGCAACTCGGTGACCGGCGGCATGTCGACGCGCGACCACGTATCGACCAGATACTTGTAGTCGGGCGAATAAACCATCACGTGATTGCCGTCGCCTTCGGTGAGCGGTGTGAGTCCCGAGCCGTCGAAGTTGATCTTGTAAGCAAACGTGAAGTACGGATCTTTGCCCGGATACATGCCGGCGGCACGAAACCAGATTTGGCGTTTTTCGTCGTCCACCTTGTCGACATATCGCACCACCCAATGGCCCTTGGTGATTTGATTTTTCTCCTGGCCCGTGGCGCCGTCGTAGAGATAAAGGTGCGCCCAGCCGTCGCGTTCGGAAAGCCAGATGATTTCCTTGCCGTCGGCGACGTCGTGACGAAAATATCCGCCCGTGCCGCTCGCCGCGGGCGCCAGGCGGCTGTAGGTGATGAACGTTGACGATTGCTCGTTGATCAGAGAACGTGCGTGGCCCGTTTCCGCGTTCACTTCTATCACCCGGAAAACCTGATGGCCGCGCTGATTGTAGTCGAAGGTGAACGCGCGGCCGTCTTTCCGCCACACGGGCGGAGAAATGCTGAAAGGATTCGGAAAGATTCCGTTGTCGACTACCATTTCTCTTTTCGCAGCGACGTCGAACAACACCGGCTGCGCCACGTCGAGCGTGTCGCCGGGTTTGGCGTAGTCGCGCGCGAATCCGCCGATCGTGCTGGTGGTGGGATATTCCGGCTGAAGCTGATCCTCCGGCGACGAACGCACGTAATGCACTTCGCGGTGATAGCCCGGGCGCACGCGATACGCGGCGAGATGCTGCGAGTTCGGCGCCCACGCGATCGATTGCAGCGTGTAATAGTTTCCTTCCGATCCGTCGGTGGAGAGCGGCCACGCGCCGTCGCGGCCCGCGGCCGGTGCGGTCTCGCCGGGTTGTGTTTTCACGGCCGGGCGAATGAACACGTTGTAGTTGCGAATCAGCGCATCCCATTTTCCATCGGGCGACGTCTTTGACGTTGGCGCCGTCGGGCCCGCGCCGAATCCGCCACGCCCTTGGGGATACACCGACTGTCCATCGTCGCCGAGCGGATACACCACGCCGTCGATCACGTCGTTGACGCCTTCATAGGGATTCGCGAGAAACTCGGCGTTGTCGTCGTAAGGCGAAGGCGGCTGCGGAGGGTCGAGTGAGTAGGGTCCCGCCGCGCCGCCACGACCCGGCACCGTCGCTGCGCCCGTGCGTTTGCACGAATAATCCGACAACTCGCAGCGCCAATTTCCCGCCGCGTACACAAACGTCACGGCCTTCTGGCTGTCGACGTAGATAAATGTGTTGAACGGCAGCGTCAGGGCGGAGAATTTCTTGTTCGCGGCGGCGCTCAACCCCGCGGCGAGTTTTTCGTGATCGAAGGCCGGCTTCTTCGTTCCCTTGGCATCGGCGAGCACAAAGTCGTGACCGCCTTCGACCGTGCGGCGATACCAAAACTGCTCGTTGCCGTCATGCTCTTTCGCATCAACCCAAGTCGCTGGTCCTGTTTCGTTGATGACCAAGCCTTGCAGCTTGGTGCGAAGATTCGAAGCGCGCTGATAATCGTCCCAAGTAATCTTCAAAGGCTCAACCGGCGGCGGCGCGGCGGGCTTTTTCGCGGCAGATTTTGGCGCGGACTTTTGTGCCGCGACGGTCACGGCAATCAAGAAGCAAAGCAAGATGGCTTTCAAACGTGGCATATACTCCGTTGCACCCTTTCGTGCAATAATGTAGACGAAATTCCTCTTGGAGGCCAGTCAGAAATGTCCAAGCCCAAATCACTTCGTCTGAATCGCCGGAATTTTGCGGCGCTGATCGCCGGTTCCGCCGCTGCGGCCCCCGCGTTGTTGGCGCAACAGAATCCCGCTGTTCCCTTCACTGGAACACAGGTCGCCGCGCCGCCGCCTCCGCGCCAGCAACGACCCGAGCCCGTGCCGCCTTTCCAGGCCCCCATCGAGTTCAAACGCCGCGAGCTCACGCCGAAGGTCATGCCGTTTCCGATGCAGCAGGTGCGTTTGCTGCCGAGTGTTTTCACCGAAGCGACGGAGTGGAACCGTGCCTACATGTCGCGACTGCCCATGGATCGCCTGCTCTACAATTTCAGAGAGAACGCGGGCCTTTCCATGGGATCGGCGGAGCCCTTCGGCGGATGGGAAGCCAAGGCCGACGGGAAACGCGGCACGGAATTGCGCGGCCACTTCACGGGACATTTTCTGAGCGCGTCGGCGCAACTCGCCGCCAACGGCGACAAGGAAGCCAAGGCCAAAGGCGACGAGCTGGTCGCCGAGATGGCGAAGTGCCAGGAGAAACTGGGCGGCGGATACTTGAGCGCGTTTCCGATGGAATTGTTTGACCGGCTGGATCAATTGTCCGGGGTGCGCCGCGATCCGAATGTGCCGCGTGATTCCAACGCGCCGACTCTGCCATGGGCGCCGTTCTACACGATCCACAAGATTTTCGCCGGCATGCTCGACATGTATCAGCTCGCCGGCAACAAGCAGGCGTTGAAGGTGGCCGAAGGGATCGGCGCGTGGGCCGACGACTGGAGCAAATCGAAAACCGAAGAACACATGCAGCAGATTCTGCGCGTGGAATTCGGCGGCATGGCGGAATCGCTCTACAATTTGTCGGCGCTTTCCATCGACGATCGCTGGGCGCAGGCCGGCGATCGCTTCACGAAGAAGGAATTCATGAATCCGCTGGCGTCGCGGCGCGACGAATTACGCGGATTGCACGTCAACACGCATATCCCGCAGGTGATCGGCGCGGCGCGGCGGTACGAAATTTCCGGCGACACGCGATTCCACGACGTGGCCGATTACTTCTACTACGAAGTCACCACCGCGCGCGCCTATGTCACCGGCGGCACCAGCAACGGCGAAGGATGGCAGAGCCCGCCGCGGCAACTGGCCGACGAATTGAAGCGGTCGGTCGCGACGGCCGAGTGTTGCTGCGCCTACAACATGATGAAGTTGACGCGTCACCTTTATTCCTGGACGGCCGATCCGCGCTTCTTCGATTACTACGAGCGCGTGATGTTCAATCATCGCATCGGCACGATCCAGCCGCAGACCGGCCACACGCAATATTACCTATCGCTGACGCCGGGCGCGTACAAGACGTTCGGCACCGAGGACCAATCGTTCTGGTGCTGCACCGGATCGGGCGTGGAAGAGTACAGCAAGCTGAACGACAGCATTTATTGGAAGGACGATTCCGGCGTCTACGTGAATTTGTTCATCCCGTCGGAGTTGAACTGGAAAGAGAAGGGATTTTCGCTCAAGCAAGAAACGAAATTCCCGCAAGAGGCCGGCACAACGCTTACCGTGACGGCCGAACGTCCCGCGCAAGTTGCTTTGCGTTTGCGAATCCCCGAGTGGGTGGCGTCGGCGCCGGTGATCAAGATCAACGGACGCGCGCTCGAAGCGACGGCGGCGGGCGGCAGCTACTTCTCGATCGCGCGTCAATGGAAAACCGGCGACAAGATCGAAATGTCGCTGCCGATGAAACTGCGCGTCGAGGCGATGCCCGATGATCTGACGTTGCAAGCGTTCCTTTACGGTCCCACGGTGCTGGCGGGTGATTTGGGATCGGAAGGCTTGACCGACGCGCTGATCACCGGTCCCAACGCGCCGCGTATGCACGCGATGCCGCAACTCACGATTCCGGAATTCACGCAAATGGGCGAAGATCCCGCCATGTGGATCAAGCCGGCGGATTCACCGCTTGGCTTCCGCACCAACGGTCAGAAGACGGACGTGTCGTTTGCGCCGATCAACAGCATTTTCGGCAAACGATATTCGGTGTATTGGAAAGTGAATGGCTGTAGGTGCGGATAGTAATTTGGAGTGCGGCGACTTGTCGCCGCTTTCGCCGCGCGAGGCTTGACTCGCACGCCTGTCTTGAAACTGCGTGAATCGCGGCCCGCGTCAAGCCGCGGGCTAACAAAGCGGCGACAAGTCGCCGCACTCCAAATTATTTGCCCGTTACCGCACGAATTACGCGCAGCAAGTTTCCGCCGCGAATCTTGGCGATGTCGGCGTCGGAATAGCCTTTCGCCTTGAGCTTGGCCCACAGCTCGGGCATCTTGCCGATGTCTTCCAGGCCAACCGGCACCTGCGGAATCCCGTCAAAGTCGCTGCCGATGCCAACGTGATCGATCCCCGCGACTTTCACGGCGTGATCGATGTGCGCCACCACGTCGTCGATGGTGGCGTGCGCCGTCTTGGCGTGCGCCGCGTCTTCCTTCAGGATTTGCGACTTCGAGTAATCGTCCAGCGCCTTGCCCGATAATTTCGGTTCTTCCGCGCCGCGCGTGTTGATGCTTGCCATGGTGGCCGCGGCGTCTTCACGATTCAAGAATCCGGGCGCGAAGTTGATTCCCACCACACCGCCGTTTTTCGCGAGCGCGCGGAGCATGTCGTCGGTCATGTTGCGCGGCACGTCACAGAGAGCCCGGCATGAGGAATGAGAAGCGATCACCGGTTTGGTGCTCACGGCGACAGCGTCGTAGAACGTTTTGTCGGAGACGTGCGAGATGTCCACGATCATGCCGAGGCGATTCATTTCGCGCACGACGTTCTTGCCGAACTCGGTGAGCCCGTTGTGTTCGGGCTTGTCGGTGGAGGAATCGGCCCATTCGTTGTTGCGGAAATGCGTCAACGTCATGGCGCGAATGCCGAGGTGGTGGTAGACGCGCAGCACGGCGATGTCGTTGCCGATTTGGTGTCCGCCTTCGAGCGTAAGCACGATCGCCAGCTTGCCGCTCGATGTGATCCGCTCGATGTCGGCGGCGTTCAGCGCCATTTGCGCGGCATCTGGATGGGCATCGAGTAGTTTCTGCGCGGCATCGCGGAAGTCGAGCGTGCGGCGCACCGCTTCGCCGCCCTTGTAGTACACCGGAATGTAGAGCGCGAAGAAGGGCGCCGTCACGCCGCCGCGTTTCAATCGCACAAAATCGACTTGGCCGTCGGGTAAGAGCGTGCCGAGGTCTTTGCCTTCGATCAGCACGCGCTGCATGACGTCGAGGTGCGTGTCGACACCAATTTGCGCGATGGCCGGCAGGGAACAGAGAAGAAGCAGCAGCGGAAGAGCGCGGCGAAATGTCATGAACGTTGCCCCCAACTCAATTTGTTGCGCAGGATCTCGAAGTATCCCGTGGATTGCGGACGGATCAAACGCAGCACGCGCGGCGAACGCCTGCACACCACGCGATCGCCGTGTTCGATCGGCATTCCCACTTGGCCGTCGGCGGTGAGATGCACCTGCTCGCCGAAGGAGTCGATGACCACTTCGAGCTGCGAGTCGCCGGGAAGCACCAGCGGGCGATGATTCAGCGTGTGCGAGCAAATCGGCGTGAGCAGTAGCGCGTCCACGTGCGGATCGATGATGGGCCCGCCGGCCGCGAGCGAGTATCCCGTGGATCCGGTGGGCGTGGAGAAGATCAAGCCGTCGGCTTTATATTTAGAAATCGCTTGGCCGCTGGCGGAGACGTGAAAATCGAGAATGCGCGCGATGGCGGCCTTGTTGATCACCACGTCGTTGAGCGTGTGATATGTCTCGATGACCGCGCCTTGGCGAATCACCGACGATTGCAGGATGAACCGGCGGTCTTCCTCATAATTCCCGGCGAGCACGCGCTCGAGCATCGGATACATCTGGTCGAGCGCGATGGGCGTAAGAAATCCCAAGCTGCCGAGATTGACCGCGAGCACAGGAGTGTCGCGGCCGGCGAGCGCGCGCGTGGCCGAGAGCAGCGTGCCGTCGCCGCCGACCACGATCACGAGGTCGACGTCGGGGAGCGATTCGCGCGCGATGCAAGTGCCGTCGGTGTCGAGCGACTTGGCGGTCTCGAGATCGATGACGGTAGCGAGTCCATGCTGATGCAGCCACGCGAGGAGTCCCGTGAGTGCGGCGCGGACTTCGTGCGGGCGGGGCTTGGAGAGAATCGCAACGGTGCGAATCGGCATGTGCAAGTTGAATGTAGCACAGTCGGCCGCGGGCTCGGGGCGAGTACCGGCGGTCCCGGTCAGGCGAAGGGCCCAGCCGGGTTACAGAATGGTCAGTATTTGGTTACTAATTAAAATGGTCGAATCTTCTTTATGCTGCTTCTTTGATTTGCTAGAATGCCCTCTCGGGGAGCGGGATATGAGGCGTTCAATCGGAAGTGCATTTATCTTTGCATTCTTGTTTCAAGTTTGTAGCGCGCAGCAGGCTTCGTTAGGCGAAGTGGCCAAGAAGCTGCGTGAAGACCGCGGAAAAGCGGTGGTCGATTCGACAGCGGCCGGTGCGCAGAACGCCGGGACAACATTGCCGGAAAAGGCGGCTCAAGCGAAGAAAGCGCAAGATCCGCAGCAACCGAAGGCCACGCGCGTCTATACTAACGACGACTTCAAGTCTGCCAAATCCACAAATCAGAATGTCTATCCTCAAACGCAGCCGCAGACTCTTCAACAAGAGGAAGCTTCGCGAATGTCATACCACCAGCAGGCACTGGCCTATTGGTGCAACATCGATCGGCTTCAGAGCTCGATCGACGCACAGAGTGTGAAAATGACGGGAATGAGAGAAGCCGTCAGCGATCCCTTTGTCCAACACGAGATCAACCAGCTCGATTCGGGCTCGAAGCAACAGCTAAACGATGCCTTGTCTCATGCCATGGAGAGAGAAACGAACAAGGCGATCGAGGCCCAAACTGCCGCCGCCAATCAGCAAAGAAGCAACAACCAACTCGAGTACCTTCAAAAGCAGTGTAGCCAGGATGTTAAGTGCCGCCCCGCGTGGCTGGAAGTATCCCGTGAGGAACGCGAAAAGAGCGGCTGTTATCAAAGGAAGCCATGAGTCTGCGGTTCCTCCTAGTTTTTTTACTCTTCCAGGCTCCGGCGAGCCAGGACACCTCGTTTGCGGAGAAGGCCAAGGCGGCTCGCGAGAGTGTCGGAAAGCCGGGAACGGTCCCGAACTCACCACAATCTTTCGCGAACGCCGTGGCGGCGGCGAAGAAAAACACGCCTACCGATCAGCCGAAAGCTCCGAGAGTCTATACCAATGACGACATCATCACCCGCGAGACAAAAGAACGGCTAGCGCGGGAAATGGAGGGCAGTTCCTATCATCAGCGAGCCAAAGACCTCTGGTGTAGCATCGATCGCATTCAATCCTGGACCGACTCCGAGAAGGAGCGACGGGCCGCTTGGGCAACTCTGATGGGCGATGAGGCCTTTCGGAAGCGCGTTAACGACCAAGCTGCTGCGATCTCAGATCCACAGCAACGAGCCGCCTACCTGAAGTCCACTCACGACTACACTCCCGCCCCGATCCCGGGCGGTGACATCGCGAGCTTGCAGGAGCTACAGCAGTCACTCCATGACCAATGTGCGCAAGACGCCGAGTGCCGCATGGAATGGCTGGAGGTAACAAAGGAGGAACGGACGGCGAACGCCTATTGCCATCAGAAAACCCCGTTCGTCCCCCCGGCGACAGCTGTGACCAACGCGAACGCAAAACGATCGGCAGGCGCAAAAGGTGGTACAGGGTGGTGGGGTGCTTCGGCAAAAGGTCGTGCGATGAGTTCTCGTCCACAGCCCTGACAGGGCTGCTCCATACGCACATGATGGAATTTTTAGATGCGCTGGAGCCGTTTGTTCATTCTTACACTGCGTGACGATCCCGCCGATGCGGAAATCGTCAGCCATCGTTTGCTCGTTCGCGCCGCAGTGCCCCGCGCTAGAGGCTCATGCCCTTCGCCGGTTGTCCCCGAAGCAAGAACGTTTTGGGGTATTTTCCTCCCCACAGAGTTTGACGGAGCCGAAATCCTTGTACCACAACCCGTCCGGAGCTTCGGGCTCGGTCGATCTCCACTGAGCTGGCGGGAAGAGATCCTCGCCGGAGATCTTGCGCTCGGCAGCTCGTTCGAAGAGACGATCTCGCAGGTCCGGCGGAAGGTCCGTCCACTGAATCTTTGGCATCAGCCTCCGAATGTTAGCCGCGCCAGTTCTTCCTTGATCCGCTTCCGATCCGCGGGATTCGTCGCAGAGGCCAGCTTGTCGATCAAGCCCAAGAAGTGAGTTTTTTGCTGATCTTGCGCGTCCAGCCCGGTCTTGACGAGGTCGGCGATCACGCGGCTGGTGGACAGGTTGGCTGCTTTAGCGAGGTGCTTGACCCGTTTGGCCACAGGCGAGGAGAGCGTGACGCTTTGACGGAGCGGTCGTTCGAGTGTCGGCATAGGTTCAGGATACACCACTCTGAACCGGACTGCAGCGGATGCATTCCTGGCCTGAGGTGCAAGCGGCCTCATGCCGCATGATAGAATTTTTAGATGCGCTGGAGCCGTTTGTTCATTCCTACACTACGTGACGATCCCGCCGATGCGGAAGTCGTCAGCCATCGTTTGCTCGTTCGCGCCGGATACATCCGGCAGCTCGGAGCGGGCATCTATAGTTACTTGTATCTCGCGCAACGGTCGCTCTTGAAGATCCAACAAATCGTGCGCGAGGAAATGGATCGCATCGGGGCGCAAGAATTTTACTTGCCGGCGCTGAATCCGGCGGAAGTTTGGCAGGAAAGCGGACGCTATACCGTCATGGGCGACAATTTGTTTCGCCTAAAGGATCGCACCGGGCGCGATCTGTGCCTGGGCATGACGCACGAAGAAGTCATGACCACCATCGCGCGCAGTGAAGTGCGCAGCTACAAGCAGCTTCCGCAAATCTGGTATCAGATCCAAACAAAATTTCGCGACGAACCGCGTCCCCGCAATGGACTGCTGCGTACGCGCCAGTTCATCATGAAGGATTCCTACTCCTTCGACATCGACCCCGCGGGGCTCGATACAAGTTACGACAAGCATCGCGAGGCTTACTGCCGCGCCTTCGACCGTTGCGGATTGAAGTACTCGCCGGTGCGCGCGCATTCCGGCGCGATGGGCGGCACGCAGTCGGAAGAATTCATGGTGATGTGCAACGCCGGCGAGGATTTTGTGGCCACCTGCGAGAAATGCAACTACGCCGCGAATCTCGAGAAGGCCACGTCGAAGCTCGCGCCCGTGTCGGATTCACCAGGTCCCGCCGCGCCCGAGCGTTTCGCGACGCCGGGGAAGAAAACCATCGACGAAGTGGCGGCCTTCGACGGACTGCCCGAAGCGAGCCACATCAAGACGCTCGTGTATATGGTCGGCGACAAGCCGCTGGTGATTCTCTTGCGCGGAAATCATCAGTTGAGCGAAGCGAAGCTCGAAACGATTTCGGGCGGGGAGTTCCGTCCCGCACATCCCCAGGAGATTCTCGATATTTTCGGTGCGAATCCCGGGTCGCTTGGCCCCATTGGCATTCCCGCGAAAAAAGCGCCGCGCATCGTGACGGATCTCGCGCTGCAGGGACGCAAAAACCTGGTCGCCGGCGCGAATGCCGACGATTTTCACATCAAGGGCGTCGAGCCTGGCCGCGATTTCGCTACCGAATACTTCGACCTGCGCGTCATCGAGGACGGCGAAGGTTGTCCGCAGTGCGACGCGGCGTCGGGTGCGACATTGAAAGTGTCGAGGGCCATCGAGATTGGCCACATCTTCAAGCTCGGCTACAAGTATTCCGAGTCGATGGGCGCGCGCGTGCTCAACGAGCAGGGCAAGGAAGTCGCGCCGATCATGGGATCGTACGGCATCGGCATGGAGCGCATCTTGGTGGCCGCCGTCGAGCAGAACAATGACGCCAACGGCATCGCGATGCCCCGATCGATCGCGCCGTTTGAAGTGGTGATCACGCCCGTGAACACACGCGACGCGGCGTTGACGTCCGTGGCCGAGCAGATTTATCAAGCGTGTCTCGATCGCAAGATCGACGCGCTCTACGACGATCGCGACGAGCGCCCCGGCGTGAAATTCAAGGACGCCGATTTAATCGGCGTGCCGTGGCGCGTCACCGTGGGCCGTCAAGCGCCTTCGGGTATCGTCGAAGTAACGCGTCGCTCGACAGGGCAGCGCAGCGATGTTAACATCACGGATGTAGTGGAGTTTTTGGCCAAGCAGGAGTAAACGCCAAGCAAGAGTGATAGAGGTCGTATGGGCAACCTGAAGGGCTTTCTGATTCTGGCGGTGATCGGCGCGGGGATTTTCCTGGTGGCGAAACTAGCTCCCCCTTATGTCGCCAACTACAACCTGCATGAAGACGTCGACAACATGGTGTTGCAATACACCTACGCGCAAAATGCCACGGCGGAAAACATCCAGGCCGCTGTGATCGCCAAGGCCAAGGAACACGACATCGAGTTGGCCGACGAGAACGTGGATGTGGCGCGTACGCAAATGGGCGTCACCGTCGACGTGCATTATACGGCGCCGGTGAACTTACCGGGGCGCGTGGTGAATTTGCCCTTCGATTTTCACTCGGGCAACAAGAACATTACCGCGAAATAAAGCGTCCGGCCTGCACCCGGACTGTCCGCGGCCTGCGTCTATAGATTTGGGAAGTAAGCCAAGGAGGCCCCTCGATCTCCGGCCGGATTTCCGGGGCGCTTCCGTTTCGATATGAAGATTCGCCTCCCCCACGGAGTCCACCCGCTGCTGAAGATCGCCATTGGTGTGGCGGTATTCTTCGGACTCGCCGGGGCCATCGCCTTTACCTACGCCTACGTCTATTTCTCGCGCATCATCGACAACCGCCTGAACGGCCCGATCTTCGGCAACACGTCGCGCATCTACGCCTCGCCGACGCCGATGTTTGTGGGCGAGCCGATGAAGGTGGCGGAAATCGCCGGATCACTGCGGCGCGCCGGATATACCGATAACAAGAACAATCGCGTGGGATGGTACAACCCGGTCTCCGGCGGCATTGAAATCTTCCCCGGCCCCGATTCCTACTTTCAAGCGGAAGCCGGATTGATCAAAGTTTCCGGCGGAAAAGTGGAGCGGATCGTCTCGCTCGGCGACAACACCGACCGCCAACGTTACGATCTCGAGCCGGAGGTCATCACCAATCTTTATGATCGCGCGCGCGAGAAGCGCCGGCTTGTCCGCTACGAAGATTTGCCGCCGCACCTGGTGAACGCGGTGCTGGCGATCGAAGATCGTCACTTCTTCGAGCACAGCGGGGTCGATTTCCTGCGCGTGGGCAAAGCGGCCTACGACGACGCGCGCGGGCACCATATCAAAGGCGCCAACGTCCAGGGCGCCAGCACCATCAGCATGCAGTTGGCGGGACTGTTTTTCCTGAACCGCAACGAGAAGACGTGGAAGCGCAAGATTTCCGAGACGGTGATCACGCTGGAGCTCGAGCAACGCCTGAGTAAGAAACAGATTTTCGAAGACTACATGAACCAGGTGAACTTCGGGCAGCGCGGCTCGTTCTCGATCAACGGAATCGGCGAGGCGTCGCTGGCGTACTTCGACAAAGACGTCAAGCAACTGACACTGCCGGAAGCGGCGCTGCTGGCGGGCATCATCAATGGACCGAGTTTCTATTCGCCGTACCGGCAACCGGAGCGCGCGCGCGAGCGGCGGAATCTGGTGCTGTCCCAAATGGCAACGTTCGGTTCGATCACCACGGAATTGCGCGATGCCGCGGCGCGCGCGCCGTTGGGCGTTGTGCCGGCGGCCACCGACACGGGCGACGCTCCGTATTTCGTCGATCTCGTGAAAGATGCGCTGCTGGAAAAGTATTCCGAGAAGGATCTAACCTCGACGAGCTTAAGGATCTATACGGGCCTCGACTTGGATTTGCAGAAGATCGCTTCGGAAGCGATTCAAGAAGGAATCAAAGAACCGGAAAAGCTACTCGCGCCGAAGCGCAAGAGGAATCCCAAACTGCCCGAGTTGCAAGTGGCGATGGTTTGCCTCGATCCGCACACCGGCGCGGTGCTCGCCTTGCAAGGCGGACGCAGTTACGGCGCAAGCCAGTTGAATCGCGTGGTGGCCAAGCGTCAGCCGGGCTCTTCGTTCAAGCCGTTTGTGTACGCCGCGGCATTTTCTTCCGCGGTCGATGGATCGAAGCCGCTGATGACGCCGTCGAGCATTGTGGTCGACGAACCGACCACGTTTACTTTCGACAACTTCACCAAACCCTACGAGCCGAATAATTTCCACGCGGAGTGGGGCGGGCCGACCACCCTTCGTCACGCGCTGGAGAAATCCTACAACGTAGCGACCATCAAAGTCGCCGAAGCGATCGGCTACGACAAAGTGGTGAAGTTGGCGCGCGCCGCGGGACTGAAGAATCCGCAAGCCACGCCCTCGATGGCGATCGGATCCTACGAGGAAACACCGCTCGACATGGCCGCCGCGTACACGACGTTCGCGAACGGCGGCGAAGTCCTCGACGCGTCCCTGTACACCGAAGTGAAATCCTCCGACGGCACGGTGTTGGAGCAGCACGAGGTGCAGCCCAAGCGCATTCTCGATCCGCGCGTGGCCTACCTGATGACGAACCTGCTCGAAGGCAACATGGATCACGGCACCGCCGCCGCGTCGCGCAGCCTCTACAAATTCACCGCTCCGGCCGCGGGCAAAACCGGCAGTTCGCACGACGCGTGGTTCGCCGGATACACGTCGAACTTGTTGCTGATCGTTTGGGTGGGCTTCGACGACAACACCAATCTTCCGCTCACCGGCGCGCAAGCCGCGCTGCCGATTTGGGTGAACTTCATGAAGCGCGCCACGGCGCTGCGCCGCTATCGCGACACGATGCCATTCGAGCCGCCGCACGGAATTGTCAGCGCGGAAATCGACGCCGACACCGGCATGCTGGCCACGTCGTTCTGTCCCAATCGCAGGACCGAAACGTACATCGACGGCGGAGAACCGGAGCCGTGCACCGCGCACAAGGGTGGGCTGATGCACGCGGGAATTTTCGGCGCGCTCTTCGGTCACGGCGCGCCACCGCCGCCCGTAACTCCGGTGACGTCACCGCTGGGCGGCGCGGCCGCGGCGGGCGCGGGAATCGCGCAGGTACCGGCGAGTCCGACAGGCGATGCCTCCGCGGAAGCGCCGTTGTCACCGCAGGAGGCCGAAACCAAGAAGAAGCGCGGATTTTTCAGCCGCCTCTTTGGCGGTAAGCCCAAAGACACTCCTGTCGAATCGCCACCGCCGCAAACAAAACCGAAGAATCCCCCGCCGAATCAATAGTGGTAGAATGCCCAACAGAGGTGGCGCCAATGAACACAAGGCCGATTCTGTTGCTTGCGATCTGCTGTCTCGGGGGCGAGATGGCGATTGCGCAAAGTAATTCCGTACAATCCCCAGTTCTACAGGCTGTCGCGAAGAAAGACGTCCGCACTTTGACCGGACCGGTGCAGGAGGCCGCACAGAGTCCCGCGAAAAAGGCGGAAGAGACCGGCGACTTGGAGATGGCTCGCAAGAATTTTCTCGAAGCCATCGATTCCTATCAGGAAGCGGTGCGGCTGCGGCCGAACAACTCGATCGCCTGGAACAAAATGGGCATCGCGCATCATCAGTTGATGCAACTGGGCGAAGCGAAAAAATGCTACGAGAAGGCCGTGAAGCTGAATCGCAAATACGCCGAGGCGATCAACAACCTGGGCACGATTTACTACACGGCGAAGAACTACAGCAAGGCGATCCGCTACTATAAGCAGGCCCTGGCGCTGGCGCCGGACACGGCGTCGGTGTACAGCAACATGGGCACGGCGTTGTTTTCACGCAAGCAATATCCCGAGGCGATCGTCGCCTACCAGAAGGCGCTGGAACTCGATCCCGGCGTTTTCGATCACCACAATTCCTACGGCGTGCTGCTGCAAGAGCGCACGGTGCAGGATCGCGGAATGTTCAACTTCATTCTCGCGCATACCTACGCCGCGAATCACAATCAGGAACGCGCGCTCGAATTCCTGAAGAAAGCCATGGAAGAAGGTTTCCATGAGCCGAAGAAGATTTACGACGATCCCGCGTTCGCGGAGCTCGTGAAGACCGAGCCGTTCTTGGAGTTGATGAAGAATCCGCCGGTGGCAATCGCGAGGTAAAACCGACCGCAGATGAACGCAGATGAACGCAGATGAACGCTGATAAAGACCGAATCCGTATCGGCGTTCATCTGCGTTTATCTGCGGTGGCTTTTTTCTTGTTGTTTTCTGCGTCTGCGGCTGCGCAGGCTATCCTTATACTTCCATTCGAAAATCACAGCCGCGGTTCGGCGCTCGACTGGGTCGGCGAAAGCGCTGCCGAAGGACTCGCGGCGCACTGGCGATTTTCCGAGACCTCCGCGGCGCGCGCCATCACCGGCGAATTGCGCTATGTGATCCGGCGTGAAGAGCGCGTCGCGGCGTTCGATCAGTTGGGCTTGCCGCCGTCGGTCAGCCTGAGTCACGCCACCGCCATCAAGATCGGCGAAATCACCGGCGCGGACCTTTTGATCTTCGGCAGTTTCGAAGGCGATGCCGATCATCTGACGCTTTCGGCGCAAGTTTTGGAGATGCGCCACCCGCATTTGGAACCGCCGTCCAAGCAATCGGGACCGCTGGCCGACTTGCTGGCGATGCAGGATCGCTTGGCCGCCGATCTCGCCGCAAAAGCGGGAATCAGCGCGTCGCCAGGTACAGGCGCGGGAACCGCCACGCTCGAAGCCTGGGAGTTGTACATTCGCGGCTTGACCGCGGGTCCTTCGCCGCAACAGTTCAAATATTTTCTCGAAGCCACGCGGCTTGATCCTGCGTTCCTCGCGCCGGCGTTTCAGTTGGGGCGGATTTCGTTTCAAAGTCGCGAATACTCCGACGCCGTGAAGTGGCTCGAAAAACTGGCTCCGGAAAGTCCTAACTATCTTGAAGCGCGATTCCTGGAAGGTCTCGCGGATTATCACCTGCGCCAGTATGAGCGCGCCGAAGGCGCGTTTCTCGCCGTGACGGCGACGATCCCACTGAACGAGGCGTTCAACAATTTGGGCGTGGTGCAAATGCGGGAGCGAAAACGTCCGGCGGCGCTGGAAAATCTCGAGAAGGCGCTGGAGGGCGATCCCAACGACACCGATTACGCCTACAACCTGGCGTGCTATTACCTCCGCGCCGGCGACTTCGCGCAGGCTACGCGGCGATTCCGTGAAGTGCTGG
Source organism: Terriglobia bacterium (assembly GCA_021325275.1). Classification (GTDB taxonomy): domain Bacteria; phylum Acidobacteriota; class Terriglobia; order JAJPHL01; family JAJPHL01; genus JAJPHL01. The sequence continues at coordinate 135,749 of JAJPHL010000011.1, read as the reverse complement.
CGAAAAAGCCGCTCGATCCCGATGCGAAGTTAGCGCTGGCCGACGCCGTGGCGGAACGGGTCTCGGAATTTCCGGAACGGCTGAAATACAACTTCGAGGAAGCGAAATTCCGTCAACTGCGTTTGGCGCTCGCGCGTGCCTCGCGGGAAAAAGACAACGACAAAAAATAAGCGGAGCCGGATGTGCTTAAATAGGGGTTGAAACAGCCATGAAGCGCCGCGACGTGATTTTGGGCTTGTTCGCCGTTCTCGTTTTCACTCCCGGGTTCTTTTCCCGCATCGAGAAGGCGCGGTTCGTGGCGCTGATCAAACTCGACGGTATTGTCCATCCCATTACTGCCGAATACGTCATAGAAAGCCTCCATGAGTGCGACAAGCCCGAACCACCCATCTGCGCGGCGGCGATCCTCGAGATAAACACGCCCGGTGGGCTCGATTCGTCGATGCGCGAAATTATCTCGGCCATCTTGGCGTCGCGCACGCCGGTCTTCGGCTGGGTCGGACCGTCGGGATCGCGCGCGGCGTCGGCGGGTTTTTTGATCCTGCTATCGACCGACGTCGCGTCGATGGCGTTGGGCACGAACACCGGTGCGGCGCATCCGGTTTTCATGAGTGGTCAGGAAATGACTGAGACGATGAAGCACAAAGTGGAGAACGATTCCACCGCTTACTTGCGGTCGTTCACCGCGCCGCGCAATCGCAATCCCGAAATTGCCGAGAAGGGAATCATCGACAGCCGATCATTCTCTGAAACTGAGGCGCTGAACAACCATTTGATCGATTTGATCGCGTCGTCGCCGGAGGATTTGCTGAGACAACTCGACCAGCGGGAGTTCAAGCGTTTCGGTGGACAGTCGGTGTCGTTTCACTTGGCCGGCACGGAAATAGTCAATTTCGAACCGACCACGCGGCAATCGTTCTTGTCGTCGGTGATCGAGCCAAACATCGCGCTGATCCTGATGGCCGTGGGCGCGCTCGGACTTTTCGTGGAGTTCAATCATCCCGGTTTGATCTTCCCTGGCGTCGCCGGTGCGATCGCTTTGCTCCTGGGTCTTTTCGCCATCACGCTACTGCCGGTGACGCTCACGGGCGCGCTGCTGATCGTGCTGGCGTTCACGCTATTTGTGCTCGAAGCGAAGGTGATGAGCCACGGCATTCTCGCGGTGGGCGGGATCATCTCGCTTGTGCTGGGATCGCTGATCCTGATCGACTCACCGATTCCCGAACTGCGCGTGCGCTTGACGACGGCGGTCGCGATCGCGCTACCGATGGCGTTGATCACGGTGTTCCTGCTGCGCCTCGCGATCAAAGCGCGTTCGGCGAAAGTCGTGACGGGCGCGGCGGGATTGCTCGATGAAGTGGGAACGGCGATGGAGGATTTCGTCGCCGACGGTACGGAATTTGGCGGTCAAATCCTTATCGACGGCGAGATTTGGCGCGCGTTGGCCAAGCAGCCCGTGGAGCGCGGCGCGCGTTTGCGCGTGCGCGCGGTGGAAAAACTTCGCTTACACGTGGAACCCACCACACCCACCATACCCACCATACCGGCGCCGGCCGCGAAAGTGTAACTTCAAAGGAGAATCTATGACCGAGTTTATGCTGGTTGTCGCGTTCATCGTGATCGTCTGGCTCTTTAGCTGCATTCAGGTTCTCCGCGAATACGAGCGCGGCGTGATTTTCCGGTTCGGCCGCTTGGTGGCGGAAAAAGGTCCGGGAATCATTTTCGTCTTCAAACCCATGGACCAGATTCAGCGCGTGTCGTTGCGAATTATCACCCACGAAGTCCCGCCGCAGGACACCATCACGCGCGACAACGTCACGGTGAAGGTGAACGCAGTGATCTTTTTGAAAGTGGTGAACGCCTCGGACGCCGTCGTGAAGGTGATCGACTACCTCTATGCGACGCAGCAGCTCGCGCAGACCACCCTGCGCAGCGTGCTTGGTGAAGTGGAGCTCGACGAATTGCTTTCGCAGCGGGAAAAACTGAACACGCGCCTGCAAGCCATCCTCGACACGCACACCGAGCCGTGGGGTGTGAAAGTCACCAACGTCGAAGTGAAGCAAGTGGATCTTCCGGTTGAGATGCAAAGAGCGATCGCCAAGCAAGCCGAAGCGGAACGCGAGCGCCGCGCGAAAGTCATCCACGCCGAGGGCGAATTCATGGCCGCCGGCCGGCTCGCCGAGGCCGCCGCGATGATGGCCAAAGAACCCGTCACGCTGCAACTGCGCTATTTGCAGACGCTCACCGAGATCGGTGTCGAGAAGAATACCACCATCGTTTTCCCCTTGCCGATCGATATGGTGCAGGGCATCTGGGATAAAATCAAGAAGCCGTAGCGATCCAAGGCCGGACTTTCACAACGATGCCCAAAGGCGACGACGGACAATACGAACTGATTCTGGAAACACGCCAGGTCATGGTGATTTTTGTGCTCGCCGTGATCCTGGGCGCGGTTTTCTTCGGCCTGGGATTCGTGGTCGGCCGGCATTCCACCGGTCCCACGGGAACCGGCACGGTAACCAGCGCCTCGCCGAGTGTGAGCACGGACAAGCGGAGCGCGCTTTCGCCGACGCAACCAACTTCCTCGGCGGACAGTGCGCCGGCGGAAACGCCGGTGCCCGAGGTCAAGCCGGAGTCGACGCCCGCCGCGATCGAGGCCAAGGGTGATGCGCCGCCGGTGGAAAAACCGGCCGCTGCAGCGCCTGTTGAAAAAGCCCCACCAACGCCAGTAGAAAAGCAGCCCGAGAAACCAAAACCCGCGCCGCCACCTGAACCCGCTGCGAAACGCGCGGAGACTGCCGCGCCTGCCGCATCGAACGGCCCGATTGTCCTGCAAGTCAGCGCGCATGGGCATCGCGAAGATGCCGAACCGGTGGTCGCGTTGCTGAAGCGCAAGGGATTTCCGGCGAGCATCGTCACGGTTCCGAGTGATCCCCTGTTTCACGTGCAAGTGGGACCCTACACGACGCTCTCGGATGCCGAGGCGGCCAAGAAAGCCTTGGAAGAGCAGGGGTTCAAGCCTTACCTGAAGAAATAGGTGTATGCCACAGAATCTATTGCGTCAGCGATTGCCCGATTGGGTCCGCGGCTCGTCCACCAATTGGCCAGCGCTGCATGTCATCAAGACGCAGTTGCGCGAGCATCGCCTGCATACCGTTTGCGAGTCGGCGCGCTGCCCGAATATCCACGAATGCTTTTCGCGCGGCTCGGCGACGTTCATGATTTTGGGCAACGAGTGCACCAGGAGCTGCGGATTCTGCTCGGTGCCGCGCGGGCGTGGCGAGCCGCCGGACCCGGACGAGCCCGCGAACGTGGCGCGCATGGCGACCGAACTGAACCTGCGCTACGTCGTAATCACCTCCGTGAATCGCGACGAAATGCCCGACGGCGGGGCGAGACATTGGGCGGTCACCGTGCGCGAGGTGCGCGCGGCGCTGCCGGAAGCGCGAGTGGAAGTGCTCACGCCCGACTTTCGCGGATCGCGCCAGGCGCTGGAAACGGTGCTCGGCGCGGGTCCACATGTGTTCAATCACAACATGGAGACGGTGCCGCGACTCTACCGGCGCGTGCGTCCGCAAGCCGACTACCGGCAGTCGCTCGAGGTGCTCGCGAACGCCAAGCGCCATTCGCCCGACGTGCTCACCAAATCGGGATTGATGCTGGGCTTGGGCGAAGACGCGTCGGAGGTGGAGCAATTGCTGCGCGACTTATTGGCGGCCTCGGTTGACGTGGTCACGATCGGCCAATACCTGCAACCGACGCGGCACAATCTCGCGGTCGAGCGCTATGTCGATCCCGCGGAGTTCACGCGCCTCGCGGACTTCGGCATGTCGCTGGGATTCCGCCACGTCTTCAGTGGACCGCTGGTGCGCTCGAGCTACATGGCGGACCACGCGTTTGAGTCCGCGCGGTCATGAGGCGTGCGTTGACCGCCGCTTCAAGCGGCCTGCTGCTGATCCTCACGTTTCCTTCCTTCGATCTTGCGCCGCTCGCTTGGATCGCGCTCGTTCCACTCCTTTGGGTCTGCGCCGAGGAGCCGATCGCGCGCCGCCGCTTTTTTTACGGATGGATCGCCGGTGTGGTGTTTTTCCTGGGCACTTGCTACTGGTGTTACGGCGTGATGCATCATTACGGCAAGCTGACCGTGCTCGAATCGACGGGCGTGCTCGCCGCGATGGTCGCGGGACTCGCGCTGTACGTGGGATTATTCGCGGCGGTGCTACCACTTGCTTTCGAGAATGCGCTGGAACATCCGGCGTGGGCCATCGCCGGCACGGCCGCGCTGTGGGTCGCATGCGAGTTTGCGCGCGGACACATTTTCATCGCATTTCCTTGGCTTTTCCTCGGATACGCCGCCGCCGATCACTTGCTGCTCGCCAAACTCGCGCAGATCACCGGCGTCTATGGACTCTCGTTCGTCATGGCCGCGTTCAACGCCGCGATTTATCTGGTGATCCGCTCGCAGCGGCGCGACTGGGGCTTGCGTCTGGCGTTCGCGTTCTTCGCGCTCGCGGCCATCGCGGGCGGCGGCGCGTTCGTCGCCAAGGATCGTCCGACCGAAGACGCGTACCTCGTGCAAACCGCCATTCCGCTGGATTCAGAATGGTCGCGCGAATCGCTGGAGCAATTCGAGCGCGAGATGCAAGTGAAAATTGTGTCGCGATTTGCGCGCAACGGATCGCGCCCTGGCTTGATCGTGTGGCCGGAAGCGCCGGCGCCGTTCTACTACGGCGAAGACGCCGAGTTGCAGGCGTATCTCGCGAAAATCGCGCGCGACACGTCCAGCGCCACGGTCTTCAGTGGCATCGATTTTCAAGGCGGAGATCAGCAGAAGCCGCTGAACTCGGCATTCGGCATCGGCGCCGACGGAAGGCTCGCGGCGCAATATGATAAAATTGAACTCGTTCCGTTCGGCGAGCACGTTCCCTACGCATCGCTCTTCTTTTTCGCTGGGAAATTGACGGCTGAGGTCGGCGATTTCGTTCCCGGCACGCGATATCAGTTGCTTCCGGGAGCAGGGCCGTCTCATGTCGCAGCCGTCATTTGCTACGAAGCGGCATTCCCTGAGTTGGTGCGCGAACTGACGCGGCGCGGAGCGAACGCCATCGTCAACGTATCGAACGACGGATGGTTCGGCGACTCCCCGGCGCGCCGCCAGCACCTGTTGATGGCGCGTATGAGGGCGATCGAGAATGACCGGTGGTTGATTCGCGCCACCAACGACGGCTTGACGGCGGCGATTTCGCCCGAGGGCCGTGTGGTGACGTTCCCGGCCGCCGTGCGTGACGTGTTTGCGGCGCGCTACGGTTTGAAGTCGACGCGGACGCTTTACACGGAGTGGGGCGATTGGTTCCCCATCGGCTGCGTGCTCCTGGCGCTGGCTGGCGTCGCAATTAACTGGCGGAAATGAGGAAAAATGATCGACGAACTGCAGCGGGATTTTTCTAATTTACGCGAGAAAACATCCGACGTGCGGAGTTTTCTTTGACGCACCCGCCCGCCAGCGGGAGCTCGACGCTACCGAAGCGCGCATCTCCGCTCCCGGCTTCTGGTCCAACCCCGCGGAATCCCAAAAAGTAATGCAGGCGCGCAAGCGCCTGGAAGAATTGGTCGCCGCCGATAAGCGCTTGGCCGGACGGGTGTCCGACCTCGAGGCGTTTTTCGAACTCGCCGGCGAAGGCGAGGACGTCACCGCCGACGTGCAGAGGGAAATCGCCGCGCTCGAAGAGGATGTTCGCCGCATGGAAGTGCGCATCCTGATGAGCGGCGAGCACGACGCGCGCAATGCGATTGTCACGATCCATCCCGGCGCGGGCGGCACGGAGTCGCAGGATTGGGCGGCCATGCTCCTGCGCATGTACTTGGAATGGGCGGAGCGCCAGGGCTTTTCCGCGGTCATCAACGACGAGCAGGCCGCTGAAGAAGCCGGCATTAAATCGGCCACATTCACGGTGACCGGCGAGTACGCTTACGGCATGTTGAACTCGGAAATCGGCGTGCATCGCCTGGTGCGGATTTCGCCGTTCGATCAAGCGGCGCGGCGCCATACGTCGTTCGCATCGGTCTTCGTGTCGCCGGAAATCGACGAGACGATCGAGATCGAGATTCGCCCGGACGACCTGCGCATCGATACGTTCCGCGCCGGTGGACCCGGCGGCCAACACGTCAACATGACCGATTCCGCGGTGCGCATCACGCACTTGCCCACCGGAACGGTCGCGCAGTGCCAGAACGAACGGTCGCAGCACAAAAACAAGGATGTCGCGATGAAGATGCTGCGCTCGCGCCTCTTTGAATTAGAGCTGGAAAAGAAACGGGAAGAGGCCCGCAAGCAGGAAGACGCCAAGCTGGAAATCAATTTCGGCAGCCAGATCCGTTCCTATGTGCTGCATCCCTACCAACTGGCCAAGGACAATCGCACCAAGCTCGAAGTAGGCGACGTGAACCGGGTACTCGACGGCTACTTGGAGCCCTTCATTCGCGCGTATCTGGTCGCGCGCCACCGCAAACAAGTGTAGTAGGACGGGCTCGCCCGTCCACCCGTTCCAATTCGGGAATTATTAGATAAATAAATAGTTATTATCTCGTCATTCTATTTCTTGACAATCCTAAAACGGTGCCCCATACTAGGGCATTATTTTTCCCGAAGTAGGCGGAGGTTCCAAAATGGATAGCGAGACTCGCCGGCGTCGGCCGGTTGAAGAGATTGAAGAGGAACTGCTGTTTCTGGTGGCTCAGGGTTACACCAACCGAGAGATTGGCGCCCGGATGGGCCGCACTCCGGCCGCGGTGAAGGGGCTCTTACAGAGGACGTATTTACGTTTGTGGCTTCCCAATCGCGTGGCGCTGGCGGCCTACGCTAGATCGCGCAGGCCGGTGGGACCCATGGCAGGGATTGTTCGCTTGGGAATTTAGCGCTGGCAAGTAGTACACTACCCACACGAACCCACTACGCGCGCCTAGCGTTCCCGGCAAAACCGATGGGAGCGGTTTGACAACGTCCGTTACCAAGCTACTCAGCGTTCCCAAGGCTGCGTCCGTGAAGGCTAGGTGGAAGGCCAAGAACCGCAAGAAGCGCGCACGGGCCAAGAAAGCCGCGTAGACTGGGCGAGGGTGCCGATATGCCATCAAAGAACAAGAAACCCGCCATGGGAGAAAATTGGTTATCCCACCATTCCGATCTCTACCGCCTCTACCGTAGAGTCGCGGAGGTCGCAAGGGTGCTAGAGGAGCGCAGGCGCAACGGGAGGGTCCCGGCAAAGAAGTATATCGAGGAGCTTGACGACATCGCGAACCAACTCAAGGCGCTTGACCTAGGCCACGCCAAGGCCGGTTACGCAACTAAGTTATTGCCGAATTTAGAGCGCCTTCGCGGCATCGTCCCAGCGCGCGACCAATAACACTTTCGATGCGCCGCGCAGCACGTGAATATAGAATCGCTCGCCCGGCAAGCGCACCTCATAGAAGCGCGGCCGTTTGCGGTCCTTTACGAAAGGCACGCCGGCGGCCAGCGCTTCCCGCAGGCGCGCCACAGGACCACGTCCGTGACGGCCGAGATCCTCGATGGGCGCACTCAAGCGCAGCATCACGCCGCTTTGAAAAGGATCGCCACCGGTTAAGGGAAGCCCAGGAGACACACGAGTATTGTCTAAAGCCGTTGCAGTCATTGGGTTTTGCCTCTGGCTTTCTGTTGCCTTCACCTCCTTAGACGAAGGAGCACCCCCAAAAGTTGTGTGAAATGTTTTTTTCTCTAGACACTATTTCGGCCCGTGCTTGAGTGTACCGATACTCGGCAACCGCCGGCGATTTCCTGACGATCTACGCGGGCGGTTTGGGCAGGCAGTTTTAGTCCGAGAAATCCCGGCTCGCGACCGCACCCGCTAGCGATCCACGATAAACAACTCGCTCAGGACCCGCGAGTAACCATAGACCATCGACCGCCCGTCGGAGGAAATAACGGTGGTCATCTGGCTGGCGAGTCCGGAGAGATCGGGCGGCGTGATCTCGCGCCATAGCTGACGCTCTCCGGTGGACACTTTCAACTTGAAGACGCGCAACGGAACCGTGCTGGTGTCGCAGACGTAGAGCGACTGGCCGTCGGGAGTCCAGCGCAACGGCTGCTCGCCATCGGCCAACCCCTCGATCGGCGGAGGAATTTGCTTGAACACGGAAGGGTCGAGAGGACAAATGCGATATTTTCCGCCATGGTAACACGCGACGGAACGGCCGTCGGGCGAGACGGCGCGAAACACTGCGGAATAGTCCGTGGGCAAGACGGCCACCGGCGGCCCGCCGGTCACTGGCTGCATGTAGACCTGCACACGCTTGCCTTTTTCGTAGGCGTTGAACAAAATGCGTCTCCCATCCGGCAACCACGCTCCTCCGGAGCCGTACAATTCGATGTTTCCGCGCTCCAGCACGCGCGGTTGTCCGCCGCTGGCGTGTCCCGCGCCTACGGGGATCACCGACAGTGCGCCGCCCGGACCCTGAACCGCGCTGAGGGCCGATTCTCCGTCCGGGGAAAGGCTCATCGCTTCGCCGTCGCCGAGTCGAACGATTCCGCCCGATCCATCGGTGTGACGCAGGCAAACCGAGTACTTAGGCCCCGCGCCCTTACCGCCTTCCGTGAACAGAACGAGTTTGCCGTCGGTGGAGAAATACGGTTGATGCGAAGCGTCGAGCCAGGAAAGCTCGTGGGCCACCGGATCGCCGGCGATGGTAGCGGTGAGCATGCCGCGGACGCTGTCGCGCGTCACGAGAAGGCGTCCTTCGGGCGACAAGTCGTGCAGGAGAATGCGGCCCGGACCCGACAAGACCTGTCGCAAGCGTCCTTTCATGTCGACTGCGTAGACGAGCAAACTGGTTCCGGCGCGCGCACCGGAAAACCAAATTTCCGCTCCGTTCCGCGACCACGCCAAGCCGTTTTCGGCGGACCATCCGGTGGAAAGTGTTTTCGTGACGCCGTTGCGGTCGACCGTCATCACGCCGCCCAGGCTGTCATTCAAGACCGGATGATCCAGGAATCCGACCATCGTGCCATCCGGCGACACGCGCATGTGGCTGATCCACCCCGTGGTGGAATAAATCACGTGGCCAATGGGAAACTCCAAAAAAGTTTTGCCGGCTGCCTGACGATAGACGGCCATTTCGCGGCTATCGTCCGATGTCGGATTCCAGTCCGCGCCTTCCACGTTCGCCAGCACGTCGCGCATTTCGCCGCCCGGAGACATCACGGCCAGCGTGCCTTTCCATTCCAGGTGATGCAAATAAGTTGGACCGCGCAGAACCGCCAACTGTCCCGAGCGCGACGCCGAAAGCAACGTCACGGAAGGATCGCTCACCGGACGTGTGGTTGGGTAATCTTTTTGGGCTGAAAAAACCTGGATCGGTTGGTTGTCCCACCTGGCGCTATACAACACGGCGCCATCGTTTGAAAAACGCGCGGCAAAGATTGTGCCGTGTCCGAAACTGACGTCGAGGAAACGCGGTTGCGGAGCGGGCGATTTCCACAAAAAGTGACCAGCCAACAAGCCAACGATCAACGCGGCCGCGCCCCCCAGCGTGGTCCAAACGGCGGGGCGTTTTGCGGTAGGGCGACCCGGGGGAGTATTGATCGCTTTCGCTGCTTCAATCACGTCATGCGAATTGTAGCGCAGGACGTTGCGAAATGCTCCCGCCGAGATGCGATGTCTTGAGTTTGCGGCCTGTCCGCACCGCGGACGGTCCTGACCAGGCAGATTAGGCCTCAGCGCCCGTGACCGATTTTAGCGCGCGCGTAATCGAAATCCGCCGTTGTGCGACGACAAGCGCAGCGTCGGGCCGCCGCCGTTCACCGGACCTTCGATCTGCGAATCGCGGCGGCCGTGCCAGCTTGACATCCGCGTCATCACCGAAAAATCCGAATGGAAGCTCTGGTTGTGTCCCGAGACGTTGAGGTTGAAGCGGCTGTTCGAGGGCAGCGACAATTCCACCTCGGCGTTGTGCGTATCCACGTGGCTCTCGCCGGTAAAGGCGGCGAACTCCACACTGGCGCGGCCGTTGTGCATCTCAAGCGCCAGCGGTCCCGCGAGATTTGTGACGTTCAGGCGTCCATTGTGCGTGGATACCTCGAGCGCGGCGCGCAGGTCGTGCAATTCGATGTGCGAATTGTGATCGCGCAGCGTCCAGCGCGCGGTGCGCGGCGCTTTCACCGTGTAGTGCACCTCTGGGCTGTTGCCGGAATCGTTGCCCCACCAACTGAAGTTCCAATCCGGCATGACCGTCTTGATGCGCACCGAATCGCCCGATCCCTCGATCTCCACGTTCGTCTCGTCGAAGCGCCGACGGTCGCTGGCGCTTGATCCGCCGGCCTCGACCCGGGCATGAATCTCGATTTCATTGCGATCCCAGGTATCGACGGTGATCGATCCATTGTGGCTGTCGATGGAAACCGAGCCGTTCGAGTGCAGCGGCAGCGTTCGATCGACGTGCTTGGTTTGAGCCGCGGCTGCGGCACAGGCGAGCGCGAGAAACGCGATAAAAATCGTGCCGGATTTCATTGAGATGCTCCTCCGTTGACCCATTCTGCACCTTAATACGATGCAGCCCCTCGTCCAGTTCCCTTATTTTGACGGGGCTCGCTTAAAACGGTGAGCAGGACTTGTTATTGCAGGCTCAAACCGCCAAAGATCCACCGATACGTCCACGTGGCTTGAACGTTCGTGGTGATGCCCGACGCCTGAAACGCGGCCGTGTTGGCCGATCCCGGCGATTGCTCGACGATCACTTGCACGTTTCCGGAAGGCGGGATGTAGAACGTGCAGAATTTCCCGGAGGACGGGCTGGACTGGCACGATGGATTGAACGTGAACGATCCCGCCGCGGCATCGGCGTACGCATACATCGACGTGCCGAGTCCCCCGGCATGCGTGACCACCGTGATTTTCACCAAATCGCCGGACACGCCGCCGGTCCACGTGACGGTGAATGGGTTGAATTGCGAAATCACCGTTCCCGACGGGAGCGCCGTTTGTATCTGGATTGGCGCGGAGACGACCATGGTTCCTTGAAACGCCACCGGACTTCCGGAGGCGGTGATGTTGTACGATCCCGCGCCGATGAATCCCGCGGGCAGTGTTTGATTGTAGGCCCCGTTCGTTGGCTGGGCGGTGACCGAATTTGCCGGCGAACTCACTTGCAGCGGGCCCGCCGACAGTTGCGTAAATCCCGCGACGCAGGTTCGTGAAACGGGCGACATCAAGTAGGCGTTGGAGGTGTAGCTGTTCGAGGGAGTCACTGCCGGCGCCGCCGGAATCGGCAATCCGGGGCCGGAAGGGAAGGATGCGGTGAGAACTTCAGTGCTTCCATTGCTGGACGTTCCTGCCGTGATCGTTTTCACGAGCGAAACTTGTCCGTACGACTGCGCCGGCGGGTCGACGCATGGCCCGCCGCCGGTGTGGATGCTCAGCGGGAATGCGGGACTCGTGTAGCCTTGCGCCTGCACAGTGAATGGAATTGCGCAACCTTGGCGCGCTGTCGCGGGAATCTGAAAGTTGATTTGGTCCACGCCGACAAGCGTGGGCGCCAGACCCGCATACTGAAGCGAGAAGACGAGGCTCAATCCGCCGTCGATATCGACTCCCGGCTGCACTTCGAGATTCGCCGCTTTCCCCGGCGGTGTTCCGTCAGTCGGCCAGTAGGCCAGTCCAAATCCCGTACCGAACAGCGTGATGTAGTCGCCGGGCGCCGCGCTGTTCGCGGACGAATTCAGCGGCGTGCCCGCTTGCGACGCGTTCAAGGCCGCGGCCGGGCCGCAGCCGCTGTGGTCTTGCGAGAACATTCCGGGTCCGGTGGCGTAGAACGGCACGGCCATCGTGTCACTCGAGCCGGCCGCGGTGGTCACGCTTACGTTCACCGTTATCGGCGAGAACACGGCGATCGACGGAACTTGAACGTTCACCTGTGTCGGCGAGACGTAAAACAGCGGCGCTGGTTCGCCGTTGAACTTTACCGTAGTACCGCCGAGCGTGGTGGGAAGCGGAACGCTCGTGGCCGACGCTGTGGTCGACGCGAGATTCACGCCGAAAATCGAAACGATCGATTGCGGGGAAATCGGCTGGGCGTAGGAGGCCGCGCTGACCACTCCGGCGACCGTGAACTGCGGCAAGCTTTGAGCATTTACTTCCGGAGCCTGTACAAATGTTGCCGCGAAGCACACCCACAGAAACAACTTCGACTGCATACCTCTATTATGGGCCGACTCCGAGGCCCGGCCCGGACAATCGCGACGTATCCAGCGTGCCGTCGGTAATTCGAAACAATCCCGGGAATCGCGATTCCCAAGGTTTGTTCGCGGCGGGCATGTATTGCCGCGAGTTTGCTTCGAGTCCCGCGACGCCGGGCACGTGCGCCGCGATTCCCGCCGAATGCACCAGCGACGCGCCGGGGCAGGTGAGATCTTGCACGGTCAAAAACATCTTGTACTTCTGTCCCGCAGCGGCCATCAACATCGCTTGGCTTTGTCCCTTGCATGCTTTCAGCGCGATCCCGGTGTAGCCCATTTCGCGCGCGAGCAACAAGCTTTCCAAATCCGTCAGCGATTCGTCGATCACCACGGGACGCAGCTTGGCCGCTTCGTGCATCACGTTGGCGCGATCGCTCTTGAGATCGCGGCGCGTCGGTTGCTCGATGTACAGGATGCGCTCGAAGCCTTGCGGCGCGCGTTCCTTCACTTGATGCAGAAAATCGAGCAAGTACGCGACGTTCTTACAGCGCTCATTGAAATCGAGGCAATATTTCCAATCGGTTTTTCGCACCGCCGCCGCCGCGCGATCGATGCGCACGGTGCGCTCGACGTCTTCCTTCAAGTCCGCGCCGTTCAGTTTGATTTTCAGGCGCGTCAGCCCGTCGTGCGCGATCCAGGACGGCAAGTCTTCGGGCAGTCCATCGCCGATCGGCTTGCGGACGTCCAATTGCTCGATGGGATCGCCGGCGCCGACCGAATGAAACAAGCGAATGCGCGGCGTCGGCTTGCGCTGGACGTAGCGGTCGAGATATTCGCCGCGAAAATCGGCGTTGAGATACGGAGCAAGGTCGCGCGACATCTGGTTCTCGCCGTAACACTCGTAGCAACTCAGTCCGAGCGATTTTCCGTACGCGTCGTGAATCGCGGCGTCGAAAGCGCTCGCGGTAACCAGCGTCGCCAGCTTGGGAATGGGCGCGGCCAAGCTGAGTTCCTTGGAAACCGCCGCGGCCGCGCGCAAAATGTCCGGCTCGAGCGCTTGATTGATGTCGAGCGGATGGCCGTATTCCTTAAAACCACCCGTGATGAAGTGAATCCGGTCGGCCAAGCGGCGCATCGCGCCGAGCGTGTTTTCGTTCGGCATCGCGTCCGGAGGAAAAGCCCACTGATTGCCCAGCGGCATCGAACCAAAACCATGCGCGACGCGTCCGTCGCGCGAGCGCGCCTCCACGTGGACGTTCAAAATTGTCGCGCGATCCACCGAGCGTCCGCCGAAAACGTACGGCGTTCGGTAACGGAATTCCTCGAAGTCGATGGCCACCGATTCAATGCGGATCGCCGGCTTCGCCACCGCCCGCACTTGCGGGAAAACGAACGGCGCGGCCGCCATCGCGTGAAGGAGTTTTCGTCTGGTCAAGCGGGATCAGCCATTTGTTTTGTCAGAAACGTAAGATCGCGTTGAGCGGCGGCCAGCAAGTTCTCTTCTTTCGCCGAAGGTGTCGCGCCTCCGGGGTTGTATTCGATGTGCAACGAGAAGGTACCACGGAAGCCTGCGCGCCGCAGCGCCGCAAAATAATATTTCCAATCGACCATGCCTTCGCCGAGCGGAACCCAGAACTCGCGCCATCCGCCGCGCGAGCGCTCCCACCGAAAATCCTTGATCGAAGTCATGAAGATGCGCGGCGCGACGCGGCCCAGCGCGACTTTCCATCCCGCGCCGCCGCCTTCCGCGACGGCGTGCGCCGGATCGAAGTAATATCCCGCCCACGCCGGATCGAGTCCTGTGAGAATCTCGCCGATGTCCCACACGGGACCACCGACGTTGCCCGTGTGATTGTGAAATCCCATCTTCACGCCCTTCGACTGCGCGAGTTTCGCGAGCGGCCGGAAGTCCGCCGCGACTTCCGCGAGTTCCGCGCGCACGTCGCTGAACCTGTACTTGTAGTAGCCCGGCTTGGCCAATGGAATTTTCAGGCGCGCCGCCGTTGCCAGGGTCGGCTCGGCGGCGGGATCGCGGACACTGAGCAATTCCGTCGTGATCATCGGGACGTCGAGACCTGCCGTGTGAATGGCGTCGTAGGCTTTCGGCAAATCTTCCGCGACGCGCTCGGGCAAGACGTGACCTCCCGGACGTACGGTCAGGTCGATGCCCGTGAAACCGATTTGTTTCGCCGCTTCCGCGAGCCGCTTGGGCGGCATCGATTGCAGCGGCTTCGAAAACAAAACAATACTCGGCGCGGGCGCTTCGTTGGCGCGTGCTAGATTCGACGCGGCGGTCATCGCCGCCGTGCCGGCCACAAATTCTCTTCGTGTAATCATGACAATTTGTACGGCGCGCGATACGCGTAGCTGAGCATCTGGTTCGCCGCCTCGTTGTTGGTGAATTTTTCCGCCTTCGCGTCCCATTCGAGATACGACTTCGTCTTATAAGCGATGTTGCCGAGGAGCGCCGGCGTGGTGGAGCGATGTCCGGTCTCGGGATCGCAATTGCATTTCTTGCGGCTGCGTACGCAATCGACAAAGTTGCGGGCGTGCGCTTCGTTGGTGTATTTTCCTTCGGTCTTGCGCGGCTCGATCATGGCGCGCGCTCCTTCGCGATAGCCGCGTTCCTGCGCGCGGTCCACGGGTGTGCGCGCGGTCACCTCGCGCTGCGCCAAAACGTCGGGGACAATTTCGTAGCCGTTCGATTGCAGGTAGAGCGTTCCTTGCGTCCCGCGAAATTCGATCTCGCCGTTGTGCGCGCCGGCGGGCGCGGCGTTGGCGTTGTACTGCGAAAAACTCACCAGCGTCCCGCCGCGATAACGCCATGTGACTTCCAGCGTATCGGGAATCTCGCGATTGTCCGGGATTCCGAAATTTCCTCCCATCGCCGTGACCGCTTCCGGCTCCGAGCCCAGCGCCCAGTTGATCACGTCGAGATAATGCACGCCGAAATTGGTGAGCTGGCCGCCGGAATAATCGAAGAACCAACGGAAGCGATAGAAGCAGCGGTTCTTGTTGTACGGCACTTTTTTCGCTGGGCCGAGCCAGGCGTTCCAATCGAATCCCGCGGGCGGCGCCGAGTCCGCCGGATTGCCGAGTCCGCGCGGATATTCGTTGGTGATGTGGAAGCAGCGCACCGCGGTAATCTTGCCGATCGCCTCGCTGCGCACGATTTGCGCGGCTTCGGCGCAGAACGGCGCGGAGTGCCGCTGCAATCCCACTTGCACCACGCGATTGGTCCGCGCGGCGGCCTCCACCATGCGGCGTCCTTCGTGGACCGTGAGCGAAAACGGCTTCTCCACGTAAACGTCTTTGCCCGCCTCGCACGCGTGGATCATGTGCAAGGCGTGCCAATGGTCGGGCGTCGCGACAACGATGGCGTCGAGATCGCGGCGCTCCAGCATCTTGCGATAATCCTTGAACTGCGTGGTGGGCGTTTTCACTTTGCCGGCGGCGAAATCGAGATACGGCTGATACAAATCGCACAACGCGGTGACTTGCGCGTCGGGATGCGTGAGAAATGCGTCGAGCACTTGGTCGCCGCGATTTCCCACGCCGATGAAGCCGACCTGTACACGATCGTTGGCTCCAAGTACGCGTCCATAACTGAGCGCGGCGATGCCGGCAGTCGCAGCCGTGCGCGTGAACGTCCTTCGAGTGATTCGCATGGTCCTCTAACGATAACTGATCCACCGCGAATTTGACACCAAGATCACATTCGAAACCGAGATCACATTTGACACCGAGATCACAGAGCACACAGAGCGCACAGAGAAAAGCAACACAAGGCAAAAGGCAAGAGGCAAAAGGCAAAAGGCAAAAGTGACGCTCCCTTTGCCCTTCTCTGTGCGCTCTGGGTGCTCTGTGATCTCGGTGGTAACAATCGCCGGCCAGTGCGGTATATTTCACTTTTGCCTTTTGCCTCTTGCCTTTTGCCTTGTGTTGTTTTTCTCTGTGCGCTCTGTGTTCTCTGTGATCTCGGTGGTAACAATCGCCGGTCAGTGCGGTATATTTGTACACGCATAGAGGAAAAACCATGAACCTGCTCCTTTCCCTGTTGCTCGCGATCGCCACCGCCGCGGCACCATCCACCAGCACGGACTGGCCGGGATGGCGCGGTCCCACGCAGAACGGAATCTCGCCGCTGAAAGATCTTCCGCTTAGTTGGTCCGACAAGCAAAATATCGCCTGGCGCACCGCGATCCCCGGCAAGGGACTGTCGTCGCCGGTGGTCTGGGGCAATCGCGTGTTTCTCACCGCCGACGTGATCGGCGAGGCCGTGGAAGGCTACGTCGCGCCCAAGCATCGCGCGTGGGGACGGCCGTTCCGCAATCCCGACAGTGTGCCCGCGAACAACAAGCACGCGCTGCACGTGCTGGCGTTCGACGCCGCCACCGGCAAGCAGCTTTGGGATCGCGTGGTGTACGACGGCATGATGTACGACGAAGTCCACAAGACCGCCAACTACGCGCTCGCCACGCCCGCCACCGACGGCAAATTTCTCTACGCGGCGTTCGGCGCGGAAGGATTTTACAAGCTCGACTTCAACGGCAACGTGATTTGGAAGGGTGATCTCGGCAAGATCGACACGGTCGGGTTAGGCTACGGCTCGTCGCCCGTGCTCTTCGAGGACAAAGTGATCGCGTTGGCCGATCAGGACGACGGCGATCACTCGTTCATCGCGGCGCTTTCGCAGTCTGACGGCAAAGTCGTATGGAAAACGCCGCGCGCCACTCAGGGCACGTTTACCACTCCGGTGCTGATCGACGTCGGTGGGAAGAAGCAGTTGGTGGCCAGCGCGACCACGGTGATCGCCTACGATCCCAGCAACGGCAAGGAACTTTGGCACGCTGAAGGCGCACAGGGCGTGGTGGTGCACACGCCGGTGTGGGGACAAGGCATGTTTATCGCGTCCGTGGGATATCCCGGCAAGCAAGTGGTGGGAATCCGCTTGAATCCCGGGGAAGGCGAGGAGCGCGTGGCCTGGAAATACACCAAGGGCACCAGCTACGTTCCTTCGCCGCTGCTCTACGGCGATTACCTGTACTTGCTCACCGACGCGGGCCTGATGAGCTGCATGAATCCCAAGACCGGCGAGGTTTATTACGAAGGAAAACGCTTCGACTCGCCATCGAAATTCAATTCTTCGATGGTGGCGTTCGACGGGAAGATTCTCGTCACCAGTGAAGACGGCGATACTTACATCGTGAAAGCCGGGACCGAGCACGAAGTGCTGGGGAAGAACTCGATCAACGAGGTCGTGCAGACCTCGCTGGCGCTGGCCGGGGATTCCATCTATATCCGCTCGCAGGAAGCCTTGTATCGCGTGCGGGCCCAGGCCGCGCCGCTCGGGCGAAAATAGGACAAAAAATCGCAAAAAACAGGCGGAAAACGCTTGCTCTCCTCTGGCGTTGTGGTAGGCTACCCCAACTGTGAAACGAAAGTTATGGGCGTTTGAGAATCGCGCCTTGCGCATTCTAGTGGCGCCGGGGGGCGGCCACATCGCCGCTTTGCATTTGAAAAACGGCGCCCGAGGCAAAGTTTCTCCGAATCCTCTTTGGACTCCGCCCTGGCACAGCATCGAACCATCGGCCTACAAGCCGAAGCGGGACGACCGTGCCTACGGTGGCGCGCCGGAGGGCCGCCTGCTCGCCAGCATTCTCGGCCACAACCTGGCGCTCGACAGCTTCGGCGCGCCGTCGGAGGCGGAAATCCGCGCCGGCGGACTTACCCACGGCGAAGCTGGTGTGGTCCTCTGGAAACGCGGCAAGACGCGGCGTGGATCGGCTTCCTTTTCCGCGAAACTGCCGGGCTCGCAACTCACCGTCAAGCGAGAAATCACGTTTCACGACGATCTGCCGATGGCGCGCGTGCGGACCGTGGTGCGGAATCTCGGAAAACAGGATCGCCCGATCGCGTGGGCCGAGCACGTCTCGTTTGGTCCGCCTTTTTTGTCGCCGCACACCGAGTTTTCGCTGCCGGCGCGCCGCGCCATGGTCCATCCCGGCGAACTCGGGGAAGACGCGCATCTCGACGCCGGTCGCGAATTTGTGTGGCCGCTGGCGCCGCTGCGCCATGGCCCGCTGGCGGCCGCGCGGAATGCGGCGGGAAACCGCGTAGGCGGCGCGCGACTCGACGCCGCGAGTCAGGACATGCAGTTTATGCCGCGCGCCAAGCGCGCCACCAGTTTTACCGCGCAGCTTCTCGAAACGCCCTCGGATCTTGCGTGGTTCACGGCCACGAATCCGAAGATCGATCTGGCGGTGGGATATTTATTCCGCCGTTCGGATTTTCCGTGGGTGGGGATCTGGGACGAGAAGTTGTCGCGATCCGCGCCGCCGTGGAAGCGCCGCACGCTGGTGCGAGGTATCGAGTTTTCCACGACGCCGCTGCCAGGACCGAAACGCGATATCGTCACGCAGGGCAAACTATTCGGCATGCCAACGTTTCGTTGGATCGACGCCCTCGGCGAAATCGAGACGGTCTTTGTGCTTTACGCCGGCCGCGCGAACGCCACCGAACTTCCCGATCACGCGTTGCGTTTCTTGAATCTCAACGGCGATTAGCATTGGCCGTCTGGGAGTTCAAGATAGTGACGGAGGAATCGTGCTTAGGGATCGGCGTCGTATCAGGGCACGGCTTCAGCCGTGCCGAGCTCTGACGCCGACGAATTGGGCTTTAGCCCCCGCCCGTAGTTTCAGGGGCTAAAGCCCTGGGCTCAACGAATGCTCTCGGCACGGCTGAAGCCGTGCCCTGACACAAACCTGATCATCGGCCGGCGCGATTACCACACTATCGAGAGCTCGCCGACGGCCCACTAGTTCTAACAGTCAACTCGTGCATAAAAATGAAATACGACGAGTTCCACAGACTCGTCGGGATCATGCCATGCAGCGCGGGCGTGAAGATTACGCGGAACGCCGGTTGATCGTCGGGCGTGGCCGCCAGCTCGTTCCAATTCATTCCCTCGCCGCCGGGTTGCACGCGCGCCAAATACTCGAGAATCTCCCAGAAGACCTCGGACGCCGGCGCGAACTCGGTGCGGAACTCGTCGCTCAGGAACTGCAACTGCGCGCCGATCTGCTCAAAGTGCCACGCCAGCGCGGCGCATTGTTCCACGGCCGTTTCGAAGCGCTCGAGCGACTCCGGTGAGGTGTCGTGCAAGCCGCGATCGAAGATCAATTGCAAGCGGCGTTCGTCTTCGCGCGTGAATTCGCGCACCTTCAAGGCGCCGGTGTGCGCCGACGCCTTCCAGTCGACGTGGCGCGCCGTGTCGGTGTGCAAGTAGTCGCGGATGCTGTAGAGATCGTGTCCGCGGCCGCGCAGATAGCTCTCCAGTTCACCGCTCAGCAGCGGAAGAATTTCGTAAAAACCTTCGCTGGGCGTGATCGGCGGAAGCACCAGCATGTCGCGGCTCGCGGGAACCTTGCGAACTTTTTCCAGAAACCCGAACGGGAAACGCGACGACATGGCGATGCGCTCTTCGTGGTAGAGCCCGCGCTTGGGAAATTCCACTTCCACCACCTGCGACGATCGCGTGCCCGCTTTGACGTATGGAAAATAGACGCCCTGCGCGAGAAGGGGAGAGTCTTCGGGTTTTACGGCGGGTTCCGGTTCGCCGCGTTTCTTTTTGCGCTTCTTGTTCTTGTCTTCTTCCGTTTGGCGCTGGCCGCCGACGAGTACGGAGAACGTCGGCAACAGCGGCTTGCGATTGGCGAGAGAAACGCGCGCCAGCACCGGCTGCCGCGCGAAAACGCGATCGGGTAACAGCACTTCCACGGCGATCCCGCTGAGCACCACGCGGGACACGATGCCGGAAACGAGAATCGCCCCGACCATCGCGGCGAGGATCAGGAACAGCATGTTGTTGCCGGTGTTGAGCGCGGCGATCGCCACGACGAAGATGGTTCCGAAGTAGACCAGGCCCGCGCGCGTCAGGTGATAGTCGACCGAAGCGCGGAGCCATTCGAGCGAGGTGCGCCGCGCGAGTCTGGGCACCCACACGACGCCGACGACCGCCGACAGCAGGAGCGCCGTGGATCCCGCCAGCGCCGTGCCGAACTGATTGCCTTCGCGCGCCAGAACGTCGGAGTAGACGGCGAGCAGAAACGCCAAACCGAGCGCCCCAATGGAATAAAAGAAGTTCTTCCATGCCGCGCGTTCCGTGGCGAGGCGTTCCGGGCTCCGCGCACGCGCGATCGCTTGTTTGACGCTTTCAAACATGACTTTGGCTACAACGGCACGGGAACGGTGTCGAGAATGTCGCGCAAGATCTGATCGGCTTGCATCGACTTCTTGGAGGTCGACGCATAGCGCGAACTGACCATCACGCGGTGGGAAAACACGGGGATCACCAGCGACTTCACGTCGTCCGGCGTGACGTAATCGCGATTGTGCAGCGCCGCGCGCGCTTGCGCGCCGCGGAACAACGCCATCGATCCGCGCGGGCTTACGCCGAGCGTGAGAAATTCGTTGGCGCGCGTCTTGGCGGCCACGGCGACCAAGTAATTCAGTAGCGAATCGTCCATGCGAACTTGTTTCACCCGCTCTTGCAGCGCGGAAATCTCCTCGCCTGTCACCACCGCTTCAATCGATTCCACCTTGCGCGTGGTGGCCAGTTGGCGGATGATCTCGCGCTCGCTCTCTTCGGCGGGATATCCCATGCGGATGCGCAACAAAAAGCGATCGAGCTGCGATTCCGGCAACGGATACGTGCCGTGATGTTCGATGGGATTCTGTGTGGCGATCACCACGAACGGCTGCGGCAATCGATACGTGCGATTGTCGACGGTGACCTGCTCTTCATTCATCGCTTCGAGCAGCGCGCTCTGCGTTTTCGGCGTGGTGCGATTGATTTCATCGGCCAGCAAGACGTTGGTGAAGATCGGTCCAGGCTTGAACTCAAAGGCGTTGGCGACTTGATTGTAGATGGAAATGCCGACGACGTCGGAGGGCAACAGGTCGCTCGTGAATTGCACGCGATTGAATCCGCAATTGATGGATCGAGCGAGGGTGTGCGCGAGCGTGGTTTTTCCCACGCCCGGAACGTCTTCCACCAGCACGTGTCCGCGCGCCAGCAACGCCGTCAGGACCAGTTCGATGGCATCGTCTTTTCCGCGAATGATCGACGAAATGGAAGCCCGCAATCGCGCGGCCGCGCCGCCCAGCGAAGCAATGCTCGAGGGGGCCGCCGCGGCTTCCGAAACAGAACGTTGTGGTATGATGATTTTCTCCTAGTAAGCCATCCGGGGCGGCTAGCTCAGTTGGTTAGAGCGCCTGCTTCACACGCAGGAGGCCACAGGTTCAAGTCCTGTGCCGCCCACCACGAAGCCCCCATCAGAAAGACGATTGTAACATTGCGCGCGTTGAGCGCGGGTAAACGCTAAAGCAGACACCACCGCCGATTGACAGAGACGGTGCATTCTGCTAAGGTTGAAGCTGACTGAGAACCTCTACTCAGCCTCCAACCGCCTGCACTAAGGCAGGCCCTCTGGAATCTCCCTCTTAGTTTTTTTGCCCCGAAAAAGTTCCTGGTCAAGCCGGAACCAAACCAACCGCTTTCTAACAACGATGGCCTCGGGGTCAGCAGAAAGGCAGATTCTTGTGACCATCCTCACGACCATCATGAAATGGTCCGCCGTCGCGGCGCTGTTTGCAGCGGTCCTCCTCACTATCTCGCTGCGAACCGCGGGCGGCGCGGTGCTTTTTGTCGGATTCATTATTTGCGCGGGCGCACTTCTCGTGACTCTTCAAGCGGTTCCGTCTCGTCGATATTTTCGAGCCGCCGTTTTTGTCACGATCGCCGCGGTTTTCAATCCGATTATCCCGTTTGAGCGGGTTGGCTACACGTGGATCGGTGTGGAACTCGCCGCGGCCGCGACGTTCTTGGCGGCGCTCACGTTTTGGCGCATTCAGGAAACTCCGGTACTCTCGATGCCCTCGATCACGGACCGAAATCCGGGAAGCGAATCGCTTTAGCGCTTCGCTCGCCGGGGCGTCCGCGCCTGCGCATCACCACCAAACTGCGGGAAGCAGTGTCTAAACGAAGCTGTGTCCAAAAAGGAGAACCAAATGATGAAAGTATTTGTCGGCAACGTTGGAGTTCAGATTACGGAAGTGGATCTTCGATCGATGTTCCAACCGTACGGCGAGATTTCCGGAGTCAACATCGTGACCGACCGCGTAACCGGCCAGCCGCGCGGCTTCGCATTCGTGGAAATGATGCATCAGGAAGACGCCGCGAAAGCCATCGTTGCCCTGCAAGGCACACAAGTGGGCGGCCGCAGCATCACCGTGAATGAGGCGAAACCGAAACGGTAATGGCTCAGCAAACGCTCCCCGCTGCCAACGAGTCGCGGCTCGCGTCTCGCCGCCGTCCCGTCGCGGCCGAACCCACGCTGGAAGTGGAATCCGTGATTCGCAGGATCGCGTTCGTCGGGGATTATCCGCCGCGAAGATGCGGCATTGCGACGTTCACATGCGACCTGCTGAACGCCGTGGCGGAAGAGCATGCTCGAACCGAATGTTTCGCCGTGCCGGTCAACGACATCGACGGCGGCTATCCATACACCGGCGCCGTGCGCTTCGAAATCGAAGAGCAGGAGTTGGGATCGTACCAGCGGGCGGCCGACTTCATCAACTTCAGCAATGTGGACGTCGTTAGCGTTCAGCACGAATTTGGAATCTACGGCGGAGTCTCCGGCAGCCACGTTCTGGCCTTGGTGCGCGCGCTCAACATGCCGGTGGTCACCACGCTCCACACGGTTCTGCGCGATCCCGACAACCAGCAGCGCCGCGTCGTTCAGGAATTGGCGGCGCGGTCCACGCGCTTGGTGGTGATGACCGAGCGAGGACGCCAGATGCTCGGCGAGTACTATCAGATCCCGTCCCACAAGATCGATCTTATCCCGCACGGCATTCCTGACATGCCGTTCGTCGATCCGACTTTTTACAAAGAGCAATTCGCGGTGGAAGGAAAGACCGTACTGCTTACGTTCGGCCTTCTCTCGCCCAATAAGGGGATCGAAAGCGTGCTCAATGCGCTGCCGCAAATCGTCGCGGAATTTCCCGATCTTGTGTACATCGTAGCCGGCGCCACGCATCCCAACGAACTGCGTGAGCGCGGCGAAGCGTACCGGCTTAGTCTTGAGATTCTGGCCAAGAAAAACAAAGTGGAAAAGAACGTCATCTTCTTCAATCGCTTCGTGGACATCGAAGAACTGAAAGCGTTCATTGGCGCGGCGGATCTCTACATCACGCCTTATCTCAACGAAGCGCAGATTACTTCCGGAACGCTGGCGTACGCCTTTGGATCGGGCAAAGCCGTGATCTCGACGCCCTACTGGCACGCCGCGGAACTCCTGAGGGACGAGCGGGGCATCCTGGTGCCTTTCGGAGATGTTCCGGCGATGGCGCGCGAAGTGATTGCGTTCTTGCGGGAAACTCCACGCGCCCAGACCATGCGGCAAAACGCCTACAAGCTGGGTCGCGAGGTCGTTTGGAGTCGCGTAGCGCGGATGTACATGAACTCCTTTCAAAAGGCTCGCGTGCAGGGAGCGGCTCTGTCACATAAATCATTCGCCACCAAGACGCTCGACCAACGGCCCCGCGAAATACCGCAAATTAACCTCGATCACTTGGCGCGGATGACCGATTCCACCGGCGTTTTCCAACACGCGATTGTGACGGTGCCCAATTTCTCCCAGGGCTACTGCACCGACGACAACGCGCGCGGGTTCATTTTGGGTGTGCTGTTGGACGAATTGAAAGAAGAGCCGCACCGCGCTCGCAACTTGGCCACCACCTGTGCGGCGTTCTTGAGTCACGCGTTCGATCCCGCGACCAATCGCTTCCACAACCTCATGAGCTTCGACCGCCGCTGGTTGGATCGCGAAGGATCGGAAGATTCCCATGGGCGGGCGCTTTGGGCGCTCGGCGTTGGCGTGGGCCGATCGCCGCTACCCGACTTTCAAATGATGGCCGCCCACCTGTTCGCGCGTGCCTTACCGGCTGCGATGGACTTCACCTCTCCGCGCGCCTGGGCATTCAGCCTGCTCGGTATTCACGAGTACCTTCGCCGGTTGGGCGGAGATCGCTTGGCCAACCAGACACGTGAGGCCCTCGTGACACGGTTGATGGACCTTTTCGAGAGGGTTGCCCAGCCCGGTTGGATTTGGTTTGAAGATGTGCTGTCCTACGACAATGCCAAGCTTGCGCAAGCTTTGATCGTCTCCGGACGAGCAACTGGAGATTCCAAGATCGAGGGGCGAGGCTTACAGGCATTGCGTTGGCTGGTGGAAGTTCAGACCTCTGAAAATGGTCACTTCCGGCCGATCGGCAGCAATGGATTCTACCGCCGAGGGGCGGAGCGCGCTAAGTTCGACCAGCAACCGATCGACGCCTATGCCACGGTCTCGGCGTGTCTCGAAGCGTACCGTTCGACCTCCGACTTATGGTGGTATCAACAGGCCAATCGAGCCCTCGATTGGTTCCTCGGTTGGAACGATCTTGGTCTGGAAGTCTTCTCGGCATCCACCGGCGGATGCCGCGATGCGCTGCACATGGACCGCGTGAACGGCAATCAGGGCGCGGAGTCGACGCTTGCTTTTCAGCTTTCGCTGGGAGAAATGCGATTGATGCAAGGCACCGTGACGGTGTTCGATCAGCCGGCCGCCTAATTCTCCACCATGTCCGACAAGACTATCCGAGTGAAACGAAGCAGCGTCGTCTTGCGGGGCGATCCCGGTTTCGTGCTGGCGCGGCCTTTTCATCCCATGGGCGCAGAACGAGTGCAGAAAATCTGCTCGCGAATCTTGGCCCTTCCTGATTCCGAGGTGGCCAGCCTGCTGGGCCAGGTGCTGGCCGAGTTTGGCGAACGCCATCGGAACATTCGCGAGTCTTTCCGGAGGAATTATCGGACCCTGCACGTGCGTCCGGTCACCGAAGCGAAGATGTCGGAGGAGCGGGAATTGTTGTTGGGCGCATTTTTCACGCACGAATACTCGCTCGAAGCCGCGGCCCTGTTCAATCCTTCCATCGTGCCGCATCCAGACCAATCCGGTATTGCCGCTGGTTCGACGCGCTTTATCCTGAGTCTGCGCGCCACCGGGGAAGGACATATTTCCTCGATCACTTTTCGCACCGGCGTGGTGGACGCTGGGAATCAGATCGCCATTGATCCGCCGGGGCGATACCGAATCGAGCCCGAGATTGTGAATTCAGAGGGCCGAACCGTGGAGCCTCCTGGGTCGGTTGCGGAGCACGCGCCGGGAGAAGTTCAAGCCATGGCGGGTTCGAATTACGAAGTGCGCTTCGACGCTGGGTCGAAGCTGCCCGAGCGCGTCCTGTTTCCGATGACGCGCGCCCAGAGCAACGGAATCGAGGATGCGCGGTTTGTCCGCTTCGATGACGGGGCCGAGCGCACCTACTATGCGACTTATACGGCGTATGACGGCCGGCGGATTGAGCCACAGCTTCTCCAAACGTCCGACTTCCTTCATTTTAAATTCGGCACCTTAAAAGGACCTGCGGCGCGGAACAAAGGCATGGCGCTGTTTCCCCGCAAGATCGGCGGATTCTACGCGATGATCGGCCGCCGGGACGGCGAAAACCTCTACGTGCTGTTCTCCGAAGACGTTGAGTCGTGGCCTACCGCGGAACGAATCCTGGAACCGGCTTTCCCGTGGGAGTTCATCCAAATGGGCAATTGCGGATCGCCGATCGAAACTGAAGCCGGATGGCTGGTGCTCAGCCACGGTGTGGGGCCGATGCGCAAATACTGTATGGGCGGGTTTCTGCTGGATCTCGCCGATCCTCGTAAGGTAATCGGGCGCATGAAGACGCCGTTCCTGGAGGCCGAGGGCAGCGAGCGCGACGGCTATGTGCCGAACGTGATCTACTCCTGCGGAAGCATTCTGCATGGCCGGGAATTGATATTGCCCTTCGCCATCTCGGACTCCGAAACGCATTTCGCAACCGTGCCGGTAGACGACTTGTTGGCGTCAATGTCCTAACGCTGCGCGTGAGCGCGCTGCGACGCTTGCCGGTTGCGCGGAATCGCGCGTTTCTCGCCTGGTAACGGCTCTCGTGACCCACGCCGGGATGTCGCCCATTGGGCGGTCGCCATTGACAAGCGTTAGGCTACAGGCTACAGTAGGGCGGTGGTCATCCGTGCCTTTGTCCATAAGGGATTGAAGCGCTTTCACCTTGAGGACAACGGGAAGGCGTTGCCGCCGGACACGCTGGACAAGCTTCGCAAGATGCTGGCTTTTCTCGAAAACATGCAGGATTCGAGCGAGTTGCTGGCGCTACCTTCCTGGAGAGCCCACATCTTAACCGGTGATCTTAAGGGCACATGGAGCCTCCACGTCACACGGAACTGGCGCTTGACCTTTCGCGTCGACGCCGCGAGCAACGAGATCTACGAAGTGAACTTTGAGGACTATCACTAGGGAGAACACGCCCGTGCCCATGCTAAACCCGCCGCACCCCGGCGACTTCATCCGGACTGAGATCATCGAAGCGAGCGGCTTGTCGGTAACCGCGGCGGCGCGCGTCCTGAAGGTTTCGCGGCCCACTTTATCGACACTGTTAAACAGCAATTCCGGTTTGTCGGGCGAAATGGCCTTGCGCATCGAGAAAGCCTTCGGCGTGAAGATGGACACTTTGATGCGCATGCAGTCCGCTTATGACATTGCGCAGACTCGAAGGCGCGAGCGTGAGATCAAGATTCGGCCGTTTCATCGGAAAGCGGCTTGATTTGTCGTGTCGTCTCGATGCTCTCGACGAAACACGCTGAGCGTAAAGGCACCTGGGCGGTCAGGGTCAGCGCAAATTGGCGTGTAACGTTCGAGTTTTCAGGCAAAGACGCGACGCAAGTTGACTATGAGGATTATCACTGATGACAAACCTGAAGATGCACAATCCGCCTCATCCCGGCGAGGTCCTTCTGGAGCTTTGCCTGAAACCCTTGGGAATCTCGGTTACGCAAGCCGCTCAAGCGCTGCGTGTGAGCCGTAAGACGCTTTCCGGCATCGTGAACGGGCGCGCCGGAATCAGTCCTGAAATGGCGATCCGCTTGTCTCTAGCATTCAACACCACGCCTGAGAGTTGGATGAACCAGCAGGTTCAGTACGACTTGTGGCAAGCCGAACGCAACCGCAAGAAGATTCGAATTCCCAGACTATCGGCGGCCTGAATCCCTAGGCTCTTCGCCGTAACACCGTGAACCAACAGGCGGCGGCGATCAGCGCAGGCCAAAGCACAATCAATAACGGTGTAACGAATCGCGGCTGGGCATCGAGCGGATAACCGGAATAGGCGAGCGCATCGGCCCGAGGCGGGGGCGATTTTCCCGCGAGCTTGTAGATCACTTCCAGCACCACCGCTTCGGTGGTCGAGCGCGACATGGTGCGTTTGCCGGCCAGCTCATACCAAATTTCGCCGTACGAATTGCGATCAAACAGTCCCGTGCGGCTTTCCGACGTCCGCACTTCCTCGAAATCCGGCATGGCGCGTGCCAATTTCGCGAGCACATTGCGTTCAAGGTCGGTGAGGCGCGGGTCTTCCGGCGCCAGATGCACGGTTACGCGCAGCGGATCGTGGATGGTTGCGAGCAGCGCTTGGTCCGCGGGCGGAAATGAATTGCGCCGGTCTTCGCTCACGTCGGTTTCCATCGACGCTGGAATTCCCGCGATCGCCACCGCGACGATTCCGAACACCACCGCCATGATCGCAGTCGCGATCACGCGCTGGCGTGCGCGCCATCCCAGGCGCATCCAGATTGTTGCGAGCGCCAAGCCCATTTCCGACGCGACGATGAACAGCAAAACCTTCGACGGTGCGAACAAGCCCGTCTCAAAGCTGCGTAGCGCGTTCGTTGGCGTAAAGGCCGCCGCTTTTTCGATCCATCCTCCATGGACCGCGCCGGCGAAGTCGAGCGCCCAACTGCCCACCGTGAATCCGAGGCATACGATGGCCGCGGACGCTGCGCCGCGCGACACCGCCGCCGCGGCCATCGCCACGGCAATCGTCAGCGCGCCGCGTAACGCGTAGCCCGTGAGCAGATTCCCCAGCTCCAACGCGTTGATGTGTCCGCCATACCCGCGCCACATCAGCATGGCGATGAATCCCGGAATCCATGCGACCATCCACGCGGCCTGCAACACGGCGAACTTCACGCCCAACATGCGGCTGGCTTTCTCGGGACCCTGCAACAGCAGCGACCATGCGCCGCGCTCGCGCTCGTCGGCGACGAGGCGAATACATACAAAAGGGAAGAACAGCGTCGCGGCGAGATCGTAGGCGCCCCAGGTCGGCACGAGAATGCCGTCGAGCGGCGAAAGTCCTTGCGGCAACGCGCCGCCTCGCGACGCTTCGGCGTACGTTTCAACGGCGGTGAGAAATGCGTGACCAACCAGCGGTCCCAGCAGCGCGAGCATCAGCCAATAAGCGCGCGAGGCGAGAATTTCGCGAGTGTCCTTCTTTGCGAGCATCAGGCATCGCTTGAGTGTGGGATCAAGTGAGGGCAAGAAACACCTCCTCGATCGCGCTCGTCTCCGGCAGGCCGGCACGCGCGCGCAACTCCGCGACCGTCCCTTCGCCCACTGTTTTTCCCGCGCTCAATAGCACCAAGCGATCGCATACTTGCGCCGCGTGACCGAGCTCGTGCACGCTCAGGAACAACGTACGGCCGCCGCGCGATTCCATCTGCAGCCGCAACATCACGTCGCGCATCTGGCGAAGGTCGAGGCCGTCGAAAGGCTCGTCAAGCAGCAACACCGGTTGTGGCGTGAGTAAACCAAATGCCAGCAGCGCACGTTTCGATTCGCCTTTGGAGAGCCATCCCATTGGCGATTTCGTCAGATGACCGAGACCCAGCGACTCCAACACGCGCGCGCCTTCGCCGGGTGGTCGTGCAAACAAATGTTCGAAAAACTCCGCCATCCATGACAAGCGTTGATCGGGCCACGGGCGAATGCCGTCGGGGACGTAATACAAAATGTCTTTGCGATTTTCCGGCGCCAGCATTTTGCCGTCGCCGAAGACGCGGCCGCGGTCGGAGGGAAGCAGTCCCGCGACGCACTCAAAGAGCGTGGTTTTTCCCGCGCCGTTCGGTCCGATCAATCCGGTGATCTCGCCGGGGCGCAGCTCGAAGGAAACGCCGTCGAGCACGGCGCGGCGTCCGTAGGTTTTGGAGATTCCCTCGACGCGCAGCATCTCGCACTCGATCTTACTTCGGAAGGCCGGTGATCCGCAGACCCGCGTGATGCGTTTTGTATTTGATGTTGAGGTTGATGAGCAGCGCGGTGACTTGCTCCACGATGCGCGCGTTTTCCAGTGCGCCGCCGTTGAGCGCGCGCACGCCGGGGATTTTTTCGGCCAACTCCGACGCCGTTTGGCGCGCGCCCTCATCGTCCGAGCAAACAATCACGTCGCACTCCACTGGCGCGTCGCCTTTCAGCAATTCCGCCGAGAGATTGTGCAGCGCCGCCGCGAGCAAAACGCCTTTCGGCACAAGTTCCGCGGCTTGCTGCGCCGCCGACCCCTGCCACACACCGAGCACGCGCGTCGCGCGTCCGCCGACGCCCGCGGCAAGAGGTACGGTCGTGTCGATCAGGAGCATTCCCGGTTGCAGCGCAGACTTCAGGGACTTGAGAATCGCGGCTTGGCCGGGGAAGGGAACGGTCAGCACCACAATTTGCGCGCCCTGCGCGGCCGTCAGGTTCTCGCGACCCTCCACGGCCACGCCGGTTTCGCGCGAAATCTCCGCGGCAACTTCAGCAGCGCGTTGCGCTTCACGCGAGCCGATCACGATGCGCTCACCGGCGCGCGCCCATCGCGCGGCCAAGCCGCGCCCTTCGGGTCCCGTGCCGCCGATAATGGCGATGGTTCTGGGCATGCCGAATTATTCGCGCAGTTTTACCTTGGAAGTAATGCCGAGCAAGTTGAAGAGATCGGTGATGTCCGGCGCAACGTGCAGAAACTCAATTTCAGTATTGTCGCGCCGCGCCGCATCGATGATTTCCAGCAGAAACGACACGCCGATGCTATTCACCAGTTTCGTTCCGGAGAAATCCAGCGCCAGCGACACCGGATGCTGCTGCAAAAGCTGTTGGACTTGCCGGCGCAAGCTCTCGCCGCCGCGCTGATTCAAATATCCTTCGAGCAGTATGACGGCTGGCGATGGCGAGGCACTCACTGAATCGGCTCCAGCCGCTTGACCATCTCCACGCGCGTTCCCGCCGCGTCGTTCAGGTAACGCACGCGATCCATGAACGCGCGCATGATCTTCAACCCGTGTCCGCGATGCGGTTTGCTGTCGCTACCCACATCTCCCGAAAATGGCGCGCCGGGATTTCCCACGCTGATGACCAACTCGCCGCCGCGGATCGCCAAGCGAATGTCCATCGCAGCAGGCCGTTCCGCTCCGCTGTATTCGATCGCGTTGAGACACGCTTCGACGAGCGCGAATCGCGCCTGACCCGCCGCTTGTTGCTCTACTTGATGGCGCGCCAGCAGACGATCCAGCGCATCGACAGCGCGCAACTCCGCGTCTTCGGCCAAGGGCAGCCGCAAGGCTACTTCATCGGTGTCGGGATGTCTCACAAGGCTGAAGGTAGCACAAACTTGCAGCAAATACCATACTAATTGTGGACGCCGTGGTACTGACCCCCAACGGGCACGGTGGCGAGCGCGATTAGTCGGTCCTAAGCGCGACGGATGGGTCGACTGTGGCAGCACGTCGTGCTGGTATCCAGGAGGCCAGCATACGGTGTCCCCAGGCTCGGCACACAAAACGCCTCGCCAGGGGCTTGTGGCGCCTGCTCTGCAGGCTTCCTCAACTGGCCGCTGTCAAATGCGGCGTTCGATATTCGGAAAACTGTTCCACACGCGGACGCCGCAAAAGTGGCTGCCTTCCGTACACACCGGATACGCGTGGCCGATGCGCACGACACATGGCGGGCCCATGTATTTGGCTAGACGAGGATGCACTTCGCCCAGTTGGTCGAGTTCATCCATCGATGCGAAATAAATTTCTTCCTGCGCGTTGAAGCAAGTGCGCATGGTCCACTTGTGCATCAGGTGAATCAGTGTTCCCGATTCCACAAGCCTCACGCTCAGCGCGTTGGGAAGCAGGTACTGCGCGAATTCCGGTGCGACGCCGAGTGCCAGCAATTCGTTTTTCGCGGACCACGCCTCGGCCATCGCCTGTTCGTAACGCGCGCGCGCCGCGGCGTTTTGGCGAATCAGCATCGGCGTGATGAAATCGGGATCGCGGGAATCGTACGCGGTGGTCACGGGGCGCGATCCGGGCACCATGCGATGGCGCTGGTCCTGTGAATCGGCGGTGTGGCTGATTTTTTTCAGGAACGTGTAATGCGCGTGATTCAGCGCACGCATCATCGGCGCGTGCTCCATCACGTTCAGCGTTTCCAGGCGATAGCGATTGAATCCAGGGTCGAGCAGGCGGCGCAACGCTTCGTCGTCGGGCAGCGCATCTTCGTTGACGCCCAGAGTGAACCGCAACGCGTCCGCCGCCACTCGTTCCGCGTTTGGCGAATAGTCGATGAGTTTCGAAATGCGTCCGTCGAGACGGCGATCGAATTCCGCGGCCGACGTCCTGGCGCCCGCGGCGTCTTGTCCGTGGCAGGCGAAATAATTCTCGGGCATTTTTTCTTCGCCCATCGGCTCGAAACCGACGCGTTCGAAGAATTGCGGATCCACTTCCTTCACGCGCGCCACCATTTCGCCGACCACTTGCGCCGCTTCCCACGGCGTGTCGCCGGATTTGCACATGCGATGCAAGCGATGCAGCACGATCCCGCTGAGAGTGTGGACCATGGTTGTGGCGGCGGCCACCGGCAAGACGTATCGCGCGATCTCGATGGATTTTTTTCCCGCTTGCGCTTTCACGCGCTGCACGCGCTGCGGACTGCCCTTGCGTTCGAGCTCCCAAATGTCGGCGAGGACTTCGTGCGTCACGGGTTCGAGGAGCGCACTCAGTTCGCGATAGTGTTCCCACGCGCGATCGATGGCCGCCGCGTAGATTTCGCGCGCGCGGCCTTCCAGCGGAGGCATGAACGCCTCCGGTTCCTTCATGCGCACATAGCGCTGGCTCTGTTGCTCGGAGTTGTAAAAGGGATGGCCGTGCAGGAAATTCCAAACCAAGTGTCGCGAAATGTTTTCGAGGCCAAACTCGAAGTGGGCGTGTTGATAGACGGTGTGGTGACCGCCTTGAAACGTCGCGGGACCGATGGTGGTGCGTTGTTTATCGGTGATTTCGCCGGGGGAAATGATGCGCGAGGAATAACACGTGCGCGCCGCGGCGATGGCGGAATCGAAGGGTTGCGCGAAGTGGTTGCGAAGCGTGACGCGGGCAACCGCTGCCTCCATGCATCCCTCCGATTTCGTAGTGAGCTATTAGCTGGCTTTGCTGCGCTTCTCGAACTTCTTGTTGAAACGCTCGACGCGGCCCGCCGTATCGACGAGCTTCTGCTTGCCGGTGAAAAACGGATGGCAGCTCGAGCAGATTTCCACGTGGATATCGCCCTTGTGCGTGGAGCGCGTCTTGAACGTGTTGCCGCACGCGCAAACTACGTTGATCTCGTTGTAAATCGGATGAATCTTATCCTTCATGGTCGCTGGTTTCCCCTAAGCTCAAAAATCGTAAGCGGACACAAACGTTTATTGTAGCACAATCCGGCGATTCCACTGATCAAGACAAGAACGATCCACAGATTACACAGATTGCACAGATTAGGGCGCGAATCACTCCTTGCCGCTCCTAATCTGTGCAATCTGTGTAATCTGTGGATCGTTTTTTCTGTGGACTCAGCGGACCGCCGACACCTTAAGCATCACCACTCCGTGACGCGGTACCGTGACCGTAAGACTCTCGTTGGCGACCTCCACGTCCTTGTGCGCCCACAGATCGCGCGCCTTCAGCTTCTTCGATGTGATACCCACGTCCGACCAGTTCAGCGTCACGGGCGCATTGTCGTCGGCGCGATTGAACAGGCCCACCGCGACCGACCCGTCGGCCAGCGGCTTGGCGATGACGACGCTCGTGCCGGCCTCGGCGAGCTTCTTGGCCGGCTTCACGGCACGGTCCTGATTCACGGCGATCACTTCGGCGTTCATCAAAATGTCTTTGATCTCGTCGGTCATGGTGCGCAGATCGTTGCCGGCGAGCAGCGGCGCCGAGTACAGCGACCACAGACTCATGTGCAAGCGATACTCGTCGCCGGTCATGCCGCCGTTGCCGATTTCCAGCATGTCGGGATCGTTGACGTGCCCCGGCTGCGTCGCGGATGCGATGTCGAGTTGCGTGCGATTGCCGGGAACGCGCGTGCCGAAACCGATTCCATCCAGGGACGCCCAACGATCCGAAATATCGCCCGTGGTGCGCCACAAATTTCCGCCCACTTTGGCGCCCCACGTCCAAACTTCGGAGCGTCCGTACTGGCACAAGCTGTACACGATCGGGCGGCCGGCTTTCGCGAGCGCGTCGCCCATCTTCTGGTAGACGGGGCGCATATCTTCGTCCTTGTAGATGTTGCCGGCGCTGCACCAGTCGTACTTGAGATAGTCGAATCCCCAGGCGGCAAATTGCTTGGCGTCTTGCTCTTCGTGACCGAAACTGGCGATGTATCCGGCGCAGGTCAGCGGTCCCGGCGAGGAATAGATGCCGATCTTCAGGCCTTTCGAATGCACATAATCGGCGAGCGCCTTCATGTCCGGGAATTTCGTGTTGGTGGTGATGTTGCCGTTGGCGTCGCGCGCCGCGCCTTCCCACGTGTCGTCGATGTTGATGTAAATGTAGCCGGCCTTGGCCATGCCGCTGGAGACCATCGCGTCGGCCATGCCCTTTACGTCTTCCGCCGTCACGCGGCCGGCAAATTTGTTCCAACTATTCCAACCCATCGGCGGCGTGCGGACCAGTCCGTTGTCGCGAACATCATGCAACGCAGGCAAAGGAAGCGGCGCGGGAGGAAGCGCGGCTTCCTTCGTGCTCGATACGAATTCGCCCGACACGGGATTTGGTCCCTGGCCGGTGCGCGTCATCGAAAACTTGCCGCCGGACTCATGGCCTTCGTAGGTGACCTTCGTTGTCGCGCCGCCGCGGCCCGGAATCGCCAGGACGAAATGCAATTGGCCGCCGGAAAACGTGCCTTCCGAGATCGGTGTCGAGTTTGCCCCGCGAATCGCGCGGCCGGAAACGGTGTCGCCCGAAAGCGTCAGTTCGAAAAACGATTGCGCGAAGGTGCCGTCGCCGCGCGGAACTTGGAAAACCCAATAGCCGTTCAAGTTCGTTTGCGCGTACAGGATTGAACCGGCCGCGATCACCGGCAGAAACAGAATGAAACGTCGCATTTTTCTTTCTCCTTACTTCACAACCGCAACCGCGCCCTTGTCGGCGCCTTTTTCCGCGATCATCTTGTTGAACGCGGGCACTTCGACATCCATCAAGTGCCTGTACTCCACCTTCGCGGCGCTTAGATCCTTCTCGATGTCCGCAAGCAGTCCGGCCGCCGTATCGGTGGGCTTGTCGTCCACCGATCCCGCGACGTCGCCGGCTCCTGTGCCGACTTCGCCGTTCAGCCAGAGCAAATTCAGATAAATCTTGTACGCCTGGATGAAATATTTGTCGTCGCTCGTGCGCAAAGCCTTCGAGAACAGCTTGTACTCGACGTCTTGCAGTTTCTGATCAAACGCGTCGATCGATTTTTCGAGTTCAGATTTCGGAGCCGCCGGAGCCGCAGGCGCGTCCGTTGCCGCTCCTCCGCGACCACCAAATCCTCCGCCACCGCCTCCGCCAAATCCACCGCGACCACCGCCGACGGGCGCGGGCTTCAGCGCCTTCGACATATCCTCAAGCTGCTTACGGATTTTCTCGATCGTGTTGATCATGTCCGCCGTCGCGGTGACATCGTCGCGGATGCGCAGTTGGAATTTCACTTGTGCTTCAAGATCGGCGACGCTCGCCGGTACCAGAGGATCGCGCAAAATCTCAAGCGGCTGGGTGTACGTCTTGTCCTCCACCGTCAGCCGCACCGTGTACTTGCCCGGCGCGGCCACGGGACCCACTTCCGCCTGCGCGAGTCCCCAGTGCGTGATGGGCCGCGTGTCTTGTCCACGGAAGCGCACCTCTTCCCAAATGTGCGGATTCTCGGGCGGCGTGGTGCGCAGCGCGACCAAGTGCGGCGCTTCATAATGCAGGTCCCACGACGCGCGATTCAATCCGGGACGTGCAGGTGTGCGCAATTCGCGAACCACCGAGCCTGCGCTGTCGAGGATTTCCAGTTTCACAGGACCACGCGGCGCGGCTTTCACTGAAAAATCGATCGCGGCACGCGCATTGGCACGCACGTCGCGATACGTCGGGCGGGGCATGTAGAGATGCGCGGCCTCCTCGCTAATCGCCGGCGTCGACTGTTCGAGCGGAGTGATGTTATCCAGGATGTAGATGCCGCGTCCGTACGTCGAAATCACCACGTCGTGAAATTGCTTCTGCACGGTGATCCAGCTAACCGGCGAGTGCGGCAATCCGGCTTGCAGCGGCGTCCACTTGGCGCCGTCGTCGAGCGAATAATAAAATGCGTTGCCCGTTCCGGCGAAGAGCAATCCCTTGCGATTGGGATCCTCGGCGATGGCGCGCACATACCCGAGCGGTCCTTTCGGCAAGTTCGACGCGATCGGCGTCCACGTCTTGCCGAAATCGGTGGTCTTGAACGCGTACGGATCGCGATTGTCCATCATATGCAGGTCCACGGCGATGTACGCCGTGCCGGCGTCGATGGCCGACGGGGAAATCTGCGAGACCACGCCCCATTCCGGCATGCCGATGATGTTTTTTGTCACGTCGTTCCAGTGCGCGCCGCCGTCGGTGGTGTTCCAAACTTTTCCGTCGTTGGTTCCCGCCCAGATCAAACCTTTTTGCGCGCTCGACGGCGCGATGGAGAAGACCACTTCGCCGTAGAACTGTCCCAAGTTGTCGCCGACGATTCCGCCGGACGGGATAATTCGCTTGGGATCTTGCGTGGAAAGATCAGGCGAGATCACTTGCCAGCTTTGTCCGCCGTTCGACGTTTTGAAAATCACCTGGCAGCCGTAATAAACCGTGTTGTGATCGAACGGATCGGCGGCCAGCGGCGCGGTCCAGTGGCAACGATACTTCGCTTCATTGGGGGCCGAATCGAGAGTGTGAAGCCAGGGACTCACCGAGCGCGCGCGCTTGGTTTTCGCGTCGTAGCGCGTCACTTCGTTTCCATAGCAACTCGCCCACACGATGTTGGGATCGGCGGGATCGGGAATGGTGAATCCCGATTCGCAGCCGCCGATGCGATGATCCCAAATGTTGCCGCCGCCGCGTCCTCCCGCCTCGGGACCGTTTGACGGACCGCGCATTGTGGAGTTGTCCTGCATGTTGGTGTAGACCCAGTAGGGAACTTGGTTGTCGACGGCCACGTGATACAACTGGCCGATCGGCAGCGTCACGCGATTGAATCCGCGTCCGTGAACGATCGTGATGTTCATGCCCGCGTCGTCGGTGATGATGAAGCGGTCGGGATTGGTTGGATCGAACCACATGTCGTGCGTGTCGCCGCCCCATCCCACGGGTCGAAATGTTTCGCCGCCGTCAAGCGATTGGTGGACCGAACTATTCGTCACCACGACTTCATTTTCGTTCTGCGGATTCACCGTGACGCGAATGTAGTATCCGGCGCGTCCGGTAAGCCCACGATCCCAATTCACCACACGCCAAGTGTCGCCGGCGTCGTCGGTGCGCCAAAGCGACCCTTGATCCGGTGTTTGGATCAGCGCGTACACGCGATTGGGATTGCTCGGCGCAATCGCCACATCGATTTTCCCCACGGGCGACCGCGGCATTCCGCGGCCCTGGATGCGCTGCCAGGTCACACCGCCGTCGCGCGACACGTGCACGCTGGAGCCGGGGCCGCCAGAGAACATGGCGTAAGTGTGCATGACCACTTCCCACATGCCCGCGTACAAAGTGTTGGTCTTGGGATCGAACGTCAGGCCGGAGCATCCCGTGTTGTCGTCGACGAAGAGCGCCTGCGTCCAGTGGGCGCCGCCGTCGGTGGTGCGAAAGACGCCGCGTTCCTTCTGTGGTCCCGTGGCGCGGCCGAGCGCGCATACGTAGACGATGTTGGGATCTTTCGGATGCACGATCACGCGTCCGATGCGGCCGGTTTCCTCGAGTCCCATGTTCTTCCACGTTTTTCCGGCGTCGGTGGATTTGTAGATGCCGTTGCCGATCATGTCGGCGTCGCGGATGGCCCACGCTTCGCCGGTGCCCGCCCACACGATGCTGGGATCGCTTGGCGCCACCGCCAGCGCGCCGATCGCCGCGGCGGGTTGCGAATCGAAAATCGGCAGCCACTGATGTCCGCCGTCGGTGGACTTGAAGATGCCGCCCGACGCCGCACCCGCGTAATAGGTGGACGGATCGCCGGGAATCGCGCCGACCGAAGCGATGCGGTTGCCGGCGGCGGGTCCCACGAAGCGGAAGCGCAGCGCTTCGGTGGAATCTTCGCCGCCGCGTCCGCCGCGCTGGGCGGCCGGTGCGATCGAAAGAGCCAGAACAAAGGAGAGGCAGAGAGAGAAATGGATTCGCATGGAGTTTCCCTGGAGGGTCTTCATAATTCCACAGATCAATCTACGAATCAACAACCATCCACAGATTACACAGACTGCACAGATTGGACCCATTTTTCATCTGTGTTAATCTGTGTAATCTGTGGACAGATTTTTTGCCGCTGGACTTTTGGCCGTGGCGATTCTCGCTGGTACCAACGAGATCTCCCCCCAGCGTTATCTCGACAACGTCAAGTATCTCGCGTCAGACGAATTGAAAGGGCGAGGCAACGACGAGCCGGAGCTCGACAAGGCCGCGCATTTCATCGAAGCGCAATTCAAAGCGTGCGGCCTTCAACCGGCCAATTCGGCCAACGGCACGTACTTCCAGAAATATTCCGCGATCGTCGGCGTCGAGATGGGGCAGGGAAATCGCCTTGCCGGATACACGTTCGGCAAAGACTTTTCGCCGCTCGGCATTTCCGATTCCGGCAAGTTCTCGGGCACCGTCGCGTTCGCGGGGTACGGAATTTCCTGGCCACCGCACTATGACGACTACGCGGGAATCGACGTAACCGGAAAAGTTGTGCTCGCGTTGCGCGGCACGCCGAATCAAAGCAAGGGTTTTTCGACGAAAGCGGCACTGGTGGAAAAAGTTCTCACCGCGAAGGCCAAGGGCGCGGTGGCGTTGTTGCTCGTGAACTCCGAGAGCAGCGACGATCGTTTGCGATCGTTCCAATCCGATGCGGTCATCGAGCATTTGGGCTTGCCGGTGTTCCACGTAACGCGTCGCGTGGCCGATAAATTGCTTTCGCCGGCGCGTCTCGAGGATTTGCAAGCAGCGATCGACAAGGATTTCTCGAATCATTCTGTCGTTCTCACAAGCCGCGTCGTGGGTGAAGCGGATATCGTGCGGCGCTCGCGGGGAATCGCCAACGTGGCCGGCGAATTGCCGGGATCGGACGCGCATCTCAAAGATCAAACGATCATTTTCGGCGCGCACTACGATCACTTGGGCCTGGGCGGCCGCGATTCGCTGGCGCCCGACCAATTCGGACAAATCCATCATGGCGCGGACGACAACGCGTCGGGCACGGCGGGCGTGATCGAACTAGCGTGTGCGTTGCGCAACGTCCCTCATCGCCGGACGCTGGTGTTCCTGGCGTTTTCCGGCGAAGAGCTGGGATTGTTCGGTTCGGCCGCGTACGTGAAATCGCCGCTGGTTCCGCTCGAAAAAACCGAAGCCATGCTCAACATGGACATGATCGGACGCGTGAAAGACCACAAGCTGTTTATCGGCGACGTAGGCACAGCGGCCGAGTTTCAATCGATCCTGGAGGAAGAAGCGAAAG
Organism: Terriglobia bacterium; assembly: GCA_021325275.1. GTDB lineage: Bacteria > Acidobacteriota > Terriglobia > JAJPHL01 > JAJPHL01 > JAJPHL01. The sequence goes on along the minus strand of JAJPHL010000011.1, from coordinate 96,596 downwards.
ACAGCAACCTGAAGATTGAATACTCGAAGACCGGCACCGATTCGAGCGATCACTTGTCGTTCGCGCTGAAACAAGTGCCCTCGCTGTTTTTCTTCTCGGGACTGCACGCCGATTATCACAAGCCGTCGGACACCTGGGACAAGATCGATGCACAGTCGGCGGCCGAAGTGTTGCGCTTGGTTGAGCGCGTGGCGTTGCATCTCGACAAACTGGCGGATGCGCCGAAATTCGTGAAGGTGCAAGAGCCGCCGCGTCCCGTGGGCGGTGGCGGAGGCGGCTACGGTCCTTGGTTCGGCAGTATTCCGGACATGGGCGATTCGGAAAACGGCGTGAAATTCGCGGACGTGCGCGCCGGGAGTCCCGCGGAAAAAGCGGGATTGAAGGCGGGCGACGTGATGGTCGCGTGGAACGGTCGCGCGATCAAGAATCTGTACGATTTCACGCACGAACTCCAGGACAGCAAAGTCGGCGACAAGGTAACCGTGACGGTGATGCGAGGCGGCGCGAAGGTGACCGCGGAGGTCACGTTGATGGCGCGGCCGTAGATCTCACGGCGCGATTGCGCTACAATAAGGTCAAATGCCAACTAAGCAATTACCGAAGCAGAACAAGCCGACGTACGATCCTCATCTTGAAGCAGCCGGCGCACGGGTGAGAGCCGCCGCCGACGAGCTTGAACGGTTGGGAATCGCGAATAGCCGCGGCGAACTGCTGCGTCACGACCTGCCAGAGGACATGCGCGAGTCGAAGGATCGAGACTTCGGCGGATAGATGACGACTCCTCGCATGGTTGTGATTGCCGGCCCGCCAGGGGGCGGCAAGTCGACGGCGTTTCCTGTCTCGGGCTTTGGTCTCCATTTCTTTAATGCCGACGACGCCGCGGCGACTCTGAATGGCGGTTCGTATATTGGAATCTCGCTTGCGGTTCGCTCCGAGGTGAATCGCCTCTTCGAGGCTTTCATTCTGGACCATATTTCACGTCGTGAGAGCTTAGCCTTTGAGACAACCTTGCGAACGGCTATCACGTTCGATCAGATGAAACTCGCCAAGCAGGCTGGCTTTACAACCGAAATGCGATATGTGGCGCTTGAGTCTTTCGAGATGCATGCAAGGCGCGTGAAGATGCGGGCCTTTCGTGGAGGTCACAGCGCATCAGAGACGCTCCTGCGCGGAATCTGGCAGCAGAGCATGTCCAATTTAGGGCGAGCGATCCTTGAAACGGATCAAATTGAAGTTTATGACAATAGCTTGTGGGGCGTCCTTCCGACTATTCTTCTCGAAGCGCGACAAGGAGAGATCATCTTTCAAAATGAGCGCCTACCCGCGTGGTTGGAGCGTGCTCTTCCGGAGTAGTCCCGCCGAGCACCACAAGATCCACGCGCCGATTCTGCGACCGTCCTTCCGCCGTTTCGTTTCCAGCCACAGGATGAAATTCCGCGTATCCCGCCGCCGAAAATCGTTCCGGCGGCAGCCCTTGCGCCATCACAAAATACTTCACGATCTCGGTGGCGCGCGCCGTCGACAATTCCCAGTTGGTATCGAAGCGGCTGGTGTGAATCGGCTGATTGTCGGTGTGACCTTCCACGCGCACGGGGCTATTGCTCTCGGCGAGCGTTCCCGCAATCGTCACCAGGGCTTCCAGGGCCGCGGGTTTCAGCGTCGCCGACCCGCTATCGAAGAATCCGCCTTCATGCAACGTGATCACGAGACCATCGCGGCGCATCTTCAGCGACACGTCTTTGCGAGCGATCTCTTTGCGGAGCTGTTCCTCGAGTTGTTTCGCGACTTTCTCGGCTCCCGGGGGCCCGACGCGCACCGGTTCACCGGCCACGCCGTTCGATCCATCGAGAACGCCGAACTTCGCGAACGATTCCTGCATCTGCTGCGCCATGCGACCCGCTTTGCGCCGATCGACGTGCGACGACGCGAACAGTACGACGAAAAACGCGAACATGAGCGTGATGAAGTCGGCGTAGGAAACGAGCCAACGTTCGTGATTAGCGTGCTGCGCGCGTCTGGGCCGGATCATCGTTGTTCCCCTTGACGAAACCGCTCGCGCGGATCGGTTGGACATTTCTGGAGCCGGCGCGCGGTTTTTGTTTGGCCGCAGGCTCGGACTTTTCGAGGTAGCCGGCGAGTTTCACTTCCAACATGCGCGGATTCAGTCCTTCGACAATCGAAATCACGCCTTCCAGCATGATTTGTTCCGCCAGCCAGCGTTCGCGCTGCCGCGCTTTCAGCTTTGCAGCGGCCGGCAAGCAAAAAAGATTCGCGAAGCCCACGCCGTACACCGTCGCAACGAAGGCCACGGCGATGCCGCGCCCCACTTCCTCGATGTTGTCGAGGTGCTGCATCACTTGGATCAATCCCAACACCGCGCCGAGGATGCCGACGGTCGGCGAAAATCCTCCGGCCGATTCGAAGACGCCTGGGATTTCTTCGTCGCGCTCCATGCGCAACTCGATTTCCGATTCCATCATGTGGCGCAAGTCTGCCACGGGCGTTCCATCGACGGCGATCATCAAGGCTCGGCGCAGAAACGGATCGGATATGCTCGCCAGTTCCTTGTCGAGCGACACGATGCCGTCGCGGCGCGTGCGATTCGACAACTCCACCATCGTCGCGGCGATCCGCGCGTAGTCGGGTGGCCGCCCGAAAAAGATCGTGCCGATTCGCTGGAACGCCGTCAGCACCGCGTCCAGGGGAAACGCCACCATGACGGCGCCCAGCGTCCCGCCCAGCACGATAATCGCGGCGGTCGGCTGCAGGATCTGGCGGAGGTTGCCGCCTTCCAGCAGCAGTCCGCCGACGATCCCGCCAATGGCGAGTACGAATCCTGTGACACTCCCTTTGTCCGTCGACATACTTATACACCCTCACTATCGGCAGGTGCACCGTACAGAATGAGGACAGAATGCGGTATGCTGCGGGCATGTTTCAAATGTGGACACTCGTTCTCGCCGTGTTTCTTTTCGCCGCGCCGCAGGCTAAACCGCTGTTCAACTTTCAGGAAGTGATGATTCCGATGCGCGACGGCGCGCATTTGCAAACTGTAATCTTGGCGCCCGTCGACCAAGCGAAACCGCTGCCGATTCTGCTGAAGCGTACGCCGTACGGCGTACCCGATCGCGCGTGGGACACGCCGCCCTCGGCGTATCGCGAATTGATGAAGGATGGCTACATCCTGGTCTTCCAAAATCTGCGCGGACGCTTCAAGTCGGAAGGCGTGTTCAAGCTGTCGTCGCAGGTGAATCTGAACGATCCCGCGGACATGAACGAAACCACCGACGCCTACGACACCATCGATTGGCTGGTGAAAAACGTGCCGCGTAACAACGGACGCGTCGGCATCTTCGGCGTTTCCTACGACGGCTTGACCGCCGGGCTGACGATGCTGCATCCGCATCCGGCGCTGAAAGCCGTCTCCGAGCAGGCCTCGCCGGTGGATCAATGGATGAACGACGACGATCATCGATTCGGCGCGCTGCGCTTGAGCTACGACTTCGAGTACGCCGTGATGGAGCAGAGCGACAAGAACGAGAACAAGCATTTCGAGTTCGACACGTACGATACCTACGACTGGTATTTGAAGCTCGGCCCCGTGTCGAACATCAACGCCAAGTACATTCACAACTCGCTGCCGTACTGGAACGACACGGTCAATCATCCCGACTACGACGATTTCTGGAAGCGCGAAGCGTGGGTGAATCAATTGCACTCCACGCCCGTGCCGAACCTGAACGTCGCCGGTTTCTGGGACCAAGAAGATCCATGGGGACCGTGGCAGATTTTCAGCCATTCCGCCGAGAACGATCCGAAGCACGAAAACTTTATGGTGGCGGGACCTTGGTATCACGGGCAATGGTCGGGCGCGGCGGGCGAACGTCTTGGCGCGGTTACCAACGGTGGACACGAAACCGGCCGCGAGTTTCGCGAGAACATTCAAGCGCCGTTCTTCCGCTTCTACTTGCACGGCGAAGGCGCCAAGCCCGCGTGGCAAGCCAGCACGTTTCAATCGGGATCGAATACGTGGCGCACCTACGCGTCGTGGCCGCCGCCTTCCACCGCGAGGAATTTGTATCTTCACGCCGACGGATCGCTTTCCTTCGACGCGCCGAAATCGCGCGATCGCGAATCGGTCGAGTACGTTTCCGATCCAGCGCGTCCCGTGCCGTATCGCGCGCGTCCGATTTCGCCGACATATCCGGGTGGCGATTGGCGCACGTGGGAAGCGGCCGACCAACGCTTCGTCGACGGCCGTCCCGATGTAGCGACCTTTACTAGTGCGCCGCTCGATCGCGATCTTACGGTCACCGGCGCCGTGGCCGCGGAGTTGTTTGCGTCCACCAGCGGCACCGACAGCGATTTCGTGGTCAAGCTGATTGATGTGTATCCGGAAGATGCGGTGAAGAACGCGTGGAATCCCGACGCCGGTCCCGCGCCGGGCGCGTACGCGAATTCGCTAAACGGATTTGAGTTGCCGGTGGCGATGGAGGTGCGCCGGGGACGCTATAACACGAGCTACGAGCGTCCCGCGCCGCTCGTCGCCGGCAAGCCCACGCGTTTCGCGATTCCGTTGCGCGATCGCGATTACGTTTTTCTGAAAGGCCACCGTCTGATGGTCCAAGTGCAGTCGACGTGGTTCCCGGTCATCGATCGCAATCCGCAGAAATTCGTTCCGAGCATCTACCAAGCGAAGGACAGCGACTTCACGGTGGCGCACCAGCGAGTCTACTGCTCTCCGGCGTTGCCTTCGCACGTCACACTACCGGTGATTCCGTAAAGATTAGGAGGTAACATTCGCCATGCGTAAAATCCTTTCTGTGTTGTTGCTGACAATGGCGGCGAGCGCCGCTTCACTCGACGTTCCAACGTCGCTGAATTTTCCTGTGGAGACGCACACGCTAAAGAACGGCATGAAAGTGCTGATCCACGAGGATCACTCGATTCCCAACGTGGCGCTCTACGTCTTCTACAAGATCGGCTCGCGCAACGAACGCCCCGGCACCACGGGACTTTCGCATTTCTTCGAGCACATGATGTTCAACGGCGCGAAGAAATATGGTCCGCACATGTTCGATCGCGAGATGGAAGGTCACGGCGGCAGCAACAACGCCTATACGTCGAACGACGTGACGGTTTATCAAGATTGGTTTCCGTCGTCGGCGCTGGAGTTGATTTTCGATCTCGAAGGCGACCGCATTCGCGACCTGAGTTTCGATCCCAAGATGGTGGCGTCGGAGCGCGGCGTGGTGGCGTCGGAACGGCGAACCAGCGTCGACAATAACAACAACGGCATTCTCTTCGAACAATTCAATGCCGCGGCGTACATCGCGCATCCGTATCATTGGCCGGTGGTCGGATGGATGTCCGACATCGAGAGTTGGACCATGGACGATTTGAAGGCGCATTTCAGCATGGGCTACGCGCCGAACAACGCCGTGATGGTGGTGTGCGGCAACGTTCATTCCGCCGAGTTCATCGCGCTGGCGGAAAAATACATCGGCACGATTCCGCCGCGCGATCCTCCTCCGCCGGTGCGCACCAAAGAGCCCGAGCAACTGGGCGAGAAGCGCATTCGCGTGGAGCGCATCGCGCAATTGCCCAGCGTCATCGTGGGATGGCACGTTCCGGAAACCGCGAGCGCCGACCGGAGCCCGCTCACGGTGTTGTCGCTGATTCTTACCACCGGGCAAAGTTCGCGTCTCTACCAGCGGATGGTCGACAAAGATCAGTTGGTCACCGGGGTGGGCAGCGGGATGGCGGTGGCGTTCGATCCCACGCTGTTCCGTATCAACATGCAAATGCGCGCCGGCGTCGCTCCCGAGAACGCCGAGAAAGCGCTCTACGAGGAAATCGCGCGCGTGCAGCGCGACGGCGTAACGGATCGCGAGATGCAGAAGGCCAAAAACATTTTGCTGGGCCAGCTGTATCGCGGGCTGAAGACGATCAGCGGTCAAGCGAACTTGCTCGGCGACTACGAAATCTTCTTCGGCGATTACAAGAAGCTGCTCGATGCCCCGAGCCTCTACGAGAAAGTGACAAAAGAAGACGTACAGCGCGTCGCAGAGAAATATCTCACCGAGAAGAATCGCACGGTGGCAACGTTGGTTCCCACGAAAGGAGAAAAATAGTCATGCGGAAACTCTTCATCAGTGCGCTTCTCCTTGGCGCGGTGGTTTTAGCCGCCGCGTCCGACGATTCCGTGAAATTCCCGGCGTATCATCGCACTGTTTTGCCGAACGGCGTCGTGTTGATGGTGATGGAAAAGCACAGCGCTCCGCTCATCGACGTTCAAGTGGCGCTGAAAACCGGCAGTGTGGCCGATCCCGCCGGGAAAGAGGGACTCGCGGAGATCACCGGAAGTCTTCTGCGCAAGGGCGCAGGCGCGCGCAACGCCACCAAGATCGCCGAGGACCTCGATTTCATGGGCACGACGTTCGGTGTGCAGTCTACTTACGACACGACGCGTGCGTTCACCGAATTCCTGAAGAAAGACACAAGCGAAAGCATGGACGTCGTGATGGACATGCTGCTGCATCCGGCGTTTCCGCAGGAAGAAGTGGACAAACTTCTCAAGCAAACGGCCGATCGCCTGAAATCGCAGAAAGATCAACCGCAGGCTCTCCTGGCGGAAGGCTACGAAGCGTTCCTGTTCGGCAAACATCCCTATGGACGTCCGGCGAACGGGGATGAGCGCTCGGTGATCGCGATCACGCGCGACGACATCGTGCGCTTTCACGATCAATACTATGTGGCCGGCAACATGATCGTGGCGGCGTGCGGCGATTTTCAAACCGCCGAGATGGAAAAGATGCTGGCCGCGCGCTTCGGCGGGATGCCGAAGCAAAGCGCTCCCGTTGTGACGGTCCCGAAGCCGGAGCCGGCGACGGCCACGCGCCTGCTTTTTATCGACAAGCCCGACGCCACACAAACCTTCTTCCGTTTCGGCAACGTGGGAGTCGCGCGGAACGATCCCGATCGCGCGGCGGTGGATATCGTGAACACGCTTTTTGGCGGACGCTTCACGTCGATGATCAATACCGCGCTGCGCATCGACTCGGGACTTACGTATGGCGCGAACTCCGCGTTTGTGCGCCGGCGGCAGCCCGGAGCGTTCTACATCAGTTCGTATACGCGCAACGAAAAAACCGAGCAAGCGCTGGACATGGCCGTGCAGGTGCTGCGCGATTTGCACGAGAAGGGGTTGACGCCCGAGCAACTGAAATCGGCGAAGGAATACATCAAGGGGCAATTTGGTCCGCGCGTGGAAACGCCGGATCAACTCGTGAACTGGATGACGGAATTCGAAATCTACGGCCTGGACGCCAAAGAAGTCGACGGCTACGCGGCGCGCATCGACGCGGTGACGGCGGAAGACGCGAAACGCGTGATCGAAAAAGATTATCCGATGAAGAACTTGGTATGGGTTGTCGTCGGCAAGGGATCGGAAGTGGAATCGCTGATGAAACGCTATTCGCCGAACGTGGAACGCCGCGCGGCCAGCGATCCACCGTACAGTACGAAATAGCGGCCGGAGGAGTATACTCGTGTTATGTCGGTGAATACGCTCGCGCAAACAATGATGAGCATGGCGGACTTCTTGGATCTGCCGGAAGAGACGTCGTGTCTCTACGAGCTCTGGCAAGGAGAACTAGTTTACGTGGGCGATACGACCGTTAGTCACAATTGGACGCGTGACGAGTTGCGCTCTGCGATTCGCAACTTCTTGCGTCAAAGCAAACGCGGCGGGGAGGTCCTCGTCGAAACCGGGATTCAGTTTGATACGAACACGCTGGCCCGACCGGATCTCGTCTATTGGGATGCCGCTCATTGGACGTCGATGGATCTCGATGCCACACCAGCACAAGTGATTCCGCAATTGATCGCCGAAGTCGTCTCTCCGTCGAACTCAATGAAGAAACTCTTCCGGAATGCTGAATACTACCTACGCGCCGGCGTGCAGGTCGTTTGGATCTTCGATCGCGATCCGTTCGAAGTTCACGTTTTCAAGCAAGGGCGTCCGAAGCGCATTTTGCGCAAAGGCGACCTGCTGGAAGCGCCCGCCGTGTTGCCCGGATTCAGCGAGCCCGTCTCGCAATTCATCCCGTCGCGCTAAAACCAAATTCCGCCGTTCGGGCTGATCACCTGACCGACCACGTAGGTGGAATCGTCCGACGCCAGCCATAGCGCAACGCCGGCGATTTCCTCGGGCTGGCCGATGCGTCCGAGCGGCACTTGCGCCAGAAGCATCGTCAGCAACTCCTTCGGGACATGGTTGACGATCGGCGTATCGACCCATCCGGGAGCGATCACGTTCACGCGCACGCCGTCCGGCGCGGCTTCTTGGGCGATGGCGCGCGAAAAGCTGATGATTCCGCCTTTCGCCGCCGAATACGATGAACCGCCGGGAAGTCCGCGCAGCGCCGCGACGCTGGCGATATTGATGATGCGCCCTTTGCGTCGCGGCAGCATCACACGCAGCGCGGCGCGCGAGCAGTAGAACGTGCCGTTCAAATGCACGTGAATGATGGCGTCCCAATCTTCGTCGGTCATTTTGGCGGCGGGCGTCAATTGTCCCGCTTGCCCCGCGCCGTTCACCAGCACGTCCACCGGTCCCAACTTCTCGGCGATCTCTGTGAAGGCGGCACTCACGGCTGCCGGCTGCGAAACGTTCGCCTTGATGCTCAGTGCCGCCTCCGGAGCGGGATTCAGGTCGAGCGACGCGCACTTCGCGCCCTCGGCGGTGAAGCGTTCGATAATGGCGCGGCCGATGCCGGACGCGCCGCCTGTGACAACAGCGACTTGATCTTTCAATTTCATGATTGTTTGAAAAACTCCAGGATCGCCGCCATCAACCGCTCGGGACACTCGATCGGCGGCAAGTGAAAGATTCGCATTTTGATTCCCGCGGCAGATTATCATACAAGAAACGTCCCCGTGCGCGACGGTGCGTGAGTTCCCAGGATCGATCGCGCAGAAATGCTGTCTGAAAGGAAAGTCGATGGAAAATCTACACACAGGTGGCGCGGCGGCGATGGCCGTGCCTGTTCAGGATCGTCAGACCGTTACTCCCGAAGGTTGTCGCGTTGAGCCGTTGATCAGCGGCGTCGTGATTCGCCGCGTCAGCCCCCAAGAAGACGAACGCGGAGAAATTTGCGAAATCTACAATCCCGCGTGGGGCGTTCTTCCCGCGCCCGTAGTCTATGTGTATCAGGCGAGCCTTCGTCCCGGACGCATCAAGGGTTGGGTTGTCCACTATCTTCAGGATGACCGGCTGTTCCTCAGTTCCGGACGAATCAGGATTGCGCTATTCGACAATCGTTCCGGCTCGCCGACGTATCGCTTGCTCAACCTCTTCACGATTACGGAGCGGAATCGCGCGCTCGTCGTGATTCCCAAAGGCGTGTTTCACGCAATCCAGAACGTCGGCGAAACGGAAGCCTGTTTCGTGAACATGCCTACGTGCGCGTACGATCACGCCAATCCCGACAAGCATCGGCTGCCTCTGAAGAACGATTTGATTCCTTTCGATTTCAGCGGGCCGTCTGGCTGGTAAGATCGACTGGTCATGGACCAGCCACTCGTCACCACCATCACCTCGGCGTACAACTCCAGCAGGACATTGCGTGTCGCGCTGGAGAGCATTCGCAATCAAACGTATACGAACTGGGAGTCGTGGGTCATCGGCGACGCTTGCACCGATTCGAGCGGCGACGTCGTCGCTTCTCTCGGCGATCCGCGGATCCACTGGCACAATTTGCAGCGGAACTACGGCAGCCAGTGGTATCCCAACAACGAAGGATTGCGCCGCGCCACGGGAAAGTATGTGGCGTTTCTCGGCCAGGACGATATCTGGTTGCCGGATCATCTCAAGGATTTGGTGGAGACGCTCGAACGAACGCAAGCCGGATTTGCCCATTCGATCTGCGGAATCTATGGTGCGGAAGGCTGGCTGAGTTGCGTGGGAACGGCGCCCGCGGGTCAGAACTTGGGCGAACATTTCATCCCACCGTCGTCTTGGATGCATCGCCGCGATTTGGTAGAAACCGTCGGATACTGGGCCGATCCGTCCACCTTGGAAATCGCGATGGACTTCGAGTGGAGCCGGCGAGCGTATCGCGCCGGAGCGAAGTTTGCTTATTGTCCGCGCTTCTCGGTGGTGAAAATTCCTTCCCAAGCCATCGGGCTTTACAAGATTCAGGGCGCGCCACCGCAAGAAGAATTGTGGCGGCGTATCCGCGACGATCTTCCGGCGTTCGAACACGAGCTGTTGGGCCAGATCGCCGCAAAGCTCGCGCTGTTTCAGTGGGGCCGGCCGGAGGACCCGTTTTGGGTGGCGATCCGCCGCGTGTTGGGGATCATCCGTCGCGCGATGCTGCGTCCGGTGCTCAATCACCCGTGGTTGTTTGAGTACCGGAAGAAGCGCTTCCAGCAGGCGCGCGCCGCGTGGCGGCCGGTGCGCGGTTTGCCGAGGGATCATGGGGAGAGAGGTTGATGTCATGGAAAGGGTTTTGGAACACGGAAACACACGGGAAGGCACGGAAAGGTTGTTGCATGGGGATGTGTCGGGGGCAGTCCTCGAAGCTGCGGTTACCGTTCATAAGACCTTGGGCCGCGGATTCCTTGAAAAGGTCCACGTGAAGGCGGTGGCGCACGAATTACGTAAGAAGGGAATTCGTTTTGAACTGGAGAAGCGATTGAAGGTCATCTATGACCAGGAAGTCGTGGGCGAGTACGTAGCGGACATGGACGTGGAAGAAAAAGTCCTTGTCGAATTCAAGGCCCGCGACCGCTTGGCGAAGGAGCATGAAGCACAGTTGTTGAACTACTTGAAGACAACGGGACGGCGAGTGGGCTTGCTCCTGAATTTTGGCCGGGGCACGCTCGATACGCTTCGTCGCGTCCTATAACTTTCCGTGATTTCCGTGAGTTTCCGTGTTCCAATAAATTCCTAGCCAATGGACAACGTCAAAGGCAATATGGGTTGGATCGAAGTAGTCTGTGGTCCCATGTTTTCCGGTAAGAGCGAGGAACTGATCCGCCGCTTGCGCCGCGCGGAGATCGCGCGCCAGCGCGTGCAAATCTTCAAACCGGCGCTCGACAATCGCTACTCCGCCGACGAGATCGTTTCGCACAGCGATCTGCGGATCAAATCAGAAGTGGTTTCGTCGGCCACTGAGATCATGAACAAAGTGGCGCCGCGCACCGAAGTGATCGGCATGGACGAAGCGAATTTCCTCGGCGCCGACTTGCCGGAAATCGCCGGACGCCTGGCCGACCTCGGCAAGCGCGTGATCATCGCCGGCCTCGACACCGACTATCTCGGCCGCCCGTTTGCGCCGATCCCCGACTTGTTGGCGATCGCCGAGCAAATCACCAAGACCTTGGCGATTTGCGTGCGCTGCGGCAATCCCGCGAAGTTCACGCAACGCCTCATCGAGTCGAATGACCTGATTGTGGTCGGCGCGGCGGATTCGTATGAGTCGCGGTGTCGCCGCTGCTTCGAAGCGGGTGTGCCGCGCGAAGCGCATCAGTTGAAGTTGGCTGGGGCGTAGATGAGAATCACGGCAGCCGCTCCCACGCGCGTCGACTTGGCCGGCGGCACGCTCGATATCTGGCCGCTCTACCTTTTTCACGACGACGCCCAAACCGTCAACGCCGCCATCAGCCTACGCGCGCACTGCGAAATCGAAACAACCTCGGATTCCGCGATCGAAATTGAGTCGCGCGATCTCCAACGGCGCGAGCGTTTCGCCGATTTCGCGGCGCTGAAACGCGCGTCGCACTATCGCTTGCCGCTGGCCGCTAAGTTGGTCCGCTACTTCGAGCCGCGCGGGGGATTTCGCATGGTCACTAACAGCGAGTCGCCGGCGGGCGCGGGCATCGCCGGATCGTCGGCGCTGAACATTGCGATTTGCGGCGCGCTGAATCGCCAGACCTCGCGGAAATTGTCGCTGCCGGCGCTGCAACAGGTGGCGCGCAACGTGGAAGCGCAAGTGATCTTGGTGCCCACCGGCGATCAGGATTATTTTCCCGCGATGTATGGCGGGCTCAATTCCATTCACCTTACGCCGGGTGGCTTGGTGGTGGAAAAACTGCAAACCGATTTGGCGGCGTTTGAGCGGCGCCTGGTGGTTTGCTATACCGGGGCGCCGCGTCATTCCGGCATCAACAATTGGGAAGTGACCAAACGGCACATCGACGGCGACAAGCGCGTCTTCCGGAATTTCGCGCAAATCGCGCGGATCGCGAGCGAGATGCGCGCGGCGCTGCAAGCGAATCGCTGGACCGAAGCGGCGCGATTGCTGCGCGAAGAGTGGAGCCATCGCCGCAAGAACGCCCCGGGAATCTCCACGCCGCTGATCGATCACTTGATCGCGGCGGCGCGGCGGAACGGCGCGCTGGCCGCGAAAGTTTGCGGCGCGGGCGGCGGCGGTTGCGTGTTTTTTCTCACCGAAGACGGCGCGAAACACCGCGTGATGCAAGCGGTGGCGCGCGGCGGCGCGCGAGTGCTCGACGTGACCGTCGCGAGCCGCGGGCTTACGGTCGCCGTTAGCTAGAGGAGGTCGCATGGAAATCAAACGTGCTGGTTCGCAAGCTTCGGGGAAAGGTCCCGCGGAGTGGTTCACCGGAAACGTCCGGCTCGATCGTTTGAACGAAGCGCCCGATCCGGCGCTGGTCGCCTGCGCCAGCGTCACGTTCGAGCCCGGCGCGCGCACCGCATGGCACACCCATCCGCTCGGTCAAACGCTCATCGTCATCTGGGGCTGCGGCTGGGCGCAACGCGAGGGCGGTCCGGTGGAAGAGATTCGTCCCGGCGACGTGGTGTGGATTTCGCCGGGAGAAAAACACTGGCACGGCGCCTCGCGGACGACCGGCATGACGCACATCGCGATTCAAGAACGCCTCAACGGCAAAGTCGTCGAGTGGATGGAGCACGTGACAGACGAGCAGTACCGCCAGGGCTAGGATCCCGGCCCCGCTCAAAAATAAATTCCTAACGGACCATCAGGGTCGAACGTCTACTATCGTGAAGGCATTGATGGTAGAATGCCTACTCTATGGCCCTGGACTCTTCTCGCCGGATCGAGCTGCTGCAAGGCACACTCGACATGCTCATTCTGCGGACCCTGCTGTTTGGTCCCGCGCACGGACACCAAATCGTCAAGCACATCCAGCAAACCACCGACGATGTGCTGCGCGTGGAACACGGCTCGCTCTATCCCGCGCTGCATCGCCTGGAGAAGCGCGGCTGGATCGCCGCCAAGTGGGAAAAGGCCAAGGACCGCAATCGCGAGTTCAAGTATTACCGCCTGACCCCGGCGGGCCGCAAGCAACTGGTGGTCGAACAATCGAAGTGGAAACAACTGACGGGCGCGATTGCTCGTGTCATGTCGCCCGTAAAGGGAGCGTAATATGTCGTGGCGCTCAATTTGGCAATGGCGATCGCGTAAGCGCGAAGCGGATCTCGATCGCGAACTCCGCGATCATCTCGACTTGGAAGCGGAGGAGCAACGCGGCGCCGGCCTTTCGGCGCAAGCGGCCCGCGACGCGGCGCAACGCGCCTTCGGCAGCTCGACGCTGGTGAAAGAAGACGTGCGCGCGGCGTGGGGTTGGACCACCGTCGAGCGCCTGATGCAAGACCTGCGATACTCCGTGCGCGTTCTGCGTAAGGCGCCCGCATTCACGGCCGTCGCGCTGATCTCGATCGCGCTGGGGATCGCCGCAAACACCACCGTCTTCAGTTTGATCGACGCCATGTGGTTTCGCACGCTGCCCGTTCACGAGCCGGAGCAATTGGTGCGCGTCTACGCCTGGGGATTCCCGAAGGGCGCACATCGCCCCGGCATCGACTTTTTCTCGTGGCCCTTGTACGACGCCATACGCCGCCGGTCTACGGTGCTGACGGATTTGGTCGCGCATTATTCGACCGCGCCGCTCCAAGTTGCCTTGAGCGGTGAGAGCGGCGTCGACGGGAGCTCGGAAATTTCCGGCGCCGTAGTATCCGCCAATTATTTCTCGATGCTCGGCATTCAGCCCGCGCTGGGACGATTCTTCCTGCCGGAAGAAGATCAAGTGCGGGGACGCGACGCGGTCGCCGTGATCTCGATGGGCTTGTGGCAGCGGCGCTTCGGCGGCGATCCGAAAATCCTTGGGCGCACCATGACGATCAATGGCGTGGTGTTCCAAATTGTCGGCGTCGCGCCGGAGGAATTTCGCGGCATCGCGCCGGGCAACTCGCCGAACGAAATCTGGATTCCCACGATGATGCTGGAAACCGGATATCGCTGGTGCAACGGCTTCAACGTCGATTGCGATCCGCTGGAGGTCATCGGACGTTTGCCGCCGGGCCGCACGCTTGACGAAGCGAAGGCGGAATTGTCCACCATCATCGCGGGCGCCGACACGATGCCGGGATACGCCGGACCGCGCAGCGCGTTTCTCGATCGCGCGATCGGTCTCGAGCAGTACGTGCGCGGGCGCTACACGAATCACATGCAGTTGATGGCGGCCGTCGCCGCGCTGCTCCTGGTTCTGGCGTGCGCCAACGTCGCGGGACTCTTGATGGCGCGCGGGGTGGCGCGGCAACGCGAGTTCGCCGTGCGTCTCTCGGTCGGCGCCGGCCGGCTGCGATTGATTCGCCAACTGCTGACGGAAAGCGCCGTGCTGGCGATCGCCGGCAGCGCGCTGGGATTGCTGTTGACGCTGTGGACACGCCGCTTGCTGCTGAGTTTTTACGCCAGAAACGCGGAAGGCTACGCGAACTTCTACGATTTGCGGACCGATTCGCTCACGCTGGGGCTTTCCTTCGGTCTGGCGATTCTCACCGCGTTGTTGTTCGGGCTGATCCCCGCGCTCCAAGCGACGAAACCGGATGTCGCGCTGGCGTTGAAGAGCGATGCTCTCAATCGCGGGGGCGCCTCCAGCCGTGTGCGCGCCGCGTTGGTGATGGCGCAAGTGGCGTTGTCGCTGGTGATGGTGGTTTCCGCCGGACTGTTGGCGCGCAGCGCGATGAATATCGATCAAGGAGAGAACTTCGATCCGCGCGGCGTGGCGTTGATGCGCTTGCGTCCGCGCTTGATGAAATACTCGCCGGCGCGTTCACAGGCTTTCGTGCGCGACGCGGCTCGCCGGATCGAGTCGCTGCCAGGCGTGGAATCGGTGACGTTCGCGCGCGGCACAGGCTTCCTGTGGCAGGGCGGCGGCCTGGCGTTTTTGCCGGATCGAAGCAACCAGGAGATGCGCGCCAATCAACAAGTGATCGCGCCGCGTTATTTTTCCACGCTGAAAATTCCACTCGTCGCCGGTCGCGAGTTTGACGAGCACGATCGCGTGGGATCGCCCGCCGTGGCCGTAGTGAATGAAACGTTGGCGGCGCATATCTACTCCCATGGCGCGGCGGTGGGACGAATTTTCATAGCCGATGGAAAACCGTTCCAAGTGGTCGGCATCGCCAAGGACTCCGAACTGCGCAGCGCGACCGACGCGCCGATCGCGAAGTTCTACACGCCGTTCTGGCAAAGCCCCGACGAGACTGACGCGCGCGTCGCGGTCCGCGTTCACGGCGATCCACAAGCGATGTTGCCGGTGTTGCGCCGCGCCGTCGCGGAGGTCGATCCCGCCGTGCTCGTGACCGAGCAACTGACGATGCTCGACCAAGTGCACGGCGAGTTCATGCAAGCGCGCTTGGCGGCCGCCGTGCTGCTTTCCGCGAGCGGCGTCGCGCTGGTGCTCAGCGCCGTGGGACTCTATGGCGTGATTGCCTACGTCGTGAGCCGGCGGACACGCGAGATCGGCGTGCGCATGGCGCTGGGCGCGCGCCCGTCGAGCATTCGCGCGATGGTGCTGAAACAGGGCGTGGAAGTAGTGGCGCCGGGAATGGCCATCGGCGTCGCGGCCACGTTGGCCGCCACTCGCTTGCTCGGCGCGTGGCTGTACGGTGTGCGCGCCGGCGATCCATGGATGTTGATTGGCGGCGCCTGCGTGCTCGCCGGAGTCGTGCTGATCGCCTCGTGGATTCCGGCGCGGCGCGCGGCGCGCGTCGATCCCATGTCGGCGCTGAGGTGCGATTAACTGCGAAGTGCGTAGTGCTGAGTCCTGAGTGCTGAGTCCTGAGTGCTGAGTGCTGAGTCGTGAGTGCTGAGTCCTGAGGAAGCTCGCGTTATACTCAGGACTCAGCACTCAGCACTCAGGACTTCCGACAATGATTCGCCATCCCCTCGTCCGCTTCGGACTCTTTGCCGTCGCGGTTGTCCTGTGGGTTTTTTTGCTCGTTCCGCTGGGACACTCGTTCGTCGCCACGTCGCTGCTGACGGCCGCTTCGTTCTTCGGCGCCACCGCGACCATGCTGGCCGTCGACCACCGTGGTCCCGCGTTTATCGGGCTATCGTTTGAGCGCGGATGGCTGACGCAATCACTCGGCGGATTCGCGATTGGATGTGCGTCCATCGCCGTTGCCGTCGCGCCGATTATTTTCGTGGGCCGGTGTCCGAGCCTCGATTCCGGCTGGACTCCGCGCCAATGGCTTTCAGCGATCGCGCTTTTCTTCGTCGCCGCGGTGGGCGAAGAGCTTTTGTTTCGCGGCTATGGATTCCAGCGTTTGGTCGAGAGCATCGGCGCGTTGCCGGCGCTCGTGGCGCTGGCGCTTTTCTTCGGTGCGGCGCATCTGAACAATCCCAACCGGTCGTGGCCGGGCGCCGTGAACACCGTGCTTGTGGGATTCGTCTTCGGATACGCCTATCTGCGTACGCGACGCCTGTGGCTGCCCATCGGATGGCATTGGGGTTGGAACATTACAGAAGCGAGCTTGGGTTTTCCGGTCAGCGGGATTAGAATGGGTGGTGTGCCCCTGCATGCCGAGTCGGCCCCGCCGGTTTGGTTGACGGGCGGCGCGTATGGACCGGAAGCGAGCGTCGCGGTGACCATGGTACTGGTCGCGAGTTTGATTCTGGTTTTGCGCATGAAGCAAGCAGAGGGAAAGGCGGGTCGGGAGAATGAAGCATAAACTCCTCGGCGTTGTGACTGTCGCGTCATTCTTGATTCTGCCGCTTTGCGCGCTGCGTCTGAGCGGACAGGACACCAAAGACTCGAAAGCTTCCTCCAAGAAAAACACTTCCAGCGACACGCTGACGCCGCAATCGCGAGCCTGGATTCTGCGTGGACTTACCGCCGAGTACGCCGTGGCGCGCAAGACCGTTCCGCAGGGCAAAGAAGGTTTGCACCTGCACGACGACGGTTCCATCGACGAGCGTTTGCAGAAAATGATGCTCGCCAACGGCGGGGCCGCCGTGAAAACCGGCCAGCGCACGCAAATCACCAAAGTTGAGTTTCAAAAGACGTCGATCGTTCTCGAGATGAACGGCGGCATCAAGCGCCAGCGCCATTTCACGATTGAAACCGCCGGCCCGATCACGGGCGGCGTCCAGCAGGAACAGGAGCAAATCGATCCGGAAGAAGCGCAAGCCGCGCGGATCGGATGCTACATCTTTCTCGATTTCGGCCGGCCGATTCCCGACCTCACGGTGGAGGACGTGAAGCAGATGCTCGGACCCGTGCTCGATTTCGATCAACGCTCGGCGGTCGTGTTGGCGAGCGACGCGTGGCCGCCGGAGATTTTGGAAGCGGTGAAGAAGCGCACGATCATCGCCGGCATGACAAAAGATCAAGTGCTGGCGTCAAAGGGCCGCCCGCCGGACAACCGGATTCGCGAGAAGAAAGGCCACGTGGATCAGGAAACGTGGGTCTACGGCACGGCGCCGCAAAAAATATTACTGATCGTCTTCGAACAGGACGAAGTTGTGGAAGCGCACGAGTACATTCCCGGAATCCCCGCCACGAAAGTGCCACGCCCCGGCGATCCCGCCGAGCCGGACGCGCCGAAACCCGAGAAGCCCCAGTAGGACAGGCGTCCTCGCCTGTCCAAGTTATTGCGCGGAATACAGTTAACTACTCCGTAGGTTCGTTTTGTAATTTTACGTTTTAAGCATCCAACCGTCTTTGATCAACTGTTCCCGATGACAAGCGCTCATTTAGCCCATTGTGACATATCGTTGCAGCGCGTTTAGCCCCGCAGCGAATCCAAATGCTTGATTCAATGGGTCAAGAAAACCGCAGTGCAATAACTCTCGGTCTGCGGACCTTTGGCTATGTTGTTGGAAACAACGCGGGCAAATCGCGAGATCTTTCCAACTCTCGCGACGTTGTCAATGAGTGCTGACTGGAATCGCACTCTGAAACATCCGCGGGACTTTCGATCGAACATGCGCTAGGATCGTGTTATGCAGGAAACGGGCAAAGAGACGGGTCAGAAACAGCTTGGCGCAATTCGGAGACGGCCCGATGCGACGGCAATTGCGAAGTTGATGGAGGCCCTCATGCAAGGCGACGAAGCTGAGCAAAAGGAAACTTTTGAAGCTTTGAAGCGAGGCCTGGATGAGCATCGGCCTGAAGGATACAAGCTGTTTTCATGAGCGAGATTATCCTCTTGGATAGTGCTCCGCTCGGCATGCTCACGAATCCAAAGAGCACACCGGAAAATGACGAATGCAAATCCTGGGCTGCCCGCCTATTAGATCGACACATCGAGTTCGGCATACCTGAAATTGCTGATTACGAAGTCCGGCGAGAGCTATTGCGCGCCGACAAGTTATCGGGCGTAGCGCGCCTGGACGCGCTCAAGCTGACACTCTCTTACTTTCCGATTTCAACGGCGCTCATGCTGATGGCCGCGGAGTTTTGGGCCAGTGCCCGCAAGCGCGGGAGGAAATCCGCAGACGATGCCGCGCTCGATGCGGACGTACTGATCGCCGCCCAGGCCGTAATGCTAATGAACGACGGCGATGATGTGGTGATCGCCACGTCCAATGTGCGGCATTTGAATCTGTTCGCTCCCGCGAAGCTTTGGAGAGAAATTGGATAGCCTTCAAAGCGTGCTTGGGGACTGCGGAATCGCCGGCGATGCCGACAAATTGACACGATCCGTCCTGGGCCCTGACACAGAACCGGTCTCCGGAAGGCGTACTATATTATTACGAAGAGGCGAAACAGCAAGCCGCTCTGACTGCGGCGTGCTCGCTGCTACACTGACAATGAAAACGAGACTCACCCCCTACTACATCAGTTTGACCTACGACGCCTGTTTAAGGTCATTTTGGAGAAAGGCAGCGCTTTCTAAGTTCCTGCGCCAGTGCGGTGTCAAGGGCGCGTTCATCGCCGCATGGGCACCCGATGAATGCAAGAGGGATTTCCTGGATCGTCTCTTCGCCGAACTTCCTACAAGCGACGCGGGGCGCTTGGGTCTGCTTAGAATGTCCACGTTCTTGATGGACCAGCAAAGCTTCCCGGATCTCCAGGGGTGGGAAGACTCCGCGCAGAAGATCAAAGATGCTCGTGAAGCGGTTTCCAACCTGCGCGCATATCACGCAAAACAACAGGACGAGCTTCAGTCCCAGGATGACAACTTGAAGGCAAAGCGTGAATTCAGCAAACGACAAGAGGAGGTCGGGCGCTCTCAACAAACGCTCCAGAAGCTGAATGATCGCCTGAACGCGCTCAGTCGGGAATTGGGTAGTCAACAGGCTGGCTACGATTTCCAAGAGTGGTTCTACGACTTGCTCACGTTCTCGGAGCTTCCGAGCAGGAAACCGTACGTTCATCAGGGAAGACAGATCGATGGGTCTCTCACGGTGTCAGGAACAACGTACTTGGTCGAACTGAAGTTCACCGCAGAGCAAGCCAGTGCGACTGATATCGATACGTTCCACAAGAAGGTGACATCCAAAGCGGACAACACGATGGGCGTGATGCTCTCGATATCTGGTTACTCATCAGTTGCCCGCCAGGAAGCTTCTGGCGAGCGGACGCCCCTACTACTCTTGGATCATGGCCACATTTATTTGGTGCTTGGCGGGATAATGGGCTTGGCAGACGTCATTGATCGCGTCCGGCGGCACGCATCGCAAACAGGCGAGGCTTACCTAGCGTCTGCTGATTTCGGGGGATAAGCCCAAACGGACGGCGTGCTGACGAATCGCGCTGACTTATGCCTGGTCCCAGGGTCCCGACGTTGGGTGTGCCACCTCTCCAGATGTCTCGTTCCAAAAGACCGCTGCCTGAGGTACACTCCTCCCATGAAAATCTCACGTTGGGTTGGGTTGTGTGCAGTGGCTTCGCCTTTGGTGATCGGGATCGCCTACTCGTCGGCGCAAGGACGCGGCGGGCAGCGCGATCCGGAAGTGGTCGCGCGGCGCGAGGCGATCGAAAAGGAACTCGAGCAGATCGCCGTGGTCGATCGCAAGGTGATGATCGCGATGCGTGACGGCAAACGCATGGCCGCCGACGTCTATCGTCCCAAAGACGCGTCGAAGAAATATCCCATCATCTTCAGCCGCACGCCGTACAACTTCAACTACTGGGACGTGCGCACCGGCACGTATCGCGACATGTCGACGGCGCTCAACGCCGTCAAGCGCGGCTACGCCTACGTGGAGATGAACGAACGCGGGCACTTTTTCTCCGAAGGCAATTACGACATCTTGGGTCCGCCGCTCACCGACGGCGACGACGAATTCGCATGGATGGGCAAGCAGCCGTGGTCGAACGGGAAAGTCGGGACCATCGGATGCTCCTCGACTGCCGAGTGGCAACTGGCCGTGGCAGCGCGCGACAATCCGTCGTACACCACGATGATCCCGCAAGGATTTGGCGCGGGTGTGGGCCGCGTCGGTCCGTACATGGAGCAGGGAAACTGGTACCGCGGCGGCGCGGTGCAAATGCTGTTCATCGCTTGGATCTACGGCGAGCAAAATCAGGTGCGCCCGATGTTTCCGCCGGGAACGTCGCAGGAAGATTTGATTCGCGCGTCGAAGTCGTTCGACTTGGCGCAGCAATTGCCGCCCATCGATTGGTCGAAGGCGCTGACGCATTTGCCGGAGCAGGACATCATCAAGGCGGTGGATGGTCCGCATGGAATTTTCGCCGACGCCATGCCTGTGGACACCGGCGGCGCGATGATCAAGCGCGCGCCGAACGATCCCGCGTGGTACAAGGGCGGATTGTGGCACGACGATCACAAAATCAATATCCCGGGATTCTGGTTTATGTCGTGGTACGACGTTTCGGTCGGCCCGAATCTCGCCGCGTACAACTTTGTGCGCAAGACCGCCAAGGGCGACGTGGGAAATCAGCAATACGCGATCATCGCGCCGACGCTACACTGCTCGTACACGCGCGCGACCGAGGACACGGTGGTCGGCGAGCGTCACATGGGTGATGCGCGCCTCGACTACAACGAACTGACATACGGTTGGTTCGATCATTTCCTGAAGGGCGAAGACAATCACGTGCTCGAAAAAATGCCCAAGGTGAAGTATTACGTGATGGGCGCGAACAAATGGCAGTCGTCGGACACGTGGCCGCCAGCCGGCGCGCATCCTTGGACGCTCTATCTCGGCAGCGGCGGCAAGGCCAACACGCTGAACGGCGACGGTGTGCTCACGGCGAGCGCGCCCGCGACCGATGCGCCCGACAATTTCACGTACGACCCGATGAATCCGGTGACGTCGTACGGCGGCAACGTTTGCTGCACGGGAAATGCGATCCCCGGAAACGGCGGATCGCTGGATCAGCGGAAGATGGAGGAGCGCAACGATATTTTGGTGTACTCGAGCGAACCGCTGAAGGAAGGCATGGAGGTCAGCGGACCGATTGAAGCGACACTGTACGTTTCCTCGGACGCGAAGGACACCGACATCACGATCAAGCTGATCGACGTGGAACCAGACGGCAAGGCGTACAACTTGGACGAAACGATTCAGCGCCTGCGTTATCGCGAGGGCTACACCAAGCCGCCGGTGTGGATGCGCAAGGGCGAGGTGTACAAGGTCATGCTGCAGCCGATGACCACGAGCAATTATTTCGGCGCGGGCCATCGGATCCGCGTGGAAATCTCCAGCAGCAATTTCCCGCGTTTCGATCGCAACATGAACACGGGCGGCAACAACTACGACGAAGCCACCGGCGTGACGGCGCACAATTCCGTGCATCACTCGACGCAGTACCCGTCGACGGTCACGCTGAGTGTGGTGAAGAAGTAGCGCGAGAGCCGTCAATCCAGATGCTATACTTGGGCCAAGAAAGGCCTGATTTCTTGAACACCAAGGTTCAAAGCACGCGGAAGCGCCGAGCCGGATCGAAAACGTCGGGTCAGACCGAGGCTTGGAAGAAGCTTCAAGACTTGGCTCGTGAGCAAGGCGTGAAGCCCTTTGATCCTCGGGAAAGCTTGAAGGGTGGATTTCCTCCGGATGAGGACATTGACGCGTTCCTGGAAGATATCTACAGCACACGCCGGTGAACAATCCCGTTCTAGCCCAGATCGCAGGAGTCTTGCTGGACACGGATGTGTTTTCTTACCTTGTTAGGCCGGGGGAGCCGCGGCGCGATCTCTACACTCCGCACCTCAAGGGCAAGCTCACCGCGTTGACGTACATTTCCATTGGAGAGCTACGCTATGGGGCCCGGTGTCGGCGCTGGGGCACCGGCGCAATCGCCGAGCTGGAGGCACGGCTGGCAGAGACGATTGTGCTGCCGTTCGATGCGAAGATCTGCGACGAGTATGCGGCGCTGAAAGCGCGGCTGCGACTCGAAGTGCCGAATGCTCGCTGACAACGACACTTGGATCGCATCCTTCGCCATCCGCTATTCGGTTCCACTCATTTCCAACAACAGGCGACACTTCGAGCGCATTCCGGGCCTGACTCTCATTTCGGAGGCGCCATGAGGCACGGTCGAGGGTCACTTTGTCGGTGGTGAAGAAGTGGCGCGTGGTAGGATTTGCAAATGGATATCGAAAAGACAATGGAGTTCATTGTCGAACAGCAGGCGCAGTTTTACGCTCACATCGCGATGATCGACGGCCGGTTGGACCGGGCGTCGGCGGAAATCGAGCAGTTGGCTCAGGAGAACCGCGCCATCGCACGCGCGGTCCACGCCATCATGGAGCACTCTCAGAACAATGCTCTTCAGATTGAGAAGAACACTAGTCAGATTGAGAGGAATGCGACTCAGATTGCCTCTCTTGCCGATCAGCAGCAGCAAACAAAAGACAACCTCGACGCGCTGATCAAGATCGTGGACAGCATGGTGCGCGGCAAAAACGGAGGCGCTCACTGAAGAGCGCCCCGTGCAAAATGCCGGAAAGATACTGACCGCCAAGCTACTCGGACATCACAACGAAAATCTAACGGGCCCGCGTTGCTGGCGCAATCGTCATCCGTTTGTTCAAAATGCGGCGTTGTGTAAACGTATGTGTAGTTTCATGGAGTTAGGTTAGATCGTGAAACAAATCGCCGGATCGTCCGTCATACTCTGTGGAAGCAAGAAAACGAAATTCTACGGAGGACTATACGATCATGAGCGAAGTAAACGGAACCAACAACAACGTCCGCTACATCATTCCGCCGGCGACGCCGCGTCTATTGTGGACGGCCATCGCGCTGCTGGCGCTGGTTGTCGCCGGACAAGGCTGGTACATCCACCAGATCGACGTGCGCTCGGCGAATGCCGCCACCACCGTCGCCGGCCAACAGTCGCTGACGGATTTGAAAGTGCGCCTCGACGCGCTTGAGACGAACCAAAAGGATTGGGCTCGTCACGCCATCGGCGTTGACGTCCGTGTCGACACGCTGGCCACGAACCAGAAGGATTGGAACCGCCACGTGATCGCGATCGATGCGCATTCCAAAAACGTCGACCAGGCCGAGCACGCCGACGTGCAGCGCTTGGAAAAAGAATTGGCGCGCACCGAATCGACGATCGCCACGCGCTAGTTCGAGACATTCCCCCCAGTTGTCCTCCCCGGAAGAGCCGGCGGCGCCCGCCACGCGTCGCCGGCTCTTCTGTTTCTCCACTTCCGCCTCTGGGAAGTCCAACATTAAAATCAAATAACGTCTGGCTAACGCCTTTCCAAGTTCAATACACTAACCTCTAGAGTGTCTGAAATGGATACACAGGTGAGGAGAAGGACGTCATGCCCCTAACTGCGGCGCAAACTAAATTGCAAGACAACCCGGCTGTGCTCGTAGCCAGCTCCAACGCCGGATTCCGGCAGCGCATCATGATGCGCCTTCGTCAGGAATTCTCCGCCGCCGAGGAGGCCGAAGGCGGCGCCGACGCGCTGGCGCGCATGGAAATGCTGCGGTGCAACTTTGTGTTGCTCGACACGCGGCTCGCCGACCTCGATCCGCTGGAGATCGCCGGATTGATCCGCGCGACCACGCCGCAGGTGGAAGTGCTGATGTTCGATTCCGAATCGGCGCAGCCGCTGTGCCCGGGTCAGACCGCGCAAGATCCGTCCCTGCGGCGCATCTGCGAAATCCTGGAGCGCGACTTAGCGGGATATTCCGCCGCCGAAAGCACCGCCGCCGCCGCCGACTCGGTGATCATCGGCATGGCGGACGAAATGCCGTCGGTGATTCGGGAAGATTTGGCGCCGCGCATTCTGCCTGCGTCCGCGCCCGTGACGCGCGCTATCGCGCCGGCGATGCCGCGAATCATCAAAGCCGGACAGTCCACGCCCGCCACGCCGCTCCCCGGCATGATCGGCGAGAGCGAAGCGATGGCGCGCGTTTATCGCATGGCGCGATTGGTCGCGCGTCGCATCACCACGGTGTTGCTCACGGGCGAGTCGGGCACGGGCAAGGAATTGGTGGCGCGCGCGCTGCATGAAATTAGTCCACGCGCGGCGGGTCCGTATGTGACGGTGAATTGCGCGGCCATTCCAGAGTCGCTGATGGAATCGGAATTGTTTGGACATCAGCGCGGCGCTTTCACGGGCGCGACGGGAACCAAGATCGGCCGCGTGTCGGCGGCGCAAGGCGGCACGCTGTTCCTCGACGAAATCGGCGAGTTGCCGCTCAATCTGCAATCGAAATTGCTGCGATTCCTGCAAGCGGGCGAGGTGCAGCGTCTCGGCAGTTCCGACATGATTCGCGTGGAGACGCGCGTGGTCGCGGCGACCAATGCCGAGTTACTGAAGCGCGTGAAGGCAGGGACATTCCGCCAAGACCTGTACTATCGCCTGGCGGTATTTCCCATCGAACTGCCGCCGCTCAAGGATCGCGAAGGCGATGTCGTGGAGTTGGCTAAGCATTTTCTCTCCGCGTTTTGCCGTTCGGCTGGACAATCGCCGAAGACATTCACGCCGGCGGCGCTCGAAATGCTGCAAGCGCACACCTGGCCGGGCAACGTGCGCGAATTGCAACACACCGTGGAACGCGCGTGCATTTTGGCCGACGAAGACGCGACGGTCGACACCGAACATCTGTTGATCGCGACTGAATAATTCGCACGGCGATGCATGTTGCGATGAAACGCATGCTGCGATAAAGTCCGCTGCATGAGGAAAATCACTTGGGCCGTTTTCACACTTTGTTGCGCGCTTCCGCTTTTCGCCGTCACCGATCCGATCCGTACGGATAACGGACAAGTCTCCGGCGCTCCGGGACACAACCCCGCGGTGCAAGTCTACAAAGGCATTCCGTACGCCACCGCTCCCGTCGGCGAGTTGCGCTGGAAAGAACCGCAGCCGCTCATTGTCTGGAAAGGCGTCCGTCAGGCGACGGAGTTCGGCAAGGAGTGCGTGCAAGCGCCGTACGCCGAGACCTCGCTCTACTACTCGAAGCCCCAGCCGCAAGGCGAAGATTGTCTCTACCTCAACGTTTGGACCGCCGCGAAATCCGCGAACGAAAAACGCCCGGTGATGGTGTGGATTCACGGCGGCGCGTTCACGCGCGGCTCGGGGTCGACGCCCACCTACGACGGGGAGGTCCTGGCGTCGAAGGGTGCGGTGGTCGTGACGATCAACTATCGCCTGGGGATTTTCGGATTTTACGCGCATCCCGAGTTGTCGAAGGAATCGCCGCACCACGTTTCCGGAAATTACGCGCTGCTGGATCAAGTCGCGGCGCTCGAATGGGTGCATCGCAACATCGCCGCCTTCGGCGGGGATCCTTCGCGCGTGACGATCTTCGGCGAATCCGCCGGATCGTGGGCCGTGAATTTGATGATGGCCACGCCGCTGACGAAAGGCTTGATCCATCGCGTGATCGGCGAGAGCGGCGCGAATTTCAATCGCAAGCTAACGATGGCCGACGCCGAAAAGTCGGGCACGGCGCTCGCGGAACGCCTGGGCGCGAAATCGCTCGCCGACATGCGCGCGAAATCCGCCGAGGATTTGCTGAAGGCAGGCGGCGCGGCCGCACCCAACATCGATGGTTACGTGCTGCCGCGCTCGGTGGCGGATATTTTTGCGCTGGGGCAGCAGAACGACGTGCCGTTGATCGCGGGCTACAATCAGGACGAAGCCACGTCGCTCACCGCGCCGCTCTCCGGCGGAGCGAAAGCGTTCCAGGCGCAGGCAAGCATGCGCTACGGCAAGATGGCCGACGAATTCTTGAAGTTTTATCCCGCGACATCGGATGAAGTCGCCGGCGAATCGTACAACCAGGCGTTTCGCGACGTCACGTTCGGCTGGGAGATGCGCACGTGGGTGCGCCAGCAAACGGCCACCGGAAAGTCGAAGGCCTATCTTTATTTCTTCACGCGCAATCCGCCGGGACCGAACGCGGCGCGCTACCGCGCGTATCACGCTTCGGAAATTGCCTACGTTTTCGGAACGCTAAATCCGCCGCGTCCGTGGGAAGAAACCGATCGCACGCTGAGCGACAAGATGTCGAGCTACTGGGTGAATTTCGCCGCCACCGGCGATCCGAACGGTAAGGGATTGACCGTGTGGCCGGCGTACTCGACGAAGGACGATCCGTCGATCATTTTTGGCGACAAGATTGAAATTCGCCGCGAAGTGAACAAAGCGGGCCTTGATTTCCTCGACCGATTCTTCGGCGCGCAGGCCGGCGGCGGAGAAGGGAATCGCTAATTGTGGAGTGCGGCGACTTGTCGCCGCTTTGTTAGCCCGCGGCTTGACGCGGGCTGCTCGGCGCGCTGTTCATAGCAGGCTCGCGGGTCACGCCTCGCGCGTCAAAAAGCGGCGACAAGTCGCCGCACTCCAAATGGTAAAACCTGACTGGCTGGCGCGCCTTTTTCCGTGGGAGCAAAAGACGCTCACGGTGAACGGGCGCGTGATGTCCTACATCGACGAAGGCGATCGCGCGGGTCGCCCCGTGCTGTTGCTTTCCGGCAATCCAACCTGGGGATTTCTCTATCGCGACTTCATCGCGCCGCTCGCCGCGGCAGGTTTTCGCGCCATCGCGCCCGATTGGATCGGCGCCGGCTACTCGAGCCATCCGCGCGTCGACGCCGCGCTCACGCTCGCGCATCACATCGCCGATTTGGTTTCGTTGTTGGATCAACTTGATTTGCGCGGCTTCGTGATTGTCGGCCAGGACTGGGGCGGACCGCAAGGCGTCGGCGCGGCGCTGCAGCGCGTTGATCGCCTCGGTGCATTGGTGCTGATGAACACGTGGCTGTTTACGGGGCACGTTGGGAAATTTCATTCCTCACCGCGGCCTTGGACCACCTGGCACGCGCCGATCATCGGTCAGTTCTTCATGAAGCGGCACAAAGTGCTTTCGCAGCATGGGCCCTCCGCCGTTTCCGTGCGTGGACTCACCGCGGACGAAGCGCGGGCTTACCATCACGTCTTCGAGGAACCGGATTCCGATCACGTGGTGCTCACTTGGCCGCGCACGATTCCCATGCGCGAGGGCGATCGTGGTTGGGCTGACATACGCAACATCGAAAATCGCTTACCGGAACTCGCCGGCGTTCCGGCGCTGTTGTTGTGGGCGCCCGCCGACGAAGTTTTTCCCATGTCGTACGCGCAAAAGCTGAAGGAATTGTTGCCGCACGCCGAAGGTCCTGTGGAGTTCGATCGCGCGCGCCATTTCTTGCAAGACGATCGCGGCGCCGACTTGGCGGCGGCCATCGTGGAATTCCTCAACCGCATGCTGAAATGAAATTTCTTACGCCACCCGAGGATTTGCTCGCGTCCCTGCGCGCCGATCCGCTCCTCTGGGAGCAGGAACTCGATGTGCATCCGGAAATGGCCGAAGCGATCGAACGCGCGGTGCGGAAACGCGCCGGGCGCGTCTACTGGCGATCGGAACACAGTCATTTGTACGCGCTGGAGCTGGCGGACCTGGGACGCGGCCGCCCATCGATGGCGATGGTCCTGGGATTTTGGGATCGCTACGAACCGCGGCCGCCGGAACACGAGATTGACGCCGACTTGCTCGCATTCTGTGAATGGGTCGCCGAGGTTTGCGGATTGTCGCCGCAAGATGTCAGGCGCGTCGCCGAGCACGCCGGCATTCGTCCCACTTGGCCGAGGGTTGGCTGAAATGATTCTTAGATGGGTTGGCCGCCATCCAATTCCCAATTGAGCGGTCTTGCCATTGGTGCTATGCTGGGTCTGTGAAGAAGCGTGGCGAGATTCTGCCGGCCGAAGTTACCCCTATCGCGATGCCGCCGCCCGATCCGGCGTTGGCCGACCAGATCGCCCTCGCCGGCAGACAGCAACTCACGTGCAGCGTCTGCGGCAGCCGTGGCGGCGTCCGCAAAGACGACATGTTGTGCTGGGTTTGCCGTCGCCTGAAGATCAGCGCGTGGCGCGACGTCGAGAAGCTCGGCGCTCCTGAATAATTCCCTACAAGCGATTTGGCCTTAACGGATCAAGCCGCTCTCCGCGTGCCGACTTTGCTACCAGAATCTCCATCCGCATCGAACGCGTCTCCGGTTTTTTCGCGCTCATGATCCAAAACGTTGCGAGACGCTGGTAGCCCGGAGGCTGGTCTTTGAAAAACGCCACCGCTTTCGCGTTGGCGTGCAGTGTTGCCGACATTTCCGCGTCGAGTTTCGCCGCCTCGCGTTCATAGGAGTACAGCTTGGTGCGAGCCTCATCGCGCGTTTCGAACGCGCGCAGCCCGGCGGCCTCCATACGGCCCAGTTCGATCAATTCCTTCACTCGCTTAATGTTGACTTGGCTCCAAATGCTCTTCGACTTTCGCGGCGTGAAGCGAATGGTGTACGATTTCTCGTCGCAGCGTTTGCGCACGCCGTCGATCCAACCGAAAGCCAGCGCTTCGTCGAGCGCTTCGGGATAGGTGATCCCGCGCCCCAGCTCTTTCTTATAGAAACCCAACAGCAACTCGGGGGTTTTCGAGTGATTCGCCTTAAGCCAACGCCGGAAATCGGCGCCCGCTTTGAAAAACGTGGGCTTCATCGGATCACCAGCACCTCGCGGAGTTGATCCTGTGCCAAAAAAAACTTCAAGCTGCGAAAACTGCGAAACATGTTTTCGATGTTGCGATTGTTGAACGGACGCTTCAGCGGATACGTGCCGCGGCCGTGCAGCGTCAACTCGCCGGTCGCGCTCATCACCGTGCGGAACGCCATGACGTTCGCCCCTGGATCAGCGGTGTGAAACATAAACAGCAGCGCCGCGCCGGTGCGCGTGACTTGCGCGAGGCGTTCGACGGTGGGTTGGACCAACTCGGGGTCGGGAAGCAGGTCGAGCATGTCCCAACCGAGTACGCCGTCGAGCAGCGCCGCCGGGTAGTTGAGATTTCGCTCGAGAAGATCAGGCGACCCGGCCCGCAAATCGTCGAAGAGATCTTCGGTGTAGATGCGATGGCCGAGGCCGGTGATCAGATTGACGTTGGCCTGCGAGGGCACTCCGACATCCAGCACTCGCAGGCCTTGCTGTCCTTCGAGATGCGCGAAAAACTCACGCAGTCCGTTGCTGCGTCGTTTGGCGCCCTCGATCATCCTCAGTACTTCTTCGGTTCACCGGACAGGCTGAAGCCGCCGGCCGAAGACGATGGGGACGAACTGGCCGAAGTGGTCGCGGAAAGCGGCGCCGATGAAAGCGCGGGAGTCGCGGGTGCCGGAGCCGGAGCCGGCGTTGCAGACGCAGTCGTCGATCCCGAAGATCCCGAGCCCGCGGCCGCCGCAGCGGCCGACGCCGTGATTTTCTGAATGTCGATGCTGCCCTTGAAATACGCGCCGTCTTCGATCACCACGCGAGCCGTGATGATGTCGCCGATCAGCGAACCGGTCTTGCGAATCTCCAGGCGCTCCACGGCCTTCACGTTGCCTTGCAGGCGGCCCAGCACCACGATGTCGCGGGCGTGCAGATTGGCCTTCAACCGGCCGTTCGGTCCCACGGTGATGTTGTTGTCCTTGAGTTCGATCGAGCCTTCCACTTCACCGTCGACGTAGAGATCCTCGCCGCCCGAGATGTTGCCCTTCACCACAAGATTCTTTCCGATGGTGGCGATGCCTCCGCGCAGCGCGGATTCGCGCGGCGGTTCCGGAGGTCTCACTTCACGCGCCGCTTCACGCACGGGGGGAGCCGTCGCCGGCGCTTGACTGACGGGCGGGGCTGGTTCTTCTTTTCTATTCCACATGTCGAATGCCTCCTGGCGATGTTTTTCTGACTTAGCGGCGCTATCTATGCAGTTCTATCACAAAGAACATCGGATAGCGAGAATGCTCTGGCGGGCGGCGCGAGATTTCTCACCTAACCGTTCGCTGGTTCTTTCGTCCTATACTCAGACAGTCTATGGGAAGCGAAAAAGATAAAGCCAAAGCCGACCTCCTGCCCGGCACTCTCGACATGCTGGTGCTGAAACTCCTGGTGCGCGGACGCCTGCACGGGTACGCGATCGCCCAACTGATCCAGCAACAGTCGGACGACTTGTTGCGCGTGGAAGAAGGATCGCTTTATCCGGCGCTGCAACGCCTGGAACTGAACGGCTGGATTGAGGGCGAGTGGGGCATTTCCGCGAACAAGCGTCGCGCGCGTTTTTACAAACTGACGCCGGAAGGCCGCAAGCATCTGGCCGGAGAGTCGGCGCGGTATCGCGCGGTGACGGGCGCGGTCGCGCGGATCATGGGATTCACTTCGGGGTTCGCGCAATGAGCCGGCAGCGATTTCAGCGGCGGATCGGCTATTGGTGGAATCGCGGCGCGCGGCACCGTCAATTGTCGGAAGAGATGGAGTTTCACATCGAGTCGATGGTGGAGGATTTGGTCGCCCAAGGCGTGCCGGAACGCGAAGCTCGCGTAACAGCGCGCGGAAAGTTTGGAAATATGACCCAACAAATCGAAAACGCACGCACCGTATGGATCGCCCGGTGGTTCACTGACCTCACGCAGGACCTGCGTCACACGTTGCGCGGCATGCGTCGCCATCCGGCTTTCGCGGTGTTCACGATTTTGATCGCCGGCATCGGCATCGGCGCGAGTTCCACGGTGTTCAGCGTCGTCAATGCGCTGCTCTTGCGTCCTCTGCCGTTTCGCAACGCTTCCGAGCTCGTCTGGATCGCCAACACCGGCATGGGCGAACAGGAGTATTCAACGCAGGTCAACCATCTCCTCGACCTGAGGAAACTCAACCGATCGTTCATCGAACTGGCGGCGTATTTCGCGGCCTACCGAAAAGGCGATCGGCAACTGACCGGAAGCGGCGAGCCGCAGCGCTTGACCGCCGTTCCGGTGACCGAGAATTTCCTGCCGATGCTCGGCATCGATCCAATCATCGGACGATCGTTCGCGCCGGAAGAATGCGCGGGCCAGCCCGACACGCCTCGCGTCACGATTCTCAGCTATGGATTCTGGCAAAGGCAATTCGCCGGCGATCGCACGGTCGTCGGAAGAAAGCTGATGATCGGCAATCAGCCGACCACCGTGGTCGGCGTCCTGCCGCCGTCGTTCGATTTCACGAGCGTATTCGACCCCGGAACATCCATCGATTTGCTGGTGCCGTTTCCGTTGATCGAAGCCATCAACCGGCAGGGGAACACGTCGAAAATCATTGGACGGATTCGTCCAGGCGTGGCGCTTTCCCAAGCGCAGGCGGAGTTCTCGACGCTCGGCAAGCAACTGGTGAGCCAACATCCGGAGCGCAACGGCCTTGACCCCGCGCTGACGCCGCTTCGAGCGCACGTCAGCGGGCAACTCCGTCCGGCGCTTCTCGTTTTGATTGGCGCGGTGGCGACGGTGATGCTGATTGTGTGCGCGAATCTTTCGAACCTGATGCTCATCCGGATGGCGGCGCGTCAAAAAGAATTGGCCGTACGCAGCGCGCTTGGCGCGGACCGCTCGCGTTTGCTTCGCCAGGCGCTGACGGAAAGCGTGACGCTCTCCTGCTGCGGCGCCGTGCTGGGACTGGTGTTGGCGATCGCCGGCACGCGCGAGCTGTCGCACTTGCAAGCGTTCAGTCTTCCGCTGCTCTCGAGCGTCCGGATCGACGCGCGCGCGCTGTTTTTCACGCTGCTCGCCGCCGTTGCTACCGGCGTGATCTTTGGGCTGCTGCCGGCGCTTCGCGTGTCCTCCGTCTCGCCGGGCGACGAATTACAAGACTCCGGCCGCGGCTCGAGTACCGGCCGGCGCCACGTTTGGATTCGTGATGGACTTGTGGTATCGGAGATCGCGTTCGCGTGTACATTGCTTGTCGGCGCGGCGCTCTTGATCCGCAGTTTCGTGCGCGTGTCGGAAGTCGACCTTGGCTTCCAGCCGGAGCGTGCGGCCGCGTTGCGAGTCGATCCCAGTTTTCGCTTCAAAAGTCTTGAACACGAAAATATCTATGTTGACGATTTATTGCGACAGGCTCGCGCCGTTCCGGGAATCGCCGCGGCCGGAATCACCGACGCGATTCCGCTGGCCAGCGAGCGCTCCTGGGGTGTCGGCGCGAGAGGGGTGGTCTATCCGCGCGGTCGCACGCCGGAAGCGTTCATCCGCGTGGTGACCGACGGATACCTGGAAGCGACCGGCGTGCGATTGATCGCGGGCCGCGAGTTTACAGCGGACGATCGCGCCTCGACCGAGCCCGTCGTCATGATCAATCAAACGCTGGCGCGAACGCTGTGGCCCGGCGAGGACGCCATAGGAAAAATGGTCACCCAAAACGGCGGACGGCGCGTGGTGGGCGTGGTGGCCGACGTGCGACATGAGGCCGTCGAGACGCCGGGTGGAAACGAGATGTACATTCCGTTGCGCCAAACCGGCGATTTCGCGTCGATGGAATTGGTGCTGCGTACGTCGCTCGCGCCCGACGCGCTAGCGTCCGCCGCTCGTGACGCGCTTCG
Source organism: Terriglobia bacterium (assembly GCA_021325275.1). GTDB lineage: Bacteria > Acidobacteriota > Terriglobia > JAJPHL01 > JAJPHL01 > JAJPHL01. The sequence goes on along the minus strand of JAJPHL010000011.1, from coordinate 63,489 downwards.
CCGCGTGGATCCCAATCTGCCGATCGGCGACTTTCGCACGCTGCAAGGTTTAGTCGACCGCGCCGTTTCGCCGCGGCGTTTTCTCGTTCTTTTGTTGACGGGATTCGCGGCCTTCGCGTCGCTGTTGGCGTCGTTGGGAATTTACGCCGTGGTTTCCTATTCGGTGAGCCAGCGCGTACAGGAAATCGGAATCCGCATCGCCCTTGGTGCAACGCCACAAGACGTCCAGGGGCGCGTGCTGTTGCGCACGCTGACGCTGGGGGCGCTAGGACTCGCGTTGGGAATGGCCGGCGCGCGTGCACTCTCGGGCGCGCTCGGGAGCTTGCTGTTCGGTGTCACGCCCGGCGATCCAGTGACCTTTGCGGGAATGGCCGCGCTGCTGATCGCCGCGGCCGCGGCGGCGGGATATGTGCCCGCGTGGCGCGCATCGCGCATCGATCCGATGGCCGCGCTACGGTCGAGCTAGCTCGATCGCCGCAATTCCTCGGCCGCCTTCTCGGGACTCACCGGGCAGTAGTACACCTCTTTGATGCTGTAGGCGCGCGTGCGCTTCTCGACAATCGGGAGCACCTCGATGTGCCAATGGTAATCGTCGGCGATGGTCGTCCATTGGACCGTCACGCCGCGCTGCGTCGAGGTGTTCGGCGTGGTGTGCAGCACCATGTGGCAATCGTCGGTGATGTGCTTCACCCGCGCGAGCGATCGCCGCACCACGCCGGCCAACTCCAACGACGCTCCGGCGCGCGACCCGAGGTCTTCCTCATAGGACGCGGCGTGATATCTGGGAAGAATCCAAAGTTCATACGGCACGCGGGGCGCGAACGGACAAAGCGCGATGTAGTTGGGCGTGGTCTCCACCACGCGCACGCCGCGGCTTTCTTCCTCTTGCACGATGTCGCAAAACACGCAGCGTTCTTTGGCTTGAAAATGCGCGCGCGCCGACTTCAATACGTAGACCATGCGGCGCGGGATGAATGGCGTGGCGGTGATCTGCGAGTGCGCGTGCGAAAATTCCTCGCCGCCCAGGCGTCCGCTGTTTTTGAAAACGGTGACGTAACGGAATCGCTGGTCTTTCTTCAGGTCGACGATGCGCGCGGCGAAAACATTCAGCACGTCGGATACTTCGTGATCCGACGCCACCGACAATTGCCGCTCGTGCGCCGCGCTTTCCAGCACTACTTCGTGCGCGCCGACAGTTCGCATGCGGTCGTAGAGTCCTTCGCCCGCATGGCTCGGCGATCCTTCGATCTGAAAGGTCGGCCGCGGATGCGGGTACACTCGGACGCCGCCAGGCGAAACCAGAATCGGCCGCCTGGACTCCAGGCGTCCACCGGTGCACCACTCGCACGCGGCGCCCGAGTCACCCGTGGAAACCACGGGCGCTTCGTCACCCACCAGCATCCAACTTTGTGTAACCGGATCCTTACGGAGTTCCATGGGAACCTGCAATTATCCGCCGAGAGCGCCTCGCGCGTAAAGATTCGTTTTCCCGGGCGTCCGTGCCCGCGCGGTGCTATATTCTAATTTCCGAAGCTGGGAGCTGGGAGCGGACGCCATGGCATACATTTGCAATATGTGCGGGCTCGAGGAGGAAAGATGCCAGTGCGAGCGTTATTGCCAAATCTGCAAATCGGATAACGATCCGCGCCTCTGCTCCGACGGCTGTTACTATTGCACCGACTGCCGCGAAGCTTGCGACTTTACAACTGAGAGTTGAACTAGACTGTCCTGCCATGTCCACGCGGAATCATCCTCTGCGCTTCGAAATCGACCGCCACAGCGACCGGCCCTTCTTCGATCAAGTGCGCGACCAGTTCGTGAACATGCTGCACTTCGGGACGATCTCACCCGGGTCCCGGCTGCCCACAGTCCGCCAACTCGCCGAGGACGGCGGGATCAATCTGAAAACGGCGTTCAAAATCTATCGTGCGTTGCGCCGCGCGGGACTAGTGGAGATTCGCCCGCAGTCCGGCGTCTTCGTGCGCTCGGGCCGCGGCAAGGTGGAGAGCGTCTATCGCCGCAGCGTGGTGGAATTTCTCGATCGCGTGGAGAGCGAAGCGTCGCGCTTGAATTTGACGCCGCGCCGCTTGGTGCATTTGCTGTCGCTGCGCCAGAAGAACGGGACCAGGGCGGCGCTGAAAGGCGCCGCGGCGCCGGTGACCTGCGCGATTCTCGAATGCAATCGCGAACAAACGCGCATGTTCGCGTTGGAACTGGAAAACAAGCTCGGTATAAAGGCCGAACCCGTTGAGGCATTCGCCGCGTCGCCGCCCCCGGGACTCGATCAAGTGCTGCGCCACGCCGATTTTTTCGCCACCACCGATTTTCACTGGGAAGAGGGCGCGCGTCTGGCGCAACGGTATCGGAAAAAAATTCTGAGGCTGCGTCTCGACCCGAAATTTTTGAAATTGATCTTGGCGTCGGCGCGCAAGGGACCGTTCGCCATGATCGTCACCGACACCAGCATTCAAGAGCGTTTCCGCCAGAGTTTTGCGCACTACTTGAAGCCCGCGGAACTGGCGCGCTTGCGCATGGTACATCCCGACGATCGCGCGGGGATCGCGGAAATCAATCGCTCCGGTGGCCGCGTCTACATTTCGCCGCTCTGTTACCAGCAAGTCCGCCCGCTGATCTCCAGCTCCGTGACCGAAGTACATCAGGACGGTTTGATCGCCGCGTCGTCACTGCGCGAGTTGAAAGAGGATTTGCTGTTCTATCCGCTCGGTTCCCGATAATGCCCAGCGGCGAATCTCGCTACGACGCATTGCTGCTCCTTTCCTTCGGCGGTCCCGAAAAACCCGCCGACGTGATTCCGTTTCTAGAAAACGTGCTGCGTGGACGCAACGTGCCGCGCGAACGCTTGGTAGAAGTCGCGGAACACTATTATCACTTCGGCGGACGGAGTCCCATCAACGATCAGAACAAAGCGTTGATGGCCGCCCTCGAAGCCGCGGGCTTGGGATTGCCGATCTACTGGGGCAATCGCAACTGGCATCCGTTTTTGGCGGACACGGTACGCGAAATGCGTGACGCTGGTTTGCGCCGCGCACTGGTGCTGGCGACCTCGGCGTTCGGTTCGTACTCGGGATGCCGCCAATATCTCGACGACATTGTTCGCGTGCGGGCGGATGTGGGGGAAGGCGCGCCGTTGCTCGACAAGATTCCGCCGTTCTGCGGCTATCCTGCCTTTATCGCGGCGCAAGCGGCGCGAGTTCGCGAGGCGCTGGCGCAACTTCCGGAAGGTGATCGCGATTCCGCTGCGCTGATCTTCACCGCGCACAGCGTGCCGAAGGCAATGGCTGATGCGTCGCCGTACGTGGCGCAACTTCTGGACGCGGCCCAGCAGGTAACCGCGTCGATAAGTCGCACGGAGTTTTCGCTGGTGTATCAGAGTCGCAGTGGACCGCCGTCGCAGCCGTGGCTCGAACCTGACATTTGCGATGGGCTTCGACAGCAACACGCCGCCGGCATGCGCGCCGCAGTGATCGTGCCGATCGGGTTTTTGTCGGACCACATGGAAGTGATCTACGACCTCGACGTCTTGGCGCGCCACACTTGCGACGAATTAGGGATTCGCATGGCGCGCGCGGGAACGGTGGAGACGCATCCACTATTTGTCGCCGGCCTTACGGAAATGATTCGCGGATACATCGCCGGCCCTGGACCCCAGGCGTGTGCCGACGATTGCTGTCCGCGCCCCGTTGCATTTGGTCCGCGGAAGTAGCAAAATAATCCCAGGAGGTTCCCATGCCCGCACCTTTTCTACCTGTGTTGGTATTGGCCGGCGCCGTGGTTCAGCCGGCCGTACACGTGAAGCAGCAGCCTGTCGCAAACAAGCTGACATACGGAACGATCTCGGAATTCCGCGAATCGCCGGGCGGTCGCGTGTTCGCGGTCTACGCCGGGCCGCTGGGGACCGTTCCGCAAAAACAGTTGCAGCAGGCTAACGGCTTCCAAAAGGAAAGACCGCAAGGCTATTTCGTTCCCGTGAACGCGCCGGCTAAAAAGTAGCCGCGCATGCGTAGATCTTCCGCCGTCATCACGGCCGTAGCGATTGCGGCCGTGATCCTTTGGACGGCGTGGATCGCGCGCTCCTATCTTCCGCACGGAATCACCGGTTCTCTCTTTGATGCGTCCGCGCTCTGGCGCGGATGGTTTCCGATTGCTCTACGCGCTTGGTATCTCGACGCTTTTATAGCCGTCATTCTCGGATTCGCGGCGCTCTGCAATGGCGCGTGGCTACTCGATCGCTTGGGGCTGGAGTCAGAATCGCTGGATTGCTTGGTTCTTGGAACGTCGCTGGGATTCGCGGCGCTCGCCATCTCCGCGGCGCTGCTTGGCGCGGTGCATTTGTTTTATCCGGCACCATTGCGCGTGTTGATGGCGCTGTTTGTCGCCGCGAGTTTGTGGAAATGGCCGCGGGAACTCGCCACGTTGCGGGCGCTTTCGCCGCTGGCGCTCTCCGCGCCATTCCTCGTGATGACGCTGGCCGCTGCCGCCGTTCCCGAGACGGCGTACGACGCGCTTGGATGGCACTTGCCCGCTGCGCGATCGTTCCTACAGCACGGGACTTTCTCGCTTCTCGACTTGTATCGTACGAACGTCCCGCATTACGGCACGGTGTTCTACGCCCTCGGTCTCGCGTTGCATCCTGGTTCCGATTTTCGCGGCGAGTCCGCCGCACGCATGCTGACGTTTTTGCTTTTGCCGGGAATCGGACTAGCCGCCGCGGCGATAACGCGACGGCTCAGCGCAACGCACTGGTTCGCGTTGTCGCTCGCGGCGCTGTGGATCGTCTCGTGTCCCGATGTGATGGCGCAAGCAGTGACGTGTTGTCCCGATCTCGGCTCGGCGCTGTGGGTGACGCTCGCTGTGCTCGCCGCGCTTGGAGCGGATTCTCTCGCCACGGGCGCGCTCGCGGGAATTTTCGCGGGAATGGCGGCAGGCACAAAATTCGCGGGACTCTACGCGATCCCCGCAGCGGGAGCGGCCCTGATTGTGGCGCGACAAAGCCGGCGGACGCTGGCGTTGTTCGTCTGCTGCGCAGCGGTGATCGCCGCGCCGTGGTACGCGCGGAATTATGTATTCACCGGCGATCCCGTGCCTCCTGTGTTCCAGAAGTATCTGGCGCATCCGGCGATCGATCTGAATGACGCCGCGGCCATTCGCAGCGATCTTGTCAATCCCGATCGCGTTCCCGTGACGCTCACAAATTTCCTCGCGATTCCATGGCGCCTCACCATGGAAGGCGACCGCTTTACCGGTGCGATCGGCTTGCCGTTCTTGTTCGCGCTGCCTTTTGCGTTTTGCGGCGCGCGCCGGGAAGCCCCTTGGCTCGCGCTGGCCGCCGCGTTGCCAGTTTTCGCGTCGCTCTGGTTGATCGGTCCACAGTGGACGCGCTACTTCATTCCCGCGCTTGCGATGGGCGCGGCGATAGGCGTCGCAGGCATCTTTCATCCGCGCGTGCCGAGCGGCGTGCGCGCTGTTGCGTGCGCGGTCGGTGTGCTCATCACGATTGCTAACGCGCCGGGCATGAATCGACTCTGGAGCGGCGGCGGAAACGACGTGCTTCTGGAAATCCCCTGGCGCGCGGCGTTTGGCAACGAAAGCGAAGCGTTGTATCGACACACGCACATTCCGAGCTACGATGCCGCGCAGTTCCTGAACACGCAATCGTTGCCGGCGGACACTGTGGTCCGCGACATTCCGGCGTTCCATTTTTTCCCGCCCTGGCTCACACGATTCCGCGTGCTCAGTTTCTGGGAATCGCGGCAGCCGGCCCAAGTGCTCGCTGTCCGCCGCGACGCCACACCGCTGGATTTCCGCTTGATACCGCCGGAATTTCGCTTGCTGGATTACATCGAGGGAACGTTCTTGTTCGTGCGCGGTGAAGATGCACGCGTATTCATTGCCGATTTCACGCCGCCACAGATTTCGGCCGCGCGGCCACTCGAAGGCGACGAACGCATGGCGACGTTTCTCGATTCGGGCGCATCGCTCCAACGCAGCGTCGACCTGCCGGATCGCGCGGAACTTGATTTCGCGCTCGGCCAACACGCCGGCGACGTAATCGGCGACGCCGTCACGGACCTCTCCGTGACCGTTGCGGGAAGTCCAGTGGTCGCGCATCGCTTTGGACCGGACGAAGCCGAGCACAACTGGCAGTATTTCCGCGTGCCGCTCAGCTATCCGGGAAAAAACGTGCCCATCGTGTTTTCCACTGCGCCCGCGCCGGAACGTCGTGGGTCACGGCTAGCGATTGCCGATCCTATTGTTTGGGCGCTGCGCTAGGTTTGGCGACGGACGTCACAACGTCGTACATGAAATCGAGCGCTTCGTAGAACGACTGCACGAGGATCCGCTCGTCTTTGCCGTGAGCGCGCACGTCGTCTTCGTCGCCGAAGATTCCGCTGACGCCGTACGTAGGAATTCCTCCGGCGATCAGCCAAATGCCATCAGTCGCGCCAGTTTCCATCAGCGGAATCACGGGCAGGCCGGGCCAGTGCGCCTGCGTTGAGGCCGTCACGGCCGCCATCACGGCAGGATTGATCGGCGTGTACGACGTCGATTGCGGCTCGTTCATCTCGGTCATCTTGATCTTCGGATCGTTGAAGACCCGCTCTAGCGTCTTGCGAATCTCCGCCGGCGAATCCACGGGAAGAATCCGGCAATTCACCACCGCCGACGCCAGTTGCGGCAGCGCGTTTTCCGCGTGACCGCCCGACAGCATCGTGGCGACACACGTGGTTCGCAATTGCGCGTTGTAGTACGGCGACGCGGAGAGGCGCGCGGCCGCCGCCGCGTCGTTCGGATTGCGCGCGATCGCGCGCATGTCCGCCGCCACTTGTCCGCCCGATTCGCTCTCGTGAAACGCCGCGGCGCGCTCGAAGCCCGTCTTGGTCACATCGAACAAATGTACGGGAAACTCAAAGCTTGAAAGACGCGTCAACGCGGCGGCCAGGTGATAGATCGCATTGTCCTTCGGCGGCAGGGAACTGTGGCCGCCGGGATTCGTGGTCTCCAGCTTGAAACTCAAGAAAACCTTTTCCGCGGCTTCCATCGACATGAAGATCCGTTTGCCGTTCTTGATGTGGCCGCCGCCGGCATCGGAGTTGATGCAGAACGCCGCGTCGATCAAGTCGCGGTGCTCCTTCACAAGCCACTGCACGCCGTTGCCGGGACCGCCTTCTTCGTCGGAAGTCAGCGCCAGGATCAAATCGCGGCTGGGGCGAAATCCTTCGCGCTTCAATCGTAAGAACGTAGTGACGAGCACGGCGACATCGCCCTTCATGTCGCTGGTTCCGCGCCCGTAGAAGTATCCGTCTCGTTCGCGAAATTGAAACGGATCGAACGACCAGTCTTCGCGCTTCGCTTCGACAACGTCAAGATGGCCGATGAACAGAATCGGTTTCGCGGGCCCGGTGGACGAAGAGGTCCCACGCAAGCGCACCACCACGTTGCCCTTGCGCGGCATTTCTTTGGGCACCAGAACTTTGACGTCGCTATCGGCGTAGCCCGCGGCGCGGAATCGCGCAGCCATCGCTTCGGCGGCGCGGGTGTTGTCGCCAACGGAATCGGTAGTGTTGGTTTCAATGAGTTGTTTGAAGATATCGCGCGCCAGCACGCGATCCGGCGATTGCGCGCCGAGCGGAGCCAACAGGAGTAACGGAAGAAAAAAGCGCATTCGAAGATGGTAACCTGGAATCTCAGTGAGCACACAACCGAAAGTCCTGGTCACGCGCAAGACTCCGCCGCCGGCCATCGAGCTTCTCACCGGCCGAGTACTCCTCGACTACAACTCCGACGATCGCCGTATGGCGCCCGACGAACTCGCTCGCCGCGCCGCCGACTGCGACGGTTTGATTGCCATCGGCGACAAGATTACCGACGCCTTGCTCGACGCCGCGCCGAAACTTCGCGTGGTGGCGAACAACTCGGTGGGATACGACAATCTCGATCTGGCGGCAATGACGCGTCACGGCGTGATGGGCACGCACACGCCTGGCGTTCTCACCGATACGACGGCCGATCTTGCCTTCGCGCTGATGATGGGCGCCGCGCGGCGGTTGGGCGAAGCGGATCGTTATGTGCGCGGCGGGCACTTCAAAGTGTGGAGCGTCGATTTGCTGCTCGGCGTCGACATCCATCACGCGACACTCGGGCTTCTGGGATTCGGACGCATCGGGCGCGGCATGGCGCGGCGCGCGACCGGCTTCGACATGCGCGTGATCTACTTCGACGAGCAGCGCGCGTCGCCGGAAGTGGAGAAAGAGTACGGCGTCGAGTGCGTGTCGAAGGAAGACGTGTTTCGTCAGGCGGATTTTCTTTCCATCCACGTGCCGCTGATGCCGTCGACGCGCCATCTGGTCGGCGCGCCGGAACTCGCGATGATGAAGCGTACCGCGATCCTCGTAAATTCCTCGCGCGGACCGGTGGTGCATGAGGCCGCACTCGCCGAGGCGCTGAAGAATGGAGTGATCGCCGGCGCGGGGCTGGACGTTTTCGAGTTCGAGCCGAACGTCGATCCGATCCTGATGGAATTGCCGAATGTTTTCATGGCCCCGCATATCGGCAGCGCGACGCGCGCAACCCGAACCGCTATGGCGATGCTCGCGGTTGAGAATTGTCTCGCGGCGCTGGATGGAAAAACCCCGCCGAATCTTTTGAATCGCGACGTTCTGGCCGCACGCCGATGAAAACCGAGCTGGCGGCGATGTTTCGCGAGACGCTGGCTCGTCTTGATCCCGCCGCCCGCATGGCCGAACGCATTTACTGCGAGCACGGCGTGCTTTCAATCGGTGAAGACCTGTACGACCTCTCCGCGTACGAACGGTTGCAGGTAATCGCCATCGGCAAAGCGGCCGTTCCGATGGCCGATGCGTTCGACCAACTCGTGGGACGCGGTCGCGCAACCGGCATCGTTGTGGCGCCCCATGCGCCGGAATCGCCACTACGTAATTTTCGATACATCGAAGGCGGACATCCGTGTCCGGATGAAGGCAGCGTTCGCGCCGCGCGTGCGGTGGTCGAAATGGTGGGGCCGGCCGGGAAAGAGAGTTTCATTGTCTTTCTGATTTCCGGCGGCGGCTCGGCGTTGTTTGAAGCGCCGCTGTGGGAAGACGTGCCTCTTGAAGGCTGCCGGCGTTTGTATGAAATTCTGGTGACGTGCGGCGCAAACATTTACGAGATGAACACGGTGCGCAAACACTTCAGCGCCGTCAAAGGCGGCCACCTCGCGGCTGCCGCGTGGCCCGCGCGACAAGTCACGCTGTACATTTCGGACGTTCCCGAAGGCCGCGATTCCACAGTCGCGTCCGGGCCGACGATGCCCGACGAATCGACCGCCGCGGAGTGCCGCGAGATCATCGCGCGATACAAAATGGATTTGCCGGAATCGTACCAGCGCGGAATTCCGGAAACGCCGAAGTCCGGCGAGGGATACTTCGACCACAGCCGTTACCATCTGCTGATGTCAAATCGCGACGGCCTGGAAATCCTCGCCGATCTCGCGCGGCAGCGCGGATGGCGCGTGGAAGTCGATACGTCGTGCGACGATTGGCCGCTCGAGAAAGCCGCCGATTATTTGCTTTCACGTTTACGCCGACTTCGCGCGCCGGCATGCATCGTGACGGGCGGGGAATTGAGTTGTCCGGTCACGGGAAACGGAATCGGCGGAAGGAATCAGGCCTTCGCGCTTTATTGCGCAACGAAGATCGCGGGCGAGCGCCTAGCCGTGTTTTCCGGCGGCACGGACGGACTTGACGGCAACAGTCCCGCGGCGGGTGCGTCCGCGGACGGCGAAACGTGCGCGCGCGCCGCGGCCGCCAACCTGGACCCTCGGGATTTCTACGAGCGCAGCGACTCCTACACGTTTTTCGACAAACTCGGCGACGCGATTGTCACCGGACCTACGGGGAACAACGTTAGAGACTTGCGGGTTTTGGTAAAAGGCTAGCGATCGCCCACAGGAGTAACGCGCCGGCAACGCCGCCGACGGCCACGCCGATCAGCGCCAGCAAATCGAGATAGCACGTGAAGGCTTGCGTCAAATCGAACATCCACGCGGTGATCGTGATGCCGTTCAGATAGTAGATTCGCAGGACCTGCGCCATCCACGTCAGGCTTATGAGCGCGGCGAAAGCCGCGAACAGCCGGACACGGTCGGTGACCGTGCGCTCTCGCGTGACGGCCACCGCAGCACCGAGCAGTGCGGTGGCCAGAGCGGAAACCAACATGCCTTTGAAGAGAAAAGCATTCAGAAACTCTTCGCGATTCACCGCGCTCAGCGAGTACGCCAGATGGAAGTTGCGAAAAAGCGCGTAGTACACGCCGTTGTAGAGCATGGTCGCCAGAAATAGTTCGCCACGTTCTCGCGTGGTGTGGCACGCCCCCGCGAGAATCCACCCGACTCCCACCGCAATGCAAAGGGCCAGCGCCACCGCCGGACCGAGGCGCAAACTGCGCGCGCGCAATGGCGCGCCCGCGCGATCGCCGCCGAGAATCCTCTGCTGCACGCGATGGAACATGGCACGTTGCTGCTCCACGCGATCCTGCACTTCTTGAATGGTCGCGGGTGGAAAATCGAAAGCTTCGGCGAGGAAACGCCCTTGATTCATCGAGGGAATGGGGATACCGAGCAATCCGCAAATGGTCGGCGCAATGTCCACTTGCTCCGCGCGAATGCCGGACGCGCGCCGCACGCCTTGTCCCGCGATCACCAGCGGCGTCCGCATCACTTCCTCTTCCTCGCCGCCGTGACCGCCCGTGTCGAGGTGGCCGTGATCGGAAGTCACGATGACCACGGTTTTCGCGAGGTCCACTTTCGCGACGACCTGCTGCAAGCAGGAATCCACTTCGCCGCGAATGCGCTTGGCCTCTGGCGTCACCGCGCCAAAGTCGTGCGAAATGATATCGACCGCCGTCAAGTCGACGACGATTAGCCGCGCTTGGCTCGCGCCGACGAACGGCACGATGCCGCCGCACAACTTGCGCTGATACGCGGAAATCGCGTCGACCCCGAGATCGTGCGGCTCTTTTCCGAACGATGGAAAATCTTCGCGCGCGTACATGCCGTAGTTCTGCTTCCAAAAATCGATGCCCGCGAAAGCCACGCGGATTCCCACGGCGTTGGCGTTCGAAAAAACGCTGCGGCCTTTGGGTGGAATGTACGCGGAATTATTAGTGACGCCGTTGACCTCCTGCCACGATCCCGTGGAAAACACGGCGCGCGCCGGATTCGAGAGCGACGGCAGGCCCGCGCGCGACTCGCCGTCAGCGCCTTGCGCGCGCAGCGTGTTCATCTCCGGTAGCTCGCGCGATTGATCGAGGCGCAGGCCGTCGATCACCACCAGCAGCACGTGATCGACAAGGCGCTGGCCGAACGGCGTGCGCGGTTGCAGTATGTACGGGGTGTGATAGCTGACGACGCTATTCCACGACGCCGACGCCAGAACGCGCGCGCCGATCGCGCCGGTGAGAACAATCGCGGCACAGATGGCGATCGTCGCTCGCGGGCCAAAACTCAATGCTTATCCGCCTTGGCGGGTTTCTTCATGGCGGCGGGCGATGCCAGCGCCTTATCGATGGCGGCCTGCACCAGCGGCGCCATGATCTTGTAACCTTGCGCGTTGGGATGCAAGCCGTCGGCGGCCAGGTCCTTGGGGATGTGGCCTTCGCCGTCTTTCAACGCATCGAAATAGTCGAGATAGATGTAGCCTTCTTTGGCGCAAAGTTCCTGCTCGTACTTGTTGATCTCGATGATTTTCTCGGGTGGACGCAGCGCGATGTTGTTGCCGTTCACCGGCAGGATCGACGCGAGAATCACTTTGATGCCTTGCGACTTCGCCAGACTCGCCATCATGTACAAGTTGTTCTCGATGGTTTGCACGGCGACGCCGCGCGCCAAATCGTTGGTGCCCGCGAGCACGACCATCGCTTGGGGCTTCAGATCGAGCGCGTCGGCCTTCATGCGTCCCAGCATTTCGCCGGTGATCTGTCCGCTGATTCCGCGGTTCACGTACGCCTTGCCGGGGAAATACTCAGCGAGTCTCCAAATGTCGGTGATGGAATCGCCCATGAAGAGTACGCGCTGCTCGCCGGCAGCCGGCGGAGGAAGTACGCGATCGGAATCGGCGTAGCGAGCGAGATTATCGCGATCCGGGTTGCGCAAGCGCGTGTCATTGCGCGCCATGAGCGCGCGGAAATGCTGATCGAGACGATCGGTCATTTCGGCCAGCTTCTCGCGTTCGGCGGGCGTCGCTTCCTGGCGCAGTTCCAAGAGGAACAGCAGCGATCGCAGATTCTCGACCAGCGTGAAGACGTCGGCCATGTAGCCCTGTTCGACGCGCGCGCGATCGAACTTCACGGGACTCCCTGGCAGTCCTTGAAGCGTATCGAGAATCGGCGCGAGATCGCGCGCCGCCAGCACGCTGGGTGCAGGTGCTTGTTGCGCGCACAAGGCCGTAGCGGCGGCCAGGAGAATTACTGCAATTTGCCACGACCAGCGACGTTCCATACCACCTCCACGGTTTCTCCGCGTACGCCGTAAACCTGATCGTGCAGGTTGATCATGGCGCAAACGTGATTGGGAATCACACGCAGGCGTTCGCCCACGCGATACTTTCGGCCGGAAGCCCGCAAATCGAGATGTCCGTGCTCCTCGTTGAAGCCCGAGACCACGGCGTCAGGATCTTCCACGATGTATCCGTAGCCCGCAGCCTTGCCGGTCCTCAACGTATCACTTGAAAATGTTTTCGATCCGCCGTCCATCATCGCTTTTCCAGGCACGGCGGTGGATACGACGGTGACCAGCGCCGTGGTCGCGCAATCGGCGAGCGTGCACGCGCCGCTGCCCACGGTATTCATGTCGTTGTAGATGTAGGTGCCGGGACGAATTTCGTTGACGGCCGGCAAGTCGCCGGTGATCGGCGCGGACGGTGTCGATCCGGCGCTGAAAATCTCGATTGGAAGGCCGGCGCGATTGAAAAGCTCCACGATCTCGGCGTCGCGTGTGCGTTCGTTTTGTACCAGCGGCGCAATCTTGCCGGCGTCCACGAGCATGTTGCCCGGATACACCATCACGCCGCGAAACTTCAGGCTGGGCAGGGAAGCCACGTAGCGCGCCAACTCGATCGCCTCAGGACCAATCGTGACGCCGCAGCGCCCGAAGCCCGTGTTGATCTCGACGAGCACGTCGATGCTCGCGCCGCGGCTGTGCAGCCCCGCGGAAATTCCCGCGGCCGCCTCGCGCGAGTCGAGCGCCACGGTCATGGCGCGGCGCAGAGCCAATCTGGCGAGCCGTTCGACTTTTAGCGCGCCGACCACCGGATAGGCGATCAGGATATTGTCGAGACCCGCCGCGGCCATCACTTCGGCCTCGCCGACTTTCGCGACCGTGATGCCGCACGCGCCCGAGCGCACTTGCGCGTGTGCGAGTTCGGGAACCTTGTGCGTTTTGGTGTGCGGGCGCAAACGCAAACGGTGGTCGCGGCAAAAGGCCGCCATGCGCGCGAGATTGGCCTCCATCACGTCGAGATCGACGACCACCGCGGGCGTATCGAGATCGTGGATCGTAAGTGCCATCGTCTAACCGAAGAACGTTTCCGCGACTCGATAGAGCTCGGGATCGACCTTGCGATTGGTGAGCGCTTCACTGAAGGGAACCGTGACAATGTCGCCGCCGTGCAGCGCGACCATTTTGCCGGATTCGCCTTTGATTACTTGTTCCATGGCGATCACGCCGAAGCGTGTGGCGAGAATGCGGTCGAAAGCGCTGGGGGATCCGCCGCGCTGAACGTGCCCGAGGATCACCGCGCGCGTCTCCAGTCCCGTGCGCTTTTCGATTTCCGCCGCCAGCACGGTGCCGATGCCGCCTTGTTGTTCATGACCGAATTCGTCGATCTTGGAACTGAGCGTGACCTGCACGCCGTCGGCGAATTTCGCGCCCTCGGCGACCACCATGATCGAAAATGTGCGTCCCCGTTCGACGCGATGCTGCAAGAGCTTCACGACTTCGTCAAGGTTGATCGGCTTTTCGGGGATCAGCACCACATCCGCGCCGCCGGCGATTCCGCTCGCCACGGCGATCCATCCGGCGTGGCGGCCCATCACTTCCACCACCATCACGCGATTGTGTGCTTCGGCGGTGGTGTGCAGGCGGTCGATCGCTTCGGTGACGATATTCACGGCGGTGTCGAAACCAAACGTGCAATCGGTGCCGGAGAGATCGTTGTCGATCGTTTTCGGCACGCCGATCACTTTGAGTCCCGCCTCGTGCAGCTTCGATGCGACGCCTTGCGTGTCGTCGCCGCCGATGGCGATCAACGAATCGAGGCCCAGCGCATTGTAGTTCTGGCGAATCAGATTCATTCCCTCAGGACGCTTGCTGGGATTGGTGCGCGAGGTGCGCAAGATCGTTCCGCCGCGCGGAAGAATGCCGCGGATCGCTTCGAGGTCCAGAGGCATGTATTTGGCGTCGATCAATCCGCGCCAACCCTCGAGGATGCCCACGCATTCCCAACCGCTGCGCAAGGCGCGCCGCACCGCGCCGCGAATCACGGCGTTCAATCCGGGGCAGTCTCCGCCTCCGGTCAAAATTCCAACACGCTTGTTCATAGAGTGATTCCGCTCCTAGCGGCGCAACCTCGCTTGTGCCGGAATTTTTTCGACGCGCTCAAGTACCTTTAGCCTAACATATTTCCCGCGTTGTACTTTCTGTGGTAAAAAGCATTACAGGGATCGTTTCACACGGGGAGGAACGGAGAATGTCTCGCTCGCAAACGCGCAATGCAATCGTAGAAACGGGAATCGTTCCGGTGGTTCGCGCATCGAGCGCGGATCAAGCGCTGGCGGCGTGCAACGCGATTGTGCGCGGCGGAATTCCGACGCTCGAAATCACCATGACCGTGCCGCGCGCCATTCACGTGCTGGAAAAACTCGCGGATTCGCTCGGCGGCAAAGTTTTGCTCGGTGCGGGAACGGTGCTCGACGGCGAAACGGCGCGCGCGGCCTTGCTGGCCGGCGCGGAGTTTCTGGTGACGCCGGCGTTGCGCGTCGACGTGATCAAAGTCGCGCACCGCTACTCGAAAGTGGTGATGCCCGGCGGTCTCACACCCACCGAAGTGCTCACCGCGTGGGAGGAAGGCGCGGATTTCGTGAAAGTTTTTCCGTGCGGCAACGTGGGTGGACCGAAGTACATTCGCTCGTTGAAAGCGCCGTTTCCGCACATTCAGTTGATCCCCACGGGCGGCGTGAACCTTGAAAACGCGATGGATTTTCTACTCGCCGGATCGTCGGCTCTCGGCGTGGGCGCGGACCTCGTGGATCACAAGGCGATGGAAGCGGGCAAGTTCGAAGTGCTGGAGGCCAACGCTCGCAAGTTCGTCGACTGCGTGACCAAAGCGAAGGCGAATAGCCGCAGAGTGGGCGCGTGACGTCCTGTATGGGATCGCGGCGCTCCTGAGGTCGTCACCACTTCCAATCTTTATACTGTTCGCGCATCGTGAGCTTCTGAAGCTTGCCGGTTGACGTATGCGGCAACTCATCGACGAACACGAAACGGTCGGGAATTTGCCACTTGGCGAATTTCTGCGCCAGGAAGTCGCGGAATTCTTCCTCTTTGGCCGAAGCATTTTCACGCAGCACGATCAAGGCAAGCGGACGCTCGTCCCACTTGGGATGCGCCACGGCGATCACGGCGGCTTCTCGGATTTTCGGATGGCCGCATAGCGTATTTTCAAGATCGACCGAACTGATCCACTCGCCGCCGGACTTGATCAGGTCCTTGGTGCGATCCGCGATCTTGATGTAGCCGCTTGGATCGATCGAACAAACGTCGCCGGTGCGGAACCAGTGGTCGGCGGTCCAGCGATCGGCGGTTTCCGGCATGTTGTAGTACGCACCCGCGACCCAGGGGCCGCGCACTTGCAACTCGCCGAGTGTTGTGCCGTCCCATGGGCATTCGCCGTTGTCGGAAACAACGCGCGTTTCCACAAACGGCACGGGTGTGCCTTGTGTGGCGCGCACGTCGTAGCGCGCGTCTTCGGATAAGCCGCGCATGTGCGGTTGCACATGGCTGATCGTCGCGACAGGTGTCGTCTCCGTCATTCCCCAGAGGTGAATCGCGCGCACGCCGAATTTATCGAAGCGGCGGAACATCGATTCCGGCGCGGCCGATCCCGCGATCACCACGCGCAAGCGTGGCGCGAGCTTCCAGCGCCCAGGATTTTTCTCGAGCCCGTCGAGCACGCCCGCCCAGATCGTGGGAACGCCGGAGGTCAACGTGACTTGCTCGCGATCGAATAAATCGAGCAGGCCTTCCGGCGACATGTCGGAGGCGGGGAGCACGATTTTGGCGCCCATCATCGCCGCGGCGTGAGGCAATCCCCAGGCGTTGGCGTGGAACATCGACGCGGCGGGCAGCAGCGTGTCCTGTTCGGAAACGGCGAAGGCGTCTTGCATCGCGCACACAAACGAATGCAGCACGATCCCGCGATGTGAATACATCACGCCCTTGGGATGGCCCGTGGTTCCCGACGTATAGCACATCGCCGCGGCGGCGTTTTCGTCGAGCACGGGATGTTCGTAGCCGGAATCGCCGGGAGCAATGAATGCTTCGTATTCGGATCCGGTCACGATCACGCGCTCAATCTTCGTCTGCGCGCGAAACTTCTCGAAGACCGGCAGCAGAGATTCCTCGACGATCGCGAAACGGTCTTCGGCGTGATTCGCGATATACGCGAGTTCGTTCGGATGCAGGCGCAGATTCAACGTGTGTATTACGCCGCCAGCCGAGGGAATCCCGAAATACGCTTCGAGATGCTGGTACTGATTCCACATGAGCGTGGCGATGCGGTCGCCGGGACGCAATCCCGCGCGCTGCAACGCCGCGGCCAGCGATCGCGCGCGGCGGTGGAAGTCGCCGTAGGTGTAGCGGAAGATTTCGGCGCCGGCGGGTCGGCGCGAAACAATCTCCACGTCGCGAAAAAGCGGCGCGCGTTCCAGGATCGTCGAAAGCGTCAAGGGAAAATCCATGATCGTTCCGGGCATTGAAGTGCTCATGGTTATTTCCTCCCTTCCGCGTAACGCTTGCGCAACTCGGCTTTCAACATTTTTCCGGTGGACGTGTGTGGAATGCTCTCGACAAATTCGAACGCGTCGGGGATTTGCCACTTGGCGAAACGCTCGGCCAGATAGGCGCGCAAAACTTCCGCCGTACACGTCACGGGATCCTTCGCCACCACCACCGCCATCGGCCGCTCGGCCCATTTTGCGTCGGGAATCGCGATCACAGCGGCTTCTTTCACCGACGGATGGCCCATCAAGGCGTTTTCCAGATCCACCGAACTGATCCATTCACCGCCGGACTTGATCAAATCTTTCGTACGATCGGCGATCTTCAGGAATCCTTCGGCGTCGGCTGACGCAACGTCGCCGGTGCGAAACCATCCGTCGGCGGTCCATTTGTCGCGTTCGGCCGGCAGGTTGTAATACGCGCCTGTGATCCAGGGACCGCGCAATTGCACTTCGCCGAGCGTCGCACCGTCCTGTGGCGCGATCCCTGCGTCGTTGACGATGCGCGTTTCCACAAACGGCATCGGACGGCCTTGCATGCGGCGCACCGCGTACTTGCGATCCTCCGGCCAATCGCGCATGTGTGGACGCAAGTGGCACACGTACGCAATCGGACTCGATTCGGTGAGTCCATAGGCGTGGACCAAGCGAATGCCGTGTTTTTCCAGCGCGCGAATCAGCGCTTCGGGCGGCGCGGAGCCGCCGGAGAGCACCCGCAGTTCCGGCGCGAGCTTCCAGCGGCCGGGATTTTTTTCGAGCGCTTCGACGAGCGCCATACACACGGTGGGCACGCCGCCCGAGATCGTGACTTGCTCGCGATCGAAGAGGTCGAGCAGATTCTCCGCGTCGAGAAACGGTCCAGGCAGCACCAGTTTCGTGCCCAACATGGTCGCGGTGAACGGCAGTCCCCACGCGTTGACGTGAAACATCGGGACCACCGGCAGCAGCGCGTCGTGACCGGAGAGCGCTAACGCGTCGGTCAATCCTCCGCACATCGAGTGCAGCACGACAGAACGTTGCGTGTAAACAACGCCCTTGGGAAATCCCGTGGTGCCGGACGTGTAGCACATCGAAGCGGCGTCGCGCTCGTTGGTTTCGGGCAGCGGATCGCTCGCGTCGCCCGTGGCCATTAGCGCTTCGTAGTCTTCGTAACCTGCAGGTACAGGCTTGCCGCAAAGCGACACGACGAATACGCGCTCCGGCTTCACGCGATCGCGGAACTGCTCGTAGAGCGGCAGCAAGATGTCGTCGATGATCAAGAAGCGATCTTCCGCGTGGTTCACGATGAACTGAAGATCGTTGGGATGCAGACGCAGATTCAACGTGTGCAGTATGCCCGCGGCGCAGGGAATCGCGAAGTACGATTCCAGATGCGCGTAATGATTCCACATCAGCGTACCGACCCGATCGCCGGGGCGCAGTCCCGCGCGGCGCAGCGCCGAAGCGAGTTGCCGGGCGCGGCGGTGAAAATCGGCGTAGGTGTAGCGATGAATGGAGCGATCGGGGAGCCGCGAAACAATTTCCCGCGCCCCGAAGTATTTGCCCGCACGGTCGAGGATCGACGAGATCGCCAGCGGGTACTGCATCATCGTGCCAAGGACATTCTGAGCCATATAGTCGCGCTGACGGCTCACCGTCCGCGCAGGGCAATAGAGTAGAGGAGATGGCGTGCGTTTGTCCAGCTAACTATCGTCGCTTTATAGACTGCCTCGCGATTCAAATGATAAATTGAAATTCCCATGGATCTGAACCTGACCCCGCAAGAAACCGAGTTTCGCAACGAAATCCGCGACTGGCTGTCGGCGAACGTACCGGCCGGATGGAAAGCGCGCCAGGACGCCGAAGAAAGCATGCGCAAGCGCTTCGAATTTCTGCGCGAATGGCAGCGCAAAGTTTTCGCCGGCGGATGGGCCGGTATCTCCTGGCCCGCCGAGTACGGTGGTCGCGGCGCCACGCTGATGGAACAAGTGATTTTCAACGAAGAAATGGCGCGCGCCGCCGCGCCGCCGATGGCGAACACGTTGGGATTGGCCCTGGTCGGTCCCACGACCATCACCTACGGGACGCCCGCGCAAAAAGCGCGCTTCCTGAAACCGATTCTGAATGCCGACGAAATCTGGTGCCAGGGATTTTCCGAACCGAACGCGGGATCGGATTTAGCCGCGCTGCGCACCGAGGCGCGCCGCGATGGCGATCATTTTGTCGTCAACGGACAGAAAGTCTGGACCAGCTACGGATGGGCTGCCGACTGGTGCGCGCTGGTGGTTCGCAGCGAGCCGGGATCGGAGAAACACAAGGGACTTTCCTACATTCTCGTGGACATGCACGCGCCCGGCGTCGACGTTCGTCCGCTGCGTCAGATGACCGGCGAGACGGAATTCAACGAAGTGTTTTTCCAAGACGTCCGCGTGCCGGTGGAAAACGTGCTCGGCAAGGTCGGCGACGGTTGGAACGTGGCGATCAGCACGTTGATGCACGAACGCGCGACGCTGGGCGCCGGGCTGCACATTATCTATAAGCGCTGGTTCGATCGTCTCGTGGAGTTGTCGCATGAACTCACGCGCAACGGCCGGCCCGCCGCGGAAGATCCCGTGATTCGCCAGCGATTGGCGCAGGCGTACACCGAAATCGAAGTGATGCGCTTGAACCAAATGCGCATCATCTCCCGGATCGCCAATGGCGGCACGCCGGGTCCTGAAGGATCGATCCAAAAACTGCTGTGGAGCGAGCTGAACCAGCGTTTCCAACAGATCGCCATGGAGTTGATGGGCGCGTACGGACAGTTGACGAAGGGCCCGGTCGGCGTGATCGACGAAGGTCAGTGGGCGTATCAATTTCTACGCACGCGCGGAAACACCATTGAAGCGGGCACCAGCGAAGTGCAGCGCAACATCATTGGACACTTTGTTTTGGGATTGCCCAAGAGCTATTAAAGGACGCTATGAATTTTGGACTCACCGAAGAACAGCAGCTTTTGAAGAACTCGGCGCGCGAATTCTTCACCGCCGAGTGTCCCCCACCGGAAATTCGCCGCCTGATGGAAACCGAAACGGCGCACGACGAAGCGCTGTGGAAGAAAATGGCCGATCAAGGTTGGACCGGTTTGCCGTTTCCCGAAGAATACGGCGGCATGGGGTTGGGCCTCGTCGATCTAGCGGCGGCGTGCGAGGAAATGGGTCAGGCGCTGGTGCCAGGTGCGTTTCTCGCGACCGTGCCGCTCGCCGGTACAGCGATTTTCGCCGGGGCCCAAGACGGCGCGAAGAAAAAATACTTGGCGCCGATCTGCTCGGGACAAGCGCGCGCGACTTTGGCATTGCTCGAGAAGGAAGCGAGTTGGAATTCGCGAGATGTGGCCCTGCCTTTGACGAAGGGAACGCTGAACGGACAAAAACTTTTCGTCATGGACGCCGGCGTTGCGTCGTTTTTTGTGTGCGCCGCGCGTCAGGGCGGGGAATTAGCGTTGGCCGTGGTGGATCGCCGTGCCGCCGGAGTGTCGCTCGAAGCGCAGCCGGCGCTCGACGCGACGCGCAAACTCTACGCCGTGACATTCCACAACACGCCCGCCGAGGTGATCGCGACCGGCGGCGCCGCGCTAACTGCGCTCGATCGTGCGCTCGACTTCGCGACAGTCGCGCTGACCGCCGAGATGACCGGTGGCATGCAGCGCATGCTCGACCTAACGGTGGCGTATGCGAAAACACGTAAGCAGTTCGGCAAACCCATTGGACAATTCCAAGCCGTGCAGCATATGTGCGCGGACATGCTGATTCTTCTGGAAGGCGCGCGATCGTCCACGTATTACGCGGCGTGGGCGTTACAGGAAAACGCGCCGGATGCGCGTACGGCGGTGAGCGTGGCGAAAGCTTACGCCAGCGAAGCGTATCGCGAGGCGGGGAATCGCGCGATTCAAGTCCACGGCGGCATGGGATTCACTTGGGAAAACGATGTGCACTTGTATTACCGTCGCGCGAAGGCCAGCGAGATTGCGTTCGGCGACGCGGCGTATCACCGTGAACGAATGGCCGCGGCGCTCATGGGCGCCGCATCGCGCGCGGCGAAGTAATTTGGAGTGCGGCGCCAAATTAGGCGCGCGCGGATTGCCGCTCGGGCGCGCAGACTACGCGGTCGCGCCCTTCGTTCTTCGCTTGGTACAGGGCGAGATCGGCGGCGTGCAGCAACGAGTCGCCGTTTTTGCCGTGATTCGGAAACGCCGACACTCCGCACGATAGCGTAACGGGCCCAAGGGTGCGCCCGCGGCTTTCCCAGGTCATCCGCTTCACTTCTTCTCGCAGGAAGTTAGCGCGCTGTATCGTGATTTCCAACGTCGCTTCCGGCATGATCAGCACAAATTCCTCGCCGCCGAAACGGCAGGCGATATCTTCCTTGCGCGAGAAACCGGTGACCCGCGCGGCGAGCTCGCGCAACAAGTAGTCGCCGGCATCGTGACCAAACGCGTCGTTGAAGCGCTTGAAGTGATCCAGATCGAACAGAATCACGCCGAGCGGACGGCCGGCGCGCTGCGCGCGCAGCAATTCGCGGCCCAGCGATTCCTCCATGTGCCGGCGATTGTAGAGTCCGGTGAGCGGGTCGCGCGTGGATTGCTGGCGCAGCGTTTCACGCAGTTGCAAATTTCCCAGCGCGAGCGCCACGTGTTCCGCCACGGCTTGCGCTAATTCCTGCACGGCGCGCCGCGGACCAATCTCGCGTGTCTCGCGGCGATTAAATCGCAAATGATAGACGCCGAGCGATTCTCCCTTGGTCATCAAAGGAACGCACACCAGCGAATCGGCCACCGGATGCGGCAGATGCTGGCAGAAAAGCGCCGGCTCGCCGAAGCCCATGGAATGCGTGCGGCCCAAGCGCAGCGCCCAGCATTGTTCCGCTTCAAAGGTGTGTTCTGACGTGAAGTCGCCGTTCCAACTTCCGGCGATTCCCATCTGTTGGGTGCCGGGTTCGCGCAAGTAGAGCGCGCCGGCGGCTTCCGGAAAAATCAAGCGCGAGGAATGCGCGACCACTTCGTACGCCTCGGCGGTGGTCAGGCAGGTTTGCAAAAGGTCGGCCATTTGGCCGAGCAAGCTGATGTCCGCCGTGCGGCGCTCCAGTTCCACCACCCACTCGCGCAGACGCAGATTCATCACGCGCAGTTCTTCTTCCATGCGGCGGCTTTCGGTGACGTCGCGAAACGCCGCGAGCACGCATTCCTGTCCGGCGAGTTCGAGCGCTTCGCAGGAAAGCAGCGCGACGCGACGGTCGCCGTTTTTGTGGCACACCGTCGCCTCGACGTCGAGAGCGGCGCGTCCCGTCACCGGATCCTGCGAAACGTCATTGTTCGACCCCTGCCAGGAAAGTCCCAATTCCGACGCCGTGCGGCCGATGGCTTCGTCGCGCGAGTAGCCGGTCATGCGGCAAAACTCGGGATTTACTTCCACAAAACAGCCGTGTTGCGCGTCGATGATCGACATCGCCACGGGATTAAAGCGAAAAATTTTGGCAAATTTCTCTTCTTCGTCCCACGCTTGAACCGCGAGTTCGGCCGGATGTTCACGCGACGGCCGGTACACCATTTCCCCGTGGCGGCCGCGGCGATTATTCCCTTCCATGAATTCGACCTTTCTCTCCCAGACCTGGGGATAAGTGTAGGGGAGAAATGGGATGGCCACAAGAACCGGCGGACCCAAGGACCAATATGCGGTTTTTTCACTCCTTGGAACTAACTCGCGATAGGAAAAACTACCGATTCACGTTTCAGTTAATAAATCGGTTTATTCGGGCTTGCTCACAATTTCACCTCAAGCAAATTACCCGTGAAAACGGCAGGACGCGCGGCGCCACCGGCCGTGACTGTGAAACGGCGCTCCGCCGCCAGCATCTTCGAATCGGGCGTCAGGATCATGCGCAGTGTGCGCGCGCGATCCACCCATTGCATGGCCGCGCCCATCCACTCGCCGCGTCGATAGTCGAACGACCGGCCGTCGTCGTCGTAGAGCAGAAACTCGCCGTCGGCGCCGGGATAAACGCGAAGTTCCGTGGGATCGCTCACCGGCTCGCTGGTGTATTGGCGCACCGGATCGTGCGGAATGATCGCGCCGGCACGCACGTACAGCGGCATCGTCTCGAGATCGACGGCCCGCGTGATTTCCTGACCGCCCACGTGTTTTTCGCCGGTCCAATAGTCGTACCAATCGCCTTTCGGCAGATAGACGCGCCGCGACGTCGCGCCTTTTTCCACAACCGGCGCGACCAAAATGTCGCGGCCCCAGAGATACTCGTCGCCGCGCATCACGGCCACCGGATCGTCGGGATAGTGCAGCCACAGCGCGCGCATAATCGGCAGGCCGGTGCGCGTGCCTTCCCGCGCCACACTGTACAGATACGGCATCAGGCGATAGCGCAGGTTGAGATATTTCCGGCAGATCACCTCGACCTGCGGATTGTGCAGTTGACTTTTATCGGGCAGCGCCGCGCCGTTGTAGTTGGAAATTTCGGTGGGTCCGGTGTCGCCGGTGTTCCATCCCCAAGGCAGGCGCAGTTTCCAGGCGCGTCCGTGCGCGCGGAAAAGCGGACAGAACGCGCCGAACTGAAACCATCGCAAGAATAATTCCGCCGTGAATTCAGGACTGGGAACGAAACCACCGATATCGGTGCCCCAGTAGGGAATGCCGGTGAGTCCCGTGTTGATCGCGACAGGAATGTGCGCGGCGAGCGTGGCCCAGAGCGACGTTACATCGCCCGACCACAAGAACGACGCGTAGCGCTGCATGCCCGCTTGACCGTTGCGATGCAACGCGAACGGGCGTTCGTTCGGGCGATCGAGTTGTGGCGCTTCCCAATAAAATCGATTACGTGTGATGCGCGATACGGCATTCAGCGGATCGCCCTCATCGGGCCACCAGCCGTCGACGCCCTGTGAAAAAACCGGCTGATGCAGTTTCCAGTAGCACGACGGCAGCGATTCCGCGGCGACCGCATCGGTGGGACAAGCGCCCAGATTGTCGCGCACCGTGCCGGACATCTCCCGCGCGCGAATCACGGCGTGCAGCGCCACTTTGAAATGCTGTGTATGCAGTTCGTCGATCACGCCTTTGGGATCGGGAAAAACTTTCTTGTTCCAACTCCATTCGCCGTTGTTGGTGTTCCAGCCCGAAGGACAAAACCCCGTGCCAAGATAGATCAGCGTGTCGCAGGGCAGTTTTTTCTCGCGGAACGTCCGCGCTTCGTTGACCACTTCGGCGCGATCGGCCAGCGTGCGGTGCGATTGCTGATAGCCGAAGGTCCACAGCGCCGGCAACTCGGGACGTCCCGTGAGAAAGGCGTACTCCGCCATCACCGCGGGCGGATCGTGTGCGGCGACCAAGAACAAATCGAGCGGCAGGATGGCCGCGGCGCTCTGGAACTTTCCGACGCTGCCCGTGAGATCGTACGATCCTTGCGCGTTGTGCAGAAAAATCGCCCAGGTCAGCGCCGGTCCCGCACTGATGAGCCAGTTGATCGGCACGCGGCCGCCATTCGTACGGAGCTGGTATCCGCCTTGACCGCTGCGCATGCGATCGGTGTTGCCGCGGCGATCGAACTGCGGTCCACCTTCGCCCATGCCGAAAATTGGATTGTTGCCGGTGTTAAAGGAAAGCGTTTTTCCAGCGACGTCCACTTGGAATCGCTGCACGAATTCGCCGGGACCTTGCGCGCGTTCTGCGGCGTCGGGCTCGGTCGTGGGCGCGGTCCAAATGTCGAACGCCAGCGGATCGGCCGCCATTTTGACGCGGAAATTTCTGGCGTATGTTTCTTGCGCGCCGCCGCTCAGCAACCAGGTCGCGGCGGGCTTGCCCCAATCGGTGCGCGCCATCGATCCGTCGTGGATCACCACGGGCGTCGCGGCGGGAAGCAGCGTGAGCCGCAGCGTGGAGCGTCCCACTGGCGTCACGCGGATTTCGATGTCGTTGGCTGTTTGCGCAAGCACCGGAAGAGTAAGGAGTGATGCGCCCGCGCCTTTGATCACGTCGCGACGAGTGAGTTTCACAAGCGCATTATGACACATGCTACTCTGGGGGTCGTGCGATCCCTCATCCTCTTCCTCGCGACCGTCGCCGCCGCGCAAACGCCGGCCGCGATCATTGTGAACACCAACGTAAAGCAAGGCGCGTTTCAACCGGTCTACGCGTACTTCGGCTACGACGAACCGAACTATACGTATCAACCGAACGGACGGAAGCTGATCCAGGAACTGGCGGCGCTTACGCCGGCGCGCGTACAGATTCGCGCGCACCATTTATTGGTGACGGGCGACGGAACGCCGGCGATGAAGTGGGGATCGACCAACGTGTACACGATCGGGCCGGACGGCAAGCCGGTCTACGATTGGACGATCATCGATCGTATCTTCGATACGTACAAGGAAGCGGGCGCGCGTCCCTTTGTGGAAATCGGATTCATGCCGGAAGCGCTCTCCAGTCATCCGCAGCCGTACGCGCGGAATTGGCCGAATCAACCGGAAGGACGCGGATGGGCGCAACCTCCGAACGATTACTCCGCTTGGGCGGACCTGGTGTATCGCTGGGTGCGGCACTCTGTCGAACGTTATGGCGCGGCAGAAGTGGAGCAGTGGTCGTGGGAGTTGTGGAACGAGCCGGACATTTTCTACTGGCGCGGCACGCCTGAGGAATACGACAAGCTCTACGATTACACGGCTGACGCGGTGAAACGCGCGTTGCCGAAAGCGCGGATCGGCGGTCCTGGGACGACGGATCCGGCGAACGCCAAGGCCGGCGAGTATTTGCGTCAATTTCTGGATCATTGCGCGAACGGCGTGAACGCGGTCACGGGGAAGAAAGGTGCGCCGCTCGATTTCATTACGTATCACGCCAAGGGCGCGCCAAAATTTGTTGACGGCCATGTGGTCATGGGGTTGGGACGCAATCTGCAAAATGCGCAGCGCGGCCTGGAGATTATCGCGGGCTTTCCGCAGTTTCGTGGATTGCCGGTGGTGATCAGCGAGTACGATCCCGAGGGTTGCGCGGCGTGTTCGCCGCGTGAGCGTCCGGAACTGGGCTATCGCAACGGCACGCACTATGCGAGCTACGACGCGGCTTCGCTGGCGAACATCATTCGCATGGGCGATCGTTTTCACACCAACGTCAACATGCTCACGTGGGCGTTTGAGTTTGAAGACAAACCGTATTTCGAAGGCTATCGGACCCTTGCCACCAACGGAATCGCCAAGCCGATCTTGAATCTTTTCCGCATGGCCGGAATGCTGCGCGGCGACCGCGTGGAAGCGAAGGGTAGTGGCGCGGTCCCGCTCGACGAGATCATCGCGGGCGGAGTGCGCGGCGCGGCAGCGGACGTGGACGCGCTGGCAACGCGAGCCGAGCGCGAAGCGGCCGTGATGGTTTGGAATTATCACGACGCCGACGTCGCTACGGAACCGTTGCCGGTACATCTGGAAATCACCGCGCTTCCCGCGACGCGCGTTCGCGTGGAGCACGTCCGCATCGATGAAACTCACAGCAACGCTTACCGTGCGTGGCTGGCGATGGGAGCGCCGCAACAGCCAACGTCCGCGCAGCGGGCGCAACTCGAGGCCTCGGGTCAATTGCAAATGCTCGCGTCGCCGGAGTGGAAGGATACCAAAGACGGCCGTCTGGAATTGAACTTCGCGCTGCCGCGTCAGGCCGTTTCGCTCGTCGGGATCAGTTGGTGAAGTCGCGAATCGCAGCGTCGATTGCCGTCGTGGCATGCTTGTGGCTCTTTCTCGCAGCGCAAGCGTTTATTCCTCTCCTCGGCATGCAGAACGACGAAGCGCGATTCGCCGCGCCGATCTATTTGGCGGATTCCGCGCTCTACTATCGCTGGATTGGGCCGTGGCGAGTTCCCATTATGCAAGCGAGCTACGTGGGAACGCTGAAAACGCTTCTGTGGTGGCCGATTTTCAAAGTATTCGGCACCAGCGTGTGGGCACTGCGCGAGCCCGCGGTGTTTGCGGGCGTCGCGACGGTGTGGTTGTTCTTCTTGTTGATGCGCCGCGTCGCGGGAAATCGCGCGGCGGCGGTGGCGGTGGTTTTGCTGGCCGCTGATCCGGTGTTTGTGCTGACGCGCGTGTACGACTTTGGTCCGCATGTTCTGACGGCGTTGTTGCTGATTGCGGCGCTGCTCGCGGGCGGGGAAGTCGCGGCTTTCCTCGTGGGACTCGCGCTATGGGACAAGGCAATCGCGTTGTGGCTGCTTGGCGGACTCGGCGCGGCCGGTGCAATGTTTTACTGGCGCGAGATTTGCGCGGTGTTTACGTGGCGTCGTGCGGCGCGCATGGTGCTGTGGCTGGCGATCGGTGCGTCGCCGCTTATTCTCTACAATGTTCACTCGAAGCTTGGGACGCTGCGCGGAAACGCGGTAGCCGATACGTTGCCGCTTTCGGCGAAAGTCGCGACGCTCGTGCACACGTTCGACGGGTCAGACTTGTTTCGTTACTTGAATCAAGGATGGCAGACAAATGAGGCGCGTTTGATTCAGTCGCCGCTGCAGTGGCTGTCTACCGCGATTACGGGGCACTTCAATCCTCATCGTGATTGGATGCTGGCGGCATTTGTGCTGGCGATCCTGCTCGCGCCCTTCTGTGGACGCGAATCGCGCCGGTCGATTTGGTTTTGCATCGTCGCGATGATCGTCGCATGGGCGCAAATGGCGTGGACCACCGCTTCAGGAACGTCCGCGCATCACACAATTCTGTTGTGGCCGCTGCCGCAGGCGATCATGGCGATTTCGTTTACAGCGATGTCGCGCCGTGTGCCGCGTTACGGCGGGGCGGTGCTGGCCTCGCTTGTATTCGTGTTGGCGGTGGGCGGCGTGCTGGTCCTCAATACTTACGGAGACGAAATCGCGGAACAGGGCGGATCATCGGGATGGTCGGACGCGATCGACGAATTGGCGGCGGAGTTGGAATCGCGCCATCCCGTTGCGGTGTATTGCATGGATTGGGGATTCACGAATAACTTGGCGGTGATCACGCAAGGGCGCCTGCCGCTGGACAACTTCATCGCCGACGATGGACGATCGACGGCGTCGATGCTGGGCCGTCCCGGCGTGTTATTCGTGAGGCACGCGCGCGGTCAGGAGTTCATGCCGGAAAAGAATTCCGGCTTCCTCGACCGTGCCGAAAAGCTCGGATTCTTGATGAAAAGCGGAGGGCCGGTTTTCGATGTGCACTACCGGCCGATTTTCGTCATTTACGAAATGGGCCAACGTTACAAGGGTGGTTTCACCGCCAGGTTCCCGTCCAAGAATTTCTCGAACCAATAAGTCTGCCACTCGAGACTCTGCACCAAGTGTTTTGGCTCGCCCGTGCGCGTGAGATTGTGATTCTCGCGCGGGAAAATGACCATCTCCGCCTGGACGCCAAAGAGCCGCAGCGCGCGGAACCACTGCTCGCCTTGTTCCAGCGGCACGCGATAGTCGTTGTCCGAGTGCAGAATCAGCGTCGGCGTGCGCACGTTTTTGGCGTACTTCAGCGGCGATTGACTCCAGTAGTAATCGAAATTCTCGAAGAGGTCGCCGCCGAAATCCCGCTTGTGGCCATACGATCCGTCGCGCGTACCTTCGTCGCTGATGAAATTGGAAATGCCGCGCAGCGTCACCGCGGCCTTGAACATCGTGGTGTGGCCGATCACCCAATTGGTCATGAATCCGCCGTAACTTCCACCCGTGATACCCAACTTGTCGCGATCGATCCACGGATTGCGCTTCAGCACTTCCTCCACGCCGTTCATGATGTCGGTATAGTCGCGTCCGCCCCAGTTGCGGCGAATGCCGTTCTGAAATTTCGCGCCGTAACCGGTCGACCCGCGCGGATTGCAGTAGAACACGGCCCAACCTTTCGACGCGTAAACCTGAAACTCGTGAAACCAATCGACGCCGTACATGCCCGCCGGTCCGCCGTGAATGCTCAAGACCATCGGATACTTTTTCCCCGCGACCCAACCAATCGGACGCACCAGAAATCCGTCGATCGGCCAGTCGTCGGCGCCTTTGTACGGCACGCGCTCCACGCCGGCCAGCGTGCGATTTTTCCAAAGCGCGGCGTTGGCGTCGGTGAGACGTCGTTCGTTGCGGCCGTCGAGTCCCGCGACGAAAATGTCGTCGGGATGGCGAAAATCGTTCGAGAGATACGCCATCACCGCCGAGCCGACGGTGCGTGACGCGCTATGCACGCTGCGCTCGCCCGTGGTGATCTGCGTGACTTCACCATTGGCAACGTTGACCCGGAACAGGTGATACGTTCCGCCGAGTCCCGTGCCGAAAAAAAGTTGCGTTCCATCGCTCGACCACGAGAGATCGGTGGGGATCATGTCGAGATTCTTGGCCGCGCGCACAGACGCTCCGCCGCCGGATGATCCGGCGATCCAAATCTGCGGATGCTCGCCTTCCGGCGCGCCGCCGATAAATGCGATTCGCTTGCCGTCCGGCGACCACCGCGGGCTGGCGTCCGGTTCTTCGTGATCGGAGATACGCACCGGCGTTCCGCCCTCCGGCGTCACCACCCAAACGTCGGTGTTGTGGCTGTCTTCGAGCATTTGTCCGGTGCGATCGGAGACGAAGGCGATGTGCTGGCCGTCGGGCGACCATTGCGGATCGGTGTCGTCCCAATCGTCGCCGGACGTGACTTGCCGCCAGTCGCCGGTGGCGATCTCGACGACCCAAATGTGCGAACGCCGGTCGTCGAACCATCCGGTGTCGTTGAATTTGTAATTGCGATGCGTGTAGTGGCGAACGTCGGAGTTGGCTTTGTATCCAGGCTCGTCGCTGGGACCGATCCGGCTGACGAGAACGAGCCGGGTTCCATCCGGCGACCACTGAAATGCGGTCACGCCGTTCTTGAGATTCGTGACGCGCCGCGCTTCGCCGCCCTTCATCGAGAGGACGTACACCTGATTGCGCGCGGTTTCGCCCGCGGTGGCGGGACGCGCGGACAAAAACGCCAGCCTTTCGCCGTCCGGCGACCAACGCGGCGACGTCGCCGACTGCACGGCAGTGGTGAATGGCGCGGGCGGCGCACTTCCGTCAGCGGGCGCCATCCAGATTTGCGAATTGCGCCGTTCATGCGCGGCGTCGATGGTCGCTTGCACGTACGCCACGAGTTTCCCGCCGGGCGAAAGTTGCGGATCGCTCACGAACTTGAAGTCGAAATAATCTTCGGCGGTAATGCCGTGCTGCGCGGCCGCGCAGCAACTGAATAGAAGAAGAAAACAGAATTTCCTAAACCCGGGCATGAAATCTATCGTATCAGGACTGCGGATTCGCCACAGATCAAGACCGGATTAGCCGCAAATGAACACAGATCAGCACAGATTGTAGGAATGATTACTTGGACCTCGGGTCTCGGGTTTCGGGCCTCGGTATTCGCAGGCGACAGCAGGTGAAGGGCCCGAGTTGCACGGGCTCCATGCGATCGGCGAGGTGCATACTGTTTTCCGAACCGCCGAGCAGAAGATAGGCGTCGGGACGCATCAATGAAAGAATGCGCCGCAGGACGGTCTTGCGCGTTTCCGCGTCGAAGTAGATCAGTACATTTCGCAGCATGACAATGTCGAACGGCGCCATGGCCGGCCACGGTTCAATCAGGTTGATCGGGCGAAAGTCGACGGTGGTGCGCAGCGAATCGTCGATTTGATACTCCGCCGTGCCGGCGCGGCCGACGGTCGCGCAACGCTGGAAGTATTTTTCGAGCATCGTGGGCGGCAAGCCGCGATTTACTTCCAGTTGCGAATACCGTCCGGTGCGCGCATGATCGAGCACGCCAATACCGAGATCGCTGGCGAGCAGGGAAATGCGCCATCCTTGGAGTTGCGGAAAATGTTCGCGAAGCAGCATCGCCACGCTGTACGGCTCTTGCCCCGTTGAACACGCCGCGCACCAAATGCGCAAGGTGCGTTCCGCCGAGCGACGCTCGATGAGTGCGGGCAGAATGTGTTTGCGAAGTGCTTCGAAGGGATTTCCGTCCCGGAAGAACGACGTTTCGTTTGTGGCCATCGCTTCTACGACACGGCGAGAGAGATCGTTGGAGAGCCGCGTGCGCAGTTGCCGCACCAATTCGTCGACCGACGCGAAGCCCTGCTGGTGCGCAACGGGCGCGAGGCGCGCGTCGGCGAGATACTCCTTGCCGTCGTCGAGGACGATCGCGGAGCGCTGCTTCACCAGCGAGCGGACGAAATCAAAGTCCGCGCGATTCATGAGATCGCCAGCCTTTCGCGCGGTTCGATTTTGGGCAACGGCTGCCTCGACTCCCGCACGACGCGCGCAATCTCTCCGCCGATTTGCGACAGCGGCAAGATGCGGCTGGCGATTCCGTCTTGCGCCACGAATCCCGGCATGCCCCACACAACGGAACTGGCTTCGTCCTGCGCAAAGATCGTTCCGCCGACCGCGTGAATTTCTCTCGCGCCGCGCAAACCGTCTTGACCCATTCCCGTCAGGATCACCGCGAGCGCCCGCGATCCATACGCTTGCGCGACGGACCGGAAGAGCACGTCGACCGCGGGACGGCAGGAATTTTCCGGCGGCGCTTGATGCGTGTGCAGATAAACGGAGCCGCCGTTGCGTCGCGCTTCCATGTGCCAATCGCCGGGCGCGATCCAAACGTCGCCGCGCCGTGGTGCAACGCCGTTGGACGCTTCGCGCACCGGGCGTCCGCAACTTGCGTTCAATCGTTCGGCGAGCATTCGCGTGAAGATCGCCGGCATGTGTTGGACGATCAGGACAGGTACGGAAAAGTCCGCAGGCAGAGCGCGTAACACTTCCATCAACGCATTGGGACCGCCAGTGGAAACGCCGATCGCTACGACATCGATCATTCCGCCGGCTGTCCGCGGCGCTGGGAGACTGGCCGCGGGGCGCGGCGAGATCACGCGATGTACAAGCGGTACAACTTCCGGGGCGGGCGCGGGCGTGGCGATAGCACCTCCGCACAGCGTCTTGATCTTTGGCATCAGTTGCGCGCGCAGATTGTCGATGGCCGCGGTAACGCTACCGACGTTCGCCGGTTTCGTTACGTAATCGGCCGCGCCGCGTGAGAGCGCTTCGATTGTGGTGGTCGCGCCGCGCTCGGTCGCGGTGCTGAACATGATCACTTGGATCTTCGGATAGAGCTTGCGGATTTCCGTGAGCGCCTCTAGGCCGTCCATCTCGGGCATTTCCACGTCAAGCGTCACCACATCGGGATTCACTTGCGGAATCTTGGCAAGACAGATTTTTCCGTTGGCGGCGGTGCCGGCGAGTTCGATGGCCGGGTCGGAGGAGAGCACGCTCGCCACCAGCTTACGAATGACGACGGAATCGTCCACCGCGAGCACGCGAATCTTGTTCATGTGATCCTAAGCCGCGCGGCGGCTGACAATCTTCAGGTTTCCGCGCTCGTCTACGGGCGAAGGCCGCGACTCCAAATCGAATTGCGACACCAGACGTTGCAACTCGGCCGCCATACGCGCCAATTCCGACGCTGCCCTCTGCGAATGGCTCGCGCCTTCCGCCGTCGAGCGTGCGGTGGACGCGACACCGCTGATGTTTTGCGCAATTTCCGACGTGCCTTGCGCCGCTTCGGTCAAATTGCGTCCCATCTCGCTGGTCGTGACGCTTTGTTCCTCCACCGCCGTGGCGATGGTGTTCTGAATGTCGTAAATCTGGTGGATGATCGCGCCGATCTCGCCGATCGCTTCCACCGCGCCGCGCGTGTCGGTTTGAATCGCCTCGATCTTTTGGGAAATGTCCTCGGTGGCCTTGGCGGTTTCCTTGGCCAGTTCCTTGACTTCATTCGCCACCACGGCGAAGCTGCGGCCCGCTTCTCCGGCGCGCGCCGCTTCGATGGTCGCGTTCAGCGCCAGGAGATTGGTCTGCTGCGCGATCGAAGTGATCACCTTGATGACTTTGCCGATTTCCGCGCTCGACTCGCCGAGTTTGCCGACGGTGGCGTTGGTTGTTTCCGCCACACGCACCGCTTGCGAGGCCACGCGTGCCGCGTCAGTGGAGCTCTTGGCGATCTCTTTGATGCTGGCCATCATTTCTTCCGCGCCCGTGACCACGGTGCGCACGCTCTTGCTCACTTGCTCGGCCGCCGCCGCCACCACGTTCGATTGCGCGGAAGTCTCCTCGGCATTCGCGCCCATCTGACTGCTGACCGCGGAGAGCTCTTCCGACGACGCCGCGACGCCCTGCGCGGCCACCGACGTTTGACCGATCGCAGCGCGCCAACTTTCTGTGAGGCGCGCGAGCGGCCCGAATACTCGACCGACTTCATCGTTGGAACTTTGTTCGAGATGCACCGTGAGATCGCCGTCGGCGAGGGATTGCGCCGTGCGTGCCAAATCGGCGAGCTGCCGCGTGATGGTTCGCACCGCGAGGCAGGCCACGGTCGTTCCCAGAGTGAGCGCGGCGAAAAGCAAAGACAATACAATCCAACGCGCCCGGTCGGCGAACCGAAGGTCCGATTCACCCTCGTCTTCCAGCGCTGTGATGTTGGCCTTCGCCAACTCTTCCAATGGCGCCTGGAACGCCTCGTTGGCCGGCGCGATCTGGTTGGAGATCATGGCCGCAGCCGCTTGAGGATCCTTGCGATTGAGGTCCATGGCTTGCTGCTGAAGATGTTCGATCTCCGGACCGAGTTTTTCCAGGCCGGCCATCAGACGGCTATCTTCGGGCGAATTCCAGTCCGGCGCGAGTTTGTGCAGGCGGGCAAGGCCGGGATAAATTCGCTCGGACCACGCGTGCTCGCGTTGCACCCGGAATCTGTCATCGCTGGTCAGCATGTAGCCGCGATACGCGCTCGAACTGATGTACAGGCCGCTCAGCACCGACTCCGCCGCCATCGCGGTGGGCGTGCGCGAGCGGATCAGATGCGTGTTCGCTTCGTGTTGCGCGGAAACTTGCATCAGAACGATGCCGACGGCCGCGGCGAACATCAACAGCACGAGGCTAAAGGCCGAACCGATCTTGCGAGCGATGGTGCGAGTGAAGAATTTGTATGGATTCATAGAATTCCTTGTCGTGGCAACTAGGCGCTGGGGATTTCGGCGGCTTCGTCGGCATCCAACACCAGGAGAAGCCGCTCCGGCAACTTGTGGACGCCGCGAATCAAACGCCGCGCCGATGCCGCGAGCGTTTCAGGCGGACGCTCGAACGTTTCGCCGGTGGTGTTGACCACGTCGCCGACGCTGTCGACGAGCAGGCTGACCACGCCTTCGCTCGTGCGAACGACTACGTTCATCGGTTGGCTCTCGCGCGCGCGATCGGGGAGGTCCAGACGGCGGCGCAGATCGAGCGCCGTCACGATGCGCCCGCGCAGATTGATCAGGCCGCTCACTTCGCGCGCGGCCAAGGGCACACGGGTCATCGGTTGCGGGCGCAGCACCTCTTGGACTCGCTCGATTTCCAGGCCGACAAAGAGCGGTCCGACGTGGAAAGTGCAGAATTGCTGGGACGCTTTCATGCCGGCACTTCCTGTTCCGCGGCAAATTCGGCCAGCACGCGGTCGACGATCGCGTCGACGTCGACCAGGTTCGTGACCCGGTCGCGGACCACGATTGGTCCATGTCCGTGACCAAGGGTGATTCGCTCGTCGACGACATCGATGATGTTCTCGACCACCAGTCCCACTTCGTTTCCCTGGCGCGAGCAGACGATCACGTTGAGCGGGCCGCGGTGCGCGCCGGCGCTGGATGAGAGCGGAAAGAGCGGCATGATCTGGCCGCGATACTGAATCACCTGCCGGCCGCGGCATTTTTCTACGCGGTCGCGATCGATTTCTTCGAGACGGCTGACGCGCGCCAGGGGTATGGCCATGCGCTCGGAATCGCCATTTTCAAAAACAAGCATGGATTGCCGCGCTACGACTTCCGCGGGCACGGCCGGGGCTTCTTGACGGATGCGTTCGCGCGATTCGCTGAGCACCGACGCACGCTGCCCCAGTCCCGGAATGTCCAAAACCAACGCCACTTTGCCGTCGCCGAGAATCGTGGCGCCCGCAAAGACGGAAGCGGTCTTCAACGGTTGATCGATTGGCTTGACGACAATCTCTTCGGTGTCGTGGATGGCGTCGACCAGCAGGCCAAATTGTTTGTCGCCCGATTGCAGCACGATAATGCAGGCGTTGCGGCGCGGTTGAGTCTCGCCGCTCGCAAATTCGACGGCCAGATCCACCACCGGAAGCAGACTCCCGCGCAACCGGAAGACCGGCGCGCCATGGACCAGTTCGATGCCGTGAACGCCGTCGGAAATCCGCACCAACTCCACCAGACTCACTTGAGGAATCGCGAATCGCTCTTCGCCCTCATCGCTGCCCAAGCCCACGATCAGGGCGGGCACGATGGCCAGCGTCAACGGGATCTTCATTCGCACGGTCGTGCCGATTCCTAACTGGCTTTGTAGTTCGATGAGTCCGCCGATCTTCTCAATGTTGGTCCGAACGACATCCATTCCCACGCCGCGTCCCGAAACGTTGGTTACTTTTTCCGCGGTCGA
Source organism: Terriglobia bacterium (assembly GCA_021325275.1). Taxonomy (GTDB): domain Bacteria; phylum Acidobacteriota; class Terriglobia; order JAJPHL01; family JAJPHL01; genus JAJPHL01. The sequence continues at coordinate 27,924 of JAJPHL010000011.1, read as the reverse complement.
GAAGCCCGGCAAAAAGATCAGTTGCAGCGCTTCGCCATCGCCCAACTTGGCGGCTTGCGTGGCGCTGACCATTTGGCATTCGACGGCCTTGTTCTTGATGCGCACGGGATCGATGCCCGCGCCGTCGTCGGAAATCACGATGTTGACTTGACCGGCTTCATGATACGCGCGCAGCAAGATGCGGCCTTCCGGCGATTTGCCCAGCCGATGGCGCGTCTCGGCGCTCTCGATGCCGTGATCGGCGCTGTTGCGCACTAGATGCGTCAGCGGATCTTTGATGGCCTCAATGATGCTCTTGTCGAGTTCGGTTTCCTCGCCTTCCATCTCCACGCGGATTTGCTTGCCGCACGCCGCCGAGAGGTCGCGGACGACGCGCGGAAACTTGCTCCAAATTCCGCCGATGGGCTGCATGCGCGTTTTCATCACGCCTTCTTGCAACTCGGAGGTGACGGCATTCAATCGTTGCGACGCGGCCTCGAGCGCGGGATCGTTCTGTTCGGGAACAAATTGCAGGATGCGGTTGCGCGTCAGGACGAGCTCTCCGACGAGATCAACCAGTTTGTCGAGCAGCGCGACGTCCACACGAATGGTGGTGTCGGCGACGCCGGCTCCCCGCGTCTCGGTTTGCACGTTCAGCGCGTTTAGTACTTCTTGCGGCTGAATGTGTCCTTCTTCCACTAGAATCTCGCCCAAGCGGCGCGGATCGCCTTCCGCCTGCAATCGTGCGGCGTGCTGCGCGGCTTCGGGAGTGATCTTGCCGGTCTCGACGAGAATTTCGCCTAGTGTTTTCCGGGTTGCGTCAGGTGACGCTGCGGTATCCGCGGACGGCCGCGTGACTCCATCCTTCAGTTCTGTCAACCGCGCGACCAGTCCGCTGTAATCGCCGTCGCCCTCACGATGCGTGTGCTCGATCGAGCGCAACATGTCGCGCACCGCGTCGACCATCGCCAGCAGCGCGGTGGTGATTTCCGGTGTCAGTTTCAAGTGACCGTCGCGCAGGCGGCTTAAGAGGTTCTCGCCGACATGCGTCACCGACTCAAGCTTGTTGTAGCCGAGGAATCCACACGTGCCCTTGATGGTGTGAATGGTCCGGAAGACTCCCGCGAGCGTCGCCTGGTCGCTGGGATTTTCTTCCAACGCCAGGAATTCGCGGTCGAGGCGGTCGAGATTCTCGTAGCTTTCCACGAGAAACTCCTGCACGACCTCAATGTCGATGTCGGGGACTTCGCTGGGCATCCTCACAGCTAGACATCGGCTAGGAACGCGGGCGACGTGAGCATTTCTGAGGCAAATCTTAGGAACGAGTGCTGAGTCCTGAGTGCTGAGTGCTGAGTAAAGAACGCTAGGCTGGGGTTTTAACTCAGCACTCAGGACTCAGCACTCAGCACTCAGCACTGGATCCTAAAGGTCTATGGTGATGGAGCTGCCGCTACTGCTGGTTTCGAGGGTGCTTAGGGCGTAGCGCATCACATCGCCCTTGGTGAGAATGCCCACTAGCGCGCCGCTGTCGTCGACCACGGGGATCGATCCCCACTTGTTTTCTTGCATCATTTGGACGGCGTCGCCGAGCAACGCGTTGGCGTTGATCGTTGTGGGATTCTTCACCATCACGCGATCGATCGTGTTCGCCTGGAAGACCTGATTGTACTCGTCGGGCGACGTTCGCCCCAAAATCGATGGGGACGCGCGTGCGAGGTCGCGGTCGGTGATCAGGCCCACCAACTGGCCGTCCTTGACGACGGGAATGTGGCGTATGCTTAACGAGCGAACTGTTAAGACTGCTTGCAAAAGAGGTTCGTCCGGGCCCAAAGTAGTAGGGTCGGCGGTCATGAAATCGCGTACCGTCGGTTTGTTGGTCTCGGACATTGAGTTGGGGGAATCTCAGCGATTGTAACGGAATGAGGCGGAAATCTCAAACCGGAAATGGCTGACGGTATCATGCGGGCGAACGAAAACGGGAGGGCCTACATGTTTTTTTCTCGCAGGGAGCTTGCGAAATTGGCGTTGGCGGCGCCCGCGGCCGGTTGGGCCGCGCGTTTGAGCGGCCTGATGGCGGTGAATTCGAGATTTAACGGTGTCCAGATCGGCGTGCAGACCTATAGCTTTCGCGCGCTGCCCGATCCGTCGCACGCCGACATCCCGACGATGCAGCAAATCGGAATCAACGTGGCGGAACTGATGTCGGAGCACGCCGAAGGACTGCTCGGCGCGCCGCCCGGCCGCGGAGGTGCGATCGTCGAATGGCGCAAAACCGCGCCCTTGGACAAATTCAAGGAAGTCCGGAAGATGTTCGACGACGCGGGACTGAAGCTCGACCTGCTCTGTTACAACATGAACGAGCGAATGAGCGACGACGACATCGAGTACGGCTTCAAGATGGCCCAACAACTCGGCGCCCGCGCCATGACTACCAGCACGCAGGTGAGCATGGCCAAGCGCATTGCGCCGATCGCCGACAAGTACAAAATGACCATCGGATTCCACGGCCACGACTCGACGAATCCCAACGAAGTGGCCACGCCGGAATCTTTCGCCACGGTCATGGCGGCGTCGAAGTATCACGCCATCAATCTCGATATCGGCCACTTCACGGCCGCCGGTTTCGACCCTGTGGCATACATCAAGGAGCACGCGCCGCACATCACCAACATCCACTTGAAGGATCGCAAGAAAGATCACGGCGCGAATGTGCCGTGGGGCGAGGGTGATACGCCGATCAAAGAGGTGCTGCGTTTGATGCGCCAGGAGAAGTATACTTTTCCGGCGAACATAGAGTTCGAGTACAAAGTGCCGGAAGGCTCCGACGTGGTGAAAGAAGTGTCGAAGTGTTTGGCGTACTGCAAAGAAGCGTTAGCCTAGGGAGATTTTGACGCGATGAACGTTGCGATTCTACTGTTGACATTGGTTCTTCAAGGCGCCGGCCAACAACCACCGGCACGGCCGCCGGCACAAGCGGCGCCCGACGCTCCGCACGGCGGGCAAGCCCAACCTCCGGCGCAGCAGCAACCGCCGCCGGTGGTCAGCCGCTTTGCCGAGGCGTTTCCGCAGCACGACAAACCGGATCCCGCGGCCATCGAGCGTGGGAAAACACTGTGGGGTGCCAACTGCACGTTCTGCCACGGCGTGGACGCGCGCGGCGGATCGGGCGGACCGAGTTTGATTCGCTCCTCGATCGTGCTGAACGACAAGAACGGCGAGGCGATCGCTAAGATCGTGCAGAACGGCGTGCCGGACAAGATGCCGGCGGTGCCCCTGAGCAACGCGCAGGTCTCCGACATCGCCGCATTCCTGCATCAGTTCCGCGTGAGCGGCTATGACGCGGCGCGCAACCGGCCCATTAGCGTGGTTGTCGGCGACGCCCAAGCGGGCGAAGCGGCTTTCCGCGCGAAGTGCGCGTCGTGCCACACGATCACGGGCGACTCCGCGAAGTCCGCGGCCGGCGGCGCCGATCTCAAGGGGTTCTCGGCCAAGTTCACCGATCCCCGCGCGATGCAGCAGAACTGGCTGATGCCCGCGCCACGCAATCGCGAGCTGAGCGTGCCCCCAACAACCGTCACGGTCACACTGGCTTCGGGACAAAAAATCGAAGGAACACTCGTCCGCATCGACGACTTTGAAGTGGTGGTCAATTCGGGCGGCATGCACCGGACGATCGTTCGCGACGGCAACGTGCCGAAAGTCGAGGTGCACGATCCCCTTCAGCCCCACAAGTACCTGTTGCCGCAGTATACGGACAAGGATATCCACGACATCACGGCGTACCTGGTGAATCTCAAGTGAAACATTACATTATCGGCGGCATTCTACTGTTTTCATTGACATTGGCGGCGCAGGAATCAGGGCCGGAAAAGGGTGGTCTTGATCCCGCCCAGATTGCCAAACCCCTTTCCAGCGATTGGCTCACCTACAACGGCGACTATTCCGCCAAACGCTACTCGAAGCTCAACCTGATCAATCAGCAAACGGTGAAAAACTTGTCGCTGGGATGGGTCATCCGGTTGACGGCGGGCGAGGGCGGCGCGGGCGGCGGCCGTGGCGGCCGAGGTGGTCGAGGTGGAGGCGGCGAAGAGACGCCGTTGGTCGTCGGCGGCGATGGCACCGCGGATTCTGGCACGGGCGTCAACATCCGCGCGTCGATCCTGGAGGTTGACGGCATGCTCTATGTGTCGTCGCCGGACAACGCCTGGGCGCTGGACGCGCGCGACGGCCGCGTGCTTTGGCATTATTTCTGGAAGACGCGCGGCGGCACACACATCGGCAATCGCGGCATGGGCATGTGGAAGACATGGCTCTATTTCGAAACGCCCGACGACTATTTGATCTGCCTCGATTCGCGCACCGGCAAGGAAAAGTGGCACGTGCCGATCGCCGATTTCGTGCAGCAATATTTTTCGACCATGGCGCCGATCGTCGTCGGCGACCATGTGCTCGTCGGTACCGGCGACGATCTGGACGCCCCGGGATTCCTGCAATCGTTCGATCCCGAGACCGGCAAACGCCAGTGGATCTGGTGGTCCACGCCGCACGAGCCGGGCGATGCGGGACTCGAGACGTGGGCGAATCTCGACGCCGCGCGTCACGGCGGCGGGCAGATGTGGGTGCCGGGCGCATACGATCCCGAGACGCATTTGTACATCGCGGGCACGGGCAATCCCACGCCGGCGTACACGTCGGCGTCGCGCGGGGAAGGCGCGAATCTCTACACGTGCTCCATCGTCGCTATCGACGTGGAGACGGGGAAACTCAAGTGGTATTACCAGGTGTCGCCGCACGATACGCACGATTGGGACGCCGGGCAAACGCCGATCATCTTCGACGGCATTTTCCAAGGCAAGCCGCGCAAGATGGTGGCGCATGCGTCGCGCAACGGCTACTATTTCACGCTCGATCGCTTGACCGGCGAGCGTCTCGTATCCTTCAAGTGGTCGGATTCGGTGAATTGGGCGGAGCCGGCGCTGAACAAAGCAGGTCAGCCGGTGCGCATCCCGGCGAAGGACTTCGATATCGGCGGATCGCTGATCTCACCCGACAACGGCGGCGCCACGAATTGGCCGCCGCCCGCCTATTCGCCCGACACGGGATTGTTCTACGTGCCGCAAGCGGATCGCTACGCGATGTATTACTTGACGGAAACCGATCCACGCGGCGCGATGGGTTTGGGCGGCAAGGACGAACTCGGCGTCGGCAGCATGGGAAGTTTTTTGACGGCGATTAATCCCACCACCGGAAAAATCGCCTGGCGTCACGAGTATCCCGGCGGCAGCGGTTTGACCAACGGATTGCTCACCACCGCAGGCCGGCTGCTTTTCGGCGGCGATCCCAGCGGGAATTTAGTGGCCTACGATCCGGCGACGGGCAAACCGCTGTGGCATTCGCGAATCGGTGGAGTGTCGAACGCGCCGGAAACGTACATGCTCGACGGCCATCAGGTCTTGCTGGTAGCGGCGGGCGATGCGATCTTTTCCTTCGTTTTGAATTAGCGGCTGACGGTTTTTTCAACGCAGAGAACGCAGAGGCGCAGAGAAACCAGGTTTTCTCTGCGCCTCTGCGTTCTCTGCGTTGAAGAAAACCGCCTTTATTGCTTGATCCGCCCGCGGATCTTGCGCGACAACCTTTCGACTTCCTCAAGTTTCTTGAGCGTGCTAACCGGCAGAACGTTTTCGCCGGCCTTTTCCACGTCTTTTCTGATCTCGGCCGTGAGCGTTACGAGCCGGTCGATGTCCTTCAGCGTGGCATCATACTGCCACTTGAGCAGCTTCGCGGGCGTTGCGGGATTGTTGGGCGAATCCTCCGGCTGCGTGGCCTCGGCGGGCGGCCTTTGGGGCTTCGGGGCCGATTGATTCTGCTGAGGGGCGGTGGGTGCAAGCCCAAGTAAGAGAAACAAGCAAAGCGCTCGTGCGGACATGGGTGAAATTGTACCGCACGCCATCGCGCGAACTCGTCTGTTATAATAAGAAGGTTATGTCGAAGATCAAGATCCTAGCCCGGCTGGCGGCGGCGACTCAACTCCTTCCCATCATGGAGGGCGGAGAAGAGCTGCTGGTGGGCGGCCAAGCGGTTATCGAGGGCATCATGATGCGCTCGCCGCATTCCTATTGCATCTCGATCCGCAAACCGGACGGGGAAATCGTCAGCACGCGCAAGAGCATTCAGCGCCCGTCGGAGAAGCACCACTTTTTCAAGTGGCCGCTGCTGCGCGGACTCGGGACGCTGGGCCAAGCCTTGACGCTGGGCGTCATCTCGCTGAAATTCTCCACCGACACGATGATCCAGTCGGAAATGGAGAAAGAAGCCGCCGCGAAATCGGGCGCCGCCGCGCCGGCATCCGGCGAAAAGCAACAAGCGGAGATCCCCGGCTGGATGATGGCCGTGAACATTCTCGTCTCCGTTGGATTTTTTATCGGCTTCTACAAATTCCTTCCGCTGCTCCTGACCACCGAACTGCAAAAGTTTTTCCCGATCATTGGCAATCATTTCGTTTTCAACCTGGCCGACGGCGTGGTGCGCCTGCTGCTGTTCCTGGGATTCCTGTGGCTGCTGTCGCTCTGGAGTGAGATGCACCGCTTGTTCGAGTATCACGGGGCGGAGCACAAAACGGTTTTCAACTTCGAGTCGGGCCAAGACGTCAACGTGAACAACGCGCGCCGCTTCATCACCTTGCATCCGCGCTGCGGAACGAGCTTCATGCTGGTGATCATGCTGATCTCGATTCCGGTGTACGCGCTGGTGCCGTTCGACGGATTCGTGGCGCGCCTGCTGACGCGCGTCTTGCTGCTGCCCCTGATCGTGGCGCTCAGCTACGAGTTGATCCGCTTCGCCGCGCGCCGCCAGGGATCGCTCTGGGCGTCGCTCGTGAAGCCGGGCCTCTGGCTGCAAAAGATCACCACGCAGGAACCCTCCGACGATCAGTTGGAGATCGCGATTCACGCGCTCGATCACGCCATGGAGTTGGAAAAACAACAGGGTGGCGAGCTGGTGATTGCCTAGGGTCGCCCCCGCCATACCGTTTTCCGTCGCACTTTTCCCGACATTTCAATCGGAGCACTTTAAGCAAGGGCACCCCAATGGACCCGAAACTGATTTCCAAGCTCGACACAATGGAGTCGCGCCTCAACGACCTGACGGCGCAGCTTTCCGATCCTGCCGTGCTGGCCGACGGCGCGCGCTTCCAGAAGACGGCGCGCGCGCACGCCGATTTGAACACGCTGGTGGAAAAATATCGCGAGTGGAAGGCGATTCAGGAGGAGACGGCCGGCGCGCAGGCCATGCTCGCGGAGAACGATCCTGAGATGCAAGCGATGGCGCGCGAGGAATTGGCCGGACTCACCACCCGATCCGCGGCCGCGGAGCAGGAACTCAAAGTCCTGCTGTTGCCGCGCGATCCGCACGACGACAACAACGTGGTGCTGGAAATCCGCGCCGGCACGGGTGGCGACGAAGCGACCTTGTTCGCAGCCGAAGTCATGCGCATGTACGTGCGTTATGCGGAAACGCAGCGCTGGAAGGTGGAAGAACTTTCCTCGAGCTTCTCGGAAATCGGCGGACTGAAGGAAGTGGTGGCGCTCATCGAAGGACGCGGCGTCTACGGCAAGCTGAAATACGAAAGCGGCGTGCATCGCGTGCAGCGCGTGCCGAAGACCGAGCAACAAGGACGCGTGCACACCTCGGCGATCACCGTGGCGGTGATGCCGGAAGCCGAGGAAATCGAAATCGAGATTGAGGCCAAGGACATCCGCGTCGATACGTTTTGTTCCTCGGGTCCCGGCGGACAATCGGTGAACACGACGTACTCGGCGGTGCGCATCACGCACTTGCCGACGAATACGGTGGTGAGCTGCCAGGACGAAAAATCGCAGATCAAGAATCGCGCCAAGGCCATGCGCGTGCTGCGCGCGCGCTTGTACGAAATGGAGCAGGAAAAACAAGCCGCGGAAATGGCGAAACAACGCAAATCGCAGGTCGGCTCGGGCGACCGCAGCGAAAAAATTCGCACCTACAACTTTCCGCAAAATCGCTGCACCGATCATCGAATCGGCCTGACGCTGCACCAGCTCGATTCGGTGATGGACGGCCATCTTCAGCCCTTCATCGACGCGTTGATCGAGCACGATCACGCCGAGAAACTGAAAGCGGAACTCGGCGACGCGGCATAAGACAAAAGCAACCGCAGATGCACGCAGATGAACGCAGATAAGATCGAGTTTTTATCTGCGTTCATCTGCGTTCATCTGCGGTTGCAGTTAAAATATCCGCATGTCCAAAGTGAAAATCGGTTTGATTGGCTCGCAGTTCGGGGCCACGCTGCACATCGAAGCGTTTGAGCGAGTGCCGGACGCCGAAGTGGTCGCCGCGGCGTCGCCTACGCGCGCGCACGTGGAGGAATTCACGCGTCGCTACCACATTCCCTACGCCTACACGGATCACCAGCAGCTTTTGGCGCGCAAAGACATCGAGCTGGTCTGCATTTCCGTACCGAATTATTTGCACTGCACAATGGTCGAGCAAGCCGCCGCGGCGGGGAAGCACATTGTCGTCGAAAAGCCGCTGGCCATGAATCTGGAGGAAGCCGATCGCATGATCGAAGCATGCCGCAAGGCCGGTGTGCTGTTGCTCTACGCCGAATGCCTGCTGTTCGCGCCGAAATATGTGCGCGCGAAGAAACTTGTCGACGAAGGCGGCATCGGTCGGCCGTACTGGGTCCGCCAATACGAGAAACATTGGGGACCGCACTCCGATTGGTTTTGGGACGTCGACCGCTCGGGCGGCGGCGCGCTCCTCGACATGGGATGTCATGGCTTCGAGTTTGCGCGCTGGATCTTCGGCAAGCCCAAAGTGAAAAGCGTCACGGCGACCTGCGGGACGTACGTGCACAAATCGCGCACGCGCGCCGACGATTGCTCGCTGTTCACCGTGGAATTCGAAGGCGGACAAATCGCGCAAGTGGAAGATAGCTGGGCCAAGCCCGGCGGCATCGAAGATTGCGCCGAGATTTTCGGGACCGAAGGCGTGGTCTACTGCGACATCGTGTTGGGATCGGCGATGCAGGTATACAGCCGCACGGGATTCGGTTACGCCGTCGAGAAAGCGGAAACCACCAAGGGATGGAGCCATACGATCTTCGAGGAAAACTGGCAATACGGTTATCCGCAGGAGATGCGCCACTTCCTGGATTGTGTGCGCGGCAAAGCCACGCCGATCGAAACGGCGGACGACGGCCGCATCGTTTTGGAAGTGATGTTCGCGGCCTACGAATCGGCCGCCACGGGGCGCCGCATCGATTTTCCGTATCGTCCGGCGTTTCCGAAACGTCCAATTGAAAGCTGGCTTCAGGCGAAAAAATAATGGCCACCGGCGCTCCCACACCGCAGCAGGCGATTCCACGCCGCGAAGATCTCGACAAGGATCTTGGCGTCGGCTCTCGCGTTGCCAACACGCGTGGACTCCGCTTCCTGAATCACGACGGCTCGTTCAATGTGCGGCGGCGCGGGCAATCGCTGCTGGAGTCGTTGAATGTTTTTCACTGGCTGCTGAATTTGTCGCTATTCCGTTTCACCATGCTCACGGCGGGCACGTATCTCGTCACCAACGTTGTTTTCGCGACAGGATATTATCTCTGTGGGCCGGACGCCTTTGCCGGCGCGCAAGGCAAGACCCGGCCGGCGCACTTTCTCGAATCGTTTTTCTTCAGCGTGCAGACGCTCGCCACCATCGGGTACGGGCACATCAGTCCGCGGAGCATCGCGGCGAACGTGATGGTCACGATCGAGTCGCTGGCCGGGTTGATGGGCTTCGCGATCATCACGGGGATCGTTTTCGCGCGTTTCTCGCGCCCGACCGCGCAAATTATTTTCAGCCACAAGGCGGTGATCGCGCCGTATCGCGGCATCACCGCGTTCATGTTTCGCATCGCTAACGCGCGCACGAATCAACTGATCGGCGTGGAGGCGACGGTGAACTTGGGGCGGATCGAAAAGAAAGACGGTGAGGAGAAGCGCGCCTTTTACACGTTGGACCTGGAGCGCAGGAAAGTCCAGTTTTTTCCGCTGCACTGGGTGGTGGTGCATCCGATCGACGAATCGAGTCCGATGTGGGGCTGGACGCCGGAGCAACTCAAGGCCAGCGACGCGGAGTTCACGATCCTGTTGACCGCCACCGACGAGACGTATGCGTCGACGGTGCACGCGCGTTCCAGCTACAAGATGAGCGAAATCGCGTGGGCCGCGAAATTCGTGGATGTTTTCCTGCCGTCGGACGATGGCGTGGTGACCATCGATCTCAAGAAACTCCACGACGTTGAACCCGCCGTGCTGCCGCGCGCCGGAGAGCCGGCTAAGTTGCTGTAAATTCTTTCACCATCTCCCAAGCGTCGCCCTGATCCTGATAGTAATGTTTCAACCGCCGGGTGATGCGGTATCCGTGTTTCAGATAGAACGCGTGGGCCGGTGTGTTTTCCACCGCCGCCTCCAGCACCACGCGTTTTGCGCCCAAGCCGCGGAGGCGATCGTGCGCCGCCGATAGAAGCAGCGTGCCGAGTCCCGAGCGCCGGTGCGGGTGGAGCACGTCGATGGTGATGATGTGACTGTTCACGCCGCGCTGCCGCAGCGCCAGAATAAATCCGGCGATGTCGTTGGCTTCCTCGCCTATGAGCGCGAACGCGCCGGGTTGCAACAGCGACATGGCGATGTCGTCGGCGGAATAGGCAATGCCCGGCGGAAAGCATTGGCGATCGATTTCGCACAATGCGTCAAAATCCTCGGACCGATAGTCGCGAATTCTCACGTAAGAACAGTTTATCGAAATCGGGCCGCGATGGATCGCGGCTCACCAGAACGCTCGCGCCTTGACTCAGGCTGCGGGGAACGATATCTTGTCGCCATGCCTTTGCCGATCGTTCTCATACTCGTTTACGCCACCATTGTCTTTGCCGGCGGTTTGATAGGATACCTGAAGGCGGGCAGCAAGCCGTCGCTGATTGCGGGCGTGGTCAGCGCACTCGTGCTGGCATCGTCGGCGTGGCTTTTCGGAAATGAAGTCCACGGATTGTACGTCGCCGGCGGCGTCGCAGGATTGCTGACGGTGGTTTTTCTGATCCGATTTCTGAAGACCCGTTCGTTCATGCCATCGGGAATGATGCTGGCGCTGAGTTTGGCGGCCACCAGCTACTTTTTCTATACGGCATTTCACGGGTAGGGCATGAGCCTGATCGCATGAGTAAAGAATTCACCGAGAAGATTCCAATCACCGTTTACGGCTCCGATTCCAAGGGCGAAATGTTCGTGGAAGACACGGCCACCGCCGTGGTTGCGCGCGACTGGATCCTGGTGGCGATTCGCAAACGCATTCCGTCCGGCTCCGAGGTCATCGTCTTCAACAAGACCAACGGGAACCAAGCGGAATTCCTGGTGGAAGAGCAGGATTCCAACGGTTTGTACCGCGCGCGATTGAAGGATCAAACCGTCGACGTGTGGGAGAAGGATTTCGGCGGCGCGCCGCAACCCGCCGTCGACACGCGGCCGCGCCTGCATTTGGTTTGCAAAAGTTGCGGCACGCAGGAATCGGTGCAGATGGACCCCGCCGAGGTCACGCGCGCCGATGCGGGCGAAGTTTTCTGGCGACACTGCGCGCAATGCGTGGAGGAAACGGATTGGCAATCGGCGTCTTGGCTGGCGGAACAGTGGCGAGTGGCGTCACAGAAGAGGGAAGAGCCGCGTGGCGCTGCTGCGGCAGCTCCGCCTCCGCCGGACGGCGCGCCCGAAGTGATTTTCACGCCGCCGCCCCCGCCGCCTGTGCCTGAAGAAGTCGCGGCGCCTCCGATCAACTGGGCGGAGAAGCGCGGTTCCCGGCGGATCCAAATGAAGACGCGTGCGCGCGTGCGCCGCACCAACAACTCAAGCGAAATTGTCGCGCCGCTCAACGTGTCGCGCGGAGGAATTGCCTTCGAGTCGAGGCAAGAGTATGCGCTCGACGAGATGATCCAAGTGGCGATGCATTATCGCGAGGGCGAACAGCCACTGGAGACCCTGGGATCAATTGTGAGAGTCACGCCGAACGCGTCGGCCAAGGAATACGGCGTTAAATTTGGATAGGGGCGCTTCGCGGCAATCAGGCCGTTTCAATCGTAATCGGCATTTCGCGATAGAAACGCAGCATGGCCGTCAACAATCCCAAGAGCACGGGACCCAACAGGAATCCTGTGATTCCGAACAGATACAATCCGCCGAGCACGCCGAACATGGCCGCGAGAGGATGCAGCGGCGAGCGCCCGGAAATCAATTTCGGTTTCAGGATGTGATCGACCAGCAGGCTGAGCACGCCCATATACGCGACCAATCCCCATCCCGCCGCCGCGTGACCCGCAAGTAATCGCGACGCCGCGAGCGGCGCCCACACCACCGCGCCGCCGAGCACCGGCAACATCGCCGCGATCAACGTGAGCAGCGTCCATAGGAGTAAATGCGGCAATCCCACCGCGGCGTACCCGATCGCGCCGGCGACCGCGATGACGGCGGCGGTGATCACTTGGCCGTACAATACGCCGGTCATCGTGGATTCGATGGTCTGCGCCAGCAGCGGCTTCAACTTCACGTCGAGCGGAACGAGGTCGATGAACGTTTGGAATGCCTCGCGTCCCTCGGTGAAGACGAAGAATAGGACGTAGAGGAAAATCACCAAGTCGAGCGCCGTGCGTCCGATGTGCCCGATGATTTCGGGAGCGGCGTGCATCGTGGCGGCGCGCACGTGTTCGGTGTAGACAGCGAGGTTTTCAGTGATCGGAACGTGGCGATTCAGCAGGCGATCGATGGCCACGTTGGCGTCGCTGATGATTCCGACAAGTTTGTCTTCGCGCAACGCGGCGGGCGCTTGCTGCGACACTTCCACCAGCGCCAACAGCAGCGGCAACGCCGCAGCGAACAACACCAGCAGCAGAAGAAGGGTCGCGCGGAGATGCGGAGAGCGAAGGCGGCGTCCGAGAAAATCGTAGAGCGGCGTGAGCAGGTATCCCACCACGGCCGCCATCATAATGGGGCCGAAGAAGGGTAGCAGCATCCAGGCGGCGACTGCCGCCAGAGCAGCCAACACGACGTAAAACGCCGCTCGATTTTTCATGGAGTGCGGCTTTGCTTGACGCGGCGGCGCGGGCCGCTAGCGCGCCCGCCGGCGATTGCGCACGCGCGCGGCGTGCTGCTTTTTGGCTTTGCGCTTGGGCTTCGAGATGATAAACGTTCCGCTACCGATACTCTTGGCAGTCCACTGAGCAGTCTTAGGCATTACGTAAGAATAACACGGCAACGCCCTTTCAAACCGAGCGGCGCAGGAAGGTCGTTGCTCAATTTGAATTCTTGATCCCCGTGGAACTGTGAGCCAATCGGCTGCGCAGCCGCGTTGTCTCTCTTTTGTATCAGGGCACGGCTTCAGCTTTGTATCAGGGCACGGCTTCAGCCGTGCCGACCCAGACGTTTGGAAATAGTGGGCTTTAGCCCCCGCAAACAACGGCTGACCCGCCATCTCGCCAAGTGGAAAGCGCAGGGGCTAAAGCCCCAGGAACAAGGCCCGCTGGCGGCACGGCTGAGGTCGTGCCCTGATACAAAGCATACCTACGCGCAAAAGGTTCGATTGCCGCAAGTCATGCGATCGTAATTCAAATTGAGACGCCACCGCGCAGGAAGTAACGGTTACTGCTTTCCGCCCTTAAGTTGTTCCAACTGCTTCTTGGCCCACGCGTCGTTGGGATTCCCGTCGACGATTTTCTGAAAGTCGGCGATCGCTTTGTCGGTTTCGCCGTTGGCTTGATGACTCATCGCGATCAAGCTCCGTCCCCAGCCGGTCAGCGTCGTCGATTGGTCGTTCAATTCCATGAACGCCGCGGCTTCCTTGGTCTTGTGCGCGGCCAAGAGCGATTCGGTGAGCTGATTCACCGAGGTTTCGGAGAAATCGTACTGCGCGCCGCCGTAGTATTTCTTCCGCAGATCTTTATAGAGCGCCAGCGCCGAGGCGAGATCTTTCTTCTCCAACTCCTCGCTGAGAACCGCTTGCAGCGAGCGCGGTTTCATTACTCCGTGATGACATGTCGCGCAATCGACGCGCGTCGACGTGGCCGGCTGGAGCTTGGCGACGTAGTCCTTGTTCAACGCCTCGACCATGCGCATCATTTCGCGCGCTTTTTTCTTGGTGTCTTTGGCGTCGGACGCGAAGTCCCGGAGTTCCGATCCAGGGGCTTTGTCGGCGTGGCAATCCTCGCAGCGCGCGCCCAGGCTGAAGGAGAAGATGCGCATGCGGCTCGTCAATTCTTGTTTGGAAATATCTTTCGGAAGGACTTGCAGGTTGGTGAACTTATCGGGAATCTGTGCACTCGCGAAAGGAAGTGTCAGCAGCATGACGGCGGACCACCTGGTGATTCTCATGGCGGATACGATACTCCTCTTTCGAAGGCGCGATGCAAAAATCACTGACCCTCCGTGGACGGCGGAACCAATCCCTTGATCCGCATGTAGGTGACGATATTTCCGTAGTGCTCGCCGTCGTGCAGTACGTTTTGCCACAGGAGGCGCAATTTCGTTCCGCCGCCTTCGACTTTCTCGACGGCTTCGGCGTCGGTCATGTGGTCGTAGACGGCGTCGCAGTAAGCGAAGGAATCCTGCAGGGCCGCGACCAGTTCGCGTTTCGTGTGCAGAGTTTTTTCGATATCGGCGGCTTTGTGCTCGCCCTTCACGGGTCCACAGAAAAACAGGTATTGCTCCTGGGCCACATGACCCACGATCTCGCCGAACGTGCGCACCCGCGGCGCGGGACGGAACGTGTAGTTTTCTTCGGGCATTTTTTCGGCGGACGCGAGAATGTATCCGCGAACTTTCTGGTAAGCCTCGCGCACCTCGTTCGAGAGCGGGTTCGCGGCCTGTGTGGCCAGCATGACAGCCAACAGAAGTTTCAGATTCATGCTGACATCATACGCCGAGCAAGGTTATTCGTAGCGTAACGCAACCATCGGATCGACGCGCGACGCCCGACGCGCGGGCAAAAAACCCGCGACGAGCGCGACCACCGAAAGCGTCGCGACGCACAGAGCGATTGTCGACGGATCGGTGGCTGTGAGCCCGTACAGCATCGTGCCGACTAGGCGCGACGCCCACCAGGCTGCAGGCAATCCAATGGCGATGCCGATCGCGACCAATCGCAGCGCGCCGCCCAAGACCATGCGCACCACTTGCGCGCGTTGCGCGCCTAACGCCATGCGAATCCCGATTTCTCCGGTGCGTCGCGTCACCGTGTACGCGAGCAATCCGTAGAGTCCTACGGCGGCGAGTAACAAGCCGAGCGTTCCGAAAAATCCGGCCAGCCGGGCCATCAGTCTTTCGCGGCGCATGGAGTTTTCGATCTGTGCGGTGAACGCCCGCGTCGAAAGTGGACTCCCCGGCAAGCGCGGACGCAGAACGTCGAGCACTTGGTTCGATACATCGCTGAACGAGCCGTTGACGAAGATCTCGAACGTTCCGAATCCCGCGCGTGCCGGCGGCAACTGAAAGTAGGGAACGTAGACGCACGGCCGCGGGCCGTCGCGCAGCGATAGCGCATGGGAATTTCGCACCACGCCCACGAGCTGCATTCCCTTGAAATCCTTGCCTTCCACGGCCGAGACGATTTGGCCCAAGGGATGGCCGTCAGGGATGAAGCGCCGGACAAATTCCTCATTGACGATCACCACGGGCGGAGCCGTAAGGTCGTCGCGCATCGTAAAGTCGCGGCCGTTCAACAACGACATCTGCATGGTGTCGAAATAACCCGGCGACACCGCGAGGAACGGGTAGTCGCCTTCCGGCGCTTGTGTGCCGTTGACGCTGACTTGTTGCGACCAGTAGCCGCCGGAAATCGGAGTGTAGTTGGAAAGCGCCACCGATGCCGCCCCGCGCAGTTGCGAAATCGCGGCCAGGCTTTCGCGCACGAATGCGATGCGTTGTGTGTCGTTGGGAATCACGCGCCGGGCATTGAAGTCCAGCATCAAGATGCCGCTATGGCGAAATCCGGGATCGACGTTTTCCAGATTGCGCAACGTGCGCACGAACAATCCCGCGGCGATTAGCAACAACAACGACAACGCGACTTGCGCCGACACCAGCGCCGGCGCCAAACGGCCGCGCGCGCCGCCGGTATTTCGCTCGCTGCTCTTGAGCGCTTCACCCGGGCCAAATCCCGTGGCGCGAAACGCCGGAGCGATCCCGAACAACAACGCCGCGCCGATTGTCACGGCCATCGTGAATCCGAGCACCGCGCCATTCATGCCGGTTTCGAGGTGGATGGTGCTCGATACCATGCCGACCAGCAGCGCGCCGCCGAACTGCGCGAAGAACAATCCGAGTGCCGCGCCTAATGACGCCAACAGCGTGCTCTCGGCCAAGAGTTGTCGAATCACGCGTCCCCGGCTCGCGCCGATGGCCAGACGAATCGCGATCTCGCGTTGCCGCGCGGTCGCGCGCGCCAGCAAGAGGTTCGCGACGTTGGCGCAAGCCACCAGAAGCACGAGTGCGGAAATCGTCATCAGCACGTAAAGCGGTTTCGTGTACTGATTCCGTAACGGAGTCCAGCCCGCGCCGCCGCTCGTCAATACCAGGTAGGAGTTCAGGAACCTCTCACGGAAATTGGCGGGCGCTTGCGGCGACACACCAAGCGGCGCGATCGTCGGCCAAATCACTTTGAGACGCGCTAGCGCCTGCTCTTCGGTGAGTCCCGGCGCAAGACGCGCGATCGTGCGATTCCATCGGCTCTCCGGTCCCAACGATGCATTGCCGCCGGGATTGAGTTGCGCCAATGCCTGCAAGGGCAGCGTGAGATCGACGGTTTCGCCGACCACCGCGCCGGTGAAACCCGGCGGTGTCACGCCAACGATCGTGACCGGATGACCTTCCACCAGAATCGCCGCGCCGATAGCGCGCGGATCGCGATGGTAAATACGTTCCCAATATCCGTCGCTGATCACGGCGGCGATCGGCGCGCCGGGTTCGTCGTCGGCGGGACCGAGCAGGCGTCCGGCCTCAGGTCGCAGCTCGAGCGCGGCGAAATACCCGCCGCTCACCCACGCGCCCGGCGTGAGCACCGGCGCATCGGGCGGTCCAACCGTGAAAGGATTACCGCTGTAGCCGCCGAGATTCGCGAAGACGTCTTTGCGGGCGGCGAAAGCGCGGATCACCGGGTACGAAAAACTGTCGGTGAGATGGTCCTTCACAAACATGTTCACTTGGACCAGCTTTTGCGGACTCGGCACCGGCAGCCAGCGCAGCAAGAGCGCTTCCACCACACTGAAGATGGCGGCGTTGGCGCCGATCCCCAAGGCGATCGAGAGGACGGCGACCGCCGTGAATCCCGGATTCTTGCGCAATGTACGCGCGCCGTAGCGCAGGTCGCGCGCGATTTCGCTGAGCCACGCGGTGGAGCGCGCTTCACGGCATTCCTCTTTCACTTGCTCGACGCCGCCGAAGTCAAGTCGCGCGCGGCGCTCGGCTTCCTGGCGCGACATACCCGCGGCGACGTAATCTTCCACTTGCTGCGCCACGTGCGCATGCAGTTCGCGATCCAGTTTCGACTCGTGATTATTCATAACGTAGGGCCTCCACCGGTTCGACCCGCGAGGCTCGCCGGGCAGGCACGAAGCCCGCCAGTGCCGCGACCGAAATGATCACCAGGATGGCGGCGCTGAAAGTAAATAGATCGGCGGGGGCCACGCCAAAGAGGCGTGACGCGATCAAGCGCGTGAGCGCGAAGGCCGCCGTCGTGCCCAATGCGATGCCGGCTACGGCCAGCGTCATCGTCTCCCTAAAAACCATTCCCAAGACTCCACCGCTCGTTGCGCCCAACGCCATTCGCACACCGATCTCGCTGGTTCGCCGCGACACCGAGTACGACACCACTCCATATAACCCCAACGAGGCGAGCAGAAGCGCGAGTGCTCCGAAACCAGCACTGACGTTGGCGATCAGGCGCTCCTGCGTCAGAACGTCGTTGAGTTGTTCCTCCACAGTATCGATTTTGAGAACCGGCAGGTTTGGATCGATGCTCCGAAGTTCTTCACGGACGCGCGCCGACATTCCGCTTGGGTTTCCAGAGGTGCGCACTTCAACGCACATCGTGCGCATCAAGTTGGGGATTTGGCGGTAGGGAACGTATTCCACGCCGCGGCGATCCTGCGGGGTCCCTAGTTTTGCATTCGCCACCACGCCGATGATTTCGTACGGATAGCCGTTATCTCCCGGAATCGCGAAACGTTTTCCAATGGGATCTTCGCTGCCAAACAGAAAAGTGGCGGCGGCCTCGTTCAAGATCATCACTTGCGGCGCTTCTTGCGTGTCGCGCTCTGTAAAATCGCGCCCACGCAATAACGGCATCCCCGCCGTCTCGAAGAATTTCGGTGAAGCAGCGACGCGCATCATCAACAGGCCGGGCTTCGGCGGCTTGCCGGGGATCTTGATGAACTCGCTCAGACCGCCGCCTTCCCAGCTTTCCAGAAAGCCCTTGTTGGCAAATCCGGCGGAGACGACGCCGGGAAGCGAAGCGAGCCGTTCTTGAACCGTGCGCGCCAAACTCGCGAGGGCGGCGCTCTGGCGTCCGGTCTGACCCGGCGCGGTCCACACCAGCAACAGGTGCTGGCGATCGATTCCCAGGTTTTGGCTCTTCAAATTGTAGAGAGTCCGAAGAAAAAGCCCGGCGCCGATGAGCAGCAGCAGGCTCGTGGCGACTTGCGGTATCGCGAGCATTTTGCCTGCATTCAATCGCCCGGATCCCATCGGTGCTCCGCGTCCCGCCAGCGCTGGTGAGAGCGACGTACGCATGGACCGAAGCGCCGGAGCCAAGCCGAAAAGAATGCCGGCGATCATGCAAGCGCCGGCAGTAAAAGCGAACACCCGCCAATCGGGATGCAAATCGAACGAGAGCCACGACGATGCCAAGCGCGCATCGGTGGGCACCGGTCCGGAGGCCACGGCATTTGCCAGTGCCTTGGTTCCCCACAAGGAGAACAGCAGGCCTACGCTTCCGCCGATTCCCGCCAGCAACACGCTCTCAGTGAGCAGTTGGCGCAGAATTCGCGCGCGGCCCGCGCCGATGGCCAGTCTCACCGCCATTTCCCGCTGTCTGGCGGCCGATCTCGCCAGCAACAGGTTGGCCACATTGACGCAGGCGATCATCAAAATCAATCCCACAACGATCGTTAGGATCGACAGCGACTGGGCGTAGGCGTCGCGCTGTCCGGAAAAGCCCGCGGCGGCAGACCGCAGCAGAAGTTGCGAATGCGCCATGAACTGCGCTTGCTGCGGCGTGGGGTGCGGCCACGTTTCAAGATAGTGCCCTTGGTGTACGATTTGCGCGGCAGCTTGCGCTTCCGCGATCGTTACGCCTGGACGAAGGCGCGCCAGAGTCCGTAACCAGCTTCCGTTTTTCGAAAGCGCCGTTGGGAACTCCGGCATCGCCTGAGCTTGCTGCATCGCGGGAATCCAGAAGTCGGCCGGACGTCCCACCCAATCGCCGGTGAAGCTTTGCGGCGCGACTCCGACAATCGCGTACGCCGCGCCGTTGAGCGTCACCGTTTTTCCGAGCACGCTTCCATTCCCGGAAAAGCTGCTTTTCCAGTACGAGTAACTGATCATGGCGACGGGATGGCCGCCCGGCACACGATCGTCGTCCGGAGTCAGCGGGCGGCCCAGGAATGCACCGACGCCGAGCATGGGAAAGTAGTTACCGGTGACCAGAGCGACACGCGCCTGGCCAACGTTGCCGTCGACCTGAACGTTGGAACGATCGATCAGGCATACGCCGGCGACATCGGAGAATACGCGCGTCAGCGCCGCCCAGTTCTTGATTCGCTGATAGGACGTCACGATCTCTCCAGGACGATTGGCATCGGGCGACGACTCGAAGAAGGAAACGAGTTGCCCCGGATTCCGCACCGGCAGGTCGCGTAACATCAACACGTCGATGACGCTGAACATGGTGGTGTTCGCGCCGATCCCCAGCGCGATCGAGAGCACCGCGACGGCCGTGAATCCCGGATTCTTGCGCAACGTACGCAATCCGTAACGCAAATCGCGCGCAATTTCGCTGAGCCACGCGGTCGATCGCGCTTCACGGCATTCCTCTTTTACTTGCTCGACGCCGCCGAAGTCGAGGCGCGCGCGGCGCTCGGCTTCTTCGCGCGACATTCCCGTTGCGACGTATTCTTCCACTTGCTGCGCAACGTGTGCCCGAAGTTCCTTGTCGAGTTTCGATTCGTTATTCATAGCGAAGCGCCACCATGGGATCCACGCGCGAGGCCCGGCGCGCGGGAACGAAGGCCGCCAGCATCGCGATCAGAAACAAACCGCCGGCGACTGTGGCGAACGTAGCAGGGTCGGTCGCCTCCACGCCAAAGAGCATGCCGCGCAGCACGCGCGTCAAGAAAACGGACCCCACAAGCCCGATCCCGACGCCGATGGCGGCGATGCGCAGGCTGTGCCCAATCACCAGTTGGAGAATCGCCGATCGCCGGGCTCCCAGGGCCACGCGGATGCCGATTTCGCGTGTGCGTTGCGCCACGGAGTAGGCCATCACCCCGTAGATTCCAACCGCAGCGAGCGCCAGAGCGACGAACGCGAAGATGCCTAGCAGAAGCGCCGCGAAGCGGTCTTGCGACACCGACCGCGAAACAACTTCCTGCATCGGTCGAACCGCCGAAGTTGCTTGGTCGGGATCGATCGCCGCCACACTCGCGCGAATCGAGTCCGCCAATCGCGTGGCTTCGCCGACGCCTCGCACCACAATCTTGAACGACCGAGCCGGCTGCTGCGCGAACGGCTCGTAGACTTGCGGAGCAACCGGGGCTCGCAGCGCCTGCTGCTTAACGTCGGCGACAACGCCGACGATTTCGCGCAAGAACGCCGGGCCGGAAATATCGATGCGCCTTCCAATCGGATCCTGGTTTGGATAGAAACGCTTGGCCATCGTTTCATTGATCACAACAACGGGCGCACGGCCGGCGGAGTCGTACGCGGTGAAGAATCGGCCGCGCTTCAGTGCGATTCCCATCGTCTGGAGATATTCCGGCGACACTTGATAGTAGTTGGCCGTGGTGCCGGCGTCCGGCGCGCCTACTTGACTGCCGTCGATGCGGATGCCCGCATCGGAGACGCCGACCAACGGCAGTCCGGTGGAGATCGCGGCGAGGCGCACTTGCGGATTCGCCGACAACGCTTCGAGAAATCGCCCGGCGAACTGAACTTGCTGCGCTGGTTGTCCATATCCGGCCGCCGGCAGGTTGATTGTTGCCGTAAGGACTTGTTCCGGACGAAATCCCGGCTGCACATCAAGAAGACGGACCAGGCTCTTCAGCAGCAGTCCCGCGCCGGTGAGCAGCACCAACGCGAGCGCCACTTCGGACACGATCAACGTATTACGCATCGGGTTGCGTGCGCCGGCGATACTGCGTGCCGAGTCGTGCAGGGAGACTCCTCTCGACAGTCGGAGGGCCGGCATCAGCGCAAACAGCACCGTGACTAGCGCGGCTAATCCCGCGCTAAAGGCCAGCGTCGCGGAGTCGAGCGAAACTTCAGTGAGTCGCGGCACGTTCGAAAGCGCCAACCCACGCGCCGCGTTCACGCCGCTGGCGGCGAGGATCAATCCCGTAATAGTTCCGAGTGCGGCGAGCAGCATGTTTTCGGTGAGAAGCTGCCGAATGATGCGTCCGCGCGTGGCCCCGAGCGAGACGCGAAGTAGAATCTCGCGTTGACGCACGTTGGCGCGCGACAGCAGCAAGTTCGATACGTTGATGCACGCGATCAGTAATACAAATCCGGCCGCGCCCAGGAGAATCCACAGGGGCTTTTGCACGTCGCCGACGTAGTACTCGAGCATCGGCGTCACGTTGACGCTCCAAGGTCGACTGGCGTCCAGTCGATGCATAATCGCGTTCATTTCAGCTTCCGCTTGATCGCGCGACGCGCCCGGTTTCAAACGGCCGGCGCCCCAAACAAAATGGTCACCGTTTAAATCCTTTCGAGTGAAGGCCATCGGCCGCCAGATCTGAGAGGCTCCCCACGGAAACTGAAAGCCTTTCGGCATCACGCCGACGATCTGGTAGTTCTCACCGCTCAGCCGGATGCTTTTTCCGGTGATGTGTGGATCGCTCCCAAACGCGTCCTGCCAAATTTGATGGCCGATCAAAACCACGTGATTCGCGCCGTCGCGATCTTCTTCGGGAGTGAATCCGCGTCCGATGATCGGCTCGGCTCCCAGCAGGGTGGTCAGATTCGCGGTGATCCGCGCGCCGATGATTCGCTGGGCTCGCTCGCCTTGGCTCATGTTGAAAGCTGCACCGGTGAAAGCGGCGATGTCCTCGAAGGTTTTCGTTTGCTCGCGCCAAGCGAGGAAATCGCCGGGAGTCGCTTCGAAGCGGGGGAACCGCGGCATCCACTTTTCGTCGAGCATCATCAAGCGTTGCGGTTCGCGGTAAGGCAGAGGACGCAAGAGGACTGTATTGACGACGCTGAAGATCGTCGTGTTCGCGCCGATCCCGAGCGCTAGCGTTAGCACGGCGACGCAGGTGAACAGCTGATTGCGCCGCAACATGCGAGCCCCGTAGCGCAGATCGCGCGCGATCTCGCTGAGCGATGGGGTGAAATATGCGGTGGATCGCGCCTCGCGGCATTCTTCCTTCACTTGCTCGACGCCACCGAAGTCGAGGCGTGCATGGCGTTCGGCTTCGTCACGCGACATGCCTGTTGCGATGTAATCTTCGATCTGCTGCGCGAGATGGGCTCGCAGTTCTTTGTCGAGCTTCGATTCGTTATTCATAGCGGAGCGCCACCATAGGATCCACACGCGACGCGCGACGCGCCGGCAGAAATCCCGCGAAAATCGCTACAGCGACCATCACCAGCGACGCCACGACAATCGCCGACGCGTCGGTGATCTTCAAGCCGAAGAGCAATCCGGAGACCACGGCGTCCGCCGCTTTCGCCGCGCCGTACGCTCCCGCGACGCCCAATACCACGCCGATGGAGACAAGCAGCAGCGCTTCGCGCAATACCATGCCGAGGATTGTTTCGCGCTGTGCGCCCAGCGCCATGCGAATCCCGATTTCGCTGGTACGCCGCGACACAGTGTACGACATGATGCCGTAGAGTCCCACGCACACCAGCAGCAACGCCAGTGCGGCGAAAAACGTGGTGAGTTTTGCGAAGAGCCGTTCTTGCAGCAGCAATTCGTCGATCTGCTGGGTCTGCGTGCGCACGTCGAACAGCGGCAGGCGGCTGTCGATCGATCGCACCAGATCGCGCACTTGAGGGATTAGCGCAGCGGCGTCGCCGGCCGTCCGCACTTCAAAATGCATCGAATGCATGGTGGCGATGTCCTGCACCATGGGGTGATAGACCACAGCTCCGGCGTCCCGGCGCAGGCTGCTGTACTTGGAGTCCTGCACGACGCCGACGATCTCGAGGTCCATTTTGCCCATGCTGAAATGCCGGCCGAGAGGGTCTTGATTCGGCCAGTATTTCTTGGCCATCGTTTGATTGATCAAAGCGACTTTCGGTGCGTTCTCGTCGTCGTGCTCAGTGAGGTCGCGTCCTTGAAGCAGCGCCATTCCCATCGTCGAGAGAAAACTCGTGCCGACGGGAAGCACGCGCACGCTCATGTTCTCTTTCGGCGCGGGCGAGTAACCGGGGACCTTGATGGACTGGCCGCGCTGAGATCCACTCAACAAAAGGTGCAGGGAAGACGTCGCGGACTTCACGCCTGGTAGCCGGCTGGCGCGATCCTGCACCTCGCGACACAGCGCGGCAAATCGCGCATCGTTGTAGCCCGCTTCGCGCGGCGCGATTCCGAACAGCAGCAAGTTGTCGCGCACGAATCCGACGTTTTGCGTTTGCAGGTTCACGAGCGTCCGCACAAAGAGTCCCGCGCCGAATAGGAGCACGAGCGACAGCGCCACTTGGGTGACCACAAGCGTCTTGCTCAAACGCATCCGTTGCCCGCCCAGCGCCAGGCTGCTCAGCTTGAGCGCGGAGGTCAGTTCGACGCGTGTCGCGCGGAACGCGGGCATCAGGCCGAACAGCAACGTGGTCAGGATGCACGCCAGCGCCGTGAAACCGAGAATGGTGAAGTCGGGATGCAAATCGAACGTCATGCGGTTGTAGTCGGTGCGCATCATTGCGACCAAAACGTTGCTGCCCCAATACGCGAAGATGAGGCCTCCGGCTCCGCCCAGGACCGCTAGCAACAAACTTTCGATCACCAACTGACGGATTAATCGCGCGCGCGTCGCGCCCATCGCCAGACGCACAGCGATCTCTTTGCGGCGCTCCGTGGCCCGCGCGAGCAGCAAATTCGCGACGTTCGCGCAAGCAATCAGCAGCACCACGCCCACGACGGTCATGAGAATCCACAGCGGTTGCGAGTAGGCGTTGCGAAGATTCATCAACCCGCGCGCGCCCGAGACCACCTGAACAGGCGGCTCTTGTTTTGTGTCGTCCTTTTCCTTCGCGGTGGCGTCCGAGAGCGATTGCAAGTAAATCACCTCGAGATTCGCGCGCGCTTGTTCTTCGGTGACGCCTGATTTCAAGCGTCCCATCAATTCGATCCACCAGCGATTGTTCGCCGTGAAGAGAGATGGGCCATTGTTCGCGAGATCGGGTAGCATTTGCGGCTGGACGTGGAACGGAACGCTCAGGTCGATTTGATTGCCCGCCTGTAAACCGAAAAACTCGGGCGCGGTCACGCCAATCACCGTGAAGGAAACGTTGTTGATGACGAGGCTGCGGCCCGCGACCGCGGGATCGCTGCCGAAACGGCGTTGCCAATAGCCATGGCTGATGATGGCGACAGGCTCGGCGCCCGAGCGATCGTCGGTGTCGCTGAAATCGCGTCCCAGAATGATTTGAACGCCGAGCGCGGAGAAATAGTTGGCCGTTGCCAATTGTCCGCGCGCGAGTTCCGCCACTCCGTTCACTTGGGTATTTAATCGTCCCAGCGTCTTGAAGGCGATGAGACTCGACAGCGTTTGATTGCGGTCGCGCATCTGCTCGTAGGACGGATACGGGTATGCGGTGCTGGAATCGCCGTCGGTCCAATGGTTGCCGTGAACCTTGGAGTCGTCGAGGCGCAGCGAAACAAGCTGTTGCGGATCCTTCACAGGCAGCATGCGCAGCAATACGGCGTCGATGAGGGTGAAGATTGCGGTGTTCGCGCCGATGCCCAGCGCCAGCGACAGCACCGCGACCGCTGTGAACGCCGGATTCTTGCGCAGCATGCGCAGTCCGTAGCGAACATCGCGACCCAGCACGCTGAAGACGTGCCAACGGCGGGCCTCGCGGATGTCTTCTTTAGTTTGCTCGATGCCGCCGAAATCGAGCCGGGCGCGGCGTTCGGCTTCTTCGCGCGACATTCCGGCGGCCACGTAGGCTTCTACTTGGTGCTGAAGGTGGGATCGAAGTTCGCGATCAAGTTTGTCATCCATAGTCAGAATGTCTACCTATGATGCTAAGACGTTCTACCTATAGGCCGGTTAGCAAATTTATTCAGCCGTCTGCAAGATCGCGTAAATCGCCCGGGCCATTTGGTCCCAAGTAGCCGTTTCGCGATCCAGTTGGGCGCGTCCCTTGCGCGACAGCTTGTAGAACTTGGCTTCGCGCCCGGTTTCGGTGGTTCCCCACTCCGCGTCCAGGAGCCCGCGTTCTTCCAAGCGATGCAGGGCGGGGTAGAGCGATCCCTGGCGCACCTGCAACACTTCTTTCGAGATTTGGCGGATGCGCTGCGCGATCAGGTAACCGTGCAGCGGTCCCAGTGCGACCGTCTTGAGAATCAGCAGGTCGAGCGTTCCTTGCAGCAAATCACCTTTGGGTGTGGGCATAAGCGTAACGCCTAGGGCGTCTACAGGTATTAGACGCGCCAATATGTCGACGGTCAACCTGTGAGTTGTAAAAAAGATGAAATAGCCACCGAGACACCGAGAACACGGAGAAAGCCGGAAGACAATAGAAGGCCGCACGCGCCCTTTTTGCTCTTCTCGGTGTTCTCGGTGTCTCGGTGGCTATTTCTTCAGTTTTCCGACGGGACGCGCTCGATGTGATCCACGACCACAATTTCCACCGGGATTTTCTGGGGCGTGAGCTTGAGACCAAGTTTGTCCTGCATCGCGTCGAAGATGGAAGGACGAGAATCGTCCGACGGTTTGTCGGATGCGAGGGGTTTGAGGCTGTCTGGAGAATATTCAAACGTAAAGTCGAATTTGCCGGTCAGTCCGGTCTTATCGGCAACCGGCGCGTTCATGCTGCGCGACAACCATTCCCGAAACTCGCTCAACGGATAGGCTTGCGCCACGAACCGTCCATGGTTGTCGTTCGACGAGGAATCGTCGGACTGCGCGGCTTGCAGTTTCGGACCGCCCTTGGCTGTGACCATCGCATAACCCGCCACGATCTTCGTCTCGCGATGAACCGTCAGCTTGAAACGCTGAACGAGAAGCGTCTTCAGCATTTCCGGGTATTGATCGCGCGTTGCTCCTTCAGGAATCTTGGCGTTGAGGTCGAAACGCAGCGTGTCCGTCCAGTCGGGACCGATAACGCCGAAGTCCTCCACCTGATAGGCGATCTCCACCAATCGCTTCAAGGTCATGTTGCGGAGCAGAACCTCGCTGGGATTTCCGTGAGATTGGCTGCGCCGGCCTTCTCCGGGCGCGCTCGGCCGAATCGAGGCGACCTCAAAGGCTGCCGGCGAAGACGACGCGGGTTGCGCGATGGCGACCGAAGCAAGGCTGACGGAGAAAAGTCCGGCGATGGCGATGGCGTTTTTCATACGATTCAATCCACTAGACGCCGCGAATCGTGGGCGGTTTGGTTTTTTTGTAGAATATCTCTATGCAGCGAATTCTGATCCCTACATTGCTTGCCGCGGCCGCACTCGCAGGGCAGGACGCCCAACCCGTCAAGCGCGATCCCGGCCTCTACGCGACCTTCGAAACGTCGATGGGCAGGATCGTCTGCAAGTTCTTCGAGAAGGACGCGCCCGAAACCGTCGCCAACTTTGTGGGACTCGCCACAGGATCGAAGGAATGGACGCATCCGGCGACCGGCAAGAAGATGACCAACACGCCGTACTTCAACGACACCACGTTTCATCGCGTGATTCCCGATTTCATGATTCAAGGCGGCGATCCCACCGGCAAGGGTGACGGCTGGCCCGGCTATTACATCAAGGACGAGATTTCGCCCACGCTGAAGTTCGACGTGCCCGGGCGCCTTGCCATGGCCAACGCCGGTCCCGGCACGGCGCACGGACAATTCTTCATCACCGAAGTGCCCACGCCGCATCTTGACGGCGCATACACGATTTTTGGACAAGTGGTGGAAGGCCAAGAACTCGTCGGAAAGATCGCGCGCGCAGAGGAGAAGACCAAGATCGTCAAGGTCACGATTGAACGCGTCCCCCAACCAACGTCCTAGGTCGCCGATCGAGACCCTTCTTCGTTAAGATTTCGTAGGGTCTCGCCGTTTTTAGCTTTTAGTTGCAATCGTCTGCACGTCTGGGTCGGTGCAGCACCCTAACCGACACATTTCTAAATGCCTATCCGACGGTCCTCTAATTGCTTATATTCTGGACAGTTCTGGGAGTACTATCTGAAAGGGGACCACCTTCGAATGTCGACTCGCCGAATCGCTGCGCCTTTGATCTGCGCCGTTCTCCTGATTCTCGCACCCGTTGCATTGCGGGCCGATTCGTTTGCGTACATCTCCGGTACGGACAACGTGTATGCGTGGGACGTGACCACCAACACGACCAGCGTGTTGTTTACCGTACCCTACTCTCTGGACATCCATGATAAGTAAAGTCAAGAGGGCAGACGGAGTTGCCCTGTCGACGTGCTCGAAGAGCCGCCTGGGGACGATGGAGCACGGAGCGACGATCACGCGTGGG
>JAJPHL010000038.1 GCA_021325275.1 Terriglobia bacterium | reverse complement strand
GTTGTTGTTGTGAATCGACGTCGGCAAACGCGATTCTCCAACAACTCCACCAGGAGGACAACCCTCAGAAAACGTCTCGCCAGATTCTTATTTTGGACAACAGTGGCCCATGGTAGCGTCATACGCGGGCGCTTTCAGCACCGTGACACTCCAATCGAGCAGCAACGGAATCCACGGCTGCTTCCACGCCTCGCGCGAGTAGGGCAAGGCCGGGAATCGCCCGCCGGGCACGAGTTTGGGCAGTTTCTCGATCGCCGCGGCCACTTGCGCCGGCGTCTTGCCGATGCGCGGCGCCAGCAGTCCCGGCGAGAGCAACATGCTTTCCAGATGTAGTTGCCGCGCACCCTCCGGC
This sequence comes from Terriglobia bacterium, assembly GCA_021325275.1. Taxonomy (GTDB): domain Bacteria; phylum Acidobacteriota; class Terriglobia; order JAJPHL01; family JAJPHL01; genus JAJPHL01. The sequence continues at coordinate 19,902 of JAJPHL010000038.1, read as the reverse complement.
AGCAGTTGCTTCGGATCGTCGAGCGGCGGCGGGGCGATTCCGGCGGAAGACTTGCCGTCCACCACCAAGTCGTTCACGCACTGAGGCGCGACGCGGCACGTTACACCGCGCGCCGGATCGAAATTCGTGGAACGTCCCAAGCCGGTGACCAAAAGCACCGGATCGTTGGGATAAAAACACTGCGGCTGATTCACTTCCCTGAGCAACCGCTCCTTGGGAAGCAAATCCCCCGTCTTTTTCTTCCGCTCCGCGACGGCTTGCTTCTTTTCCTCCAGCAGATTCCCTTGCGCGCGAACTTTGCAGAAATACCACGATTCTTGATCGGGGTTCGTTCCAGGGCACGCGCGGCGGTCGTCCACCTGATTGTGCAATTGCTTCAAGTACCAATCGACGTATCTGCGGATCGGGCGCGGCACGTTGTCGTCTTCATCCGCGGCGCGCAGGTAATTCTCTTTCCACCACAATGAGTACAGCCGTTCCTGCATCGACTCGAAAATGCGCGTCTGGCGATCCAGTTCGCTTTGCGCGTCGTTCAGCTTGGCCAGTTCGGCAAGTTCTTCCGGCGTCGGCGGATCGGCGGCGGAATTCTCTTCCGGCTGCTCGGCGGGAATGATCGTCCACAACGTTCCGCCGCTGGCCGCTCCATACCATTGCTGGCGAATCGACGAATTCAACCGCTCCGCGCTGCCGGGATCGTCGAACTCTTCCAACAATCCGTATTGAAACGCGGTCAAAAGGTCGGCGTATTCCGTTCCCTTCGTCGCCTCGCACAGCGCGGCCAGCGCATCAATCGCCGTATTGCCGAACGACACTTTGACCTTCTCCGGGATATTCGCCGGATAGTTTGCCGACTGCACGGTGTCGCCGCTGCGGTCCCAAGTGACTTTGTGAACGAAGGCATGGACCACGGTTCGCGACGGCGGATTTCCACTACCGGGATAAACCTCCCAGTCGAACGTGTCGTTGCGATAGCGTTCCGGCGTTGACGTGTCGGATTCCCATTTCGTGTCCTTCAGCGGATCGGCGGCCGCATCGGAATACCAGCCGATCACGTTGTAGGTATACGCGCCGCGCCCGACACCTGTGAGCGCGTCATAAAAGGAGAGCACGTTGCGCGTACTCGGCGCGAACGCCGAAAAAAACACCGTTCCGGGCGCGACTGCTTTCAGAAAAAGCGGACCGCCCGCCGCGGAACTCACCGCGGACCACTCGCGCACGCGGCCGATCTTTATGGGATTCGCCGACGCGGCGTCGCGCGCCGCGGGATCGACGTATGGCGTCGAGCCGTCGTCGCCGAGGTAGTCGCTTTCCACCAGCCAGGCTTGCAGGCCCGCGTCGGCGCCCTCGCTCATGCGGACGATCAGCCAGCGGTTGGGGATCAAGTGGAACGACGTTTCGCCGCTCGACTCCTGATGCGATCCTTGACGAAGCGCGCGCGGCAGCGTCCAATGCAAATGAACGCCGGTCTCTTTGCGATATCGCGGATCCTCCCCAGCGAACGGCTTGGGCTCGGGACTGGCGAAGCGCGACAATTCGCCGTAATCCATTTGGAAGCGCAGAAACGTCTCGGTGACCGCGCGTTCGGTCAGCACCATCGCGTCGAGACGCATCGGTACCAGCAAACAGGATTCAGCCACGACGGCCTCCCGCCTTCACACGCCGCTCAGTCGAGGCCTTGGCCTTAGCTTTGATTTTCGTGCGCTTCAATTTCTTGGCTTTCACCGCCGCCGTGGCTTTCACGCCGCCGGCGAGAACTCCCGTCTTCCATGCGAAGACGCCTTGCTGTGGCACGCGGACCATCTGCAAGGCGAATTCACGCGGCGGCAATTTGGTCACATTCAGCTTCGAACGCATCGCCTTCTGCAACTCCGCGATATTCAATTGCGAATGCCCGTCGATCAGATCCTTGGCGTTGATGAATTTGCCGGGGATCACGGTGCCGAATGAATCGCCGGAGAGATGTCGCAAATAAATGTAGTAGCCGTCGGCGGACTCCCCTTTAGGAGCGTCTTGAAAGCCGAACGCCACGCCTTCATGCGGTTCGTCGATGGTGACGACTGCCGGAACGTCGCCCCAAATGCAAAGCAATACGTCGTTCGACAGGCGATCGATGCGCAGTGGCTGGATCCAGCTATTCAAGTTCGGGCGCAGCAACTCACCGGGCTTCACCGGATGGATCGCGGCGTAGGCGTGGACTTCCAGGCCGCGCCATCCCGACACCAGCGGGGAGCGCAACAACATGCCGGTCATTCGCGTGGGTTCCACCGTGTTGCCGCCGTCCGAGCGCAGGGGCTCGCTGTCGGTTGCCGGGATCCGCTGGCGAATTTGTTTTGTGGCTTTGCGCACGGCGGCGCGAATCGCGTCCTTCATCAATTGCTGATAAGCCGCATCGCGGCTCGACTCGACACCCACGCTCAAAGCGCCTTCCATGGCCGCATCCAGCCAATTGGCGTCGATGTGAAAGAAACGCACCGAATCCCGCGGCAACAAAGCGGGATGCGGCACGAGATAGGCGGAAGGAACATGCTCGAGAACGTAGAGCTGCGCCAAGAAATCGACGATGGGATCGAGCGCCGGCGTGCTTTCTTGACGCAACAGGCGGCGCACGTTGCCGTCGGCGAGCAACGTTCGCGCCGCCGCTTGCGGCGTGACGGCCGCCTCGCGGCGGTCGAAGAAGCTTTCTTCGGCCGCGCGCGCTCCCCGCATTTTCTTCGACGCCCGCAAACGCGCCAGCGATCGCGGCTTCAGCGCATCGTTGAATCCTTCGATCAGTGCGGCGATCAGTTCGTTGCCGATCGCGCGCTCGCCCGACGATTCTCGCAATTGCCCCAAATTCATTCCCAGTAATCCGCCGGCAGCCGCGGATGCGCCGCGTAACAACGTTCTGGAATTGAGCAGGCGGAATTGCCGCTGGCGTTCCGTCATCACCGCGACGCGATGCGTGCCTCGCCGCTGCCATTCGAGCACCGCTTGCGTGAATGGTCCATTGGCCAGTGCCGCGAGGCGTCCCGCTTCCCACGCCGCGGCGTAGGTGAGATCGAAGACGCCATACAGCGGGTCGTAAATCATCGCCGCGGAAGCGCGATCGAAAAACAGCCAGTCGCGACTCTCGTTTTCCGGCGGAACCACAAACTTTTTCGCGGGGACCGGCGAAAAGGGTCCGCGATACCAGGCGAATGTTTCCTCGCCTTGGCGCGTTTGATAGCGCATCGGCACGAATCCCTGTTGCATAACGGCGTGCGCATATTGCGAGTCGCGCGAATCCGCGGGCGGATCTGACGGCAGAGAAAAGGTCACCGGTGCTCCGGTTTGCCGCTGGCGGCGCAGCAAGCCGGACATCGTCTGCGTGAAATCCTCGGTGAGATGCGCGGCGCAAGTGAACGTCCAACCACGCAGGCTGATCATGCGGACCGCTTTTTTGCCCTCGAGATGGCGGCCCGCCATGTAGTCGCGCATGCCTTCGAGGGAAACCAAGTGCGCGATGTAGACCACGGCGTCGCTCGGATCGCGGCGCGGAAAACGGCGGCTGACCACCACCGAATACCATCCGCGTTTGCTGATCCTGAGAATTTCAGTTTCCTTCACCGATGGATCCACTTGCCGCACATGGACCAGCGATGGCAGTTCGCTCGCCGGCGGAACGAGCGCGCGGAACGCGGGCACCGACACGTCGATCACGTTGACTTTCGTTTGGTCGAGAACTTCCTCTTCGTAAAACTGGGTTTGGAATTCCGGCCACGCAAGATCGCCCGAGCGATCCGGATTTTCAAAACGGCGCGCGGAAATCGGCGCGCTCATGGTGGCGCTCTTCGAATTTCCCACGGGGAGCAGCGCTTCCTGACCGTCGAATTTCTCGCCCGCCTCGAACAGTAACAATGCCATCCACGGCGTGGGCGCCGTCGCGTCGGGGAATGCTTTGCGCTCCCATGGCAAGTCTTCCTTCGAGAGCACCACGTGCGGCAAGTGGGAATCGAAATTTCCGGTCGCTTGCGGCGGAGGAAAAACGGAAAACACATCGGAATCGAGCAGCCGATAGCGCGGACCCGCCACCACAAACGCCTGCGAGCGCACGTGGCACTCGGTGTCTTCCGGCGTGCCCGGCGGAACGACTCTTTGTCCGACGTTGATTAGATACGCGCCGGCCGGAAGCGTCGGCACGTAATTGTCGTAGAAGCGCGCGTGTCCGGGATCGATTTTTCGGCAATCGTCGCTCATGCCCCAACTCCTTTCCATGCGATCGGCGTGCCTTCGCGCGGTTCGTCGGCGAAATCCGCGCCGGGATCCTTCGCCATGCGATCCATCGCGGAGTCGCGGAATCCTTCAAAGCCAAATTGACGCAATGCGCCGAGCAATCCGGCCCGGCGCGCGGCCACCTCGGACGTGTTGATACCCGCGATCGCCACAAACGTGGCGCCTTCCTTCGAATTGTTCGCCACCGGTTTGGTGTCGCGCGAAATTGGCAGAAACCACTGCTCGCCGGCCTCGAAAATCGTGCGATTCGCGAACACTTCCTCGATCACCATTTGCGGCGTGCAGTTCTCGAGTGTCGGAGGAAGTGGGCGCAGCGTCGCGCCGGACGTGCCCGTAAGATTCGGCGACGGCGGGTTCATGCCCGGATCGTCGCGCGTGTCGCTGGGCGTCCGCCACATCGCCAGCGGTTGCGGTCCATCGACGCGGGTGCGCTCCCAATCGCGAAGCGAGAGGAGCGGCTTGCCGAAGTCCGCGGAAGCGCCGCCGCAGTCGTCGCTCTGCGCCGCCGCGAGACACTTGCGCACGTCATCCGCCTTGATGTCGGAGCCGAGATCGAGGATGCGAATGGTCAGAGTCGCGCGATAGTCGCCGAGGATGCGCCGCGGTGCGATCGGAATTCCCGGGGTTGGCGCCGGCGTCGTGGAATCTTTGTAGACAATCGACGTCGAAGGCCGGCTCGATCCCACCGTGAATTGGAAACTGCCGGGCCGCACGAGCCACAACCGGATGTCGCTCGACAGATCGTGCTCGGTGGCCAGCCCTTCCTTATTTGCCGCGACGGAGATGGCGCCGGAAGGTTCCGGCGCGGGATCACCGAGCATGCCGCGCAGACGCCGCGTGGCCGATTGTCCGCCGCCGGGCAACAGGTCCTTGAATTCCGACCACTTCAACGGTTTCCGTTCCAGCGGCTGGCCGCCTCCGACAGTGAATGAAATGATGTACCAATCGACGTGCACGGTGAATCCAACCGGCGGTCCCCAGAAGGAAAAGCTCGCGCCCAGTTCCACCGACAATGTGGTGTCGATGAACAGAAGCTGAACCCGGTATGAAACGCCGATGGCAATCGCCGCATCGGCGATCATGTAGAAAGGCCGATAGTAGACGAGCAGGTCGATCCGCGCCTTCAGCCACGCGCGCAGTGGACCCGAGACAAAAGTCGCTTGCAGCGCGCCGCCCGCCATCATGGCCGCGGGCGTCATCGCGAAATAGCACTCGCCGAGGATTTGGATCTGGTCGCTGTATTTCCAGTTGATTCCTACGCGCGGCACGCGCGGATAATGCGCCGGCGGATTGAACGCCGGATGATAACCGCCGATCGTGCAGACGAAATCACCGGCGTGGGAATTGGGAGCGAACCAGGCGGCTAAGGCGAAGCCGCCGGTGAGATGCGCGTCGCCGCGCAAAACGTAAGATCCCGGATCCAGAACCGCGGTGATCAGGAACTCGCCAGCCTCGGGACGGAAGACCGCGCGAATTCCCAGCTTGGCGTAAACGTACGTTTCATTTCCCGCGCCTTGCTTCAAAGTCGACGTGCCCAGAATGGTGATGATCAGTTCCTTGCCGAACTGCACGATCACCAGCGCGATGCTGTTCAGCACACGAAACGTGGTGAATTGAATTCCTGCCGCCAGCCAATATTCACCGCGCGCCGCGGGAATCCAATTGCCTTCGCGCAATTTCGTCAGCGCGGTCGTCAGCGATTGCGGCTGATCGATCGCGGCGATCAACGGAAACTCGCCGACTTCATCTTGCTCCGGGATGCGCAATCCGCGGTTGTAACCGAACCCGGCGGCCAGTCCGGTGACGAAGAAAAACGCCGGGCCGCCCAGCGGCTTGTTCATCATCGCGAACACGAACATCGACGTACCGATGCCGGCGGGCGAGCTGAACGATCCGATGGCGGCAATCGTGAGGTCCTGGAAACGCAGCAGCGCGTCGCCGTCGTAAGAGATGGATTTGTCTTCTTCAATGACTTTGAAGAGTCCCGCGCTCAACGACAGCGAACCGCTCTCGAACGCAACGCCCATGCCCTCCAGGTCGATTTGGTACTTCGAAACGTCGGTGATCCTCTTCAAGGGCATGCCGACGGTAAGTTGATCGAGCCGCACTTCGAGCGACGGCAGTTTCACCGCACCGTCGAACGCGACGCCGAGCACGGGATCGTCGCCGGTCTTGATGAGCAGTCCGATTTTCTTGCAATCCAGAGGACCAAAACGCCGTTGAATCGGAAACCAAACTAAATCAGTCTGATTGCCTTCCGGATCGAAAAGCTTGATAAATCCACTCTGGCCCTTGACGTAGGCGGCCTTGGCGGAAAAGGCGGGATTCACCGCGCCGCCGGAACCTGCATCCGTGCCAGATTCGCCCGAGGCCAGCAAACTGCTCACAACGGCATTGCCGCCCCGCTGCTGCGACGCTTCGAAGTTCGGCCCGAACGGGAAAGCGACGTCGCCCAGATAAATCGCAAATCCAAGCGCCGGCTTTTCACCGAAACGCACGAGACTTCGCACTTGCGCCGATTTCAACGAGTAGCCGTTGATGTCGAACAACATCGCGTCACCGGGACCCGCGACGTCGAATCCCACTCCACCGAGTTCGGCCGTGGGAGCGAACGAAGGGTTGCCCGATTCCTCGCGCAGGAGCAGCAACAACAGTCCATCGCCGCCGGATTCGCCGCAAGTCTTGACCCAATTCTCCTGGGAGTCTTCTCGCGGCAGCCATTGACCGGCACACAGATCCACCGCCGGCGATTTTTGCGCGCCCTCGGCGATTCCCTCCGACACCGTGATGCGTGCGGTCAGCTTCAAGCCGTAGTCGCTGCCGGTGTCGCGTCGACGGCGCACCACCGAGAGTCCGCCGCCGGGCAGAGTCAGCAGCGGGACTTGGAGTTCGGAAAGCGCGTTCAATGCGGCAAACAAAAACGCCAATGCAATTTTTTCGGGCGGCTTGTCGCGCAGGTCAAGAATGCGATCGCGGTCCACTCGATAGATGGTGCTGTCGGGCTCCACAGTTAGGAAGCCGGCCGCCTTCAACATCGCGCCGATCGTGACGCGCGATCCTCCAATGTACAAGTTCACCCAATAGCTCGCGGCCAGCAGAAGCGCGTTCAAGCAATCCAAAACGTCGAAGGCGGGATTTTCCAGAATCGCCTGTAGCGTCGCCAGTTCGAATTTTGCGGGGGCTCCGCCCTCGTTCTCGGTTCCCAGGAACGTCAAGCGGAATTCCGGCACGGCGATGCCGGCGAGAAATATGCGCGTCTCGAGAGTGATACTGCGGAACGTGTACTTCGGCGTGCGGAATCCTTCTTCGGTCGTGAAATCCACGCCGATTCGCAGCGGGTCGCTGCCGGCGACCCACTTGGCGCCGTCGCGAGAATGGGAGGCCATTGGGAAATAGACAAAAAGCGCGGCTTTCAGTTGTCCAATGGCGATGGAATGAAGCACGCCCGCGCCGATCTCGCCTTTCGGCTGGCCGTCGGCGATCACCAGATGCAGCGGCGTGATTCTGCCGTCTTCAGGATTGGGAATGGGATGCCACTGCGCGTTGGGAAAAACCTGCGGAGGGTTTTCGGCGATTTGGGGCAGCGCCAACGCCAGCAAATCGACGAGCGCTTCCAGTCTCCGATCGGACGCGCTCATTTCTTCGACCGGACGCGCGAACCACTCGGTGTTCACGCCCGAGCCGTCGGGCGTCAGCAAGCCCATGAATCGGCCGACACAACGAAGTTGTTCGCCCAGATTCTCGAGTGCCATCATTCTTCTTCCTCCGGATCGGGATCAGGGTCAGGTTCGGTCCAGCTATAGAATTCTTCGAGCGACGTGACAATGTTGTTGGCTCGCACTTCTCTCTTGACGCCCTTTGGTTTCGGCGGCGGCAGCGGCGGAAACGGAGTTTTGGACGTTGCCATGTCCGACCCCGTGGTCACGCCGATCAAGTGGAGGTCATACCCCTTCTTGCCAAAATTGTAGCGAACCACAAAGAGCGGGCCGCCCGAATCGCCCGACTCGGTGGAATCGTTCGCGTTCGCGGTGACCTGGATGCCATGTTGGAACTCGTCGTATTCTTCGGTCTCGCCGATCTGGTTGTAGACGGTTGCCGTTTCCGCGCCGACCACGCTCGCCATTCGAAATTGAAACCTGCCGGCTTGGTTGTCGCCGCGATTTGCCGTCTTCGTGTCTGCGGGAAGCAGCACCTTTGTCCCTTCCCTATATTCGGTATTTCCGAATCCCGTTTGAACGTAGAAGGTCGGCTTGTCGGCTGCTTTCGAAGGATCCGGATCGGTGAGATACCGGGAAGCCTTCAGTTCCACGGATGCCCGATGGGCCTCGGGAAAAGGACGATCTTTGTGATAAATGGCATTGGTCGTAGCAAACGTATGAAACGCCTCGTCCGCGGACTTCAACAACATGACGTCGTACGTAAAACCGGGCGTTTCGCCAAGTTGTACGGCGACCGCACTTGTGATCGACGCGCTTTTCCCCGGAATCTGTCCGCGCGGCATCGGCTTGTTGTACCAGATCTTCATATTGTCGCGAAATCCCGTGAGCAATTCGTCGTCCCACTCCTCGGGGGCGGACGTTTTTTCGACGCGGACGTAGGCGTTGTGCAGCGCCGTCAGGACGTGGACGTTGCCGCCGTCGACTTTGAGGATCACACCGGACGCCGTGAAGCGCATGTCTGTGGATTTCAGCAGGACGCTGGCATTCTCGATGGCATTCCGCAACGCCACCGGAATATTTCCATACCTCGTCGCGAAAGCGGTGAGAACAGATTTTGTGGCGACCATGGTCAACCTATAACGCGGCGATAATATCAAAATTTCCTAGACGAAATCGCCAGCAGTCTTCGTTAACCTTTGAAAAAGAGGGTTAGTACTCTCGCGCTTACGCCATTCTCTTCCACGGCGATCGAAGTTTCGGTGATCCCGCAGCCGTTTGGCAATTCCGCTCAGGAAACGATGTGAAATGCGTCCGTTTTGTGAGCAGGATTTGCTGCGGATTCCCCAACGAAACCATGCCCGGACCTATTAGCCTACGCCGACAGCGCCTCAGTAAGGGGAACGCTCGGGCGCAGTCACTCCCGCAGCGGGCTTCATCACCTTTATGAGTTTGAAACAAAAATGGTGGGTGTAGAGACTCGAACTCTAGACCTCTACCGTGTCAATCTGCCGAGGCGGTCGGCCTGAAACACCAAGGTATTCCCCTAGAATGTGACCGTACTCGTCGAGGACGGCTTGCAAGCCCCCGCGTACGCAATACTCCCGCTAAACCTTTGCGCGCCTACGTGAGCGTGGTACACGGCGTGTGCTGGCCATCGTCACATGGGCGATACGGTGCTGACCGTGCCAATCGACTTCGGTCTGGAAGAAATCTAGGGTGCCCTCTGCGGGTCCGCGGCAGCGGCGGCTATTGCTAGCGCTTGCCCTCGGCGACGGTCTTCAACTGGACGAGGCCCTTCTCGACGTCGGTGCCGAGCATCTTGTCCATGTCCATGAACATGCCGAAGGCTTTGCCGATGAAATTATGGTTTCCATCCATCGACCACGTCACGAACGAGCCGGTCGATGTACCCGCGAGGATGAGCGCACAGGTTGCCGTGGACTTCATTGGCTCCACAAACTCGAGCTTAATGCCCACCTTCTCGCCAGGGACGCTCTCTTCGATCGTCATCTTGCCCTTGCCGGCTTTCCTGTTGCTGTTCCACGCATACGACTGACCGACGCCCGCCGCGGGGCCTTCGAAGGTCTTCTGCATGGTAGGATCGAGCTTCTCCAACGGCGATCCGAAAAGGACCAAGACGCCCGCAAACTGATGGAGGTCGTTGAGGACACCGAACACGAGATCGGCTGGAGCGGCGACCTCGAGCTTGCGCTCGACGTGATAGGCGGACCGACGTTTGGCCACCACCGCTACGAAGAGGACCAAGACACCCGCAAAACCGATGAGAATTGTCACGAGCATTGAAGCCCTCCTAATTTAGCGGCTGCCGATTCACCACAGGGTCGTTCCCTTTGTCGGATTGACCGCTGCATCGGTCCAGGTGAACGCGGTGCCGTGGCGTTTCCGACGATCCCGATCACGATTTGATGCCGATCAGTCTTGCGGAGGAAGCCGGTCGGGTTCTTCGGAGCGAAGGGACGCTGGGATTTTGATTGTGACGTAGTGATCGGCATTAGGTCAAGTGTTGCTTTCCTGGAGGAGGGAATGGGGTGCGGCGCAAGGGGGCGGCGTTCGAGCCTGTGGTCCGCAAGTATTCTGTCCGGCCCCACGTATTGCAACTCACTTAAAAAATGGTGGGCCTGTAGAGACTCGAACTCTAGACCTCTACTGTGTCAGAGTGGCTGTCGGCGCTTCGTCAGACGCTACGCGGCCCTGAAGCAGTGCCAAAAAGAGAACAGTTTTGACTCCTCTTTCGGCACATTGCAGGTTCCGCTACGATTCGAAGCGCTTGCCCTCACCACTGGCATCGGATGCACCCATTCGCATGCACCCGTGAGGTACCCGTGCGGGTTTGGCGACAGCCATCTTCGAGATACATTCCTATGACGTCGTGCATTGCTTTGATATGCCCCATTGACCCGACATCGCTCATGATCTTGTACTCCTCCCGTCGACTCGCGATTTCGCCCCGTTCGCTAATGAACGGCGACCGAACCGACGGCGTAGGAACTATTTCTCGCGGGAGCCGTCAGCCCCCCCGGCACCCACATTAACCTTCGTTTCAGTCGCGATAGACGCCAAAAACCGTTACGCCCCCGTCCTCTCCGTACTTGCCCAATCGATTATGGAAGAGAACTCGAAAACACCCTGTCATTCCTCGGGCAAGTAGCGGCAGAGGATCCTTGAGATCGAAGAATCCGCAGTTCCACATCTTGCGGTCTTGTCCTGATCCAAGTAAAACCGCAGTCTTTATGGTGCTCAAGAGTTCCGTCGGAATGCCATGCTTTGCAAGCTGATCCAGGTTCATGTCGAGCAACCTATCGGGGAGTTCGGCTCCGGACGCGGACAGCCAGTTCAGATCACGCATCTTTCGTACGCCAGATACCTTGCGGACCTCCGCCCTTACAGCATTGACGAAATCGAGGTCGAGTTCAGCCGCTTCAAGCTTGCTCAGAAGACCGGGAAGGGGAATTCTGTCAATCGCGGAAAGAATTACATTCGCCTTTTCAACGTGTCCAACCTCCGCGAGGGCACGAACCACCATCAATGCAAGACTCACGTCCGCAGCTATCAGCTTCGGTTCGTCAAATAGGATTCGTGCGGCCTCCACGGGTGAACCCCCTTGCCAAAAACATACGCACAAATTGCGCTTGGCGAAGAACAGGTTGCAATCTGGCGCCAAAAGTTGAGGACTTGCTTCGAGTTGACGGATACCCTCGGCATACAGCGCCGCACCGTGTTGAAACTGGCTATGGACCCTCATTGCTTGATCTCCGAGCGAGGGCAAGTCGTTCGGATCGATTTTCGATGCCAGAATGTCGGCAAGCATCTGAGCGGCGGTGTGCGACTGCATGTACTCCGACAGCTCGTCGAAAATCGCACCTAGATCGCTATCGAAAAAATTAGCCATTTGAATACCCTCGCGCAAGAGCTTATATCACTGCCCGCGCAAGAACATTTTTGCGAACCGGGCGGCGGGCCGCACCACGGACATCATCGTAAGGCGTCGAAGCACGCCGGATTCAGCGATTACGGCAGCGATGGGCGGCGAACTTGCGTAGTAGAGACGCACGAAGGCCCTACCGATTTGATTGTGCGCCAGCACATCATCACGGAATGTGGAGAGCACGATGACTTCCGGTGCGAATGAGTTGCCACACGCGGCGGTGGCGACGAAGCACTTAGACTGGCTCTTCGCGGCGGGGCTTGCCGCTGTAGTCTTGGTGTCCGCTACCGCGGCCTCGGTCTCGCCCGGATAGCTAGGAATCTTGATGGGCCGGTTCTTGTAGAGAGCGAACATCACTCTCGCTCGTTCGGCGTCCGAAAAACCCTTGTCACTGGAAACGGAACGCAAGGTTGCGAGAGCAGCACCAGCCGCATCCCGCACGCCCTCAACCCTTTCCCGACTGAGTGCTTGTTCTACGTAGGGAATAGCCCGCTCGTCCCCGATTTGGCCGAGACAGAAAGCCGCGTTTTTCCGCTCATAGATGTCAGGTGATCGAAGCATGGTGTTCTTCATTGCCTCAATCATGCCGTCTCGGTTCTCTTGTACGAGGTCCCGCAATGGACGAGGTAGACGTAGTGCCCCTTCGTAAGGCTCGTAATAGTTAGGTTCTGGCATCCTGGCGAGATCCTTTCTGAAACCCGTATTTTGAAGGCACAACGCAGCCGCCTTCAACTATCAACTAAGGCTATCTCTTTACCCCCTATGACTTAGCCACCAAAGCACATATCGAGGGCTTCCTGCCCGGTCGACCCTTTCCGTTTTGTCATCCTCCATCTTCCCTGTTACGGCGGATCGACGTCGCGAGGAGCTTCGCTGCAGGACTAACAATCAATGCCATCGAGAGACGACGAAGCATGGCAGAACGAGCGATCACGGCGGCGAATGGCGGCGACACGCGGTAGTATAGGTGGACGAAACCCTTTCCGATCCCTTTACGCAGTAGGACATCATCACGGAAAGCGGATAACTCGATCACTTCGGGTGCAAGCGGATCGCCACATGCTGCGGTAACGACGAAGCACCCGCTTTTCTCCTTGTCGGAGGCTTCTCGTGTCGCCGTCAATGATTCTGTGGCGGTACGGTGGTTGGCGACGACGGCTATGGCTCGCGGGTCGCGGATGCATTCCAACGCCTTGAGAATGTGAAAATCAGTCTCATCGATCGGACAATGTTCGTAGTCATGAATCAGTGCAATCACTGCATCGGGCTCACCAAGGGCGTGGAGCGCGAGAGCGGCATCTATTCGCACCGAAAGCCTGTCATGACGGAGGGCTTTCCTTAAAACCGGAATCGCACGGGAGTCTCCAGAGATCGCAAGCTGCCTAATGTATCCGATCGTGTCTGACTGCCCTAATCCACCCGTTCGCTGCAAGTTCCCTTCGATTGCGGCCATGAGCCGACGAACATCCCCCTTCGGCAAGTCGTTCCACCAACCAGGTAGGTGAATCCACCGGACAGTATCGAAGTTGCTTTCCATTGATAACCCGTTACCGCCCGTGATTGTTCAGCCAAGACAGAGCAATGTCGAGAGCTTCCTGTATGTCATACGCTTTGCCGGCGTACTTGTCGGTTCCCCAGTAGACGTAGACTTCTTTGGAAATCGGATGCCACGTGACCTTGTATTCGTGGCCCTGGAATTTTATGTAGCCGTGGCGATAGTCGGACATGATGATTACCTCTTGGTCGGATAGGAGTGTAGCTCGTTCAGCCAAACAGCTGCGACCTGCGGCGGCATTGAGACTTGCCATACGCAAAACCCCTTTACAAGTGATTGCAGATCGGCATGATCCTACCACAGTCTGCAAGCCGAACGGGAGGCGGCGTTTCGCTCGTTTTTTTTAAAATTTCGTTCGAATGTCGAATTCGTGGGTTCTACGACGGGCCACTGGGATGGGCCCGCTCTTCAAGAACGCCTCAGGTGGCTGGAGCGGGTGGGGCTTGACCACTGCTACTGGCATGGCGAACAGCGAATTGCTCAGCGCCTCTGTCCTTGAACACTGACTTGAAGCGTCATCGGAACCGGATCTCGGCCTTTCCTTTCGAAAAGCCAACGGGCGATGAGTAGGTTGTCCTGTGCTGCTGGTTTGCTGTTACTCGGTCAGACGTGATAGCTTCGGGAAGGACGAGCGGATTATGAGGAACAGATTCGACGCGGATAGCGGCACTGTAGCGCAACAAACGTATAACTGTGACACGTGCCACCAGACTTTTGCCTGGAATCAGTTAAAGCCTGTGGCTAACCCTGATCGCACCACCACAAAACGCTGTCCGAATTGCGGTGGTCCGGTCCACCGGTTATTGGGCACGCGATAGCGGCGGCATCATTCGTATTCATGGAGATGATCTCCCGGCAAGCTTTCGGCTTCCGAAACTTCAACAACTATCGAATAAGGGTTAAGGTATTATGTGCCGGTCAATCCTGAGAGTTCGAGGGGCTGTCCCCCGTTTGTGGCCAAGAGCCAAGAGCCCTTGTGCTTAGAACTGGTCGGGCCGCCGGGATTTGAACCCGGGACCTCTTGCACCCCAAGCAAGCGCGCTACCAGTCTGCGCTACGGCCCGACGCATTCACTATATCGTACTTCGCCCTTCGCATCGACAAGATTGAGTCACGCACGTGACAGCGTCGCACCACGCGCGAGAGATATACTCAACGCATGAAAATCGGAATTCTGGGATCGGGAATTGTCGGACGTACGCTCGGCGCGGGATTGCAACAGTATGGAAATCAAGTGATGCTCGGCACGCGCGATCCCGGCAAGAAAGAAGTAACCGATTGGGTCGCGCAGACGCCCGGCGCGCAAGCCGGCACGTTCGACCAAACCGCCAAGTTCGGCGAACTGATCGTGCTCGCGGCGCTCGGACGCGCCGTGGAAAGCATGATCGACATGGCAGGTCATGCCAACTTCGACGGCAAGACCATGATCGACGCCACCAATCCGCTCACCGACGATCCGCCGGTACAGGGAATCCTGCGATACACCACGGGACCCAACGAATCGCTCGGGGAGTGGATTCAAGCGAAGTTGCCGAAGGCGCACATCGTCAAAGCGTTCAACAGCGTCGGCAGTCCGCTGATGGTGAACCCCAAGTTTTCCGACGGCACGCCGACCATGTTCTATTGCGGCGACAACGCCGACGCCAAGGCGCAAGTGGCCGCCATCATCCGCCAATTCGGATGGGAGCCGTACGATTGCGGCGGCATCATCGCGTCGCGCGCGCTCGAGCCGCTGTGCATGTTGTGGTGCTTGCCGGGATTCTTGCGCAACGACTGGCGGCACGCCTTCAAGTTGCTCACCAAGTAACGCCGTATCGACGAAGCCGCACCGCGGGCGCGATGTATAATGAACACGTGCGCGCCAAAGTGTGGGTTTCGCTCAAGAAAACGGTGCTCGATCCGCAGGGACAAACAATCCACGCGGCACTCGCTGGACTTGGATACAACGGCGTCCAGGGCGTCCGCCAGGGAAAATACTTCGAACTGTCGCTGGCCGATTCACTGAATGCCGATGCCGCGCGCGCCGAAGTCGACCGCCTGGCGCGTGACGTGCTCACCAATCCGGTGATCGAAGAATATTCCTTTCAGATTGAAGACGCGCCCAAGTAACAAGTAAGCGGAGGAACGAACAACGTGTGCGGGATTGTCGGATACGTCGGTCATAAGCCGGTTGTGCCGCTGATTCTCGAAGGCCTGCGACGCCTCGAGTATCGCGGCTACGATTCGGCCGGCGTGGCCGTGTGCGGCGACGATGGATTGCAAGTCCGCCGCGCCGAAGGGAAGCTGCGCAATCTCGAAGAAGCCGTGCGCCTCGATCCCATCGCCGGCCGCTACGGACTCGGTCACACGCGCTGGGCCACGCACGGGCGTCCCACCGAGGAGAACGCGCATCCGCATCGCGATTGCACCGGTGAAGTCGTGGTGGTGCACAACGGCATCATCGAGAATTATCTGGCGCTAAAAAAGCAACTCATTTCCGAAGGACATCGCTTCGTCACCGAAACCGATACCGAAGTTGTCGCGCACTTGGTGGAAAAAAACTTCTCCGCCGGCGCGAAAAGTTTGGAAGACGCCGTCCGCGGCTCGGTTCGCGAGCTGACGGGCATCTACGCGCTGGTGTTTTTGTCGAAGCGCGATCCCGACACGATTGTCGCCGTACGCAACGGGCCGCCGGTGGTCATCGGATTAGGTCAGGACGAATTTTTCGTGGCGTCCGACGTGCCCGCGATCCTGTTCCATACACGCGAAATGTTTTTCCTGCAAGACAACGACATTGCAGTGCTCACGCCGCGCGGCGTGCAAGTGAGCGATTTCGACGGCCGCCCGCAAACCCGCACCGTCCAGCACATCACCTGGGATCCGATCATGGCGGAAAAGGGCGGCTACAAGCATTTCATGCTCAAGGAAATCTTCGAGCAGCCGCGTGCCGTGCGCGACACCGCGCTGGGCCGCGTCAGCCAGGATCGCGCCCAAGTTTTCCTGGAGCAAATGGAGATCAGCGAAAAGGATTTCAAGTCCTTCGAGCACGTGAAGATCGTAGCGTGCGGAACAAGCTGGCATTCGGGACTCGCGGGGAAATTCATGATCGAACGGCTGGCACGACTGCCGGTGGAAGTGGACTACGGCAGTGAATTTCGCTATCGCGCGCCAATCCTGCAGCCGAAAACGCTGACGATCGTGATCACGCAATCGGGTGAAACGGCCGACACGCTGGCCGCGCAACGCGAAGCGAAGTCGCAAGGCTCCAAGACGCTGGCGATTTGCAACGTGGTGGGATCGATGGTCACGCGCGAAGCGGCCCGCACGATCATCACGCACGCCGGACCCGAGATCGGCGTGGCGTCGACGAAGGCGTTTACCACTCAGCTTGTGGCGCTGTACATTTTGGCCGTGCACCTGGGCCGCATGCGCGGCACGCTCGACGAGCAATCCGCCGGCGAATGCATTCGCGAACTGCTGGCGCTGCCGGCGAAACTCGAACAGGTCTTGCAGCACGACGACAAATTCGAAGAACTCGGGCGCCGCTTTTTCCGCTCGAAGGATTTTCTTTTCCTCGGGCGCGGCGTGCACTATCCGATCGCGCTCGAAGGCGCGCTGAAGCTCAAGGAAATTTCCTACATCCACGCGGAAGGCTATCCCGCGGGCGAAATGAAGCACGGACCGAACGCGCTGATCGACGAGAACTTGCCCGTGGTGGTGCTGGCCACCTGCGACACGCGCAGCGCGGCGTCGCGCACGCTGTACGAAAAAACGTGCTCGAACATCAAGGAAGTGAAGGCGCGCGACGGCATCGTGATCGCCGTGGCCACCGAAGGCCACGACGAAGAAGTGCGCGAATCCGCCGATGCTGTGATCCTGGTGCCGCCGGCCGAGGAGTTACTCTCCGCGATCCTGGAGATTGTGCCTCTGCAACTGTTGGCCTATCATATTGCGGTGCGCCGCGGCTGCGACGTCGATCAGCCGCGCAATCTTGCGAAGTCGGTGACCGTGGAATGATAGGAAAC
Organism: Terriglobia bacterium; assembly: GCA_021325275.1. Lineage (GTDB taxonomy): Bacteria > Acidobacteriota > Terriglobia > JAJPHL01 > JAJPHL01 > JAJPHL01. Next base: position 2,487 of record JAJPHL010000038.1, on the reverse strand, counting down.
GTCTGATGCGAAAACGTCTGATGGGAGTTTACTTGGACAATTTAAAACGTGCGGCGCTTGTGCTGGCGCTAGTGGTGTCATGCGCGCCGGCCTTCGCCCAAGACGCGGTGCCGAACGCGCAATCGGGCCCGGGACTTGACGCCGGGGAACTCCGCAAACGTCTCTACGTAATTTCGCAAATGATCCAGACGACCCGCCTCGACGAAGCCGAGCAGAGCATCGCGCTGTTGCGCACCGAAGCCGGGCAGAATCCGCTGATCGACGGCCTGGAAGCATTCCTCACTTATCGCCGCCACGATTTCTCGGGCGCGCGCGACATGGTGGAGAAAGCGCTGAAGACGCCCCAACCGCCCACGTGGTGGCACACCCTCGACGCGATGTGCATGGTGGCGATGGGCGAAGAAGCCGCCGCGAAAGAGACGCTCGCCAAGTCGCAAACCGCCGATCCCAAGGGCAGCAACGATAGCTTGGTTTCCATGGTCGCGGCCGCGTTGCACGACTTCAATCAGACGCCTTCGGTGGAAGGCAGTTTGGTGCTCTCGTTTCTCGACGGCCAAATGGGCAGCCGGCACGCGCAGCTGAATGTGCTCGACCAAGGGTTGCACCGATTCCCGAAAGATCCGCGCCTGATTGTCGCGCGGCTGCGGCTATTGGGCGATGCGGCCACCGATCAGAAACAGCTGATCGCCGAAACCGACAAGGCCGCCGCCGACGCGCCGGAAGACGACGTGGTGCAAACCGTCGCCGGGGAGTTGTACGACAAACTCGGCGCGTTCGACAAAGGCTTGGTGGTTCTGCAGAAAGCCGTGAAGCTGAATCCCAAGAACTACGCCGCGCACATGGAATTGGGCAACGCCTACCGGAACGCCAAGAAGCATCAGGAAGCGTTGGCCGAGTTCGAGGCGGTCGTGGCGGCGCAACCTCCGGTGTCCAGCGCGATGCTGGCACTGGCGTACGGCGGCGTCGGCACGGCGCTGTCGGATTTGAAACGCTGGCAAGAAGCCGAGGCCGCGCTGCAAAAAGGCAGCGAATTGGCGCCCGATTCCTCGGTGGTGTTGAACAATCTGGCGTGGCTTTACGCCACCGCCGATCCGCCGATCCGCAATCCGGATAAGGCCGTCGAACTCGGACTGAAAGCTGTTTCGATCTCCCGGAGCCGGCAGCCTTCGGTTCTCGACACGCTGGCGGAAGCGTATTTTTCGTCGGGAAACAAAACCAAAGCCGTGGAAACGGAAAAGCGCGCCCTGTTGTTGGCGCCGAATCGCTCCGATCTTCAGGATCACTTGAAGAAATACGAAGCGATGGCGGACAAGTAAGAAACAGTTCCGAGGCCCAAGTTCCCTGGCCCGCGTAAACAAATCAGTTTTCTGTTGGGACCTTTTCCGCGTGATCCACGATGAGAATCTGCACTTGTACCTTGGCCGTTTCAAGTTTCAATCCCAACTGATCCTGCAACGCGGTGAATAGCGACGGCCCAACGGAGGGCGCTTGTTCACGCCCATCGGGAGCGATCGGTTCGTCCGGCGTCCATTGCAACTTGAGGTCGTAGACACCGTCGATGCCGGTTTGATTGTCGACGGGACGTCCAGCGAAGCGCGCGACGAACTCGGCGAAGCGCGTCATCGTGATTTTGTCGGCGTTGAACATGCCGGGACCCGACTGTGTGCGATTCGGACCCGGTTCCGCCGGCTGCAATTTGAATCCAGTTTTCGCTTTCACCATTGAATAGCCTGGAACCGTGCGGGCGTCGCGGTGGAGGGTCAGTTTGAAGCGCTCGGCCAGCAGTCCTTGCAACATCAGTTGCAGTTGCGCGCGCATCCTGCTTGGATCGCCGGCGACGTCGGCCGGGAATTTTGCGACCACATCGTAGCGCTCGGTCTTCAGCCAGGATGGGCCGTCGATGATGTAGTCCTTGTCCTCGCTCATTCCGTACGCACCGGCGATGAGTTTCCACAGGGTGACGTTTTCGCCGACCAGTTGGCTGCCCTTCAGGTTCAGCGATCCGCCGCGTCCACCGACGGCCGCGTCAATCGGCGACGACTTGTTGATTCTGACCGTGGCGGCTTCAAATGCCGGTTGAGGCGATTGAGCGAAAAGTCCCAGCGGCGCGATCGCCAGAACGACAGAGAGTCCGAGGGCGCGTTTCATTGGTGGAGGGCCTCCACCAGCAAGAACGCAGCGGAAGGGGAATTGTGAATGCGAATCGAAGAAAAACTCGGGGGGCATGGCCTAGCTACGCCGTATTTACTAATGGGCGGTCTTGGAGTTCAAGATAGTGACGGAGGAATCGTGCTTAGGGATCGGAGTCGTATCAGGGCACGGCTTCAGCCGTGCCGACCACGTTTCATTGATACTGGGCTTTAGCCCCTGTGTCTGGCGTGCGCAGCGGCTAAAGCCGATTCCTCTTCCGCGAGCATGCGGCACGGCTAAAGCCGTGCCCTGGAGTTTGGACATTTCGGACTGGACTAAAGCCCTGTTGAAGAGCGC
>JAJPHL010000057.1 GCA_021325275.1 Terriglobia bacterium | reverse complement strand
CAAACAACGGCTGATCCGCAATCTTGCCAAGTGCAAAGCCGCAGGGGCTAAAGCCCCCAGGAACAAGGCCTGCTGGCGGCACGGCTGAAGCCGTGCCCTGATACAAAGCGTACCTACGCGCAAGGGTTCGATTTCCGCAAGTCCTGTGATCGAAACTCCAACTGAACCATTACCGTCGCCCGCGTCCCTTGTCACGAACGCGCATCTATGACAGAATGACGCGGAAACGTTTCCTGCTAACATCCCCATCATGAACATACACATCAAATCGACCCCTCTTACTCCTGGCATCGAACATATTGCCGACCTGAAATTCCTCAGCTTCGATCGCCTCGTCTTCGACTCCAAGTTTTCTTCTTACTCCGCCAACTCGGGCGACCGCGAAGTGGCGCTTGATGTTCTTTCGGGTGAATGCACCGTCACCACGCCCGCGGGAAAACTGGAGGGCGAGAATCGCGAAGGCGTTTTCAGCGACGCCCCGGTGATGTTCTACCTTCCGCCGGCCACCGAGTACAAAATAGAATCGCGCAACGCTGTAATCACGTCGTTCACCGCACCCGCCGCGGGCGTGAAGCAAGCGGCGGTGGTGATTCCCAAGGGACAGTCGGTGAACAACCGCGTGGGAAAAAACAATTGGTTCCGCAACGTCTACAGTTCCATCGGCGAAAACGTGGCCGCGCAGCGATTGCTCGTCGGCGAAACGCTGAATCCTCCGGGCAATTGGTCGTCGGCCCCGCCGCACAAGCACGATCAATTCAGTCCGCCGGCCGAAGTTCCGATGGAAGAGATTTACTACTTCCAGGTTCATCCCAAGCAAGGCTTCGGGTTCATGCGCCTCTACACGAAACCCGATGTTCCCAACGCGTTCGACGAAACCATGCTGATCCGCGACGGTGACACGGTGTTGATCCCGCGCGGATATCATACGGTGGTCGCGGCGCCTGGATATCAGGTAAGCTACGTATGGGCGTTGGCCGGCGAGGCGCGCAAGTACGGTGCGTGGGCCGACGATCCCGATCACGCCTGGCTCCGCCAGACCTAGAATGGCTACGTCAAACTTAACTTCAACCGAGAAAATGGAAGATTCGTCCGCGGGCATCGGACGCTATCGCTGGGTGATTTGCGCCCTGCTCTTTTTCGGCGTCACCAAAAACTACATGGACCGCCAGGTCTTGGGCTTGCTCAAGGACCACCTTCAGGCGGACATGCACTGGAACGAAAAAGACTACGCGAATCTAGTGTCGGTTTTTCAATTCGCGTACGCCGCGGGATTCGTCCTCGTCGGCCGATTCATCGACCGTTTCGGAACGCGGATCGGATACGCAGCCTCGATGGCGTTCTGGAGTCTCGCGTCGATGGCGCACGCCTTGGCCGGCAATCTCGCGGGATTTTTCGTGGCCCGCTCGGCGCTCGGCTTCGGTGAAGCGGGCGTTTTTCCGGCCAGCATCAAGACTGTCGCCGAATGGTTTCCGAAGAAAGAGCGCTCGTTCGCTACCGGGATTTTTAACGCCGGAACGAACGTCGGCGCCTTTACCGCGCCGTTTTTCGTGGCGTGGATCATGACGAATTTAAGTTGGCACTGGGCGTTCATTCTCACCGGCGGCATCGGATTCGTCTGGATCGGGTTTTGGCTGGCGATTTATCGGAAGCCCGAAGATCATCCGCGCGTTTCGCCTGCCGAACTCGCTTACATTAAGAGCGATCCTCAGGAACCGCCCACAAAAATTCCGTTCCTGCGTCTCCTGCCGCATCGCCAGATGTGGACCTTCGTGCTGGCCAAAGGCATGACCGACCCCGTTTGGTGGTTTTATCTTTTCTGGATTCCCGACTTCCTGCAAAAGACGCACGGGCTGAATCTGAAAGCGCTCCCGGTGCCGATCATGGTGATCTACGTGATCGGCGACGTCGGCAGCGTGGCCGGCGGATGGCTGCCGACACAATTCCTGAAAAGCGGATTCAGCTTGAACGCCGCGCGCAAGCTTTCGATGCTGATTTGCGCGCTCGCCGTCGTGCCGGTGGTCTTCGTTCCGCGCGTCGAAGGGCTGTGGCCGTGCGTGTTGTTGATCGGATTGGCGGCGGCCGCACACCAGGGATTTTCCGCCAACTGCTTTACGCTGAGCTCCGACATGTTCCCGAGCCGCGCGGTGGCGACGGTGACGGGACTCGGCGGATTGTCCGGCGCCGTCGGCGGCATCTTCTTCGCTCAGATTGTCGGCATCGTCTTGCAGGCCAGCGGCAGTTACCAGATTCCGTTTTTCCTCGCGGGATCGGCATATCTTTCCGCGCTGCTCGTGGTACATCTACTCTCGCCGCACTTGGAGCCCGCGAAACTCGACGCTTGACGATCTTGCCATGCAACCGCACATCACCATCAAAGACGTGGCCCGCAAGGCGAAAGTAGGAATCGCCACAGTGTCGCGCGTCCTGAATGACGCGCAAAAAGTGGATCCCGCCACGCGCCAGCGCGTGCGCGAAGTGATCCGCCGGCTCGGTTATCGTCCCAACGCCACGGGCCGCCGTCTCGTGAAGAAGTCGACGGAGATGGTGAGCTTTCTGCTGTGCAATCGCGAGTTTATGAACCCGTTTCACACGGGCGTTCTCTACGGCGTGGAGCGCTATTTGAGCGGCACCGACCACGACGTGGTGTTCACCAACTTCCGCTACGATCCCAATGCCGCGCCCGAAAGCTTGGTTCTGCCGCGGATCCTTTCGCATCGCGGCATCGCCGACGGTTTCATCGTTTCGGGCACGAATTATCCGAACTTGCTCGCCGCCATGGACTCGCTCGACGCGGCGTACGTGCTGTTCGGAAATAATTTCGTCGACAAGCAAGCCGACGCCGCGCGCGCCGCGGATCAACTGCCGGAACGCCGCCTGGATACGGTCTATTACGACGACGGCGAAGCGGAACGCCAGATGCTCGAACGTTTGATCGGCATGGGCCACAAACACATTTGGTTCGCCGGCGACGTGGAGATGCCGTGGTTCCTACGGCGCGCACGCGTCTATCGGGAGATGATGCACAAGCATTCGATCGTGCCGCGCGAAATCTCCGCACCGGGCGCCGATCAACGGGATTATGCTGATTACGGCGAACAGGCCACAGCGCGAATTCTGGAATCGGGCGAGCCGGTGACGGCGATCGTAGGCGGCAACGACGGAATCGCCTACGGGGCGTGGCGCGCATTGCGCCGCGCGGGCCGCAGCGTGCCGGGCGACATCACGGTGCTCGGTTTCGACGATGTACAAGAAGCGAGCTGGACCGATCCGCCGTTAACCACCGTGCGCGTGCCGACGCATGACGTGGGAGTGGCGTGCGCGCAAATGCTTCTCGAAAAACTGAAGCAATCGGGCGCGCCGCAGCCGCCCATCGTGCTGGGAGCGCAATTGATCGAGCGCGGATCGTGGGGTCCGCCGAGAACGTTTTGAAGGAGAAAGAAAATGAAGCGTCGTAAATTCCTGGAAACCGCCGTCAAGGGCAGTGCCGTCGCGTTGGCCATGTGCGTGGCGAGATTGCCCGCCGCCGATTTGAAAAAATTCAAACTCGGCGTGATCAGCGACGAAATCACAAACGACTTCGAGGCCGCGCTCCTGTGGATCAAGGAATTCGGCTTGGAATGGGTGGAACTGCGCCAAGTGATGGGCAAGTACGTCACCGACATCGACGCCGACACCGTGAAGCGCGCCCAGGACTTGCTCGCCAAACATTCGATGAAAGTGTCGGTGCTGGACACCGCGTACTTCAAGATCGTGCTGCCGGGCACGGGCGATCCAGCGCTTCGCGAAGGCAAGTCCGACTCGCTCAACTACGATCAGCAGAAAGCGTTGCTGGAGCGTTCCATCGCGCGCGCCAAGGATTTCGGCACCGACAAGATCCGCATTTTCGCATTCTGGCGCACGCACGATCCGAAGGCCGTGTTCGATCGCGTCGCGCGAGAGCTGGAAAACACGGCGGCGATTGCCAAACAGGAAAACGTTCGCCTGGTGCTGGAAAACGAAACGGCGTGCAACGTCGCAACGGGCGCGGAGAGCCTAGCGATGATGAACGCGGTGAAGTCGCCGGCCTTTGGCTTGAATTGGGACTCCGGCAATGCCTTTGCGGCGGGCGAGCACGCACCGTATCCGGACGGCTACGCGCCGCTCGACCAGAAACGGATTTGGCATTGCCACTTGAAGGACGCGCATCTGGAAAACGGGCGCAGCGTTTGGCGTCCCATCGGCAGCGGCGCGATCGACTTCGTGGGTCAATTCAAGGCCCTGCTGGCGGACGGCTACAACGAAACGTTGTCGCTTGAGACGCACTATTCGAACGCGGCGCACAACAAGGAACAATCGAGCCGCGAGTCGATGACCGGTCTTTTGGAAGCGATCCGGAAGGCGTAAGCGCTACGCGGCCCTGGATACTGTCGCAAGCCGTTCATTGACGACTCGCCAGAATGTCCTTACCGCCTTCGGCTTGTCGTCAAAGAAGTCCTCAAAGAAACCGGGGGTATTGAGCGCCGCTGGGTAGGCGTAACGCTCACCGTCTTCACCGCATTCGCTGATCCAATCCGCAGGTTCCCGTGGGTCGATGACGATAAACAGAGAAGGTGGGTACAGGAATGGTCGGCCATCGTCGTTGAGTACACGAAACTCGTCTCCCTCTATACCCATGACGGCGTAAGGCTGCCCGAGGGTCAGATCGCTGTACGATTTGGTTTTCTTCCGAAGTTCAACCGTCATGCGTGGCTATCCTAGCACGGCGACACTCCACGTGTTACAGTCGAAGCATGGCGAAGTTCTCCTTGGACGATCGCTATACGCGCGAAACAGGCATCGTCTATCTCACCGGAATTCAGGCGCTCGTGCGATTGCCGATGGATCAAGTCCGCCGCGATCGCGCGGCCGGCATGTCGACCGGAGCATTCATTTCCGGCTATGAAGGCTCGCCGCTGGGCGGATATGACATGGCGCTCGCGCGCGTTCGCGGACTCCTGGCCGAACATCGCATTCATTTCACGCCGGGCGTTAACGAAGATCTCGCCGCTACGTCGGTGTTCGGCAGCCAGATCGCCGAAGTCGTGGGACCGCGCAACGTTGACGGCATTATCGGCATTTGGTACGGCAAAGGTCCCGGCGTCGATCGCTCCGGCGACATCTTTCGTCATGCGAATCTCGCCGGATCAGGGAAGAACTCGGCGGCGCTGGTGCTGGCGGGCGACGATCCTGCCGCGAAAAGTTCAACCGTCCCACATCAAAGTGAGTTGAGTCTCTACAACGTCGGCATTCCGTTTTTCTATCCGGGAAACACGCAAGAAACTCTCGACTACGGTCACCTCGCCATCGCGCTCTCGCGATTCTCCGGTGCGTGGGCCGGCTTGAAGATGATCACCAACGTTTGCGACGGCGGCGGAACGGTGAACGTCGATCCGGCGCGCCTGAAAATCGTGCTGCCGGAAGGCTATCAAAAACGCACCGATGCGCGACTGGTCCCGCCGTTCACGCTGGCGCTGGAGATGGAAGTGAATCGCCATCGTCTGGCAGCGGCTGAAACGTTTGCCGCGGCGAACAATGTCAACAAATGGTTCGGGGCGGGCACGGGCGGGAAATTGGGAATTGTCGCAGCGGGAAAAACCTACTACGACTTGATGCAGGCGCTCGCCGATCTCCACGTGAACGACGCGGAACTCGAAGCGCGCGGCATTCGCGTGGCGAAACTCGGCATGGTCTTTCCGCTCGAGCGCCGCTTCGCCGCGGAATTTGCGGTGGGACTCTCGCACATTCTCGTTCTCGAAGAGAAACGCAGCTTCATCGAGATGCAGCTAAGGCAAGTCCTCTACAATTTGCCGTCGCGCCCGCTGATCGTCGGCAAAGAAGACGGCGACGGCAAACCGCTTGTGCCGGCGGCGGGAGAGCTGGACCCCGATATCATCGCGACAATCCTGAGCGCGTTCGGATTGCCCGCACGCGCGTTGAAGGCGGCGGCCCCGCGCAAGCCCGCGTTACCGGGCATCGTCCCGCGGCGCACCGCGAATTACTGTAGCGGATGTCCGCACAATCGCTCGACGCTTTTGCTCGAAGGACAAGTGGCGGGCGGCGGCATCGGGTGTCACGGCATGGGTATTGCCCTGGCGGAATCGCATCGCGGATACAGTTTCATCACACAAATGGGCGGCGAAGGCGCGCCGTGGATCGGCATGTCGCCGTTCCTTGAGCGCCGGCATATTTTCCAGAATATCGGCGACGGAACCTTCGCGCACTCCGGACAACTCGCCGTGAACGCAGCGATTGCCGCGGGCGTCAACGTGACGTACAAGATTCTCTACAATCGCGCGGTCGCGATGACCGGCGGACAACAAGCGGCCGGCGCGTTGCCGATCCCCGAGTTGACGCGCAAGCTCGAAGCCGAGGGCGTCCGCAAGATCGTGGTGCTGGCCGAAGATACGGAGATTTATCGCGGCGTGCGCGTGGCGGAAAACTGCGACGTGCGCGATCGTCTGGAGTTGGAAACGGTTCTCGCGGAAATGGAGAAAATCCCCGGCGTCACCGCGATCATTTACGATCAGCAGTGCGCCGCCGAGAAGCGCCGCATGCGTTCGCGCGGCAAGCAAGCGGAGCCGGTGAAACGCTTGGTGATCAACGAACAAGTTTGTGAAGGTTGCGGCGATTGCGTGACGCAATCGAATTGCATGAGCCTGCATCCGGTGGAAACCGCATTCGGGCAGAAAATGCGAATCCACCAATCCTCGTGCAACAAGGATTACTCCTGCGCGCTCGGCGACTGTCCTTCTTTCGTCACGGTAAATATCAAGGAGGGAACGGGACTGCGGCGCCGCAAGGCCGCGGGATTGCCGGAGATCACCGTGCCTGCGCCGGAGCACATCGCGGAAGCCGGCGACGGCTATCGCATTTTGATGCCGGGCATCGGCGGCACGGGCGTTGTTACGATCAACGCGCTCCTCGCAACGGCCGCGATTCTCGACGGGCTGCACGTGCAGACGCTCGACCAAACGGGACTCGCGCAAAAGGGCGGCGCGGTGGTATCACATTTGCTTCTCAGCCAGAATCCCGTGGAGGGATCGAACAAGATCAACGCGGGAAACGCGGATTTGATTCTCGGCTTCGATCTGCTCGGCGCGGCCGCGCCTGAGAACATGAAGACGGCGCGCGAGGATTCGACCGTGGCCGTCGTGAACACCGCGGAAATCCCCACCGGCGATTCGATCCGCGCGCACACCACGCTCGGAAGCGAGCGGCTGATCGATCTGGTCGATCAAGCCACGCGGCCGGGACACAATCTCTTCCTCGACGCCAGCCGCCTCGCCGAAGGATTATTCGGAACGCACATGGCCGTGAATCTGTTCATGCTAGGCGCCGCATGGCAAGCCGGATTGATTCCCGTGAGCGCCGCGTCAATCGAAGAGGCGATTCGCTTGAACGGCGTAGAAGCGGAACGCAACCTGAAAGTCTTTTTGTGGGGGCGCAAGTATTATCAGGACGCCGCGTTCGTCGAGAACTTGCTGTCACCCAAGGAAAAGAAAGAAAAAACGGTCATCGATCGCGCGGCGTTGCTGGAAACGTATCAGAGTCGCGCGTACGCCGACGAATTCCGCGCGTTTGTCGCGAGTGTCCAGAAGCGCGCTCCGGAATTGTCGCCCGTGGTCGAGAAATATCTCTACAAATTGATGGCCAACAAGGACGAGTACGAGGTTGCACGGATGCTCACCGACCCCGCATTCGAAGCGGGATTGCGCGACCAATGGGAGGCCGTGGAATCGGTGGAATACAATTTGCATCCGCCGCTGTTGCGCGCGTGGGGCATGAAGAAAAAACTTGTGCTCCCGCCGTGGTCGCGTCCTCTGCTGCAACTGTTGGCGTCGATGAAAGGGTTGCGCGGCACACCCCTCGATGTTTTTGGTTACAGCGCGCTGCGTCGCGAAGAACGTGGACTGATCAAATGGTATCGGGACCTTATCGACGCAGTGATTGCGCGGATCACACCGGAAAACCGCGCGCTCGCATTGGAAATCGCCGCGCTGCCCGATCAGATTCGCGGATACGAGAACATCCGGCGCGAGTCGATGGCCAGGGTGAAAGCGATCGCGCCGAAGAAGATCGCCGAAATGAACGCGGTGCCCGTAACGCATTAAGGCACGCGCTAAGGAACGTACATCGACAGCGTTTCGGCGACGCACGCGGGTTTTTCCTGGCCTTCGATTTCCACCGTAATCTGCCAGCGCGCCAGCCAGCCGCGTTTCTCCTGCGTGACTTCGATCAACGAAACGCGCGCGCGAACGCGTGATCCGGCAACCACGGGAGTCACGAAGCGCACGCGATTCAATCCATAGTTCAGCGTGCGCTTGGGCGTTTTCTTCAGGCACGACGCCAGCCGCGTCAGCCCGGGAATCAGCGAGAGCGTGAGAAAGCCGTGCGCGATCGTCGTGCCAAACGGCGACTCGCGTTTGCAACGCTCGACGTCCACGTGGATCCACTGGTGATCGTTGGTGGCATCGGCAAACTGATTGATGCGTTCCTGGCTGACTTCCAACCACTCGCCGGCGCCGATTTCCTGTCCGGCCAGCGTGGCCAATTCCTGAATGTCCGCGACTTCACGCATGGTTTGCCCCCTTGAGAATCACGCCGCTCTCGCGTAGCGCGGCAATTCCCTGCTCGTCGTAACCCAACTCGCGCAGCACTTCTTCGGTGTGCTGGCCCAGCACGGGCGGCGAGATGCGAATGCTGCCCGGCGTTTTCTCGAAGTGAATCGGCACGCCGGGCACGCGGAGCCGGCCGATTGTGGAATGCTCGATCACCGGATTCATGTCCATCGCCGACACCTGCGGATGATGGAAGAACTCGTGGGCGGTCCACACGGGCGCGCACGGTACGCCGACTTTCTCGAGGCGCTCCAGCCACTCGGCTGTGGTTTGGGTGCGGAATCGGGGCGCCAGCACTTGGAAGAGTTCCTCTCCTACTTCCACGCGTTGCCGATTCGTGGCGTAACGCGGATCGCGTCCAAGCTCCGGCAAGTCGATGGCATCGCAGAGCAAACGCCAGAACTTGTCAGTGCCCGCGCCGATGAAGATCACGTCATCGGACGTTTCGAACAAGCGGTACGGATAGATTCCCACTTGTCCTTCCTCGGGTAAATCCATGGCCTCGACGTAATAGTGCGATTGCATCGTCATGATTGCTTGCAACAGCGATGTCTCAACGTGCTGGCCTTCGCCGGTTCGCTCACGATGAAAAAGCGCCGCACACACGCCGCCGAAAACTTGCATCGCGCCTTGGTAATCGGAAACGGCAACGGGCAAAATCGCGGGGCGTCCCGCGAATCGCGGCCATGCGTTCAATCGCACGGCGCCGCCCATCGATTGCAGCACGGGATCGTAGGCGGGACGCTCGCGTAGCGGACCCTTTGAGCCGAAACCCGTCGACGTGCAATAGATAATGCGCGGATTGATGGCGCGAATCGTCGGATAGTCGATGCCCAACCGCTCCGTGACGCCGGTGCGAAAGTTCTCGCAAATCACATCGGCGCGCCGCGCGAGTTCGTGGACGACTTTGCGGCCGGCGTCGCTCGCCATGTCGAGCGCGATGCCGCGTTTATTGCGATTCCATCCTTGAAAAAAACGGCTCTCGCCGGAAATGAACGGCGCCCACTGCCGCGCCAGATCTCCGGTGAGCGCTTCCACTTTGATGACGTCGGCTCCAAGGTCGCCCATCAATTGAACGCCGTAGGCGCCATTGATGAAGCTGCAAAAATCGAGAACTCGTACGCCCGAGAGAGGTCCGCTGGCACCCATGGAAAACAATCTCTCCTATCCCGCGTTTTCGCGCGCGGCTCCAAAGTGTTTTTGCAAAACCAACGCCACCGTTCCGCGCAGGCGTGCCATGCCGTCTTCGTGCGCGGGAGTCAGCACCGGCGGCGCGCCGCCCGGCAGCACTTGCGCCTTCACTTCTTCCTCGATCACTGGACCAAAGCGATGCCACGAGCGCGTCAATTCGCCGATCACCACGATACGCTCGGGCGCCAGTCCCGCGACGATCATGCGCATGCCGCGACCCAAGTAGCGAGCCATGGTCTCGAGCGCTTTTCCGGCGCGCGCGTCGCCTTGATCGGCGAGCGTCAGCAAATCGACGAAGCGTAATCCCGCACGAGCACTGTTCGGCTCGGCGTAATATCGCAGCGCCGCGTTATTGGACGCGAAAACTTCCCAGCATCCGCGGCTGCCGCAACCGCACGGCGGACCGCCCGGCTCGATCGGTACGTGACCGAACTCGCCGGCCATGCCATTGCCGCCGCGCACCAGCCGTCCGCCGATGAAAATGCCCGTGCCGATACCTTCAGAAACAGTCACCACGACGAGATTGCTTGTTTCGATGTGATCGAACCACGCCGACGCCAGCACGCAGGCGTTGGCGGCGTTCTCCATTTCCACTTCGATGCCGGTGGCGTCGTGGATTTGCTGGCGAATGTTGAACTCCGGCCACTTTAAGTTGGGCGCGAACACCAGGCGATCGCGCGAGGGGTTGAAACGTCCGGGCACACTGATGCCGATGCCTTCGATTTTCTTATCGCGGCACGCCCGCACGATCGGCTGCACGCGCTCCACGATTTCCGCGACCGCTACCTTAGGATCGGACGGCGTAGCCATCGTCGATTGCGAACTGAAGCGTCCGTTCACATCGGCGAGCGCGACGGTGGTTTGGATCGGCCGAATGTCGATGCCGATAATCACGCGCTCTTCATTCAGACGCAAGAACGTCGGACGCCGCCCTCTCGGCAGGCGTCCCGTGGGACCTTCCAACACCCAGCGCTCACGCATTAGTTCTTCGACGATCAGTGAAATCGTCGATCGCTGCAATCCCGAGATGCGCGCCAGGTCCGCGCGCGAAAGCGGCTGGCGCGTGCGAATCAAATTGAGCACGATCCGGCGATTGATCTCGCGCGCCACCTCGCTGGAGGCGACCTGCACGAAACCGCTGCTGGTCCGCACGGTCTTGTGATCCGACGAAGACATTTTGGGTGCGTTCCGAACTATATAACGACGTGTGCACGGCCACAATGGGAGACAAGTGTGCAGGTGCACCGTCAGAACTGTTGGCGGCAGCGAACAGGGCCGCCTTCTACCCGCCCGCTACCGCAGGCGGTTCTGACAGAGCTTTCAGGACCATCACGGTCATGTCGTCGTATTGCGTGCGCCCCACACTCCACGCCATGGCGTGTTCGAAAATCAGCTCGACGATTTCGCCGGCGCTCTCCTGCCAACTGCGGCAAACCAATTCCTTCAGTCGCGCGGTGCCGAATTCTTCCTTGGCGTGATTCAGGTTGTCGATGATTCCGTCGGAGCAGAAGACGATCACGTCGCCGGGCTCGAGCGGCACGGCGTGCGTTTCGTACTCCATGCCAGGGAGCAATCCCAGCGGCACTCCTTCCACACGGGTGGGAATCAGCAGACCACGGCGGCACAAAATCGGATGCGGCAGTCCGGCGTTGGCCATGTCGAGCGTACGCGTGGCGACGTCGACTTGCGCGCACAACAGCGTCAAGAAGCGCGATTCGATTTGCCGCGCCAGCAATTGGTCGTTGATCGACGCCAGCATTTCTCCAGGCGACATGCGCTGCTCCGCGACGCTGCGAAGCAATCCGCTGACCATGGCGGCGTACAGCGCGGCGGGCGCGCCCTTGCCACTGACGTCGCCGGTGAACAAGATCATCTCGGCGGGCTTGCCGTCGCCGCCAGGCTGCACGACAAAATCGTACAAGTCGCCGCCGATTTCGCGGGCCGGCTGATAATGCGCGGCGATCTGCAGACCCGGGATTTCCGGGCAACACGGCGGCAAGAGCGAAAGCTGCAACTCGCGCGCGGCTTCCAGGTCGCGCTCCAGGCGTTTTTCCTCCCGCGCCAGCTTTTCGTAAAGCGCGGCGTTCTCCATGGCGATCGCCACTTGCGGCGCGAGCATTTCCATCATCTGCAAATGACCGCCCGAGAAAAAACCTTTGCGTGTGCTCTCCAGATCGATGACGCCCATCACCCGGTCTTTGATGATCAGCGGAACGGTGAGTTCCGAGCGCGTGGCGGGATTCATGTTGATATAGCGGCGATCTTTCGTGACGTCGGGCGCCAGCAGCGCTTCGCGGCGCTGCGCGGCGATGCCGCAAATGCCCATGCCCAGCGGAATCACGCCGTGCTCTTTCACGCGCTGATCGAATTGCAAACTGAAATAGCTGTAGAGCACGCCACGATCTTCGTCGACCTTCATGATGGTCAACGCGTCGTAGCCGATCAGACGGCGGACGAGATCGGCGACTTTCGGAAGCAACTCGTCGGGACGCAGAAGGCTGGTGAGTTCGCGTCCGATGGCGATCATGGTCTCCATCGTCTTCGCTTGTCGAGCGGTGGAGCGATAGAGTCGCGCGTTTTCGACGGAGAGCGCCACACGTCCGGCAACCAATTCCACCAACTCGATGTTGCGTGGCGTGAAGTAGTTCGCCTGATTGCTCTGAATGTCGATGACACCGACGACGCGGTCTTTCAAGATCATCGGCACCGCCAACTCGCTCTGCACGCCGGGCACGACGCTGATGTAGTCCGGAAACTCACCGACGTTGTTGATACAGACGGCCCTGCGTTCGGCGGCGGCGCTTCCGGTGATGCCGCGGCCGACTTTGATGCGCAGTTTCTTGGCATCGGCGGGATGGCCGATGTCATAGCGGATGCGCAACTCCCCGGTGCGCTCGGTGAGCAACAGAATCGCGAAGATGCGATAGTCGATGGCCTTCTTCACCACGCCCGCGATGCGCGCCAACAACGCGTCGAGATCAAGCGGCGCATTGGCGGCTTCGGCGATTTCCAGCAGGAAATGCGTGGTCTCGTCTTCGCCTTCGCGATGGAAAGTGTGGGGCATGGGAAACTTTCGTAGCAGCGATGGGAGCCTAGTAACCGGCGCCGGCGTGGCCTTTCGCGCCCGTCTTAATCTGCTCCATGATCTTGACGCTGGCACTGGCGCCGATCCGCGTGGCGCCCGCCTCGACCATTTTGCGCAAGTCCTCGAGCGTGCGCACGCCTCCACTGGCCTTCACGCCCACGCCGTCGCCGGCGACGAAATGCATCAGAGCGATGTCGCGCGGCGTGGCGCCGCCGGTGGAAAATCCCGTGGACGTTTTCACGAAGTCGGCGCCGGCGGCGCGCGAAATCATGCAGGCGGCGACTTTTTCCTCATCGTTCAGCAGCGACGTTTCAAGAATCACCTTGGTGATCGCGCCCGCGGCGTGGCAAACCTCTACGACGCCGCGAATGTCGCCTTCCACGAAATCCCAATCGCCCGATTTCAGCGCGCCGACGTTGATCACCATGTCCACTTCCTGCGCGCCCGCGCGCAGCGACTCGCAAGCTTCCGCGCGTTTCACCGCGGGAAGCGTCGCGCCGAGCGGAAATCCACAGACGGTGCAAACTTTCACCGTAGTGCAGCGCAATTTCTCCGCCGCCAGCGGGACCCACGTGGGATTCACGCACACGCTGGCGAAACTGTATTGAAACGCCTCGTCGCAGATTCTCAAAATCTCGTCACGCGTCGCGTCGGGCTTCAGCAGTGTGTGATCGATCAACGACGCCGTCGACGGATCGATGGGCGGTGCCGGCGGTACGAGCGACACGCGGCACGCGCCGTGATCAACAAGCGTCGTGATGTCACACGGCGAACAAGTGTGTTGACAGGAGCACTCATGGCTTTCCGGCGAGGCTACAGCGGAATTTCCGCCAATCCTGCGCCAGATTTCATCGGTAAGCGCTTCAACGAGACGAGCTTGCTCCAAAGATGTCACAGAAACTCAATGATAACACTTCAACAGGATGAACAGGATTGTGGGTGGTGCCTCAGGTTGAATTCTAGCGGCTCCGCCGCTGCTTTGTGCGGAAGGGCTAGGCCCTTCCGCGAAGCACCTTCTTTAGGATTGCGAGGCTATGTCTTGCTCAAGCAAGGCATAGCCTCGCAGGAAGGTGGCTCCAGTCCTTCGGAAAGGCGAAGCCTTTCCGCACAAAGTAGCGGCGAAGCCGCTGGAAATTCAAACTGGGACACCCGGATTGTGAGTTCGGTTCTTCATTCTGTGCATTGTGTTAAGGATTCCTTTTGGTGTATCGCTGTTCGATGCCCGTAATCTTGGCGACCCGTTTCTCGTGACGCCCGCCCGCGAACGGTGTGGTGAGCCACGTGGCCGCGACTTCAAGCGCCGCTTCGGCGGCCAGCAGACGGCCGCCCAGCGTCAGTACGTTGGCGTTGTTGTGTTCACGGCTGTTGCGCGCCGACGCTTTGTCGTAGCAGAGTGCCGCGCGAATCCCCGGCACTTTGTTCGCGGCCATCGCCGAGCCGATGCCCGCGCCGTCCACCACGATGCCGCGCGCCGCGCGTCCCGACACCACGGCTTCGGCGACTTGCAGCGCCATGTCCGGATAGTCGACGGCTTTTTCTTCGTGGACGCCGAAGTCGAGCGGTACCAATCCCAACTGCTCGAGCAAGGGCTTGAGTTGTTCCTTCAACGCGAATCCGCCGTGGTCCGCGGCGAGGGCAACGATTTTCTCGGCTGGAAAAACGCGTCCTGCCTCGTTCGCGGCGACTTCGCGAATCGTTAGGCCGCGGCGTTCCGCTTCGTCGCGCGCCAGCGGCGTCAAGACGGCGTCGAAGGGCACGCGCAGTTCGCCCGATTCGGGCAATTCGGCGGCGGTGATGATCACGCGTTTCATGTTGAACGTGAGAACCAGCTTAGTCTGCGCGCTCATCGGGTGTCAAAAGCGATTTTGCCGCATCGCGCGTCGTATTTCGCGACAGATTCATGAAGACGGTCACGGTACCGCCGATCTAATTCCTTGGAACCAATCATGGCAATGGAAGGTACGTTGGTTCGGGAGCCTCAGGCTCCCGAACTCGCGATTCCCGTCGCAGCCCCGTCCCTCTGCGAGGCGCGGCTGGACGAGATCATCTCGGAAGGTCTGCCGACGCTGCCCAGTTATGTCTTTGAACTGGATGCGCGGCTGAAAGCGACGCCTGTAGTGTGGAGCGACATCGCCTGGCTCGTCGGCGTGGATCCTTGTTTGACGGCGCAAGTTTTGCGCGTGTGTCATACCATGCCGTTTGCCACGCCGGTGTTAAGCATCGACGCCGCCATCGCGATTGCCGGCGAAGCGCGCTTGCGCGCGATCGCGCTGACTTCTCCACTCTTCCTTGAACCGCAGATACGCGGGCGGCGCGGCGCGGCGGAAGCCCGCCGGGCTACACGGCATCTCTTCTGGCAACACAGTCCCTGGATCGCACTGCTCAGCGAGCGAATCGCTGAATGGACCGGCTATCCCGATCCCGCGCGTGCCTACACAGCGGGATTGTTGCACGACATCGGGAAAGTTCCGCTAATGCTGGAAGGCATTACGACCGATTCCACCACCGAGCAGAGCAACCATTATGTGGCGATCGGCAAATTGTTGGCCGAAGCGTGGCATTATCCGCCGATTCTGATCGAAGCGCTCGAGTTTCATGGGTGTCCCCGGCGAGCGAGCTTGGATCCGGCGCTAACGGGAATCGTGGCGGCTGCCGATCAATATAGTGAAAGGTCTGGATCAGGCGAAGCCGCAGGCTCGCATGGCCCGCCTCCGGAAGCGAACGAGATTTCCGGACTCCTGCGCGATTGCCTTCCGGCCCTTTCGCTCGATGATGCCGCGCGCGTTGCGGCGCAGATAGAGTGCGAGCTGCCGTCAATGCTCGTAACCCTTGGTCGCCGTTTGTCCTGCGGTTATTCGTCACGGCAACGGTTTTGAAGCCGGATTCTGAAGGAGAAGTATGAAACGCATTAGCGCGCTCATTGTCGACGACTCCTCGGTGATGCGCAAAATCGTCGAGCGTTCTCTGCGCCAAGCCGGCGTGTTCGTCGCCACCGTGCTGCAGGCGAGCAACGGCGTCGAAGCGTTGGAACTAATCCGCGAAAACCCCGTCGACCTGATTGTCAGCGACATCAACATGCCGGTGATGGACGGTCTTGAATTTGTGCGGCAACTCCGCGAGCAACAACTGGGTAACGGCGCGCCGGTAGTCATGATCACCACCGAAGGCAGCGAATCAAACGTCGTAGAAGCGATCTCGAACGGAGCCCGCGCTTACATCCGCAAACCATTCACAACCGAACAAGTCAAGGAACGAATTTTGCCTCTCTTGGAGCGCTAACATGAGCGAGTTGTCGGTTATCGAGACAGACCCGCCAGCGCTGTGTGAGACCTGCATCTGCGTTTGCCCCGCGTGCGGGGCGTTGTCCATGCAGGGGGAGTCGCGAGTGTCATCGCACCAAAGAGACGCGAGAGCGCGGGAACGCCGGCCGGAAGCCGGCCGCCAATCAAAAGCCGCGCTTCTGCAGGATGGCGCGGGTTGGCTTCCGTTGATTCACACATCGATTCAGGAAGTTTTCGGGATCATGCTGGGATGCGAAACAGGATCAGGCGTATCGGAAACGCCCGACGGCAGCGCCGACATCACCGCAATGGTCGGCCTGGCGGGCAAACTGCGCGGCATGATGAGCGTGCGTTGCACATCACGCGCGGCGTGCGGCATGGCGGAAGCGATGCTGGGATCAAGCATCACGGATGTCGACGTCAGCTCCTGCAATGACAACGTCAAGGACGCGCTCGGCGAAGTCTGTAACATGGTCGCCGGCAATTTCAAAGCGAAGCTTTCAGGAATGGCCGACGGTTGCAATCTTTCCCTACCGACGGTGATCACCGGCGCCGATTATCACGTACATCCGATGGCCTTCGGCGAACAAGTAGTGGTGACATGCTCGTTTCAAGGCGAGCCGGTGTGGGTGACGCTCGATTTGCATCGGTAGGAGTTCCGAGGCCCGAGTTCCGAGTTCCGAGTGAAAGACACCTCCCTTTTGCCTTTTGCCTTTTGCCTTTTGCCTTTTGCCTTTTGCCTTTTGCCTTTTG
>JAJPHL010000021.1 GCA_021325275.1 Terriglobia bacterium | reverse complement strand
GTCGCTGGGCCGGCCTGGAGGAATCTCGTTCGGAACGCCGGCGCTTCGGTTTTCGCCGGCATTACGCGATCGCGCCGTGGAATTCGCGAATGGAATTGCATTGGGGCGATGGCTGTCAGCTTTACGTCACGCCTGTTTCGCGCGAAGAAGTCTGCGTTGTCGTGATGTCGCGCGATTCGCACTTGCGTTTGAACGACGCGCTGGCGCGTTTTCCGGATCTAGCGAAGCGACTCGGCACCGTCGCGCCAACGAACGACGAGCGCGGCGCGATTTCCTCGACTTGCCGCTTACATTCGGTGGTGCGCGGAAACGTCGCGCTGGTCGGCGACGCTTCAGGACGCGTGGACGCCATCACCGGTGACGGTCTTTGCCTGGCGTTTCGCCAAGCGGCGGCGCTGGCGCGCGCGCTGGCCTCGGAGGATTTGAATCTCTACGCAGCCGAGCATCGCCGCTTGGCGCGCCGGCCCATTTTCATGGCCGAGTCGATGCTGTTGCTCGAGAATGGCGGCGCGTTTCAGGATGGCGTGTTGCGCGCCTTGGCGTCGCGTCCGCGGCTGTTCAAGAATCTGCTGGCGATGCACGTCGGTAAACTTGCCTGGCCGGATTTTGTACGCACCGGACTCGCCTTGGGATGGAGGCTGGCATGGTCTTGAAGCGAAATTGGCGCGTGTTCTTTGTCGTGGCATGCGCATTCGCGTCGGTGGCGGCATCCGCCGCGGAAATGCGCTTGGCGCTCGATCCCGCTGCGACGCCCGTTCACTACATTCTGGCCGATCCGCTACACACGGTGCATGGAGCTTTCAAACTCCTGCGCGGAACCATCGTCTTCGATCCGGAAACGGGCGCGGCCTCCGGCGAATTGGTGGTCGACGCCACCAGCGGACAGAGCGGCAGCAACGGGCGCGACAGCCGCATGCACAAAAGTGTGCTCGAAAGCGCGAAGTATCCCGAAATCGTGTTCAAGCCGGATCGTGTGGAAGGGAAAGTTGCGCTGGAAGGCGATTCCGAAGTGAGCGTGCACGGAGTTTTCCGCATCCACGGCGCAGATCACGAAATCACGGTGCAGGCCAAGACGCATTTCGCCGGAGATAAAGTCACCGCGGAAATTCGTTTTCCGGTTCCCTACGTGAAGTGGGGTATGAAGGATCCGAGCAACTTCATGCTACACGTGGGCAACACGGTGCAAATCGAGATCGACGCGGTGGGCCGGCTCTCGACGGGTGAAGTGAAGTAGCGCCGACGTTGCGGACGGGTTCAAGCAGCCGTCAACACAATAAGATCCGGTATGGCGGAATAGTCGCTGGCATTGTGAGTCACTAGGGGAACGTTGAGTTGCACGGCGCAGGCAGCAATCCAGGCGTCGGCGAATCCGATTGGGCGGCCTCGCTTCTCGCGCGCGCACCTGATACGCGCCCACTCGCGTGCCGTCTCTGAATCAGGCCCCAGCGGCGTGAAGCGCGCAAGAAAGCGTCGCATGAGTTCGCGGCGGGCTGCGCCCCAATTCTTTATTTCCATTCCATATTCGATCTCCGCCAAGGTAACGACCGATACGGCTAATGAGCGTCCGGCAAGAAGGGCTTGATAGTGTTCAGCCAACGGATGGGATTTGAACAAGTAGGAAATAACGTCGGTATCGACCACAACGGGACCGTTCGCTTCCATCAATGATCCGCGTTTTGCGCACCTTCGCGACGAATGGCGCGTATGAGCGACACAAACTCGTCGGCCCCTTGCGGGTCACGTTCCGTGTCTCTCGTCAGATCTTTCAAGCTGACGGGCGGCCTTAGCACTACGCCCGCCGGAAGGTGCGGTTGTTTGCTTGCCGCGTCGGTTTGTTCGGTCTTCTGGGTCATTTTCATCGCGCCACTGCTGGGGTTGATTTGGTCGGGGCGACGGGATTCGAACCCATGACCTTCTGCGCCCAAGGCAGACGCGCTACCAGGCTGCGCTACGCCCCGATCCTTTTAGTATAGCAGCGCTACTTCTTGATGTTGAAGCAGAACAGATTGTCTTCTTCGCGCAGGTACATTTTTCCGTTCGAGATGACCAACTGCGGATAGGCGGGCCACTCGCTCTTGCTGATCGAGAAGCGCGAAATTTCCTTGTAGGACTCCGGCGTCGCTTCCACCAGCGCGACGTTTCCGTTCTCGCCCAGCACGTAAAGCTTGCCTTCCGCCAGCGTCACCGACCCTTTGTCGCCGACGCTGCGATCTCTCCACGCCGTTTCGCCGGTCATCAGATTCATGGCCCTCAGGATGTTGTGATCGAATCCATAGAGCCAATTTCCTTGCAACACGGCGTTGGAGTTTTTCGTCTGCATGTCGCGATTGAAATACACTTCCGTCGCCTTGATCGTGCCGCCCTCATTGGTCAGTTTCAAAAGCGCGCAGCCGGTGCCGTATTCGGTGGAGACAAACACATACGGATCGCGATAAATCGGCGTGGCGATGTTCGCGGTGCGATTCGCCACCTTGTCGTAGCGCCAGAGAAGCTTGCCGTTGTCGGCGCGTATGCCGATCACGCCTTGCGCGGTCAACTGAATGAAGTGGCGGATGTCGCCGACTTGCGCGACGATCGGCGAAGAGTAGCCGGCGCTGTCGCCGACAGGCGATTTCCACACGACTCTGCCGGTATTCTTGTCGAGCGCCACGATCGTGGCGTCGCGCGCGCCCGGCGTCACGATCAAGTTCTCGCCTTCCACCAGCGGCGATTCGCTATAGGCCCAATGCGGCTGCTGCGCGTGGAAATCCTTTTCGAAATTCAGTTTCCAGATTTGCCGGCCGGTCTTCGTGTCGAGACATGCCAGCGTTCCATCGGCGGCCTCGGCGTAGAGTTTGTCGCCGTCGATGGTCGGCGTGCCCCGCGGACCATTACCGTGGCCCTCCGCGTACGTTCCGGTGGTCACCGGCGTTTGCCACACAGTTTTTCCGGTTGCAGCATCGAGCGCAACGACGAATTCCTCGCCTTTCTTCTGCCCCATCGTGAAGACCATGCCCTGCGACACGGAAACGTCGGAGTATCCTTCGCCGAGTCCACTGATTTTCCAAACTTGCGGCGGACCATCGGGCGGCCATTGCGTCAACAATCCCGTTTCGTTCGACGAGCCGTTGCGCGCGAGACCGAGAAACTGCGGCCAGTCGGAAGCGAAGACGAGGGTGGTGGCCAGGACGGCGGCGAAAAGGATTCGATGCGCTCTCATGGGCCCATTCTATCGCAGCAGGCGCTCGCGCTCGAGAATCCGAGCAAACGCTTCGGAGAACCGGGGCGCGTCCGCCGCGTCGAGGTGGGATCCATCGGGGCAACGGTAATTCGCCAGTTCCGGATAATTCTTGTAACTCAGCAGCGGAATGGAGAGCGAGTGTGAGAATGGATCGAAATAACGATCGGCCGGATACGTTTGATCCTCGAAATCGCGCACCGGACCATCCACCGCCATTTGGAAGAAAATCACGCTACCACCGCGGGCTTGGATTTGCCGCGTCCATCCGGCAACTTGCCGGAACAGCAGCGCCGAGCCGGCGGGCCGCCATTTCTGCGCGATATCCCGCTCCAAGGCCATCCATTTTTCGGTTTCGGTTTTCACGTCGCCGGCCCGCAAAGAGATTTGCGCGTTGCGGTGACGATCGATGCGAGTCATAGGAGGTTGAAAAAAGCCGGTGCGCCACAGTTGACCCGCCGCCAGCCAGAATCTTGCCGACGGATTGAAAAACGCGAAGCGCTCTTCGCCGAACATCTGCAATTCATTCTCGATGACGTTGCCGAAATGCTCGCGATGCGCGTACTCCACGAGCGCCGTCACGGGTTGTTGGGACCACGTCTCCCGGTCCGCCCACAACCATGGCGGCAGGAACTCGGCGATCACCGTGCCGCGAAAATCCACGTCTTGCGCGAGATCCTCCAAGACCGGCATGGCGCCACTCGCGTGCATCGAGAGCTGATAAAAGCGATGGTCCGGCAGAGTGCGCGACATCGCCTCGGTGTCCAGTCCGGCTTGGAACCGCGAGCTGCCGATCAGCACAACTTTCGAGGTGGATCCGTCGCATTCGCGCCGGACCTTGCTCCACAGCGCGGGCGTATCGCGAAAAGTAGTGGGCACTCTCAGCGCTCTCCAAGCCGCTTCGTTGCAGGCGATCACGAGAACCGCGAGTACACCGGCTTTGACGAGAAACGTTCGGAGTGATCCCATGTGTTGCGATCAGTATTGGAAATAAATGAACCGTTGCGCGGAATCAAACTCTCCCGCCGCCACGATCGTCATGAGTCCCAGAAAATAGACACTCCATCGCAACCAACCCGGCTGGCGATTGAGAACTTCGATCAAAGATCCCTTCTCCTGAAATAATTGGACCGCTTGATAAGACGCGATCAGCGCGCCCGCGACGCCAAGCCGCCACACACCGGCCTCATTGATGAACGCGGCCGCGAGTCCCGGCGACAACACGTTACGAAATTGGCCGATGGAGTGGAACGCGTGCTGCACACTCGGCGCGCGGAAGAAAATCATGCTGACGCAAGCGTATTGAAACGTGAAGAAGGTGCTGAGCCACGGCCGATCCAGGAAACCGCCCGCGTTCTGGTGTTTTGGCGCCCGCCGTCCAGAACCGGCCCACAAGAGCACAACGACCGTCGCCACGCCGTGCATGCCGCCCCATACCAGATACGTCCAATTCGCGCCGTGCCACAATCCAAC
This sequence comes from Terriglobia bacterium, assembly GCA_021325275.1. GTDB lineage: Bacteria > Acidobacteriota > Terriglobia > JAJPHL01 > JAJPHL01 > JAJPHL01. Next base: position 135,098 of record JAJPHL010000021.1, on the reverse strand, counting down.
GACAAAGAACACCACCATTACAGCGGCAACGCGGCGCCACAGCGAAATCCGCCGTCCTCCGAGCGAAAAATACAAGTAATCGCGAAACCACGTGTAGAGCGAAATATGCCAGCGCCGCCACAAGTCTTGAATCGATGACGCCCAATAGGGCTGCGCAAAGTTGACCATGAGGCGAAAGCCCATCACCTGCGCCGCGCCGCGCGCGATATCGGTGTACCCGGAGAAATCGCAGAGGATTTGGAACGCGAAGCACCACATCGCGATCAACACCGCGAATCCGCCGTGCGATTCGGGATGGTCGTAGACCATGTTGACGGTCACCGCCAGGCGGTCGGCGATCACCACTTTTTGGAAAAATCCCCACGCCATCAGTTTCAAGCCGCCGGTGACCTGGCGGTAGTCGAAGGAATGGATTTCGTCGAATTGCGGCAGGAGTTTTTGCGGGCGCTCGATCGGTCCCGCGACCAGTTGCGGATAGAACATCACGTAAAGCGCGAAGTGAAGAAAGCGCCGTTCCGGCTGCTGGTTGCCGCGATACACTTCGATGGTATAACTCATCGCTTGGAACGTGTGAAACGAGAGGCCGATCGGCAAAATCCAACTGAGCAAGACCGGCGTGTAGTTCCAATGGATCGCTCCGGCGAGCGCCGAGATATTCACGCTGAAAAAATCGAAGTACTTGAAGGCCGCCAGCACGCTGCAATTGGTCAGGATGCTCCACGCCAGATAGCGTTTTCTCGCGGCGCCTTGGGCCCGCGCGATCAGGATGCCGGCGCAATAGTCGACCACGATGGTGAAGGCGAGAATCGTCAGATACTTCGGGATGAACGCCATGTAGAACCAGCAACTCGCCGCCAACAACCACAGAACGCGCGCGCGGTGCGGCAACAAAAAGTATCCGAGTGTTACCAGCGGGAAGAACACCAGGAAGTGAAACGAGTTGAAGAGCATGGAGCCCGCGTGTAGTATAAGCCAAGAGGCGGAGGGGCATTGGTAACTACCGATGCCATGGAAGAAGAAGCGTAAGCAACGCCGCGAGGACGATTCCCGGTCGATTCGTTTTTTATCCAAAGGATGCGGGTGTCTCGCGCTACTGGTGTTGTTTGTCGCGGCGGCCACGGCGTTCTTTTGGTCGCAGTGGACTTTTCTCCATCACCGTTTTGTCGACTACCCGCACCTTGCCGACTATCTCGAGCGGACGGAGGAATCGCGCCATCCGAAATTGCGCGATGACGGCCTGGTCGACTTTCGCGGTGTATTTCATGCGCATTCGTTCCTGTCGCACGACAGCATGGGTACGCCGGAGGAAATCGTCCGCGGCGCGCAGCGCGCCAAGATCGATTTTGTTTTTCTCACTGACCATCCGGCCACTCCTCCGCACGAAGTTCCTCCCGATCTCGAGGGAATTCACGGCGGTGTCACGCTGATCCCCGGCGTGGAGACTTCGCAAGGCATGATCGCGTGGTTCTTCGATCCGCGCACCGTCGATCCCAAGGCCTCGCTCGCGGCGCAGATCGCCGCCGTGCAAGCGGCGGGCGGCGTGGCCGCGGTGTGTCATCCCGATGAGCCACGTCCGTGGCAAGAGTTGCCGCCGTTCACGGCCATGGAGATCTACAACCTTCACGCCGACGCCAGGAAAACGAAAATGACGATGGGCTATCGTCTCGGCGAGCAATTTTGGTCGATGGACAAGTACCCGATGCAAGTTTTCTACGGACTCTTCCACGACCCCGCGCCGTATCTGGCGATTTGGGATCGCGCAACACAAGGCGACGGTGCGCATCCCGGCCGCCGCGTTGTCGCGCTCGCCGGCAACGATGCGCATCAGAACAACGGCCTGCGACTCGTAGTAACCGCGAGCGGAAGTCTGGTGCTGACCGATACTTCCCCGAAGGTTTCACCGATGACCACGCTGAACAATTGGCTGGCGCGCCGCTGGGCCGCGGGTCACGCGCCGGGCGAGACGCTCTGGCGCACGGACGCCGATCTCTACGAGCGCAGCTTTCATTTCGTAAACACGCATTTGCTAGCGCGCGGAGACTCGCCGCAACAATTGCGCGAGGCGCTGGAAGCGGGTCACGGGTACGTGGCGTTCGATTCGCTGGTCACGGCGTCCGGCTTCGATTTCGCGTATAAGGCAGACGGCCAACATTATGTAATGGGCGATGAAGCGCCGCTGACCTCGGGCGGCGAGATCGCCATCGACCTGCCGGTCAGCGCATTGATCTCGCTGAAGCGCAACGGCCAGCCCGTGATGCAGACGCACGACACGCAAGTGCGCTACATCCCCACGCAACCGGGCGTCTATCGCGTGGAAGTTTTTCTCGATTCCGACACCGGTGCGCTGCCCTGGATCTATTCCGATCCAATTTACTTGAAGTGAACGCCTGAATCCCACAACCGAACACTTGTTACGGTGGATTGTTGTTCCGTATCAAGCGTTTACGGGTGGCACGCAACATGCCTATGTATTGGCATGAATGTTTGGCAGAGCAAACGCTCCCTCCCGCGCCGCCTGCGCGGAACGCCCCTGGCGAACCCAGTGGTGTCGCTCCTTACCTTTGTAAGGACCGGGTATTGCCAACGTCATGGGATGAGGGGATCGTCCCTTTAGGTTCTTGAAGCATGACTAGGCGAATTATCATTTTCGTCAGCGCTGTTGCATTAGCCGCGGTTCTCGCGATGCCGCGGCTCGACCGATCCGAACGCGGCAATGAACCGCGCATTGAGCCAAAAGCCGCGCTGACGTCGGATCGTCCTGACGTTCTGTACTACGCGTCGCAGGCGGCCGCCACCTTGCACGACGCCACCACCTGGAGCCGGCAGACCGTGGGGCGCGTCCGGCGAAAGGCCCGAAATCTGGCGCACCGCGCTCACCTGCTATAGTCTTCCCCGTTGCGTTTTGTAAACGCGCGCCTCTACCCTCTGCCCGCAGCCGCAGTGAATGGGCTATAATGCGGGTCTCGTAAGAAATTGGGGGAGGACCTTTTCATGACCAAGCATTTCGCCACATTCGCCAGCGCCGCACTTGTTGCAGGCCTGCTGGCGGTTCCCGCTGTCGCCGCGCAGGGGCGCGGACGCGGAGGATTCGATCAGCAACAGCAGCAGCAACAGCAAGCCGCGCAGCAACCGGCCGCCGGGGCCGCGAACGCCAACGCGTATCGCCCGCCGCCGCCGGAAGAAAAATCCGTGGTCACGCACCACGATGGAAAATTCGGCGGAAACGCCATCAAGTACACGGCCACGGCGGCAACTTACGTGATCAAGGCCGACGACGGCCAGCCCAAGGCCACCTTCTTCTTTACCGCGTACACGCGCGATGGCGTGGAAGACATGGTCCATCGTCCGCTGACGTTTGTGTTTAACGGCGGCCCCGGCTCGGCGTCGATGTGGACGCACATGGGTTTGGGACCGCGCCGCGTTGTGCTCACCGACGACGGCCAAGGAATGCCGGCGCCGTATTCCACGGTGGAGAACGGCGACTGCGTTCTTGATGCGACGGACATGGTTTTCGTGGACGCGATCGGCACGGGCTACAGCCGTCCGGCGCCCGGTGAAAATCCCACGCAATTCTACGGCGTGGCGCAAGACGCCCAGTATTTCGCGGACTTCATTTGGCAATACGTCACGCGCACGCAGCGCTGGGCGTCGCCGAAATTCCTGCTGGGCGAAAGCTACGGTACCACTCGGTCGGCCATGCTGGCGGGGACGCTCCTGCAGCGCCGCTCGATGTTCATGAGCGGAGTCATGCTGCTGTCGGCGGTGGGATTCGGCAACTTCGGTTCCGACGATCGCTTTGCGTTCGAGTTGCCGTCGTACGTCACCTCGGCTTGGTATCACCACTTGCTGGCGCCCGACTTGCAGAATCTGTCGATCGACCAAGTCGCCCAAAAGGCGCGCGACTTCGCGCACGGCGAGTACCGCCAGGCGCTGGAAAAGGGCGACGAAATGTCGGCGGCGGAAAAAGCGAAGGTTGTCGCGGACATCGCGCACTACACCGGACTCTCGAAGGCCTACGTCGAGGAATCAAATTTGCGCATCAGCCCGCAGCGTTGGTTTAAGGAATTGCTGCGCAGCAAGCGCCAGACCATGGGACGCCTCGACGCGCGTTTCACCGGCCAGGATTACGATGCCGCCGGCGAAGGCGAAGAGTACGATCCGAGCTGGGCCACTTACACCGGCGCCTACGCGGCGATGTGGCAAGACTACGTTCGCCGCGACCTGAACTGGGTCAGCGACGGTTGGTACAACGTCAGCGGCAACGTGCGTCCGTGGGATAACGGACAACCCGGTCAGCCCGCCGAGTCGTTGCGCGCGGCGATGACGCAGGAGAAACACCTGAAGTTGATGGTGATGGCCGGATACTACGATCACGCCACGCCGTTCAACGGCATCGAGCACACCGTGTCGCACATGAGTCTCGAGCCGAACATCCGGAAGAACGTGAGCTTCGTGTACTACGAAACCGGTCACATGGTATACATCGACAAGAAGGCGCGCGAGAAAATGCGCAAGGACGTCATCGGGTTCATCAATATGGCGTCCAAACAGGCGCCGGGCGAGTAGGGTCTTTCACCACAAAGACACGAAGAACACAAAGAAACCAAATCTTTGTGTTCTTCGTGTCATGTGGTTAATCCACCGTTCGCATTTCCAGCACCCGCATCGTTTCACCAATCCCGAAGAGCAAGTTCTTGAGCATCAGTGTGGTCTTCACGCGATCTGTGTCCGTCGCGCAGCCCTCGTAGATACACGCGAATTCATCTTGTTCGCCGATGCGCATCAAGTAGCGGCTCTGCGGATCGTACGAGACTTCCTCCAACCCCGCGGCACGCCCCGCGTCGGCCAATAAATCGAAATCCACATGCGCGGTGATGTCGCGTTCGCCGGGATCGGCGAAAACGTCCTCGGACGCTTGATGGTTCTTGTAGGTCATCAGCGAGCCGCGTTCGAAACGCTCGCGTTCGCGCCCGCGATAGCCGTAGTCGACGAGGATCACGGAGCCGCGCTCGAGGGTCCGCGTGATTCTCTCCATATATCCCGCCGCGCGCGGCGAGAACTCCCGGTCCGGTTCGCCGTCAAGCCACGAAAGCGTGCCGTTGCGCTCTGTGACCAAACACTCTTTCTCGCCGCGGAAAGCCCGCACCGGCAAGGCGTCGAAAAACTCGTTCGCAAAAACCACTCCACGCACGCGATCCGGCCACGGATCGCCGTAATCCACGCCGATATACCGAAATTCCTTGGCGATCTCGCGACCGAAGTCGCCGCGGCCGGGTCCGATTTCAAGGACCGTGAAATCCTCGCCGATTTCCTGGCGCATCGCCTTGAACCGCTGCGTCATGATGCGCGCGAACACCGTCCCTAGCTGCGCGCTCGTGTAGAAATCGCCGCCGCGTCCGAAGCGCTCTTTCGTTTTCGAAGTGTAGTAGCCCAGCTCCGGATGGTAGAGGCACAACTCCATATAACGCTCGAACGAAATCGGACCTTCGCGGCGGATCAGCGCAACGATTTCAGTTTCCAGCGGCGTCACTTGATCTTTTGGGGATTCTTCGTAAACATCTCGATGATGTAGTCGTGAACGCAATCGTAGAGCTGGCGCTGAAACGTCCAGGTGAATTGTGGATGGTCGAGATCGCGCGGATGCATTTGGTAGTAGTAGGTGTGCAGGCCGAGCGACTTGTTGCGGAAGTCGATGATGATTTCGACCGCGTCGTCGCCGTAAGGGCGCGCCGCAAATTCAAAGAGCGGGTGCTCGTATTCATCGAGTTCCGCGCGCACTTTGGCGAGACGCTCGTCGGAGATCATGATGTTATTTACGGGAAGCCCGCGACGCCACCGACTTCGCCAGTTTCTTTGCCACCGACGCGACTTCCGATTCCGCCGACGTGTGCGACAAAAGTCCCCAGCGTTCCGCTTCCAGCGCATCGATCACTTGCGCCGTCAGCGCCATGTGTTTGGCGCGCGCCCATCCCACGAGTTTCGCGAGACGTTCGGGCGGTGCGCCGCCGGTGCCGGGAAATCCGAAGCGCGTCGTTTCCGCCGACACGCGCAAGTCGCAGGCCAGCGCCAACTCGAAGCCCGGCCCTTGCGCCGACACGGTGATCGCGGCAAGCACGGGACGCGAAAATCCTTCCACCGCCTCGCACAGCGCGGCGATTCCCTCGCTGTCGGGCGCCGTCGCGGCCGGCCCGCCGAAATCCCCGGCGATCACCAACGCGCCGGCGGATTTGTCGGGCGTCAGTTCTTCGATCAGCGCCGCCAGCTCGGCCACGGTTTCAGCGTTGAGCGGAGCCTTGAGCGCCGCCACCACCGTCTTCTTGTCGCGCGTAACTTCGATGTTTTTGTATTCCGGCATATCAATACTGATAGACGCCGCGACCGGCGCGCCGGCCCGTGCGTCCAGCCTTCACATGCTGCGCCAGCAGCGGATTCGGACGAAAACGATCGCCGTAGACTTTGTGCAGCCGTTCCATTTCCTGTAGCAAATTGTCGAGACCAACCGAATCGGCCCACGCGAATGGTCCCGTGCGATTTTCCACCGCGCTGCACGCCTTGTCGACGTCGGCAAACGACGCCACGCCCTCCTGCACGATCGCGAACGCCTCGTTGCATTCGAGCGCGCGGAGCCGGCCGATGACAAGTCCGGAAGCATCGCGCACCTGAATGGTTTTCAATCCCAGGCGCTCGCCGACGCTCACGCCCACGGCCATTGCTTCGTCGCTGGTCTCGACACCGCGCACGATTTCCACCAGCGCCTCGTTGTAGAAATGCATTCCGAACGTGCGCGACGCGCGCAGCGTGATGGACGCGATTTCGCTGACGCTGAACGCCGAGGTCGTCGAGGCGATCCAAGCGCCGGGCGGCGCGGATTTATCGAGCACCGTGAAAATCTCCAGCTTGGTCTCCATGTCTTCCGGCACGGCTTCGATGATCAAGTCGGTTTGGCGCACCGAATCCTCGATGCGCGTAAAGGGTGCGATCCGCGCGAACGACGCTGCGTCGCCGGCCAGCATGGCGCGAATCTCCGCCAGCGCCGGCTCGATCATTTGTCCGGAAATATCTTCGAGCAGCGTGCGATATCCAGCGCGCGCGCATAGTCGCGCGGCCACGCGGCCCACACTCCCCGCGCCAACTACGGTGATGGTTTCGATGCCCGGCACAAGGACCATTATCTCACGCGGGCTAGGCGCTACTCGTACGCCCACTTGGCCGGCAGGCCGTTCTTACGCAACTCCTCGGTGAGATCATCCAGCTTCGTCTTGATTTCAGCGATCTTGGCGTCGTTTGCCGCAATGCCCTCGTGCAGCCTCTTGATCGCCGTCGGATTGAGATATCCGCCATTGACGGGATTGTTCGGGCTGGCGGCATCCAGCCTGGCGTGCAGGCGTTTGCCCTCCGCCTCCGCCCCTTTCAGCGCGGTGCGCAGTTGCGCAAATTGCAGGCGATATTTCTTTTCCAGATTTACGGCTTGAGCCTCCGCCGGTTTTGCCGGCTTGGCGTCGTCATCCTTGGCCTGCGGAGTCTCGACCGCCGCGGCAGCTTGTTTCAACGAATCGTTGTCGAACTTCCGCGCGGCTTTTTGTGCGGATGCTTGTTTTTCGCGCGCTTTTCTTGCGGCGTCGGCCAGCGACATGGGCTGATCTCCTTGCTGCGGCGACTGGGCGAGGGCGACGCCGGCGCAAATCAAGAGCAATCCGATCATTCGCATGACGTGCCTCAATTCTTCGGCGTTTCCTTCGCCGCCGGACTCTTGCTTCCCGTGCTCGCCTTGGCGCCCGACTCCACTGGCGCCGCCGGCACCTCGGCCGTTGGCAAATCGCCGGGGCGCACGTCTTGCCTGGCGATTCCCAGGTTCACGTCCGACACCAGCGGCTGCTCGTCGACCATTTCGAACGCCGACGCCGGCACGCGCTGGAGTTCCGCCAACTGCACGTCGTTCCAGCGCGGGTCGGGCGCGCCGCTGATGGTCCACGCACCGCCGATATCGGCCAGGAACATCCCGTAGTTTTGCAGCGCGCGCAAGATCACCTGACAGGGTTGGCTGTACTGGTTGATCGGGAAGTTCGCCTTCAACCGGAATCGCGCGCCCAGCGGCGGATAGGCATTGTCGTAAATGTTCGACTCCGCGTGGCGCGCCGGCCAAATGAACATCTTGCGTACCTTCGGCGTGGTGAACCGCAGCGCGTGTGTGATGGAGCCGGCCGCCACTTCTTCGTAGCGCACCAATCCCGGAAAAATGGGCATTCCCGCTTGATCGGCGGAGAGCGTACCGGTGCGCCGCAAAATATGCGAACGCAGATCGAAGACCGCGGCCGTCGTGCCGTTCCACTCGCCGTCGGCATCTTTATGTAAGCCCGAGTATTCGTAGAGCAAGCATTGCTGCGGGTCGAGCACGCTCAACACGCCTGTGGGGCTGTGCTCCAGCGGCGGGTTTTTCGGGATCGGCATCGCACCGCGATCGCTGTCGTCGATTTGGGTCAGCGCAATCGAGACCCGCGGTGTGTTGGCGTCGGCGATCACATAGGCCGATCCCCACTCGCCGGTGCGGCCGGAGCCGAAGCCGGCTTGGAGATGTCCCGACGAGTCCATGTTCTCGACGTAAGCCACAGAGTGCTCGTCCACCAGAAGTTGGTCGATGGGGGTGTTCCACACATCGTTCGGCGGAAAGATCGGGCAGGCAATGGAGCGCGACGCGCCGCCCGTGGCCACTTCCGACTTCGGGGCCGTCGCGTCGGTTGCGACGAGACAGCCGGTTTCGAGAACCGCCAGAACCGACAAGCTTGCCGCAAGAAGCAACAACTTTCTCATTGGGAACTAGTATATCGAATTGACAGCGACATCGGATCGGGCGCTAATATGGAAAGACCGCCGCGCGTTCATCCCCTCCAGCACGCGCCCACGTGAGTTCCTGTGACGGCTTTCTTGTGAAACGTCGGCTAAAAACTGGGTTGGTTCTATCGAGCCTCGCGGCGCTCGCCGGGGGCCTCGTTTTGGCCGTCGCGTTTCACGAGGCTTCCAGCGCGCTTCACGAATCGCGACGGCAAGCCGCCGAATCCACCGCCGCATTCCAGGAAATCCGCCTCGACCGCCGCGCGCCCAGCGGCTACGAAACGCTCGGATCGCCGGCGCGATTCCGCGACGCTGTCGCGTTTCAAGGACGCCTCTACATTTGCGCGTCCGCCGGGCTTTTCGCTTACGATTTTCACGGCGTGGAGCAAGCGCGCTACCGTCCGGGATTCGAACTGCCGGCGTCGAAACTCGTGGCGGTATCGGCGTCACCGCACGACCTTTATGTAGCGACCGAAACCGAAGGCTTGCTCGTTTTCGACGGCCAATCGTTCCGGCAGATTCGTCCCAACGCGGCGGCGCAGCGCAAACTTACGGCGGTGTCGGCGCTGGAAACCGGACGCGTGCTGGTGGGGACGCAGGAATCGGGCGTGTTGGCTTACGACGGACGCACCTGGACGCCGTTTCACGCATCGCTTGCCGCGACGCACGTGACCGCGCTCGCCGGAAATGAAGGCGACCTTTGGGTGGGCACGCTCGACCGCGGCGTTTTGCATTGGCGCGGCGGTCAAGCGGAGACGTTCACCGAAAACAGCGGTTTGCCCGATCCTGAAGTGCTGAGCTTAGCGCTGCACGGGACACACGCTTATGTCGGCACGCCGTTGGGCGTCGCGGAATTCGAAGACGGTCGCGCGCGCCGGACGCTGGCGCCGGGCGTTTTGTCCGCGGCGCTCCTGGTTCACGGTAATTCTCTGCTGATCGGCACCATCGACCAAGGCACGGTCACGGTACCGCTCGCCGCGCGCGGGCGACCGACTTCGCAAGAAGTGCCCAAGCGCGTCGCCAGGTTCCTGGAACTCGACGGCGAGGTCTACACGCTCGCCGACGATGCGCTTTATCGCGGCGCCAAGCCCGTGCTTCAGAGCGCCGGCGCCACCTTGGCCGACGGCAACATCTCCGCGCTCGCCGCCGATTCACGCGGCCGCCTATGGGTGGGATATTTCGACCGCGGCCTCGACATTGTTTCGGGATCATCCGTCCAGCACGTGGAAGACGAGCACGCCTTCTGCATCAATCGCATCGTCAACGACGCGTCGCGCGGCGTCACCGCGGTCGCCACCGCCAATGGACTGATCATTTTCGACTCCGCGCCACGCCTTATTCAAGTAATGACGCAATCGCAAGGCCTCATCTCCAACCACGTCAACGACGTTTTGCTGGAACCCGGCGCGATGACCATCGCCACGCCTGCGGGAATCACCTTGATCGACGCCGCGGGCGCCCGCAGCCTCTACGCATTTCATGGACTGGTGAACAATCACGTCTACGCGTTGGCGCGCGCCGGATCGAAAACCCTGGCCGGGACGCTCGGCGGCATCTCCGTGCTGGAAGGCGATCGCCCCGGCGTCCGCTACACCACCGCGAACTCGCCGCTGAAGCAAAACTGGATCACCGCGATTGCCGGCGTGGGCGCCGATGAGTACATCGGTACCTATGGAGCGGGTATCGTACGTCTCACCGCAAACGGAGTGTTTGAGCCCGTGGAAGGAAACTTCGAAGTGAATCCGTTGGCCATGGTGACGGACGGTGATCGCATCTACGCGGGCACCCTCGGCCGTGGACTCTACATCTACGATCGCTCGACCGGGCGCGGCCGATTCTCCACCGTCGGCTTGCCGTCCGGCAACGTGACGGCGCTGGCCGCGCGCGGCGGCATCCTTTATATAGGTACGGACAACGGCCTGATTCGCGTGCCGGAAGCGGAGATCGTGGAATGAGGCGGCGCCTGGCGTTCTCGTTGCTGTTGGCCGCCGCGTTCGCGCGCGGCGACGGCGGAATCCTTGTGCCCACCAATTTGGCGCAGCCGAATCCGAACGCCCTGACCATGGCGGAGATGGCCATCGATATCACCATCGACGACGGCGACGCGCGCGTGCTGGTGCGCCAGGTCTACGCGAGCCACGTCGGCCAAATCCTCGAGGGAAAATATTCCTTCGCGCTGCCGGGCCGCGCCATGATCTCCGACTTCGCCGTTTGGGACGACACCACGCGAATCCCCGGCGTGATCCTGGAACGCAAACGCGCCGAAGAGCTTTACAAGGACATCAAGCTGCAATCCATCGATCCGGGATTGCTCGAAGGCGGCGAAGACGCGGCCGAGGGCCGCCGCAGCGCCGTATTCAGCGCGCAAATCGTGCCGATCCCCATGTTCGGATCGAAGCGCATCGAGCTCGAGTATCACCAAACCATTCCCGTGGACGACCTGGCGTCGCTGCTGGCCATTCCGCTGAAGCCCGGCGCGTATCAGCAGCAGGCCGTCGGACATATGTGGATCACGCTCGAACTGCGTTCCTCGCAAGCGCTGAAGGATTTTCAGATTGTCTCGAAGGCCTACGCCGTCCAGGTGCGCGAGCAGAATCCGCACCTGGTGCGCGCCACGTTTGAAGCGCGCAACGTCAATCTCACTGAAGATTTTTCCGTTCGCTACGGCTACGAACCATCTGCCACCGCGAAACTCGGTGTGATCGCGCATCGCGACTCGGCCGGCGAGCCGGGATTCTTTCAGGCCTCGGCGCTCCTCGCTCCCGCGCCGGCCGCGGCGAGCGCCGCCCGCACGGTGGTCGTGCTCTTCGACAATTCGCTCTCCATGCAGTGGGAAAAGTTGGAGCGCAGTTTTGCGGCGCTCGACGGATTGTTGCACGCGCTCACGCCGCGCGATCGCTTCAACGTTCTGATGTTCAACACCGAAATCGAAACGTTCCAGCCCGATCCAACGGCGGTGTCGCCGCAAAGCGTGGAGCAGGCGCTCAACTGGGTTCGCCAACGGAGGTTGCGAGGCGGAACAAATCTCGAAGCGGCGCTCACCGCGGGAGTGGCGCAAGGACGCCGCGGAGCGGATGAAACGGAATTGGTTTTGCTGTCCGACGGCGGCGCGACGCGCGGCGTCATCGCCACCGGAAAGCTCGCCGACTGGTACGCCAAGCAAAACCCGCCGCGCACGTGCGTGTGGGCCGTCGGCGACGACGCCAACATTCCGCTGCTGACGATGCTGGCGCGCAATCCCGCGAATAACCCGGGATTCGTGGAAGCCATTCGCTCCACCGAGCCGGCCGAATTCCCGCTGCGGCTCTTTTTGTCGAAGGTCACGCGAAAGCCGGTGGATGGTTTGAACTTCACGGCCGCGCCGGCGTCGAATTTACGCTTGGTTTATCCACTGGAAGAAACGCGTTTCCCCGGATCGATGGCGTCTTGGATCGGGCAATACCAGCAGCCCGGGGCGGCGACCTTTTCGGCCGGCGCGATGCAAGCCACGGCGGATTTGCCCGCGGTCGCCCGGGAACATCCCGAACTTCCGCGCACCTGGGCGGCGGCGCGCGTGAAGGCGCTGCTTGAAAAGATCGAACGCGACGGCGAAGATCGCGAATCGATCGACGAAATCATTCGCCTCTCGCGCAAATACAAATTCGTCACACCGTACACCTCATTCCTGGCCGCGCCGCGCGCCTTGTTGCGTCCGCGCTTGATTCGTCCCGGCGATCCCGTCCTGCGCGTGCACACCGACGCCGCCGTCGCCTCGGTCACAGCGCTGTTTCCCTTTGGACTGGTGCAATCACTCCGCTATTTGGCGGGCGAGGATGTCTGGCAAACGCGTTTTCTCGCGCCAAAGGAAATGTCGGACGGCACGTACTGGGTGCGCCTCATTCTGCGCGACCGCCAAGGCCGCGTTTATCGCGAACGGAAAAGCTTTGTGATCGCCAGCAAACCGCCGGTGGTGCGCGTGAAGCTCGACAAATCGCGCTATCGCGCCGGCGACGTGGTGCACCTGCGTGCCAGCGCGTCGCAACACACGCGCACCGTGCTCGCGCGCATGTACGGAACGGCGGCCGTCGAACTGCATTGGGATTCGCGTTCGGCCGCTAACACCGGCGATCTCGCGATACCTGCGGGACTCGCGCCGGGAAGCTACGTGTTGACGGTTACCGCCGAGGATATCGCGCACAACATCGGGAGTCAGGAGGTACGCATCGATGTACTTCCGTAGGAAATGGCTGGTCGCCGCGTCCTTCTGCGCGATGTTCGCAAGCTCCGAGTGGTACAACAACTTCGCCAAAACGGATCCGCTGCACGACGTCTTCTGGAAAACCGCACCGATGCCGGGCGGTCCAGTGCCGGCGCGAAGAACACCGCGTGAAATGCGTCCTCTGCTGGCGGCGCGCCTGGACCTGCGCGCTCTGGAAGCCGAGCGCGCCATGGACTACGTCGCCGCCGAACAGGATTGGAAGCAACGTCCGCCCATTGAACTGGCGGACTTCTACCATCGCCGCAATCGCGCCGCCGACGAAGTGCAAGCGCTCTTAGCGACGGGCCGGCAGCCGTCACCCGACTCCGAAAAGCTGACGCCGCCCGCGCAGCAAGCTTCTTGGCGCGCCTTCGAGCGAGTCTTCGCCTTGATCGACGCGCAGGCGCTGCCGTCCACCGAACAAGGTCCCGCGTATCAAGCGTGGATGTTGCGCTATCCCAAGGAAAGTTCGGTTCCGGCGCGCTACTTCGGTTTCCTCGTGAAGCAGAAGCAATTCGCGGCGGCCGGCGCGTTGATCGCGCGCTATCAACGCGACTTCCCGGGCGATCACGTGTTTCCCGTGACGGCGCGCGCGTCGCTCGCCGAAGCGCGCGGGAATGGCGCGACCGCCGTGGCGGCGTACGATCAGGCGTTCGATCCACTGTGGCCGGACGAATTGCAAAACGCCTACTTCAAGTTGCTCTCCGAGCGTCGAATGCTGCGCGACTTTCTCTCGCGCGCTCGCGCGGATGCAGCCGAGAAACCCGACGACCTCGCGCCGGCCACTCGCATCTTTTTCTATTACTCGCGCCAAGGCAATCAAGCCGCGGCGCGGCGCGCGCTGCTTGAGTATCGCATCCGCAAAGAGGCTCGACATTCCGACTGGACACCTGCGCAGCTGCGAACGATGGCGCGCTTGTTCGAGGCTTCGCGCGATTACGTGGAAGCCGCTCGCGCTTGGCAACAGCTCTCGGAAACGTCCGGCGATGGCGCGGCCGCCGAGGACGGCACAGCGGGCTTGGTGGGAGTCCTTCTCAACGCCCCCGAACAACCGATCGAGTTCGGCTCTTCCGATCTCACGTTTCTTCGCGACGTCGCCACGATCGATCCGTATCCCGGATTTTTGAACGGCATCTTGTCCTTGGTGTTGAACTCCACCGAACCAGGCGCGAAATTCGCGAGCCTGGAAGGCGGACCCGCCGTCAGCTATTTTCATCGAGCGAAAGCCGCCGAGTTGCTCGCGCAACTCGATACGCGATTCCCACGCAACGCGCGACGCCCCGAATTGCACGCCGCGCTGGTGGAAGCATACGCGGCATACGGCTCGGACGCCGGCGTGATCGCCGATGGCGTGAAATTCCTGGCGGAATTTCGTGACGCGCCGCAGCGCTTGGACGTCGCGCTGCGCATGGCCGAATCGTATGCACGCACGCGCCGCGAGCGCGATGAATTTGCGTTGTACGATTCGCTCCTCAAGGATTTGGGTACGCGCGCTGGCAATGTTCCGCTCGGCACGGCCGCCGCCGCGCCGGCGCCGCTAGCCGAGGATCAAGATAATCCGGCGCCTCCTACGGGAATGCCGCCGGTCAATCGCGGACGCGCTCCTGACAGCGGTGCGCGATCGCCCGACTACGCGCGCATTCTCGATCGCTATGTGGCGCGTCTCGTCTCCCTGCGCCGCGTCACCGACGCGGCGACGCTCTATCGCCGCGAAATCGACCGCAACCCGAGCGATCCGGGATTGTACGAGCGCCTCGCCGCATTTCTCGATCAGAATCGCCGCTTCGCCGAAGTGGAAACGGTCTATGGCCAGGCGATGTCGCATTTCCCGGATCGTTCCTGGCACCACAAGCTGGCGCGCTGGTATCTGCGTCAGAAGCGCACCGCCGATTTCGAAAAACTCACGCGCGAAGTCACGGGAGTTTTCAACGGCAGCGATCTCTCGTCGTACTTCAGTGACGTGGTCACCGGTCCTCAGGTCGATGCGGTGATGTATCGCCAATTGAATCTCGCGGCCCACGATCGTTTCCCGGAGAATTTGATTTTTGTCCGCAATCTCCTCGACGCCTACACGCGCAACGGCACGCAAAATCCCGCGGGGATCGATGCGTTGTTGCGCCAATACTGGCCGCTCGACGATGGATTGCGTCAGCGCTGGCTGGAGCATCTTTCGGCGACCAATCGCTTGGAGAGCGAACTGCAAGCGACCAAGACTCTCGCCGCGGCGCCGGGTGGATTTAATGCACCCGCCACGCTTTTCACCGCGGAAGCGGAAATTTGGCAAGGACACTTCGAGGCGGCCGCCGATCCGTACGACAAACTTGTCGCCGACAATCCCGGCGACGCCGCGGCGGTAGCGCGCGACGCGACTCTGCAGCGTTCACTCGAGCGCGTGGATCGCGCCGTGGCGCTGGAAGAATCGCTCGCCAAACTCGACCCTCGCGATCGCGCGCCGCTAACGCACGCGGGAGAAATTCAAGCGGATCGCGAGAAATACGCCGCCGCCGCGCCGTACTGGAATCGCATCGCGGCCATCGAGCCGGGCCGCGCGGACGGATATCTCGAAGCGGCGACAGTTTTCTGGGATTATTACCGCTACGACGACGCCTTGCGTTTGATCGCCGCGGGACGGACCAAGCTTCACGATCCGGCGTTGTACGCATATCAAGCCGGCGCGATCTACGAAAACAAACGCGAATACCCGGCCGCCGTGCGCGAGTACATGAAGGGCGCGCTGGCCTCCGATGCCGAATCGGAAGCGCGCAATCGTCTTGTAAGGCTCGCTCGCCGCGCCGACCTTCAACCAATGATTGAAACGGCGGCGGCGACGGCGGCGATCTCGCCCACGCAATTTGCACTGCGCACGGCGTTGCTCGAGCGAGATTCCACGCGCCGCGCCGATCTCGAGGCGTATCTCATCGGGCTCGCCGCGAACACCTCGTCGTTCGACATGCTGGCTCGTGTGGAACAAGAAGCTGTGAAGCAGGGCATGGACGACGTGCGGCAAAAGGCGGTGGAGCGCGAGATTGCCGTCAACAAAGATCCCGTGGAGGGCATGCGCCTGCGTCTGGAACTCGCCGGATTGCACGAGGGACGCAATCAAATTCCCGAGGCGCGCGCGATAATCGTTGAGTTGTACCGCGATCATCCCACGATCCTCGGCGTAGTCCGCGCGGCGGTCGATTTCAACTGGCGTCACAACACGCCCGATGGTGCGATCACGATCTTGCAGAAAGCCGGCGATGCGTCGTACCCCGCCCAGAAGCGCGCATTCCTGCTGGAAGCCGCGCGGAAATGCACGGAGGCCAAGCAATACGCGCGGTCCCGCGAGATCCTGGCGCAGCTCACCAAAGACTCGCCGTTCAACGGCGAATACCTTGCCGCGATCGCCGATAGCTACGGTCAGGCCGGCGATGATGCGGGTCTTCGCGAGTTCTATACGACGACGCTCACGGCATTGCGCGACTCGAAACTCTCCAGCGACGAGCGCATCGCGCTGACGTCGCAGATGCGCCGTGGCCTGATTCCCGCACTCGTACGGCTGAAAGACTTCAGCGGCGCCGTCGATCAATACATCGAAGTGATCAATCGCTATCCGGAAGACGCCGCGGTTACCAGTGAAGCGGCGAACTTCGCGGCGCGCAACAACCTGAAGCCGCGATTGCTCGACTACTACGTGAAGACGGCCGCGCAGTCGCCGCGCGATTTCCGTTGGCCGCTGGTGTTGGCGCGTTTGCGCACGCAGTTCGAAGATTTTCCCTCGGCGATTTCAGCGTATGCAGCGGCCATCGCGATTCGCCCCGATCGTCCGGATCTCTTGCAGGCCCGCGCGGAACTCAACGAACGTCTGCTGCAATTCGCCAACGCGCTGGCCGACTATCAAAAGCTGTACGACTTGAGCTATCACGATCCTGCATGGATGGCGAAAGCGGCCGAGGCCGACGCGCGTCTCGGCAAAACGCAGGATGCCGTGGCCGCGCTGCGCAAGGCTTACATCGAGGGACGCCCCGACAAGGGCGAGAACTACAACAAGGTCGCGGACCAGTTGGCAAAATGGAATCTTCCCGAGCAAGCGCTGCCGTTTGCCGAAGAGGGCTTCAAGAAATCGCCCGGCGATTACTGGACGTTCCTAAAGTTGCTGATGCAACTGCGCCGTTACGACGACGCGATTAAGCAACTGCTTTCCGTTCCCGAAGAAGCACGGAACGGCGCGCTGCAAAGAACGCTGGGCGGAATCGCCGGGACGTATTACACGGCCGAAGAGAAGGCCGGGTTCGCGGCCGCGGTCGACAAACTCACGCCCGAACAACGCGGTCAACTGGTTTATCTCGCGGAAGCGTCGGCCACGCCGGACTTGTACGTTCGCCTTCTGGTGGAGAGGTTGAACGCCAAAGGCGAAGTGCAAGACCGCTCCCAACTGGAAGACATCCAGAAGCGCCGCATGAAGTACTCGGAACTTGGCGCAATGTTGGAGGCGTTCGCCGCCACGCGCCAGGAAATTCCCGAGAAGAACGCCGAGCTCGACCGTGCCGTGCAGGCGTTTCGCGAGGGCGGCGACGAAACGCAGGAACTCCGCCTGCTCGAATTGCGTTTGCGTAGCGGATTGCCGCCGGGTCCGGAAATGAATCGCTATCTGGCCCTCGTAGCCGCGCGCGATCCGCGCCGGTTGGTCGAGTTGGCGCGCACAGGCAGCGGAACCGATTTGCGCAACGCCGCCGCGACGAAAGCAATCACGATGGGCGATGCGGCGCTCGCTCGCGCGGCGATGCAAGCGCGCGGTGCGGGCATTTCGCCGGTGTGGTCGCGCGCGTACACGGGCCTGGCGGGATTGTATTGGTCCGACGCCTCGCCGGAAGTCGCGCAGGCGTTTACGGCGGCGCTCGATTCCGGAACAATCGGCCAGCGTCTCGGCAAAACGATCGATCGCCGTGAGCAACTCGCCGGCGATATCTGGTTTTACTACGGCGCGCGCTTCGGCGATTACCTCGATTTCCTGAAGCGTGCCAACGCTGAGGATTTTCTTCCCGCGAGTCTCGAAGCGCGCCCGTCTTCCACGAGCGCGTTCACCGGCCTCGCGGACCATTACGCGGAAACCGGCAATCTAGCGGCGGCGCTTGCGGATTATGATCGCGCGCTGGAACTCGACCGCACGCTGATCGCCCCGAACACGGGCGCCGCCGCGGCGCTCTGGAAGCAGGGCCGCCGCGATGAGGCGGTCGCGCGCTGGAAACTCGCGTTGGCCGGCTGCGAAAAACTGACGGTTGACATGCGGCGCTTCGGCGAGGAACTCGGCCGCGTACTCGAGTCGCTCAAACAAGCCGGCGCCTATTCGCAAGTCGCGCCGGACGCGGAGAAATCGCTACGCGTGTTTTTTCACTCGAACGGGGCGATGTTCGATGTTCGTGTGCTTGCACTGGCCGCGGAACTTGCCGGACTCCCCAAAACCCTCGACTTGGCCGGCGCCGCGCCGGACGAATTGACGCTGCTCGAAACCATCGTGCACGCGCCGTGGGTCGCGGATCGCGATCGCGGTGCAATTCTCGAGCGAATCGTGGCGTTAGCCGAGCGCAGCGTCGCGGAGAATTTCGGCGAAGCTCGCTTTCAAGCGGAAGGCCTGCTGCGAAACTGGCGAATCCAATACGCTGAATTCCTTCTCGATTCGAAGCAACCCGCGCGCGCCGCCGAATTGGTGGCGGCGCTGCGCTCCAGCGACAAAACGCACTTCGATAGCATCGATGTTTTGGAAATTCGAGTCGCCGGCCTCGATCCGGGCGGCGCCAAGCTCGATGCGCTCTTCGAACGTTATCGCCGCGATCCAACCGTCGCCGCTTCGGATGCGACGCTGGCAGACGCGGCGGCGCAACTTCGCTCGACGAACGCCGCGGCGCGAGGGCGCGTCTTGGAATTCCTATACACGCGACAACTAGAAGCCAACAGTCCCGCGCCGGCCGCCTTTCTGGGTCTTGCCGAAGTGCGGCTTGAGCAAAACAATGTCGCAGCCGCGCTGGTGTTGTTGCGCCGGATGAACCTGGTCGCCGGCGCGCCGTTTGAAAACTTGATGCCTTCGGCGCGAGCATTGGAGAGTCACGGGCACGCGGTGGAAGCGAACGAGTTTTTGGCGGCACGCATACGCGCCGTGCCGTGGGATCTGGAAGCGCGGGCGATGCAAGCGCGTTTGCAGCGCGACACCGCGGCGCTCGCTGCCATCGCGCGTGATCCGCACGCACCGGCGGCCATGCGCGCGCGAGCGTCCGGCGCGGATCCCCTGGCCGTCGCGCAGCGTGCAGGCGACGCCACGGCCAAGCTGCGCGCGTTGCTCGATGCGATCGCCGCCGATCCCGGTAATCTCGAAACCCGCGTCGCGGTTTTCCACGCCGCGATCGACGCGCATCGCGATCGGCTCGCGGTGTCGGCGCTTGAGTCGCTCGATTTGATGCGCAGTATCAATGACGGAGAGGAACCCAGTGAGGAGCAATATCGGCGGGTGGTCCCGCGTATGGTTTTCTTTCCGCAACTGCCGCTGAACGATGGGCCACGCGCCGCCCTAGCCGGCGACCTCGGACACGCGCGCGAACGTTTGGGCGAACTTGTTGAAGCCGAGCGACTGTTTGGCGTGGCGAGCCAATACGATCCCGCGGGCGTTTGGAAGCGCGAAGAAGATCGCGTAAAAGCGCAGATCGGGCGCGACAGCGAGAACGCCAAGCGGCGACCGGAGATCAAAGTATCATTGGAGCAGAGCCGCGTGGTTCGTCCGCGCCTAGGAGGGCAGCCATGAAGATCGCGCTCGCGTTACTCCTGGCGATGGCCGCGGCCGGCGCGGTCGTGGTGTGGCAAGCGCCCCCGCCCGCTCCGCAGACGATGGCCGGCTACATCCCCGCCGGTCCCGCGCTGGTGTTGGAAGCTTCCGATTTCGCGGCGCTCCTCCGCGATTGGCAGGGATCAAAAGAAAAATCTGCGTGGCTCGCGAGCGACAACTACAAGGTTTTTTCCAACTCCATGCTGCTTCTGCGACTCTCGCAACTGCGCGATGAGTTCGCGGGCGCGGCGGCGTTGGCGCCCGACATGTCGCTCGTGGAATCGGTGGCGGGGACGCATAGCATTCTGGCGCTCTACAATCTGCGTGAAATCGAATTCGTCTACATCACCCGATTGCCGACGGCGAAAGCGGTCGAGAGCGTTCTCTGGCAGAAGCGCAACGACTATCAGCCGCGACAGTCTGGTGGCGTCACCTACTACGTTCGTTCGCAAGGCGACCGCCAAGTTGCATTCGCCGCGAGCGGCGATTATCTGGTGCTCGCGACACGCGAAGACCTGATGGGTCGCGCACTCGCCCTCATGAATTCGGCTCAGGCCGCCGGCGTTCCCGCCGTCACGAGTGACGCGTGGTTTCAACAAGCCGTCGCCGCTGCGGGACCGGCGGGCGATTTGCGGCTCACGCTCGATCTTCAAACACTGGCGCGCGCACCGCAGTTCCGTAGTTACTGGATTCAGCAGAACACGCCGGACCTGCGCGCGTATCGCGCGGCCATCTGCGATCTGCGCCGGACGCCGAGTGAAATTCGCGAAGAGCGCATGATGTTGCGCATGGAATCGGCGGCCGCACCCGCGGCGCTCGACTCCGCGATCGCCGGCATGATTCCTTCGGGCGCGGGACTGTATCGCATGTGGTCCGCGCCGAGCGTCGACCAAGTGGTCGCGGCGCTGCGGCACAAAGTGTTGCGTCCCGGACCTGAGTTTCCATCGGGCTCGCCGGGGGGCACTGTTGCGGTCGCGCCACAAAGCAACGATGACGACGCCGACGCGGCCACGACCGACGACGACACCGACGATAGCGATGCCGCCGACGCTGACTCCGATTCGCCTCAAGATCCGCCACAAGTTGCCGCGCCAAGCGAAGATCTCGAGACGCGCATCGACGAAGCGCCGCTGCCTTCCGGCGCGGCCACGTTCGACGACAAGCCCCTGCGCCAACTCCTCAGCGCATCGACGCCGCGCGCGATGCTCGTAGCTCAGACGGTCCGCGATATTCCCGGCGGAATTCTCGCCGCCACACGCGCCGTCGTGATTGTGGAAGCCGATTCCTGGGACGCCGCAGTTGTCCGCGAGATTTTCGGCGCGTCGGCGACAATTCGCGGACGCTTTCTGATTGCGGGCGACGCCGGCACGGCGCAAGCCGCGGCGGCTCTCGGCGACGGTGTCGTGTACACGGCGCGTTTCGCGCATGCGCAAGAGCGCGGCGGATACATCAAGATGCTGCGTCTCATGGATCAGCAACCGGCATGGGCGCGCACCGCGGAGAACGATGCACGCCAGCCGCTCTTCTTCGCCGAGAATCTTACGAGTCTCAGCGGGGCGTTGCAGCGCTTGAGCGATATGTCGATTGTGGTGCGCGATACCGGCCACGCCTTGCAGCAAACCGTGGTCTACCACATCGCGCCATGATTTCGCTTCTCTTGTGGCTCGTGGTAGCACCGCGCGTTCCGAAAATCGAAGTAACGGAAATCGATTTGCAGTCGGGCGCGATTGTGAAAGAAGGCTGGCGCACGCCGGCGCCGGTGGGATCGTTGATCAAGCCGTTCACCGCGATGGCCTACGCCGCGCGCCACGACTACAGGTATCCGCAACTCGAATGCGCGCCCGGCACGTGCTGGCTGCCCGCGG
Organism: Terriglobia bacterium; assembly: GCA_021325275.1. GTDB lineage: Bacteria > Acidobacteriota > Terriglobia > JAJPHL01 > JAJPHL01 > JAJPHL01. The sequence goes on along the minus strand of JAJPHL010000021.1, from coordinate 113,371 downwards.
GACACGGGCGCGTGGGCATTCGCGAAGCGGTGGCGTATTCCTGCAATTCCTATTTCTTGCAACTGGCGCGTGGAGTCGGCGTCGACGATTTGAACGCGGTCCTGCGGCGGTTCTCCCTTCCCGTGATGCTTGAAACCGCGGACCACGGCGCGTTCATCGGATTGGGCGACGACTGGCGCGTGAAGCCGCAAGAATTGCTGCGCGCCTACGGGGAAATCGCGTCGCGTGCGGCGGAACCGGGCGTTGCGGAGTTGCTCGAGGGCATGGCGCTTTCCGCGAAAGCGGGCACGGGAAAAGCCGCGGGGCGCGGAGGCGAATCAGAAAATTCCTGGCTTGTGAAGACGGGCACCGCGCCATGCGTCCACGCGGACCACATGCCCGGCGACGGTTACGCGCTCGGCCTGTATCCGGCGTCGCATCCTCGCCGCGCGATTCTGGTGCGCGCCCACGGCGCGACGGGCGCGGAAGCGGCCGCGTTTCTCCACTGAAGATGCTACTGGTGGCCATTAGCGTCTTCAGTCTGTTTCATCCTCGCGCGCTGGAGGTGCGCGTCGCCGATGTCGCCGTGGAGCTTCACGTTGGCTCCGCCGCGCTGCCGTATTCGCTGGCGGACGGCGCTGATTTCACGCTCGCAGTTCCGGGGAAAATCGAGCGCCACTTTCGCGGCGGCCTGGAAATCATCGAAGAGCATGGTGAACTTCGCGCCATCGTTCGCATGGATTTGGAAACGGCCGTCGCGTCGATTGTCGCGGCGGAAATTCCCGCCAGCGGCGCGCCCATCGAAGCGCTGCGCGCGCAAGCCGTCGCTGCGCGATCGTTTCTCGCCGCCGCACACGGGCGCCATCGCGGCTTCGACTTTTGCGACACGACGCACTGCCAGTTTCTTCGCCAACCTCCTGAACCCAACGAAAAAGCGTTTCAGGCCGCCGAGTCCACGCGCGGACTCACGCTGCGTTTTCGCGAGCAAACCATCGCCGCGCTGTATTCCGCCGATTGCGGTGGACACACCGACGCCTCGCCGCCGGGCGCGGATGGCTACGCGTATTCACGCGTCGCCTGCGCACGTAAAGGAGTCCGTCGCGGTCACGGCATGGGATTGTGTCAAGTGGGCGCGGCGGCGCTGGCCGCGAAAGGAAAATCGTATCTGGAAATTCTGACGTTCTACTATCCCGGCGCGACGGTGAAGTAGCGCTAATCCACTAACCCGGCGCGCATCGCGAAGCGCACCAGCTCGCCTGTCGAGTGCAGGTTCAGTTTCTCCATGATGCGTCCGCGATGCGCGTCCACGGTGTAGACGCTGAGTTGCAGCGCTTGCGCGATATCCTTGTTGGTTTTTCCCTCGGCGATCAACTGCAAGACCTCGCGTTCGCGATTCGTCAGCAAGTCCAGCGGATCGGTGACGTGCTTGCGGTAATCGGTGAGCACACCGTCGGCGATCGCGGGACTTAGGTACGCTTCGCCCTTCGCCACGGCTCGAACCGCGGCGAGAAGATCGCGGTCGATGGAATCTTTCAGCAAATATCCCTTGGCGCCGGCGCGCAGGATTTCGCGAACGTACACCGAATCCTTGTGCATGCTCAGCGCCAGCACGCGCGCGTGCGGCGCGGCGGCGCTCATGCGGCGAGTGGCTTCGATGCCGTTCAGGTTCGGCATGGCGACGTCCATCACCACTACGTCGGGCCGCAGTTTTTCCGCTTGCTCCACGGCCTGATTGCCGTCGCCCGCCTCGCCGACAATTTCCATGTCCGGCTGCTCGGAGAGAATCAGGCGGAAACCTTGGCGAACCACGGCGTGATCGTCGGCCAGTAAGATGCGCGTCTTCTTGCTCATGATTTTCTCTCCACAATTTCCAGCGGCAGCGACACCGCGATGCACACACCGGACGTTCCATTGCCCGGCGCGCCGTTCCCCAGCACAAACTCGCCGCCGATGCTGCGCGCGCGGGCCCGCATGCCGGTCATGCCCATGCCGCGATTTCCGTCGGCGACGCCGTGAGCCAAGCCGCGTCCATTGTCGGCGACCGTCAGCGAAATCTGCCCGCTGGAAGCGTGCAATTCCAGCGTAACGCGCGTGGCGCCGGAGTGTCGCGCGATATTGGTGAGCGCTTCTTGCGAAATGCGAAAGAGATGTGTCTCGGTCTCGTCAGGGAGCCGGCCGTTGAAGTTGGAGCGATAATCCACGTCGATGCGTGTGCGTTGATGAAACCTTTCGGTCAACCATCGAAGCGCCGCGTCGAGGCCGAAATCGTCGAGGATCAGCGGACGCAGCAGTTGCGAGAGTTGGCGCACGTTACCGATCGCTTCGTTGACCTGATGCAGACAATCGTCGATGCGCTCCCGCGCGGCCGCGTTCGATGCTTCACCTGACTCCAGCGCGACAAGATTCGCCTTCACCGCCGTGAGCGACTGCCCGAGTTCGTCGTGCAGTTCGTGCGAAAAGCGGCGCGCCGTGGTTTCTTGGCTTTCCACCATGTGCCACGAGACGCGGCTCAACTCGCTCGCTTGCCACTCCATGCGGCGGAAGAGCACGTGCGTCACGCGCACCGTGAGAATCGCGCAGAGCATCGCGAGGAATACGCAGATTCCTAAAAGAATTGTCGAGCGCGAAACGAGTTGCTGCGATCCTTCGGTGATCACGTTCCGGCTGATCGCGTAGTTACTTTCGTTGGCGCGCACGATAGCGCCCGATTCCTCGAGGATTTTTCCATTCAGACGGAAGAGTTCCTGCGAAAGCGTCGGCGGGATCGTCTCCATCGCCAGCAGGCGGCGCGCCTCGGCAGCGAATTTCGTGGTGGTGGCTTGCAGTTCGCGCCACGGTTTTTCCTGCGGCTTGCCTTTCACCGCTTTCACGAGTTCTTGCATCTGCGTCTCGGTGGCGCTGAGTTCTGAAAGCGCGCGTTCGCGATCCAGCGTCTCGGGATCGTGCGCCATGCGATGGAAAACCCAGGCGAGCGCGGCCTGCTCGCGCTGGATTTGCTCGATCAAGTCGGTGGCGGTTAGGTCTTGCGTCGCCAGCGTTTGCGCGCTCGATCGGATTTCGTCGACCTTTTGAAGTCCGATGTAAGCGGCCGCCAGCAGAAACGCGATCACCAGCGAGAATCCGCCGACCAGCACGGCCAAAATCATTTTCTGGCTGATTTGCTTCGACATAGCCTGACGCCTCAACTTCATTGTAGCAGCGAGGTTGGCGGGCGCAGCCGTATCCGGGCGGCATCCCCCAAGATCGGGGGTGTTTCTAGCCTCGTGGGGCTATCGCGCCTAGACGCCGTTCGCGAGAGGATGAAACACAGAGGGAACGGCCAGACGAAATGGAGGCGCCCTCAATAAGGAGAAAAGGCTATGAAGAAACTACTTACTGCAGTAATGTTTACGGCGTTAGCGGTGGCTCCGGCGTTCGCTCTGTCGTCTCAAGACGCCAAGGCAACCGACACCAAGATGGCGGCCAAGAGTGCCACCGGCAAGAAGGCGTCGACGGGCAAGAAGGCCACCACCGGCAAGATGGCGGCCACGGGCAAGAAAGCGGCGACGGGCAAGAAGGCCGCGACCGGCTCCACGGGCAAGAACTAGTCTCGAGCTCGAAACTTCAAGTTCGTCATTTCGTCTGGACGCGCGGGGTCAGGGCCGAATCAAAGGCCGGATTTCGGCTGCATGGTCGCCGGCCCCGCGCTGTCTTCAAATCGTCCCAGGAACGAAGAGACTTCGCGTAATACTTCTTTGGTCGATCCACTCACCTTTTTGCAATTCGGCAACGTCGCGAGGAAACTCGCGCCGAAGCGCCGCGTGACCACGCGCTGATCGAGGCAAAAGAACACACCGAAATCGCTGTGACGCCGGATGAGCCTTCCGAACGCCTGCTTGAAGGCGATGGCCGCCGCGGGCACGGAAAAATCCTGGAACGGATCGCCGCCCGCGCGCTCGATGGCTTCGAGGCGCGCTTCCATTACCGGCTCGTCGGGCACCGCGAACGGCAGGCGGTGCAGGATCAGCGAGCACAGCGATTCTCCCGGTACGTCGATTCCCTCGCGATAGCCCGACGTTGCGAGCAGTACCGACGTAACGTCGTCGCGAAATTCACGGATCAAATCGCGCTTGCTCATTTCGCCTTGCACCAGCAAACGAAAGCCGAGTTTGTCCGCATGCGGCGCGAGGATTTCGTGCGTCTTCCGCAGCGCACCCCAGGAATTGAACAGTACCAAGCAGCGCCCGCGCGTGGCTTTCCATGCTCGCCATAAAAAACGCGCCGACTCCTCCACGAATTTCGCATTGTCCGGCGGCGGCAGATCCATGGGAAACGCCGCGAGCACGCGATGGCGCAGGTCGAAGGGTGAATCGAGCAGCAGCGACGACGCCCGCGGCTTCACTTCGCCGTTCAATCCCGTGCGTCCTTCGAAATAGTCGAAACTGCGGCCGACGGCGAGCGTCGCCGAAGCCATGATCGCGGTGTCGAGTTTCTTGAACAGGCGTTGTTCCAGATGCGGCGCGATGGAGAGCGGCGCCATCGCCAGTTTCACGTCGGACGGTGCGACAATTTGCGCGCGGCGCATCGTCTCCGGCTGAAACCACTTCACGGTGTCTTCCACGCCGGCCATCGCGTCGAAGAACACGCGCACGTTCGACGCGGCGATCCGCAGTTTTTCTTCGGACGCGCGCAGCACGGCGAGATCGCGCTGCTCGAACAGCGTGGTCATGTAGCCCAAGCGCGACACCGCGCCGTGGAGCCGCTCCCCTACGAGTTCGAGCGCGGTCGCGAGATGATGCCCCGCCGTTTGCGCGGCCAAGAATTCGGGGCGCTGATAGACCGCCGGTGTCAAGCGCAACGCATACGGTTTTGCTCCCTCGGCCAGCAGCGCGCGCCACGCGGCGGTCATTTGGCGGAACGCGTCCTCCACGGTCGCGGAGAGGCCGGCGAGTTCGGTTTCCACTTGGGTGTCCAGAAATGTGGCGATGGCGCGTTTCTCGCGCGCGGGAATCTTCATTTCTTCTACCGCGGCTCGCACGCGCCCAAGCGCCCCGCCGCTGCCGCGCCCACCGCGCAATCGCGAGAGGGCGTAGCGCAGAGACCCGGCGGAGATTTCCGTGCCCAGAAATCCGGTGGCGGCGTCTTCCATCTTGTGCGCTTCGTCGAGCACCAGCACGGAAAACGGCGGAAGCACTTGTCCGCCTTCTTCCTTCACCGCGAGATCGGCGAAGACCAAGCTGTGATTCGCCACCACAATCTTCGCGGCTTGCATCCGGCGGCGCGACTGGAAATAAAAGCACGACTCGAAGAACGCGCAATCCTCACGCGCACAGGTGTCGCGATCGGCGCGCACTTCGCTCCATAACTCGTCGGAGACTCGGGGCGCATCGGCGCGTGTGCCGTCGCTGGGCGCGGCGTTCTCGGGCGACATGGCCGCTTGCATCCACTCGTAAAGCTTTTCGAGATTGCCGGCCGCTTCCGGATCAAGCGCGAGACGTCCGAGGGCGGCCATTTCCAGGTCGCGCTGGCACGCATACGCGCCCATGCCCTTGGCTTCGGCGGCGGGCAGCGCGATTTGAAACTCGGCGAGCGCTTGTTGAATCAGCGGAATGTCCTTGCCGATGAGTTGATCCTGCAATACGTGCGTCGAGGAGCTCACCACCACCGGACGATCCTGGCGCAGCGCGTACAACGCCAGCGGCGCAAGATACGCCATGCTTTTTCCCGTGCCGGTGGCCGCTTCTACGCTGAGCAAGCTTTTGTTGTTGAGCGCCGCTTCCACGCGCGCGGCCATTTCCATTTGTTGCGGACGCGACTCGTAACCGGGCAACAGCCGCGCGATCACGCCGCCGGGTCCCAGCAATTCTTCCACCGTAGGAAGTGGCAGCGCCGCGGCGCCGTCCTTCTTAGCGGCTTTCGGTTGGGATCTGGCGTCCTGCACGAAACCATCATATGCTGTGAGAATGTCGCGCGTGCCCAGGATCGTGCGATGCATCGTGTTGTGGTTGGCCGCGATTCTCTTGTGCTTCGCGCTGTTCGGTCAGAAAAAGGCGCCACCCCCGGCGCCGATGAATGTGAACACCGCGACGATCGCGCAATTGAAGACGCTGCCCGGATTGGGCGACGCCACGGCGCGCGCGATTGTGGACTATCGGCAAAAGAACGGGGCTTTTAGGCGTGTCGAAGAGCTTTTGATCATCAAGGGAATCAGCAAACGGCGTTTAGAAGAGTGGAAGCCGTATCTCAAAATCAATTGACGGAGATCAAACGAATCATGGACGGCCAAAGACAGTTGCTTCGCCACGCGGTGGCGACTCTCGCGTATCGATCCGCCAAAGCGCTGCGTGGCGCGCCGGCAAGTTTTTCCGATTATCCGGCCGGCGTGGGTCCGCGCAGCGTGGGAAAAATCGTGGCGCACATGGGCGATCTGCTCGATTGGGCGCTCTCGATGGCCAACGGAACGAAGCAATGGCACGACACGCCGATCGGTGCGTGGGACGCCGACGTGCATCGCTACTTCGCCGCCGTAAAAGCGTTCGACGACTATCTGGCCAGCGACGCACCGCTCGACGCTTCCGCGGATCGCTTGTTCCAAGGACCCATCGCCGACGCCATCGCGCACACCGGACAACTGGCGATGCTGCGGCGCATGGCCGGTATTCCGATCAAGAGCGAAAATTATTTCAAAGCCGCGGTGACGCCGGGATCGGTGGGATTGGAACAAACGCCGCCGAAATTCGAGTTTGATTAAAAACGTTAGCCGAAGATTGACGGTTCTTTTTAACGCAGAGAACGCAGAGACGCAGAGAAAACCTGCGTTCTCTGCGTTCTCTGCGTTAAAAAAGAACCGTCAGCGTTCAGCTAACGTCCTTGCTTGGCCAACGCCGCTAGCCCTTCAGTGGCGCGCGGGTTCCCCGGATTCAACTCGATAGCTTTCTCGTAGAGCATTTTCGCCTTCGCGAGATCGCCGCGCACGGATGCTAAATCACCGAGGCGCGCGTAGGTTTCCCCGCTGCGCGGTTCGAGTTCAAGCGCTTCATTCAAGAACTTCCCGGCAAGGTCCAGTTTTCCCGTGTGTAGATAGAGGAGTCCCAAATTCGATGGCGGCTGTGGAAACGTGGGATCGAGCACCAGGGCCGCTCGCAATTCCTTTTCCGCTTCGTCGTAGCGTGCTCGTTCCAAAAACAAATAGCCGAGATTGTTGTACGCGGCGGCAAACTCCGGATTGATCTGGATCGCCTTGCGATAGAGCAAAATCGCCTCGCCGGTTTTTCCCATGCGATTCGTTTCGTACGCCAGATTGTTGTAGATGCGCGCCACGCCTTTTCCCCCGCCGGCTTTCCGTGAATTCTCGATGGCCTGCCGGTACGCCTCGGCAGCCATCTCGGCGTTGTTCATCATCGAGTAGATTTGCCCAAGATTGTTTTGCGCTTCGGCGCTATCCGGCTTCATCGCCGCGGCGATCTTGGTTTCCTCGAGCGCCTGGGGCAGCATTTCGCGGCGCAAGAGCGCTTCGCCAAGCAGCACGTGAAGTTCGGCGATGGTCGGCGCCGTACGGATGGTCTTCTGGTAATACGGAATCTCGTACCGCCAGTCGAGATTGCGCGCTTCGGTGCGCATGCCGTAGGCGACCAGCAGCGCCGCAAACAACACGGAGATTCTCGCCGTTCCCCACGCGCGCATCATCTTGGCGACGCGCCACGCGATCAGCCAGCAGAATCCCAGCGACGGCAAATAAAGGTAGCGCTCCGCCAGCAAATTGAATCCACCCCACGGCAACGTGAACGCCGGCGCGAGCGCCAGCGCGAAAAGCGCCAGGCCGAGCGCGACGGGCTCACGGCGCTTCCACAGCCACGCGAGAAGCCAGAAGAAAATCGCCAGCTCGGCGACCGATGCGATTACCCGCCAATCGGTGATGCTACGGACCGGCGGGAAATCCTCGAATGAGCTGAGCTCGATAGGCCAGAGAAGCTTTACCAGATAGCGGTGGAACAATACAATGCGAGTAAAAATCTGCGCGTCGGCCGGCAATGACGCTCCCGTGGTGAACGGTGTCAGTCCGCCGAGGGCGTGAATGCGAAACGCGAGATACGGAACGATGCCGGCGACAATCGCCAAGTAGTCAGGCCAGCGATCACGCGGGTCGCGGCGTTGAAAGAGGTCCCATGCCAGGCAGACGCCGGGAATCACGATGGCGATTTCTTTGGAGAGAAGTCCGAGGAATGTCAGCATCGCGAGCGCGATCCAGCGGAGCACACGCCATTCCGGTTTCGCGATCCCGTAGGCGGACGTATAGAGAAGCACGGCGAGCAAAATGAACAACGACGCTTCGAGATCGGGATAGCCGGAAATCCAGCAGACGTTTTCCGTGTGTACCGGCAGCGCGGCGAACAAGAACGCCGCGAGCATGGCCGTGAGTGGATCGCCCGTCGCGCGCCGAATCAGAATCAACACAAGCACGGTGCACGCGACGTTCAGCGCGATGGAAACCAAATGATAACCGGCGGGATTGAAGCCGAACCAGCGGATCGCCGCGTAAAACGTAAGATGCATCAAAGGACGGTAGTAATTCGTGAAACGTCCATCGAAGCCCCACACGTTGTGATTGAAGATTTCCACGATTCCGTACGGATCGCGCAAGTAGGAATTCTGGAAAATCTGCTGCCAATCGTCCCAGATGAAAGTGTTGGAAAGAATATTCAGGTACAGCGCCAACGCGAGCGCGGCGGCGGCCGCCGGACCCCAGCGGCGAATGGCGTCAGAAGAGGAATCGTCGCGCATCACGGCTGGGCGGGTGCGGGATTCGGATTGATGATCTCGCGAAGCACGGGCGGCTGAGCGTCAGGCTCGAATTGCCAGACGCGCCGGCCGGGATAGTGCGCCACCATCGTACGATTCTCCTCTTTGGTCAGCACGCGCGACCAAACCACGCGCGCGCTCGCGATGTCGGCGTCGTTGTAGACCCATTCATCGTGAACGAAATGCGCCGGCGTGTAGCGCACAAAAACAATGTGATTGCCGCCGAGCTTCTTCAAGTCGCGCGCGATATCGTCGCGGGTGGGATGGCGCGCCGGAGGAACGCAGCACCAACTACTGTTGTCGCCGTTCGCGCCGGGACCGCCGGCCGCGCGCACGGCGATGGTCGCGAACATCGTCAGCACCACGGCGGCCACGAGCGCCGGACCGATGCTCAGGCGCGCGAAGCGCATGTGGCGGAATCCTTGGACCAGCAGCGCGACGATCGCCGCGGTCGCGGGCGCGGCGTAATGCGGAACCACCGTTTGACTGAGCGCGAGTCCCGCGAGCAACACGGCGGCCGGCGCGATCAGTGGACGGATGCGGCGGTCGCGCCATGCGAAAAGTGCGAAGAGCAACGCGGGAGTCAACGCGGGGCCCACATAAAACGCCCACAAGGTGGTGTACTTCAGCAGCATCACGAAAAACACCGCACTGGAATCGGCCTGCGCGTGAAAGCTGGATTCCCACTCGAAGTAGTGCTGCATCTCAGGATTGCGAAACGGCGGCGGTTGCGGGGCCGCGGTGAACAAAATCGTTTGCGGCCAGCCGTACTGCTGGCGATTCACTTGATACGGCGCTTTCCAAAAACTTCCCGTGACGCTGGAACAATAAAATCCTAGCGCGAGCGCGGCGATCACCACGATCGCGGCGATGGGAACAAACACTTGCGGGCGCAGCGCTGGGCGGCGAGAAAAGAAAAACATCCCCACGGCGACGGGCGCGCACAACAAGAGACCTTCGTACGGGCGGCCCCAAGCGAGAATCGCGAGACCCACGCCCATCGCGGCGGCGTGCGCCACCGATATTTTGCGATTCAGGCGCGGCCACGCGCCGAGAACCAACGCGCCGCCGATGGCGGAATGAAATCCTCCGTAGTATCCGTCGATCCAATAGGAGAAAAGTGCGAACCGCGCGACGGCCAGCAATCCGCCGAAGAACGCCCAACGCGACGGCATCCATCCTTCCAGCATCCACACGATGGCGCCGCACATCACGCCGCTGGAAAGCAAAACGCCGATCCAGGCGCTCCCGAAAAACTCGCCCAGGGCGAGAATCAAGCCCTGCATGGGGAAATACATCGACGCGTAAGTGGGCGTGAAAAAAACATGAATGCTTTCGAAATTATGCCAGTCGGTGGGCGTGGGATTCGACAGGCGGCCGTGCCAAAACGTGTCGGCCTGCAAAAGAAAACTGAATTCGTCGGTGACGTGCGGCGTGGGGATGGGATCGACAATCAGCAGCAGCGCGCGCGCCGCGATCGCCAGCGCGGCGATCGTCAATGCAGCACGCATTCCCGACGGCGGATTCCACCGTTGGCGTACGCGGCGTACGAAGCCGGGATTAAACCGAGCCGCTGCGGCAGCGATGGGAAACAACAGGATGAAAGCCCAGATTTCGAAGCGATTCAGATCGCGCTGGTAAGCGATTTCAACGATGCCGCGCAGCACGCCGGCGAAGTGGCTCATCTGGGCGTCAGTATAGCACGCGCATCAAACGCACTGACGTGCTCGATCCGGGCCGCACCTTAAGCGAGCCGTGACCGCTCCGGAGTACTACTACTTGCCTTCTTTGGCGAGTTTTGTGCGCGCGGCTTCCAGTTTTTTCTGAACCTCCGCGACGTCCAAGGGATCGGTGTCACCCGGCAGAGTGTTTTTCCATTCCGCCAGCGCTTCTTGCCATTTGTTCACGGCTTCGCGCGTGCGATTCGTGCTGAAGTACAAATCGGCGAGATGCGTCTTGATGGTGGCGTCGCGCAACGACCGCTGCGCGGCCTTCAGCAAATATTGTTCGGCGAGATCGTAGCGTTTCTGCTTGAAGTACGCCCAGCCGAGCGAGTCCATGTAGGCGCCGTTTTGCGGGTCCAGTTCCAGCGCCTTGTTGATGAGCTTGACCGCTTCGTCGAGACGCACGTTGTTGTCGGCGAGCATGTAGCCCCAATAGTTCAGAGTCATCGAGCTGTCGGGATTCTGCTCCAGCGCCTGGCGGAAGAGTTTTTCGGCCTGCTCCACTTTCTTGTCGCGCTCGTAAATTCCGCCCCAAAGGTAATAGACGATTTCCTTCTGTTCTTTGCCCTTGGAAAGTTTTTCGGCGTGTTGAATCGCGTCGATCGCTTCGTCGTAGCGCTTGGCGTGCTCGTAGATTTGCGTGAGGTTGATGTAAACCTCGCGCTTCTCTTCGTCATCCTTTTCGGCGTCGCCCGACCCCTTCGCTTGCAGCATGTCCTTCAGCTCTTTCACGCTGGAATCCACGCTGCCCATGTCGGCCGTCAACAACGCGCGCGATACGCGCAAGGAGCGATCGTCGGGATATTTTTTCACCGCGGCGTCGGCTTCCGCGCGGGCCTTCTGATACTCGCGCGATTGCCGCAACACGTCGATGATCTGGATCTCCACGCGCGAAGCGTTCTCGGGATCCATCACCATCATCTGGCGGAACGCCTGCTCGGATTCCGAATAGCGCTCCAGATTGCGGTACAGCAAGCCCAACTCTTCGAGAAACGCGGCGCGATTCGCTTTTTCCGGCTCCGTGTAGCTCACGCCGTCGGGTTTCGCGGTGTCGTCGAGCAATTTTTTCATCAACCGGATTGCTTCTTCCGGCGCGCCGTCCATTTCCTCGACCTTCGCCAGGTTGTAGGTGATTTCCAGGCTATCGGGAGCGAGCGCCTGGGCCTTGCGGAAACTGTCGCGCGCCTTGGCGAGCTGGTGCTTCTGGCGATAAATCTGGCCGAGGCGGAAATACGCGTTGGCGTCCTGCGGATCGGCCTTGATCACGTCCTGGAAAATCTTCAGCGCTTCGTCCAGATGCTCGCCGGCGAGAAGATTCGAGCCGAGCGAGCGCAACAAGTCGGGATCTTCTTTATCCTGCTCCAGCGCGCGGCGGAACACCTCGGCGGCCTTGTCGTACTCGTGATTTTTCTCGTACGTTTCACCGAGCATCGCCAGCAAGCGGGGATTCTGATTGTGCGAGCTCGCTTTTTCCAGCAGCTTGGCGGCTTCCTGCGTCTTGCCGCTCTCACCGTAGAACTGCGCGAGCGATACCAGCGCCTCGTCGTTATCGGGATCGGCCTCCACGGCCTTCTTGAACGCGCCTTCGGCCTTCAACGATTCGTTGTCCAGACGATACAAGCGCGCCAACGTCAGCAGCGAATCCACATCCTTGGGATCGCCCTGCGTGATTTTCTCAAACTGATCGGTAGCCTTCTTCAGCAAGTCGGATTGCGACGAGCGCCGGACACCTTGGCCGTTTTCTCCGCCCAAACTGCGCACGTAGATGCGTCCCAACAAGCGCCGGGCGTCGAGATTTCCGGGGAAGCGCTTCAGAATATCCTCGGCTTCGCTCACCGCTTCGGTAATGCGTCCGGTTTGCGCGTACATCTCGGCCAATTCCACGTTCACGAATGCGGAACTGGGATCGTATTTGATCGCTTGCCGCAGGTGTTCGATTGCGCGCGTGATGTAATCCTGGCGTTGGTAAGCTTGCGCCAGTTCGAAGTACATATGTCCGAGCGAATAGTGATAATAAGCTTGTCCGCGATTCGGCGTAACGGTCGCCGCATCACTTTGTTGTGAACCGGCGCCGGGTTTCGCCGGAGATTGAAAAGGTGCGGTTGCAAAAGCCGCCATCGGGAACGCGGCGAGAAGCAAAACCGCCCAGTGTGAGCAATCAAGGCTCTTCTTACTCATTTGGGGTCAGTATAACATGTAAGGGAATGACGCTGGGAAGAGCACAAACGAACAGAGACAAGGCTTAACCTAAATAAACATTTCCTCGTCTTGGGTCGATCGATCCACCGGGCCTTTGGGCGCGCTGCGGCGTCGTCCGCCGAGAAACTCGAACGCCGTACGAACACCCGCCAGGACCGCTTGGATCTCGCGCAGCGGTTGGCTCACGGTCTTGTGGACTTCCTCGGCGGTGATTTCCATGCGGGCCAGCGCTTGCGTAAAGATGTCGTCGGCGCGCAGCAATTGCAGACGGGCGCGCTCCACGGCTTCGCTGAAGAGTCCATCAAGGCGGCCGGTTTGTGTGTGCGCGAATTGCGCGATTTCTTCGGACGTGCCTTGCAGCGTGGCGACCGTCTTGCGTCCGTCGGCGACGAGCGACCGTGTTTCGCCGAGCAACGGGAGCACGTCGCGCTCGAGGATGCTGTCGATGCGCGTCTGCATCTCGGCCATTCGCTCCATCGTCTTGCGAATCGCCAGGAACATCAGGGCGAGGATCAACGTTTGCCCGAGCAGTGCCAGGGTCATCACGACGACGAAGACGATAAACCAATTCTCGAAGCTGGCGCTCAACGTTTGTACCTGTTTCCTGCGCGCTTAATCGGCGGCGTCGGAGCGTGCCGCTTCGCGATACGCTTGTTTTCCAGCGTCGACGGCCGATTGCAGATTGTCCCGGGTCCGGCTGACGGCGCGGCGTCCGCGGTCCACGTAATCCTCGGCTTGTTCGCGCACTTCGCGGCCGCGGCGGAGGATCTGATCGCGTCCTTCGTCGTAGCGCTGACCGAGCATTTCGCGAGTCTCTTCACCGGCGCGCGGCGCAAACAGGATTCCCACCAGCGATCCGATGCCGAGTCCGGCGAGAAAATAGGCGAATTTACCGCCACCACCTTCGTCTGCCATAAGGACCTCCAAGGGAATGGTAGCACAAAAATCTGCGGACGCTCTGTTCGCAAGCGCGCGTGTGTTACGCGCGCGGCCGCTCGCTCCACAAACGCAGCGCTTCCGCCGCGAGTTCGCGCGTGAAATCCGCCGCCGGCATCGACTTTGCCAGCGCCGCCGCTTGGCCGCTCCACAACTGCATGTAGTCGGGCGATCCTGATTTCTCCGACGCAGAACGCAACGGCGCGATCAACGTCGCGGCGTGGGGAAACGGCGGCGCGGCATCGGACATGGGTCCTGACTCCTCGAGATAGCGATTCATGATGGCGCGCGCGGGGCGTCCGCTGAACATATTGGTTAACGCGGTGCTGTTGTCCGCAGCCTGCGCCAACGCCGCGCGATACAACGGCGACGTGTTGGCTTCCGGACAGCGCAAATACGCCGTGCCGATCTGCACGGCGGAAGCTCCCAGCAGAAACGCGGCCGCCACGCCGCGCGCGTCGGCGATGCCTCCGGCGGCAATCACCGGAACCGACACGGCGTCGGCGACTTGCGGCAGCAGCGCGAACAATCCGGTTTGCGTGGCGATAGTCGACTCCATGAACATGCCGCGATGTCCGCCCGCTTCCACGCCTTGCGCGATAATCGCGTCGCAGCCGCGCGACTCGAGATACTTCGCCTCGCGCACGCTCGTGGCTGAAGAGAGAATTTTTATTCCGCGCTTTTTCAAGCGGTCGACGAGCGGCGCGTCCGGCAGGCCGAAATGAAAACTCACGATCGGCGGCGCGATTTCTTCCACCGCCGAGCAAATCGCTTCGTCGAACGGCATTCGCAGGCGCGCCTCGGGAACGGCGTCAATATCGAGCGACCACCGTTCGTAGTGTGGCCGCAGAATGTCTTTCCATTTTTCGATGGCCGCGGCACCGGGCGTCGAGAGCGTGTGGCAGAAAAAGTTTAGATTGAACGGCCGCGCGCCGTCGCGTAGGGCGTGTGCGCTCTCGCGAACCTTCTCGGGCGTGAGCAGCGCGCACCCAAGCGATCCCAGCGCTCCTACCGACGACACGGCACGCGCCAGCGCCACGGAGTCGGATCCGGCCATGGGCGCTTGAATGATCGGAATGTCAATGTGCAGGAGATCGAGCAGACGGCGGTTCGGCCACTGGGACATGATTGTATTGTCCCAGGTTTTCTCTGCGTCTCTGCGTTCTCTGCGTTGAAAAAACCGTAAGCGAAAGGGCTAGCGGTTTTCTTAACGCAGAGAACGCAGAGACGCAGAGAAAACCTGACGCAGAGAAAACCTACTGATACCGCAGCGCGACCATGGGATCGACACGCAAGGCGCGCCACGCCGGAAGCGCCGCCGAAGCCAGCGCGATCAACACGGTGAACACCGCCGCCGCGAGATACACCGTCGGGTCCACGGGGCTCACGTTCACCAGCGCTGCCGACAACACGCGCGCGAGCGCCGCAGCCATGACGGTTCCGGCGAGCAATCCCGCGACGGCCATGCCGAGTCCTTGGCGAATCACCAGCGACATCACGTCGGCCGGCCGCGCGCCCAACGTCATGCGAATGCCGATTTCCGCCGTGCGCTGCGCTACGGAATACGCCATCACGCTGTAGAGTCCCACGGCGGCGAGCAACAGCGCCATGCTTCCCAACACGCTGAGCAGCAGCGCGCCCACTCGTTGGCCGAAGAGCGCCGCCGAAATGTATTCGGTGAGCGGTTCGGTGTCGTGCATCGAGATCGCCGGATCAATCGCCATCGCTTCGCGCCGCAGAGTCGCCAGCGTGGCGGTGAGCGATGCGGTTGTACGCACGTTGAATGTCAGTCCGTATTCGGGGCGAAACTCTTGCCGGATCGGGATGTAGAAAAACGGACGCGGCTGCTCGGTGAAGTTGCGATACTTCATGGTTTCGACGACGCCCACGATCGTCAACCATTGGCCCCAGCCGCGAACTTTATGTCCGATGGGCGTGCGTCCGGCGAAAAAGCGCTGCGCGAACTCGCGATTCACGATCGCCACTCTCGTCGACTTGGCGTCGTCGTGCAGATCGAAATCGCGGCCATCGAGCAGAGGGATTTTCATCAAGGCGAAATAGCCCGGAGAAATCATGTCGCGCTGAATCTTCATGTTTTCGTCCGGCTGCGGTTGATAGCCTTCCACGTCGAGGTTTTCCCAGTTGCCGCCGAAGAATCCCATGGGCGGCGTGTCGTCGTAAGCCACCGCTGTGACGCCCGGCGTTTGCTCCATGCGCTCGCGCAAACGTCGACAGAAGTCGTCGGTACGCGCCGCGTTGTAACCCTCGTTCGAAAAGTTGAAGCGCGCCACGGCCACGCCTTCCGGATCGAAGCCCGGATGAATCGCGCGGGCCAATTGAAAACTCTTCATGAACAATCCCGCGCCAACCAGTGCCACTACCGCCAGTGCGACCTCCGATACGACGAGCAATCCACGGAGACGGTTTGCGCCTGCGCCGGCGGCTTGGCCGCGTCCGCCTTCTTTCAGTGCATCGTTGACGTTGGCGCGCGACGCGCTCACCGCCGGCGCGACGCCCGCGAGCAGCGCGACCGCGACCGCGAGCAGCGCGCTGAATCCCAGCACCGCATAGTCGATGGAGGCTTCGACGAGCGCGGGCGCGTTGATGTGCGGCAGCATCCAGTTCAGCGATCCGATCAGCCAACTGGCGATCAGCACGCCGGCCGCCGTACCGGCGGTCGCGAGCAGTAGCGACTCGGTGAGCAATTGGCGAATCAATCGCCATGGTCTCGCGCCCAATGCGAGCCGGACGCAAAATTCCTTTTGTCGGGAAGTCGCCCGCGCCAACATCATGTTGGCGACGTTCGCACACACGATCAGAAGCAGCACACCGGCCGCGCCCATCAGGATTCCGACGGGCGCGAGCAAGATCGCTTGCGTGCCGAAGTGTCCTTTCCAAACCGGCAGCACGTCCGCGCCGACACCTTTGTCGGAATCGGCGTTGGCGGTGGCCATCACGAACGCGAGGCCTTTGGTTTCCTCGCGCGCCTGCTCGATCGACACGCCGGGCGCGAGTCGCGCGCACATGAAGAAGTTGCGCGTGTTGCGGTCATCGAGCATCCACGTTCCCGTGTGCGTGAGTTGGCCGTACATCGTCACGGGCATCCAGATTTCAAAACGCAGTCCTGATTGCGCACCATGAAAATCCGCGGGCGCGACGCCGATGATGGTCAGCGGCGTGCGATTCACTTTGATCGTCGAGCCGATCGCGGATCGCTGCATGTCGAAGCGCGTGCGCCAATAGTCATGGCTAATCACTACAACAGGATGGGCGTTCTGCGCGTCGCCGCTTTCGGTGGACCCGAAAAAACGTCCGGCCTCCGGCGCGACGCGCATCATGTCGAAATAATCGGCGGAAACCGCCTCGCCCCAAACGCGCTCCGTGTTGCGATCCTCGCCGACGACAAACGCGCCCGGCGTCACGATGCTCAAATGCTCGAACGATTTCAGATGGTCGCGATAATCGCGATAGTCGAGATAGGAGGACGAGAGCGGTTCTCCGTTGGCGGCGGTGTTTTCGACCACGACCACGCGTCCCGGATCGGCCACGCCCGGCAGCGGATTCAGCAGCAACCCGCGCATCCATGTGAAGACCGTCGTGTTGGCCCCGATGCCGAGACCGATGGTCAGCACGGCGACGGCCGTGAATCCCGGATTCTTCAGGAGTCCTCGAAGAGCGTAGCGAATGTCGCGCCAGAGAGTGGTCATGATTCCCGTTGGTGCACGTTGTTTGCCACGATTCTCGCGCGACAGACGTGTGACTTGCAAGGAGGTCGCTGTCCGATTTTGGGACGGCGGGAGTCGAGGGCGAACAGGTTTTCTCTGCGCCTCTGCGTCTCTGCGGTAAAAAAAACGTATCCCTTTCGCTTACCCGTTTTTCAAAAAAGGTACATTGGCCGGCGGTTTTTTCACCGCAGAGACGCGGAGAACACCAGATTCCGCTTCGTTCAACGTGGGGTCGCCACGCGAAAGTGAAGCAAAAATTATCTGGTGGGTCTAATTTGGATTTCCTCGCCTCCGCACTCCAAAAGCGCCGCTGCGTCTTCGTTCTTTCGAGCGTCCTCTAGGCCGCCGGACTCTCCGCATCGGTGACTTGCAGCGCGTAGAGATCCGCGTACAAGCCGCCTTGCAACAGCAAGTCGCGGTGCTTGCCGCTCTCGACGATTCTTCCGTCGTCGATCACGTACACCACGTCGGCGCGGCGGATCGTCGAGAGACGATGCGCGATCACCAGCGACGTGCGCCCCTCCATCAAGCGATCGAGCGCTTCAAACACCAACCGTTCGGACTCCGCGTCGAGATTCGAGCTGGGCTCGTCGAGAATCAGGATCGGCGTGTTGCGAATCAGCGCGCGCGCGATGGCGATTCGCTGGCGCTGGCCGCCGCTCAGCGTGACGCCGCGTTCGCCGATGATGGTGTTGTAGCCTTCCGGCATTTTTTCGATGAACTCGTGCGCCAGCGCCACATCGGCAGCGCGAAGGATTTCCTCGCGGCTCGCTTCCGGCTTGCCATACGCAATGTTCTTCCACACCGGCGCGTGAAATAGCAGCGTCTCTTGCAACACGAAACTGATCTGACGCCGAATCGATCCTTGCAGCAGGCGTTTCACGTCGATGCCATCGAGTTTCACGATGCCGGAATCGGGATCGTAGAAGCGCGGCACAAGGCTGATGATGGTGGTCTTGCCCGCGCCGGTCGGGCCGACGAACGCCGCCACTTGTCCCGCGGCGATCTTGAAACTGACGTCGCGCAAAATCGGCTGCTCCTTGTTGTAGGAGAACGAGACGTTCTCGAATTCGATCGCGCCCTTCAGCGCGGGCGCCCGTCGCGCGCCCGGCAGATCGCGCACTTGCTGCTCGGTGGAAAGAACTTCCTGGATTCGTTCCCAGCCGACCTGGGCTTTGGAAAGCGTGTCGGTCATTTTCGAGAGGTCTTGCATCGGCTTGTACATTTTTCCGAGATAGAGAATGAAAACCACCAGCGACCCGGCTTCCAACTCGCCGGCCAGCGCCATCCGCGAACCAAACCACAGCACGGCGCACGTTCCCGTCGCCACGATGATTTCCACCAGCGGCGAAAGCTTGGCCTTCAGGCTGCGCGCGCGCAGCGTCGTTTCAAGCGACTCGAGGCTTTCTTCCTCCAGACGGCGTTGTTCGTAGTCTTCGCGGGCGAATGCTTTCACCACGCGGATCGACGACAACACTTCCTGGATCACCGAGACGATCTCGCCTTCTTTCTTGCGCACTTCACGCGACGCTTTCTTGATGCGGCGCGTGTAGTCGTAGATCACCAGGAAGAGCAGCGGCGCGACGGCCAGCGCGATCAACGTGAATTTCCAGTTGAGAAAGAACATCACCACGATCATTCCGCCGAGCGTGAGCATGTCGGTGAGCGATCCGAGCAGTCCCGAGGCAATGAAGGATTGAATGGCGTCGATGTCGGTGGTGACGCGGCTGATCAGGTCGCCGGTGCGTTTGTGGTCGTGATAATCGAGCGAGAGGCGTTGGATGTGCGAGTAGAGCGTGCGGCGCAAGTCGTACATCACCCATTGGCCCACGGTGGTGGTCAAGTATTTCTCGGCGTACGAGCAAATCGCGCCGACCGCGGCGATGATCAGCACGGCGGCGGCGGCGAACTTCAACATCGCGATCCGGTCGCCGCGAAATGTCTCGATGATGAAGCGGCTGGTGCGCGCGTTCGAAGGATTCGGCTTGATGACGCAATCGATCGCGATTTTCAGCGGCCACGGATCCAGCAGATTCGCGGCGCCCTCACCGACCACGGCGAGAAATCCCAGCGCCAGTTCGCGGTAGTGCGGACGCAGCAACGCGGCGATGCTCTTCGATTTGGCGACCTCGCCATCGGTTTGCATCAAGAGCCTCCAAATGGATCGTAGCAAGCGCGTTCCGCAAGGGATGTCCCAAACAGAACACTCGGGCATGTGGTTTAGAGGCTGTGGTTTAATGGATCGGTGAAACGCCGCTATCCCCTCGCGGTCTTTTTAGGCGCGTTCCTTCTTTTCCTGGTGCAACCGATGGCCGGCAAGCGCGTGCTGCCGAGATTCGGCGGCGGTCCCAGCGTGTGGACCGCCTGCATGCTGTTTTTTCAGTTGCTGCTTCTCGCCGGATACGCCTACGCGCACGCGCTGAGCAGCGGCGTACCGCGCCGTTTTCAGAAATGGGTGCATGGAGTGCTGCTCGTGTGCGCCGCCGCGACGCTGCCGTTTTTCGCGAGTGCCGACACTTGGTCGCGATTCAGCGCGAGTGGCGACGATCCCGTGCCGTCGATTCTCGCGATGCTGGTGATGGCGGTCGGGCTGCCGTATTTTGTGCTGGCGTCCACGGGACCGCTGATGCAGGCGTGGTTTTGGGCGGATTCGGATCAGGGAACATCGCCGTATCGTTTGTACGCGCTTTCGAACATCGCGAGTTTCCTGGCGCTGCTCTCGTACCCGATCGCGATCGAGCCATGGTTGACGTTGCGCACGCAGGCGTGGATTTGGTCGGGGATTTTTGTTGTCTACGCGGCGACGATTGCGTATTGCGCGTTCGCGGGCCGCGATGTTTCACCGGCTCCGGCGGCCGCACCCGAGGAAC
This sequence comes from Terriglobia bacterium, assembly GCA_021325275.1. Taxonomy (GTDB): domain Bacteria; phylum Acidobacteriota; class Terriglobia; order JAJPHL01; family JAJPHL01; genus JAJPHL01. The sequence continues at coordinate 93,160 of JAJPHL010000021.1, read as the reverse complement.
CGTCGGCGCCGCCCTCGACCGTGCAAATTTTCTTGTGGCTGGCGCTGGCCGCGTGCGGATCGACGCTCCTGCTCGCCGCGACGAATCACATTTGCCAGGAAGTCGCGGTGATTCCGTTTCTGTGGATTTTGCCGCTGGCGATTTACTTGTTGACCTTCGTGCTTTGCTTCGACGCCGAGGGCTGGTACAATCGCCGCGCCTTTGCGCTGCTCGCGGGCGGATGCATCGCGGGCGCGTGCTACATGGCGACGCGCGACACGCCGCCGAAAATTTGGCTGCAAGCGCTCACCGATTTAGGCGTGGTGTTGGGCGGATGCATGATTTGCCACGGCGAACTAGCGAGGTCGAAGCCCGCGCCCGCGCGGCTGACGCAGTTCTATCTCGCCCTGTCGGCGGGCGGAGCGCTCGGCGGCATCTTCGCGGCGATCGTCGCGCCGCACTTTTTCAACACGTTTCTGGAATTTCCCCTGGCCATGGTCGCGTGCTGCTTGTTGGGCGTGCTCTGCTGGTATCGCGACGGCGTTTTCGCGATCGATCGCCTCGACGAATCGCCCACGTGGAGTTGGCGCATCGATTCCAGCACCAAGTATCTCGCGGCCGCCGCGTTGATCGCCGCCGCCAGCTCCGGCATTACGCTGATGGTGAAGAAGCCCGACGAAAAAGTGCTGCTGGCCACGCGCAATTTCTTCGGCGTGCTACGCGTGACCGAAGACGAAGAGGACGGCGGCAAGACGCACAAGCTCACCCACGGGCGCACGCTACACGGATTGCAATTCGAAGATGCCGACCGCCGCGATCTGCCGACCACGTATTACGGTCCGCTGAGCGGCGTGGGATTGGCTGTGACGTTCCATCCAAAGCGTCACGTGCAGCCGGACGATCCACCGGACGCGCTGCACAGTCTGCGGATCGGCGTGATCGGTTTGGGTACAGGAACCATGGCCGCGTGGGGAAAACACGGCGACATAGTGCGTTTCTACGACATCAATCCGTCGGTGGAACGCGTTTCCAGCGAGTTCTTCAGCTATCGCAAGGACTCGCCCGCGAACGTCGACGTAGTGCTGGGCGACGCGCGCGTGAAAATGGAAGAACAGCAGCGACGCGGCGAATCGCAACAATTTGATGTGTTAGCCGTCGACGCGTTTTCGAGCGACGCGATCCCCGCGCACTTGCTCACCGCCGAGTGCGGCGAGTTGTACAAGTATCATCTGGCGCCGGACGGCTTGCTGCTGCTGCACATATCAAATAGGTGGTTAGACCTGGCGCCTCCGGCGCGCGCGTTGGCCGAGCATCTTGGCTGGAGCTCCGCGTTGATCGAATCGAATGACGAAGAAGGTCCGGGAATCCGTTCGTCCACGTGGGTGGTGGTCACGGCGAATACGGCGTTTCTGGAAAGCGATCCCATTCGCGCGGCGACCACGGCTTGGAAGCGCGACGACAAGCCGCCGCTCAAGTGGCGCGACGACTTCACGAGTCTTTGGCCCGTGTTCAATTGGTAGAACACGCAGATTAGAAGTTAGGCCATCCGTCCTGGGAGACTATAGGGGTAGAATCGTTCCAATCCTTTGGTTTGCCACCTGCCCCCACCGCCGGTCCGTGCAGGCGCCTTTCTGTAACCATTTGAAATAACGGCTAGATAGCCGTCTTGGCAAACGCCGAAGGGGCTTGGCTTCGAACGTGCTTACATTTCAAACCGTAGAGAGTGTGAGCTATGACTGCCAAAGCTAAAATTTGGGCGTTTGTAACCACGGCCGGAATCGGCGGACTCGGTGTATTCCTTTGGGCCGCGCTGAGTTATCGACCGCACGACCTGTTCCGCTTCTTCTGTTACTTGGCGCTGGCGGGCATGGCGTCGCGCATGAAAGTGCGACTGCCCGGCGTCACCGGCACGATGTCGGTGAACTTCGTTTTCATCCTGCTCGGCGTTTTGGAAATGGATCGCCTGGAAACGTTGGCGATCGGTTGCTTCGCGGGATTGTTGCAATGCATCTGGAACGCCAACAAGCGGCCGTCGTTCCAACAAATCGTTTTCAATGTGGGCAGCATGGCGGTGGCGATTCAAGCGTCGTTCAGCGTGTATCACTTCATCCACGATGTACCGCTGCACATCAGCGGTCCGTTGCCGCTGGCGCTTTCCGCCGCGGTGCTGTTCGTGGCCAACACGTTGCCGGTGGCAATGATTATTTCCGCTACCGAAGGCAAGCCGCTGCGCAAGCTTTGGTCGGAATGCTATTTCTGGGCGTTCCCGTGTTACCTGGTCGGCGCGGGCGTTTCGGGATTGTTTGACGCCATCAGCCACGCGTGGGGATGGCAGTCGACGCTGTTGGTCCTGCCGCTGGTCTATTGGATTTATCACTCCTATCGGTTGTACCTGGAGCGCTTGGAGCGCGAAAAAACGCACGCCGAGGAAATGTCCAAGCTGCACTTGCGCACGATTGAAGCGCTGGCGCTGGCCATCGACGCCAAGGATCACACCACGCAGGAGCACTTGAGCCGCGTGCAGGTCTACGCCATGGAAATCGGCAAGGACATGGGGTTGAACGAGAACGAACTGGAAGCCTTGCGCGCCGCGTCGCTGTTGCACGACATCGGAAAGCTGGCCGTTCCCGAGCACATCATCGCGAAACCGGGTCGCCTGACGCCGGAAGAGTTCGACAAGATGAAGATTCACCCGCTGGTCGGCGCGGAAATTCTGAACGCGTGCAATTTCCGTATCCCGTGGTACCGATCGTGCGGAGCCATCACGAAAAATGGGATGGCAGCGGATATCCGCAAGGTTTGCGCGGCGAAGAAATTCCCATCGGCGCGCGGATTCTCTCGGTGGTCGATTGCCTCGATGCGCTGGCGTCCGATCGCCAGTATCGCCGCGCGTTGCCGCTCGACGAAGCGATGGAAGCGATCGTTCTCGATGCCGGCAAGAGCTTTGATCCGAAAGTTGTGGGCTTGCTGCAGCGCCGTTATCTGGAACTCGAGCAAAAGGCGCGCAACGAGCGCATGGATGTCCACCGGATCAGCAAGAATGTGAAGATCGAGCGCGGCGCCGCGCCCGACGCCGGTTTCGAAAGCGACGCGCCGCCGCATCGCCCCGCGGGTCTCGAGTTCCTTACCACCATCGCGTCGGCCCGCGAGGAAGTGCAAACGCTGTTTGAACTCACCAAGGAACTGGGCAGCTCGCTGCGTCTCGATGAAACGCTCTGCTTCCTCGACGTGCGCTTGAAGCGCATCGTTCCCTACGACGCCATCGCCATCTACGCGATCCGCGACGGCAAGCTGCTGCCGGAATTCGTGAACGGCGAAAACGCACGGCTGCTCTCGGCTCTGGAGATCCCCATGGGCGAAGGGCTTTCCGGATGGGTGGCGCAGAATAACATGTCGATCGTCAACGGCAATCCGTCGGTGGAGCCGGGATACTTGAACGATCCCACGGTGTTCTCGACGCTGCGCTCGGCCTTGGCCGTGCCCCTGGAGAGTCCACAGGGTGTGGTCGGCGTGCTGGCGATTTATTCGCGCGAAAAAGACAGCTTTACCCGCGATCAGTTGCGTGTGGTGCAGGCGATCAGTCACAAACTGGCGATGGCCATGGAAAACGCGCTGAAATTCCGGCAAGCGGAGAAGTCGGCGACCACGGACAGTCTCACGGGATTGCCGAATGCGCGCTCGCTCTTCCTGCATCTCGATGCCGAACTCGCCCGCTGCAAGCGCGAAGAAACGCCGCTCTCGATTTTGGTGTGCGATCTCGACGGCTTCAAGCAAGTCAACGACAAGTACGGTCACTTAGCCGGCAATCAAGTGCTGCAAACCGTGGCGCAGGAATTGCGCGACAGTTGCCGCGCCTATGATTACGTGGCGCGTATGGGCGGCGATGAATTCGTCGTGGTGCTGCCGTCGCAACGTTCCGGGTCGCTGCGCGCGAAGATCGATCGCTTTGTCGCCGTAGTGGAAGAAACGGGACGGCGCCTCTGCCCGCTCGCGGACCTTTCGCTCAGCGTTGGTGAAGCGGCGTATCCCACCGATGGCCTCGACGCCGAGCAGCTTCTCGGCGAAGCCGATCGCAAGATGTACAAGACCAAGGAAGTTCACAGGGCCGCGTTGCGTGTGCGCCCCGAAAAACTGGAAGCCGCGCACCTTTCCCTGACAATCCAATAACGAGCGGCGTCGATGACACCTACGGCGACGAAGTCGACGATTCAGAAAATGCCGCGCATCCTCCGGCGAGTTTTCGCGGCGCTGGCAACCGTTCTGGCCGGCGGTTTTCTCTGCGCGCTGCTGATTCGCCTTGCGCCCGGCTACGGTTTCGACGAACGCGAAATGGACCAACGCATGCGCGCGGAAAGCATTCGCGCGATCCGCGCGGAACGCACCGAAACAGGTTTCGCGGCGCTCTACTGGCAGAATCTTCGTGCGGCGATCGGCGGCGATCTCGGAAAGTCGCGCGCCCTCAATCGTCCGATCGCGGAATTGTTCGCCGAGCGTCTCCCGGTGACCGCGCGATCGATGGCGATTGGCCTGGCGCTGGCGTGGGTTTTTGCTTTGGGCCTGGCGGCGGCGATGGCTGTTACGCGCAGCCAAGCGCTAAACGCGTTCGCCGCCGCGCTGAGCGGCGCGACACTCGCGCTGCCCTCGGCGGTGATCGCGCTCTTGTTCCTGCTGGCCGGTTGGCCGCCGGGATTGGCCGTCGCCGTAGTGATCTTCCCGCGCATCTTCCGCTATCTCGATTCCCTCACCCGCGGCATTCTCGATCAGCCGCACGTCTTGTTTGCCGAAGCCAAGGGCGTGAGCCGCGCGCGCATTCTCGCGTACCACGTGCTGCCGGTGGCCGCCGAAGAGATTGCCGCACTCGCGGGAATCTCGGTGAGTCTCGCATTTGGCGCGCTCATTCCGATCGAAGTGGTCTGCGGATCGCCGGGATTCGGTCTGCTGGCGTGGCAAGCCGCGCAGGCGCGCGACCTGCCATTGCTCGTCGATATGACCGTAATCGTGACGCTGTTCACAATCGCCGCGAATTCCATCCCTGATTTCTTCGAGCGCGCGGAGCGTGCCGCATGACACGCACAATGGCCCGCGCGATTTTGGTGCTTACGTTTTTAGCCGCGATTCTCGCGCCGTGGATCGCTCCCCGCGCCTACGATCATCAGTATCGCCAGGCGGTGAATGCCTCGCCGTCGAGCCAGTTTCCGCTGGGCGCCGACAACTTGGGCCGCGACCGCCTTTCGCGGCTACTGGAAGGCGCGCGCGTTTCGCTTCTTCTCGCGCCCGCGGCGGCGGCCCTCGCCGTGTTGCTCGCCGCGATCGTCGGGATTTTGTCCGCGTATCTCGGCGGCGTGTGGGATCGCCTGATCATGGGCGCCGTCGATTTATTGCTCGCCCTGCCGTGGCTGTTCTTGCTGCTAGCGGTCCGCGCGGTGCTGCCGCTGAACGTTGCGCCGCGACTCTCGGTGACGCTGACGTTTCTTTTGCTCGGCGCGCTTGGATGGGCCGCGCCCGCGCGTGTGGTCCGCGCGCAAGTCCGGGCGCTGCTTGATTCCGATTTTTTGCTGCAAGCGCGGGCCCTCGGCATTTCACCCGCGCGCGTGTTGACGCGTCAACTCCCACCGAATGTCGCGCCTGTTTTGCTGGCGCAGTTCTGCGTCTCGGTTCCGGCGTTCGTTCTCGCAGAGGCAAGTCTGGGATTACTGGGACTCGGCGTGTCGGAGCCTTTGCCCTCGCTCGGAAGCTTGCTTCGTGATCTGGAAAGTTTGCCCGCGCTGCACGCTTCACTATTCCAGCAGGCGCCGATGGAAATGGCGGCGATGCTGGCGCCCGCCGCATTCTTGGTTTTGGTGATTTGCTCCTTTCAACTGGCCTTCCCCCAACAGGAGATTTGCTCATGATCCGCCGACTCTTTTTGCTCGCAACGATTCTCGCTGCCGCCGTCGCGCTGCCCGCGCGCTACGCGTTCGCTCAAACGTCGAACAACGAATTGCGCTTCGCCCTGCGCGCCGATCCGAAGACGTTCAACCCGCTGCTGATGGCCGACGAACCTTCCGAGACCGTTTCGTATCTGACGCACGGCGTATTGATCCGCATCAATCGCGCGACGCAACAATTGCAGCCGGAACTCGCTACGTCGTGGAAAGTCACCGAAGGCGGACGCAAAATCACTTTCACGCTGCGCCAAGGCGTTACGTTTTCCGATGGCACGCCGTTTACTTCCGCCGACGTGGTCTACACCTTCACGTCGATGATGGATCCCAAACTCCACTCGCCGATCGCCGACACCTTCCAAGTGGACGGTGGTCCGACCACCGCGCACGCCAACGGAAAATACGAAGTGACCATCGCGTTTCCGGCGCCCGTGGCGGGTCTCGAGCGCCTCTTCGATCAAGCGCCGATTCTTTCGGCCTCCGCGAGCGGCAAAGAAGCGTCGCCCGGCCTCGGACCTTTCATGCTCGCCGAGTACAAGGCGGGCAATTACGTCCTGCTGCATCGCAATTCGCATTACTGGAAACATGACGCGCAGGGAAAACAACTACCGTATCTCGACGCCGTCCGTCTGGAGATCGTCCCGAATCGCGATCTGGAAATGCTGCGCTTTGCGCAAGGCGAATTGCATTTGATCAACAACCTTGACGCCGATTCCTTCGAGAGAATGGCCGCGCAGAATGGTGGCGCGTCGAATTCGGCGCGCGACTTGGGACCGTCACTGGAAGGCGAACAGATGTGGTTCAACCAAGTGGCGGCGTCGCCGCTGCCCGATTACAAAAAAGCGTGGTTCCGCTCGACGAATTTCCGCCGGGCGATTTCCGGCGCCATCAATCGTCACGATTTGACGCGCGTGGTTTATCAGAACCACGCGAGCCCCGGCGTCGGACCGTTTTCCTCCGCCAACAAGTTTTGGTTCAACGCGAATTTGAAGGCGCATCCCTATGATCCCGCCGACGCGTTGCGCCGCCTGCAACTCGACGGCTTCCACAAGTCGGGCCCCGATCTCGTCGACGCGAGCGGACACGTCGTGGAGTTCTCCGTGATCACGAACGCCGGCAATCAGTCGCGCGAGCGCGTGGCGGCGATGATCCAGCAGGACCTCAAGCAAATCGGCGTGCATCTCAATATCGTGACCCTCGACTTCCCGTCGATCATCACGCGCATCACGCAGAGTTTCGACTACGAAGCGTGCCTGCTCGGTCTCGTGAACGTGGACCTCGATCCCAGCGCGCAAATGAACGTGTGGATGAGCAGCGGTGAGAATCATCAGTGGAATCCCGCGCAGAAAACGCCGGCGACGGCGTGGGAAGCGGAACTCGATCAACTCATGAAGAAGCAAGCCACCGAACTCGATCCGGCGAAACGCAAAGCGGCGTTCGATCGCGTGCAGGAGATTGTTTCCGAGCAAGTGCCGTTCCTGTATCTGGTGAACAAGAACGCCTTGACCGCAGTGTCGCCGGCGTTGGGCAACACCCAACCGTCGGTGCTGCGCCCGCAGGTGTATTGGAACGCGGAGACGCTCACGTTGGCCGCTCCAGCGGCTGGATCGAAGCAATTGGCAATGAAGTAGAATCGCAAGGTGGATCAAGTGGACATGGAAGTACCGCTTTTCTTCACGCGCGTCTCGGTGGATTATCCCGGCAAGCCCGGCGTTCTAAAAAACGTCGCGCTCGACATCAACGCCGGCGAGATCGTCGGCCTTGTCGGACAAAGCGGATCGGGCAAAAGCACGCTGGCGCTGGCCGCGCTGCAATTGCTGCGCGCGAAAGGCGTGCAAGCTTCCGGCCGCATCGACTTCCAAGGTCGCGACTTGCTGCGCCTGCCGGAAAACGAAATGCGCCAGATTCGCGGGCGCGACATCGGCTTGGTCTTGCAAAGTCCGCTGGCGTCGCTGAATCCCGCGCTGCGCATCGGCGCACAACTGCGCGAGGCGTGGGAAGCGCACGCTCGCGGTACCGATGCGGAATGGCAAGCACATGTGCGGGAGTTGCTGGAAAGCGTCAGCCTGCCCAGCGACGCCGCGTTTTTGCGCCGCTATCCCCGCGAGTTGAGCGTAGGACTCGCGCAGCGCGTGCTGATCGCCTCGGCGATCATGCACCGGCCCGCGTTGTTGCTGGCCGACGAGCCGACGAGCGCGCTTGACGCCATCACGCAAGACGAAATCCTCGAGTTGTTCGCGCGCTTGAGCCGCCTGCGCCGCATGGCGATGCTCTATATTTCCCACGATCTCGCCTCGGTGGCGTCGCTGTGCCATCGCACGGCGATTCTTCATCAAGGCGAAATTGTCGAATTCGAAGAAACGTCCCGAATTTTCTCACACCCGTCCCACCCGTACACGCGCCGGCTCGTCGGCACGCTTCATCTCGGCGATCGCGAATTCGCATAGTGGCAAACATATATTGGACGGCCAAGGCGATCCTCTGGACGGAACTTATGTACTTTGTAGACCGGATGGCTCCGCCTTCTTTGGCGTCCTCATTCTTTTTCTGGTAGGTGGGACTCGCCGATCTCCGCGAGATATTGTCGGTGCTGCTCCATGATCTCCTTATAGTCCTCGAGCGTCTGTGGCTTGGCAATCCAGTCGCACCAGAAGGTTTCATCATACTTATTGTATCCAACGTACATCACGCTGATCCCGACGCCGATTACAACCCCCGCGGGCAAAGCATCCGAATGAAGATGCCACCAACGTAAGAAAAGACCGAACAAGAAGATCCATCCGCCACTTGACAAGCCCCTACGTCGGCTCGCGCGCTGTAATTGCTCGAACGCGTTCCGATTCCACCTTTGATGCATTGCTGGTCGGAAACCTGGCCAGATCGCGATCAGGACAACCGAGAAAAACAAATAGACGAGTAGTTCAATTGCCACAAATCTGCTCCTTCCTGCCACAGTCCACGCTGCTACCGTGTGATACTCTAACTTGCGCACGTCTAATTTGTAAATCTTGGTCTGAGAGGGAAGGCTAAACTTTATGGATGCCAAAAGAAAATTTGAGCAGGATATGTTTGATGAGTTGGACTACCTTCAACGTAGATGGGATCAGCAAGCGGCCGTTACGTCAAACGCAGCAACCACGCTCCACCGCGAGCTGACGAAATCTGGCTTTACATCTCAGATGATCACGGAGCTAGCCCAAGAGGACATTGCTAATACTAACGGGCTACTTCGAGCAATCGACAACGTTCGTAGTCGGCATCGCGCATTGCCCTTGTCACAGTAGTAGGTCAGTTTGTCCTGATCCCGCGGAGCGGGATCGCAGCTTGTAGCCGGTGGTTGAGCGTTCTTTGCGATACCACCGGGCTCATGAATAGCAATAGTTTCAATCCGGAAGGGATCGCAGCCGAACACCCGTTGCTGTGATCCCTCCCGGGATCTATTTGTGTTTGGTGAATGACCCGGTGGTATCGCAAAGAACGCTCAACCACCGGCTACAAGCTGGCATCCCTCCGGGATGCGTACCGCCCCCAAGTTGAATCACTGCCGTTTTTCAAGATTCCGTCCAATCGGCCGCGATTTTCGCTTACCCTGTCGAATGTGACCGTCCTTTCCCGGATGTCGTTTGTCGCCCTAATCTGGACAGCGCTGACCATGGTGCCGGCCTTGGCACAGACGACCTCATCGTCTTCGCCAGCGGACCTCGCGCGTGGCAAAAAACTGTTCCAGGGCCAATGCGCGCTTTGCCATGGACAGACCGGCGAAGGCGCCCGCGGTCCGAACTTGGCGCGACCTAAGTTGGTCCACGCGGCCGACGAGGCCGGCGTGGTGCGCCTGTTGGACAATGGCATTCCGGGAACGGAGATGAGCGCGTTCTGGCAAATGACGCCGAACGAAAAGCGTCAAGTGGCGGCTTACGTGATCTCCCTTGGAAAAACGGCCACCGAAACTCTTCCCGGCGACCCTGAACGCGGACGCGCGCTCTATGCCGCGCAAGGTTGCGCGAACTGCCATATCGCCGGCGGCAATGGAAACGCGTTCGGTCCGGAACTAAGCGATGTGGGCGCTCGCCGGAGCGCCGCCAATTTGCGCGAGCATCTGACCAATCCTGGAAAAAATCCGCCGGATGGTTTCATGATGGTGCAGGTGACCACGCGCGACGGCAAGAAAATCGCCGGAATCCGCAAGAACGAAGATACTTTCACGATTCAGATTCTCGATGCCGGCGGACATTCCTATTCCTTCCGCAAGAGCGCGCTCGCAGAATTCAAGAAATTGCCCAACGCGTCGCCGATGCCAAGTTTTCGTTCGCTGTCCTCCGCGCAGCTTGACGATTTAGTCGCCTACCTCGCGGGGATGAGAGGTGCGCAATGAAGCCCGCCAAGTTCCTGTGCGTGATTCTCGCGGCGTGTGCCAGTGCCCAAGTTCCCTATCAGCGGATCGTGAAGGCGGCGTCGGAACCGGGAGCGTGGCTCACTTATTCCGGCGGATATGCGGGACACCGTTTTTCTCCGCTCACACAAATTACTCCAGCCAACGTGAGTGGACTGCATCCGAAATGGGTCTATCAGGTGAAGCCGGCGGGCACGGTGGAAACGTCGCCGGTAGTGGCCGACGGCGTGATGTACGTCACCGAGCCGCCGCATAACGTCACGGCGCTCGATCTCCGCACCGGTCGTCCGTTGTGGACGTATCAACGTCCTGTGCCTCCGAAGCTCGACACCATCGGCTTTGGCCGCGTGAATCGCGGCGTGGCCGTGCTCGACGACATGGTCTACGTCGGCACGCTCGACGCGCACTTGGTGGCGCTCGACGCGCGATCGGGCGCAGTGCGCTGGGACGTTCAGGTGGCCGATTACACACTGGGCCACTGCATCACCGGCGCGCCGTTGGCGATCAACGGGAAGATCATCACCGGCATCAGCGGCGGCGAGGCGGGCATCCGTGGATTCCTGGACGCCTACGACGCCAAAACCGGAAAACGTCTGTGGCGTTTTTGGACGATTCCCGCGCCCGGGGAACCCGGAGCGGAAACTTGGCAAGCAGATGCGTGGAAGACCGGAGGCGCGCCCACTTGGCTGACGGGAACGTACGATCCGGAGTTGAATTTGATCTACTGGGGCACCGGCAATCCCGGACCTGACTGGAATCCTGACGGCCGTCCCGGCGACAACCTTTATACGTGCTCCGTGCTGGCGCTCGACGCCGATAGCGGCAAACTGAAATGGCATTTCCAGTTCACGCCGGCCGACGATCACGATTGGGACGCCACGGAAGTCCCGGTGTTGGTCGACGCAACGGTCAAAGGAAAGCCGCGCAAACTGCTGGCCATGGCGAATCGCAATGCGTTTTACTATTTGCTCGATCGCGTCACCGGAGAGTTTTTGCTGGGCGTGCCGTACGCCAAACAAACTTGGGCTTCGGGACTCGACGGGAAGGGGCGGCCGGTGCGTTTGCCGAACGTGGGTCCGAGTGAAGAAGGAACGCTCGTGTGGCCGTCGTTGCAGGGCGCCACGAACTGGTTTTCTCCCTCTTACGATGCCGGCCGCCAACTGTTTTTCGCGCCGGTGCGAGAGATGGGCGCTTATTACTACAAAGGCGAAGCGGAGTATAAGCCGGGCACGTTTTTTGCGGGCGGCGGTGAACGCACTTTGCCCGCGGATGAAGTGTACGGAGCGGTGCGCGCGCTCGACGTTGCCACGGGTCAACGGCGCTGGGAGTTTCGTTTGCAATCGCCCACGTGGGCGGGGTTGCTTTCCACGGCCGGCGGCGTGGTTTTCGGCGGCAGCAATGAAGGCAACTTCTTCGCGCTCGATTCCCTCACCGGCAACCCGCTATGGGATTTTCAAACCGGCGGCGCGATCGAAGGAAATCCGATTTCGTTTCTCATCGACGGCAAACAACACGTCGCGATTCCCGCGGGTCACGCGATATTCGTTTTTGGACTATAACTATGAAACTCCTGGCGACCTTTCTCGCGGTCAGCTCTCTCCTCGCGGCCGAAGTCAAAACCGACAAAGTAAATTACAAGGGATGGCCCAACTGCTACCGCATCACCAACGGTCAGGTGGAGTTGATCGTCACCGCCGACGTTGGCCCGCGCATCATCCGCTATGGATTTGCCGGCGGTCAAAATCTGTTCAAGGAATTTACCGAGCAACTGGGAAAATCGGGAGAAAAGGAATTTCAGTTGCGCGGCGGCGATCGCGTTTGGAAGGCGCCGGAAGATCCAGTCGCGACCTGGGCGCCGGACAACGTCGCCGTGGCGATCGAAGTGACAAAAAACGGTCTCATTGCCACGGCGCCGGTGGAACCACTGACGGGATTGCAGAAGCAAATCGAAGTATCCATGGCTGCGGCGGGAACCGCCGTCACCGTCACGCATCGCATCACCAACAAGACGCTCTTCCCTCTGGAATTCGCGCCTTGGGCCTTGACCATGATGGCGCCCGGCGGCACGGCGGTGGCTGGTTTCCCGGCGCGTGGATCGTATCCGGCGCATCTCGAGGCCACGAATCCCATGGTCTTGTGGGCGTACACCGATCTCACCGACAAACGTTGGGGACTGCTGAAAAAATATCTGACGCTGCGCCAGGATCCCGCCAACTCCACGCCTCAAAAAATCGGAATGTTTGCGGCCAACACCTGGGCCGCGTACTTCTTGCACGGCGAAGTATTTCTCAAGCAGTATCAAGCCGACGCGTCGAAAACGTACCCGGATTTCGGATGCTCCTTCGAAACTTTCACCAACGCCGATTTTCTGGAAGTCGAGACACTCGGTCCGATGACGAAACTGGAGCCGGGAAAGAGCGTCAGCCACGTGGAGAATTGGCGTCTCGACAAAGCGACGGTCGCCGCCTTCACTGATGCGGAACTGGATCGCGTCATTCCCTCGATGCTCAATAAGCCGTAAGAGAGCCCAAGCTGCAGCGGCAAGCCGGGATGCGTGCCCTACGTGTCTGCTATACTCCGTGGCAATGCCGCTTGCCAACGGCTCACGCCTCGGACCCCACGAAATCCTCGCGCCGCTCGGCGCGGGCGGGATGGGCGAGGTGTATCGCGCTCGCGATACGCGCTTGGATCGCACCGTAGCGATCAAAGTGTTGCCGGCGCATTTGGCCGCAAATCCCGAACTGAAGCAGCGTTTCGAACGCGAAGCGCGCACCGTTTCGAGCCTGAATCACCCCAACATCTGCACGCTGCACGACATCGGCCGGCAGGACGGCACCGACTTCCTGGTGATGGAGTACCTGGAAGGCGAGACGCTGGCCGCGCGGCTGGCCAAGGGTCCGCTGCCGTTGAAGCAGGCGCTGCGCATCGCTATCGAAATCGCCGACGCGCTGGACAAAGCTCATCGCAAAGGGGTGATTCATCGCGATCTGAAGCCGGGCAACATCATGCTGACTAAGCTCAGCAGCAAGCTGATGGATTTCGGCCTGGCGAAATCGAAACCGCTCGGCGCAGTGGAGGAAGCGGCGCTGACGCAGGATCCGCTCACTGGGCAGGGAATGATCCTCGGGACACTCCAGTACATGTCGCCCGAGCAGTTAGAGGGAAAAGAAGCCGACGCGCGCAGCGACATCTTTTCGTTTGGCGCGGTCTTATACGAGATGCTGACGGGCGCCAAACCCTTCGCCGGCAAAACACAAGCCAGTGTGATCTCCGCGATCATGGAGCACGACCCCGCGCCGCTTTCGACGCTGCAACCACTGGCGCCGCCGTCACTGGAGCGTTTGATCGCAACATGTCTGGCAAAGGATCCGGACGAACGCTGGCAGACCTCGCACGATCTCCTTCTGCAATTGAAGTGGGTTGAGGAAGGTGGTTCGCAATCGCAGACCGCGCTGGTCGGCTTGGCGATACCGAAGAAGCGTTGGGCGTGGCAGATCGCCTGGCTGTTAGCGGCCGTCGCCATCGCTGCATCAGCCGCATGGTTTTTGAAGCCTGCACCGTCCCCTCTCGTGCGAAGAATGGTGGTCTCGCTGCCTCCTGGCCAGCGGCTCGCCGAACTGAGCCAACCGGTGATGGCGCTCTCGCCGGATGGGAAGAATCTATTCTACGCTGCTGTGCAAAATGGCGTGCAGCAGCTTTATATGCGCCCGCTCGACAGCTTCGAGGCCAAGCCGATCGCCGGCACGGAAGCGGGGTCAGCGCCGTTCTTTTCTCCTGACGGCGAATGGATCGGTTTCTTTGCGCAGGGCAAGCTCAAAAAGGCCCTGCTCACTGGCGGCGTCTCCGTATCGCTTTGCAGCACGGCAACAACCATTCCCGGCGCGTCGTGGGGTAGCGACAATACCATCGTCTTCCAATTCAACGTTGGAAGTCTCTTGCGCGTTTCGGCCTCCGGCGGTAATCCGGAAACGCTGAAGACCCTGAAAGACGAAGCCTCCAATCGTTGGCCGAAGTTCGTGCCGGGCTCCCAGGTAGTGCTCTATGCAGGTTCCCAAACCGTGGCTTGGGCGAATGCAGTTGTGAGAGGTTATTCGATTAAGTCCGGAGAACAACGCGATCTGTTTCCGGGAGGCACTCGCCCCGGCTACACGTCCACAGGTCATCTGTTGTTCGTGCAGCAGGGAACGCTCATGGCCGTCCCCTTCAATCCGCAGCGCCTGGAAATCTTCGGTACTCCCGTTCCAACCGTGGAGCGGATCATGCATTCCAACTACAGCGGGGTGGCGCAGTACAGCGTTTCCGACAGCGGGTCGCTGGCCTACGTTTCTGGCGCAGTGGAAGGTGACCAGAAGAACCTGGTGTGGGTGGACCGCAAAGGCATCGAGCAAATCTTGCCGGCGCCCGCGCGCGCCTACCGGAATCCGCGGGTGTCGCCGGATGGGAGCCGGATTGCAGTGGGTATTGACGACGCCGAAAGCCAGGTGTGGATCTACGATCTGGCGCGGGAGACCCTAGCCAAGCTGACCTCTCAGGTGAGCGGCACTTCCAGCCCGGCCTGGAGTCCTGATGGCAAGCGAGTCGTCTACCAGGGCGGTTCGCCTCGGAACCTTCATTGGCAGCCGGCGGACGGCTCCGGACAGGTGGAGCGGCTGACCACTGCTCCACACACGGAATCTCCGCTCTCTTTTACGCCGGACGGCCAGACGATGGCCTTTCTGGAAGTCGACCCGGTCACCGGCTACGATCTCTGGTTGCTGCGGCTGAGCGACCATCACGCGGAGCCTTTCCTAAAAACGCCGTCCAACGAGGCCGCTCCGCAATTCTCTCCCGACGGGCACTGGATCGCCTATGTTTCGGATGAAAGCGGGCGCTGGGAGATTTATGCCAAGCCGTATCCCGGGCCGGGCTCGAAAGTGCAGATCTCCAATGACGGCGGCAAGGAGCCGGTCTGGAATCGCAATGGCAACGAACTGTTTTATCGCAACGGAAACAAAATGATGTCGGTGGACGTAACTACACAACCTACATTTTCCGCCGGCAAACCCAAGGTGGTCTTTGAACGCCCGTACACGGAGACTCCGGCGACCTTTCCGGCCTACGACGTATCGGCGGACGGCCAACGATTCCTGATGATGAAAGGCGTTGGAGAGGAGCAGTCGGCCACGCAAATTAACGTGGTGCTGAATTGGTTTGAAGAGTTGAAGCGCCGCGTGCCGGTGAAATGATCTGGAATGCGTCGGCCCGGCCTGCCGCACTCCCAAAACGCACCTGAAATTCCCTGTTGTTGCGATTAATCCGCAAATTTGTTATTCATTTGTGAGCCTAAATGCTCGTCAAAACGCTGAGCGCCGCGCTGTACGGCATCGACGCCTACCTCGTTGACGTCGAAGTTGATCTCGCCGGCTACGGCGGCGACGACGCGCGCTTCATCGTGGTGGGACTGCCCGACGCCGCCGTGCGGGAAAGCGATCAACGCGTGCGCGGCGCCCTGAAAAACTGCGGCTACTTCTGTTCGTCGAGCATCACCGTCAATCTCGCGCCCGCCGACCGCAAGAAAGAAGGTTCGGCTTTCGATCTGCCGATGGCCATCGGGATTTTGGGCGCCATGGGCGTGATCGCCGGGGAACATCTGCGCGATGCACTTTTCGCCGGTGAATTGTCGCTCGACGGCACGGTGCGTCCCGTGCACGGCGTGCTGCCGATCGCAGCGCGAGCGCGCGAAGCCGGGATTTCGCGCGTCTTTGTGCCGCGCGCCAACGCCTCGGAAGCGGCGGTGGTGGAAAACGTGAACGTTTACGCGGTGCAGTCGCTTGGTCATGCCATTGATTTGCTGACGGGACGCGCGATTGACGCACCGGCCAAGCCGCTGCCGGCGTCCACGCCCGCGCCGGACACCGATTCTCTACCGGACTTCTCCGACGTGCGCGGGCAGCAGTCGGCCAAGCGCGCGCTTGAAGTGGCAGCGGCCGGCGGCCACAACATCTTGATGATCGGTCCGCCGGGATCCGGCAAGACGATGCTGGCGAAACGTCTACCGAGCATTTTGCCGCCCATGGATTTCGACGAGGCGTTGCAAACCACAAAAATCCACTCGGTGGCCGGCGCGTTGTCGGAAGGCGCGGGCTTGCTGGCCACGCGTCCGTTTCGCGCGCCGCATCACACCATTTCCGACGCGGGATTAGTCGGCGGGGGAGCCGTGCCGCGTCCCGGCGAAGTGAGTCTTGCGCACAATGGCGTGCTTTTTCTCGACGAATTGCCGGAATTCCCGCGCAATGTTCTGGAAGTTTTGCGCCAGCCGCTCGAGGAACGCGCCGTGACCATCGCGCGCGCCGCCATGACGCTATCGTTTCCCGCCAGTTTCGCCCTGGTCGCCGCGATGAATCCGTGCCCGTGCGGATTTTTCAACGATCCGACGCATGAATGCCGCTGTACGCCGCCGCTGATCGCGCGTTACATGGGACGCATCTCGGGCCCGCTGCTGGACCGCATCGACATTCACATGGACGTTCCGGCGGTGAAGTACGCCGAACTACGCGGCGCGGAGGCCACCGAGAAATCCGCGCAGATTCGCGAGCGCGTCGCGCGGGCCCGCGCCATTCAGTCCGAGCGTTTTGCCGGACTGCCGATTCACTCGAATGGTCAGATGAACACCAAGCAAGTCCGCCACCATTGCAAACTGGACGCCGCGGGCGAAAAACTGCTGGAAACGGCAATCGCCCGGCAAGGGCTTTCCGCACGCGCCCACGATCGCATCCTGAAGGTCGCGCGAACGGCAGCGGATCTGGAAGGCAGCGCGACGCTCGGGAGCAAGCACATCGCCGAGGCGGTGCACTACCGGAGTCTCGATCGCACGTATTGGACCTGACGATCGGATCAGGACGGTAGACGAGTTGTGTATACTACGGAAGTCTGTGCGAGCAAATCGAACGCCGGCCCGCACGCGGGCAGTGCCCAGGTCACTCGCAAGTATGTTACGCACGGCTAGTTTCATTTGTTTCCTCTCGCTCGTGCTCCATGCGCAAGTTGTTCCTCAACCTTCCGGCTGGCAACTTGCTTACAGCACAAACTTCGCGCCGGGAAGCATCGGCGATTGGACCGTTACTGGAAATCCGACGCTCTCCGGCTCGTGGTCGATCATCAAGGACGGAACCATTTCGGCGTTCCAGGGAACGAATCAAGCGTCCGTAACCCTCGCGGACCGCGCGTTCGCCGACTTTCATCTTTCGTTCCAGCTAAAGCTGACTGACGCCGGCCTGAACGTCTCGTTTCGACAGGAGTTGAGCGCCTGCAAGCAGTACTTTCTCAGCATCAATAAGGCCAATGTGGGCTTGGGCGGTCAGAATCAATGCGGTCCTCCCTACTTGTCGATGAACGCGAATTCCGCTCTGGCAGGCGGAACGTGGCATGCCGTCGATCTTGTGGCGGTCGGCGGCAGTTTCACGGTATACGAAGACGGCGTGTTGGTTCTCCGCGCATCGGACCCCACGCCCTTACCGATTGGCGGTCTTCAGTTCTCGGCGCCCGCCAACGGTACGGTCGAAATCGCCGCCGTACAGATCTACGGTCCCCCGGCGCTTGCCGGCGCCGCGCAACTAGTTTGGACCAAGACCGGCGGACCGCCCGGCGGTATCGGCTATGACGTCCGCATTCGGATGGATCAGCCCAACCTCATGTATGCCACCGACGCGTTCAGCGGCGTCAACATCAGCAGCGACAATGGCATGACCTGGTCCGCGTCCAACTTCGGCATCACCGCGCGGTCGGGGTTCTCGGCCGACGATATTCCGATCTTCACGATCACCATCGATCCCAATAATCCAAGTGTGCTTTGGACCGGTACACGAAACGCCCGCGGCGTCTATGAATCCACCGACGCCGGCCAAACCTGGGTGGAAAAGACGCAAGGCGTCACCGAACAGGACATTACGTTCCGTGGGATCACCGTTGATCCGCGCAACTCAAGCGTCATCTATGCCGCCGCAGAGGTCCCCAGCCTCCAATATGCGGGACAGAATGTTGTGGGGTTGCGCTTCACCGAGTCCCAGGGCGTCGTTTACAAATCCATAAACGGTGGACAGAGTTGGACCGCCGTCTGGCGGGGCGCGGCTCTCGCTCGATATGTGCTGATCGATCCGCGGGACTCCAACGTCATCTATGTCTCGACCGGATTCTTCGACGTCGAAGCTTCCAATGCCAATCCCCAAACGCTGCAAGCGGGAGGCGTCGGCATTTTGAAATCCACCGACGGCGGGCAAACCTGGCAGGTCCAGAATCAAGCGAACGGCCTGACCGATCTCTACCTCCAGTCACTGGCCATGAACAGCGCGAGTCCTGGCACCCTGATCGCCGCAAGCTGCGAAGATTCGGCCTATTCTCACAACGGCCAGGATTCCGGCGTTTTCATAACCACAAACGGGGGCCAGACCTGGACCAAGGGTGTAATTGCATGCAATACTCCCGGCTGCAACGCCAGCCCTATCAGCGGCGGTTACTTCGCCGTCGCGTTCGCCCCCGGCGATCCCAATGTTGCCTACGCCGCATCTCCGCAGCAGTTTTTGCGCAGCAGCGATTCTGGAAAGACATGGAGCGTGATGAGCGGCGGTCAACAGAGTTCCTATGGTCCGCCGGGATTGTTGCCGGGCACGCCCGTCGCCTTAGCCGCGGATCCGCGTAATTCCAATCGTGTCTTTCAGAACAACTATAGCGGCGGGAATTTTTTGTCGGAGGATGGCGGAGTCACTTGGCAATTGGCCAGCACCGGGTACACAGGGGCGCAAGTGAATGTCGTGGCCAACGACCCGGCGGATGCATTGCGCATCTTTGCCGGCGGCATGACGGGGCTGTTCCGAAGCATGGACGCAGGAAATACCTGGAAGGGTCTAAATGCCCAGACTGCTTTTAGTTCCTATTCGTTTACCGCGATGGCCGTCGACCCTTCGCAGTCCGAGAACGTGGTGGCGGGTGACGACAGCGATGGCACGATCGTGCGGAGCACCGATGGCGGACTGACTCAGCAAATTGTTTTCCAACAGCCGGGTCTTTACACCTCATCGGACTATAACAATCGCCACGGTTTTCAAGCCATCGTCTTCGCGCCTAGCAATCCGCGGACCGTGTACGCGGGAATGCGCCTATACGAAGAGGGCCTCGACGCCGGGCTCACCAACAAAAGCTACGGGATGGTGAAGTCGCTCGACGCCGGCGTTACGTGGGCCTACACGAATGACGCCAACATGGCAGGCCAAAACGTCAACGCCATTGCGGTGAACCCAACCAATGAATCGATTGTTTACGCAGGAACCGTCTTTAGCGGGCTGTTCATTTCCGGCGATGGCGGACAATCCTGGATGGCGAGCAATCGCGGGCTGCCATCGCTGGATGTCCGAGCGCTGGCGATCGATCCGACGAACCCATCGACGATTTATGCCGGTCTGGAGAACGCCGCCGTCTGGAAGTCGACCGATGCCGGCGCGAATTGGCAATTCGCGGGCGCGGGTCTGGACCCGATGGCCTCGATCCGTAGAATCATCCTTGATCCGACCAATCCCAAGGTGCTGTACGGGGCAGATCCGTTTACGGGAGTCTATGAATCTGTCGACGGAGGATCTCTCTGGGTTGCGCTGGACTTGGGTTTGACGGAGCGGACCGCTTTGTCGCTGGCGATGAGCTCAGATGGAAGCACGCTGTGGGCCGCGACGTTCGGCGGAGGAGTGTTCCGACTCAATGTGCGCGCCAGTGGAATCGGCAACGTTGCAACAGTGTCGGCCGCGAGCTACACAAGCCACGCCCCGTTGGCGGCCAATTCCATCGCCGCGCTGTTTGGGCCGGCGCTGGCAACCTCGACGCAAACCGCCACGAGTTTGCCGTTGCCCTCCCAGCTTGGTGGTACCACCGTCGTGCTGACCGACAGTTCCGGTCACGACTTCATTGCGCCGCTGTTCTTTGTATCGAAAGGACAGGTGAACTGCCTCATTCCCAGCGGAGTGGCGATAGGTCCGGCAACGGTTCGCGCGATGATCAACAATCAAACGGTGGCCCAGGGTGAAGTGACAATTGCGGCGATCGCGCCGGCCCTTTTTACCGCGAACGCGAACGGTAGCGGACCTCCGGCCGCACTGCTTCTGCGCGTCGGCACGGACGGATCCCAGACCTACACAACGCCGTATACGTGCGGGACAGGCGCTTGTGTGCCCGCGCCCATCGACTTGAGCGCGGAGTCCGCAGGGGATCAATTCTATCTATTGCTATTTGGCACGGGAATTCGCGGATACGCTTCACAGGCTCAGGTGGCAATCGGCAATGTGAATGCGCCCGTCACCGGCGTCGCCGCGCAAGGGCAATTCGTTGGTCTCGACCAAGTGAATGTGCAGTTGCCGTCCACGCTGGCCGGGAGCGGCGCCGTAAACTTGATCCTAACGGTGGATGGGCAGCGAGCGAATATCGTGAACTTGAAGTTCCAATGATCTTTCTTCCCATGGTGGCCTGCGTCGCGGGCGTTGTCTGGGGAAGGGACGCTCCGATCCCCGGCGCGACCGTTCGCGTTCAACGCACGAGCGTTGCCGCGGTCACAAATCCGGCCGGCGAATTCAAGTTGTGCACCAGCGAGGCGGAGCCGCTCTTGCTGACAGCGGCGGCTTCCGGATATTACATCGCCGGTCCCGTATCGGCAGCGGCCGGAGCCTCCAAGCTTGAATTGCATTTGACACCCATAGCCGCAAAAGATGACCCCGCATATCGTTGGGTCAGTCCTTTTAAGTCGTCCGGGAACATGGAAAGTTGCGAGGGTTGCCATTCGGAGCCTGCGGCAGCCGCGCCATTGCCTTTTGAAGAATGGCTAGCCGATGCCCACGGCCGTGCAACGGCGAACGCGCGATTCCTTTCCGTGTACCGGGGGACGGACCTCAGCGGCGAGCATCGGAGTCCACTGACCGAGTTCGTGAATCAACGAGATTATGGACGGCGCGCACTGAAGCCGGACCCTGACACTCCGTACTTCGGCCCTGGATTCCAACTGGATTTTCCCGGACAAGCCGGTAATTGCGCAGCCTGCCACGCTCCCGTCGCCGCTGCAGCGTCTCCCTATCAAACGCGTTCCGACAACGTCGGCGCCTCCGAAGGGATTACTTGCGATTTCTGCCACAAGATCTCCGGCGTGAAACTCGATTCGGCGGCCGGGCGACCCTATCCCAACACGCCCGGGGTTCTCTCTTTTGAATTTCGCCGGCCTGGCGCTGCCGGCCAATTGTTTCTCGGATCGCTCGACGATGCCACTCGCGGCAACGACGTCTATTCGCCGCTCCACAAATCCAGCGCGTTCTGTGCGCCGTGTCATTCCGCGCGGTTCTGGGGAGTGCCCGTGTACGACTCGTTCGGCGAATGGCTCGACAGCAGCTACTCGCGCGGACCCGAGACGCGTACCTGCCAGGATTGCCACATGCAGCAACGCGGCGCAACGCATTTCGCCAAACTCGACGCCGGCGGATTGCAGCGCAATCCCAAAGACATTCCCAGCCACTTGATGCGTGGACCCGATGATGCGGACTTCATGAGCCAAGCGGCCCGACTGGATTTGCAGGCTCGCCGCGGTGACGATGCCGTGTCGGTGACCGCCGTGGTGACGAACTCCGGCGCGGGTCACGCCTTGCCCACGGGCCATCCCGGGCGCAACATGATGCTCATCATCGACGCGCGCGACGAAACTGGCGTTGAGTTGCCGCTGCTGGACGGTCCCGTGCTGCCCGTTTGGAGTGGTCTTGCCGGCCACGCCGGCCGGGCGTTCGCGCAAATCCTGGAAGAACGTTGGACAGGAAACTCTCCAACCATCTCGTACTGGGCTCCGATCAAAGAGATGAGTGACACTCGAATTCCCGCGATGCATGCGGACTCTAGCGAATATGCCTTTCGCATCGAACGCGGGAAAATAGCTCGCGTCACGGCTCGGCTCATTTATCGTCGTACATTTCCACAAATCGGGCGGCAGAAGGGCTGGACCGATCCGGGCATCGAAATGCACACGAGCAGACTTACCGTACCTGCCCGTGCAGTGCGCTAGCAGTGTGCTTTTGAAAGTAAGCGTGGTGGAATCGCCACGCTGAAGAGACTCGCAGCCGCGCTGGGCGCTACCCTCGACCATCTGACATGATCGCGCTCACTTGGCAGTTTCCAGCTCGGACACATGAGCCAGGATCGCGGAGGCATTCGAAGACCGCGGATTCCGCTTCAAGTACTCCTTGTATCGCAGCAACGCCTCGCCGAGATTGCCGCACGCCTCATCGATGTCCGCCAGCAGTAATTGGATTTGCGGAGTTTGCCCGGAGTCGTTGCGCTCGGCCAGCAGCGCGGACTTCTCGGCGTCGTCGAGACGCCCCATGCTGAAGAATCCCACCGCGTTGAAGAAATTCGGCAGGCTCAGCGAGGGATTCAGGTCCAGCGCGCGCTCATCGGTCTTCATCATGCCGGCGATGTCTCTTTCCTGAAGCTGTAACTTCGCCAGATTGATGTACGGCAGCGGCCATTTCGGGTCGATCTCGATGGCTTTCTGGAATGCATCGCGGGCATCCGGCAGCTTGTTCTCGAGGAAGTCGACGCGTCCGATTTCGTTGTAGGCAGCGGAATACTTCGGATAAATCGTCACGGCGTTTTGGAAATGGGACAAAGCCTCGGCGTATTTTTTCTTCTCGGCCAACTCGGCGCCTTTGGCCAACTCGCGCTGAGCCTTGCTGGGAGCCATCAGATTCGTCACGCTGACGGTTCCCGTAGCGGCGCGACTCTGCCCGCTGGACGCTCTCACGGTTTGCATCTGATTCAAGTAGATCAGCGCGGCACTCGATCCTTGGAACTCCACGTCCTGGCTCAGTTCGTCGCCGTCGGCCAGCACCACGTGGATTTCGTATCGGCGGTCGGTCGCCTCACGTGGAAAGCGAAAGACGCCTTCGTACGAAGTGTACGTGCTGCCGATCCGGGCTCCGTCCCTGTACAAATCAACCTCCACGCGAGACGCCGTGGGAATCAAGCGGCCGGTGATGCCGAGTCCGGCGGCGCCCGTCGACAGGGCGCCTGAGGGGTCGGAATCATTCGCCGCGAAACTGGAGTGCCCCGCCGGCGACGGCATAACGCGGGTTGATTGAAACTGCGCTTCCAACGAAACCGCTGAAAGAACGACGAGAAGACACACCACCGCGACCGGTGGCTTCCAAAGGAAGGCCTTCATATGTTCCCCCTATTTCTTGCGAACGACTGGTGTCTGAAGTCAGAATACGGTTCGCCGCGAAGAATCGGCTAGATCACTTCTGAACATTCGCGGCGTAATTTATTACGGCTGTTGGCTAGGGCGTTCCCGAGGGCTTCGCGCCGGTTGACGTAGAATAACGGCAATGGAAAAACTGATCGCCGGGTATCGCAGCTTTCGCTCGAAAAACTGGGTTGAGCATCGCGCGTTGTTTGAATCGCTGGCGGAAAACGGACAGCGTCCCCAAGCGTTGGTGATTGCCTGCGTCGATAGCCGCGTGGATCCCGCGATGATCTTCGACAGCGCGCCCGGCACGGTGCTGACGGTGCGTAACGTGGCGAATCTCGTGCCGCCGTACGCGCCGGACCATGCGTATCACGGCACCAGCGCCGCGCTCGAGTTCGGCGTGCGCGTGCTGGAAGTGCGCGACCTGATCGTGCTGGGTCACAGTTCCTGCGGCGGCGTGCAAGCGCTTTTGAATGGCGCGCCGGAAAAGGGCCGCGACTTCATCGCGCCGTGGATGGAACTGGCGCGGCCGGCGCTGGAGCGCGCGTCGCAGGTCGCGGCGGGGCCGGAGCGCGACGAATCTTGCGAGCAGGAAGTGGTGAAGGTATCGCTCGCGAATCTGTTGACGTTTCCTTGGATCGCCGAGCGGGTCGCCGGGAAAAACTTGAAGCTGCATGGCGCGTGGTTCGACATCCGCGGCGGCGTTTTGAAACTGTTGCAGGCCGATCAAACGTTTCAGCGCGTCTAGGCCGGACGGGAAATTGAGGCACTATGTCCAAAATCAGGGCACGTATCATCCAAACTGCATTTGCGTTGACGATTCTGACTCTTGCTGCCAGCGCTTGCGAGTGCGCACCGCCTCCGCCTCCATGCGAGGCTTTCTCGCACTCCCCGCTTATCTTCTTGGGAACCGTAACCTCCATTCTCGAATATAACGGCGAATTCGTCGCGAGCGCCCGGATGCGCATAGACAAAGCGTATAAGGGCATCAAAGACGAAGAAGTGACGCTTTTCGACAACGGCATGTGCGACGGACCGAGTCTAAAGACGGGCGAGCAATACCTCATGTACACATATGGCGATCCGAAAGCCGGGCCAATCCCGTCGCGTGGCTGTACGCGCAGCCGAAGCGTCAAGTACGCTGAAGAAGATCTCAAGTTTCTAGACGGATTGTCGAAAGCGTCGCCGACCTCGACGATCTTCGGCCAAGTACGATCGCGATCAGACGACTACAACGGTTCCTCGAAGGACTTA
Organism: Terriglobia bacterium; assembly: GCA_021325275.1. Lineage (GTDB taxonomy): Bacteria > Acidobacteriota > Terriglobia > JAJPHL01 > JAJPHL01 > JAJPHL01. The sequence continues at coordinate 68,379 of JAJPHL010000021.1, read as the reverse complement.
GCCGGGGTAGCCGTCGTTCTGAACGGAACGGGCGGACAACGCACGTCCCAAACCGATTCTGAAGGTCGTTACGTCTTCAACAACCTTCAGCCCGGCGAATACACAGTCGCCGCAAACCAGCCAGGGTTCACCATGCTCACCTTTGGACTTCCTGACGAGGCGCCAAAGACGAAGGTCGAGGCCCGTGGTTGCGCGGTTCAGAACATTGTCCTGCGGAAGAGTTGGCAAGCAACGGTTCGCGGACGGGTGGCCAAAGCAGACGGCACACCCGGACCATCCGGACTCTCATTTACGCTGATTCGGATTGAAAGTCACAACGGCAAAGAGATTCGCAATCCATTGTTCATGCGGGCCGTGGTCACCGGCGATGACGGCCAGTTTTCCTTTCCAGAGGTCGAACCCGGGCGCTACAAGATTGTGATGAATCTCATGCGCTTCCCAACGACGAAGATGCCGTATCGGGAAATGTATTGGCCTCAGGCTCGTTCCGAGTCGGAAGCGTCGATCATCGAAGTCGCAGACTCGACGGACCACTCGGGCTTCGACTTCGTGTTGCCGGCCGTGCCTTCCAGCAGAGTTGTTAGCGGCGTTCTTCTGTCGGTGGACGGACAACCCGTTGCGGATTCCGAGGTCATGCTCACGGCCCTTCCGGACGGCAGCATTGCCGAAGAAAACGAAAACCGCGTGAAGACCGACGCGTCAGGCCGTTTTTCGTTCGAAGTGCTTGAGGGATTCGAGTACGAGGTGCGAGCAAGCGACTTTCGGGCACGGCCTTCGCGGTTCGCACAGGTCAAGTTCACACTAGATAGGGAACAGCCCCTGATCAGGTTGGTGCTGAAGCCGGCGCAGTAACGCTACGGCTGCAAAATTACTTTCATCAAATTGCCCTCGCGCGCATAGAGACGCGCGAACCACTCCGCGCCCTCGGTGAGCGGGGCTTTCGCGCTGATCAGCGGCTCCACTTCGATCGCGCCCGACGCCATCATGTCGATGCACTGCGGATATTCGCCGCAGGACGCGCACGATCCCGTCACGCGAATCTGCCGCGTCACCACCGCTTGCAGCGGAAATTCGATTTGTGGCGCGAGATTGCCCACCAGCGTCAACGCGCCGCCCTTGCGCAATGCCGCGATCGCGGTTTTCACGGGCTCGGTCGCGCCGACCACTTCCATCGCCACATCCGCCCCGCGACCCGCGGTGCGCTCGCGCACAAATTCCACCGGATCGCTCTGGCGCGCGTTCACCGTGTCCGTTGCGCCCAAGCGCCGCGCGAGTTCCAGGCGATTGTCCTCAAGGTCAATGGCGAAAATCCGCCCGCAGCCCGCGCGTTTCAGCGCCTGCACGGCGAGCAATCCGATCATCCCCGCGCCCACGACTACGGCGGAGTCGCCCAAGCGGATCGGCGTAAGATTCGTGGCGTGCACGGCCACCGAAACCGCTTCGATCATCGCGGCGTGTTCGAATGGAAGCGCGTCCGGCAGCCGATAACAAATGCGCGCCGGCGCGACCACGTACTCCGCGAACGCGCCGTGACGGCGGTAGTCGCCGCAGGACACGCCGAGCACTTGGCGGCGGTCGCACAGGTTCACGTCGCCGCGTCGGCAGAAAAAGCAATCGCCGCAGTACACGGTGGAGTCCATCGTGACGCGATCGCCTTCGCGAAATTCGGTGACGCCCGCGCCCACGGCCGCGACCACTCCGGCCGCTTCGTGACCCATCACCAGCGGCGGAATGCGCCGTCCCGAACTGCCGTCGTAGCCGTGAATATCGGAGCCGCAAATGCCGCACGCGCGCACACGGATCAGTAATTCGTCCGCGGCGGGCGCGGGCGTGGGCATGTCGGCGATTTCCAGATGTTTGTATTCGGTCAGTAGAAGAGCTTGCATGAGATGCCGCGATTATACACTGTGACTTTCGCGTTGCTTGAGCCTTCCGGTTTGTGTTAGAAATATCCTTCTTGCGAATCGGCGGAATCCTCGCCAACCCTTGCCGTTTGAGAGATACTTAAGAAGATGCCGGACGAGATCAAGCCAGAGGCTCCGAAACCCGAAGCTGCGAAGCCAGAAGCGCCCAAAGCCGAAGCCCCGAAGGCCGAAGCTGCGGTCAAGCCGGAGGCTCCGAAAGCTGAAGCGGCCGCGCCGAAACCCGCCGCGCCCCCGAAAGCCCCGCCCGTGGCGCCGGCGCCGTGGGAAGGCGATCTCGTCACGCACATGAAAAATCGCTTTGGCGCGGCGATTCTGGAAGCGTCCACGTTCCTGGGACAAAATTATTTCCTCGTCGACGCCACGCGCATCGAGGAAATCTGCTTCTACTTGCGCGACGACCAGAAGTTCGACATGCTGGCCGATCTCACCGCGGTCGACTATCCGAAAAAAGAGAAGCGCTTTGAAGTGGTCTACCAGCTTTATTCGTTCCCGCGCAATGAGCGCCTGCGCTTGAAGGCGCCCGTCGCCGAGAACGAATCGATTTCCACCGCGGTGAACGTTTGGAAGACCGCCAATTGGCTGGAGCGCGAAGCGTACGACATGTTCGGCATCAACTTCGCCGGACATCCCGATCTCCGCCGCATCCTTTTGCCGGAAGGCTGGCAGGGATTTCCGCTGCGCAAGGATCATCACATCCTCACGCAGGACGATCAGTGGGTGCGCGAGAACCTGAACATCGAAAGTGGCCAATAAGCAATGACCGAAGCCGAAACCGTTTATCGCCCGCATCCGGAAGACCACACGTTTCTCGACTCCAACGAGATCGTCATCAACATGGGGCCGCAGCATCCCTCCACGCACGGCGTGTTGCGCGTGGTGTTGCGCCTGGACGGCGAGAAAATCATCGGCAGCGAGTGCGTGATCGGCTACTTGCATCGCGGCGTGGAGAAAATCGCCGAGAACCGCACCTACGTCCAGTTCAATCCTTACGTCGACCGCATGGATTACGCCGCGGCGGTGTCGAACAGCCTCGGTTACTGCGAAGCGATCGAAAAAATCATGAGCGTGGTGGCGCCGCCGCGCGCCCAGTACGTTCGCGTGATTCTCACCGAACTGAATCGCATCGCCAGCCACTTGTTGTGGCTCGGCACGCACGCGCTTGATATCGGCGCCCTCACGCCGCTGTTCTATTGCTTCCGCGAACGCGAGGAAATCCTGAAGATTTTCGAGAACTATTGCGGCGCGCGCTTGACCACGCACTCGTTCCGCATCGGTGGATTGCAGTACGAAACGTACGACGGCTTTGAGAAACAGGTGAACGTTTTCTGCGACGACTTCCTGCACAAAGTCGACGAGTACGAAACGCTGCTCACCGGAAATCGCATTTGGCTGCAGCGCACCAAGGGAATCGGCGTGATCAGCGCGGAGGATTGCATTCAGTACGGCGTCACGGGACCGGTGCTGCGCGGTTCCGGCGTCAAGTGGGATATTCGCAAGGCGATGCCGTATTGCTGCTATCCCGATTTCGAGTTCGATATTCCGACGGGACAGAACGGCGACACGTTCGATCGCTACATCGTGCGCATGGAAGAAATGCGCCAAGCGGTGCGGATCATCAAGCAAGCCGTCGCGAAAATTCCCGATGGGCCGATCATGGCGAAAATTCCCAAAGTGATCAAGCCGCCGGTGGGGGAGATTTATCATTCCATTGAAGCGCCCAAGGGAGAATTGGGATATCTTGTGGTCAGCGACAACAGCACGCAGCCGTATCGCGTGCGCGTGCGTCCGCCCTCGTTCGTGAACTTGAGCGCGCTCGACATCATGATTCGCGGACACTTGGTGGCGGACGTGGTCGCGGTGATTGGAACCATCGATATCGTGTTGGGAGAAGTGGATCGCTAAGCTCGAAACTAAACAGACACTCCTGTCAAACAATGCCTTCGACCGCGCAAATCCTGGACTGGTTGACCATCGCCAAGCCGTACATCATCATGGGTCTCGTGGTGGCCGTGTGGCCGCTCGTATCGGGCTACATTGTGCTGATGGAGCGCAAGGTGATGGCCGACATGCAAGTGCGTCTCGGCCCCATGCGCGTCGGTCCGCACGGATTGCTGCAACCGATCGCCGACGCCCTAAAGCTGCTCATCAAAGAAGACATCATCCCCGCTCGGGTGGATAAGTGGGTCTTCTGGTTCGCGCCGGTGATTCCCGTGCTCACGGCGCTCACAGCGTTTGCCGTGCTGCCGTTCAGCCAGCGCTATTTTGTGGCCGAGTTGAATGTCGGCGTCATCTTTATTCTGGCGATGACGTCGATCGGTGTGCTGGGCATCATGCTGGGCGGATGGGCGTCGAACAGCAGCTACCCTTTATTGGGCGCGTTGCGATCCACCGCGCAACTGGTCAGCTACGAAGTCGCCATGGGATTTGCGGTTGTGGCCGCAGTGATGGTGGCCGGCAGCTTGGACATGGTGAACATCGTCAAGCACCAGCAAGCATCGGGCGTGTGGTTCATCTTCTATCAGCCGATCGGATTTTTCATTTACCTAGTCGCGGCGATGGCGGAAACCAATCGCGCGCCGTTCGACATGCCGGAAGCGGAGTCGGAACTGGTCGCCGGATTCATGACCGAATACAGCGGCTTTCGCTGGGCGCTTTATTTCCTGGCCGAGTATTCGAACATTTTTGTGGTGTGTTCCATCGCCACGACGCTGTTCTTCGGCGGATGGCTGCGGCCGTTTCCGAATGTCGCGTGGCTGAACTTTCTCGATTGGGCGCCGGCGGTGATGTTGGTGGGCGTCGGCGCGGGTTGTTTGTACCTCGCCGGAAAGCAATTGAGCGCCGCCAATAAGATCGGCATGGGCGTGTTGGGCGCCGCTATTATCGCTGTGGGCCTGGCTTTCGGCGTGCCCATGGTGATCGATTACGTCTCGGGTCCTTTCTGGTTTTTGTTCAAAGTCGCAGTGATGATTTATATGTTCATGTGGGCCCGCTTCACGTTCCCGCGTTATCGCTATGACCAACTGATGCAGCTCGGGTGGAAGTGGATGATCCCGCTCGGCATGGCGAATCTGCTGGTAACGGGCGTGTTGATCCTCGTGAAAATGCAATACTGGAGTGCCAAATGAGTTTGTTTCGCAAGCTGTTCCTGGTGGATTTGATCGAAGGAATGAAGGTGACCTTCGGTTATCAGAATCCCAAGTACATTTACACGGAGCAGTATCCCAAAGAGCGGCCGCCCGTGTCGGAGCGCTATCGCGGCGCGCCGCGTCTCAACATCAATCCGGAAAACGGCGAAACGTTGTGCATCGCGTGCGACCTGTGCGCGCTGGCGTGTCCGGAAAACCTGATCGTGGTGGGCTGGCAACGCGGCGGCCCCGACGGCAAGACCGGCAAAAAGACGTTGACGAATTTTACCTATGACATTTCGCGCTGCATGTTCTGCGGATTGTGCGAGGACGCCTGTCCCACCGATGCGCTCGAACTGACGCAGGATTTCGAGATGGCTAATTACTCGCGCGAGGGCGCGATTTGGGATCGCCAGGCGCTGGAAGAGGGTCCGCGGCCGACGCAGTACAAGGAATAAGCGCGGGACGCACGATCGATATGGATCAATTCTTTTTCTACATGTTCTCGGCCGTGATCTTGGTGATGGCGTTGTTGTGCGTCACCGCCAAGAACGCCGTGCACAGCGCCATCTTTTTGATCGGAACGCTGCTCGGCGTGGCGGGTTTGTACTTACACCTGGGCGCTGAGTTCCTGGCCGGCGTGCAAGTGATCCTCTACGTCGGCGGCATCATGGTGCTGTTCCTGTTCGTGATCATGCTGGTGAACATCGATCAAACGTTGAAGGAAGCGATCTTCAGCGGCCAGTGGAAATTGGGCTTGATCGGCGTGGCGCTGCTAGGCGTGGAACTGGTGTGGTTTGTCGCCAAAGGCACGGGACTTCCCGAAAAGCCCGAGACACATGCGGCGGCTCCGGCGGCCGCGCAGCTCGGCAACGTCCAGCAAGTGGGCGACGTACTGTTCCAGAGTTACTTGCTGCCGTTTGAAATCGCTTCGATCCTGCTGTTGGTGGCGATGGTTGGGGCCGTCGTCATGGCGAAAAAGAGAATATGATTCCGATTTCCAATTACCTGTTCCTCTCGACGGCGCTGATGACCATCGGCGTGCTCGGCGTGCTGACACGCCGCAACATGGTGATCATCCTGATGTCGGTGGAACTGATTTTGAACGCGGTGAACATCAACCTGGTGGCGTTTTCGCACTATTGGGGCACGGTGCACGGACAGACTTTCGCGATCTTCATCATCGCCGACGCCGCCGCCGAGGTCGCCGTGGGCTTGGGCTTATTGATCGCGCTGTTCCGCAACAAGGAAGTGGTGAACGCCGATCAAATCGAGTTGCTGAAGTGGTAGCTGGGGTTGGCGTAGCGATCGTGTACGTTGGGTGAGCGAACACAAATGGACTTTCTCAATCTGATCTGGCTTATCCCGCTGTATCCGCTGGCGGGGTCGGTACTGATGCTGTTCATTGGGCGCAAGCTGGAGCACGGCCACAAGAACAACGTCATCGGGACGATTTGCGCGGGATTGGTCGGCGTCGCGTTTGTACACGCCATCGGCGCCGTCGTGCAACTCGTCTCCGCACCGGGTCATTTTTTCGAGAAGCCGCTGTACACCTGGGTCGCCGGATTGCAGTTCCACATGGCCAACGGCGCGTTGTCGCGCTTCACCGCGGACTTCGGCTACATGCTCGATCCGTTGAGCGCCGTGATGGTGCTGGTCGTCACGGGCGTGGGCTTCCTGATCCACGTTTATTCGATCGGCTACATGGCGCATGACCACGGGTTCTATCGCTTCTTCGGTTACTTGAACCTGTTCATGTTCAACATGCTCACGCTGGTGCTGGCCAGCAACTACGTGCTGATGTTCGTCGGCTGGGAAGGCGTGGGATTGTGCTCCTACCTCTTGATCGGATTCTATTTCCAGAAAAAATCCGCCACCGACGCCGGCAAGAAGGCGTTCGTCGTCAATCGCATCGGCGACGCCGCGTTCATCATCGGCATGTTTTACATTTTCGCGACCTTCGGCACGGTGAATTTCCATCACGTCACCGAGGCGGCGCGCAACGGAGACCTCGGGTACGGCTCATTCGTCGCGACGATGATCACGATGATGTTGTTCATCGGCGCGACCGGAAAATCGGCGCAGATTCCGCTGTACGTTTGGCTGCCGGACGCGATGGAAGGTCCCACGCCTGTCAGCGCGTTGATCCACGCGGCCACGATGGTGACGGCGGGCGTTTACATGGTGGCACGCTCGAACGCGCTCTTTCAACTCGCGCCCGACACGATGCACGTTGTCGCGGCGATCGGCGCGGCCACGGCGATTTTCGCGGCGTCGATCGGCTTAGTGCAAACCGATATCAAGCGCGTGCTCGCCTACTCCACGGTCAGCCAGTTGGGATACATGTTCCTGGCGTGCGGCGTCGGCGCGTTTTGGGTGGGAATTTTCCACGTCCAGACGCATGCGTTCTTCAAAGCGCTGTTGTTCCTTGGATCAGGCTCGGTGATCCACGCGCTTTCCGGCGAGCAGGACATGCGCAAGATGGGCGCGCTCGCCAACAAGATTCCTTGGACCTTCCGTTTCATGGCCGCCGCGTGGATTGCCATCGCCGGCATCCCGCCGCTCGCGGGATTCTTCTCGAAGGACGAAATCCTCTGGCAAGCCTTCAACAACGAGTGGAACGGAAAGATCCTGTGGCTCGTGGGATTTATCACCGCCGGCATGACCGCGTTTTACATGTCGCGCCTGATGTTCCTAACGTTCTTTGGAAAGTCGCGCGTGGATCATGAAGTGGAGCACCACATCCACGAATCGCCCATGGTAATGCTCGCGCCGCTCGGAGTGCTCGCGGTACTTTCGGTAGTCGGCGGATGGTGGAAGTCGCCGCTGGAACATTGGCTCGAGCCGGTATTCGAGCACGTGAAATCCGTACCGGCAACAGCGGTCGAAGCGGCCGGCAGCATGGAGTATGTGCTGATGGGATTATCGATCGGCGTGGCGCTGGCCGGAATTTTCCTGGCGCGCTATTTCTTCCTAAGCAATCCGGCTGCTTCCGAGCGTCTCGCGGCCAATTGGCCAGGGCTGCACAGATTGCTTTTGAACAAGTATTACGTCGACGAAGTGTACAGCGCGGTATTCGTCGATGGTCCCGTGATGGGCAAACAGTTGGGCTCGGCGCTTTCCGCGTTCGACGCAACGGTGGTCGACGGCGGCGTGAACGGCGCGGGCTGGTTCGCGCGAGGCACGTCGTCGATCTCCATACTGTGGGATAGCTGGATCGTCGACGGTGCGGTGCGCGCGGTGGGCTTTGTCACCAAACTTCTTTCTTTCCCAATGCGCATGATCCAAACCGGCTTCGTGCAGAATTACGCGCTGGCGATCGTCGGGGGAGTGCTGTTGCTGGGATATTACCTTTTGAAGTAAGGCGTGGAGATAACAACAGATGGACTTTTTTAGAGAACACATTCTGAGCTTCACGCTCTTTTACCCGCTAGTGGGCGTCGTGCTCGTCCTGCTGCCGAAGAAGGACGAACACGTGCGCTGGCTCGCCAACATCTGGTCGTTCGCGGGTTTCCTGCTCTCGCTGCCGCTGGTCTTTTGGTTCGACAAGAACGCCGACGGCATGCAGTTCCAAGAGAGAGTGAACTGGATTCCCTCGATCGGCGCCACCTACCACCTGGGCATCGACGGCATCAGTTTCCTGCTGATCATGCTGACCACGCTTCTCGGCTTCATCAGCATTCTTTGCTCCTGGTCGGCGATCACCACGCGGGTGAAGGAATACTACGCTTTCTTCCTGCTGCTCCAAGTGGGAATGCTGGGCGTCTTCATGTCGCTGGACTTTTTCTTGTTCTACGTTTTCTGGGAAGTGATGCTCGTGCCGATGTACTTCATCATCGGCATTTGGGGCGGTCCGCGGAAACTTTACGCGGCGATCAAGTTTTTCCTCTACACGCTGGTCGGCTCGGTGCTGATGCTGTTGAGCATCTTGACGCTCTACTACGCGTATCACACGCAATTCGGACAATACACCTTCGACATTATCGACTTGTTGCGCGTGAACCTGCCGCGCCATACGCAGATTTGGATTTTCCTCGGCTTCTTTGTCGGATTCGCGATCAAGGTTCCGATGTTCCCCTTCCACACCTGGCTCCCCGACGCTCACGTGGAAGCGCCCACAGCCGGTTCGGTGATCCTGGCCGGCGTCCTCTTGAAGATGGGAACGTACGGATTCATGCGCTTCGCGCTGCCGCTCGCGCCGCTGGGCGCATCCGATGACCGGATCGTCAAGTTGATGGTGACGTTGTCGCTGATCGGCATCGTCTACGGCGCGCTGGTGTCCCTGATGCAGAAGGATTGGAAGAAACTTGTGGCCTACAGTTCGGTGAGCCACTTGGGATTCTGCACGCTGGGCATTTTCGCAATGAACCCGAATGGGTTGGCAGGAAGCCTGGTGCAGCAGATTAATCACGGCATTTCCACCGGCGCGCTCTTCTTGATTGTCGGCATCGTTTATGAGCGGCGTCACACGCGCGAGATTTCCGAATACGGCGGACTATCGAGCATCATGCCGATCTACGCCACGTTGTTCATGATCGTGACGATGAGCTCGATCGGCGTGCCGGCGCTGAACGGATTCATCGGTGAGTTCACGATTTTACAGGGTGCCTTCGAAGCGAATCACCTGTGGGCGGGCATCGCCGTGTCGGGCGTGGTGCTCGGCGCGGCCTACATGCTGTGGCTGTATCAACGAACCATGTTCGGTCCGCTCAGCAATCCGAAGAATCAAAGCTTGAAGGATTTGAACGTGCGCGAACTGGCGGTGTTGTTGCCGCTGATCGCCTGGGCGTTTTGGATCGGCCTCTATCCGAAGCCGTACTTCGACATTCTGGAGAAGCCGGTAGCGAAGATCGTGGAGCGCGTGCATCCCGGCTACTACGCCAAGGCCGCGGCCGCCGAGCACGCCACGATGGAACCCCAGCACCCGGCACAAGTTGCGAGCCCGCCGGACGCGTCCGCCGAAGATCACACCGCGCATGCCGCCGCGGAGGCAGGGGCCGCGAAATGAACGGCGGATTCTCCGAGTTCTTCAACCGCAACGATTATTTCTTGATCACGCCGGCCGTGTTGCTGGCGCTGTTCGGTTGCGGCATTCTGCTCATCGATTTCCTGCACGACACACGGCAGAAATTCATGAACGCCTTGACGGCGCTGGTGGGCTTGTCGTTCGTCGCCTACCAATTGATTCGGATCCAGAATCAGATGGACGCCGTCCAGATGCCCGAGCTCGCGGGACTGAACAACTCGCTGCTGGTCGATCACTTCGCCATCTTCTTCATGCTGGTTTGCGTCGCCGCCACGTTCATCTCCGTGCTGATTTCGGTGCGTTACATGGAAATCGAGCATGAGAATCACGGCGAGTATTACGCCCTGATGCTTTTCTCGCTGCTCGGCATGTATTTCATGATTACGGGCATGGATCTGGTGACGTTGTTCATCGGTCTTGAAACGATGGCGCTCTCCGGATACGTGCTCGCGGGATTCTTGCGTGGCGACAAGCGGTCGAACGAAGGCGCGATGAAGTATTTTCTGCTCGGCGCGTTTTCCAGCGGCCTTTTGGCCTTCGGATTCTCGCTGCTCTACGGCATTTCCGGCTCCACCAACTTGCAAACCATCGCCCAGGCGCTCGGCCAACGCTCCAGCGGCGATCCGCTGGCATCGCTCGCGCTATTGACCACGGTCACCGGCTTGCTTTTCAAAGTCGCGGCCGTGCCGTTCCATCAATGGGCGCCCGACGCCTACGAAGGCGCGCCGACTTCGATCACGGGATTCTTGTCGACCGGTCCCAAGGCCGCGGCGTTCGCGTTTCTCATGCGAATTCTCCTCGTGGGACTCGCGCCGATGCGCGATAGCGGCTGGAAGCCGATGCTGATCGCCGTGGCGATTGTCACGATGACCGTCGGCAATCTCGCGGCGGTGACGCAGAATAACACCAAGCGCTTGTTCGCGTACTCCTCGATTTCGCACGTGGGATACATTTTGCTCGGCCTGGTGGCCGGCAACGAGACGGGACTGAAGGGCATCGCCGTTTACATCCTGGTGTACGCATTCATGAACCTCGGCGCGTTCACGGTGCTCGTGGCGCTGCGTCACGGCAACGTGATCGGCGACGAGATCGAGGACTTGAGCGGATTGTTCTTCCGCAATCCCGGGGCGGCGGTCATGATGCTGATTTTCCTGCTCTCGCTCGCCGGCATTCCGCCGATGGCGGGATTCCTCGGGAAGTATTTCATTTTTCTGTCGCTGATCGAGACGGGGCACACGGGCCTTGCGGCGTTTGCGGTGCTCTACGTGGCGGTGTCGCTTTACTACTACATGCGCATGACCGTGATGATGTTCATGCGCGAGCCCGTCGAACGCGAACCATTGACGCTCTCGCCGGGAATCCGCATTGCGCTGGGATTGACGCTGGCCGGGACTGTAATCATCGGCCTCTATCCCGAGCCGATCATCCAACTGGCGACGTCAGCGATTCTGCGATAATTGTCCACTGTGGTAGCATGTCCTGAAGCGCCGAAATATGGCCGCGAGGGTCCTGCATGCCAACTGATATTCACGGCGAGTCAGCCGAAATCGAAAAGCGCCTGACGAAAATCGAGGGAGCGCTCGAATCCATAGCGGGCAACCTGCAGCGTATGAAGTCGGCTGTGAAGGCGCCCGTTTGGATTCCCGTCGATTCGTTTGCCCCCGAACCATATGCGGTCGTCGAACCGTTTACGATCGTTCTTTCGTCGGAAGATGACGAGGTTCTGGCGAGTTGGTTTGACGCGAATCTGCACGCCGCCGGAGAAACGGAAGAGCAAGCGTTTAATGACTTGAAGGCGATGGTGCTGGATACCTTCGACCGGCTCGATCAGCTTTCCGACGATGAAATGGGGCCCGGCCCACGGCGCCAAAAGCGCGTTCTGCGCTCTCACATCTCTCGGATTACGACTTAGCATGTTCACGCAGGATAACGCCGAGGCGATCGCGAAGAAGCTGAAGTGTGTGATGCGCGATGGACGAGCGCACCGGCATGCGGATGTTTTCGAAAGCGGCAAACTCGTTGCGACTTTCGGGATTCGCCGAGCGTCAAAGGAAGTGGGTCACGGGCACATCCCGCGTGAACTGCACATCACCCAGAAGCAATGTCGTGAGTTGCACGACTGTTCGTTAAGCCGCGAGCAATACGTTGAGTTGTTGCGCGAGAAGAATTTGCTGGGCTGATCGCCGTTTCTTCATGAACCCTCTCCGCCAAGCCGACCGTTATCTCGAGATCGGCTTCGCGTTTCCCGCATGCATCGTCGCGGGATTGTTCGGCGGCTACGGACTCGACCGCCTCTTTCACACGCATTCTCTTTACATCATCGGATTGCTTCTCGGAATCGTCGCGGGATTCGTCCAGTTGATCCGCCTGACGCGGAAACCTCCGTCCGGTGAAGAATGAACGTCGACGCCGCGCTCCATCGCATCTACCTTTGGATCGCCGGTCTCGCCGCTGCCGGCACACTCGGCGCGCTCATCTGGCGCGGAGGGCCCGACGCCCTCAGTTTCGCCATCGGATCCGCTGTCGCGGCGCTCAATTTTCACTGGATCAAGGGCGCCGCCGACACGTTGGCCGCGAAATTCGCTGAGCGTCCCGACACGCGGCGGCCCAGGCTCGTGGCCACCAAGTTTGTGCTGCGCTACGCCGTGCTGGGACTGGCCGGCTATGCTATATTCAAATATTTGAGGGTGAGTCTGCCGGGATTCCTGGCGGGACTCTTGGTGGTAGCCGCGGCGATCATGGCGGAACTAGCGTACGAGATCGCCACCGGGTTTAGGGGAACTCCGAATGGAACATGAAGTTTGGTTTGCGAAGTTGTTGAACGATATGATCGGCGGCGTCTCCGCGCCGTTGCTCGCGAAGCTGCACATTGAGGGATTTGGTCCGGGCCGGCCGTTCACGAACTACTTGGCCATGGAAATCATGGTGGCGATCGTCATCATGGTGATGTTCACCGTGCTGCGGTCGATGCTCTCGATGGACAAGCCCGGCGGCGTCCAACATTTCTTCGAGTTGTTCCACGATTTCGTCAAGGGCCAGTCGCTTGAGCAAGTGGGGCCGCACGGCGTGAAGTATGTGCCTGTGGTGATGACGCTCACGGTCTTCATTCTGTTCTGCAACTTGATCGGCTTGATCCCCACGCTCGAAGCGCCCACGCAATACATTTACGTCACGCTCGGCTGCGCGGTCTTCGCGTTCCTCTATTACCACTTCGAGGGATTCCGCGCCATGGGCGTACTGAAGTATCTGTGGCATTTCACGGGGCCGGTGTGGTGGTTGGCGTGGCTCATGCTTCCGATTGAAATCATCAGCCACCTGGGCCGCAACCTCTCGCTCTCCGTTCGTCTTTTCGCCAACATGTTCGCGGGCGAGCAGGTGTTCCTGGTGTTCTTGCATCTGGTACCGATCGGCATTCCGATCATCTTCATGGCGCTGCACGTTTTCGTGGCGTTCTTGCAGTCATACATTTTCATGCTGTTGACGTTGATTTATTTGGGCGGCGCGACGCATCACGAGCACGCGGAGCATGAGCACGACGAACATGCTCACGGCGATGCGGCGCACGCGCCTGCGCATTAAGGCATTAAGCACGCCGCCAGTGTGAGCCCGGCTGCAAGAGGATGACGGGAACCACCTCCTGGAGGCAATTCATACAAGGAGCAACACAATGAAAAGCAAAGTACTCACAATGATGTTCCTGGCGATCGCGCTGTTCATGATCGCCGCACCGGCCTCCGCGCAAACCGGCGGCGGCATGACCGAGAAGTCTTGGGGCTTCATCGCCGCGGGATTCTCCATGGCGATCGCCTCGGCCGTCTGCGGATTGGCACAAGCCAAGGCCACCGCGGCCGCCTGCGAAGGCATGGCGCGCAATCCGGGCGCAAGCGACGCGATCCGTTTCGCCCTGATCCTGGGCTTGGCGCTGATCGAGTCGCTGGCGTTGTACACGTTGGTGATCATCTTCTTGACGTCGGCGAAGTAAGTCCGGCGTCGTTTCGGTTCAAGGGCACGCGGAGCGATCCGCGTGCCCGTTTTTCTTGGGCGGCCCGGAAACGATTCCATGATTTACTAATCCTATGAAAATCCGTTCAACCATCTTCCTGTTGTTCCTTGCGAGCGCCTTCCTGCCGGCGCAGGTGAAAATCACCCAAGAAGCCGACAAGGTTAACGTCGAGATCGACGGCAAGCCCTTCACCACGTTTTATCTGCACGAAGGCGAAGCGATGAAGCCGTACTTGTATCCGTTGCGCACCGCGTCGGGAAAAGTCATCACGCGCCACTTCCCCATGGAGAAGGTCGACGGCGAGCCCGCCGATCACCCGCATCAGCGTGGACTGTGGTTCGGTCATGAAGACGTGAATGGCAGCGATTTTTGGAACAACGAAACGTCGTACACCACGCGTTCCAAGCGCGCCTGGATCAAAGTGGACAAGATTGACGAAGTGAAAAGCGGCAAGACCGGCAAGATCGCCGCGACCATGACCTGGAGCGCGCTCGACGGCACGAAACTCGTCCGCGAGAATCGCGAGATGCGGTTTAGCGGCGATTCGAAGTTGCGCGTGATCGATCTCGACATCACGTTGACCGCGCTCACCAACGTGAAATTCGGCGACGCCAAGGACGGCGTGCTCGGCATCCGCCTAGCGCGTTCGTTGCAAGAGGATTCTGCCGACAAAGGTAAGGCCGATACGGGACCGCACACCGGAACGATGGTCAATGCCGAAGGCGCCACGAAAGAGAAGGGTGTGTGGGGCAAGCTTTCCGATTGGGTGGATTATTCAGGCGACGTGGACGGCGAAAAAGTCGGCGTGGCGATCTTCGATAACCCGGCGAACTCTACGCGTTCCATCTGGCACTCGCGCGGATACGGTTTGTTCGCCGCCAATCCCTTCGGCCGCACGGCGTTCGATAAGTCGCTCAGCGACGGCAGCAAGAGCGTCGATGAAGGCAAGTCGATCCACTACGCCTATCGCATCGTGATTCACGAAGGCGACGCCAAGGATGCCGGCATCGCCAAGATGTGGGATGCGTACGTAAAAAAATAAGGTTCTTGAAAAACGGGAAAGCCGCCGGTGATAAGCCGGCGGCCTTCGATCGAGCCCTTCGAGTGAGACGTTCCGATTACATCCGGAATCGCGGCTAGTTCTCGCCGTAGACCAAGACCGGCGTGGTTTCCGCCGCGGGTGTGTACGTACCCCACACGACGCTCGTTCCCCAGATCAAGCTGGACGCCGCGTTGGTGGTGGTGCCCCAGATCAACGACGTTCCCCAGATCAAGGAATTCCCGGAGACAACCGACGTGCCCCAAACCAGCGACGTTCCCCAAACCAGCGACGTTCCCCAAACCAGCGACGTTCCCCATACCAGCGAATTGCCGTTGACCAACGAAACGCTGCCATCCCAGTTCCGCACGGCTGCGGGAGATACCGCGTTGTAGCCGCTAGGAACGTAATCGTTGCTCGACGCCGCAGCGTAGCTATCGAGATAGCCCGCGCCGACGGTGAAGATGTCGGAGTAAGTGGTGTAATTGATGCCCGTTGTGGGATCGACGGCCGTGCTGGATTGAGGAAAGGTCTTCGAGGCCGTCTTCATCAGGCGCGCCTTCACGGTGTCGGGCGTCAGGGACGGCTGGTTCTGCAGCATTAGCGCCACGGTGCCGCTCACTGCGGGCGTGGCCATGCTCGTGCCGCTCAGCATGTAGTAGTTGGTGGATTTGCCATTGCCAGGAGGCGGCGGCCCCTGCGTGTACACACTAGTGGCAATGGCGGTTTGCGGGTATAGCTTAATCAGGTTGCTATTGGGCGCCAGCAGCGAGATTTCGCGATTGCCGGGCGCTACGATGTCCGGCTTGACGATGTGATCGATCGCCGTGGGACCTTTCGAGCTATAGCTCGCCATCGTGTCGTCGGAGCGGGTCGCCGTTCCGTTATTCTTCATCGCACCGACGGTAATGATGTAGGGATCGTTGCCCGGCGCTTCGATCGTGCCGTAGCCGTTTTCGCCGAACGTGTTGTCGCGTCCCATGTTGCCCGCGGCCGCCACCACCACGATGCCCGCCTGCCACGCTGATTCTACTGCCTGGCACAACGGATCGACCTTGTAGCTTTCGAACACCGGACGTCCCAGCGACAAATTGATGATGCGGATGTTGTACTTCGACCGCAGCGTGATCGCTTGATCGACGGCCGCGATCACCGCGGCGTCGGTGCCGTTGCCGTTCGCGTCCAGCACGCGCAAATTGATGATGCTGGCGCCCGGCGCATAGCCGGCGAAGGTGCGGTTGAAACTCGGACCCTTGGAGTTCGAGCCGCTCGACGCGATGATTCCCGCGACGTGCGTGCCATGACCGTAGAGATCGGCACCCACGCTGTTTGCAGCGCCAGGGCCGTCGTCATCAGGACCCCCGGGACCCCCGGGACCCGCCGGGCCCGCCGGGGCCGCGGCGCTAGCAGAGGTCGTGAAGTCTTGGCTATAAACGATGCGGCTGGCCGGGCCGTTCCCCAAATCGGCGTTGGGGGTTACGCCAGAATCGACCACAGCAACGCCGATGCCATTGCCGTTGAGTCCCCACTTCTGCACCAAATTGGCGTTCGTGGTGAGGACGGTGATATCCACCAAGCCCTTCAGCGAGCGATTGGGAGAAATGTAAGCAACTTCGGGATCGTCGGCCAGTTGCAACGCGGCCGAGGCGGGCATCGTGTAATGCGCGCCATTGATGGATTGGAACGCTTGGTTCAAGCGGCCACCCAAGCTCGTAATCTTCGCATGATGCCGCGGCGTGGGCGGTTCCGTGAACTGAACGATGAATTCCTGCGGTGTTTGATCCGTCGCGCTCAGCTTAAGGTCGGGGGCGATCGTCGGTTTGTTGGTGCCCGTGCGGGTGCCCCAAACAGCGGTCTCGGCGTGTTGTTTGGATTGGGCGGCGGCGAAAGCGGCTGCCATCGAAATCGTCAGAATAATCAGCGAGAACTTCTTCATAACCAAGGCTCCTCATCGCGCGGGGCCTTTAAGGGCCATAACTAGTCCGCGCAGGGTCCTAAACGCAACTACCATGCCAAGTGAGCATTGTTCGGAGAAACCTAATGTTCTATTGAAGTTACTGATGGGGCCCTGGGACTATGGAGGCGGACCTGTCAAGGAATTGCTGGTACTAAATGAAACAATTTGGGATGCCTGGGTAGCCGAAAGATTCAAGCACAAAGACACAAAGGACACAAAGAAAACAAAAGAACCGGTTTCCGGTTGCGGCCCCGGTTGCCGGTTCTTGTGTTTCTCTCTGCGATCTCTCTGCGATCTCTTTGTGTCTTTGTGGTTCAGTTTCCTGGTGATGTTTTAGTTCTCGCCGTAAATCAGGATCGGCGTCACTTCCGACACCGGGCTGCTGGTGCCCCAAACGACGCTGGTGCCCCAGATCAAGCTGAACGCCGAGTTCGTGGTGGTTCCCCAAATCAGCGACGTTCCCCAGATCAAGGAATTGCCGGAAACAACCGTCGTGCCCCACACCACCGACGTTCCCCACACCAACGACGTTCCCCAGATCAGGGAATTGCCGTTGACCAGCGTCACAGCGCCGGTTGTGGAGTTCTGCACGGCCGTGGGCGAAATTGCATTGGCGCCCCAACCTACGTAATCGTTGTTCGACGCCGCGGCGTAACTGTCGAGATAGCCCGCGCCCACCGTGAAAATGTCGTAGTTGGTGGTGTAGCTGACGCCGGTGGTCGGATCGGTCGCAGTGGTCGACGTCGGAAAAACTTTCGACGCGGTTTTCATCAGGCGCGCCTTCACCGTGTCGGGCGAAATCCACGGCGTGTTCTGCAACATCAACGCCACGGTGCCGCTCACCGCGGGCGTGGCCATGCTCGTGCCGCTCAGCATGTAGTAGTCGCTGGAATTTCCGCTCGGCGCCGGTGACATATAGACACTGTTGGCGATCGCCGTTTGCGGATAGTTCTTGATCAAATTGCTGTTAGACGCCAGCAGCGAGATCTCGCGATTGCCGGGCGCCACGAGGTCGGGCTTGACGATGTGATCGATCGGCGTGGGACCTTTCGAACTGTAGCTGGCCATCGTATCGTCGCCGCGTCCCGGCGTTCCGTTGTTCTTCATCGCGCCGACGGTGATGATGTAGGGATCGTTGCCGGGCGCTTCGATCGTACCGTAACCCTGCTCGTTGAAGGTGTTGTCGCGGCCCATATTTCCCGCAGCCGCCACTACCACGATGCCGGATTGCCAGGCTTGTTCCGCGGCTTGGCACAGCGGATCGATCTTGTAGCTCTCAAACACCGGCCGTCCCAACGACAAATTGATGATGCGAATGTTGTACCTGTTTTGCAGCTTGATCGCCGTGTCGATAGCCGAAATCACGCTGGCGTCGGTTCCGTAACCGTTCTGATCGAGCACGCGCAGGTTGACGATGTTGGCATTCGGCGCGTAGCCGGCGAATTCACGCGTATACTGCCTGCCTTCGGACTTCGAGCCGTTCGACGCGATGATCCCCGCGACGTGCGTGCCGTGACCGTATTGGTCGGGCGCGACATTCGAGGAGAGAAGCGAGAGACCAAGACCGGTGAAGTCCTGGCTGTAAACAATGCGGCCGGACAAATCGGCGTGCGAAGTCACACCCGAATCGATTACCGCGACGCCGATGCCCGTGCCGTCGAGTCCCCAGGAGTTCTGGAGAATATCGGCGTGGGTGGTCTGGACCGTGATGTCGACCAAGCCCTTCAGCGGGCGATTCGGAGAAATATAGGTGACTTCAGGATCGTCGGCCAGTTGCAACGCGGCCGAGGCGGGCATCGTGTAATGCGCGCCTTTGATCGATTGGAACGCTTGGTTCAAGCGGCCACCCAAGCTCGTAATCTTCGCATGATGCCGCGGCGTGGGAGGTTCCGTGAACTGAACGATGAATTCCATCGGCGTTTGGTCCGAAGCGCTCAGCTTAAGATCGGGCGCGAGAGTGGGCTTGTTGGTGCCGGTGCGGGTGCCCCAAACGGCGGTCTCGGCGTGTTGTTTGGATTGGGCGGCGGCGAAAGCGCCTGCCATCGAAATCGTCAGAATAATCAGCGAGAACTTCTTCATAAACCTAATCTCCTCATAGCGCGGGGCCTTAAGGGGCCATAACTAGTCCGCGCACGATGGTCCTAAACGCAACTATCGTGCCAAGTGGACACTGTTCAGAGAAACCTAATGTTCTGTTGGAGTTACTTAGGGGGCCTGGGACTATGGGGGCGGACCTGACGAGGAAACTGCTGGTACTAAACGAAACAATTTGGGCAAAGCCCGAAAGATCGTTAACCTTGAACCTGCGCCTTCAGGGAACCGACTCCAGCTCCACGGGCTGTACAACCTCCCTCGCCGGCGTCCCGTTCAGTTGGCGCTCCAACGCCGCCTGATCGAGGTCGCCGGTCCATCGCGCGACCACCACCGACGCGACACCGTTGCCGATCACATTGGTCAAGGCGCGCGCTTCCGACATGAAGCGATCGATCCCCAGGATCAGCGCCAGACCGCCCACCGGAATCGATCCGACTGCGGAGAGCGTCGCGGCCAGCACGATGAATCCGCTGCCGGTCACGCCCGCCGCGCCCTTGGAAGTCAGCAGCAAAACGCCGAGCAGCGTGACTTGTTGCAGCAACGTCAAGTGCACGTTGGTGGCCTGCGCGATGAAGATCGCCGCCATCGTCAAATAAATGGAAGTGCCGTCGAGATTGAAGGAGTATCCCGTGGGCACGACTAAACCCACGGTGGATCGCCCCGCGCCGAGGCTCTCCAGTTTCTGCATCAAGGGCGGCAGCGCCGCTTCCGACGACGAGGTGCCCAGCACAATCAGGATCTCTTCCCGAATGTAGCGGACAAACCGGAAAATACTAAAACCGTGCGCGCGCGCGATGATGCCCAACACGCCGAAGACGAAAACCAGACAGGTCGCATAAAACGTCGCCATCAGTTTGGCCAGCGACATCAAACTGTGGATGCCGTACGACCCGATGGTAAACGCCATCGCACCGAAGGCGCCCACCGGCGCGAGTTTCATGATCATGCGTACCATCTCGAAGAGCACTTCCGAGATTTTCGAGATCACCGGCAACAACCGCGCGTTCACCGCGGGCACTCTTTGCAACGCCACTCCGAACAGCACCGCCAAAAACAGCACTTGCAGCACTTCGCCCTTCGCGAACGCGTCCGCCTGAGTGGAGGGAATCACATTCAGCAAGAAATCGGTGACGCTCTGCATCTTGCCGGGACCGGCGTAGGCCGCCACGGCCTTGGTGTCGAGCGTGTGGATATCCACGTTCATGCCGGCGCCGGGTTGCACGGTGTTCACCAGCAGCAGGCCGATCAAGAGCGACGCCGTGCTGACCGCTTCAAAGTAAAGCAGCGCCAAGCCGCCTGTCTTGCCGACCTTCTTGAGACTCTCGGTGCCGGCGATGCCCAACACCACGGTGCAAAAGATGATCGGCGCGATCATCATCTTGATGAGCTTGATGAAGCCGTCGCCCAGCGGCTTCATCGCCGCGGCCTGGCTCGGCGCGATGACACCGAACAACACACCGGCGGCGATGGCCAACAAGACCTGAATGTAAAGCGATCGCGATTTCATCGGCTGCAATCAGAACAGCAATTTGAAAGCAAACTGTATCACACGCGGATTGCCGGTGGTCGCGCTGATCCCGCCAAAGGCAGAACTCGAAACGTTGCCCGAGGGATTGGCGAAGTTCACCATGTTGAAGATGTTGAAGAACTCCGCGCGGAATTCGCCGTTCAGCCGTTCCGCAATCGGGATGTGCTTGTTCACGGAAAAATCCACATTGCGCTGGAACGGACCGCGCAAGATTCCACGCCCCGCGTTGCCGAAGAGATTACCGGCCTTGGTGAAATCCGCGGTATTGAAATACTGGGTCAAGCGGCTTTCCACCGAGCCCGATAACGTCGCGGTTTCCACCGTCGCTCCGGGAGCCCAATTCGCGCGACTGCCGGCGGTGCCGAAGTACGTGGCTCCAGCGCTGTCGCTGATGGTGATGGGCGTTCCTGATTGCCCGATCACGATGCCGGCGAGCTCCCATCCTGAGAAGACGCGCTTGCCGATCGCGGTGTCGTTCCAGCCGAATCCCCAGCGCGGCACTTCGTAACCCCAATTGACGACCACACGCTGCGTGCGGTCGAAATCGGACGGGCCTTTGCTGGTCCAGATGTGCGCTTCGTCGCCGGTGATCTCGCTGAAGATTGTCGTGGAGCCGCCGCTCGTGTCGTCGATCGACTTCGAGAAGGTGTAGGAAGCCAGCAATCGCAGTCCGTGATTGAATCGGCGCGTCATGCTGACTTGCAGCGAGTGATAATGCGAATCCGCCGCGGTTTCTTCAGCCAACAATCCGGTGGGAGAGAAGCCTACGTACGGCACGCGCAATCCGGTGTTGGTGGAATCATTCGTGGTGATCCCGTTGATCGGACTCGATGGGCTCGCGAGCACAGCTTGGTCGATCGCACGCCGGTCGGGCAAGGAGACGCCCTTGGTTCCAACGTAGCCGACTTCCAGCAGCAGGTCCTGGCTGAGTTCAAACTGGAAATTCGCCCCCCACTGTTGAATGTACGGCGTGCGCAACGTCGGATCCACGGAGTTCAGCCCGAGCGCCGGTTGCGTATTCGTGTAGGGCGGCGAATAGAGCACCGGAAGAATGGGATATTGAAACTGCCGCGGCAGGACCGGGAACGGATTTTGCAGCGTCGAGGCGACGTTGGACGTTCCGGTGAGACTGGTGCGCAAATAATCGGGCGCCGATTGCGAGGTCAGCAAGCCCAGTTGGTTCGACAAGCGGTCGTAGAAAATTCCGTATCCGGCGCGAAATACCAGACGGTGCGACACCTTGTAGGACAGCCCGATGCGCGGCGCGAAGTTCTTGTCCGGCGGGTTGTCGATCAACGTTGGGTTTACCAACGGTAAGCCTGGCAGCGGATGCGGCGAGTTCGATGCTTGCACGAAGCCCGCGGTGGTGGAACCGCCCACGGGCGGCGGCTGATACAAGCGATAGTCGAAGTTTCCGCGACGCCCCAGCGCGTCCACCGGCCAGCCGAGGTAATCCCAGCGCAAACCCAAGTTCATCGTCAAGCGGGAATTGACTTTCCAATCGTCCTGGACAAACAAACCGAGGTCCGTGATGCGGTCGGCGCCATCGGGAATTCCGCTCGCCACGTCGGCGCTGTTGATGTTGCTGAAGCCCGTGCCATTGCCGCCTTGCGCCACGGGATTACCCGACAATCCCAGCAGAAAATCGGCCATCGATGGAATCGTAAGTTGTCCGCGGTAGCGATTGCGGCTGTAAAAATTGTCATCGTAACGGCGGCCTTCGATTCCGCCGCGGATCTGGTGCTTGCCTTTCACCCATGAAATCGTGTCGGCGTAGTGCCACGTGGTGGGCCGCACGCCTTGATCGCCGTTGGTGTCATAGCCGAGCGCGAATCCGCCGGTCACGGTGGTCAACGGGATATCGGGATAGTCGGCGGAATTGAAACGATTCATGCCGATGGAGCTCAGAGTAATCACGGTTTGCGGGATTACCACGCCGAGCACGCGCGATACTCCGAAGCGCGCCTCGTTCACCAGATTGCCGGTGAACACATAAGTGTCGGTGAGACTGGCCAAGCGCTCCGAAAAATCCTGCGTCGATCCAAAGCCCGGCACGTTCGCGCTGCCAAACGGCTTGTACGTCGGCTGCGAGGCCACGAATCCCTTGAACGACAGGCGGTTCTTGTCGCTGAACTGATGGTCGATGTTGACCATGCCCTGATCCTCGTTGAACGTGGCGGGACGCGACGCCGTGTAGTTAACGCCGGTGCCGCCAATCTGCGGCGACGGAATCAAGAAAGTTCCGTCGGGCAGTTTCAGATTCAGCAAAGCCAACGCGACGGGATTGACGTTCGATCCGTTGGCGAGCAGCGCGGTTCCGCCATGCGTGCCCTTCTGCCCGGCGAAGGCGGCGCCGATCGACGCCGCGGAGCGGTCCAACGGAATCGCCGGAAGTTTCAAGGAAGTGGAACTGGAAAGACCGTCTTTCTGACGCGTTCCCTGATAGGAGAGGAAAAAGAACGTCTTGTTCCGCTTGATGGGACCACCAATCGTGCCCCCAAACTGATTCTGATTCAACACGCCGCGCGGCGTTCCGGTGGAGTTCTGAAAAAAGGTGTTGGCGTTGAGGTCAGTGTTGCGCAAAAACTCGAATGCCGAACCGTGAAATTCATTGCTGCCGGACCGCGTGACCAAAACAATGTTAGCCCCGCCGCTGCGACCCGACTGCGCGTCGTACAAACTGGTTTGCACCTTGAATTCTTGGATCGCCTCCGGCGACGGAACCAAAATCCCGTTCGAACCTACGCCATTGTCGTTGGCGCTATTGGTGTGGATGTTGACGGCGTCCACTCCGTCGATCTCGACGGCGTTGGAGGTGGTGCGCGCGCCGGACGCCGAAATGATTTGCGTGCCGCGGCCGAGCGCGCCGGCGTCATTCAGCGCCGACGACGTTCCCGGCGACAGCGTCAACAACTGCGTGAAGTTGCGCGTGGAAAGCGGGAGCTGGCGAATCGCCGTTCCGTCTACGGTGCGTCCCTCCGTGGAGGTTTCCGTCTGCAACATGGCGCCGGAAGCGTTCACTTCCACTTTTTCGCTGACCGAAGCCGGTTTCATCACCGCGTCCACGGCGATGCGCTCGGTAACGTACAACTTGGTCTTCACGAGAACCGTCGTGAAGCCGTTGGCGGCGAACTCCAGTTCGTAGTTGCCGGGCGGCAGAAGGGCAAACGTATACTGTCCGGCGCTATTGGTAACCGCCTCGTGGCGATCCTGCGGCGCGCCGCCATCGATCGCCGATCGGGAACAGCCGACCTTGACGCCGGCCATGACCGCGCTCGAAGCGTCGGTAACGGTGCCGGTAATTGTGCCGCTGGTTTGCGCGGCGGCCCAAATGCCCATGAAGCTAACCACCCCAAGCAGAAAGAGAATTCGCAGTAGTTTCATGGGCGCGAGTGTAGAGGCGCGCGGCGCAAGTGTCAATAAGACCGTCTAAAGAACTTCTAAAATCGCCGAAAGGTCAAAAGAAGCAGTGTGTTAGAATCGTGTCAAGTTTCGCGAGGGATATCTTGGCGTCTCGTCCAGTTTTCGATTTCGGTCCCTTCCGCTTGAATCCTTCCGAGCGTCTTCTTACTAAGGACGGCCAGTCCGTCGCCTTGCCTCGTCGCGCATTCGACACGCTTGTGATTCTGGTTCAGAGCAAAGGACGCCTGCTCACCAAAAGCGAACTCATGACCGCCGTATGGCCGGATTGCTTTGTGGAAGAGGCCAACCTGATGGTGGCCGTATCGACGGTGCGCAAAGCGCTCGGCGACGAGGAGCCGCAACGCAAGTACATCCAAACCGTGCCCGGCACCGGTTACCGTTTCATCGGCGATATCGTGGAAGCCGCTATGCCGGAGCCGTCGCAACCGGATCCGGTGCAAGCTGTCGCGGTTCCTGTGCAACCCGTGCGAGCGTTCCATTGGTCGAGATGGATCGCAGGCGTCGCCGTGCTCGTGCTGGCGGTTGTCGCGGGCGCCTGGGCCTTGAAGTCGCGACTCATGCCGGCGGTGCATCCGATCCGTACGGTCGCCGTGCTGCCGTTCCGCACTTTGGGTGAGGATACCAGCCAGGAGTATCTGGGACTCGGCATGACCGACGCACTGATCACCAAGCTTGGTGTCGTCGGCGGAATCACCGTGCGTCCCACGGGAGCAGTGATTAAGTATGCGAAGGGAACGATGAATCCGCTGGCCGCCGGCCGCGAACAAAGTGTCGACGCCATTCTCGACGGCCGAATTCAAGCATCGCCCTCGATCGTCCGCGTCACTGTGCAGTTGGTCCGCGTTTCAGACGGCGTAACAGTTTGGGCCGGGGCGTTCGAGCAGAGTCCGCAACAGATGTTCCGCTTGCAGGACTCCATGGGGGAGACCATCGCGGGCCAGTTGGCACAGCATCTCACCGGCCAACAACTAACCGGAGAGGAGAAGCGCCGCATTGCCAAGAACGATACGCTGAGCAACGAAGCGTATGAGAGCTACATGCGCGGGCGGCTTCTGTGGAACCGCCGCACCGAAGACAGCTTGGTGCGAGGCATTGATTATTTTCAGAAAGCCATTGACGCCGATCCCAACTATGCGCTGGCCTACGCCGGCCTGGCCGATTCCTACGCGCTGATGGCATCGTTCTCCGTGGAGCCCGGCCGCAAGGCGCATCCGAACGCGCGAGCCGCGGCGCTGCGCGCCATCCAGTTGGACTCCAGCTTGGCCGAGCCGCACGCGTCGCTGGGAATGATTTCGTTTTTCTCCGACTGGGAGTTCAAGGAAGCGGAACGTCATTTCCGCGAGGCGATCTCGCTGCACCCGGAATACGCCACCGCCCATCATTGGTACGCGCTCGACCTGGCGGCGATGGGCCGGCTGCCCGAATCGCTTTCGGAAGTGCGCCGCGCCGAGCAACTCGACCCGAACTCCATGATCATCGACACCAACGTCGGCTGGATCCTCTATTTCAGCCGCCGCTATGACGAAGCGATCGTGCAGTATCGGCGCACCCTGGACCTCGACCCCGGTTTCGCCCGCGCTCGCACGCGCTTGGGGATCGCGCTGGCACTGGAGGGCGATTTTCCGGCGGCGATTCCCCAACTAGAGGACGCCGTCCGTTTGTCGGGCAGCGATCCCTACGTGGAAGGCGTGCTGGCCTACGCGCGCGCCCTTTCGGGCGACAAGGCCGCGGCGCGCAAGACGCTACGAGGGTTGAACGAGCGGTCCAAGAATCATTACGTGCCGCCGTTCAGCAATGCGCTTGTCTGCATCGGTCTGGGCGATAAGGCAGAAGCGCTGCGTTGGCTCGAGCAAGCCTACGAAGACCATTCCACGTCCATGGTCTATGCCAAGGTCGATCCAATTCTCGACCCTCTGCGCGCCGAGCCACGTTTTCAGGCCTTGCTGACACGCATGGGATTGTAGACGTTCCCGGCTACTCCCGGCCCTTGTCCCAATCCGCAAAGGACTTGCCTTCCTTGGCGAGTTGCTGCAGCAACGGCGCCGGTTCCCAGTGATATCCGTGCGCTTGATGGAACTCGCCGACGCGTTCGTAGACGTTTTTCAATCCCACGGTGTCGGCGTACCACATGGGACCGCCGCGCCACGCCGGAAATCCGTAGCCGTTGAGATAAATGATGTCGATGTCGACGGCGCGCAGCGCGAATCCTTCTTCCAAAATGCGCGCGCCTTCGTTGACCAGCGCGTAAATGCAACGATCGACGATTTCCCGCGCGTCGATGGGGCGTCGCGGAATGCCGCGTTCCTTCGCCACCTCCAGTACAATGCGATCCACTTCCGGATCGAGGTGGCGCTGGCGGTTTTCGTCGTACTTGTACCATCCGGCGCCGGTCTTTTGTCCGTAACGGCCGAGCTCGCACAAGCGATCTTCCGCCTCGGGATAACGCACGCCCGCGACTTCGGTGTGCTTGTACTCCTTGCGAATGCGCCAGCCCACGTCGAGACCCGCCAGGTCGCCGGTGGCGAGTGGTCCCATGGCCATGCCGTATTCGTAGAGCGCGGCGTCCACGGCGTCGACAGCGGCGCCTTCTTCCACCAGGAATTGCGCTTCCCGGCGATACGGTCCAAACATGCGATTGCCTACGAATCCGCGGCAATTGCCCACCAGCACGCCCACTTTTTTCAGTTTGCGCGACAAATCCATCGACGTCGCGATTACTTCGGGACTGCTGGCCTTGCCGCGAACAATCTCGAGCAAGCGCATCACGTTGGCCGGTGAAAAATAGTGATGACCGATCACCTGCTGCGGCCGCGACGTGGCCGAAGCGATCTCGTCGATGTTCAGCGTGGACGTGTTGCTGGCAAGAATCGCGGTGGGTTTCGCGATCTTATCCAATTCCGCGAAGACTTTTTTCTTCAGCTCCATGCCTTCGAACACGGCTTCGGCGACGATGTCGGCTTGCTCGAAACCGTCGTAGGTGAGCGTGGGCGTGATCAGTGCCATGCGGCGATCCATTTCTTCCTGCGAGAAACGGCCTTTCTTTACCGAGTTCGCGTAATTCTTCTTGATGGTCGCGAGACCCTTGTCGAGCAATTCCTGCGACGTCTCCTTGATCAGCACGGGAATGCCGGCGTTCACGTAATTCATGGCGATGCCGCCGCCCATGGTGCCCGCGCCGATCACCGCGGCGCGCTTGATGGGGATCAATGGCACGTCTTTGCCGATGCCGGGAATCTTCGAGACAGCGCGTTCGCCGAAAAACGCGTGGATCAATCCTTTCGACTGGTCGGAGAAGAGACATTTCTGGAAAAGCTCCGCTTCCACCTTCAACCCTTCGTCGAAGGACTTCCGCGTGGTCGCTTCGATGGCGTCGATGGCGGCAGCCGGCGCGATCAGCACGCGTCCTTTTTTCTTTAGGGCTTCGCGCGCGGCGGAAATTGCCGCGGCGCTGCCTGCTTGGTCGCTAAGCTTGGCGGATTTGTCGCGCGTGCGCGTGTGTGGTCCCGTTAGCGCCTCGGCGAATTTCACCGCGCCGGCGAGCAGGTCGTCGCCTGACGTTCCGTCGACGATTGAATCGATCACGCCGGAGGCCAGCGCGTCCTTAGCGGAAATGGGATCCCCGCCGACGCACATGTCGAGTGCTTTGGCCACACCCGCGAGCCGCGGGAGTCGCTGCGTGCCGCCCGCGCCCGGGATCAGGCCGAGCTTCACTTCAGGCTGTCCGACTTGCGCGGATGCAATCGCCACGCGATACTGGCAGGACATCGCGAATTCCAGGCCGCCGCCAAAAGCGGTCCCGTGAATCGCGGCGACAATCGGCTTGGGCGAGTCTTCGAGAGTCGCGAGCGTAGGATTCATGCTCAATCGCTCGCGTTTTCCGCTGGTCATCTTGCCGAATTCGCGAATGTCGGCGCCCGCGATAAAGGTGCGTCCACCGCCGATCAGTACGACCGCCTTGATCGACGCGTCGAGCGCAGCGTCCTTCACGAACTTCAGAATGCCCTCCGGCACGCCGGGACTCAGTGCATTAACCGGAGGATTGTTGATGGTGATGACGCCAACCGAGCCTTGCTTCGCAAAAGATACCAGTTCCTGCGTACCCGCTTCCGCCATGGGATCACTCCAAAGTTTGAGATGAGATTATGCCAGTACACCACGAGTCGCGCGTCGGAGCAAGGTTCTTGAACCACAAAGACACAAAGGGCACAAAGAAGAACTATGTAGTGGCGGCTGAAGGGTTGGTCTTCTTTGTGTTCTTTGTGCCTTTGTGGTTCAAAAGCCGTTATCTCCAAAACGCGAAGACCACCGCACCCGCCAGACACACAAACGATCCCAGATAATTCCAGCGCATGCGTTCGCCGAGATACAGGTACGCGAACATCACGAACACCACCAGCGTGATCGCTTCTTGAATGATCTTCAACTGATACCCAGTGAACTTGCCGTAACCCAGGCGATTCGCCGGGACTTGGAAACAGTATTCGCCTAGCGCGATCGCCCAACTGCCAAGAATTGCCACGATCATCGTAGTGTTGCGATGGCGCAGGTGTCCGTACCACGCGAAGGTCATGAAGGTGTTGGAAATCACGAGGAGAATTACGGTGAGCATTCTCCGATCTTAACCGACGGCGGCCACTCATCCGCCGTCATACGCCGGCGACCACTGCGTTTCGGCCACGCGGCGCGACAATTCCTCGGGCGACGTAATGGGCGCCACGCCCGCTTCTTGCGCGGCAAGTCCCACGGCGATCGCGATTTCCACGGCGACGCGCCGCAAGTCTTCGACCGGCGGCAGCAGCCGTCCGCTCAATCCCGAAACGGCCGGCGAGTGTTCGGCGAGCGAGCGCGCCGCCGCTAAAATCATTCCATCCGTCACGCGTCGCGCCTTAGAAGCGATCACGCCCAGGCCGATCGCCGGGAAAATACAAACGTTGTTGCACTGCGCGATTGGAACGATTTCATCCCCATATTTCACGGGCGCAAACGGCGATCCCGTGGCGACCAGCGCGCGGCCGTTGGTCCATGCGATTAAGTCTGCCGCGGACGCTTCCGATTTCGACGTGGGATTCGACAGCGGGAAAATAATCGGCCGCGCGACTTTGCCGGCCATTTCACGCACAATCGATTCGGTGAACGCGCCACCGACGGTGGAGAGTCCAATCAAAATGTTGGCGCGAATCCGCGCGACCACTTCGGCCAGCCCAATTTGCCCTGCATCATTCCGCGGCCAATCGGCGACTTCGGCGTGGGGACGCGCGTAGGCCATCTGCGCGGGCGTTAGTCCCGCGCGATCGGTGTGCAATAGCCCGTCCTTATCGACGATCCAGAAGCGCTGGCGCGCTTCTTCGTCGGTGAGTCCTTCGGCGATCAATTGCCGGCGGATGTAGTCGGCCACGCCGATGCTGGCCGATCCTGCGCCGAGATGCACGATCTCCTGATCGCGCAAAGTCGACTTCGATACGCGAACGGCGGCCATCAACGCCGCGACGACAACCGCCGCGGTTCCCTGAATGTCGTCGTTGAACGTGAGCAGTTCGTCGCGATAGCGTTCCAGAATCGGCAAGGCGTGATGGGACGCGAAATCTTCCCACTGCAAACAAGTGTTGGGAAGCTCAACTTTTACCGCGGATACAAAACGCTCGATGAATTCGTCGTAGGCGTCGCCCGTGATGCGTTCATGATGCCATCCGAGATACTCGGGGTCGGAAAGCCGCTCGGGATTGTTCGTGCCGACATCGAGCACGATGGGCAATGTGCGCGCGGGTCGAATGCCGCCGATCAACGAATACAAACTGAGTTTTCCGATGGGAATGCCCAGTCCGCCGGCGCCTTGATCGCCAATGCCGAGCACGCGTTCGCCGTCGGTGACCACGATTACGTCGATTTCCGCGTTCGGCCGGTTGCGTAGCAGCGCGGGAATGGAGTCGCGCAACGGATAGGAAATGTACAGCCCGCGCGGACGCCGGTAAATATGACTGAACTCCTGGCACGCCAACCCGACCACCGGCGTGTAGACGATCGGCATCATTTCCTCGATGTGATCGAGCAACAGCCGATAGAAGAGCACTTCGTTGGCGTCCTGCATTTGCCGCAAATAGATGTGCTTCTCCAAATCGTCATGCTTGCGCTGATACGCGGCGTAGGCCCGCACGACTTGTTCATCGAGCGTTTCAATCTGCGGCGGGAGGAGTCCGTGCAATCCGAGCGCGGTGCGTTCCTCGTCTGTGAACGCGGTGCCCTTGTTGTGTTCGGGCGTGTTGATGAGCGCGGTGCTGCGAAGGGAAGATTGTTTGGCGGCCATAGGTCCTGCTACTATGGTGCATCGTAAAGGAGAAACCCGTGAAAGTTTCCGCAAGAAAGCTCGCGTTTGCCGTCGTCATCTTCTCTGTTTTCGCTTGCGCCGATAGTTTCGATCTGCTGAAGCGCCAAAACCTGTGGCGTTCCATCGGACCCTTTCGCGGTGGACGCGTCACCGCCGTGGCCGGCGTGGTTTCACAGCCCAACGTGTTCTATTTCGGCTGCACCGGCGGCGGCGTTTGGAAAACCACCGACGCGGGCCTCTCGTGGGAGCCGATTTCGGACAAAGATTTCACCACCGGATCGGTCGGGGCAATCGCCGTGTCGGAATCCGATCCCAACATCGTCTACGTGGGCATGGGCGAAGAGGCGATTCGCGGCAACATCTCCTATGGCGATGGCGTGTACAAATCCACCGACGCCGGAAAAACGTGGAAGAAAATCGGCCTCGCCGACTCCCAGCAAATTTCGCGCATTCGCATCCATCCCAAGAATCCCGATCTCGTATACGTCGCGGTGGAAGGACACGCCTGGGGACCGCATGAAGAGCGCGGCGTTTTCCGCTCGAAAGACGGCGGAAAAACGTGGCAGAAAATCCTGTACAAAGGTCCGCGGGCCGGCGCGATCGATTTGATTCTCGATCCCACCAACGCCAGCGTTTTGTACGCGGCCACGTGGGAAGTCTGGCGCAATCCGTATCACCTGGAGAGCGGCGGCCCGGGCAGCGGAATCTGGAAATCCACTGACGGCGGCGATACTTGGACCGACCTCTCCCACATGCAAGGGTTGCCCAAGGGAGTCGAAGGACGCATCGGCCTCGCGGTGTCGCCCGTGAACTCCGAGCGCGTCTGGGCCAGCGTGGAAGCCGAGGACGGCGGCATTTTCCGCAGTGAAAACGGCGGACGCACGTGGACCAAGACCAACGAGTCGCGCAGTTTGCGCCAGCGCGCGTGGTATTACTCGCGCATTTACGCCGACCCGAAGAGTCTCGACACGCTCTACGTGTTGAACGTGCAATTCAATCGCTCCATCGACGGTGGACGCACCTTCACCACGATCCGCCAGCCGCACGGCGACAATCACGACATGTGGATTGCGCCCGATAATCCCGAGCGCTTCATCGAATCGAACGATGGCGGCGCGAACGTCACGCAGAACGGCGGAAAATCGTGGACGCCGTCAACGAATCAGCCGACCGCGCAGTTTTATCGCGTGGCGCTCGACAGCGATTTTCCTTACAACGTCTACGGCGCGCAGCAGGACAACTCGACCGTGCGCATCGCCAGCCGCACGACGGAAGGCGCGATCGACGAGCGCGCGTGGTTCGACGTCGGCGGCGGTGAAAGCGGGTGGATCGCGCCGCTGCCGTCGGATCCCAACATCGTTTTTGCGGGATCGTACGGCGGATTGATCACGCGCTACGATCACCGCACCGGCCAGCTTCGCAACGTCACGGCATGGCCCGACAATCCCATGGGGCATCCGGCCGCGGATTTGAAGGAGCGTTTTCAGTGGACGTTCCCGCTGCTGTTTTCTCCGCATCAACCGACCACGTTGTACGCGGCGTCGCAGCATCTTTTCAAATCCACCGATGAAGGCAAGACGTGGACCATCATCAGTCCCGACCTCACGACGAACGACCAATCGCGCCAGGCGACGTCGGGCGGCCCGATCACCAAGGACAACACCAGCATCGAGTATTACTGCACGATTTTCACGGTGGCGGAGTCGCCGGTGAAGAAGGGCGTCATCTGGACGGGATCGGACGACGGCTTGGTTCAAGTGACGCAGGACGGCGGCGCGCATTGGTCCAACGTAACGCCGAAGGAAATGCCGCAGTGGATCATGGTGAACACGGTGGAGGCCTCGCCGTTTGACGCGGGCACGGCGTACGTGGCCGCGACGAATTACAAGAACGACGACAACAAACCGTATCTCTACAAGACCAGTGACTACGGCAAGACGTGGACGCGCATCGACCAGCTTGGCAAGACGGGCGGCATCCCCAACGGCGCATTCACGCGCACGATTCGCGAAGATCCGAACTGGAAAGGAACGTTGTATGCTGGCACCGAGACCGGCGTGTACGCGTCCTTCGACGACGGGGCGTCTTGGCGGCCGCTGAATTTCAATCTGCCGGTGGTGCCGATTCACGACCTCGCGGTGCACAAGGGTGAAAAGCAACTCGTGGCCGCGACGCATGGCCGCAGTTTCTGGATTCTCGACGATTTGGATTTGATTCATCAATCGGCGACGGCATCGGCGGACGACGCCGTGCATCTCTTCAAGCCGAGCGACGCGTATCGCATGCCGGGCGGCGGATTCCGTTTGCCAGGCGCGGCGGCAGTGGGACAAAATCCGGCGGCCGGTGTGACGGTGTACTACAACTTGAAGTCCAAGCCGTCGGGTGAAGTTTCGCTGGAGTTTTTGGACGCCTCCGGCGCCGTCGTGCGCAAGTTTTCGACGAAAGATGTTCCGGCGACGCCGGCCGCGCCCGACGCCGAAGAAGCGTTCGGCGGTGGCCCTGGGCCGCGCGTGCCCGCGGAAGCGGGATTGAATCATTTCACGTGGAACATGCGCCACACCGATGCTTCGCGGTTCCCCGGCTTGATCATGTGGGCGGGCAGCGTCAATGGTCCGGCGGCCGTGCCGGGCGCGTACTCGGTGCGTCTCACCGTCGACGGCAAAGCGTACACCGAAACGTTCGCGATCAAAAAAGATCCGCGGTTGAAATTCACCGACGCCGACTACGCCGCGCAGTTGAAATTGGGCATCGAGATTCGCGACAAGCTAACCGCCATTCACGACGACATCGCGAAAGTTCGCGAGGCGCGCACGCAAATCGACGCGCTGACCGCGCGTTGGAAGGACGATCCCAAGGGCCAAAAAATCGTCGACGCCGGGAAGGCGTTGAACGAAAAAATGAAGGCCGTGGAGGAAGCGCTTTACCAAACGAAAAACCAGAGCAGTCAAGACCCGCTAAATTTTCCGATTCGCTTGAACAATCGCCTGGCCGCGCTCGGCGGCGTAGTGGCGGAAGGCGACGGCGCGCCCACAGCGGCGGACCTGGTGGTCTACAAAGAACTGGTTGCGGAAATCGATCCAGAGTTGGCGAAACTCGACACGATCTTGAAAAAAGACCTCGAGGACTTCAACAAGACCGTGCGCGACGCGAATGTCCCGGCCGTGATGCTGAAGGAAAAGAAATAGGCAGCTAGAGTGCGGCGACAGAAAACTGCAACCGCCGATGAACGCCGATGGATGGCCGCGTTTTCTTATCTGCGTTCATCTGCGTTCATCGGCGGTTGCAGTTTTCTGTCGCCGCACGCCAAGAACTACAGCAGCTTCGCGGCGTCCTTGGCGAAATACGTCAGGATCATGTCCGCGCCGGCGCGGCGGATCGCGGTGAGCGACTCCATCATCGCGCGTTCGCCGTCGAGCCATCCGAGGCTCGCGGCCGCGCGAATCATCGAGAACTCGCCGCTCACTTGATACGCGGCGACGGGCACGCGGAATTCGCGGCGTACATGCGCGATCACGTCGAGGTAGGGCATCGCCGGCTTCACCATGACCATGTCCGCGCCTTCTTCCAAGTCAAGCGCGACCTCACGGAGCGCCTCGCGCGCGTTGGCAGGATCCATTTGATACGCGCGGCGGTCGCCGAACTGCGGCGCGGAGTCGGCGGCTTCGCGAAAAGGCCCGTAGAACACCGACGCATATTTCGCGGCATAGGCGAGAATCGGCGTTTCGAGGAATCCTGACTTGTCGAGCGCCGCGCGGATCGCACCAACACGGCCGTCCATCATGTCGGACGGCGCCACGATGTCCGCGCCCGCTTGCACATGCGAGAGCGCGGTGCGCGCCAGCAAATCAAGCGACGGATCGTTGTCCACTTCTTCGCCCTTGATCACACCGCAATGTCCGTGACTCGTGTATTCGCACAGACAAACGTCCGTTACCACGAGCAAATCCTTCACGTCCGCCTTGATCGCGCGAATCGCGCGCTGCACGATGCCGTCTTCGGCGTACGCGCCGGTCGCGACTTCGTCCTTGGCTTCGGGAAGTCCGAACAGAATCACTGCGGGAATGCCCAACGCGGCGACTTCGCGGCATTCTTGCGCCACGCCGTCCACCGACCAGTGGAAATTGCCGGGCATCGAGGAGATTTCCCGTTTGATTCCGTTTCCCGGACACACAAACAACGGATAAATAAAATTCTCCGGTGATAAACGCGTTTCGCGAACCATCGAGCGGATCAAACTATTGCGTCGCAGCCGGCGGGGTCGATGCAGCGGAAAAGCCATGATATGATTCGATCATAGCACTGGCCGACCGCGCTACGGCTGATTGCAACGATTACCTCAAAAGGTAGGTTCTGACCATGAACCAGACGTGCATTCGCGGCGCAGTTTTCCTCTTGGTTTCCCTTTTTTCCTTCGCGGGCTTGATCTCCGCGCAATCGACACTGGTCGCCAGTCAGTCGACGTTGAACTTCGATGGGCCGGTGAGTGGCAGCATTAATCCTCAGACTGTCACGTTCACAGGCAGTGGTGGCTGGTCCATCACCGGTGGAACTGCCAACGGAATCCAGTACCAGAATGGGTTCGGCTGGGCCAGTTTGACCAATTGCCCGAACACCACCGGTGGTCAGTGCTCCGGAGGCAGCGGAAGCGGCCCAACCGTTGCGATCAGCACGTCGGGCTTGTCGGCGGGAACTTACAACGCGTCGTTCACGGCGCTTGGGAACGGGGGTGGAAGTGCGACCGTCAACATCGTGCTCTGTTTGGGCCCCACTTGCATCGCTCCACCGACGACGAATCCAACGTCCCTGACTTTCGGCGTGGCCCTGGCTACGTCGCAAAACCAGATGCTCAATATCACGTCCGCCGCCGGGACCACCTACACCGCCACGGCCAACGTCACCACGCCGAGCGGCGGCAACTGGCTGAGCGTTACGTCGTCGGGCAACGCGCCGGGTACGGCTACGGTCACGGCCAACGCTGGAAGCCTCCCGATGGGAAGCTACAGCGGGTTCGTCACGATCTCCTCGGGAGGCGCATCGGTGAACGTCAACGTGACGATGAACGTCGCCACAACGTCGCAGCAGCCAACGTTCATCTTGGGGACGCCGAGCATCACCTACAACAGCGCCACCGCAACCAGTACAACGTTGCTCAGTACTCCACTGGCGATATCGGACAACGGCTTCGGGTCGCTCTCCTGGACGTCGGCCCTCAGCACCAGCAACAGTTCGGGATGGCTGAAACTCACCGATTGCAACGGGAACTCGATCAATTCGGGATCCACGCCAAACTCGGCGTGCGTTGTGATCGATACATCGAAAATTGTTGGCGCATCGGACACCGGCAGCATTCTCTTCAACGTAAGCAATCCCAACGTGAGCAACGCCACTTCCATTTTGCCGATTGCCGTGAATTTGTCGGCGCCGGTTACGGGGCAACTCAACGTCGTGAGCACGGTGGGGTCCCAACAATCGCTCTTGTTCGTGATGAATCAAGGCGCATCGGTTCCGCCGCCGGTGAATCTGACCGTCACCGGCACCAGCGGCGCGGTCAACGCCGGTTGGGTGGCGTTCCCCGTTACGTCCACGGGAGGCGCATGGCTGATCGTGAATCCATCGAACGGCCCCACGCCGGACACGGGCGGCGTTTCCGCCGGCCTGAATAGCACCGTAGCGTCGAACCTCGCCTCGGGCACGTATAACGGTTCCATTTACTTCTCCGCACCGGGCGTTGCGACTCCCACGATCTATTCGGTGACGCTCGTCGTCGGTGGATCGGCGACGTTCACAGTTTCTCCGTCGACTTTGACTTTCGGCGCGCCCCAAGGCGGCGCTGCTCCGAGCACGCAAACCGTAATTCTGAACCCCAGTTCCTCCTCCAGCGCCACCTGGACTACGACCTCCAGCGCCACGTGGCTCTCGGTCCTTCCATCTACCGGAACGTTTTCGAACAATCTCACCGCGCAGATTTCGGTGAATCAAGGCACCCTGGCCGTGGGATCGTACACCGGAACCATCACGTTTGCGGCGCAAGGATTCGTCAGTCAAACCGTGAATGTGACCCTTAACGTCACGAACAATGCCGTGATCACGGTGAGCCCCACATCGCTTACGTTCAACGGCACGGCCGGCGGAACGATCGCGTCGCAATCGCTGACGCTCGGCACGAGCAGTGGCACGCTCAGCTACGCCGCGTCGGCGAGCGTCACCACGCCGAGTGGCGGATCATGGCTCTCCGTGTCGCCGACGTCGGGCACGGCGCCGGGAAGTGCCACCGTTTCGGTGAACACCAGCGGCCTTTCTGTCGGCAGCTACTCGGGGACCGTCAACTTCGGCTCGGGCGTGACTGTGCCCGTGACGCTCAATCTTGTCGCAGGCGTGTCGGTCAACGCGAGTCCCACAACGCTCACATTCACCGGCTCCGCCAGCGCAACGATCCCCGCGCAAACCGTTTCCGTCTCGGCGGCCAGTACAATCACATTTAGCACGCAGGTGACGACAGTGAGCGGCGGTAGTTGGCTGAGCGTCGGCGGCAACGCCACGACGCCGTCAACGCTGACGGTATCGGTGAATCCACAAGGACTTGCCACCGGCACCTACACGGGAACCATCCAGATTGTTTCCGCCGCGGCGTCGAACACACCAACGATTAGTGTGACACTCAACGTCACGGCGCCAGGAACGCTCGCCGCGTCCACCACTTCGTTGACCTTCCAAACGGCCACGGGAGGAACGTCGCCGACGCAAACGCTGAACATCACAAATTCGGCGTCGACCGGCGGATCGATCCCCTGGTCCGCCAGCGTGTCGACGAACTCGGGCGGCAGTTGGCTGTCGATTGCGCCGTTGGCCGGCACAACGCCTGGCTCCGCGACGGTCACGGCCAACGCCGGAACACTCGCGCAAGGCGCCTACACGGGCGCGATCGTGCTGGTGTCGACGTCAGCGCCCAACACCGTGGTGATTTTTGTCACCATGAATGTTGGCGCGCCGGGAATCGCGGTGACGCCCACCACGCTCACGTTTAGCGGCGCCGCCGGTGGCAGCATCGCGGCGCAAACCTTGAATGTTGCGAGCACTGGAACGTCGGTGATCAGTTGGACCGCCACTGCATCGACGCAATCGGGCGGAACGTGGCTCTCCGTGTCGCCTACGTCGGGACAATCCGGCGGCACGGCCCAAGTTTCCGCGAACATCGGCGGTTTGGCGCCCGGAACTTACTCGGGCGCGGTGACATTCACGTCCAGCACCAATCAGCAAACGGTCAACGTGACGCTCACCGTGAGTCCGCTCTACATCGCCGGCGTCGGTCCGTCGTCGTTGCAGTTGTTGGCCGCGGCGGGATCGAGTGCTCCGGTCACGGGCGGATTCGACGTGGTGAATCGCGGCTCGGGCAGCATGGCGTTCAACGTCACATCGTCGACGCTCTCGGGCGGCAACTGGCTCTCGGTGTCGCCGTCGTCGGGAACGTCGCCGTCGACCGTTACGGTGACCGCGAATCCCGCGGGACTCGCCACGGGAACCTACCTCGGGTCGGTGGTTGTGACGCCGACGGGTGCGACCAACGCCCTGTCCGCTCCGCAGACTGTCGTCGTGAGTTTTGCGGTCGGTGCACCCGCGATTTTCACGGGCGGCATCGTCGATGCCGGCAGCTTTGCGGCGGACAATTCGGCGTCGCCCGGTGAATTGATGTCGCTGTTCGGACAAAACCTCACTGCGTCGTCGACGCCGTCGCAGGCTTCCTCGCTGCCGCTGCCCACGATTCTCGGCGGCACGGAAGTTTTGGTGAACGGATCGCCGGTCCCGCTGTTCTTCGTCTCGCAAGGACAGATCAACTTCCAGATGCCGGCGCTGACGGGCAACGCCGCCGTCGTGTCGGTCGTGTCAGGCACGTCATCAACGACTCCCGCGACGCAGATTTCGCTGGTGCCGATTCATCCGGCGATCTTTCCAGTTGCGGGAGGCCAGGGTTTGGGGCAAATCCTGAACGCGAACTCCAGCGCGAACTCGCCGGCCAATCCGGCGTCCGCGGGACAAGTGATTCAGATTTTCGCCACCGGACTCGGCGTCACCAATCCACCGTTGACGCCGGGACAGCCGGGCAATTCCGTGGCGCCGTTCAACGCCGCGGTGGTGACGCCGGCGGTGACCATCGGCGGAATCAACGCCAGCGTGACGTTCTCGGCCGCCGCGCCGGGACTCGCGGGCGTCTTCCAAGTGAATGCCGTTGTGCCTTCGGGATTGCCGTCGGGAGGATTTGCGGCCGTGCAGATTTCCTCTGGCGGCAAACTGAGCAATACGGTGATGCTGGCGGTGAAATAACTGCGAGTGCTGAGTGCTGAGTC
The DNA here is from genome assembly GCA_021325275.1 of Terriglobia bacterium. Classification (GTDB taxonomy): domain Bacteria; phylum Acidobacteriota; class Terriglobia; order JAJPHL01; family JAJPHL01; genus JAJPHL01. The sequence goes on along the minus strand of JAJPHL010000021.1, from coordinate 29,595 downwards.
CTGAGTGCTGAGTCCTGAGTAACTCGGGACTCAGTACTGTTACTTCAGCTTGAGGTAAGCGATCCCCACACCGGGACTCGATCGATTCCACGCGTTCATTAAATCGAATCCATGCATGAAGTCGCGCGTTTGCCCGGCAGCGAGCGGCTTCAGCCGCGGCGAAATCGCCGTGGCGCGTTCGGTGGCGATCACGTTGCCGGCCGCGTCCTGAAAATAGAGCACTACGTCGAGCTCCCTGATGTCGCGTGGTCCGGTGTTGGCCACGTCCATGTGCAGCGTGCCTAGCGATTGCCCGCGGTAATCCGTCTTCGCGCTGGCGCGCACGTTTTGGAAGCGCACATACTGCTTGGCGTAAGCGATGGTCTCCTGATCCATCGTGGGCGGCTTGCAACCGGCCGCCGACGCCAGTATCGCGATCGCAACCCACTTTCCGGAACGAGACATTTTTTAACTGTAACCCGCTCCGGCCGGGGGACTAGGACGAAAATAGTCTCGCGCGTGGAGACTTTTACCCGGTAACGCGCCAGATGGCCTTCGCATCTCACGTGGCGAAGGAAGCAGAAAGGCTCCCGAAAGACAAATGAGAGCCAATCTTCTTCAAGGAGGCTATATGAGAAGGAAAATCTTGACTGGCTTCACCGCGTTGGTTCTCGCCGGAAGCGGCCTGGTCTTAGGGCAGGACTTCCGCGATTTGCACCGCGAGGGATTCGACCAAGGTTATCGCTGCGTCGTGTCGGGCCGGGATTGTGACACCGACCGCAGGACGCGCGATATGAACCGGGATCAACGCCGGGCCTTCGACCGCGCATTTCGTGAAGGTGCACAAAAGGCGCGCGCCGATCATGGCTGGGGACCGCCCCGCTAGGTAGCGGCGCCGCGGCCGGAAATTAGCGATAGCGACCAGAGGACACAGAGTCGTTCAACCTTAGGTGAACGTTCTCTGTGTCCTCTGTCTTTAGTGGATCAGGTTTTCCACACGCCGGCTTTCAATCTGCTGCTTGACGAGGTGCAATCCGTAGACGCATTCCTCGAAGGAATCTTCCAACTTGCGATACAGCGGCGCCACCGGCTTGTATTCGAACTGATCGAATGCCGCGACCACGTGATACGACTCCTTGCCGGCCTTGATGTAGTCCAGAAATCCGCTGACCTGAAGGCGCCGCAGGCGCCAGTTGCGGATCGACTCGGGAAACATGCCGGAGAAAAACAGCGTGAAGTCGCCGACGTGCTTGCGGACCTCGCGTTCGCGGTCAAAGTTCGCGGCGCGCCCCAAGGGATCGGACTCGATCAGCATTTCGCCGATGTCCTCGATCGTTCGCCCGCGGGCGTCGCGGATGCGGTACACGTGATCGGCGCGTGTGAAGTCGAACAACAGCGCCGCCATGTAGTGGATTACCTCGGGATCGCGAAGTTCGAGCGTGTGGAGAAAACTGCGCTCCACCAGCTCCCGAAACAGATCGCTCAGAGAATGTTCGTCCATCGCTACTCTTCTTAGTACTCGACGCGGGACGCCGCTGTCAAGTTTCGATTGACAATGGATCCGATCACTTTCGCCGATGCCCGAGTCGCGCCGCCGGGAGTTTTCACAATCCGTAACAACTCCCTTCGGCGCGCTGCGCATATAATAAGGTTCTTAGGAATGAGCGAAGTATCCTACCTTTGGGCGTTTGTTTGGGGAGTCCTGTCGTTTCTTTCGCCTTGCGTCCTGCCTTTGGTGCCCGGCTACGTCGCGCTGATCTCCGGCGCGAGCCTGGAACAGCTTAAAGACGGCGCGGACAAGAAACTGATGGCCCGCGCGTTTGTCCATTCCCTGCTCTTCATCCTGGGATTTTCGATCGTCTTTGTGGTGATGGGCGCGTCAGCGTCGTATGCCGGCGAAGTGCTCAAGGCCAAGCGCCACCTGCTGACGCAGCTCGCCGGATTGCTGATTATCCTGTTCGGCTTGAACATGATCGGGGTGCTGAAGATCGGCATCCTGTATCGCGACACGCGCGTCACTGAAACCGCCAAGCCCGCCTCCATGTTCGGATCGTTCTTGGTAGGTCTTGCCTTTGCTTTCGGATGGGCGCCGTGCATTGGTCCCGTGCTCGCCGGCATCCTGACGATCGCCGCCACCAGCGGCCGCGTCGCGGAAGGAATGCTGCTTCTCAGCACTTACGCATTGGGACTGGCCGTGCCGTTCCTGCTGACGACGCTCGGGTTGAGCAGCTTTCTGCGGTTTTATCAGCGCTTCCGCCGCCATTTGCACACCATGGAAGTGTGCTCCGGCGTGCTCTTGATTGCGCTGGGCGTGCTTTTGGCCAGCAATCAATTTACACGGCTCTCGGGATACCTCTCGTTTCTAGATCGCTTCCAGTAGAGCGGGCGCGATAGAATAAAGCTTAAGGAGTTTTGCGACACACATGGACGAGTCCACACTGCCCAACGTTGGCGAACACGCCGTTCCCGAAGCACCACCCTCGCCGGAAACGCCTCGCGAAGCGCAACCTACGCCCGTTTCCACCGGCTCGCGCATCCTGACCATCGGAATCCTCGCTTGCGCCGTCGCGCTGGCGGTCGTTTGGATCAAGCAGGATTCTGACCGCGCCAAGGTGATCAAAGAAGGCAAGCCGACAACCTCTGCCGCCGATGGCCCGTCACCCATCAAGATCGGCGCTGCCGCACCGGCGTTGGTGCTGAAAGACCTCGACGGCCGCACCGTCACGCTCGCGGACCTGAAGGGCAAAGTGGTGATGGTGGATTTCTGGGCCACTTGGTGCGAACCGTGCCAGATTATGATTCCGTGGCTCATCGAAATGCACAATCGCTACGCGTCACAAGGGCTGGAAATTGTCGGCGTGGCCATGGATGACGATCAGAAAGACGTCCGGCCTTTCGTCGATAAGGCCAAGATGAACTACCCGATTCTCTACGGCAACGACAACATCGCCGATTCCTGGGGCGGCGTTTTCGGATTGCCCACCTCGTTCTTGATCGATCGCGACGGCAAGATTCGCGCCACGCATCAAGGATTGGTTGGCAAGGACGTGCTCGAGAAAGACATCAAAGGATTGCTCCAGCCGTGATCGCCCTGCTGATGCTGTTGCTGGCCGTTCCTGGCCAGTTCACCAAGAAGACCATCGTGCAAATCGACACGCCGGACTCTGTCGAGGCGCACGCGGGAAAACCGTTCGACGTGGCGCTGCGATTTCACGTGCAGGACGGATATCACATCAATTCCAACAAGCCGACCGAAGAGTATTTGATCGCCACCAGGGTGGAGTGGGATGCCGCCGGTCCCAAACATCTTACGGACGATTTTCCGCCGGCGGAACTAAAGCAGTTCGCTTTCACCAACGGAAAAAAACTCTCCGTTTTCGAAGGCATGCAGACGCTGAAGGCGCATTTCACCGCGCCCGCGTCCGCGGGAACCATCGCCATTGACGGCGTGTTCAAGTATCAGGCGTGCGATCAGCATGCTTGCTATCCGCCGGGGAAGGTTCCCATTCACGTCACGGTTAAGGTTGACCGCTAGGCCCGCGTTAAGCCTGGCAGATTCACCTCAGGCAGATTCACCACAGAGGACACAGAGAAACACAGAGGACACAGAGAACATTCACCTGGGGTTGACGCTCTCTGTGTTCTCCGTGGTTCTCTGTGTCCTCTGTGGTGAAATTGCCAAGCCTAAACGGGGGCTCACCGTGTTACGATAAAACAAGGTAGTGGGTTTCTGTATTTACATGGAAGAAAAAATTAAGTTTGCCGTTTTCATCGACTTCGACAACATCGAAATCGGCGTGAAAAGCACGCTGGGACGCGAGTTCGACGTGTCGCTGGTGCTCGAGGCGCTCAAGGAGCGCGGCGAAGTCGTCACGAAGTTCGCCTACGGCAACTGGAAGATGGCCGGCCGGCATTCCGAGAAGATGGCGGCGCACGCCGTGCACATGATCCAGCGCGATCCTTCACCGCGCGGCGACAAGAACGGCGGCGACATCAATCTCGCCATGGACGCGCTCGAAATGGCTTTCACGCGCGACTTCATCAACGCCTTTTGCATCGTCGGCGGCGACAGTGACTTCATGTCGCTGGTGGAAAAGCTGAAGCAATACAACAAGGCGGTGTACATCGTCGGCGGACGCGGATTCACGTCCACGATCTTGCAGAAGAATTGCCGCGAGTTCATTAGCTACGAGAATTTGATCGGCGCCAACGACGAAGCGCCGGCCGTCGCGCCGGAAAGCATTCGCCGTCCGCGCGGCGCGCGAGGGGGCCGGACGCCGAGCCGGGCGCCGGGCCGCGCACCACGCGGCGGCCGCGTACCCGCGAAAGCGCTGGCGGCCCACGCACCGGAAGGCGCCGCGGAAACCGCCGTTGCCGCGCCGCAACATGCGCCGTCGCATGGACGCCACGAGGATTCGCTCGAACTTTCCAACGTCATGCCGCTGTTGAGCCGGACGCTCAAGGTGCTGTCCGACCGCGAACACGAGCCGCTGCTGGGACTCGTCAAGAGCACCATGATCCAGCTCGATTCCACGTTTACCGAGCGTGACTACGGCGTCAGCTCGTTCTTGGACTTTGCGGAAAAACTCGCCCACGCCGGCCTCGTCCACATCGAACGTCACGGCGGCAACTACACGTTGTCGCTGCCGGAAGGCGACCACCAAGCCGCACCGTCTTCGACTACCGATTCGCGCGAGGATCACGCGATCAATGTGTTGCGCGAGGTGTTGCTGGAAGCCGCGCAGCGCGGGCGACGCGAGTTTCACATTCACGGCTTGAAACAGTTCCTCAGCAAACTGCGTCCCGGTTTCGACGAACGAAAATTCGGCTTCAAGCAGTTTTCCGCGCTATTGAATTTGGCGCACGACAAAGGACTCGTCTCCATCGCACCCGATGAACGCGGTGCGATGCGCGTGCGCACGATGGTGGAAGCGGGCCCGCCGGCGGCGACGCCTGCGATGGAAACGGCGGCGGAATCCGCCGCGCCGCAAGCCGCAGAAACCACAGCGGCCGGCGATACTGGCGCGCCCGAGACATCGGAAGCGATGCCGGCGTCGGAAGAAACTGCACCCGCGGTGGAAGGCGATGCGCCCGCTCCAAAGCGCCGGCGCAAAGCGGCGTCCAGCAGCGACAAGCCGAAGCGCGCCGCGAAACCACGCGCGCCGCGGAAGAAAAAACCCGCGGCGGAGTGAGTTTCTACCTCACGTCCCTACGCGGCGCGACAAGTGTTCCCAGTATTTTTCGCGCAGCACGCGCTTCAAAATCTTCCCCGTGCCGCTCTTCGGCAACTCCGCGAGAAACTCGATCGTCTTGGGAACCTTGTAGTGCGCCAGCCGGCCGCGCACAAACTCGATGATTTCCGCCTCCGTCGCCTGCTGACCCGATTTCAGCGACACTAAACCCTTCGCGACTTCGCCCCATCGAGCATCTGGAACCGGGATCACCGCCGCCTCATACACCGCCGGATGCGCCAGAATTGCTTTCTCCACTTCCAGCGAGGAAATATTTTCGCCGCCCGAAACGATGATTTCCTTCTTGCGATCGACAATCAGGATGTAGCGGTCTTTGTCGATCACCGCGAGGTCGCCGGTGTGAAACCAGCCTCCCCGGAGTGCCTCGGCGGTGGCCTCGGGCTGCCGCCAATATCCCGCCATCACGACATCGCCGCGCGTCACCACTTCGCCGACCGATTGGCCGTCGCACGGCACATCGTTCATGTCCTGATCCACCACGCGAATCTCCGTGCACGGAAACGCGCATCCGGCCATCGATTGCCGCGTGTGCCGAAATTCTTCGGGATCGGAGAGCGACGGCTTCAACAGCGACATGCTCATCGCGGGAGACGTTTCGGTAAGTCCATAGCCCGAGTAGCACGCGCAACCCAGCGCCTTTTCCAGTTGCGCCACAAGTTCGGGACTCGACGCCGCGCCGCCGATGCTCACGTATTTCAGGCTGGAGAGATCGTGCTCGGCCTTCATCGCGGGACAATTCAGCAGCGCGATCGCCATCGTCGGCACCATCGCGAATCCTTCCACGCGCTCGCGCTCCACCAGCGCCAACACTTGCGCCGGATCGAAGCGCCGCATCATCACATGGACACCGCCCATGCACGTCAGCGTCTGCACGCGTCCCCAACCATTGGCGTGAAAGAGCGGAATCGTGTGCAGCTCTCTCATCGTGACGAGGTTGCCCACGCCCGTGAGGAGGCTGAAGCAGTGCAGATACAAATTGCGATGCGTCAGCATCACGCCTTTGGGATTCGACGTGGTTCCCGACGTGTAGAACAACTCGGCCACGGCATTTTCATCAATCTGCGTCCAATCGATGAAGTACGGTTCGCGCGCCGCGAGCAGGCCGTCGTATTCCTCCAGGCTAAAAACGTGGCGGACGGTCGTGAGGTCTTTGCGAAAAGTCTCGAGCAGCGGCTTCAATTCGCTGTCGTAGAACAAGACGGTAGCGCCGGCGTCGTTCAGGATGAAGGAAAGTTCCGGCGGCGCCAGACGCACGTTCAGCGGCAGCAACACCGCGCCGGCCTCCAGCACGCCGTAATACGCTTCCAGCAAGTGGTGCGAGTTCAATCCCAGAAACGCCACGCGATCCCCGGGTTGCACGCCCAGTTCGCGCAGCAAACTGCCCAATTGCCCGCAGCGATGACCGAATTCGGCGTAGGTGAAACGCTTCTCGCCGTCGATAATGCCCACTTTGTTGGGATACTCGGCCATGGCGCGGCGCAGGAATCGCACCGGCGTAAGAGAGAGGTTCATGGCTCCATGGTAATACGGTTGCCCGCGGGCCCGTTAGATACCCGCGCTAGACACGCGCGATCGCGCGGAGCACGCGGAACGGCAACGTCACCACGATCCACACCGCTTCCAGCACGCCCGTGACGACAAATCCCACCAGACGGAACGGCAGCAGGATCAGCCACACCAGGGGATAGAGCACCAGCGCCAGAATCGCCAGCGGCCAGCACAGCACGAACAGTACGCACCATAGCAGGAACGTGAACATATATAGTGAATACGAAGCGGCATTTTAAAGGTTCCGCCAAAAACTGGCCACCGGCAACCGACCGGCAACCGATATGTTTACGTGCACCCGTTGTCCCCTGACATTCCCCGATTCCCAGCCGCGCTGGCGGTGCGACTGCGGCCAGCCGTTACGCTATGTGTCGGACGCGATCTTCCGCCCGGCCGACTTGGCCGCGCGTCCACCGACGTTGTGGCGATATCGCGAGGCCTTGGGAATCGCCGGTGAAACGATAACCCTGGGCGAAGGCATGACGCCGCTGGTTTCTTCGCGCATCGCTAACCGTGACGTTTCGCTGAAGCTCGATTTCGTGATGCCCACTGGATCCTACAAAGATCGTGGCACCACGGCGATGATCTCGAAGCTGAAAGAGTGGGGAATTCGCGAAGTCGTCGAGGATTCCTCGGGGAACGCCGGCGCCTCGGTCGCGGCGTACTCGGCGCTCGCAGGAATGCGCGCGCGCATCTTTATCCCAGCGACAACTTCAGCCGGAAAAGCGGTGCAGATCGCGATGTACGGCGCCGATCTCGTGCGTGTCGCCGGCAGTCGCGAGGACACCACGCGCGCGGCCGAAAAAGCCGCCGCGGCGCCGGGCGTCTTCTACGGCAGTCACAACTGGAATCCCTATTTCATCGCGGGATTGAAGACGCTCGGCTTCGAGATTGCCGAACAAATGAAATGGCAAGCGCCCGATTGGATCGTCACGCCGCTGGGCGGCGGCAGTTTGTTGCTCGGTCTCTACTATTCATTCCAGGAAATGATCGCCGCCGGCATCGTGGACAAAATGCCGCAGCTCGCCGCCGTGCAATCGGAGAATTGCGCGCCGGTGTATCACGCCTGGAAAGCGGAATTGGACGAAGTTCCGGAAGTCAAGAAGCAGGACACGATCGCCGAGGGAATCACGATCGCGAAACCGGTGAAAGGCCGTCAAATTCTCGAAGCGATTCGCGGATCGGACGGCGTGGTGGTTCCCGTTTCCGACGAGGCCATCTGGAGCGCCATGGACGAACTCGGCCGCAGCGGAATTTACGCGGAACCGACGGGCGCCGTGGCCGCGGCGGCGCTGCCGCTGCTCGAGCAGTCGGGTGTCCTCGAGCCAGAGCATCGAGTGGTGCTCGTTCTCACCGGTTCGGGACTCAAGGCCACCGATCGCATCAGCGAGTACTACAAAAAGTTGTATCGCTAATTTGGGCATCAACTTACTTGGCGTACGATGTGGCAAGAGGTGGCGCTAGGTGGCATACGGTGGCAAGAGGCGCGCAACCCATTGACTAATCGGAAGGTTCCGCGCCGCCTGAATGCGGGCATTTCCGGTTGTGAAAGTCACAACTGTTGACTCCAAACTGCTCACCGTGTTGGCAGCGAACGATCCACACCAGCGCGTAGCGATGGTCGCTGCTTTTGCGTTTGGTCTTCTCAACTAGGACTAGGTTGTGGCGATTTCTGGAGCCAATGGTGCGCTTAGGGCGGCCCATTGTTAACTCCTGACAGGCCCTTGCCGGAAATGCCCGTCTGTCAGCGCGCCACACTCTGGACACCGTGCGCTGTAGTGAAAAAGGGTTGCGTCGCGATCGTCTTGCGTTGTAGTTGCTTCAAGTACAAGTCGTTTACAGGACCGACATTCGACTTTCATACTTTCGCCTTTGCGCGCTTGCGGGTGGATTTCTTCGCACCGATCACGGTTTCTTTCGGCACAGCCACTATCGTTTTCATCGCGCGCTTGAATCGATCAAACGCCGTCTGTCCTTCATCGAAGGTCGCAGGTTTCTGAGCACTCCCTCGTGAATGCATATCGTTACGCATTGCGTCTTGCGACGCGATTTGCGACGGCCTGACGCCTTCGGTTTGGGCTGTTCGGTCACCTGGCCGAACGCTAGCAACAGACCAGCAATGCCCAACGCAACGGCCGCTGGCGGCGCGTTGCAGATCACGTCTCCGAGAGTACGGTTGCAGTGCATTGGTTCCTCCACACGGCCCTTTGTGCCACAGAATCTCAATGAGCGGCTAGCGTTAACCATATTACGTGTTATCAAGGTCCTGTTCCAAGTCCCTCACTCTTCGTGATAGGTCGTTGACTGCTTCGACCGCTGAATTCAGGGAATCCACAATCTCATTTTGCGCTTCGGACCTATTCGCCACTGCTTCCTCCATCGCGGCGAGCCTTTGCTCCAAGGTATAGATCCGAGCTACCAAATCCCTTATTGATACCGGAGATGGAGGAACAGTGCCTGTATTACGGCGCAAGATCCACCGTACCCCAAATGCCACTAGCGCAAACGACAGGAGCCATGACGCCCAGAATGACATGCCCCAACTATCCCGGCTGGTCAGGTAGCCGGGCATGGATGGTTTGATCTGAATGGCCGCGACGATAGCTAGGGTCGTGGTCGCTCCTAGAATCAGACAGACCAATGCGGCAATGGATAGCCACTCCCCCATCCGGTCACGGAGCATTCTGTCGATGTCCCAAACCTCCAAGCGGCCACAGTCTACCATATGGCCGTTAATGAGTATTCCGCCGCTTCCCGTGAACGGATCAAAGACATCGTAAGTAGCGAACGCCTGCAACGGCTCCTTGAAGTAAGCGTGGTGTTTATTTAAAGTGCCCTTCGCACTGCAAGGCCCGTTTCTATGCTTTAGGGCAATCAATAATAAATCCAAAAAATAACTTGCCAATCTGTCATGTCAGTTTGCTATGATAGTTACGTATAGGGAACTACCTATACAGGCTGTCGGGGTTTTGTTGCCCCTCGGGAGCTCTTGGAAGATATTCGGTGACAAGGACCAGAGGGTCGGTTTGAAGACGGCAGCTTCCCGCGATTGCTCCCTTTATCAGAGGGATGGCGGAGGGTTGTTACCGCCGCTTCATTCCGACCCTCTAGCATTTACGAGCGTAGCATAAACTGGCTCGTCAGGCGATCAATAATTTCTCTTCCCGCGTTTCTGCCGCTCGTTCTCTTTTCTAGTTAATTGCCCGAGTAGGCGTTTCCTCTTTGCCAGCTGGTTTATTCCAGGTAACGCGCCGTCCCCCGACTTGGGAACAAGCTAATTTGAAACGCTCGAATTCATTCATGGGCTGTTGCCGGTTGTTGCGTCGGTATGCCTGTTCGCCGAGATACCGGAACAAATAGAACGGCTCGACCGAAGCGTACGTTCCGCTGATTCCACGCGTGAGTAGTGACCAGAAATTTTCCAGCCCGTTGGTGTGAACGCGGCCTTGCACGTACTCTTCCGCGCGGTCAATCACGCCATGCGCGTACTCTTGCGCTTAGCCGTCGTAGGTTTTCAATGCGGTGATCGCCGCTAGCGCGCTGCCGACGCCTTCATTCCCACGAACTGCTCAAAATTCCCGCGGAACAAACGCGCCACATCACGCTCGACGTCTTGGCGTGTCACGTTACGGCCGTCTTCGATCAGTAACCGATACGTGTTGGCCAGCAGCGGGGCCATCGTGCGGCGCGTGTTCCGCCACTTGTAAATTACCTGCTCGAGGATTCGCGCGTCGGAATGCTGCGGAATGAAACTTGGGCCCAGCATCTCCATGCGTTCGCGCGTGATCTCTTCCACCAGCGAGGGATTGTTCAGGAACCACCAGCATCCGAACGGCATCATGTTTGCGAACTTTCGAGCGTAAACGCACAACTCGTGCTGGTTTTCCCGGCTGAGCAGCGACACCAGAAAGCGATTCTCGGGAAAGTCGCGGCACAAGTTTTCGAGCGCGCGTAAATCAGCCACGCCGCTCGCGTCGCCGGCCAGGCGAATTGCGGGATTCACTTGACGCCGCACGCCGATCATCAGCGACATCGGAATGCCGGCGTCGCGACACGCCGGCAGCACGGCTTCACGGAAGAGTTTCGTGCGTAGGTCGCCGAGCGGATAGAAAAACGTATCGTCGAGCGACACCGCCATGTACACGGGCTGCGCGCGCTTCACCCAATCGCCCAGGAAGCGGCGCACTTCGGACATGCTTTTACCGCCGCCCGATGCCTCCACCTTGTAGCCTTGCGCATCCAGCGCCGTGGCGTGCGCCGAAAATTGATTCAGGATGCGATCCAGGCGCAACGCGGCGTGAAAGCGCGGGTCCCGCGGGCCGCCCTTCGACCATTGCGGCGCTTCCGCGGGGTCGAGAATATCGTTGGTCATCACCGCCGATGAAATGCCCGCGAGTTTGAACACTTTGCCGATATACTCCGGAAGATTCTGGGCGCGAAAAAACTCGCGCGCCTGCGCCAGCGTTGCCGCATTGGGGTCGAGACCGAGCAAGTGCATCGATGCGACCACTCCGCGGCAGGCCTCACTGAGTGGAGGATTTTCCACGAAGAGCGTTTTCCAAATCACGTCGGCTTGCTGCGACTTCGTCATCGCCCAATACGCTTCGGGCTGCAGCGGATTGAAGCGGAACAACTCGGCTTCGAGATAGTGATACGTCAGCAGTTCATCGATGCCCCACAGCCCCAGCGATCCCAGTTCGGGTGCGAACAAGTGGGTATGAACGTCGATGAAAGGCGTGGCGGCGAGCACCTCGGTGACAACGTTTTCAAGCGCGTCCTTGGAAATTGGAGAGTGGTTTGACATAGAGATATACTTTTCATGTTATCAAAGCCTGGAAATGATTCACGTTCGCCAATTCGTGGTCCCGATCTTCCTTACGCTCGCCGTTGCGGCGTTGACCGGCGTCATTCTTACGACCGATTGGTCGACTCCCAAAACCCCGCCGGCGGCATCGCCTGCGGGAGTTGCCGCCGCGCCCATCGACCTTGAGCCGTTGACCATGGCGCAGGATCTCGCGCCGCTCGCCGTTACGCCCGAAGAGCACGAGTTTGCTAAAGAAGCCCTGCAACTCGCGGATCACGAAATCGACTTGGCATTCGCCGCCGCGTTGCGCACCGCCGCCGATCACACCTCCAGCGGCGATCCCAAAATCCGCGCGATTCAGGATCGCCTGGCCAAAGCGCAGTCGTTGGCCGCCATCGACAAACAACGCATCGCGGAGCTAACCGCGCAAGCCGCGAAAGCCACGGGAGCGAAGCGCGACGCGCTCGATGCCCAAATCGCGCTGCACAAGTCGACGCTGGAGCTCGATCAGGATCAAGCGGCCGACGCGCAAGAAGATTTGAAGCGCTTCGGCGGCGATCCGCGCGCGGAAATCCAAAAAATCCAAGCGGAACATGAAGCCACGCAGCACGCCACCGACGAAGCACTCCATGGAAGCACGGCGCCTGCGCCCTCTTGGCAAGGCCTCGCCGGAAAAATCGAGAATGCCGTGCGCACGTCGCGAAAAGGCACGCAGATCTACGAAGCGCGGCGCGCGATGGAGGAGCGCACGATTTCTCTGATCGCGCAACACGACGCTGCGGAAAAACAAGTGGCGCAGGAAAGCAAGTCGCTGCCGGAGCTCGCCAATCGCTCGGTGGCCACGCCCTCGCTCAACGCCTCGGGTGACCGCTCCGCGGAACTGCTCACCGGCGCGCAGCATCTTGCCGGTGGACAACAACGTCTGGCCAGTTTGAACAAGCGCATCTCCGACAGCGCGCAACTCGCGGCCATCTACCGCCGCTGGGGCACGGTGGCGCGCGTCGAGCATCGCGCGGCGCTGCGCGGCGTACTCGCGGGCGTGCTGTGGATCGCCGTCATTATCGTATTCCTGCATTACTTGCGCATGTGGCTCGACTGCTTGGGCGCGCGCTTCATCTCCGATCACCGCTTGCAAGCGTCGCTGCGCACGATGGTCGCCACGGCGATCGATCTGGTGGGTCTCGTCACGATCGCCATCATGCTTTTCGGGCAGCCATCGCAATTCGGTACCGCGCTTGGGCTGATCGGCGCGGGACTCACCGTCGCGCTGAAGGATTTTGTGGTCGGCTTCGTCGGCTGGTTCATGTTGATGGGACGCCGCGGCATTCGCGTCGGAGATTGGGTGGAAATTGATGGCGTGCGCGGAGAGGTCACCGAAATCGGATTGTTCCGCACCATCGTGCTGGAGACCGGCAACTGGACCGAGTCGGGACATCCCACCGGCCGCAGCGTTTCGTTTCCGAATACGTTCGCCATCGAAGGGCATTTCTTCAATTTCACGACGGAAGGACAATGGCTGTGGGACGAGCTTCGTGCGAACCTGCCTGCCGGACGCGATTTTCACGCCATCGCCGAGAGCATCCGCAAGCGCGCGTCGACGGTGACGGCCGATGCCGCGGGCCGCGCGGACAAAGAATGGGCCCGCGCGGGGACAGACGCGATGCGCTCGTTCTCCGCCGAGCCGGCGGTCAGCCTGCGCCCTGGACCCGCGGGCATGGAAGTGTGGGTGCGATACGTAGTGGGCGCGGCCGAGCGAAACGAGATCCGCGCGCGATTGTTTCAAGAACTCGTGGCGGCCATCGACGAAACGGCCCCCAAGCCGGCGCCCTGAAACGAGCACGCCTGATTGTGCTATGGTGCTCTCATGCGAAAAGCAATCCTGCTTCTAGCGTCGGCGCTGTGCGCCGCGCAACTGTTCGGTCAACAAGGCGAGCCGCTTCCCGACGACAAAAACACCGTCGCGGAGGCGCAGAAAAAACTTTCCGCCGATCCCAAGAACGTCAAGCTGATTCTAGACCTGGGACGCGCGCAGGCCGCGGTGTGGCGCGCTACCGATGCCGCTGCGACGTTCAGCGAAGGTCTGAAACTGGAGCCGGAAAATGTCACGCTGCTGCTCGAGCGCGGACATCGCTACGTCACGCTGCGCCAATGGGACGCGGCGCTGAAGGATCTCGATCAGGCCTCGAAGCTCGTCGATCAGGATGCGCCGGAACATTACGAAATCTGGTATCACATCGGCGTCGCGCAATACATGCGCGGCAATTTCGACGAATCGGCGGACGCGTGGGACCGCTGCCGCACGCTGGCCAAGACGGACGATCAAAAAGCGAGTTCGTCGGACTGGTCGTACATGGTTTATCGCCGCTTGAAACGCGATCGCGAGGCGCAGCGCATTCTCGACAAAGTTTCTCCCGACTGGAAGATCACCGGCAGCCCCTACTACTTCCAGCGCCTGAAGTTTTACAAGGGCCTGCTCAAAGAAGATCAGTTGATGGACGAAAAATCGCCGCCGCTGGTCGTCGCCACCGTTTCCTATGGCTTAGGCAACTGGTATTTGTACAATGGCAACACGGCGAAGGCGCGCGAGTACTTCGAAAAAGCCGTGGCCAGCAAGGGATGGGCGGCGTGGGGTTACATCGCGTCCGACATTGAATTGCACCGGATGAAGTGAGTTAACCTTTAGCTTTCTTGAACTCTTCGATGAGAGCCGGCACGACTTCGAAGAGATTTCCCACAACGCCGTAGTCGGAAACTTCAAAGATCGGCGCGTTGGCGTCTTTGTTGACGGCGACCACGCAGCGCGATCCCTTCATTCCGACAAGATGCTGAATCGCGCCCGAAATTCCCAGCGCCAAATACAACTTCGGCGCCACCGTTTGGCCGGAACTGCCGATCTGGCGCTCCATGGGCAGCCATCCGGCGTCGCAAATGGGCCGAGAAGCGGCGAGTTCCGCGCCCATCACTTCACAAAGTTGCTTCACCATGTCGATGTTCTGAGGCTCCTTGATGCCGCGGCCCACCGAAACAATCCACTCGGCGGAACCGAGATCGACGGTGCGCTTCGCTTCCTGGAACCAATCTTCGGGAACATTGCGAATTTGTGAAGCGTCGAGCGTCACCTCGATTTTTTCGATCGTCGCCGCAGCCGCCGCTTCCGCGCCGCGAAACGCACCCGCTTGCACCGACGCGAAAAACGGCGACGCCCCGCCAAATGCTACATCACAAGCAACCTTGCCGGCAAAGAGTTGGCGCACGATCTGCAACTCGCCGTTCTCGACTTTGTATCCCGTGCCGTCCGAGACGAACGCCTTGCCTAGGCCCGCCGCGAGTTTCGGCGCGAAGTCGCGCACTTGATACGTGTGTGGAAGCAGCACCAGCCACGGATTTAGTTTCGCGATCACTTGCTTCAACGCGGCCGAGTATCCGTCGGCCGTGTATTTCTCGAGTAGCGGATGTTCCACGACATGCAGCTTGGCCGCGGGAATCTCCGACGACATTGCCGCCACGCCCGAGCCGATCAGCAGGGCTTCCACCGGATGATTCATTTCCTTGCCGATGCTCGCGGCGGCGGAAAGCGCCTCGAGGCTCATCTTGTTCAGCTTGCCTTGCAGATGTTCTACGATAACCAGAATCATTAGATGACCCTCGCTTCAAACCGCAATTTCTCCACCAGTTTCGCCGCCGCTTCCTTCGCCGTGCCCTCGATGAATTGCGTCTGCTTGCTCTTTTGCGGCACGTAAACGCGCCGCACGATTTGCGTGGGCGCCCATTCGGCGTCGTTCCAGCCGAGTTCCACTTTCGTCAGCCGCTTGATCTCTTTGGTCTTCGCCTTCTTGATTCCCATCAGCGTGGCGTAACGCAATTTCGCGAGTCCCGATTGAATCGAGAGAACGGCGGGCATCGCCATCGACACCCACTGGAACCATCCGGCTTCGAGTTCGCGTTTCACACGGAGCCGGCCATCCGTTTGTGGTTCGATCGCCATCGTGATAGTGGAATGCGGCAAGCCCGCAAGCTCCGCGAAGATTACGCCCGTCTGCGCGTAACCCAAATCGTCCGACTGCAATCCGGTGAAAAGCAAATCGTAGGACTCTCCGGCCGTCGCCAAACCCTTCGCCAACAACTTCGCGCCATTGTAAGCGTCGAGCCGCGCGAACGCGTCGTCTTCCAGGTGGATCGCGCGATCCGCGCCTTTGGCGAGCGCTTCACGCAGCACCGTTTGCACGCGCGCGGGACCGGCCGACAGCGCGACCACCTCGCCGCCGTGCTGTTCCTTCAATCGCAGCGCGGCTTCCAGCGCGTAGGCGTCCGGTTCGTTGATTTCGAAACTAATGTCGGTGTCGCGGATCCAGGCGCCGCCTTCCGCAATACGCAGCGTGGAATCCTTGGCAGGAACCTGCTTGATACAAACAATGATTTTCATGGATGAAAAATGACCTCTCGCAAAAGGTCTCGCAAAACTTACTGCCAGCGCTTGAACAACAACGCGCCGTTGGTGCCACCGAATCCAAACGAGTTCGAAAGCACCACGTTGAGCGCCGCCTTCCGCGGCTGATTCGGCACATAGTCCAAGTCGCAATCCGGATCGGGCGTCGTGTAGTTCATCGTCGGCGGAATCACTTGATCGCGCAACGCCAACACGCTGATGCCTGCTTCCAATCCGCCCGCGCCGCCGAGCAAATGGCCGGTCATGCTCTTGGTGGAACTGACGGCCACCGTTTTCGCGGCCTCGCCGAAGGCTCGCTTGAGGGCGATGGTTTCAAACTTGTCGTTGTACGGCGTGGATGTTCCGTGCGCGTTCACGTAGCTGACGTCCGCCGGCTTGAGTCCGCCGTCTTGAATGGCGTTGCGCATCACGCGATACGCGCCGTCGCCGTCCTCGCAAGGCTGCGTAATGTGAAACGCATCCGACGACATGCCGTAGCCGATCATCTCGGCGATGATTTTCGCGCCGCGCCTCCGCGCGAATTCCAATTCTTCGAGAATCAGGATGCCCGCGCCTTCGCCGATGATGAATCCGTCGCGATCTTTGTCGAACGGCCGCGAGGCGTGCGTGGGATCGTCGTTGCGCGTGGAGAGCGCGCGCATGGCCGCGAATCCACCGACGCTCATCGGCGTGATCGCCGCTTCCGAGCCGCCGCAAATCATCGCGTCGGCATAACCGTGCTGAATCAAGCGGAAACTATCACCGATGGCGTGCGCGCCCGCCGAGCACGCGGTGGCCGTGGCGGAGTTGGGCCCCTTCGCGCCAAAGCGGATCGAGACGTGTCCCGACGCCAAATTGATGATCGTGCCAGGAATGAAAAACGGGCTGATGCGCGACGGTCCGCTCTCGATCAATTTCGAGTGCTCGCGCTCGATCACGTCGAATCCGCCGATGCCGGAAGCGATGTAGGTGCCGATGCGCTCGGCCGTTTCCGGCGTCGCCTGGAGGCCCGATTGCTTCATCGCGAAGTCCGACGCCGCGATCGCGAAGTGAATAAAGCGGCCCATCTTCTTCACTTCTTTTTTCTCGATGAAATTGAGCGGATCGAAGTTTTTCACTTCGGCCGCGATCTTGCAATCGAATTTCTCCGTGTCGAAAGCGGTGATCCGGCCCACACCGTTGGTGCCGGCCAGCAACGCGGCCCAGGTTTCCTCCGTGCCATTGCCCACGGCGGAAACCAAGCCCACTCCGGTGACTACCACTTGTCGCGCCAATGCACTAGTCTCCTTCTGGGGTTTTCGCGTGGCCGGCGTTTAGCTCGCCGGCGTCTTCATCTTGCCGCCGTGGCTCTTGATATAGTCGATGGCCTGTTGCACGGTGAGAATTTTCTCGGCGTCCTCGTCGGGGATATCGATTTCAAACGCTTCCTCGAAAGCCATCACCAACTCGACTACGTCGAGTGAATCGGCTCCCAAGTCGTCGACAAACGATGCCGTCGAGGTCACTTCGTTTTCCTCCACACCCAACTGCTCGACGATAATCTGCTTCACCTTCTCTTCCAATGTCATTCGAAACTCCTCCTCGCTAGGTTATGTAGAAATGCGTTGGATCGGGCGCTGGGCCCAATCCTTAGATTATCCCATGAACATCCCGCCGTTCACATTTAGAACGTGTCCTGTTATGTAGCCGGCTTCCTCGGACGCGAGAAAGCGCACGGCCGCGGCGATGTCGCGATCGGTACCCATGCGTCCGAGCGGGATCATTTGAATCAGCCGCTCGCGCGCGGCGTCTTGAATTTTGTCGGTCATCGCGGTGGAGATGAATCCCGGCGCGACCGCGTTCACCGTAATGTTGCGCGACGCCACTTCCTGCGCCACCGCTTTGGTGAGGCCAATGAGTCCGGCCTTGGACGCAATGTAATTTGCTTGCCCGGGATTTCCGGTCTGCGCGACCACCGACGTAATGTTGATGATGCGCCCCCAACGTGCGCGCAACATGATCGGCAGCGCTTGCTGGATGCACAGATGTGCGCCGGTGAGATTCGACGCGATCACGCTGTCCCAATCCTCGCGCTTCATACGCATCACCAGACCATCGCGCGTGATGCCCGCATTGTTCACAAGAATGTCGATACGTCCGAATTTTTCCTTCACTTGCGCGAAGGCCGCGGCGATTTGCGCCGAGTCGGAGACGTCCATGGGAATGACCGATGCGTTCGCGCCGATTTCCGCTGCGGTCTCATTCAATTTGTCGACATTGCGCGCGGCCAGCACGACTTTCGCGCCGGCCTCGGCCAGTGCGATCGCGCACGCCTTGCCGATCCCTTGTGACGCGCCGGTGATCAGTGCGACTCGTTCATCCCAACTCATGGTAGACGATCATCATATCGCACAGGATTTACAGGATGTGCGATGCGCTGACTCCTATCCTGCCAATCCTGTCCATCCTGTCAATCATTCCAGTGGAGGATTCTCTGCGCGACCTCGAGTTCCACCTGTTCCAGAGTCCAGTCGAGATGCTGCGCGGCGACAAAGCGTAGCAGACTGCTCCTCACCGATCGCCAGATCTCCGCCGCGATAGCTAGCCTTTCGGCCGGAGTCTTCTTACGCAGAATTTCGGCGATTTCCTCGTCGACCACTTCAATCCGCCGCCAATCTGGTGTGAACGGCATTAACCCCTGACCTTCGCCAGCGTCGCCACCAACGACTTCTCGTCTTCCACATTCGTCGCCGCCAACGCTTTATTGATTTGCCGCAACAATCCGCACAACACGCGGCCCGGGCCGACTTCCACAAAAAGGTCCGCGCCCAATTCCGCCATCCGCAGCATCGAGCGATGCCACAAGACCGGCGCCGAGACTTGCCCGATGAGTCCCGCGCGCACTTTGTCGCCGCCGGTCACTTCCGACGCCGTCAGGTTTTGCACTAGCGGCACGCGCAAATCGGAAAACGCGATCGCCTGAAGGTCCGCACCGAGACGTTCCTGTGCCGGCATCAGCAACGAGCAATGGAACGGCGCGCTGACCGGCAACATCACCGCGCGTTTCGCGCCGCGATTCTTCGCCAAGTTCACCGCGACTTCCACCGCCGCCGTCGATCCCGCAATTACCACTTGTTCGGGCGAGTTGATGTTGGCCGGCGATAAAACCGTTTTCTTGTCGGCGGCATTCAATGCATCCACCGCCGCTTCCAGTTCCACGGAGTTGCCCGTTTCGACGGCTTGGGAAACGGCCAAGGCTAATTCCGCTTTTTTCACGGGATCGGTGCCCGTGCCGGATGCCGCCATCGCGTCGCGACAAACTTCTTCCACCGCCGGCAACTCCATGCCGAGGATCGCGGCCATCGCGCCTTCGCCTACCGGCACCGCTTCCTGCATGTACTTGCCGCGTTTTCGCACCGCGACTACAGCGTCTTCAAATTTCATCCCGCCCGCCGCGACCACCGCGGAGTATTCGCCCAAACTGTGACCCGCCACGTAATTCGGCGACACGCCTTCCGCTTCCAGCACGCGTGCAAACGCGACAGAGCACGTCAAAATCGCGGGCTGCGTGTTTTCGGTGAGCTTTAAATCTTCCTCGGGACCTTCGAAGCACAACTTCGAGATGGAAAACCCCAACGCCGCGTCGGCGGCTTCGAACGTTTGCTTCGCGACAGGATATTTTTCCGCCAACTCGCGGCCCATCCCTGGATACTGGCTGGCTTGACCGGGAAACAGGAACGCGATTTTCATTGGGCGGACTCCTTGGCGCCCGCGCTGCCGCGCTTCCGCGCGAGTTCCGTGGCGATTCGATCGTTGATGTGACGCCCGGCGTATTCGGCGGCCACGCGGATCGCGTTCTTGATGGCGTTGCCGTTGGAGCGTCCGTGACAAACGATCGCGCATCCTTTGATGCCGAGCAGCGGCGCGCCGCCGTATTCGGAATAGTCGAGGCGCTTCTTGAAATCGGCGTACGCCTGGCGCGAAAGCACGTAACCCATCTTCGCGGAAAGCGTCGACGAGAGCGCTTCCTTCAGCATGTACTTGATCGTTTCCACCAAACCTTCGGAGATTTTCAGCGCGACGTTGCCGATGAAGCCGTCGCACACGATGACGTCGGCTTTGCCGTTGTACAAATCCCGTCCCTCGACGTTGCCGAGGAATTCGAGCGAAAGTTTTTTCAACAAGCCTGACGCCTCGCGCGTCAGTTCGTTGCCTTTGTGTTCTTCCTCGCCGATACTCAGCAATCCCACGCGCGGACGCAAGATTCCGAAGATGGCGCGCGAGTAAATTTCGCCCATCACCGCGAATTGTTCAAGATTGTGCGGCTTGCAATCGACGTTGGCGCCGACGTCCACCATGATCGCCATGGTTCCGCGCGACGTTGGAAAAATTCCCGCCAGCGCGGGACGATCGACCCCCGGCAGCGTGCCGCACACCACTTTCACCGTGGCCATGAACGCGCCGGTGTTGCCCGCGCTCACCACGCCGGCCGCTTTGCCGTCGTGGACCAATCGCGCGGCCACGCGCATCGAGCTATCGCGCTTGCCGCGCATCGCTTTCGCGGCGTGATCGTCCATGGTGATCACGTCGTTGGCGTGAACCACTTCAATCGGCAAGCCGTCGTGCGGAACCTTGGCCATTTCCTTGCGGACCGTTTCTTCACGGCCCACCAGAATGACGCGCACACCCAGCTCGCGAGCCGCGGCGATGGAGCCTTCTACTTCCGCGCGCGGCGCGTCGTCTCCGCCCATGGCGTCAACGGCGATGCTGGTCATAGGGGGATTGGGCGCGGGACCCTGGTCGCACTACTCGGTGGCCACTTCCACAATCTCGCGGCCCGACTTTTTGTCTTTGGGACCGGAATAATAATAGCCGCACTTGGGGCACACGCGGTGCGGCAGTTTCCGTTCGTGGCACTGCGGACATTCCGTCTGCGAAATCGGCTTCAGGAAATCGTGAGCGCGCCGGCTGCTGGAGCGGCGCTTGGAGTGTCGTCTTTTTGGATTCGGCATGATTCTCTCTTGTCTTGTTTTCTACGATCGTATCTTCTTTAGCGCTTCCCACCGCGGATCGGCCGCCGTCTCTGCGCAGCGGCACGTCTCGCGATTCCGGTTGATGCCGCACTGCGGGCACAACCCCTTGCAATCGGTTCGGCAAACGGCGCGCATCGGCAGGCTCAGGAGCACTTGCTCCTTGGCCACATCTTCGAGCTGCAATCCGTCGCCCGAAAAAAACGCCAACTCTTCTTCCCCGCGCGGAACCGCCAACTCGTCCGCTTCCGGCGATTCGTCCAACGACCGGTAGTACAGGTCGAAGGTGCGCTTCACGTCCTGCGCCACCGGATCGAGACAACGGGCGCATTCCGTTTCCAACTGCACGGTCAACGATCCCTGAACGTGGATTTCCGCCCCCAGAATCGAGGCGATCCCCTTTACGTGCAAGCCGGAAATCTGACGCAAACCCGGAGTCGCGTAATCCACAACGCCGGGCGCGAACGTTTCGTCGAACCGAACCGGCTTATCTTGCAGTTGTTCCAGTGCAATGAACACCGGGAACCCTCAGAACCTCTTCCGGCCGCGCAGGATCAGCGGCCCGCGAATAATTATACCGCAGCTTCCACTCGCGGACCCGCTTCGCGAACGTCGGCGCCGGCTTTGGTGAATTGCACGAAATTCTTCTGGAATTGCCCGGCCAGGTCGCGCGCCTTGTCGTCGTAGTCGCGCGGATTCCGCCACGTCTTGCGCGGATCGAGAATTTCCGCCGGAACGCCCGGACACGCCGTGGGAATCTCCACGCCAAAAAGCGGATCGGGCCGCGTGGACATGCCGTCGAGCTCGCCCGACAACACCGCGCGGACCATCGCCCGCGTGTACGCGAGCTTGATGCGTTGTCCCGTGCCGTACGCGCCGCCCGACCATCCGGTGTTCATCAACCATACGCGCGATCCGTGCTTGCGCAGCTTTTCTCCCAGCAGATTCGCGTATACCGACGGGTACAGCGGCAAAAACGGCGCGCCGAAGCAAGTGGAAAACGTCGCTTGCGGCTCGGTGACGCCGGTTTCGGTGCCCGCGACTTTCGCCGTGTAACCCGAAAGGAAGTAATACATGGCTTGCTCGATACTCAACTTCGCCACCGGCGGCAGCACGCCAAAAGCGTCGGCGGTGAGCAGCACCACGTTTTGCGCGTGGCCGCCCACGCCGGGGATCACGCAATTCGGAATGAAGTCCACGGGATAGGCCGCGCGGGTGTTTTCCGTGAGCGACTGGTTGTCGAAATCGCAATGGCCGTGTTCGTCGGCCACGACGTTTTCGAGCACCGTGCCGAACTTGATCGCCGCCCAAATCTGCGGCTCGGTTTTTTCCGAGAGGTGAATGCACTTCGCGTAGCAGCCGCCTTCGAAATTGAAAACCCCATTGTCGCTCCATCCGTGCTCGTCATCGCCGATCAGCCGGCGTTCGGGATCGGCGGAAAGCGTAGTTTTGCCGGTGCCGGAGAGTCCAAAAAACAACGCGACATCGCCACCGTGAGCGCCTCCCGCTCCGATATTGGCGGAGCAATGCATGGGCATCACGCCTTTCAGCGGCAGCAGGAAATTCAGCAGCGAAAAAACGGATTTTTTCATCTCGCCGGCATACTGCGTGCCGCCGATGATCACGACGCGGCGCGTCATATTCATGATGATGAACGCCGCCGGCCGCCCCTTGTCCGGAGCGCGCGTGCCGTCGAGTTCGGGATCAGCTTGAAAGCCGGGCGCGTCGATGATGGTGAATTCCGGCTCGTGGGTTTCATTTGGGTTCGAGCTGGGCGCGGCCGGGAGCAGCAATTGTTTGCAGAAAAGATTGTGCCACGCGTATTCGTTGATCACGCGAACGCGCAACGAGTACTGCGGATCGGCTCCGCCCACGCAATCGCGGACGTACAGCGGGCGTCCTTGCAGGTACGCGGTCAAGCGGCGATAGAGGCGATCGAATTTCTCGGGATCAAAGGACTGATTAACGGATCCCCACTTGACGTGATCGCGCGTTTCCGCGTCTTCCACGATGAATTTGTCTTTGGGAGTGCGTCCCGTGTACTTGCCGGTGGAGGTAAGCAGCGCGCCATTGGCCGCGAGCCGTCCTTGGCCGAGGCGGATCGAATGTTCGACGAGTTCAGGAGTGCTGAGATTCCAGTAAATGGGTCCTGTGTTGACAATACCGTGCCCGACCAAGCGCTCCTGCATGTAGAGATCCCCCGAGCTCGCAAGTATAAGACTATGACGCGAAAACGCAATTAAGAAAGTCTATCATAGTGGTCAGTTGTGCTCGACAGCGGGGCTATTTCTGCTTCGCGAGTGCTTTCCAGAGGGCCGTTTGCAGATTGGGTGCCCGGTGACGGGCGGCTTCCATCAACGTTTCTCCGGCGTCATTGAGAATCGTGACGTCCGCGCCGTGAGCGATCAGCAATGGGATGGCATGCTCATCCATTGTTGTGAAGATCGGTGTTTCACCAGCATTGTTGCGAGCGTTCACGTCGGCGCCGAGGCGCATTAGCTCCTCAGCCACATCCGTAAGCGGCGTTTTGTGCAGAGGTGTGTTGCCGTTTTTATCGCGGACGTTCACATCCGCGCCCGCCTCCGCCAGCAACCGGAGGACTTCCACCCGCGCGGGGTCTTTGCCGTTGGATCGAGACTCAACGGCGGCTAGAAGTGCGGTCCGTCCCTTGCTGTCCCGTTTGTCCAACTGTGGGTGATAGCGAAGAATCTCGCGCACCGTCTCCGGGTTGCTCAATTCCGTCGCGCAGATCAGGACGCTCCCGCACGTCTGGTTGTTCGTCGTTGGCAGATCGAAATTGACGTCGGCGCCGTACGCGACAAGCAACCGAATGGAGCTTGCATTTCCGAAACGAACAGCCCTGAGCAAGGCCGCGTTCTTCTCCGCCTGGTCGCGCTTGCTAGCTCCAGCGGCGATCAGAGTTTCCAACACACTTGGATACGCAGAGGCCGACTCCAACCAACCCACGGAGTCCGGTTGCATGCCAAAGTGTACTCCGGCTGGTCGAGGCGTAGGAGGCAAAGGTTCGAGCGGCACACCCGCCTTCAAAAGTTCGACGACCGTCGAAGCGCGGCCCCGAGACGCGGCATCCTTCAACATGACCTGCGCATCGTACGTGTGGAAGTCGAATCGCTCAGCGCGCAGAGCGTCGACTACGTCGTTACTACCTGCGATCCAGCGACCGGTTTTCGCCAGCTTGTCGACTTCATTCTCGAGATCACTGATAACGCCTGGCATCCCAGCGCCTCGACCGACATAGTCGACGACTTTCTTGGAGCGACCGTCAATGGTGATGGTGAGAATGTACGTTGGGCTATCCGTCACGCCCATCCGGTATTCGGCATCCATGGAATAAAACTGCGCTTCCACGAATCGTTTTGCGAGGCTCCGAACTTCGCCCCGTGCAACGGGTGCCGTGTGCTTCCCTGGGGCGACGACGTAGCGGTCCGCGTCGAACACGATGCCGCCCGTACTCAACGTGACCGTATACGAGGGGCAACTACCGAAACACGCCGTTCTCTGCAGCGTGATCGTGATGTCGGAATCCTCGCGCACGGGTGGCGGCATCACCAGTCGCTCGGGAAACCGCTCCGGAGGAGCGAAATCGACATACTCCTGCACCAGAGCTGCGACGGCTTCGCCGTTTTGCTCAAAGGGCTTGAATTTCCACGCTCGTACTTCCTCGACAATTTGGGGCCACAGTTTCAGTCCGCTTGGCTGACCGCTAGCCTTGATATCGATTACGTCGCCCGAAGGTGATACGACAACGCGAAGGTTAATCTGATCGGAAAAAAGCTGGCCGGCCTTCATCGGAATGATTCGGCGATGTGGCGGGATTTCGTGCGCGCGAGCCGTTTCGTAGTCGAATTCGGGGAGCTCTGTATCTTGGGCGCCCAGGAGGGCGCTCGACAACAGGCACGCGATGGCAAAGGCGCGCATTCAACGCATTCTACCGTAGACACCGCCTGTTCGCCCACGACTCCGCGCGTTCCCAAATTCGGACCTCGCGGACGCTGTCAAGTAACCGGAAAAAAACGAACCTGCGCAGCAGGCGATACAATGTTAGCCCCAGGCGTCAGCCTGGGGAAAACGGACCAAAACAGCGAGCCTGCGAAGCTGGCGGCACAAACACCTGCCAAGCGCCAGCGCCTCGCAAAATCGCAGGTTGAGATCGTACCAAAGTATATCCGTCACAGCGGCAGCACCATCGAAGGATGGCCTTCGACGACGAGTTCCGAAAGTTATGGCGCGCGCACCGAATCGAATTCGAAGAGAAACACGTGTGGACCTGACGGCCAAAATGGGGAAGCGTTTTGTGCCGCCCGCTTCGCAGGCTCATTGTTGCTGCTAGGTTTCCCCAGGCTGACGCCTGGGGCTAACGTTGTACCGCCTGCTTTGCAGGCTCGCTCGCATCAACTCCAACCGATAGCGATGTGAACGACGGAAATACCGCCTGCACAGCAAGCGTAGTGCAGAGGCAAGCCTCCGCACTCCGAAACTAAAGCTTGTTCAAATCGCTAATCCGCTGCATCACGACCTTGGTGTACGCGCCGGCTTCTTCGTCGGAATATCCGCCGGCGCGAAACGCCGACCGGATCTGATCTTCGGACAGACGCGCGAGCACCGAACCAATCCATCGCGCGTCGGCGCGCGGCACGCGGCGGCCGATCGCGGTGAGTTTGAACGTGCGGCTCCAGCAGTCGTTCGGATGCACCCAATCCCACATCGCCGGACGCCCAGGCGTCGCAAAGTCGACGGAATCGCCGTGAACGGCGGTAATGAACTTTGAATGCGCGTAGGCATCGAGGTTGTCCTTGGACCGCGAAAAGCGCCATGCAATACCGGGCGCGCCAAAGCTCGCGCCAAGGTCGCTGACTTCGTACAACGCTTCGTCGGACTTCTCGGACTTCTCGTCCTTTTCGTCGTCTGACTTGGCGTCGCCGTCCTTGTCTTTCTTGTGCTTCTTCTCCTTGAGTCGATAGATGCCGTTGTTCACATCTTTCAAGTCCCAGTTGTTGACCAGCGCCATCATCACGCGCAATCCGTTGAACTCACGTGTGCCGAGGAATGGATTGTCGCGCCACGCCCACTGTTCCGTTTTCTTCTCCTCTTCCATGCGCTTCAGGCGTGCGTTGTGCATGTCGCCCGTCGCGGAGATGAAACGATCGGCGTGTTTGCGTTTGAGTTTGCCCATGTTGTCGACATGGACGTCGCGCAGGAAATAATCCTCGTTCGTCGAGTAGCCGACGGCCCACACCAGCCGCGTCGTAACGGTTTCGGGACGCGCTTCCGGTCCTAGCTTTACGCGCCATTTCACGCCGTCGGCGTCGCGGACGTCGAATTTGATACTGGTGCCGTTGGTGTCTTCTTCGAGGTAGGAAAAACCCTGATGCGGCTGGTGCTCTGGTCCCCCGGGACCATTGAGTAGATCGCGCGTCGAGATGTCCTGCGGATCCTTCCACAGCACCGGATGCGACGGAGTCGCGACAACCGCGGCGGTATCAGACCCGGCAAATTTATTCTTCTTCTGCGCGTAAAAAACGCTCGCGCACACTACCAACAGGAGGGCCAGCGCCTTTCGGTTCTTGAACATAACACCCGCTCCTTTTGGGGGGAACGCTCCACACTTTTACCTGCACGATGCATGCCAATGCAAGAGTGGTGCAACGAAGAACGGGAGTGCACGCATCTAACATTGTGGAACCGGTATGAGGTCAACGTGAAACTACTCGTGCAGCCGGGTGACGGCATCACGCCGTTGCTAACGGCGATCGATAACGCGAGAAAAAGCGTTGAGATCCTGATCTTCCGCTCGGATCGCGCGGAGCTTGAGCGCGCCCTCGCGAAAGCGGTGCGGCGCGGCGTGCACGTGCACGCGTTGATCGCGTTCACGAATCGCGGCGGCGAGAAAAACTTGCGGCGCTTGGAGTCGCGACTCTTGGCGAAGGGCATTACGGTTGGCCGCACCAACGACGATTTGGTGCGCTATCACGCCAAGATGATGATCATCGACCGCAGCGTGCTCTATCTGCTGGCCTTCAACTTCACTTACCTCGACATCGACCACAGCCGCACCTTCGGCTTGATGATCCGCGAGAAAAAGCTGGTGCGCGAAGCGATCCGCTTGTTCGAGGCGGACTCGCGACGCCAGCCGTATTCCGCGCGCGCGGGCACGTTCGTGATCAGTCCGCAGAACGCGCGCCCGCAATTGGCCGCATTCATTCGTCGCGCGAAAAAGCAGCTCGTCGTCTACAACCACGACATCAGCGATCCGGCCATGATCCATTTGCTGGAAGAGCGCCAGAGAGCCGGCGTCGATCTGCGAATCGTGGGCACGGTCCAGCGGCGCGGAGCGGATTTACCGGTGCGCCGTGCACAATTGCGCGTGCATACGCGCACCATGGTGCGCGATCGACGCGAAGTTTTCATCGGCAGCCAGGGCTTGCGCGAGATCGAGTTGGATGCGCGCCGCGAAGTCGGCGTGATTTTCCAGAATCCCACGATTGCCGCGCGAATCCTGCGCGTCTTCGACGAAGACTGGGCCGCGGCGGAAGCCAGCGGAGTGAAAGCCGGCGACTCCGATGCGCCGCCGGCCCAGCGAGTGGCCAAGCGCGTGGCGAAAGCGATGGTCAAGGAGCTGCCGCCCGTCGGCCCGATGCTGAAAGAAGCAATGAAGGAAATGCTTCCGAACGCCGCCACGATCGAAATGGATCGCCAGGAATTGGAAGACACCGTGAAGCACGTGGTAAAGCAAGCGGTGAAGCAGGCGGTGCGCGACGTCGTGGAGGGATCGGTGGAGACGCCCGCGGCGCCGCCGGAAGAGTCAAAGGTGATCCAGTGAAAACCGTGGCATTGCTTGTGCTCGCCGCAGCTTGTGCCGCACAACCGCGCGTGAATCCCGATGCGCAATTGACCGCCGACTTTCAAAAACACGTGGACGAGTACGTGAAATTGCGGAAATCGCTGGAAGCGAAATTGCCGGCGTTGAAGACAGGCGCGACGCCCAGCCAAGTGACGCACCATCGCCGAAAACTGCGCGAAATGCTCCAGCAGGAACGTCGCGGCGCCAAGCAAGGCGAGTTCTTCACGCCGCCTATCGAAGCGGAATTTCGCCGTTTGATGGGATTCGCCGATCGCGGGGCCGACGCGAATCGCGTGGAGAAGAGCCTCGCGCACGCCGAACCGGTCCGCTTGAAACTGGCGGTGAACGGCGCGTATCCCGACGGCGTGCCGATCCAATCGACGCCGCCCACGCTGCTGCAAAATTTCCCCCCGCTGCCGCCGGAGATTGAATATCGCGTCGTCGGCCAGCAGCTGGTGTTGGTGGACGCGGGCGCGAACTTGATCCTGGATATTTCGCGCGGCCCATTGATGCCCAAAGCTCCGTTGCCGGAGCCGTCGGCGAAGCATCCCTAAATGTGGCGACCCGTTCAGTCCCGTTTCGCAGTGGCTCTCACGTGTTCGTGTGTGGTGTTGCCGGTCCTAGCGGGAATCGCGCTGGAGCAGCGGTCTCCTGCGCCGGCCGGTTCGGTGCAAGCGGTCGCAGCGCATCAAGTCTTGCTGCCCATGAAAGAAGGTTCGGTGCGCTTCGCCGCGATCGGCGACATGGGCACGGGCGAAACGCCGCAATACGAAACGGCCGCCGAGATGGTTCGCTATCACGAGAAGTTCCCATATGACACCGTGTTGATGCTTGGCGACAACTTGTACGGCGGCAGCAAACCCGAAGACTATCAGAAGAAATTCTCCACGCCGTACAAGCCGCTGCTCGACGCCGGCGTGAAGTTCTACGCTTCTCTCGGGAATCACGATCGCGCCGACGAGAGATTCTTCGCACCGTTCAACATGAACGGCCAACGCTACTACAATTTCAAGAAGGGCAACGTTCAGTTTTTCGCGCTCGACAGCAATTACATGGACCCGCCGCAGACCGATTGGCTCGATCGCCGTTTGAACGAAGCGGGCAACGGTTGGAAAATTTGCTTTTTCCATCATCCGCTCTATTCCAACGGAAAATTTCATGGACCCGATCTCGACCTGCGCCAGCGCCTGGAGCCGTTGTTGATGAAAGATTCCGTAAATCTCGTGCTCAGCGGACACGAGCACGTCTATGAGCGCATCGCGCCGCAGCACAACATCTATTATTTCGTGATGGGATGCTCGGGTGAACTTCGCTACCACAATCTGAACCCGTCGCCCGATAGTCAAAAGGGATTTGACACGGACCGCGCGTTTCTGCTCTTCGAAATCTCCGGCGACCAACTCTATTTCCAGGCGGTGTCGCGCGAGGGACTCACCATCGACTCGGGCATGCTGCAACGCCAGGGCACGAGCCCCCGTTAAGGCTGGCTATTTCACCACAAAGAACACAGAGAACACGGAGAGAACCAAAGAGGACATAAGAGACGTTCAACCCAAGGTGAACGCTCTCTGTGTCCTCTGCGGTTCTCTGTGTTCTTTGTGGTGAAATGGCCATCCATGATAAGTAAAGTCAAGAGGGCAGACGGAGTTGCCCTGTCGACGTGCTCGAAGAGCCGCCTGGGGACGATGGAGCACGGAGCGACGATCACGCGTGGG
>JAJPHL010000074.1 GCA_021325275.1 Terriglobia bacterium | reverse complement strand
GGCACGGGTACAGCGTCTACGATGGGCCAAACCCTGACTTACGATCAGACGACGAATCAAATCACGAATACGGGATACACGTATGACGCGGCGGGCAACATGACGAACATGCCCAGCGGACAGGTCCTGGCATACGACGCGATGGACCGCCTGTCGACGGTGACCAACGGATCGAACGTCAGCACGATGATCTACGACGCCTTTGGCCGTCGCATCGAGCACGACACGCCGGATGGAACGCACCACATTTATTTCTACGATGTCGGTGGACGGCTGTTAGGCGAGTATCCGGTTCCCTCCAGTTGGATCACCAACTGTACGCAGAGCAACCAGTGCTATCCGAACTACGGCTGGGGCAGTCCTTCACCCGGCACGATCAAAGTGTACCTAGCTGGGCAAATTGTGGGCCAGTGGACGGACCGCCTGGGCAGCACGCGCTATACGCCGTCCGGCAGCGCGTTCTCGCACTATTATCCGTACGGCGAGGAGATCACGACCGGAACGAACAACGATACCTACAAGTTTGCACAAACGTATCGTGATTCGGACTCCGGTCTCGACTATGCTGGCCATCGTTTCTACTCAGGCGGCATCGGACGGTTCATAACGGGCGATCCCACGTCCAGTGCGAGCACGACATCTCCTCAGAGTTGGAACGGGTATGCGTATGCCGGTGGCGACCCCGCGAACAACGTCGACCCTGATGGAACCTGTTACTCCTACGTCGACGGGGACGGTTTTATTAACACCGTTGGGTGCGACATCAGCTTCAACGTCGGACTGCCCGACTATGGGCTTGCGATGACCGTGGCAATAGGAATGGCTAACGCTATCGGGGCGGTTAACAACAGTGTCGCCACCAGCAGCGCTAGTTCGTCCGCGAGCGCCCAGGCGTGCTGGCAAGACACCAATAAAATCGGGCAGACGCTCGGATCCCTAGAACAGCAAGTTGACAATCTGGCCGCGAAAGCAATCACGGATCCTGCGGAGCTCGCTGCTGTCGACGCCTCCATCGCGACACAAGCCGGTGCCGATGCGATTGTTGACTCAGTCATGGTGTCTCTAGGCCCTCCGCATGGTCCATATTACGAGGGCGGTCACTTCAATTTGGTCCTCAGTCAGTCGGACTTGAACGCGGCCGGCGCACCGTTCACCAGCGCGGCCGACCAGACTGCCCTGACCAACTTCGAGTCGGAGCTGACCAACAAACGCTATACCAATGCCCTCGGCTCGTACTCCCTGCACTCGAAATACAACACCCAAACAGGTGATTATAGCGTTCACTTCGACACCACCAATCCGCTAGATCCGAAGCCGTTCCCAGGTGTCAAACTTGGTGTACACGTCGGCGTAGACGTCGGAATCGGCAATCTTGGCCATCCTTGTTTGGACCCAGCGTGGAGAGGCGGTCAGCACGTCCAATGAGCCATCGCCTCCCTCTTACGCTTTGCGCGGTTGCCCTGGTGCTCCAGGCCAGTCCGAAATCCGAGCACCTTCATAAGCTCTGGGAAATCGATCTGAACAGGATAATTAGGCCTGTCGGTGTGGATCACATTTCGGCCCTTCCGATTTTTGCCCTGAGGTTCTCGCCCGATGGCTCTAATCTTGCGGTGGTGGCTGATCTCTTTGAACACCAAGGGAGGGGTAAGAGTTACCTACTCGTGCTCAAGGCAGACGGTGGTTTGGAGGGTATCAAGCAGTTCGTGGTAAACAGCAGTGTCCGAACTATGCAGGGGCCGAGTTGGGACCATCCTGACCTCAGCTGGGACCCGTCCGGCGATGCCATCTTAGTCACGGGCACGATGACCCGGATTCCCGGAGGCGCCTCGTGTGAGGTTCCAGAGGGGACGGTGTTCATCCGCGACAATCTTGCAATCACACGCGAAAAGCCTAACTCCCAGCGGAGCCCGGATGTCTCGCATTTTGTATTCTACGGTTCGAACTGCGAGCGCAATCTGGCCCCGTGGATAGTCGAAGATGACCTGCGGATCGTCGAATCCTCAACGGAACGCGGCCTCGTCTACCTTAACGCGGGATCGAGGCCGATGGCACTGGTCATAGATCCAGTGGCGGAGAAGATAGTTCACGCATGGCAAAGTAACGGCCCAGGCGGCTCGGGACATTTCGCGGATAGTGGCCACGCAATCTGCGGCGGAGAGGACGTTGCGTCAAAGCGGAAAGCGTCCGTTTCCTGTTGGGATGTGGACACCGGCAAGTTGATAGCTACCGCGCCCAGCGCGAATGGCGGTATACCTATGGCTACAGCCGAGCGAGCGGCCCGTGTCGTGCTGTCGGATTATATTCGGAGCTGGGACGCACAATGGTCCGAGCACCAGGAGCTGTTTCGTGGGAGGATTGCCTGGGACTTCAAGCGCAACCAGGAACTCCTTTCCTGGAAGCCCGGTTCACAAGCATGGGATACAGGTCCGAGCTTCCACAATAGTGAGCCTGTCCGGTTCGCGATGTCTCCGGACGGGAAGTACGTCGCAGAGGGTAGTAACGGTGTCGTTCACCTGTATCAGATCGAGCCGTGAGAAGTGAATGCACCTACGACACACCCACCTACATGCGACTACTTGCAATATATCCCTACGGCGAGGAATCACTTACACCAGCAAGGATACCTTCAAAGCCTGAATCGAGCGGATTTTCTTCGCGCGTCCCGTTGCGGTCGAACCTCACTGACATTTCCTTCAAGAACTGCGCGCTGCCAAAGGAATGCGGGGGGAATGCGGGGGGACAGCCTGAACTGCGCAGCGCTTTTTCAGAACAGCGACAGTTGATTTTCATCGACGACATCGCCTGAATCAAGCGATTTTTCTTCGCGCGTCGTGATTCGTCATCAAGCACCAGCCGAGCAGGCGAGTTTCGCTTTCTGCCAGATTTTCTTTGAGCGGTCAGAGATAAGTATTGCGGTCGCCATCGTCGGAAAACGTTTCGCGTCGGTTCGACGCCACATTGCGTCATGTGGCAGGGGTCATCTGGGAGAACACATCGCGCTCGGCGTGGCGTGATGTGCTAGGATAATCGGAAAATGCATGGAGTATTACCGACAAAATGCTTACGCAGTTCAGGGAAACTACGTAGTTTCCCGGTCGTCTCGCGGTCCGTCAGAAGTGTAAGTGTGCGATGCGATATACTAGCGCATAGCTATTGTAGAGGTTCCGCATGTTGTGCCGATACGGCCGTTGGCGGCCCCGAGCGTCACAGTTACTGTTCCGCGTGTCCTTTTCTTTGATCCTTTCCCTATCCTGCTACGCCCAACCCTCGACGCTCCGTCAAGCCGCCGCGCAACGGGCCCTCCCGGCGGGCGCTGCCGCCGACGCGTCGGAAAACGGTTGCAGCGCCGACCTTCTGATCAACGACGCCACTTACTCCTCGACCCTCGCCGCGCAGTACAACATGCTGGAGCCGGAAAACGCCATGAAGTGGGGATCCGCGCACCCGAGGCAAGGAAGCTACAACCCGCAATTGTGCGCTCTCAGCATCCAACAGTGCACAGCATCGGTGTCGGCCTGTCAGAAGTGCCAGTCCAGCCTTGCGCAGTGCCCTTACAATCTTCAACCGGGCGACGAGCTGGTGCTGTTCGCACAAACTCATGGAATGCGCGTGCGCGGACACAACCTGGTTTGGGACGTTTACAATCCCACTTGGCTGAACAATCTGGCCGCGACCGCCACGCCTGCCACGATGTCCGGCGTTTTGCAGGAACACATCACGACGATGGTCAGCCACTATCAAGGACAAGTCTTCGCCTGGGACGTGGTCAACGAAGCCGTCAGCGATTCGCAGACATCAGCGACCGGAACCGTGTTGAAAGATTCGATCTGGTACAACCAGCCGGGCATCGGCCTGAGCGGCACGGGATACGTGGAGCAGGCTTTTCGCTGGGCCCGCGCCGCCGATCCCAATGCCCTGCTCTTTTACAACGACTACAACATCGAAGACGATGCCTGCAACCCTAAGTGGAAATTCCAGGCGGTCTACAACATGGTGAAGGATTTCGTCTCCCGCGGCGTGCCGATCGACGGCGTAGGCTTCCAAATGCACATTACCGCCGGCACTTGTCCGACGGCGGCCGGTTTTGCAGCGCATCTACAGCAGATCATCGCGCTCGGCCTCCAAGCTCACATCACGGAAATGGACGTGAAGATCCCCGTGGACTCCAGCGGCAATGCCACCGCCGCCAACATGCAATTGCAGGCCACGACCTATCAGCGCATCTTGACCGTCTGCCTGCAAACTCCCGGCTGCACTGCGTTTCAAACCTGGGGATTTACCGACAAGCACTCCTGGCTTTCCGGGCAGACGCAAGCGGCCGCCCTGCCCTTCGACGTGAACTATCAGCCGAAGCCGGCATTTTCCGGGATGATGAGCACATTTCAGACAGTTCCTCCAGTGCTGAACGGCGCCGCGATCGTGAACGCCGCCAGTTATCAAGGAGCCTCCGTTGCGCCGGGCGAACTGGTCACGATTTTCGGCGCCGACTACGGTCCGGCAACTTTGATGCCGCTGCAACTTGGCAGCAACAACATCGTCTCGTCGAACTTGGCCGGCACGCAGGTGCTTTTCGACGGCACGCCGGCGCCGCTGATCTATTCGCTGGCCGGCCAAGTCAGCGCCGTGGTTCCGTATGCAGTGGCGGGCAAAACGGCGACAGTGGTCGAGTATCAATTCAACGGCGTCAACTCCAACACGGTGACCGTTCCGGTATCCGGGGCACTGCCGGGGATCTTCGCGGCCGATGCCAGTGGAAAGGACCGGGCGCAATTCTCAGTCAGGACTCCTCGCTGAATACGGCCGCGAATCCGGCTGTTGCGGGAAGCGTGATTGCGGCGTTCGCCACAGGTGGAGGAACGGTTCAAGGCGGCGCGATTGATGGCGCGCCAGCGCCCGGAGCCGGAGCACAAACGCTTACGGTGACGGCAACGATCGGCGGGCTACCGGCGGCGGTGCAGTATGCCGGTCCTGCGCCGGGCGAGGTGAATGGCGTGATGCAAGTGAACATCACGATCCCGGCAGGGGTCGCTTCTGGGAGTGCGATCCCGGTGGTGATTTCGGTTGGTGGGGCGCAATCGAATACTGTCACGATAGCGGTGAAATAAATTGGAATGCGGGGGGGATGCGGGAAGAATGCGGAGAATGCGGGGGGACAACCTGAACTGCGTAGCGCTTTTTCAGAACAGCGACAGTTGATTCTCATCTACAACCTCGCCTGAATCGAGTGAGTTTTCTTCGCGCGTCCCGTTGCGGTCGAACTTCACTGACATTTCCTTCAAGAACTGCGCGCTGCCAAAGGGACGCCTGACGTACGTCGCTGCGCGCGGCGCGTCCTGATCCTCCTTCGGCGAGCCTCGACATCGCCACGAGTCCAGACGGAGCGCGCTATTGGCAGCGTCCCGGTGTCAGCCGCGCGAGCCCTTGGGCGTCGTAGTCGCCTTGCATGCAGTAGGGTGTGTCTTTCGCGCCGGAGCGCGAATCGTAATATTCCAGCAGATGCAAACGGCCGTCGAGGCCGGCGGTCAACGTGGTCCAATCGTTGAAGACACCCGACGCGGGACCCGCCGGACTAGGGGCCCTGTCGTTGACCCATGTCCATCGCGCGCCGCGAATTTCGGTGTGGATCCTCTGCCCCGGCTGGATGGTCAGTGAATTGATCCAACACGGCGCGTCAGGGTACGTTTGCACCGATTGTAGCTGCGTGGGCGGATGATTCCATGTTTCCTCGCGGATCACCGCGATGCAGTTTCGCCGCGTATCGATTTGATAGATGCTGTGAGTTTCCGTCGCACCGGTGGGCGAGTAAGCCACGCGTGCGATCTCGCCATTCGCGCCGATCCGATCGTAGATGTAGGCGGGACCAACGTTGCGCGCGTCGGTCGCAAACAACGCCGGCACAATGGGAATCGGCCGAAACTGAACGCCTGCCGCGACCGCAAGTGCGAGCAGTAGAATTCCGTTCATGACTTCAGCATACGCCCGTGCAACGACGGCCGCTATTGGGGAAAATCCTGTAAGGCAGTGTAGGTCTCGCGCCGGTCGACGCCACGTTGCGTTGTGTGTCAGGGGACCTCGCAGAGAAGTGGTGGTCAGTTTGAACGAGACGGCGCTTTGCGGCTATGCCGTTTCTTTGTGCGGAAAGGCTTGGCCTTTCCGCAATGCCTGTAAATACTTTCGCAAGGCTGCGCCTTGCGGGCGAGGCCTAGCCTCGCCAAATGACCGAGGATTCGGAAAGGCAGAGCCTTTCCGCACAAAGAAGCGGCATAGCCGCAAGAATTTCAAACTGACCCACTACCCCGCAGAGAACACACCGCGCTCGTCGTGGCATGATGTGTTAGGATCATCGGAAAATCCATAGAGTATTGTCGAAAAAAAAATGCTTACGCAGCTCAGGCCGTCTCCGCAGTTTCCGCTCGGTGGCAGGATCATTGAGATCGGCTTGATCGGATACGACTGGCCATTGGGTTTGCCATGATCAGTCGACGCGGTCTTTTCGCCGTAATTGGGGCCTGCGCTGCCTCCTCAACTGGCTGCACGCTTGAGCAAGCTGGTGTGATGCGGAGGGCGCAGGATCTGGAAAGGAAAACGGACCTAGCAATCGTCGGCCCCTTTGGAACTGCAAGCACTTTTGACGGATCTGCGGGACTGGGTAGACTCACTCTACCAGCGTGCTGCGCGTCCCGGCCGAGGGTTTCGCCGAACGGAGAGTGGGTCGCTTGGATTGCGAAGAGCGCGGATAGGTACCCTCCCGGCCCGGAAGAGCCGACGGCATTCGCGATGAGAGCGCCCGGAAATATCCGAGACATTAGATTGCCTGACAATGGAGGAATGGATGTCGCCATCTCCTCATCACCGTTGAAGCTCGCGGTTAGATCGGCGTACGGACATCGCTTAGGTATTTACAACGCCAACACGGGTGCGCTTGAGTCCGAGATCAGCGCGGCTACTGTCCGTATTGGATTTGACCGCCTTTCAATTTCAGGAGACGGCGCCCGGCTTGCGATTGGCGATCGCGAGCAGTTTCGCGTTGTTGACGTGAGGTCCTCGAAAGTCGTTTTCGAAGGCCGTGGCGGGTACCCCGCTCTTTCGCCCGACGGTCTAAGCGTTGCATTCTGCGACGCACACGAGAGGCTAATTGTCCGGACCTTAGCGAATGGAAAAGAATCGTCTCCCATGTCTGGCAGACTCGTGTACGCCGTCTCAGGCTGGAGCCCGGATGGCAGCTTCGTGCTGGCATCGATGAAGAGCCTCCCTTTTATGCGACGAAAACTCGTTATTGTTGATGCCTTCCAAGGCGGATTTGCCGAGGCATGGCCCCTCGGCTATGAGACGCTGGGGGAGCCTTTCTACTTCATCAAACGTCAGCTATTGTCGGGAAAGGCGTAAGGCAGGGGAATACTGGGGGAATGCGGGGGCCATCCTGAACTGTGCAGCGCTTTTCAGAACAGCGACAGTTGGTTTTTCATCGACAACTCGCCTAAAACGAGCGATTTTTCTTCGCGCATCCAGTTGCGAGTGTAGATGTAGGTTGCCTAGGAGCCGCCCGACGTTCCATCTCGGAGCGTTTACGGCATAGCCATCGCTGAACAGAACCATCGCCCCTGCGAGAAACCAACTGATTCGGGCGTCTCCCGATGCGCGCAGCCCCGCCCGAACCATGGCGTCGCCGCCCGCCTCGAGCGAAGCCGCAAGAAGTAGCAACAAGAGCGCATTCCTATTATCTAGAACACCCGGACGGCAACCCTCGATGAGATCGGCCGCGATCGCGTTCAGAAATCGATACGAAGGGCCGCCTGGCCCACGCGATTTCCTCCCGATCCCTGCGGCAACACCGACTGCAAGATTCCAAAGGTGCTCGGATTGCTGATGTTCGTAACCGGGGGTGCGTAGTTGACGTGATTCAGTACGTTGGTGAATGACGCCTCGAAGCGCAGCTTCAGCCGTTCCTTGATCTGGAACTGCTTCGCCAAGCCAAGGTCAACGTCGATCATTCCGGGTCCTTGCAGAATGCCGACGCCGCAACTGCCGAAACGTCCCGCGCCCGGCGGCGTGGACGAAAACGCACCGAGGTTGAAAAACTGTCCCGGTATTTGATTCGACGGTATCGGATTCCCTGTGCAATCCGGGCGAAGTGAAGCTCCCACGCGGTTGGCGACGTTCGTGTTCGACTGATCGTTGATCTGCGACGAATCGTACGAATTCGCACCAGTCGGATTGATCGTCGGCGTGAGCCATTGGCCCGTCTGGAGTGTCGTGATCGTACTCAGATTCCAGCCGCCCAGCGCCGCACTGAGAAATCCGTTGGTCAGCCACTTGCGGCCGGCTCCGAACGGCAATTGATAGACGCCCGTCACCAGCAGACGCTGCCGTGGCGTGCCGACAACGTTGCCGCGATCCGCGGCGATATGGAAACGGTTGGCGACTTCCGCGGCGTACGCTTCCTCGCCCGCAAAAGCCGCGGGCGCGTCGCTGCCTTGCGCGTCGCTGATGTTTTTCGCCCACGTATAGCTCGCTTGGAACGATAGTCCATTGGCCAGCGTTCCTTTGAGTTCGCTTTGCAGGGCCTGATAGTTGCTGAATCCCAAGTTTTGGCTCGTCATCAACAGGAACCAGTTTCGATAAGGCGCGCGTGGGTCGACAAACGCCCCGTTGGGAACGGTGTAAGGCGTGGTGCTGGCAGCGATTTGGTTCAAGTCCACCGTTACGGGCAAGCGATAGGAATTCATGCCCGCATAGCTCAAGCGAGCCAGCACGCTGGGCGTAATTTGCCGCTCCATCGTGACGTTCCACTGCGCCGCTTGCGGGTCGCGGAATCGCGGATCGTTGGCTTGTTCCAGGCTCCCGCCGCCATAGGCAATCGATTGCCCCACCGCCGCCGTTTGCGGAAACTGGAACAGTGGTGCTTGCAGCACGCCATTCGCGTTAAATACCGCATTGACGTTGGTGATCAAGTCCGATGTCGGATTGCCTGCGTTGTTGAACGACATAGGACCGAGCGTGGTCATGGTGAAAATGCCGAATCCAGCACGAAACACGGTCTTGGTGTCGCCAAACGGACGGTACGCAACGCTGACGCGCGGGTCTAAATCCTTCCAGTACACCTGCCGCAAGCCGGCCGCGAGATGATCTTGGCTGGACGTTTTCACGTTTGTACAAGGCAGTTGTGTGTTGCGTCCCGGCAACGAGCAGGCGTTGAACGACGCCAGAAACGCATTGTACACAGGCGAGAGAGACGGATCGCTCTGCAACGTTTGAAGGAACTTGTCGGGAATCAAGACGCTGTTGTTACGTGGGTCGAAGCTCCCCAAGTCGCCGATCGATTCGGCAAACGGCGGCAACACTTCCCAGCGCAACCCGAAGTTTATAGTCAGGCGATTGTTCGCCTGCCATTCATCCTGTGCGTAGACGCCCCATTGCGTCGTCCGCGCATCGATCTGCGGGCTGGTGATCGCGAAAAACGATTGCTGCGGAAGTCCGAGCAGCAAATCGCCGAACGCGTAGTTCGTGAACAGTCCGGGACTGAAAGTGAAATCGCCGTAGTCGTCCGACGGCTGGAAAAACATTAGCGCATTCCAGCGCACGCGCCGGGCATCCACGCCGAATCGCAGCGTGTGCCGGCGAAGAATGCGGCTGAAGTTGTCGGTGA
Source organism: Terriglobia bacterium (assembly GCA_021325275.1). Taxonomy (GTDB): domain Bacteria; phylum Acidobacteriota; class Terriglobia; order JAJPHL01; family JAJPHL01; genus JAJPHL01. Next base: position 5,934 of record JAJPHL010000074.1, on the reverse strand, counting down.
ACTGCATGGTTTGCGAAATCGTCGTCCCGGTGCGATCCTGGCCGATCGATGTGAACGAACCGTCGCTGAACGTGAAGGTGGGAAACGCATCGCCGGCGGGATGCTGGCTGATGTTGATTCCTTGCAGCCCCAGTTGCGAGATCGCCGCGCCGCCGGAAATCGGAAAACCGTCGCCCTCTTGGAAATTCGTGAATCCGAAACGGAATTCGTTGAGCGCTGTTGGAGAGATCGCATAGTTATAGGACGCGATGAGGCTGCGGTTCCGGTCCTGCGCGGTGACGTTGGGTAAAAACGGATTTGCCGGTAGGCCGCTGCCGCCTTGTTGGTCGTTGACGTTCTTCCAGCTATAACGGACATAGACTTGCTGCTTGGCGGTGATACTGTGATCCACGCGTAGGTCCCATCCATTGGTGCCGGAGGGAATCGGATTCAGCGTTTGGTAATTGAACGAAGGATTCGCGACGCTCAAGTTCGCGTTTGGCGACGGGTAATACGCCAGCAGCGCCTGCGCCACTGGATTGATGCATCCCTTGCACGAGCCGGTGGGAATAGCATTTCCCGGATACGCCAGTCCCGTGAAAGGATTCGTCACTGGACCACTGCCATACGCCGAGACCAGCGCCGCGAGATTGCCGTTGCGCTCGGCCTGCGTGGGCACGAGAAGCTCTTGAGGAGCGGAGGTGCGTTTGCGATTGCCTTCGTAGTCGAAGAAGAAAAACGTCTTATTCCGTCCGTTATAGAGCTTGGGGATCACCAGCGGGCCGGAGAAACTTCCGCCAAACGTATTGAAGTGCTTGGGCGCCTTCAGGGGAAAATTGTAAACCGTGGCGTCGAGCTTGTCGTTCTGCATGTACTCGAAGACGCCGCCATGGAACTGGTTCCCGCCGCTCTTGGTGACAAACGTGACATCTCCGATCTGCGAGAATTCCGCGTTGTTGTTGAACGCCGTTACCTTCATTTCCTGGATCCCCTCCGTGGAAGGATAGGCGTCGAGCAAGGGCCCGTTGTAGCGCACACTGGAGGTCGACACTCCATCTACGGAAAAGCCCACCTGCGCGGAAGTGGCTCCTCCCACGTTGATATTGCCCTGGCTGTCCCTGGTCACGCTGGCGGAAGCGGACAGTGCCGCCAAGGGACTGGTGGAAACGGCGCGGGAATTGAGCGGCAGTCCGGTGAGATCCTTGTTGTTCTTGGAGTCGGCTAATACTCCGTTTTCAGTATTGATACTTTCCGCCGCCGCGTTGACTTCGACAATTTGCGACTGCACGGCTACGGTGAGTTTCAAATCCACGCGAAGCGTCTGGCGCGCGGTCAACTCCATCTGATTGACCACCGCCGTCGTGAATCCGTCCTTGCCGGCCGTGAGCGAATAGCGGCCCGGCTTGAGGTTATCGAACGCAAACTCACCGTTGTCGTCGCTCACGCCCGGCATGCTTGTGTTCTCGCCCAGATCGCGCAGCGTGAGATTGACTTTGGGCAGCACCGCGCCGCTTTGATCGGTGGCCGTGCCGCGAATACTGCCAAAAGTCGATTGCGCGGCGGCATTTTCGGATAGTCCCGCCAGGCAAATGGACGCCAGAACGAATAGGACTGTGCGCTTGAGGATTGCTTTCATGTGTCTCCCCTCCCAGAAATTGTCGATCCCCAGCGCCTTGCCTCGCTTCTATCGAGCGAGGACGAGTTCTCTAGCCGCGAGTATCCGCTGAGAGAGATTGAGAAGTTATTAACGAGTCGTTGAGAAGTGATTGACCGACTCTAGAAATTCTTGATGGAACGAATTACCAGGGGTTATGACGAAGTTCGTCCGGAGAATGCGGCGGACGGCCAGAACGGCGTAGCGTTTTTTCAGAACTGCGACGCGCACCGGATTCAGTTCCACGTGTGCCAGCGCTGTCCACAGCCAGGCGCGCCCATCGCGATGTACGCGGACTACAAAGAACACGCCCGGCGAATCCGACCGGTTCGGTTAGAATGTTCCCCTGATCCGAATCCCGGTCAAACGCGACGCTTCACGCTTTGCCTTCCTTGAAGACGGGCCGGCCGGAGTTGCGGTAGGCACGTGCGGTTCTGCCGTCGATGTCTTCCAGGATGAAATCGAATGATGACCTGCCCTGCTTGCTCGGCGAATGTTCCCGACAACGCCCCATGCTGTCCTTCCTGCGGCGCGGCCGTCGATTCCGCGGGGTCAGCGACCGCCTCGCGCTTGGATGCTCGAGTCGCCGGCAAGACCACCGCGGCCTTCATCGATAACCCCACGCGCAACCCCGCTCCGCAGCCTCCGCAAGTCTCCCATGTGTTCGCGCCAGGCGATATCATCGCGGGACGTTATCGCGTTGTGAACCTGCTCGGCAAGGGCGGCATGGGCGAGGTGTATCGGGCCGACGATCTTACGCTGAATCAGCCGGTGGCCATGAAGTTCCTGCCGCGCAAACTGGCCTCCGACCCCGCCGCTTTGGCGCGTTTCCATAGCGAAGTCCGCGTGGCGCGCAACGTCGCACATCCCAACGTCTGCCGCGTTTTCGATATCGGAGAATCCGAAGGCCGCATCTTCCTCACCATGGAGTACATTGACGGCGAGGACTTGGCGTTGCTCCTGCGGCGCATCGGACGCCTGCCCTCCGACAAAGCGACGGAGTTGGCCCGGCAGATTTGCGCCGGTGTCGCGGCGGCGCACGATGCCGGCATCCTGCATCGCGATCTGAAGCCGGCGAACATCATGGTCGATGGGCGCGGGCGCGCGCACGTCACCGACTTCGGAGTCGCGGGCCTCGCCGAGGATCTCAAGGAAGACGCTTCCCGCGCCGGCACACCCGCCTACATGGCGCCCGAACAATTGTCGGGCCGGGGCGTCAGCGTGCAGAGTGACATTTTTTCCCTCGGCCTGATCCTGTACGAGATGTTCACGGGCAAGCGCGCCTTCAAAGACTCCACCATCGGCGAGTTGATTCGCGCGCATCAAGACTCCGCTCCCTCGCGCCCCTCCACACTGATCGTCGACATCGACGAACGGGTGGAGCGCATCATTCTCAAGTGTCTGGAGCGCGACCCCGCATCGCGCCCGCGCAGCGCGCTCGATGTGGCACGCGCGCTTCCGGGCGGCGATCCGCTGGCGGCGGCACTGGCGGCTGGGGAAACGCCGTCGCCCGAAATGGTCGCGGCATCGGGCGGCGTAGGTTCCTTGCCGGTCGGCAAAGCCTGGGCGATGCTGGCGGGAGCGGTGCTCTGCATGGTGGCGGTGGTGGCGTTGGCGCCGTGGGGCAGCGACTTGGGATTGGCCCCGCTCGAAAACTCGCCGGAAGTAATGAGTCATCGCGCGCAAGAACTGGCCCGCAAGTTCGGATACAAGGACGCTCCCGCGGACAGTGCGTTTTGGTACGAGCGAAATACCGCTTTCCTCTTGGATCGCGCGAAGAAGTTGCCGCGATCGCAACAAATCGGCGATCTAAAGTCGGCCCAGCAGGGTCACACCAAGTTTTATTACCGTCAGAGTCCCAGAGAGATGTTCCCACGAGAGAATCGGCGCGATCTCACGACACCCGCCTTGCTGTTGAGTCGCGAGTTTCCGCCGCACGCGGTATCCGGAATGGTGATGGTGGCTCTCGAGCCGGACGGATCGCTGGACCAATTTCTGGCGGTGCCTCCGCAATTGTCGTCGCCGGCCGGTAGTGGCGCGGCTATTGCTCCCGATTGGAATGCCTTGTTTGCCGAGTCCGGTCTCGACCCCAAACGCTTCCAGCCCGAGCCGGCCGCCTGGATCTCGCCGCAACCATTTGACGCGAGCATGGGATGGAAAGGCAGTTACGCGCAAGATCCCACGACGACGATCCACGTTTCGGCCGCGTCCTTTCAAGGACGGCCCGTCTACTTTCAAGTGATCGCTCCCTGGGATAATCCCGACCGGGAGACGCCCGTTCGCGCGTCGCAAGGCGCGAAGATCTCTTTTGTCGTCGGTCCCGTCATGACGATGGTGTTGTTTTCCATTGGCGTATTTCTGGTATTGCGAAATCTGATCCGAGGGCGCGCCGATCTCAAGGGAGCGGCTTGGCTGGCTGTTTTTATTGTAGGGACACAGTTTATGGCGTGGCTTTTTCTGTCCCACCATCAGTCCTCGTCGGCGCAAGAATATACGTTGTTCATGTACGGCATGGGACAGGCTCTTTGGTACACCCTCATGACGGCCGGCGCGTACCTGGCGATGGAACCGTATGTCCGGCGCCGCTTTCCGGAGATGATCACCTCGTGGACGCGATTGGTCGGCGGTCACTGGGGAGATCCGCTGGTGGGGCGGCATATTCTCATCGGTGTCCTGGCGGGTGCGCTCTTCGCCGTGCTACGGTCGTTCGGCGACGCCATCCCGGTATGGTTCAACTATCGCGGTCAGATTTCCCGGCAATTCTACACGTCCGTGGTCTTGTCCGTGCCCGGCGTGATCGGCGATCTGTGCGGTTTCGTATCCTCGCGAACGTTGACCAGTCTGGCGTTGGTTTTTACGGTGTTCTTATTCCGCGCGATGACTAAGCGCCGCTGGGTGGGGGAGCTGGCGGGCACGCTGGTGTTCGCGCCGCTTCTCCATCGCCCGGGAGCGCTCTCCGACGATGCGCCGTTTGTGTTGATTTGGGCCGGCGCATTGGCGCTGCTGGGCTCGCGCGTCGGCCTCGTGGCATTGCCTGCCTTCGAAATCACACAAGCCATCCTGCAAGGATTCCCGATGACCATCCATCCCGCAGACGGGTATTTCAGCCGGACGGTGTTGGGCCTGTCGCTATGCCTTGGTTTAACGTTCTACGGTTTTTGGACCAGCCTGGGAGGCAAGCCCGCCTTTGGCGGCGCGCGCGGTATTCTTTCGCTTTCCGACGAGTAATCGGTAGCATCGCGGTCGCACGTCCACGGGCCACATGCTGTGTGGCAGCCTGAAAATCGGAAGCGCGCCAAATAAATATTCGGAACAAAGCATCGCGGATTGCGGTCGATCACTTGAAACCAGAAATACGGCAAACGAGGAACGCGGTGGAGTAAGTAGCGAGGGCGTTGTAAACGGCTTCACGGATTTCGTCGGTGCCGACGAATCGTTGAAAGGATGGAAAGGGTTAAGGTGGCGCCGACTCGACAATCCATTCTCGATATCGCAATGGGAGCCGCGGCCTTTTGGGTGCCCGATCTGATTGTCCACCACTTCCATCTCGAGACGCCCACTGGCTTAGAAATCCTGCTGCCATTGACGACGGCCGCGGCATTCTGCATCTCGGGGATTTTTAGGCACGCTTCAGGCTCGAGGCTTCTTAGCCCTCGAATGTTGCTCGGGATCTGGCTGTGCGGACCGCTATACCAATTAGTTTCCGGCATCCTTGAAAGGCCTGAGCAAATGTCCGGCATGGCTCTGTTGCTTCTGCTCGCATCGACGCTCGTCTTCCCAATGACGACGTTCATAGCGGCGACATACGATATGACGCTGTTGGCCCTGTTTTATGCCTCCGGTGGGTTGGTGTTGCTGTTCGTCCTTGATTTTGCGTTCGTTCGAGTAAGAAGACTGGCCCGAAAGGAGTCTGTGTGACAACTCAGTCCCTTCGGAACCTGTGTGACAACCCAGCCTCGAAGGACTCTGTTTGAAAATTCAGCCCCGGAAGGAGTCTGTGAGACAACTCGGTCCCGAGCCTGTGGCAGGCGGCGCAATGTTAGCCCCTGGCGAGGCGTTTTTGCCGAGCCTGGGGACACTGTTTTTTCGAGTACGAGCCTGCAGCGCAGGCGGCACAGGCGCATCGGATGACACTGTCGTCTGTGTCGCCAGCTTTGCAGGCTCTGCGTGCTAACGGATTACCCCAAGCTCGGCAAAAACGCCTCGCCAGGGGCTAACATTGCGCCACTGTTGTCCAAAATAAGAATCTGGCGAGACGTTTTCTGAGGGTTGTCCTCCTGGTGGAGTTGTTGGAGAATCGC
>JAJPHL010000046.1 GCA_021325275.1 Terriglobia bacterium | reverse complement strand
GGTTGGACGGTGCGTGATGCGAATCTCCCCATCTGGCAACCCGGCGCCAACACCGGAAACATCAACGCGCGCCGACCCAACCAGCTTTGGCGGCAAATCGATTTGATCAGCACCGACGCCAGCGAGAATTATAATGCGGGACAGTTCATTGTCACGTACTCCAAGCCGAAACTCTGGGCCCGCTTCACGACTTCGGTGCAGCAATGGTTGACCACGTCCACCAATGACGCCGAGGAAGTCGGAATCAATAGCGCACCGACCGACTGGGCCAGCAATCCGCGCAACATCTCGGGCGATCGCGCTTCGGTGTCACCGAGCCTCTACATGCGCGGGTACGTCATCTACACGCTGCCGTCGCTGGGCAACGGCTGGACGAAAAAGTATTTCGGCAACTGGCAAGCTGCGACTTCGTGGTCGTATCAGAACGGTGACCGCCTCAACGTGAACTACGGCACCGACCTCAACTTCGACGGTTTCTCGGCGGATCGTCCAGACTTGGTCGCGCCGATCACCTATCCGCGGACGACCGTAAACAACGTCACCACTTGGTTCAGCCCCACGAGTTTCGCCATGCCGGCCGCACCTTCAGCCGCAAATCCGTATCCCTTCGGAAACCTGCCGCGGAATGCCATCACGGGCCCGTCGCAATTCTTTCTGGACGCGTCGCTGTCCAAGACCACGCCCCTGACGGAGCGTTTCGAACTGCAATTGCGGATGGACATGAGCAACCTGCTCAACCATCCGAATCTGAGCGATCCAACTGTGACTGTCGCCAACAGTAACTTCGGACTCATCCAGACTAAGAGTGGCGGCGGACGCATCGCGCAAGTCAATCTCAGGCTGCTATTCTGATCGGTGGAAGATCGAAAGGAAATTGTGCGCACTCGAACTCTGCTGTTGCTGATACTCGCCGGCGGGCTGACGTTGAACGCGGCAACGTATCACCTCGACTGCACCAACGGCAGCGACGACGCAGCGGGGACCGCACCCGCCGCCGCGTGGAAATCGCTCGCGAAGCTCAACAGCATGGTTCTCAAGCCCGGCGATCGCGTTCTGCTTCGCGGCGGTTGTCAGTGGGAAGGAACACTCGCGCCACAGGGTAGCGGATCAGCGGGCCAGCCCATTCTTCTCGATCGCTATGGCGACGGCGCGCCGCCGTTGATTCGCGGCGAAGGCGCGCTGGCCGCCATCCTGCTCAAGGACGTTGAGTATTGGGAAGTATCGAATCTCGAAGTAACCAACGAGGCTCCCTCGGAGGGTCTGCGGCGTGGCGTGTTGGTGATGGAGGAGAACGCGCGTGGTGTCCTTCACCACATCTATCTTCGCGGACTTCGCGTCCATCACGTAAAAGGGAAATTGGGAGCGGAGATGCGCGAGAAAGCGACGGGCGGCATCGGCTTCGAGGTTCACGGCAACCGTTCCGACGGACGTTTCGACGATATCCGCGTGGAAGACTGCGTTGTGGAGCACGTCGACAGCACCGGCATCTATACGTGGCCGGAATCCATGACGCATCCCCGCGATCCGCAGTGGCAGGCTCTGCGCTGGACGAACGTGCGCGTCCGCAACAATCGGCTGACCGACATCGGCAAGAATGCCATGATTATCCGCGCGTCGCTCGAACCGGTGATCGATCACAACGTGGTCGTCAACGCCGCCGCGCGTCTTCACGGGAACGCCATATTTGTGTTTGGCTGCAAGGACGCGCGAATCGAATACAACGAAGTGTCCGGCACTCGCTACTACAAGCTGGAAGGCGCGGCCTACGACAGCGATTACAACTCCGAAGGCACAATCATCCAATACAATTACAGCCACGGAAACGGCGGAGGACTGGCGGATATTTGCAGCAATCCCGCGGCCAAGGCTCCGCACGGATACAATGACGGCACGATTATTCGCTATAACGTCAGTCTCGATGAAACCGACCGCGTGATCGCTTTCGACGGTCCGGCAACCAATACCAAGATTTACAACAACACTCTCTACATCCCGCAAGGTTTGAAGCCCAACATTATCGAGTTCGATCTCTTCGGCGCTTCTCCCGGCTATGCGGACCACACCTGGATCGCCAACAACATCATCGTCAACGATGGTCAAGGTGTTTACCTATGGGGCGACGCCACGAATTTCTCGTTTGAAGGGAATTGCTTTGCCGGCAACCGAGGGAAGACTTTCCCGGTTGATTCCAAGGCGATCGTCGGCGATCCGGAATTCGTCGGTCCTTCCGGCGCCGTTGAAGGTTTGAAGGCAGCCGAGGGATACCGCTTGCGTCCCGGTTCGCCGTGCACGCAGTCAGGCGTGCCGGTGCCCGACAACGGCGGACATGATTTTGCGGGCAATCCAGTTCCTGCGCAGGCGCCCGACCGCGGCGCGTTCCAGCTGCCGTCTCCCAAACCCGGTCCGCGGAATCGCTAGAGTTGACCGACCCCGGTGACGGGGCGGACGCAGCGGCGGCTAGACGCGGGAAATACTCGGTGATGAACATTTCGACTTCCCCGTCAGTTGAACCGAGCACGTACCCGACCTCGAACCCGATTCCGAAGCCATAAGCTATCACCGGTCTTGGAGGCCTGCCACCGTAACTTTGCCGGCTTCCTTGCGAATTAGTCTGGTGAGAAGCGATTTGAGATTTCGGAAAGGACCATAAATGCGTGGCCTCGTTCCTTTGTTAGTCCTGCTCATATTCGGCGCCGCCGCTCCTTCCCCTCACACCGCGGTAGATCGTGTCGGCGGTGATAAGGATGCGCGCGTTCCTGTGCTTTTGGAGCTCTTCACCTCGGAGGGCTGCTCAAGTTGTCCTCCCGCCGACCGTCTGTTGGAGATTTTCGACCAAAGGCAACCGATAGACGGCGCCGATTTGATCGTACTCAGCGAACATGTGGACTACTGGAACCAACTCGGCTGGAGAGATCCATTCTCATCGGCCCAATACTCCTCGCGCCAACAGGAATATGCCAATCGGTTCAATCTCGATGGTCCGTATACACCCCAACTTGTGGTTGACGGCAGATTCGAAACCAATGGCAGCAATTCTCGCGAAGTGGGATCGGCCATCCAGAAGGCGCTGCACGAGCAGAAGATTCCGATCGCCGTTTCCCGCGCCACACGCGATGGAAACCGGATTTCGGCGCACATCGAGATTTCGCCCACGCCCTCAAGCGTGAAGGGAACGAAGGTCGTCTTATACGTCGCGTTAGCCGACAACCGCGATCAGTCCCAGGTCGAGCGCGGCGAGAATGCGGGCCGCGCACTGGCCCATGTCGCTGTGACACGGGTTTTGAAGCAGGCCGGCACGATCGACCTCAACAATACCTACTCGAACGATGTGACTCTTCCCCTTGCTCCCGGCACCGGCTCCAATGGAGTGCGATTCGTTGCTTTCCTCCAGGACGCCAAGTCGGGACACGTGCTCGGCGTCGCGGTCCAGAAACTCTAGACAGGGAGGTTCGTATGCAGATTCCTTATTCGCAAGTCACACCGCAGCGCGACTACTTGGAGCTGAGCCGCCGCCGATTCATTTTTCGCTCGATGGCCGCGGCAGCAGGCGCCCTGGTGCTTCCGCAACTTCTCACCGGGTCGGGCGTGAAGCTCAACGGCGTCGTCAAGAGTTCCTATCGTGTGGACGACAAGATGACGCCGTACGACGTTGTGACCGGCTACAACAACTTCTACGAATTTGGTACTTCCAAGGATCAGCCGGCCAAGCTGGCGCAGAAGTTGCAGACCTCGCCCTGGACGGTCTCGATCGAAGGGGAAGTCGTGAAGCCGCGCACTTTGGACCTCGATCAAGTGATGAAGCTGGCTCCGCTCGAAGAGCGCGTCTATCGTCATCGCTGCGTGGAGGGTTGGTCGATTGTCGTGCCGTGGATCGGATTTTCGCTGAGCACGATTCTCAAACAAGTGGAGCCGACCTCCAAGGCGAAGTACGTAGCGTTCCAAAGCTCCTACGACAAGAAAACCATGCTGGGATCCTTTCAGGCGGGCATCGAATTTCCCTACGTCGAGGGATTGCGGTTGGATGAGGCCATGCATCCGCTGGCGCTGCTATGCGTCGGTTTGTATGGCGAATCGTTGCCCAACCAAAACGGCGCGCCGCTGCGGCTTGTCGTGCCTTGGAAATACGGATTCAAGAGCATCAAGTCGGTGGTGAAAATCCGTTTCATGGAGAAACAACCGCCCACGACCTGGAACCTGTCGGCGCCGTCGGAATACGGCTTCTACTCAAATGTGAATCCGGAGGTGGACCATCCGCGGTGGAGTCAAGCCAAGGAGCGCCGGCTCGGTGAATTCTTGAAACGTCCCACGCTGAAATTCAACGGCTATGGCGACCAAGTGGCGACTCTGTACAACGGCATGGATCTTCGGAGGTACAACTGATGGCCACCCGAATCCTCACGAGCCGATGGACGAAAGTGGCGGTGTTTCTGGCCTGTCTGCAACCGGTGGTCGCGCTGGGTTGGCGCGCGTGGCGCCAGGACTTGGGCGCCAATCCCTTGGAGTTGATCACGCACGCCACCGGTGATTGGACGCTACGCTTCTTGTTGCTCACGCTGGCCGTCACGCCGTTGCGCGAGTTGGCCGGCGTGCCGCAACTCATCCGCTTTCGCCGGATGCTGGGTTTGTTCGCTTTCTTCTACGGCTCCCTGCACCTGCTGACCTACGTTTGGTTCGACAAGTTCTTCGACGTTCACGAAATGCTGAGCGACATCGCGAAACGTCCTTTCATCACAGTTGGCTTCGGTGGTTTGTTGCTGATGCTTCCGCTGGCAGTTACGTCAACTGCTGGTTGGATCCGGCGGCTCGGCGGACGTCGTTGGCAATTGTTACATCGCCTGATTTATTTCAGCGGTCTGGCCGGTGTTATTCATTACTACTGGCTTGTGAAGTCCGACATCCGTTTGCCGGCCGCCTATGGCGCGCTGCTGCTTTCGCTCTTGGGCTACCGTTTGTTCGTTTTCGCGGCTAAGAAGCGCGCGGCCGTCCAGGCGATCGCCAGGCCCGATCGCCAAGCAAGGGTATCCGCATAAACTGGTCGTTGTCTTCCAGGTGACGCGTAACTTCCGGGCGGGACACGCGAAGAATCCGTTGGAAGGAATTTCTGCTCTGTCATCCCCGCAATTCTCCAAGACTTGAGCTTCCCGCGTCGCGCAGGACGAAGCTACTTGTGGCGAATGTTTTCAGGCGATCGCTCCCGATCCAGGGGCAGAACGTGCACCTGCCATTGGATCGGCACAGACGTCGGTAGAAAGCAAGTCTTACTGTCGCAAGCCTGATACGCAAGCTTGCCGGTCACCGTCAAGATCTTGCCGTCCGTGGGAAGCGACTGGGAGAACTCGGAAGCGGAGCTTACTTTCAGGTCCTGCCGGATGCGAAAGGTTCCTTCGAAGACGGGCACCTGCTCCTTTATCGCAGGCATATATAAGGTTTTCGCCTGCGGGTAGATGGATGGTGTCACTTCCAAACCGGGCGGACAATCCATCACCAGGTTGACGGTCTTATAGCCCTTGGTTCCCGGCGCATACACGTGGATATCGCGCGGGAGTCGCACCTCGGCAATCAAAGTGATCCGGCTTCCGGGAACAACGGTGCGATCGGACTGCTCGGCGGCAAGCAGAAGATGCGGTGCTTCCGCCGTGCTGGTGACCTCTTCGCCCAATTCCGGGAAAAGCTTGGAGACGACATTATTCCCAGAGGGCCGATCGCGGTACCGCATCTCGAAGAACTTCTCCCGGATCACGCCGTTGGCATCCATGAAGAAGAAGCCCGGGCGAGCCATGCCCTTGTACGGGCCGACCGCTTCGGGGTTCAATAACTGATAGGCCCGAATGACCTTGGAATCGGGGTCAGCGAGTAAGGGGATGTCGACTTTCCGCCGGCGCGCGAAGTCTCCTAGGATTGCTTCGGTATCATAGCTGATCGCCGCCACCTTGATTCCCTGTTTCTCAAAGCGGGCTTTCGCCGATTGCAGCTCGACCAGCTGCTGTTTGCAGTAGGGTCACCAGTCGGCCGAACGGAAGAAGAGAAGAACTGTACCCTTGGGCCCTTTCAGCGTGGCGAGGTTTTGTTCGTGGCCGAATTGATCGCGCGCCGAGAACGCCGGGGCTTTCTGGCCGACTCCTAATCCAATCTCGGTCATCCTCTTGATGGACGATACCTGGATGGCATGGTTCTGTAGCGTGCCTTCGACGGTAACGACTTCTCCCAAGTGCCCCACAGCTTGATCCTGAGGCTCGAGCGTGTAAATCACGCGGAGAGAATCGTCAAACAAAGAGAGCTTGGCCGACCCGCGATTTTCCGTGCACTTCACGGATTCCTGGAAGGCTTCGTCGGCTGTACAATCGCCGTTCACGATTACGCCGGACCAAGAGCCGGAGACGGCCAAATCTTTTTGTCCCATGAGCGCCTGGCTTAGGAGGAGAAACGACGATAAGGTGCCCATCAGCCAATGCTTTTTCATACAAAGCTTTGTCATATTCGAACGCAGCGCGATTTTAGCATGAGGTATTGAGCCTCCGCAAACGCTGCGCGGACGGCGCGGACGGCAGGTTCAATCCGTGAGGCTCACTACCCTTTGGCGTTGCCGATTCACCTCCAGATGAAGTACGTCCGGCCTGGCGTAGTGCCCCGAGGGGTCGAGGTTCTGCCGCTCTTCGAGCACGCGCCGGTAATCGATCTCAGCCACCAGCAACTTCTCCTCCGACTCCAGGGGCGGCACGATCCAGTCTCCATTGGGACCCGCCAAGCACGATCCCCCATCGGCCAGGATTTCCGCGGCGGCCCCCGTTACAATTTCGCGCCATGGGGAATCACTGCCGATGTCTGCACGCCGCAACAAACCCGAGACGGATATCACGTACGATCTGGACTCCAGCGCGATAAATCTGGTGATGTCGCGCGTGTTGCGCATGCAGCCCGGCCACACGGCTACGTGCAGGTCTTCGCCTTGTGCGTATAGCGCGGCGCGGGCCAGCGGCAGCCAGTTTTCCCAGCAGTTCAATCCCGCTACGTGAAACGCGCCCAACCGATGCGTCCGCAGTCCGTGGCCGTCGCCGGGAGACCACACCAAACGCTCTTCGTAAGTGGGCATCAGTTTTCGGTGGACCGAAGCAACCTCGCCGGTTGGGTCAATGTAAACCAGCGAGCAGTACAGACTGTGTCCACCGCGGTCAGTGGGACGTTCGATACATCCCAGGTAAATCGCCAGACGATGGCGGGCGGCTGCCGCCCGGATTTCGCCGAGGTGCCCGGCTTCCAGTTGGACCGCTTGGGTGGCGTACTCCGCGAAAATCGTTTTCTGAAGGGGCGAGTTGAATTGCGCTCCGCCCGTTGACTCCAGCCAAAACGGATAGCCCGGCACCAGCGCTTCACCGAAAACGACAAGCTGGCAGCCGCGCTGGGCGGCTTGCTCTGTGTAGAGCTTCACTTTTTCAAGCGTCGCGGCGCGGTCCAGCCACACCGGCGCGATCTGTGCGAGTCCGACAGTTAACAGACTACCTTCAGCTTTCGCCATGGAGATTCCAGACTATCACTTCGGCTCTGGCACAAAGTTGGCGCAATCCATTGAGTAGCGTCCTAATCTGCAGGCACTGACGGCGTTGTCAGAACCGTTCGCGGTAGCGAATGGGTTCGCTGGCGTCGGTCACCGCAGCCACTCCCCTCGAACACGGCATGGTTCGAATTTGCGTTGACTAGAACCGTCGGTGCTTGCCGGAAGGGCCAGCGAGCCCATTCGCTACCGCGAATGGTTCTGACAACGGCAACACAACCAGCGCGCAAGTTAGGTCAATACCATCCCTTGGAACTGAACCCAGCCGTATAGATCAAGGCCGCATGTAATCCAGGTTGCGTTGTGGCGTAACTTCTCGGCTGAACACGCGAAGTATCCGTTGACGGTTTTCAAGGCACACAGATTTAAACCAAGGAGAGAACAAACTGATGAAATCCTACAAGAAATCCCTGATCTTCACGGCGGCGCTCGTCGCCTTCCTGGGGGTCGCGTTCGCTCGACTCAACGCAGCACCCACTTCCCTCGTCTCCAGCGTCGTCTTGGCCGGAGAACTAGCCACCCTGACTGACGGCGACATGACGCTGGACGAAAAGTCCATGCAGGATGCCAAGCCCATGCAGGACGACAAAATGCAGGGCGACAAAATGCAGGGCGACAAAATGCAGGGCGACAAGGGTCAGATGGCGCCCGACAAAAAGCAGATGAAGGCCGAGAAGAAGCGAATGGCGGCCGAGAAGAAAAAGATGGCGGCGGACAAGAAGAAGATGGACGCCGACAAGAAAAAGATGGACGCCGACAAGAAGATGCAGGACAACACGAAAATGTAGGGCCGCCACGTTTCCGCGCGAAATGCACAGAGGGTCCGAACCTAATGTGCAGTAGAAAACAAAGCAAATCGAACCCAACTTCACCTTCAAGGAGACTTTTCATTGAATTACTTCGATCGCAACACTCGACTTCTTTCGTCCCTCGCAGTGATCGCGGCATTTCTTCTCACACTGAGCATGAACGCAATGGCTCAGGATTTATCCAAACCTCGCACCCCGCGGAGAACCTTCCAAGGAAGGATCGACATTCGCAACGCGCATATCGAAGACGCCGCGCCAGCAGTGAATCCCAACACCGCGCAAGGCCCCGGGCCCGGGCCGATCGGTCCGGGGCCAGGCTGCAACCTGTTCCCCGCGCCGCCCTCGGTTGGCGCGACGGTCAATCTCTCGTATTTCGGACCCTCTCCCTCAACGGTCAATCGCAGCTTGGTCGGTCCAGTCCAACTGCTCAATTCAGGTCCTGTCAACGCGACCGCCGGCACGATCACCATTCCCTTGTATCTGGGACACATGCTGGACGGCAAGAACGTATGGTACATCCTGACGGATACTTCCAACTCCGACATCGCCGACGAACTGGGCTTGAATTTCTCAGCGAAGCTGGCGTTTACCGCGAATGGAGCGCGGACGGCGAATTTCGACGAAAACAACGATCTTGTGTTCGATAAGGGAACGGTCGATTTTTCCCCTGTGAGGAGCATCACGCCCGGTCCGGTCGGCCAGGAATTTCCTCCCACGGCTTACCAAGCGGGATCGGTGGGCGACAGCAACTATAGTCCGTTGGTCCAGATCGTGAATGGCGGGGGCGTTATTTACAATGCGCCAATCGTCGCGTTTAACGTTTCGGCCGGCCAGATTAATTTCCTCAGCGGCAATGTGGACTATTCGCTGGTTCATGATCAGGTCGTGGCCATCGATCCGACCAATATGACCGTGACGATAAACCTGATCAATGGATTCAGCTTTGGGAAGCCGGTGTGGTATATGTCGATGGACTCGAGCATTCCGTTGGCAGCCGCGATCGAGCACAATACCTATGCTCCCTTGCAGGCCGTGCTTCCACTCGGCAGAGACGACAGCTTCTCGAGCCCGATCGAGAGAATCTTCATCGCCACGAACGGCCCCGAACAGGGCGCATGCGCCAACCCGCTTCGCCAGGGTTTGTCGGCCGACCTTGCCGACGGTTACCGCCCCAACAACGTTGTTGGCGGAATTCCGACGAACGCCCTGGATTACGCTCCCATCTGGGATGCGCAGTTATTCGAGTGGACCCAGGATGCGATTAACAAGGGATACCGCGGCCAGTTGCGCGAGGAATTCCAGATTCTGACGTTCGTCCAAGACGGTCTCATCACCGCCCCCGGTGGGAAGCCCTTCACTACGAGCGGCTTTTCCATCAACTGTTCGATTGTTCAACGTCTCAACTGAGAATTGATCCACTATGGGCGTCCGCCGTCCCATCCGGAAGGAGACGGCGGGCGCGCCAGGGCTGGTAAGCTATTTGCGAGGCGCCTTGGAAATAAAAGTTGTGGAACGCGTAACTTCGCCGCCTGGGCGAACGAATATAACAGGGATGGACTCTGTCTCCTCGAGCCCCGGTGTCACCCAGGGGAGCTTCGCCCAGCGGAGCCTCGACCTGGATCGCTGGATGGAACGCTATCAGCAAGCCGACCCGGACGCGCCGCGGGCTCTGATCGGCGCCGTCAGCCCGGCGCTGTTGCGGTTCTTTCGGAGCCAATGGGATAGCCGAGAACAAGCTGACGATCTTCTGCAAGAAACCTGGATGCGCATCCATCGCGTGCGTCATACCTACCGGTCCGGCGAGCCGGTGCTGCCTTGGATCTACGCCATCGCACGCCGCGTCCGCGTGGACGGCTATCGCAAGAGACGCCGGATTTCCCTGCATGAAACCGCCGTGGAAGTTCTCCCGGAGTTGCCCATTCGCGTAGAACAGCCTGACCCGTTGCCGGAGTTCGAGACGCTGATTGCCGTCTTGCCTGAATCGCAGAGAGAAGTACTGACCTTGTTGAAGGTTGCAGGATTAAACCTGGAGGAAGTGGCCAGGGCCACATCGTCCACCGTGGGTTCGGTAAAACAAAAAGCCCATCGAGCCTACGAACGTCTGCGAAAGGTGCTTCAAACGAGGCCGGAGGCTGAACTGAGGGAGGAAGCCAATGGATTGCCGTGACGTTGATCGCGCGCTCCTCGAAGGTGGAGGGATCGCCCAACTGCAGGACGTTCAAGACCACCTGCGGTCTTGCGGACATTGCCGCACCTTGGCGCAAGCGTTGGACCCTCGCCGCGTCGAAGCAGCGCCGTCTTCTGACACGCTCCGCCACATCGAGCAAAGCCTCGCGGCCGACTTGCGCGCGGTGCAGCCCATGTGGCCGCTCAGCTACTTCTTCACCGCCTTCGCAGGCATCTTCGTCTTGATCGTTTCGTTCGGCGCGTATCGGATGGGAACATTCGCCATCTCCGTGATGAGTCCGCTGCAAGCCGCGGCAATTCTCTGCGCTCTGGCGGCCAGCGCCGGGCTTCTCGCATATTCCTTGGTGCATCAGATGGTCCCGGGGAGCCGCCAGCGTGTCTCTCCGCAACCATTGCCGGCCGGGATCATGGTTTTCCTGTTGTTGATCGTCGCCGGCCTATTTCAGATCCAACAAGATCCCAAGTTTTGGGCTCATGGCTGGGCTTGCCTTTCCGTTGGGACTCCCTTTGCGCTGTTTGCCGCCGTGCCTTTTTGGTTCCTGTTGCGGCGAGGCGCAGTCTTGTCGCCGCGTTTGACGGGAGCGGCAACCGGGTTGCTGTCCGGTCTGGTCGGGACAAGCGTTCTGGAAGTCCATTGCCCCAATCTGGATGCGCTGCACATTGTGACCTGGCACCTAGGCGTCTCACTGCTTGGAGCAACCACGGGCCTGGGAATCGGATTTCTGGCCGAGCGATCGGCTCGTCGCCGCCAAAATGATCCGTCCGCGTAACTTTCGGAGCGGCGCGCACGAATAGAGAAACGCAACACAAATCTTGCTTTGCAACGGGGGAACATTTGAGTCGACCGCTTCCCATGCGATTCACAATGCTGTTTGTCTTGGCAGCAGTCATGCACCTCGCGGCGGCAGCTCCGCCCGCAGTCGGCGAAAAGGCGCCCGATTTCACCTTGTCAAACGTATCGGGCAAGACCATCCGCTTGTCGGAACTGGTCGCCACCGGACCGGTCGTGCTGGTGGTCTTGCGCGGGTATCCGGGATACCAGTGCCCGTTCTGCAATCGTCAAGCACACGATTTTATAGACAAATCGCCGGCGTTCGCCGAGGCCGGTGTGCATGTGGTTATGATTTATCCCGGTCCGCCGCAAGATCTCGGCACGCGTGCCAGCGAATTCTTGGCCGACAAGAAGCTCCCCGACAACTTTGAGATGTTGTTGGATCCCGGTTATGAATTCACCAACCGATACGGGCTTCGCTGGGACGCGCCAAAGGAAACAGCTTATCCGTCCACCTTCTTAATCGACCGGCAAGGCGTGATTTTCTTTAGCAAGATCGTCAAGGAGCACGGCGGGCGTACGACTGCCGCCGAGATCCTGGATGCGTTACCGAAACGCAAGCC
>JAJPHL010000016.1 GCA_021325275.1 Terriglobia bacterium | reverse complement strand
GCCATTCACGGGGGCTAAAGCCCAATTCCTTTCCTCGTACGTTCGGCACGGCTGAAGCCGTGCCCTGATACAAGGCCGATCATATCCGATGCGCCCTTTCCGCACTACCCGGCTTCGTATCAGGGCACGTGCTCTAGCCGTGCCGCATGCTCGCGGAAGGGGAATCGGCTTTAGCCCCTGCGCACGCCAGACACCGGGGCTAAAGCCCAGTATCAATGAAACGCGGTCGGCACGGCTGAAACCGTGCCCTGATACAAGGCGCATGTCCCTTCGCGCAATCGAATGCCATATCCACTACTCGCAGGCACTAGTCGCTGCTCCAAGAATCTTCCGAACATGAGGGTGGGCTCCTTCGTCTTAGCCGATAGGGAGCCACCTTCATGCCTCGTCGTTTCGCCTTTCTCGCCATTCTTGCGAGCGCCTTGCTCGCCCAAGTTCCCGGCATTACTCCGAAAGAGCAGCTGTCCTTTGTCGTCGCCGCGATCAAGCCCAACACCACGGGATCGCGTAGTTCAGGCACCCACACGTCCAGCGGCGAGGTGCGCATGGACAACATCAGCTTGAAGGAATGCGTGGAGGAGGCTTACGACGTTCGCGACTTTTCCTATTCGGGTCCCGCGTGGATGGAGTCGGCGCGCTTCGATATCAACGCCAAGCCGCCGCTCGGCTGGAATTGGCGATTGCAATTCGGGCCGATGCTTCAGACGCTCCTCAAAGATCGCTTCAAGTTGGAAGTGCATCGCGAGGAAAGGATGATGTCGGCGTACGCGCTGGTGCAAGCCAAGGGAGGAATCAAACTCCACGCGGTGGAGGATCCCCAGGGCGGCGGGTCGCAGGACACCAATAACGGCCGCTATCGCGGCCACCACGTCAACATGAAGGGTTTCGCCGATTGGTTGCAGCGCCAATTGAATCAACCGGTGGTCGATCAGACGGGCCTGACCGGCTCCTACGACATCGCCTTCGAATTTGCGCGCGAAGAGGTGCATCCCAACGCCGAACAACCGGCGGACAGTTCGCTGCCGTCGATCTACACGGTGCTGGCGAACTTGGGACTGAAGTTGTCGGCGGAAAAACTGCCGATTCAGGTGCTGGTGATCGATCACATGGAGAAGGTTCCCACGGAGAACTGACCGGTTGCCGGCCGCGGGTGCTGGGTGCTGGAAATTTCTTGCGAACATTTCGGTGGGACGCCGCGTCTTAATCGATGAGGAGGAGCCACCTTTCATGTTCCGATCGTTTGTCGTCATAGCCGCTTGTACGGCCGCGCTGTCCGCGCAAAGTCCGGCGGCGTCCAGTGAGCCGCCATCCTTCGTCGTAGCCGCGATCAAGCCGAGCACCACCGGCGGTAACGGATGGGGCACGCACACATCCAAAGGCGAAGTGATCATGAATAACATCAGCCTGAAGAACTGCGTGGAGATGGCCTACGATAAGCGCGACTTCTCTTACGAGGGTCCCGCCTGGATGGAGTCGGCGCGCTTCGACATCAACGCCAAGCCGCCGCAGCCTTGGGATTCGAAGACCCAATTCGGCCCGATGCTCCTGACGCTCCTGAAGGAGCGCTTCAAGTTGGAAGCGCACATGGAAGAAAAGGTGATGCCCGCCTACGCGTTGGTGCTGGGCAAGGGCGGAATCAAGGTCAAGCCCGTGGAGAATCCCGATGGCGGCGCGTCGCAAAATACCAACAACAGCCATTACAAGGGCACCACGGTCAGCATGAAGGTCTTCGCCGATTGGCTTCAACGGCAATTGAACCAACCCGTGGTCGACAAAACCGGCCTGACCACTTCTTACAATATCGAGTTCGACTTTGCGCGCGAAGACATTCGTCCGAACCCCGAGCGGCCGAACGCGGAGCAGCCGGCGGACAACGGTTTGCCTTCGCTGTTTACCGTCGTCCAGAGCTTGGGACTGAAGTTGTCATCGGAAAAACTGCCGATCCAGATAGTCGTGGTCGACCACATGGAAAAAGTTCCCACCGAGAATTAGGGACTTCGCCACCACGAACAGCTCGACACAGAGGTCACAGAGAACGCAGAGCGCACAGAGAAGAACAAAGTCGGAAAAAAGAGACCTGCTCATTTCTTGTCTTGTTATGTCTTTATGTGTTTGGTTTTCTCTGTGTGCTCTGCGGTCTCTGTGGTCTTTGTGTTAAGGTTGCTCGCCTTCGCGGATTCGTCTCTGAAAAAATCGAGCAAACCGCTGACCGGTTGCAGCGTATTAAGAGAGAGGAGACCTCTCATGCGCCGATCTCTTGGTGTGTTCGCTGTGACCGTCTTTCTTTCGCTTATTTGCGCCGCCCAACCGAGTCCCGCGCCGCTGGCGTTTGAGGTCGCGGCGATCAAGCCGAACAACTCGGGCAGCAACGCCACCTCCGAGCACAGCGACAACGACACCATCCTGATGACCAACGCATCTCTCCGCATGTTGGTGCAGCGCGCCTACGACGTCCACGACGATTCTTGCGTCGCGCCCGCCTGGCTGGCCTCCACGCACTTCGACATCACCGCCAAGGCTCCGGGGCACTTCGACTATCGCCTGCAATTCCGCCCCATGCTGCGAACGCTTTTGGCAGAGCGCTTCAAACTCGCGGTCCATCACGAGAACAAAACAGTATCGGGCTACGCGCTCGTGCGCATGAAAGGCGACCTTAAGTTTCAGGAAGTGGAGGCGGGCAACGGTGATACCAACAGTAGCGGGAGACGGGGCCACTACGATGCCAAGCGCGTCACCATGCAGATGCTCGCCGACTTCATCCGCCGTGAAGTCGGCGATCCCGTTGTGGATCAAACGGGTTTGGCCGGCATCTATCAACTCAAGCTGGACTACACGCCCGAGAACAATCAACCGCGCCCGGACGGAACGCCTGCGCCGGAGAGCGAGGGACCGTCGATCTTCACAGCGGTTCAGGAGCAGCTTGGGTTGAAACTTGTCCGCCAGAAAGTGACGGTCGACATCCTGGTGGTGGATCACATCGAAAAAACTCCCACCGAGAATTAACCACAAAGACACAAAGGACACAAAGAAAACCAAGAACGCGGCCCCTGGTTTTCTTTGTGGGCTTTGTGTCTTTGTGGTTATTTTTCTTCTTGACACGTACTACTACAAAATAGTAGATTCACGCACGAGGTAGTAGATTGTATGCCCCGTCCCAAGCTGAGCAAACTGGAGCTCGAGATTCTGGAAGCGTTATGGACGCGAGGGAAAGCCGCCATCCGCGAAATCCAAGAGGCGTTTCCCGAACCGCGTCCCGCCTACACGACCATCCAAACCACCATCTACCGCATGGAGGCGAAAAAGGCGGTTCGCCGCTTGCGGAAAATCGGCAACGCGCATATCTTCGAGCCGGCCATCGCGAGAGATGTCGCGCGCCATCGCCTCCTCGACGAAATCTTGAGTTTCTTCGGCGGACGCGCGCAACCCATGGTCGCGCAGTTGGCGGAAGCCGGCAAAATCACGCTCGACGACATCCGTGAGCTCGAGAAAACGGTCCGGGAGCACCAGAAGAACGAAAGGAAGGCCGCCAAATGATCCGGGAACTCGCTAATCATCTCTGGCAATCGACTCTGTTCGCAGGCGGCGCGGCGGCGTTGGCCTGGGGCTTCCGCAAGAATCGCGCCAGCGTCCGCTATTGGATGTGGTTCGCGGCGTCGGCGAAGTTTCTGGTTCCGTTTGCGCTGCTGATTTCACTCGGCAGTCTCGTCGAGCCCAAGCCGACGCCGAGAAAACTTCAAGTGGTCGCGCCGCCGTCGATCACGTATTCGGTCGTTGAGATTGCGCCCGAGGCGCTACCGCGCGTGCCGTCACGACCGCACGTCATCGACTGGCCGTCGATCGCGTTGGGCGTGTGGGCGTGCGGGACTCTTGTGCTATTACTCATGCGCGTCGACGGTTGGCGGCGGATTCGCTTGGCTCTTGCCTCAAGTGCGCCGTTCGACCTTCCCGGCGCGAGCGGCGAAATGGAAATTCGCGAAGCGCCAGGACGTCTCGAACCCGGCGTCGTCGGAGTTTTTCGCTCCGTGCTGTTGCTCCCCGTGGGAATCGCAGATCGCTTGACTCCACATCAACTCGACGCCGTACTCGCGCACGAACTGTCGCACGTTCGCCGCCGCGACAACTTGCTCGCTGCGGTTCACATGGCCGTCGAAGCGATTTTCTGGTTTCATCCAATGATTTGGTGGATCGGCGCGAGACTGGTGGAAGAACGCGAACTGGCTTGCGACGAAGCGGTGCTCACCACCGGCAGCGATCCTGCGATCTACGCCGAAGGAATCCTGAACGTTTGCAAAATGTACGTGGAGTCGCCGCTCGCTTGCGTGTCTGGCATCAGCGGCGCGGATTTGAAGCGCCGCATTCACGCGATACTTTCTGGCGATGTGTCGCGGGGTCTTTCGCGCGCGCGCAAAATCGCGCTGGCGTGCGCAGCGGCGGCCGCGGTCGCCGGGCCTGTCGTGATTGGCGTCGCGAACGCGCCGTGGATCCGCGCGCAATCGGCTGCTGCGTCGCGTCCGCAATTTGAAGTGGCGTCGATCCGCGCGTGCGATGGTCCGGGCGGCGCGCGCGGCGGTGGAGGAGGGGCGAAAGGCGCGCGCGGCGGAGTGCCGGGCGCCGAGCATCCGGGCGCGCTCTATTTGCCGTGCCTGCCGCTCGGGCCTCTGATCCACGACGCTTACGTGCTGTACGCGGACGGGAAGCGTCAGGAAATGTCGCCCGGTCCGCGCGTCGAGGGAATGCCGGAGTGGACGCGAACCGCTTGGTTCTCGATTGAAGCGAAGGCGCCCGATGGCACGCCCGCGATGATGATGCGCGGACCGATGATGCAGGCGCTGCTGGAAGATCGATTCAAAATGAAGATTCATCGCGAGACGCGCGAGATGGCGGTGCTCGAATTGGTGGTCGCGAAGGGTGGACCGAAACTCACGCCCACGCCGGACGGCGGATGCACTCCGCGAGATCCTTCGGTGATTTCGCAGCGCCGCGAGGGGGACAAGTTCCTTTGCGAAACGGTGGGCGGGATGGCCGGCTCCGACTTTCGCACGATGATGGGTCACGGCGCGACAATGGCGCAGTTCGCGGTGTTGCTCAGTAACATCGCCGACCGTCCCGTGATCGATAAAACCAGTATTACAGGCATGTTCGAGTTTGATGTGCGCCTCAACGCCGATCCGGCCGACGATTCGAGTGGTCCGCCAGCCGATGTGAACGGCAGGACATCGCCCGATCCTAGATTTCGTCCCTCATCCGCATTTGCTTCCGCGCTTCCCGCCGCTCTCGCGCAGTTGGGATTGAAATTGCAGCCGGGCAAAGGCGGTGTCGAGTATCTGGTGATCGATCATTTGGAGAAGCCGTCGGAGAACTGAAATCGGGTCGCCGGTTGCCGGTTGGGAAGTCTAGGTTTTGCCGGCACCGGAAACCGGCGACCGGCAACCAGTTGTGAGAACAAACGTTAACAAACCGATCGTCGTGCCGTCTTCCCACGTGGAGGACAATAAGGCGATGTTT
Organism: Terriglobia bacterium; assembly: GCA_021325275.1. GTDB lineage: Bacteria > Acidobacteriota > Terriglobia > JAJPHL01 > JAJPHL01 > JAJPHL01. The sequence continues at coordinate 15,694 of JAJPHL010000016.1, read as the reverse complement.
CGTGGGACAATGTTGGTGTTCGTTTTGCTGGTTGGCTGCGCGGCACAGGGCCAAACGCCGGAGGGGCCGGCGTTCGATGCCGCGTCGATCAAGCCGGCGGGAGATCCGGGGGGCATTGGCCGCGCGCCGTCGGTGGTGCGATTGCGTGTGGGTCCCGGCAGCGTTACGCTGCAATATTTTTCGCTGATGGAATGCATTCGCTGGGCGTACAACGTCAACGCGCAGCAAATTTCCGGACCCGCGTGGTTAAACAGCCAGCGTTTTGACATTATCGCCAAGGCGGCGTCGCGATCCACCGAAGCGCAACTTCGCGCGATGATGCAGCACCTGTTGGCCGAGCGTTTCAAGATGAAGCTCCATCGCGACTCGAAGGAATTCAACGTGCTGACGTTGACGATCGCCAAGGGCGGAACGAAATGCAAGCCTTCCGAGGGCGACGGCGAAATGGGTTTCGGGTCGAAGGGCCAAGGCGCGATCGCGGTGTCGCACGCCACCAGCGCGCAGTTGGCCGCCGCGCTCGCCGACATTTTGGGGCAGCCGGTGGTCGACAAAACGGGATTGCAAGGTCACTACGATTGCTCGATGGACATGCGGTCGTATGTACCCGAGTCGGGGACCGAACCCGACGTGATCGGCCTGATCACCGCGGTGCTGCGCGAGCAGATGGGATTGGGCGTATCTTCGAGGAAAACGCCGCTGCCGGTGTACGTGATCGAACACATCGAGAAAATGCCGACGGCGAACTGAACGTAAAAGAATATGAAGCGCGTCAGAAACACAGGTCCAGCGTCGTATAGCTACAAGGAGGATTCGCTCACATGATTCGCGTCTCCGCGCTCGTGCTACTTCTGGCCGCCGCGCTAACGGCACAGAATGGACCTTCATTTGACGTTGCCTCGATTCGCTCGAACCCCGGCGGCAAGCAACCCACGGCGATGGATTTCACAAAGAACAGCATGAGTCTTTCCGGCGTCAGTTTGCGGGCCATGCTGGCTACGGCGTACGAAGTGCAGGAGTATCGCGTGGCGGGTCCTTCGTGGCTCGATTCGCAACGTTTCGACGTGCTAGCCAAGACCGAGAACCCCGCGACGCCGGAAGAGATGCACAAAATGATGCAGGCTCTTTTGGCGGAAAGATTCAAAGTTACGATCCATCGCGAGCAGAAGGAACTTCCGGTCCTTGCACTCGTAGTAGGCAAGGGTGGACCGAAGTTCGAGAAGGCCGAGGGCGATGGTCCAGCCGCGGGCATGCAGATGAATTTCAAGAAGGGCGCATTCAGCTTCCCGCGCACTTCGCTCGAATCTTTCGCCGGGTATCTTTCAAAGTTCCCGGCATTCGGACGGCCCGTCGTCGACCGCACGCAACTCGCGGGACTGTACAACATCAATCTCGTGATCGCGGAGCCGGGGGCATCGCCGGAGATGGTGAAAAAGTCGCTGGCAAATTTTTCAGAGGGTCCGGGGATCCTCGGCGCGGTGGAAGCGCTGGGACTAAAACTCGATTCACAGAAAGCCAACGTCGAGGTGATCGTGGTGGACCACGCCGAAAAAATGCCCACCGAAAATTAGTGGGCAACTCAACGATGGCGGGCTTCATCGAGTCTTAATAGGTGGGGAATCAAGTTTTTTTATCGGCCGGATTGACATTTTGAGGGGACAAAACGCCTCTCAGAACGTCTAAGTACAGGACGGAGGGTTGGCCTTGAAGCGCATTTCTACGTTTTCTAGAACTTCGGTGGTGTTGATGTTGTGTTTAGCCATGGCGTCGCCTTCGCTTTCGGCGGCGGAGTTCCATGGACTGGTGAAGTTCAATGGCCTCGCCGTTCCCGGCGTGAGCATCACGGTAGCGATGAACGGCAAAACGTACATCGCGATCACCAACATGCAAGGCCTCTACCAGTTCAAGGATCTTCCCGATGGTCCCGGCACGATCCAAATCGAAATGCTGGGATTCACGACGATTAAGCAGGACATCAACGTGAATTCCGCCGTGCCCTTCAATCCCACTTGGGAATTGAAGCTGCAAACTTACGACGAGCTCAAAGCGATCGCCGCGCCGGAGGCGCCCGTGCCTGTGACGGCGCCGACGACAGCGACGTCGACGACCGGCACGGCATCCGGCACGCCTGCCGCCGCGACTCCTGCGCCCGCCGCCGCGAATGCTCCCAAGCCCGGCTCGGTGCAGCGCGCCAACGTGAACGCCACGGGTCAGCAGAATGCGTCGCAGGCCGCGGCGGAGCCGGAACCTTCGTCTGACGACGCCGGTAAGAATCAGGCCGCCGCTACCGACGGATTTCTGGTGAACGGCAGCGTGAACAACGCGGCGTCGTCGCCTTTCGCGCAATCGGCGGCGTTCGGAAACAATCGCCGGCCGGGCCGCTCGCTCTACAACGGCAGCTTGATGGCGCAGATCGACAATTCTGTTTTCGACGCCCGCCAGTTTTCGCTCACCGGCCAGGACGTCGCCAAGCCGGCCTTCAATCGCTTTACCGGCGGCGCGCAGTTCGGCGGCCCAATCAAGTGGCCGCACAACGTGCGCAATCCCGTGAATGTGACGCTGGCGTTCCAGTGGGTTCATAACAGCAACGCGTCCACGTCGAGTCCGCTGCAAATGCCCACCGGCGCCGAACGTGGAGGAAATTTCGCGGGCCTCACCAATGCGCAGGCACAACCGATCACGATCTACGATCCGAAGACCGGCTTGCCGTTCGCGAACAATTTGATTCCCACCACGCGGCTCAGCCCGCAGGCTCTGGCATTAGTGCCGTACTATCCGCTGCCGAACTTCACGTCGGGTTCGAACTACAATTTTGAAACGCCGCTGGTCAGTTCCACGCACCAGGACGCCGGCCGCGCCAATTTCAACAAGACCCTCACGCAGAAAGACCAGATTTTCGGTCTCGTGGCCATCCAGAGTTCGCGCGGCGCATCCACCAGCGCCTTGGGATTCCTGGATACCACGGATTCTCTCGGCATGAACACCAACGTCAACTGGATGCATCGCATCAGTTCGCGCATGTTCATCACCACGGCCATGAACTACAGCCGGAATTCGATCATGGCCGCGCCGTTCTTCGCCAATCACTTGAATGTGTCCGGCAACGCCGGCATCACCGGCAACGATCAGTCGCCGGTGAATTGGGGACCGCCCACGCTCGGCTTCTCGAGCGGCATCGCGTCGATCAGCGATTCGAATTTCATCTCGAATCACACTGAACAGTTCTCGCCGACGTTCCAGATGTTTTGGAATCACAATCCGCACAGCCTGCGCTACGGCTTCGACTACCGCCGGAATATCTACAACTACTTCTCGGAGTCGAATCCGCGCGGGACCTTTGGATTCACCGGCACGGCGACCGGCGTCACCGCCGGCGGCGTCGCGACGCCGGGATACGACTTCGCCGATTTCCTGCTGGGCACACCCGACATCAGCCAAATTGCTTTTGGTAACGCCGACAAATACCTGCGGCAAAACTGGTACGACGCTTACGTCACCGACGACTATCGCCTGAACTCGAGCATTTCGCTCACGCTCGGCGTGCGCTGGGATTACATCGCGCCGATCACCGAAAAATACGATCGCCTGGTGAATCTCGACGTCGCGCCCGGCTATGGGGCGATCAAACCGGTGACCGCGCAAAATCCAACGGGACCGTTGACCGGAAATCAGTACGGCAATTCGCTGATGCATCCCGATCACTCGATGTTCCAGCCGCGTCTCGCCGTGGCGTGGCGCCCGTTGCCGGCGTCGTCGCTGGTGGTTCGCGCGGGATACAGCGTGAACTACAATACGTCGGTGTATCAATCGATCGCCCAGCAGATGACTCAGCAATCGCCGTTTTCGAAGACGGCTAACTTGACGAACTCCGCCGCGACGCCGCTGACGCTGGCCAACGGCTTCACGTCGGCGCCGAACGCGGTGACCAACACGTTCGCCGTGGATCCGAATTTCCGCATCGGCTACGCGCAAGCCTGGAATCTCTCGATCCAGCGCGACCTGCCCGCGGCGCTGGTGCTGCGCGCCACCTACGCCGGCATCAAGGGCACGCGGCAAGTTCAAGTGTTCTTCCCGAACACGTATCCGAACGGCGTGACGAACCCCTGTTCCGTTTGCCAGTCCGGATACCAGTACATGGCGTCGAACGGAAATTCCACGCGCGAGTCGGGATCGGTGGAGTTGCGCCGCCGCCTGCACAACGGATTCACCGCGACGCTCGATTACACGTACTCGAAGTCCATCGACAACGCCGCGCTCGGCGGCGGCGGCACGGGCGGAACGGTGATCGCGCAAAACTGGTTGAATCTCGACGGGGAGCGCGGACTTTCACCGTTCGATCAGCGCCACTTGATGCAGGTGCAAATGCAATATTCCACCGGCGTGGGCAAGGCTGGCGGAACGCTGTTGGACGGATGGCGTGGCGCGCTCTACAAGGACTGGACCCTCACGTCGAACATCAACGTCGGCAGCGGATTGCCGTTGACGCCCACCGATAGCGCCGCGACGGTTGCGGGACTCAGTGGATCGGTGCGTCCGCACTACACCGGACAAAACGTGTACGCGTCGAGCGGCACGCTGTTCCTGAACCCGCAAGCTTACACCGCGCCGCTGTTCGGGGAATGGGGCGATGCCGGACGCGATTCCATCATCGGGCCGGGCCGGTTCTCGCTGAACGCCTCGATGGCGCGCGATTTCCGCTTGAACGATCGCTTGACGGCGACGCTGCGCTTCGATTCCACGAATACCTTGAATCACGTGACGTTCGGAAGCTACGTCACCAACATTTCCAGCAGCCAGTTTGGATTGGCGCAGTCGCCCAACAACATGCGCACGCTGCAAACCACGTTCCGGTTGAGGTTCTAGCCATGAAAAAACTGACCGCCAGTCTCTTGATTTACATGATGCCTCTTCTCGCGCTGCCTCCGCAGCAGGCGGCCAAGCCCGCGGCGCAGCAAGCGCCGAAGCCCGCCACGCCCGCCGCCCAAACCGCGCCGGGGCAGGGACAAGGCCAGGCACAGGGGCAAGAAGGCGGATTCAAGTTTTCGTCTTTGTCGCAACTGGTCGTGGAAATCGTCACGGTGAAGGACAAGGACGGCAAGGTGATCGAAGGACTCACCGCGAAAGATTTCACGATCACCGAGAACGGCAAGCCGCAGACGGTGGCGTTCTGCGATTACATGAAGTTGCTGGACGGGCCCGATGCCGACGCCGCCATTGCCGCGGAACCCGCGCCGGACGTTCCGCCGGCCGAGCCGGTCGTGAAGACCACGCAGAACCAAATCACGCCGGAAGCCCCCGGCGCGTTGAAATATCGCAATCGCCGTTTGATGGCGCTGTACTTCGACATGAGCGCGATGCCGCCGCCCGATCAGATTCGCGCGCTCGACGCCGCGCGCAAGTTCGTGGCGAAGAACATGCAAGGTCCCGACATGATGGCGGTGATGGAATTCGACAACGGCGCGGTGCGCGTATTGCAGGAATTCACCGACAATCGTGCGCTGCTCGACAAAGCGCTGTTGAAACTGGTCCTCGGCAGCGACCAGGACGTCGCCGGCGCGGCCGGCGATGAAAGCGACGCCGATTACGGCTCGGCTTTCGGTCAAGACGACAGCGAGTTCAACATTTTCACAACCGATCGCCAGCTTTCCGCGCTGCAAACGGCCGCCAACATGCTCGGCCAGCTCAACGAGAAGAAACAGTTGATCTACTTTGCCAGCGGATTGCGTTTGACCGGCATCGACAATCAAGCGCAGATGCGCGCTACGGCGAATGCCGCGATTCGCGCCAACGTCACGATTTTCACCGTGGACGCGCGCGGCCTCGTCGCGCAGCCGCCCATGGGCGACGCTTCGCAAGGATCGCCGGGCGGTCAAGCGATGTACACCGGCGCGTCGATCAACGCGGGCGTCAGCAATTTCCAGCGCACGCAGGACACTTTGTACGCGCTGGCGGCCGACACGGGTGGAAAAGCGTTGCTCGACAACAACGATCTCAGCTTGGGAATCCAGAACGCGCAGAAGGCCTTGTCGAGCTACTACATCTTGAGCTATCACACCACCGACACGGCGCTCGACGGCAAGTTCCGCAAGGTGGTGATCACCGTGAATATCCCGGGGGCCAAGCTCGATTACCGCGTCGGTTATTACGCGGGCAAGGAATTTGCGAAATACAACTCCACCGACAAGGAACGCCAACTGGAAGACGCGCTTCTGCTCGGCGATCCCATCACCGATCTGACGATCGACATGGAAGTGAATTGGTTCCAGCTCAATCACTCGGAGTATTTCGTGCCGGTGGCGGTGAAAATCCCCGGCAGTGAGTTGGTGCTGGCCAAACGCGGCGGCGCCGAGCATACCGTGCTGGCGTTCATCACCGAAGTGAAAGACGAATTCGGCATGACCATGCAGAACGTCCGCGACAAGATCGACATCAAGCTCAGCGGCGAGAACGCCGAGAAGCTCAACAAGACGCCCATTTTGTACGAAACCGGATTTTCGCTCCTGCCGGGAACGTATTCGATGAAGTTCCTGGCGCGCGACGAAGAAACGGGACGCATCGGCACCTACATGAACAAGTTCTATATTCCGAACTTGAACAAAGTGGGCGCCACGCCGGACGATCATCGCTTGCCAACCAGCACCGTGGTGCTGAGCGGACAGCGCACACCCGTGACGGCCGCCGTGTACAACGCGAAATCGAAGGTGCCGCAAGCCAGTCCCTTGGTGATCGACGGCCAACAGTTGATTCCCTCGGTCACGCGCGTCTTCAGCAAGAGCCGCGACATGTACGTGTATCTGCAAGCCTACGAGCAGCAAGCGGAGAAGCGCGAGACGCTGGTGGCTTTTGTTAGCTTCTATCGCGGGCAGACCAAGGCGTTTGAAACGCAGCCGCTGCCGATCAGCCACGGCCTGGACAATAACTTGAAGACGATGCCGATGCAATTCAGTTTATCGCTCGAGAAATTGCCGCCGGGCCGCTACAACTGTCAGGTGACGGTGCTCGATCCCGAAAGCCAGAAGGCCGCGTTCTGGCAAGCGCCGATCGTGCTTGTGCCATAGGGCCCGTTTGAGTCTCTTTCTCGACTCGAGCATCGTTTTCGGCGGGCTGCAACTGTTTGGGACTGGAAGTTCACGACGACGCCAACATTCACGCCAGTGCTGATCGACAATCACGTTGGCTTCAGCGGCATCGTCGCGCCGAACCCTTCGAATGAGCGAGGATTCTTTAGGCGATGCCGAAAACGAAACCCCTAGCGAAGTACGACATCATCGCGTTCGTCCCGATCGTCGACGTGGAACGCGCCAAGCAGTTTTATCGCGACACGCTCGGATTGCGCCTGGTCGCCGAGGAGCCGCCGTTCGCGATCGTCTTTGACGCTCACGGCGTCATGCTGCGCTTGGTGATGGCCAAGAAGCTTCCCGAAGCGTTCGGCACCGTGCTCGGTTGGAACGTCCCCAACATCAAAGCGGCTGTGAAGGACCTCGTGAAGGCCGGCGTCACGTTCGAGCGCTTTCCGGGCATGCCGCAGGACGAACTGGGAATTTGGAGCGCTCCCGGCGGTGCGAAAGTCGCGTGGTTCAAGGATCCCGACGGGAACATCCTGAGCGTTTCCGAACATCATTAACCACAAAGACACAAAGAACACCAAGAAAACCAAAGACCAAGGCGTTTGTTTCTTTGTACTCTTTGGCCGTTGTGGTGAGTCCCTCTGCGGGGGACCGCACGGCCCTTTGATACAATAAAGGGCTATGGCGGACTACGTGAAGGTAGCTGCGGTTAGCCAAATTCCAGCGGATCACGGCTTCGTGGCGGAAACCAACGGCAAGCGCATCGCGATCTTCAAACTGGGCGGCGACTACTTTGCCATCGACGACGCGTGCACACACGTCGGCGGACCGCTCTCCGAGGGGCAGATGATGGGCCAGAACGTGGTGTGTCCCTGGCACGGCGCGCAGTTCAACTTGACGACGGGCGCGTGCACACCTCCGGCGCGTGGGCCGGTGAAGCGGTATCCCGTGCGCGTGAATGGATCGGACATCGAAGTCGCCATCGAGATCGAGGCTTAGCAAACTACATGAGTGATCGCGAACGGCGATACAACGCGTTTGAGAACGCGCTGTCCTCGCGCATCTTGGTGCTCGATGGCGGCATGGGCACCCTGCTGTTCGCGCACCAACTCACGGCCGCCGATTACGGCGGCGCGCAATACGAAGGGTGCCACGAAAATCTCAACCTCACGCGTCCCGACGTGATCCGCGATATTCACCGCACCTATTTCGACGCGGGGTCCGACATGGTGGAGACGAATTCGTTTCAAGCGACCTCCATCGTGCTCGGCGAATACGGATTAAGCGCGCATTCCTATGAAATCGCCAAGGCCGCCGCGACACTGGCGCGCGAAGCGGCCGCGGAGTTTTCCACGGACGCGAAACCGCGCTTCGTCGCCGGGTCGATGGGGCCGACGACGAAGTCGATCACGGTCACCGGTGGAATCACCTTCGCCGAGCTGCGTCAAACCTATTACGACACGGCGCGCGGATTGTGGGACGGCGGGGCCGACGTGCTGCTTTTCGAAACCTGCAACGACACGCGCAACGTGAAAGCGGGATTGCTGGCCGTGCAGCAATTGCGCGGCGAACGCGGAGAAAAAATCCCCGTGATGGTGAGTGGAACGATCGAGCCGATGGGCACGATGCTGGCCGGACAAACGGCCGACGCGCTGCTTGTTTCGGTCGCGCACATGGATTTGGTTTCGGTGGGCTTGAATTGCGCCACCGGTCCCGAGTTCATGACCGATCACATCCGCACGCTGCACGAAATGGCGTCGACGCGCATTTCGTGCTACCCCAATGCCGGGTTGCCGGACGAAGAGGGGCGTTACAAAGAAACCCCCGAGAGCCTGGCGCGGCAGCTTGAGAAATTCGTCACCCACGGATGGCTCAATATCGTCGGCGGCTGCTGCGGGACGAGTCCCGATCACATCCGCGCGATCGCGCGGATGGTGGAAGGTCGCAAACCGCGCGAAGTGCGTCCGCCCGGGACGCGCGTTTTCTATAGCGGCATCGAGTTGGTGGAAGCGGACGATAGCAACCGGCCGCTCTTGGTCGGCGAACGCACCAACGTGATCGGGTCGCGCGCGTTCAAGAACCTGATCGCCGAGGAAAAATTCGAAGAAGCGTCGGAAATCGCCCGCCGCCAAGTCCGCAACGGCGCGCAAGTGGTCGACGTGTGCCTGCAATCCACCGATCGCGACGAACTGAAAGACATTCCCCAGTTCTACGACCGGCTCATTCGGAAAATCAAAGCGCCGGTGATGATCGACACCACGGACCCCAACGCGGTGGAGCAGTCGCTGACCTATTGCCAAGGCAAGTCGATCATCAACTCCATCAATCTCGAGGACGGCGAAGAAAAATTCGAGCGCATGGCGCCGATCGCGCACGCCTACGGCGCGGCGCTGGTGGTCGGTTGCATCGACGAAGACAAGCAGCAAGCGCAAGCGTTCACGCGCGAACGCAAACTCGCGGTCGCGCGGCGGTCGGTGGAATTGCTCACAACGAAATACGCGATTCCGGTCACCGACATCGTCATTGATCCGCTGGTTTTTCCCTGCGCGACGGGCGATGAGAACTACATCGGCGGCGCGGTCGAGACGATCGAAGCGGTGCGCATGATCCGCGAGGCGATGCCCGGTGTGAAGACGGTCCTGGGAATTTCCAACATTTCTTTTGGGCTTCCGGCGGCGGCGCGCGAAGTGGTGAATTCCGTTTTCCTCTACTACTGCACCAAGGCCGGACTCGATCTGGCGATCGTGAACGCGGAGAAGCTGGAACGCTTCGCCTCGATTCCACACGACGATCGCCAACTCGCCGAGAGTCTGCTCTTCAACACGCCACCTGTGGATCACCCGGAACTGAGCGCGGCCCCTGAAGATTGGCGTCAACAAACGCGCGAGCAAAAAGCGGCGATCAATCAGCATCACATCGCGGCCATCTCCGCGCATTTCCGCGGAGCAGGCGCGCGCAAGAAGGGCGGCGATGCCGCCAAGCAGTTGCCGCTCGATCAGCGCCTCGCGAATTACATCATCGAAGGATCGCGCGACGGCCTGGTCGACGATCTGGAAGCCAAGCGCGCCGAAGGGTCGACGCCGCTGGAAATCATCAATGGACCGCTGATGGCCGGCATGAACGAAGTGGGCCGGCTCTTCAACAACAACGAGCTGATCGTTGCGGAAGTGCTGCAATCGGCGGAGGCGATGAAGGCGTCGGTGTCGCACCTCGAGCAGTACATGGAAAAAGCGGACGCGCAGGCCCGCGGCAAGATCGTGCTGGCCACGGTGAAAGGCGACGTCCACGACATCGGCAAGAACCTGGTCGAGATCATCCTCAGCAACAACGGATACACGGTGGTGAATCTCGGAATCAAAGTGCCGCCCGAGGAATTGATCAAAGCGTTTCGCGCGGAAAAACCCGACGCCATCGGTCTCAGCGGATTGCTCGTGAAGAGCGCGCAACAGATGGTGGTGACGGCGGGCGACTTGCGCGATGCCGGTATCGAAGCGCCGTTACTGGTGGGTGGCGCGGCGCTGTCGGACAAATTCACGCGCCTGAAAATCGCGCCGCGTTATGGACGCGCCGTGTGTTATGCCAAAGACGCCATGACCGGCCTCGAATTGATGAATCGCTTGCAGGACCCGGCCACGCGGGCCACCACAATCGAGAATCACACCCACGTCGAGGTGATCGCGGAAGTGGAAGCGCCGGCCGTCGCGGTGCCGGTGTCGGAGCGCCGCAGCAATAAAGTGCGCATCGACATCCCGATCCCCGCCGCGCCGTATCTCGACCGCCGCGTGCGCAGCGTTCCGCAACTCGCCGAAATCTGGAGCTACATCAATCCGTTCATGCTGTACGGGCGGCATCTTGGATTCAAAGGCAATTTCGAGCAAAAGCTGGCGAGCCGCGATCCGCAGGCGCTCGAATTGCATCACAACATGGAAGAAGTGAAGCAGATCGCCGCCGAGTTTCTGAAGGTCCGCGCGGTGTGGCAATTCTTCGAGGTGGAGCGGGAAGGGAATTCGATTCACTTGTTCGCGCCGGGGGCCGACGCGCCCGTGCACACGTTCCGCTTGGGACGCCAGGCGCGCGAAAACGGGCTTTGCCTCAGCGACTACGTCCTCGATCGCGACGAAAAAACGCGCGACCACATGGCAATGTTCGTGGTCACGGCGGGGGAAGGCGTGCGCGAGCGCTCCACGGCAGCGAAAGACGCGGGGAGGTTTTTCCTGAGTCACGGGCTGCAATCGCTGGCCATAGAAACGGCGGAAGGTTGCGCCGAGTGGCTCCATCGTCGCATTCGCGAAGACTGGGGATTCCCCGATTCGCCGGCGATGACGATGAAAGAACGCTTCACGTCGCGCTATCGCGGCAAGCGCTATTCGTTCGGCTATCCGGCCTGCCCGAATCTCGAAGATCAAGCGGGCATCTGGAAATTGCTGCGTCCCGAGGAAATCGGCGTAGCGCTGACCGAAGGATGGATGATGGAGCCGGAGGCGAGCGTCAGCGCGCTCGTGTTCCACCACCCCGACTGCGCGTACTTTACGGTCGCGGAAAATGCCGAGACCCCCGAAGCCGAAGCGGTCGACGTCGCATAGCGACTCGATTCGTTGCGTGGCGTTCCTGTCCTGAACTTCAGCCGTCAGTGCCAAAATGGGCAGGTTCTATGACTTACCGGGGGGTGTCGCAAAAACTCACAACACTGGTAGACTATGCGCATATGGCTTCGGCCGAGAAGGGGGCCGCGAGCAGCGGCACTGACAATTTGGGCTCGGAAGAAACTCGTCCGCGCCCCGCGACGACTTCGGCGATCTCTCCCAGCTTGAGCGAGCAGCGTTTCGAAGACCTTCTCGAAGCCGCGCCCGACGGCATTATCGAAGTCGATCAAGATGGAAATATTCAGTTGGCCAACGCGGCGGTCGAGCGCATGTTCGGATACACGCGCGCCGAATTGCTGAATCGTCCGGTAGACCTTCTGGTGCCGCAGGCCTCGCGTGGAATGCACCACACGCATCGCGCGGCCTACTGGTCGCATCCGGTGACGCGTCCCATGGGCAGCGGCTTGGAACTGCTCGCCGAGCGCAAGGACGGCAAGTCGATTCCCGTGGAAATCAGCTTGAGTCCCACGCACTACAAGGATGGCTTCCGCGTGACCGCGATTATTCGCGACATCTCGGCGCGCCGGGCCGCGGACCAGAAACTGCGCGAGATTCAGGAATTGCACACTCGTCAACTCGCCACCGCCAACGAACAATTGGAAGCGCGCAATCGCGAAGTGGAGCGCGCCAATCGCCTGAAGAGCGAGTTTCTCGCGAGTATGTCTCACGAGTTGCGCACGCCGCTGCATACCATCATTGGATTCGCGGAATTGCTCGGCGAGCAATTGGAAGGCCCGCTGAACTCCAAGCAGCAACGCTTTGTCGAGCACATCCATCGCGATTCTTTACACCTGTTGGAGTTGATCAACGACATTCTCGATCTCAGCAAGATCGAAGCGGGGCATTTGGAGATTCACCCCACGGCATTCGAGTTTTCGATGGCGCTGGGCGAGGTGCTGGCCACCGTGCGCCATCCGGCCTTGGCGAAATCGATTTCCTTGGAGTCTGTTTGTGAAAACGGCCTCAACATTGAAGCCGATCGCGTGCGCATCAAGGAAGTGCTGTACAACTTGCTGAGCAATGCCGTGAAGTTCACGCCCGAGCACGGGGCGATTCGTGTGAAGGTCGGCGCGGCCGCGGGACACGTGGAGATTTCCGTTGACGACAGCGGGATCGGCATTCCCGCGGAGGAGCAAGCTTCCATCTTCGACGCGTTTCATCAAGTGGGCGCGACCACGCGCGGTGTGCGCGAAGGAACGGGCTTGGGTTTGGCGATCACCAAGCGCCTCGTCGAACAACACGGCGGGAAAATCTCGGTGGAGAGCGCGCCCGGCCGCGGCAGCAAATTCACGGTCACGCTTCCCTTGCGGAACGCCGCGGTCAAGGTGAAGGATTTCGAAGAACGATAGCGGCAACGCTTCTCACGGCATTCATCAGTTTCAAATCAGGTCCACTTTAAATAGACGTCTCGTTTCAGACGGCCAGACTGCGTTATCATGCGTTGAGTTGTGGAGGCTATAATGGGGCTCGTGCTTGCGCCGTGCTCCCTGCATTATTACAAATGAGAAAGATCCTAATAGCTGACGACCGCGCACCCAGCCGTGAGTTGATCCGCGAGATTTTAGAGATATCCGGTTACGAAGTAGTGGAAGCTTGCGACGGCGGCGAAGCGCTGGAAAAAGCGCGTGAGCTGACGCCCGATCTCATCCTGCTCGACATCGAGATGCCCACGCTCGGCGGATTCGACGTGATCCGGCAACTGCGCACCGATCCGCGTTTCGCGGTCACGCCGATTGTGGCGCTCACCGCCAGTGCGATGCAGGGAGATCGAGAAAAGGCTTTGCAAGCCGGGTTCACAGGTTATATATCTAAACCAGTGCGATTGGCAGCGTTGCGCGCCGAAGTTGCCAGACTGTTGCAATAAAGGTCACTCCGCAAAAATGGGTATTGGTGTTGAGAAATGCGACAGCATGTTGCGCTGGTGTGCTTGAATCGTGTTTTGAGTGTTTAATGGGGTTGGCATGAGCACTACTGCATCGAATCGGCCCGCCGTTTCGATGGTCATCATCGACGATAATCCCGCGAGCCTGGAGCTGCTCGGCTCCGCGTTGGCGCATGCGGATTTGGCGATTCACTCCGCGGGCGATCCCGAAGACGGCCTCGATCTGGTTTACCAATATCATCCGCAAATTGTGATCACCGACTTGGTGATGCCGAAGATGACCGGCATCGAAGTGCTGGAACGCGTGATGGAATTCGATCCTTCCACCGAGGTTGTGTTGATGTCCGCGCACTACACTACGGAAACCGCCGTGGAAGCGATCAAAAAAGGCGCCTCGGATTATCTCAACAAACCGGTATCGATCAAAGATCTGCGGGAGAAGATCGGCGTGCTCGTGGAAGACGCGTTGCGCCGCCGCCGCCTCTCGCAATTGGAGGAAGAACTTTCGGCGGGCAGCGAATTTCAAGGATTGGTGGGGCGCAGTCCGCGCATGTGGGAAGTTTTTTCGCGCATCCGCCGGGTCGCGCCGCACTATCGCACGGTGTTGGTCACGGGAGAAACCGGCACGGGCAAGGATTTGGTCGCGCAGGCGCTGCACAAGATGAGTCCCGTGGCCAGTGGACGCTTTGTGGTGTTGAATTGCTCCGCGGTGGTCGAGACACTGTTTGAAAGCGAGCTGTTCGGCCACGTGAAGGGATCGTTTACCGGCGCGACCTCCGATAAGCCGGGACTTTTCGAGCACGCCCACGGCGGCACGCTGTTCCTCGACGAAATCGGCGACACGCCGCTGGCCACGCAAGCAAAATTGCTGCGCGCGCTGCAGAATCAGGAAGTGCAGCGTGTGGGATCGCTGACCGCCCGCAAAGTCGACGTGCGCGTGATCGCCGCCACGAATTGCGATTTGAAGGCGGCGGTTGCCGCCGGCCGTTTCCGCGAAGATTTGTACTATCGCCTGGCGATGGTCGAGATTCGCTTGCCGCGCCTTGCCGATCGCATGGAAGATTTGCCGCTCTTGGAGCATCACTTTATTTCCAAATTCGCGGCGCTCTACAACAAACAAATCAACGGAATGACGCAGCGCACGCGATTGCTGTTGGCCGCGCATCCCTGGCCCGGCAACGTGCGCGAACTGGAAAACGCCATTGGTCACGCCTGCATCATGACGATGAGCGACTGCATCGACGTACTCGATTTACCGGAGACGCTGCGCGGCGGGAGCGCGGGCGATCATGGGCCGGCAGCCGAGCCGCTCGCCGCCGCCGCTCCCGGTGGAGTGATGCCACTGGACGAATACGAGAAAGCGTTAATCCAGCGCGCGCTCGCAGCGTCGGGAAGCAATCAGTCGCAAGCGGCGCGGATGCTGCGAATTGGCCGCGACGCGTTGCGTTACAAAATGAAGAAACACGGGCTGCAGTAGGACGGTGCGTCCTCGCCTGTCGGCGGGCATGCAATATTGATAGCTAGTGGGGTGCGTCAAGCAGAATGCGACTTATAATCCGCGATTCTCTCGCCACGCATCGCGGACGAAGCCCCCAAAGAGTCTGTGTGACAACCCAGCGCCGCAGGGATTCTGTGGGACAACTCAGCCCCGCCAAGGGGCGAGCTATGTCAGCCCAGGCCGGAGCCGGAGCGTTTTTTGCTCCGGCGTAGGCCTGATTGTCACGTTGGATCATGAAATGGAGTCCTGAAAGGACGACCCAAACCTCATTCGCCTGCGTCGCTCTGGTTTTTTGAATCGCGCTTTCAGCGCTCCGGTCTACCGCACTGTTTCCCATGCCTGCGCCGGAGCAAAAAACGCTCCGGCTTCGACCTGGGCTGTCATAGCTCGCCCCTTCGGGGCACGCGGCCCTCGCATAAGTTGCAGAATCTGTGACGCACTACACTAGGGTCCAGACTCAATTGATTAACGCCAGAATGCCACGGCGGCAACGATGCACCGGGCTGAGAAGTAGTTCCGAGCGAGTTTGTCGTAGCGCGTTGCGATGCGCCTGAAACCCAACCGCTTCGCCAATGGGGAGATGTTCTTTTCCGAGGGCCGTTAGCGT
>JAJPHL010000049.1 GCA_021325275.1 Terriglobia bacterium | reverse complement strand
TGCCTTTTGCCTTTTGCCTTTTGCCTTTTGCCTTTTGCCTTTTGCCTTTTGCCTTTTGCCTTTTGCCTTTTGCCTTTTGCCTTTTGCCTTTTGCCTTTTGCCTTTTGATTTTTGATTTTTGATTTTTGATTTCGGTTTTTTGATTCCCCCAGCTATTCCTTGCCTTTCGTTCCATCGCCATTAAAAAGCACTTCCGACTTCTTCCCGCCCTTGGTAATCGACGCTTCGTAGACCGTTTTGTTGTCGTGGGTCACGGCTTCCACTTTGTTCAGCTTTCCGCCAGTCGAGGCTTTCTCGATCGCCGCCTTCGCCGCCGCGGGTACTCGGTCGATAGCGATTTCTTCTTCCGTCTCGACAAGTTTGCCCGTGGCGTCGAAGGTGAGATCGCGGCCGTGGCCGTTCACGCTCGTCTCGACTTCGTAAAGCGTCTTGCCTTTTTCGATTTCCTTGCTGTAGCCCTTGATCTGGGCGCCTTTGGTTTGCTCGTCGGCAGCCTTTTGAACGGCGGCGGGAAGATCTTTCTTTTCGATTTTGGTTTCGGCCGCGACAGCGAATGCGGCGCACAACAACACTGCGAGAAATACTTTCATGGGAATGCCTCCGCACTACAGCGTAGCGTGGGAAACTGAAGCTTCCCTTAAGAGCAGAGAAAATCGCGATCCCTCACCCGGCGCGCTTTCAACGGCAATCTTCGACCCGTGCGCTTCGGCGATCGCCTGCGCGATCGAGAGACCGAGACCGGCGCCCGCGCCGCCATGCGAGGCGTCGGCCGAAAAGAATCGCTCGAAGATATGCGGCAGCGCCTCGCCGGGAATGCCCACACCGTTGTCGCGCACTTCCAGCTCGACACCGCCACCGACCGGCAGCGCCGACACCGTAACGACACCGCCGGCGGGCGTGTGTTTCAGCGCATTGTCCACCAGGATCAGCAGCAGACGGCGGATGCCTGCTTCGTTCGCGGCACTCACGACCGGCGGCTTCACGTCGGCCGTTACTCGCACGCTGCGCGATTCGCCGATCGCCGCGCTGGAATGCACCACTTCCTCCACCACGCGATTCAGATCGGTGGCGGCTAGCGGCATTTCGAGCGCGCCCGCGTCGGCGCGCGCCAGCGTCAGCAATGATTCGGTGAGCGCGCCCATGCGCCGCGCTTCTTCCTCGATCTGCGCGAGCGACTGCCGATATTCGGCTTCGGTGCGTGGCCGCCGGAGCGCCAGCTCCGCCGTCGCTTGGATCAACGAGACGGGCGTACGCAATTCGTGCGACGCGTCGCTCGTGAATTGCCGCACGCGCCCCAGCGACGCTTCCAGGCGCGCCAGCACATCGTTGAACGTGGCCGCGAGATCTCGTAATTCGTCGCCGGTGGAAGGAACACGGAGGCGCGCGCTCAAGTTTTGCGCGGTCACCGCGGCGGCCTCGCGCGTCATCGCCGTCACGGGACGCAGCGCCCGCCGGCTGATCCAGTATCCGCCGAGGCATGCGGCAGCCAAGTCGAGGGGAATCAGCCACACCAGAAGGCGCTTCAGATCGCCGAGGACGGCATCCATTTCGTCGAGCGGAATCGCGGTGGCCGCGGAAAAGCCCAACACTTTCACGCTGCGCAGGCGAATGCGCCGTCCCTCGCGGATCACGGTGGATGGTCCGCCCACTTCAAAATCCGAAACCGTCAACAGCCGATTTGGCGACAGCAAGAAGTTCCCGGTGGAATCGCGTAGCTCCAGCCACCCTGGGCCCGAAGCCTTCTCGAATTCCTGCGCTTCCTCGCGAAGATCGGGTTCGTTCTTCTCGACCGAGAGCATCGTGCCAAGACTCGCCACACGTTGATCGAGCCGCGCATCGATGCCGGCCACGAGTTGGCGCTCCAGCGTCAACCAAATCGACGCGCTGAAAAGCAGCAAACCCGCCAGCAGCACAGCGGAATAGTAGAGCGTCAGGCGCAGGCGAATCGTCACTGCTCGCCTCCCTGCAATTCCCCGTGCGATTTCATGCGGTAGCCGACGCCGCGAACGGTGAAGATCTCGCGCGGACCACCGGGCGGCTCCACTTTCGCGCGCAACAAGTGCACGAAAACGTCGAGCGTGTTGTTTTCCACTTCGGCGTCCCATCCCCACACGCCGGCGATCAGCGCGTCGCGCGACACCACGCGGCCGGCGTTGCGCATCAGCATTTCCAGCAGCGAAAATTCCGTGCGGCTGATCGCCAGCGGCTTGCCGTCGCGGCGGACTTCGTGCGTCGCGGGATCGAGCGTCAACGAACCGGCGCTGAGCGTGACCGATCGCGCGATCGGCCCGCGGCGCGCCACCGCGCGCAGATGCGCCAAGAGCACTTCGAAAGAAAACGGCTTGGTGAGATAGTCGTCGGCGCCGCAATCGAGCCCCGCGACCACATCGTGGCTGGCGTCGCGAGCCGTCAGCATCAAGATCGGCGTGCGATTGCCTTTGGCGCGTAAGCGTCGCGCCACTTCCAAGCCGTCGATGCCGGGCAGCATCACGTCGAGCACGATCACGTCGAACGCGCCGCCGGCGGCAAGATCGAAACCCTCGCGACCTTCGCTGGCCAGTGTGACAGAGTGGCCCTCCTCGGTCAGGCCTTGATCGAGGAGCTTGGCCATCTTGCGTTCGTCTTCGACGACTAAGATCTGCATAAAGAAAAAACTTGAAAAAAATCTAACCCGATATGGCCGAGAGAATCTCTTCGTGTGACAAGACGTGGTTCGACGCCTTGGCGCGCTTGAAAATGCGGTCGGCGATTTGTTCGTTGTACTCGACACCGTGCCGCGAGCACCAGAATTGCACGTTGGAGCGACCGGACATCGGCCCAATCTCGATGATTTGCTCACAGCCGAAAAGCCGCGCCGGCACACTGCAATAAACGGCGTCGGCGAGCGCCGCATCGTTTTTCTGAAACGCCTTCACGATCGCCGCTGCGTGGACGCCGGTGGCCGTGCGGAAAGCATCCGCGCCGAAAACCGGATGCGACGGCGGGATCGCCACGCCAGTGGCGCGCGACACCGTTTCGCATAATTCCTTCAACGGCGAAAGATCGCGCGAGATGCAGCCGAGCATTTGCAGATTCACGAGGATCAAATCCGTTTCCGCATTTCCACTGCGCTCGCCGATCCCCAAGATCGTTCCGTGGATCGCGTCCGCGCCCGCCGCCGCCGCGGCCAGCGCATTCGCCAGTCCTAAGCCGCGATCGCGATGGCCGTGCCATTCCAGGCGCACGCGATCGCGTCCAATCACTTCGCGCATAAAGCGCACCAAGCGCTGCGCGCCTTCGGGCGTCGCGTGACCCACGGTGTCGGTGGCGATCACCGCGGTGGCGCCGCAATCGATCGCCGTGCGAAAAATGCGCCGCACAGTCTCGGGATCGGTGCGCGACGTGTCTTCGGTGACAAACGTCACCGGCAACCCGGCCGCTACCGCGTAGCTCACGGCTTTTTCAGTCGTGCGAACGAGAAAATCGATGGTCCAGCCCTCGGTGTAGCGGCGAATCTGGCTTGATCCCAGAAACATCGCGACCTCAAGATCGACGCCGGTGGTGTGCGCGACATCGATAACAGGCTTGATGTCCGCTTCTACCGTGCGCGCCGCGCAGTACGGATGAATCGCCATTTTGTTGGCGGCGATTTCGCGGCACAAGCGCTCCACGTCGGCATGCGCGCGCGGCGACGCACCCGGCAATCCGATGTCGGCCTGTTCCACGCCCAGCGTGTTCAGCAAATGCAGGATGCGGACTTTGTCTTCGATGGAAGGATCGCGTACCGACGGCGATTGCAAACCGTCGCGTAGCGTTTCATCGGTCACGGCCACGGGACGGGTGGGGACAAGCGCGTTCTTGCCGGCCGTATTCCAGTCGTAGATCAGCTCGGAGAGCTCGGTGGCCATCATAGGATGCTACGCGGCGTTATAGTGAACGCCCTAGAACGAGAGCGTGCGAGTGCGCGCCGGCTCGCCTTCGGCGGGAACGTAAAGCGTCTTGCATCGTTCGCAGCGATAAACTTCCGGATCGGGACCGTACTTCGTGCCGATTTCGTCGCCGTAACCATACCAACGCTTCAAATGGCCGCAGCAAAGCTTGCCCTTCTCGTCTTTTTCGTTGCACGCGCGCATGTGCAGGATGCGGCGCTTTACTTTGTGGCCGTCGCTGAGCGTGGCCACCACTTCGGAAACCGGCGCACTGCCCTCCGGGACGGAACCTCTTGGTTTAACCGCCAATCGAACCTCCTCCGCTGCGGCTCTTCAGATCGTTGGGCAGCGGTTCCATCATATTTTATGACACCCGCCGCGCGCAATCCATGGCATGATGTCGTGCATTCGCTCCGCCGCGAAAGGGCTGCGGCCAGGGTTGTCGTGATCTAGTGAGGGCCACATGAACCGATTCGATCGAGCCATATTCTGCTTAGCTGCCGCATTGCTCATCGTGACGTTTCTCGCAACTGGCGCACGCGCGCAATCCGATCGCATCAGCGCCGCCGTCGACTCGTCGCGTATGACCGCGCTGAAAGGCAACGTTCACACGTTCGCCCGCGCCGAACATGACACAGGACGCGCCGATCCCGCGCGCTGGCTGCGCTTGATCACGGTGACCCTGAAGCCCTCGCCGGCGCAACAGATGGCGCTGGAAAAACTCCTCAAAGACCAGCAGGATCCCACGTCGCCGGACTATCACCGCTGGCTTTCGCCCGAAGAATACGCGGAGCGCTTTGGTATATCGCAAACCGACGTCGACAAAATCACTGCGTGGATGAAAGCGGGCGGTCTCGCGATCGACGACATTGGACGCGGCCGGACAACGATCGTCGCCAATGGAACCGTGGCGCAAGTGGAAGCGCTTTTTCACACGGAAATCCACAACTATCGCGTGAACGGCGAAATGCATTTCGCCAATTCTAAAGAACCGTCGGTACCCACGGCGATCCATCCGCTGGTGCAGGGCATCGTGGGCCTCGATGATTTCGTGCCGCATCCCGCGCGGCGCGCGCGCCCCGCCCCGAAACCGCAACAAGATCCCTCGGGACATCGCGTCGACTTCACGAGCGGCGGATCGCACACGCTCGCGCCCGGAGATTGGGCCGCGATCTACGATGTGAACGCGCTCTATAACGCGGGCTTCGACGGCACGGGACAATCCATCGTGGTCGCGGGACAGACCGATGTGAACATCAACGACATGGCGAAGTTCCGCAGTGAGTACGGATTGCCCGCACGCGCGCCGATTCTTCGCCTGGTGCCGGGCAGCGCCGATCCGGGCACGTCGAGCAACGATATCGGCGAAGCCAACCTCGATTTGGAGTGGTCGGGCGCCATCGCCAAGGGCGCCACGATTTATTTCGTTTATTCCACGAACGTCTACAACTCGGTTGTTTACGCTGTGAATCAAAATCTAGCGCCCGTCATCAGCTTCAGCTACGGATCGTGCGAATTGCAATATTCCGGCACCAGTTTCAACGGTACGGTGCAGCAAGTGGCGCAACAGGCCAACGTTCAGGGAATCACTTGGATGGTTTCATCCGACGATTCCGGTTCGGCCGGCTGCGATGCGGCGTTTTCCTCCTCGGCCACACCGGCGTCTCATGGGTTATCGACCAATATTTTCGCCAGCATTCCGGAAGTCACGGGCGTTGGCGGGACCATGTTCAACGAAGGGTCGGGAAACTTCTGGAACTCCAGCAACAGTTCCACCGGCGTCTCGGCCACCGGCTACATTCCCGAAGTCGCGTGGAACGAAAGCAATTCCAGCGGCATCGCGTCGTCGGGTGGCGGATTGAGCATTTTCTACTCGCGACCGTCGTGGCAAACCGGCACCGGCATCAACTTCACGCAGCGCGGCGTGCCCGACATCGCGATGACCGCCGCGGGTCACGATTGTTATCGCACGGTGGATAGCGGACAGGACCAATGCTGGAGCGGAACGTCGGCGGCCGCGCCGAGTTTCGCGGGACTCGTGGCGATCCTGAATCAGTATCAAGTGTCCCAGGGATTTCAGTCGAGGGCGGGAATGGGAAATATCAATCCCACGCTCTACCGCCTCTCGCAATCGAGCGGAATTTTTCACGACATCGTGCAGGGCAACAACATTGTCCCTTGCCGAACCGGCAGCACGAATTGCTCTAACGGATCGATGGGATATTCCGCCGGCACGGGCTACGATCTCGTCACCGGCTTGGGCTCGGTGGACGCCAACGCGCTGATCACGCGATGGAACGGACAACTTACCAACACTACGACGAGCGTTTCGGCGAGTCCGGCCAACTTTTCGCTCAGCGCCAGCACGCAACTCACCGCCACGATCCGGCCCGTGGGCACAGCGGGCACCGTCACCGGAAGCGTATCGTTCAACTTGGGCACCACTTCGCTCGGCACGGCGACGCTTTCGAACTCCGCCGCTACGATCACCGTGTTCGGCAGCCAGTTGCAGACCGCGGGCAACTACACGGTCACCGCCGTCTACGCGGGCGGGACAAACTACGGATCGTCGTCGGGAACGGTGACGCTCAGCGTAACGCTGCCGACGGCCAATTCCGCGGTGCTTCCGTCGATCACTCCGAATCCCGTGTACCAAACCACGGCCGATTCGGACGGGTACAATTTTTTCTACACGCTGAAACTCTCCGAAGCGGCGGGCGTGGCGACCACACTGACCGGATTCAGCATCAACGGGCAGGACTACAGTTCGGATATCAGCGGATTTTTCACCAGTGCCAATATCGCGGCGCACGGCACGGTCCAAGCCAGCTTGCGGTCGCAAGGATTCACCGTACCCGGCAACGTGGTGTTCGTTTTCAGCGGCGTGGACGCAGGCGGGCGTACGTGGAGCCAGCAACTTTCCGTGCCGTTCTATGGGGCCCAGATCAGCGCGTCGCTGCTGCTGACCGGCGAGCCAAACGTCGTGGAGCAAAATATCAGGGCCAGTTCGAATTGCCAGTGGTTGCAGAATCTCAGCCTGCAAGAGGAAAACGGCTTTGCCGTCACGCTAACGAAATTCACCGCGGGGCTTTCCAGCGGTCCCACGGATTTATCCACGCAAATCGGGGCGTATTTCGGAGCCACTACGTTGCCGTCGCTCGGCGGATTACAAGCCGGCATCTGCTGGTCGAACATCACGCCCGGCGAAACAATCATCTACGACGTGGAGGGCACCGACACAAACGGATTCCCCGTTTCCGCCACGCTCTCCACGCTGTTCCAAGGACCATCCTCGCAGCCGGGCACGTTGTCGCTGGGCTCGAGCAACCTCGTCTTCTCGCTGACGAATCCGGGGGCGGCGAGCACGTCGCAGACCGTGTCGATCAACGCCACCGCCGGATTGCAGTGGAGCGTTTCGATTCTGCCGACGAATCGCGCTTCGAGTTGGCTCTCGGTGTATCCGCTGTCGGGCACCGGACCCGGCACGGTCACGGTGACGGCCACGCGAAATCCCCCGGGGAGCGCGGCGCTTGCGGCGGGCGTTTACTCCGCCACGTTGGCGTTCCAAGCGGTGAATGCAGTACCGCAATACATCAACGTGCCGGTGAAGCTTGGCTACACCGGCGGCGTGGCGCCCGATCAGAATTTGAATTACTCGCTGCCGTCGACGGGGATTTGCAGCAGCAGTTTTTACGTCGCGCAAGCGAATCTGGCGCCCGGCGCGGTCTCCGGAAATTACAGTTTGATCGTCGCCGTGGCGCAAGGATTGCTCTCTGGCGGGTTCAATCTCGGCGGCGCGTTCGGTGCGAGCGGAACGAATCCAGGATTCGGGCAATTCAAGATGCCCTCGAACCTAGGCGGATTTCCTGTGACGATCGGCATTTCGGCGCAACCATTGAGCGCCGGAACGTTGAATTTGACCGCGACCGTGACGCAAATCGGTTCGAATGGCGTCAACGCTCTCATCACTTCGAGAAGTGGAACGCCGCCGCTGAACTTCACGACAATCACATTGCTGCCGGGCCAATACTACACCGTGGCGGTGACGTCGAATTCCGGCTCGCCCGCGGGAACATTTCAAATGCAAATGATCTCGAACCTGGGTGGCGTGACAGGATCGGGAGGATTTGAAGGCGGCGTGGTGGCGGGCGGATACATTCAGCCGGGTATTACGGGATACGGCGGATTCTGCGTGCCGGTTTCGCAGACGGTGAACGTGGTGCAACAGGGTCAAGCGTCGGGCTACACGGCGGGCGCGATCAATGTGACGATGGAAAACGCGGCCGGCACTATCTTCCAGCCGCACATTATCGCGCCGACGCAGGACAGCGGAGTCGCGCGGTTTGGACCACCGCGTCCGCCGCGAACCGCCCCGGCGATTTCACCTGAGCAATAAAAAAATCGCGGGGCAGAAGGAGTCTGCCCCGCGACGATTTGCGTAGCTCGCGTGCGTTTACTGCGTGAGCGTCAAGTTCCCCGTGAAGTAATAATTCAGCATGTAGAACAGGCCAAAGTTCAAGCCGGTCGCCGTGAACTGCGCGGACGTAACACCCGCGTTGTTGTTTGGGGGCAGGAAGAAGTAACCAACCTCCGCCTGGCCCGATGCACTGACCGGCAGTTGCTTGAGCACGCTCGAGGGAATCACGATATTGCTGGAACACGTGAACGTGCAGATCGCTTCGCCTTGGATATTGTTGCTCGTCGTCGAAAGAACCAAGGCAACGATCTCGCCCGCCGGATCGGGACAGGTCATCGTGGCCGACAGCCCTTGCGATTGGCTGAACGATGTTCCCGTGAAACCTGGGTTGGTCACGTTCAGGATTCCCGGAACATTCAACGTGCTCGTGAACGGCCCAACGCCGCCCGAGGCGCCCGTGGCGGTTACCGTGTAAGTTCCCGCGGTCAACGCCGGAATGCCCGAAACGGCCGTCGAATAAGTTCCCGTCGGATTCTCCGTCAGCGTGTAGGTTCCGGAAGGCGCCTTGAGAGTAATGGTTCCGGCGTCTAGCCCGGTCGTGCCAAGAACCGTAGCAGTCGAAGGGGAACTGCTGCTGGACTTGGTGGTTTGCACAAAGCAGCCCGCTTGCGCCGGCGGAATCCCTCCCATGTTGCTAAACGCCGTGGCGCCATACTTTTGGAACGAGCCGCTCGCCGAACCGCTAGTCTGCGAGAACAAGCCAGGAATCGAGATCGCGGTGTTGATGATCTGCACCGAACCGAGGCTTTGGCCCGGTCCCGCAAAGGGCTGGCCCGTCGCTGCTGTCGCGCAATTGCCGCTGCTGGAGACTGCAATCGTCGCGGCGTTGCTCAGGACTCCGCCCACCGACACTTGAATCGGCACACTGCATCCGGAGGGAATTGTGTTCGGAAGCTGGATGTTCCACTGATCGAGACCCACGAATCCCGGCGCGCAGCCGGCGTATTGCACCGTGACCGACTGTCCCGCGATGGTCGCGGACACCGAGCCGGGAAATTGTCCTCCCCCGCACGCCGCGCCATTCGCCGGCGTGGAACTGCCGAGCGACCCGCCGCCCGTGCCGTAGACAATCAAGATGCCGCCTTGCGCGATAGCCGTGGTAAATCCGTTGGCGGGCGTACTGCCGGCGCTGACATAGTTCTGCGCGGCCGCGTTGCCCAATCCGTTTTGACTGTACGTGAAGATCGCCGGAGCGGCCGCTACCACGGGAACCGTGGAGGGCGAGCTCGATCCGGCGGACGTAGTCACGACCACCGGCACCGAAGCGCCGAGCGCGACGGTATAGGGAACTTGCGCGTTGATCTGGCCGTTGCTGACGAAAAACAACCCGGCAGTGACGCCGCCGATGGTCACGCTCGCGCCGCCCAACGAAGTGGGCAGCGGAAGCGCCGAGGCGCCGACGCCGTTGGCACCCGCCGACGTCGCGAGGTTCGAGCCGAAAATAGATACGATGCTTCCCGGTGCAACTTGATAGCCTGGCGCACCGGCCGGCAGCAGACTGGCCGCGCTCACCACGCCACCCTGGGGGACGGATGGCTGGGCGATTGCGAAAGATGCGATGAAAAAACACAGAGCGAAAGCGATTGATGCGGTTCTTTGCATGTGAAGAACGTTCCTCCCGCGGGCGAGTATAGCACACGCTCACGGAAGCCCGATGACCGTCAGCACTAGGCCCCACTCGCCGGTTTTCCAGCTACTATAGGCGGATCATGCTTAGGCTCCCCCCAATGCGCGTTCTTGCCCCATGCTTTCGGGCTTCGATTCTCGTGGCGCTTTCACTGTCCGCCGCTCTTGCCGCGCAAAGCGGCACGCCCGCGCTCCCTCCCTCGCCCCAGAATCTCTCGTTTCAAGACGGCGAGATTGGAAAGTTTCCGAAAAGCTGGGGAGGCTCGCGGACCAACGGCTACACCACCGAGATTCGCCACGACGGCTGCAAGAACGGAGGAAATTGCGCCGTGGTGATCGGCTCGACGCAGTCCGATGGTTTCGGCACGGTAACGCAAGGCATCGACGCGACGCCGTATCGCGGCAAGATCATTCGGCTGCGTGCGTGGCTGAAAGCCGAACCGTCGGGTTCGAGCGACCGCACACAAATGTGGCTGCGTGTGGATCGCGGCACAAGCGGGATCGGGCTGTTCGACAACATGGACAATCGCCCGGTGACCACGCCGCAGTGGGTGCAAGCCGAGATCGGCGGCGCGGTAAACAAAGACGCCACTGCGATCTACTTCGGCGTGATGTCGCTTGGTCACGGTAAAGCGTGGGTCGACGGCATGACGTTCGACGTTGTGCGCGACGCCACCGAAGCGGAACTCGCGAAGGTGGCCGTGCAATCGTCGGGACGGCCGATGCCGACGCTTGGCAAGTGGGACTTGTTCATTCCGGCGGTGATCGTCCTGGTGTTCGCCTTCCTGATGTGGTTGCCGGCCACGCGTCCACACTTGGCGAACGCACTGCTTCCACAGCTGGGCCCAGAAGCTCCGCGTTGGAATCCGGCGACACGCCTGCTTTTCATGCTGTTTTTCTGCAATCTTCTGCTCCGCGCGCTGCCCGACGCGATGTGGAACAACTTGAACGTATGGTCGGCCGTCCACGTGTTCCATTTGAGCGGCGACGCGATCGTGCCCAAGATCACCGGCAGCGGCGATAAGGCCCTGAACTGGATGGAAGCGTTCAACATGCTGGCGATTTCCGCGGCCGTCACGCTGGTGTGGGCGATTCTCGATCGCTGGCGCGCCAACTACGCCGCGCTGAACACTTGGATGCGCCTTCTGGTGCGCTACTCACTGGCCGGTACGCTTTTCGGCTACGGCTTCGCCAAGGTTTTTCCGTTGCAGATGCCCGCGCCGAGTTTCCGGCGCCTGATGGAACCGTGGGGCGACTTTTCTCCCATGGGAATTGCCTGGACCTTCATCGGCACCTCGGTCGCGTATGAGGCTTTTTGCGGCGCGTGCGAGGTTCTTTGCGGAATTCTGCTGCTCTTCCGCCGAACCGCGTTGGCGGGCGCGCTGATGTCGGTCATGGTGATGACCCACGTGCTCGTGCTGAACATGTGTTTCGACATCCCCGTGAAACTCTATTCGTTCTCGCTGATTCTGGCAGCGGCGTACATTGTGGCGCCCGACGCCGGACGCCTGTTCAGTTTCCTTTTCCTGAATCGGACGACGCCGCCGTCGACCGCACATCCACCGGTGCCGGAGAATCGCTGGGTGCGCTGGACCTCGCTGGTACTCAAGGCGGGCGCGATTTGTTGGCTGCTGAGCCAGACGCTCACGGGCAGCTATCAGTCGTATCGGCAGCGCGTCGCCAGCGTGGTCCGGCCGCCACTCTATGGTCTCTATGAAGTGGAACGATTCGTGCGCGACGGCCAGATCGTGACGCTGCAAACCGATCCGGCGCGGTGGAAAAAATTCATGTGGGAAAAAGAAAAAATCGTCGACGTGATCGCTGCCAACGACGCGCGCAGTTCGTATCCCGCCACCGCCGACACCGCGAGGCGCACGATTACGCTGTCGCAGCCGGGCGGCGCCGCGGATGTCCTTACGTATGCCGAAACGCCGGACGGTTTGTTGCGGCTACAAGGAACGCTCGCCGGCAAGAACGTGGAGATTTGGTTGCGCAACTCGCGGTTGCTCTCGACGGGATTTCACTGGATCGCCGAAATGCCTGTGAATCGGTAGAACGGTTGCGCCAGCGCGGTCCTGAATTCGCCCTTCCGGCAACCAGCACAGGCAACCAGCAACCGTCGTTCACTTTTGCCTTTTGATTTTTGATTTTTGATTTTTGATTTCGCTCTATCGCTCCACCGGCCCCACCGTCAACAACTGGTGAAGCATCTCCGCGCCTCGCTGACCCGCTTGGCGAATCTTGTTGGTGCGATCGTAAAACGGATGATCGTGCTCCATGCGCGAGAGCAGCCACTCGCTGCACACGTTCACCACGCTGATCACGTTGCTTACCTCATGACCCATGCGCAGCGCCTGGCGTCCCATCGCTTCGAGGTTCGGGGGTTGACTCAAATGCGCTTGCCAGCGCCCCACGGCGATCACGGGACGATAGTTCGCGATGATTCCGAACGGCTGGCCGGAGTTCGAAAAGGGAAACAGGAACGGCGTCAGTTGCACCTCCATGGCGTAACTCGTCCCATCTTTTTTCCGGCTCAAGAATTCGCTCGACCACGACTTGCCGCTTCGCAACGACTGGCGCATTTCGTCGATCCAATCGCTATCTTCCGCGCCTTCAATAATATTTAACGGTTTTCCGGTAATTTCCGAACGAGAATAACCTGTGAGATACTCCATCGCCTGGTTGCAGATCTGCACAATTCCCGCGTGATCCGCAATCGCCGCCGCTTCACCCGATGACTCAAACGCCGCCGATAAACCGCATTGTAGCAATAGGGGGCTCATACGCGCCCCAGAGTGAAAACTCATTTTTTCGGATACTTCTCCCAGACACAGATTGAGGGGGATTGCTTATCGCTTCGGATATGATATTAAAACGATTGACTGGATTTGTGGCAGTCAGGACGCGTAAGGTAACAGGGGCCGCGCGTTCGTAGCAAGGCGACGAGTGGTGCTAAGTTTTGTTAAGCGCCCATTAAGAACGACGGCCCGAGAGGCAGCAACATGGACGAGCGCACACCATCTGGACCGGCCCCAACGGTAGCCTCGGCCAGCGCCCCAACTCGTTCTCAAATTCAAACCGGTCAAGCACTTACGGCCGCTGCGCCGACTGCCACGGAAGTCCAAACGGCGTTACAGAAAATCCTGGTCAGCAAGCAGTTTTCCGGATCGCAGCGTCTCTGCAAGTTTCTGACGCTGGTGGTCGATTTAACACTGGCCGGCGACACCGGAAGCGTGAAGGAATATACGCTGGCGCGGGAGGTTTTTGATCGCGGATCGGATTACGATCCGCGCGTCGATTCCATTGTGCGCGTGGAAGCGCAGCGCCTGCGCCAAAAACTGAAGCAGTACTACGAAAGTGCCGGCCGGGGCGATGACGTCCGGATTCACTTCCAACCCGGCAGCTACGTGCCGCTTTTCCTGCGTCACACTGTTGCGGAAACCGCGGCGGTTTCTGCTGGCCTTGATCAAAAACCACTCGATCATAATACGATCGCGGTGCTGCCATTTATCAACCTCAGCGCCGATCCCGAGCAACAACTTTTTTGTAACGGTATTACCGAGGAAGTGATCCACAAGCTCACCGCGATCCCGGAGTTGCGCGTGCTCGGCATGTCGACGGCCGCCGCGCTGCAACGGAATCCCGCGGGACCCGCCGTGGCGAGCCGCGCCCTGGGTGTGGGCACGCTGATCGAAGGAAGCGTCCGGCAAGCCGGCAACATCTTGCGAATTTCCGCCACGGCCATCGACTCCGCGAGTGGACAAACGCTGTGGGCTCGCAGCTTCGATCGCCAAACGGAAGATATTTTCGCGGTGCAGGAAGAGATCGCGCACGAACTGGCTGCCGCGCTGCATGTGCAACTTCGTCCCGCGCACGAAACTGCCGCGGCCCCGCCCGCGCCGCCGAATCTCGAAGCATATCGCTTGTATCTTTCCGGCCGGCACAAATGGGACGAAGGTACGCCGGAGCGCTGCCACGCCGCCCTGCGCGATTTTCAACGCGCCGCTACGTATTGTCCCGACTACGCCCTTCCCTACACCGGAATCGCCGACGCGTATCAGTGGATGGCGTTCATGGGCTGGCGGCGTCCGCGCGAAGTTCTTCCCAAGGCGCGAAGGGCGGCGCTCGAAGCCTTGCGGGTGGATCCGAATTTGGCGGAAGCGTACGCATCGCTCGCCGGTGTGCTGTTTCATCTGGAATGGGACTGGCCCGGCGCGGAAGCCACGGCGATTTCGGCGCTTGATCTCAACCCAAGCTGCAGTTTTGCGCACGCCATCATCGGACGCTGTGCGCTGGTCGCGGGACGCGTCGACGAGGCGCTGCAATCGTTCATCCGTGCGTGGGAACTGGATCCGTTGTCGCATCGCATGACGCTGGAAGTGGGCGTGGCGCATTTTTTCGGCGGACGCATCGCCGATTGCGAGCATTGGCTGCAGGAAGCGCGCGATCTTTCACCGCAAAACTCCGCGGCCCGGCTCTTCCAGTTGATCCTTTATTTCGTCACCGAGCGTTGGGAAGATGCACGGCGCGAGATTTCCTCGGGTGCGGCGGGACCGGCGAACGACGTGATGGACGGCATGGAAGCGGCCGTGCTCGCGCGCTGCGGTCAGCGCGACGAAGCGCTCGATCGCTTGCAAAAAATGCGCGAAGCGTCCGATTCGCGCTACATGGACCCGATCGCGCTGATGATGGTGCAAATCGGACTGGAGGAATACGAAGACGCGCTCGATTCGCTGGAAGGCGCGGTGATGGCGCGGTCTCCGCGGGCTGCGTTCTTGCGAATCAATCCTCTTTTGCGGCCACTGCGCGAGAAATCGCGCTTCCAGGTCTTGGTTTCCGCGCTGCGTCTGTAAGCGATGCGCGCGATTTCGCGCGATGCAACTCGCGCTGATCGATGGCCATGCGCTCGAGCTCCAGCGCCGCCCTGGCGGCATAGATTTTCAGCAGTCGCGCCACGCGCGCGGGATCGTCGAACGGCCGGCGATCGAGCACGGCCATCAATCCCAACACACGCCCGACGGAATCGGCGAGCGGCGCACCCGCGTACGATTGTGCGCCGCTCTTGACCAACAGTTTGTCGGCGGGAAAACGTCGCGCCACGTGCGATTCATGGATGCTAATTCCTTTGACTCGGATGACATCGGCACAGGGCGCGCCGGCCAGCGGATACGTGCGGTTGGGTTGCAGCACGCCGTCCTCGGCGAACGCGACGGTCTGGAGATGGTCGCGCGCTTTTCCCGCGAGGCGCGAGATGAACACAAAGTCAGCGGGCACTGTGAGCGAGAGCGACAACACGAGTCCTTCGAGCAAATGCTCGCCGACACCGGAGGCGAAGGCTTGCGCAACCGCGTCGAGATCGTGCTGAGCGGCGGTTTCGTGCGCGGCGTCGAAAAACGTGATGAGCACGCGGTGATTCGGGAGTCGCGCGAGTGTGATTCGCACGGGATGCGCGCGCCGCGAGCCCCCTCCAATTGTGAGCCGCACGGTGACGGGCGAATCGCGGCGGAGCTCCCGGTACGCTTTGGCGAGCGCGAGGTCGCCGGAGGTGAGCGTGGCAAAATCGGCGGCCGCGAGATTGTTCAGGAGTCGCCGGAGCGCCGGATTGATGGCAATGCATTTCCCGGCGGCATCGCCCAGCCAGAGTCCGGCGTCGGCGTACTCCCAAAGCTTGGCGTGATTTTGTGGCAAGCCCAGCCTCCAAGCTGCAAGTTGGAATGCCGCTAGAGTAGCACTTTTCGACTTGTACGCGGCGCTTCTAGACGAAGATGAATTGCGCACGCTAACAGCCCGCTAACCATTCGCGACTCCCTCCGTCTCACGACGTAGGGGGTTGACCATGCTTCGTGACATTCGTTACGCGTTCCGCGTTTTGGCAAAATCGCCGGGGTTCACCGCTGTCGCGTTGATCGCGCTGGCGCTCGGGATCGGCGCAAACACCGCCATCTTCAGCGTCGTGAACTCGGTGTTGATCCGGCCACTGCCTTATCGCGATCCCGACGCGCTGGTGCGGCTCTTTGAGACCGAGCCGCAGCTTCCCTTCGCGCCCCTTTGCGGCGCCGATTTTCTCGATTGGCGCGAGCGCAACCATTCCTTCACCGCGATGGCCTTGTATCTCACGCCGCCCGCAAATCTCACGGGATTCGACCAGCCCACGCGCGTCCTCAAAGGCGTTGTCAGTCCGCAAATGTTCTCGATCCTCGGCGTGTCGCCGTTCATCGGCCGCGATTTTGCCGCGGAAGAAGAGGAATCGGGGCGCGACCATGTCGCCATCGTCAGTCACGCGTTTTGGCAACAGCATTTCGGCGGCGATCCCACCGCCGTGGGCCGCGCGCTGTCGCTCGACGGCGAAAGCTACCAAATCATCGGCGTGATGCCGGCGGAATTTCAGGCCGTGCCGGTCGCCGATCTGTGGACGCCCGCTAACGTGGACGAGCTTCGCAAGACGCGCGGCAGCCACTCCTATCAAGTGGTCGCGCGACTCAAGCCCGGCGTCGCTGTCGCGCAAGCCGAAGGCGACATCCAAGTGATCGCCAAGCAACTCGAACAGCAATTTCCGGGACCAAACACCGACATCGGCGCGCGCGCCGTTCCGATGCTCGAGCGCCAAGTGGGCACGGTGCGTCCCGTGCTGCTGGCGATGCTCGGCGCGGTCGCGTTCGTGCTGTTGATCGCGTGCGCGAATGTAGCGAATCTGCTGCTGGTGCGCGCGTCGGCGCGCAGCCGCGAGATGGCCGTGCGCAGCGCGCTCGGCGCGTCGCGTTGGCGATTAGTGCGACAGCTTCTCGTCGAAAGCGTGATTCTCTCGCTGGCCGGCGGCGCGTTGGGATTGCTCCTCGCGTATTGGGGCGTGAACGTGCTGCGAACCACCACGGGAACGAATCTTCCGCGACTCAAAGAAGTCGACGTGAACAATGCGGTTCTCGGCTTCACCGTGCTGGTTTCCTTTGTCACGGGAATTCTGTTTGGCCTGGCGCCCGCCTTGCAGCGGCCGAATTTGAACGAAACGTTGAAGGAAGGCGGACGCGCGGGCGCAGGCGCCGCGGGAAATCGTTTGCGCGCCGCGTTGGTCGTTGCGGAACTGGCGTTGTCGATGGTGCTGCTCGCCGGATCGGGATTGATGGTGAAAAGTTTCATGCGGCTCTCGGCGCTCGATCTGGGATTCGACACCACGCGCGTGCTCACGATGTTCATCTCCCTGCCGGGTACGAAATACAACCTCGACAGCCGCCTGGCGTTCTATCGTTCTTTGTTGCAACGCGTCTCCGCGCTCCCCGGCGTGGAGAGCGCGGCGATCACTTCGAAACTTCCGCTGCTGGGCGGCAACAACGGAACGGTGAAGATCGAAGGACAAGCGACGGACGGCAAGACATGGACCGGACCTCTTGTCGAATTCTCCACCGTCACACCGGATTATTTCCGCACCATGGGAATCCCAGTGAAGCAAGGGCGCGTTTGCGAAAAACAGGATGAGGTGAAGGGCGCGTTCGTCGCGGTGATCAACGAAACGATGGCGCGGCGCTTCTGGCCGGGAAAGAGCGCGCTGCATGGCGGAATCTTGAACGGAACGAACCGCACGGACGTGGTCGGCATCGTCGGAGATGTCCGGCAGCATGGACTCGAAGTGCCGCCGATGCCGGAAATCTATTCCTGCTTCGGAG
Source organism: Terriglobia bacterium (assembly GCA_021325275.1). Taxonomy (GTDB): domain Bacteria; phylum Acidobacteriota; class Terriglobia; order JAJPHL01; family JAJPHL01; genus JAJPHL01. Next base: position 39,333 of record JAJPHL010000049.1, on the reverse strand, counting down.
AAAACGCGAATCGCAACTCAATGGCGCTGGTGATTCGCGGCACAGGCGACCTAACGCCGCTCGGGCCGAGCGTGCGCGAAGCCGTTCTGGCGATCGACAAAGATCAGCCGGTCTACGACATTCGCACGATGGAAAAGGTTTTTGAAACCAATTCCAGTACGCGCCTTTTCCAGATGCGCCTCTTCGCGATTTTCGCGGGCGTCGCGTTGGCGCTGGCGGCGGTGGGGATTTACGGCGTGATGTCGTATTCGGTGGCGCAACGCAGCCGCGAGATCGGCATTCGCATGGCCCTGGGCGCGCGCGTTGCCGACGTTTTGCGTCTGGTCGCCACTCAAGGAATGCGCTTGGCCGCGGGCGGCGTGGTGATCGGCATCGGTGCGACGCTGGCGCTCGGAAAATCGCTCGAAAGTTTGCTGTTCGGCGTAGAGCCGAACGATGCCGCGACGCTTGGATTGGTCGCCGCGCTGCTGGCGATTGTCGCGATGGCGGCGTGCTTCATTCCGGCGCGACGCGCCGCGCGCGTGGAGCCGGTGATCGCGCTGCGTCACGAGTGACCAGTTGTCAACCCGATCAGCGGCGAGCCGGCGGCCCCGACGACCCTGGGCCTTTTCGCAGCGAACCTAGCGTCAACGCCCGCGTCCGGTTACAATGGCCGTATCAATGGAGCTTGAGGAAAGCGTCACAGAATGGCTGCGGCTTTGGCAAGCCGGTGACGACCAGGCGCTGGAACGTGTAACCGAATTGGTTTATCGCGATCTGCGACGCCTGGCCGCTTACTATTTGTCCGGCGAGTCGAACGCCGACACGCTGCAGCCCACCGCACTGGTGCACGAGGCGTACTTGCGAGTAGCCGCGGTGCGCGACTTCGACTGGAAAGGCCGCGGCCAGTTCATCGCAGTCGTGGCGCAAATGATGCGCCGCATTCTGGTGGATCACGCGCGCGCGCGCCGCGCCGCCAAGCGCGATTCCGGCGGTATCGAGCCGCCCGCGCCGCCCAATCCGCCGGTCATCGATATTCTGGCGGTCGATCAGGCGCTCGATCGCATGTCGGCGCGCTATCCGCGCAACGCGCAAGTCGTCGTGCTGCGCTTCTTCGGCGGACTCGAGTTCCCGGAGATCGCCAAGGCCATGGAATTATCACTGGCCACCGTGGAGCGCGATTGGCGATTCGCGCGGGCGTATCTGCAGGACAAGTTGCAAACCGCCATCTAGATTTCCACCGTTCATGGACCTGAATGAACTTTTCGATCGCGCCGTAACGCTCGAAGGCGAGGTGCGCGAAAAGTTCTTGCGCGAACAATGCGCCGGCGACACCGAAGCGCTTTCGGAACTCCGCGCGCTGCTGGCCGCCGATGAAGCGGCGTCACAGGATTTGGCGTGGCAACGCACGGCGCTGGAAAACGCCGCGATGGAAACCAGGGAAGCATCGCGCTCGAATCCCGTGACCGATCCTGCAATCGGAGAAATGGTCGGCGCGTATCGCATTACCGCGGTGATTGGCGCCGGCGGAATGGGCAAGGTCTATCGCGCCGTGCGCGCCGATACTCAATACGAGAAGAACGTCGCGCTGAAACGCATCAAGCGCGGCCTCGACGCCGATCAAATCACAACGCGCTTCCGCTCTGAACGCCAGATTCTCGCGAATCTCGAACATCCCAACATCGCGCGATTGCTTGATGGCGGCGCCGATCGCGAGGGCATGCCGTATCTGGTGATGGAGTTTATCGAAGGCGTCACGCCGGCGGCGTACGCGAACGCCAATCACCTGAGGATCGACGATCGCCTCGTGCTGGCGCGACAAATTTGCGCGGCGGTCCATTACGCGCATCAACGCATGGTGATCCATCGCGACTTAAAGCCGGGAAATATTTTGGTGACCGCCGACGGCACGCCAAAACTTCTCGATTTCGGACTGGCCAAAGTTTTCGAACCCGCGCCGGACTCCAGCGAGGCCGCGTTTCCGCCCACCGAAGCGGGGATGCGTCTGATGACCGTGCGTTACGCGAGTCCCGAGCAAGTGCGCGGAGAAAATGTCACCACCGCCAGCGACATTTATTCGCTCGGCGTGGTTTTCTACGAACTGCTCACCGGACACTCGCCGTATCGCGATCCGCAGCGCGCCACCCACGAGTTGATGCGCGCCGTTTGTGAGGAAGATCCCGTAAAGCCGAGCGAGCGCAATCGCGAGCTGCGCGGCGACGTGGAAAACATCCTTTTGAAAGCCCTCAGTAAGGAACCATCAAAGAGATACGCATCGGCGGATCAATTCTCCGAAGACATTCGCAATTATCTCGAGGGCCTGCCGGTGTTGGCGCGTGGGCAATCGTTCTCCTACGTCGCGGCAAAGTTTGTGCGCCGCAACAAGATCGCGGTCGCGGCGGCGGCGGCCGTTTTTATCACCATGGCCACGGGACTCGTGCTCGTCAGCCAAGCGCGCGCGCGCGCCGAGCGGCGCTTCAACGAAGTGCGCCGCCTGGCGCACGCCGTGGTCTTCGATTATCACGACGCCATCGAGCCGCTGCCGGGGTCCACGCCGGTGCGCGCCCGCCTCGTGAAAGATGCGCTGACCTATCTCGATAGTCTCGCGAAAGAAGCCGACGATCCGGAACTCCAGCGCGAACTTGTCGACGCGTACGTACGCATCGGCAACGTACAAGGCAACAGTTACCAGGGAAATCTCGGCGACACCGCGGGCGCGCTGGCCAGTGCGCGCAAAGCCGTGGCCGTAGCGGATGCATTGCTGAAACGCGATCACGGCGTGGCAGCGCGGCGTTCCGCGGCGGCGGCGTACGATGTGCAGGCGTCGCTGCTGTTTGCCACAGGCGACCTGCATACCGCGGAAACCAGTTTTCAGCGCGCGCGCCAGTTGAACGAAGCGGCTTTGGCGCTCGAGCCCGGCGACGTCGATACCGCGGTCGCGTTGATTGAAACGCTGCGCGAACTCGGCGACCTGTATGGCGGGGGCGGCGGCATGCAGAATCTCGGGCGCGGTACCGAGTCGCTGGAGTATTACAAGCGCGCTGAACAAACTGCGCGCGAGCTCGATGGCCGCGTCGCGGGCGACGAGCGCGTCCTGCGGCAGCGCGGCGAAACCCTGCAGACGCTCGCGCAAGCCGAAGCGAGTCTTGGCCGTTCCGACGACGCCGCCGCACACATGGAAGAGAGCGTGAACTACATCGAACGAGCGTCACAACGAAACGCCAACAATTCCACCACTCAATTCGAACTCTCCGGATCGCTGCTCGGCGTGGCGATCTTGCTCTACAACGCCGGCCACACCGACAAGGCGCTTCCCTACCTCGATCGCACCGAGGACATTTTGAACAAACTGATTGCCGTCGATCCGCAGAACACGCTGTACGCGCGCAGCTTGTCGGTGGCGGAAAACCACTACGCGTCGGCGTTGAACAAAGCCAACGATCCGCGCACGGCGCTTCCGCACAACAGGAAGTCCCTGGAAATCGCCGAGGCCCTCAGGAAACGCGATCCCAACAGCTTCGAATTCCGCGCCGATGTCGGAATCAGCTTTCGCAAGATGTCCGAAACGATGCTGGCGATGAACGACGCGCGGGGCGCACTCGATCAAGCCACGCGCGGCGTGGCCATCTTATGCGGCGCAGTGAAATCCGATGCCTACACGGAAACGCACTGTGGACGCGCGCTGATGGCCGCCGGCGACGCGCAGATAAAATTGGGCGATCTTTCCGGCGCGCGGGAAGATTACACGCGAGCACGCGACGTCGCGGCGACCGCCGCCAAGAATGATCCCGCCAACAAACCGATTCAAGCAGATTTAGCGCGCGCCGAAGCAGGACTGGCCGCCGCGCGCGCGAAATAATCACGGCCCTTTGGGAGTGCGGTGGCTTGCCGCCGCGCCAAGACTATCGCCACGTGCTGTGATCGGCGCCCGAAAGCGCGCGATCGAGATACGTTGCCGCGCTGATCAACGCCAAATGCGTGAAGGCCTGCGGAAAATTTCCCAGATGCTCGCCGCCCGACCCGACTTGCTCCGAGTAAAGCCCCAGGTGATTCGCGTATCCGAGCATTTTGTCGAACAACAAGCGCGCCTTTTCCGTTTGATGCGCGCGGGCCAAGCATTCGACAAACCAAAATGAACACGCTGTAAAACTGCCCTCCGCGCCGCGCAGTCCATCGACGGGGGATCGCGCGCCTTTGCGGCGGCGGCTCTTCGGTTCGGGATCATAGCGATAAACCAGCGCGTCTTCGGTCAGCGTTTTCTCGATGGCATCGAGTGTCGAAAGCCAGCGGCGATCCACGGGACTCACGAAACGCATCAGCGGCATCAGCAGCACGGCGGCATCGAGCCGCGATCCGCCGCGCGACTGCACGAACGCGTTGAGTTTGGGATTCCAGTAATTCTTGAAGATGTCCTGGTAAATTGTGTCGCGAATCTGGCGCCACTTGTCGATGGGGCCGGCTAGCGAGCGCTTCTCGGATAAGCGGATCATGCGATCGAACGCCACCCAGCACATCAGGCGCGAATGCAAGAAGTGGCGCCGTCCGCCACGCACTTCCCAAATCCCTTCGTCGGCGCGCTTCCAGTTTTTCGCGAGCCAATCGAGAATACGCTGCAAGCTGTGCAAGCCGTCGTAGGAAAGGCCGTCGCCGTATTTGTTGGCGAGATAGACGGCGTCCATCAACTCGCCGTAAATATCGAGCTGAAGTTGTTTGTACGCGGCGTTGCCGATGCGCACCGGGCGCGAGCCATGATAGCCACAAAGTGACTCGAGCTTGATCTCGTTCAATTTCCGGTCGCCGTTGGCGCGATACATCACTTGCAGCGGACCGTGGACGGCGTCGTCGCGGATTCGCTCGCGAATCCAGTGTGCGAAGGCGCGCATTTCGTCGGTGAGTCCCAGACGCATGAACGCATACATGCTGAACGAGGAATCGCGCAGCCAGGTGTAGCGATAGTCCCAATTGCGTTCGCCGCCGAGATGTTCGGGAAGGCCAAAGGTCGCGGCGGCGATCAGCGATCCGTGCTCGGCGCTGCACAACATTTTCAGCACCAGCGCGGATCGATTGACCATCTCGCGCCAGCGCCCCGTGTATCGCGACTGCGCGATCCAATTGCGCCAGAACTGCGATGTCTCGCGGAAGTGCTGTTCCACGCGCTCGTGCTCGAGCACTGCACCCGGCGTGGTCTCTTCTTCGTCAAGCTGCCCGAACGCGATCATCGCCGTTTCCCCGGCGTTCAGCTTGAACGTCGCGTGCGCATCGCCGCCGGCCAGATGCAGCGGAAACGTGGCGTGCAGCGCCATCGCCGGAAGATCGGAGCCGCGCGGGTCGAAACAGATTGCGTCACTCATCTTGTGCGCGCGATGCACGGCACGTCCGTAGTCGAAGCGCGGCGCGCAACGCATCGTGAATCGCACTTGGCCCTTCACGACGCGCACCATGCGGATGATGTGATGACCGTAGCCGGGCTTTCCCTTCCCGCCGTTCGCGACCACCGGCATGAAGTCGGTGACTTCGGCGACGCCCGAGTCGGAGAGAAAGCGCGTCAACAAAATATTCGTGTCGGGCAGATACATTTGCTTGGTGCGCATCCCCTCGAGTTCGGGACGAAGCGTGAACGATCCGCCGCGCGCGGGATCGAGCAGCGCCGCAAAAATCGTGGGGGAATCGAAATGCGGAAAGCAAAGAAAGTCGATGGAGCCTTCGATACTCACCAGCGCGATCGATCGCATGTTGCCGATCGCGCCGTAGTTTTCGATCGGCTGAAAGCCGCCTGGCTTTCGCATGATCTCATCATGACGCGCTCGCGCCCGTCGAGTCTGAGCGATATTGCTCAGTGGTAGACTGGCGTTTCTCTCGCGCGATTGATAAGATCAACGCGCTCGCCTGAGCATGTATGAATCCCCTTCGTTGGCTGCATCATCAAGTCCGTGTCCGGCCTTGGTTCGGACGCATGGTTCTGCGCATCATCCCCGACATACCGTGGACCATCCAGTTGCCGGAGATCGGGGCGTTTCGAATTTACGTGCGGCGCAACCGCGGATATTGGCTGCATGATCCTCTGACCAATGAGGGCTTCATGCTGGGCGCATTACAACGCGCGGTGCGTCCCGGAGACGTCATTTTCGATGTCGGCGCCAATGCCGGCTTGTACACGCGCTGCGCGTTGCAGTGTTTTCAAGCGGCGCGCGTGATCGCATTCGAGCCGGTGCCGGAAAACGTGAAGCACTTGAAACACAACTTGCGCCTCGGCGCCATCGAATCGCGCGTACAAATTGTTCCCACCGCGCTTGCGGAAAGCGACGGCCAAGGAGTCTTTCAAAAAGATAACGTGACGTTCGCTTCGGGAACGCTCGACGCGGTGAGTCAGGGCGAGCCGAGCCAATCGCATGCGCAGTACAAATTTGCCGCCGTCACCATCACCGTGGACGTCGCCACAATGGACTCGCTGGTATCCAGCGGAGCCGTTCCGCCGCCTGCGGTCATCAAGCTGGACGTGGAGGGAGCCGAAGCCATGGTTCTGCGCGGAGGGCGCCGCACGCTCGCCGCGCATCAACCGATTGTCGTGGTGGAATTGCATGGGGCGCCGGTGGGACGCGAAGTCGTGCGCCTCCTGTGGGACGCCGGTTACACCGTTTGCGGATACTTTCGCGCCAATAACGGCCAGCCCCCCGGCGTCTACCAAAAGATCGGCCAGAGGGAATGGGACGGGATGACCGATTTTTACTCGCTTCATCACCTGATCGCGGCCGTGGATCCCACGCGCATCGCCGACCCGATCGAGCCGTTTGCGCCCACACCGAAGTAGCGGAGTACGGCACGTTGTGTTTCGCCGTCCAGCCGGCGGGCTCTTTCGTGTAAAATATACAGATGCCGATTCCCGTCTCGCAGATGTGGACCGTAGCCAGCTACGTAGTCCGCCAAAAGCTGAAGGGACGCAAGCAATATCCCCTGACCTTGATGCTGGAGCCTCTCCTGCGCTGCAACTTGGCGTGCGCCGGTTGCGGCAAGATTCAGTATCCCGGCCATATCCTGAAGCAGAATCTCACGCCGGACGAATGTTTCCGCGCCGTCGACGAATGCGGCGCGCCCACTGTGGCTATCCCCGGCGGCGAGCCGTTGATGCACCCGCAGATCCACGAGATCGTGGCGGGCATCACCGCGCGGAAAAAATACGTTTATCTTTGTACAAATGGTCTGCTGCTCAAGGAAAAGATCCATCTCTTCACTCCGAGCAAGTATCTGAGTTTTTCCGTGCACATGGACGGCGACAAGGAGCATCATGACCTTTCAGTGTGCAAAGAAGGCGGCTACGACATCGCGCTGGCGGCGATTCACGAGGCGGTCAAGCGTGGATTCCGCGTGACCACAAACACCACGCTCTTCGACGGCGCCGATACGAAAGCGGTCCGCGGATTTTTCGACGACATGATGAACGCAGGCGTCGAGGGCTTGATGCTGTCGCCGGGATATTCCTACGGGAAAGCACCCGACCAGCAGCATTTCGCGGGACGCGACGCGAGTCGAACTTTATTTCGGCGGCTTCTATCGAATCGCCGGCCGAATTGGCGATTCAATATGTCACCGCTCTTCCTGGAATTCCTGATGGGACGCCGCGACTTCGAATGCACGCCGTGGGGGATGCCCACGTACACCGTGTTCGGCTGGCAGAAGCCGTGCTACTTGATGCAGGACGGCTACGCCGAGACGTTCGCGGAGTTGCTGGAGTCGACGAAGTGGGAGAAATACGGTCACGCCTCGGGCAATCCGAAGTGCGCGAACTGCATGGTGCACTCGGGCTACGAAGCGTCGGCGGTGGATTACACATTCGGATCGCTGAAGGGGCTTTGGGAAACGGCGAAAGCGACGCTCTTCCCGCAGTATCTCGACGCCACGGCGCAGCGCGAACTGGAAATGGAAAAGCATCAATCGCCGCTGGTGCAAATCGATCTGCTGCAAACTGGATCGCCGGCGCCTGTCGACGCGCCTCTACAAGGCGTGAAGTTTCAGCGCGGCCAGAAAATCGACGACGGCCTGGAGCAAGCCTTCGATTATCGCGGCGACGTGACCATCCAACTGAAGGATGGCTCGAAACTGGAAGGCTACGTCTTCGATCGAGTGCGTGGGAATACCGTGGAAGAGTCGAAACTGCGGATTATGCTGGCCACCGATCGCCGCCGCGTCAGCGTGGGATATTCGGAAATTGAAGAAGTGGTTTTCTCCGGCCGCGATTGGGCCGACGGCAAGAGCTGGCAGGCGTGGATCAAGAAATACGCCGAGCGCAAGGCTGCCGGAGAGACTAACATTGAGTTGTTGCCGGAAACGGAAGAATAACGCGGTTGCTGGTTGCTGGTCCGGGTTGCTGGTAAAACCTAGATTTAACCAGCAACCGGCACTAGCAACCAGAAACCGGTTTACTCGCTCGTACCCGCCGCTTTCGCACCCGGTTTCTTCTCAGGACGCGGGAACACCGTGCGCGGATCTTGTCCCGCGGGAATCGCGACGTCGAAGAAGCCGATCATCATTTCTTCCCAGCTCTGATCGCCCCACGTGACTTCCTTCGTCGGATCGGGATTCGCCTTGTTGGCGGCGGAATTATCGAAGTGCGCGGTGCACTCGATCTTCGTTCCCTTCGGCAAATCCAACTGCGTCGAGAGATCGTAGAAGACCTGCCAGTTGAAATCGTAGTGTGGCACGTTCAGCAGGGTCTCCGTGCGGCCGTCCGGATAGACGACGGATATTCGAAATCCTTGCCGCGCAAATGCATGTGCGGCGCGAGTTGCACGAGCTTCGCGTTGTCGCCGAGCGTGAATTCCGATTCCACTTTGTAGTTCGCGTCGCCCGCGGGAATCTTGAACTTCCCGTTCTGCGCGGCCAGCGTGAAAACGCGCTCCTTCGGCGGCTCTTTCGAGAAAATCAGGCCAACCTCGCTCTCATCCTCGCCGGACGTGCCGTTCGCGGTGTAGTGCAGTTGGAATACGATGTCCGATCCCGCCTTGATCAGTTTCGCCTGACCCGGGCGCAGAATCGCCGCGGGCACTCCCGGAGCGTATCCTTGCAGCAACTCGCCTTGCTGCATCGAGGCCTGGGCTCGCGGGCGATCTTCCGCGCTCGGCGGCGCACCGCCTTCGCCATCGCCGGAACGAGCACGGCGGCTGCGATCTCCGCGATCCGGCACGAACGCCACGCCCACCGGATACTCCGACAACCATTTGTTTCCCGGCTCGCGCACGAACGCGAGAATGTGATGCACCAGCGCGCGATTGCCCGGACGCGCTTCGGCGGCATGGACCCACTTGTCCTCGGTGAAATTGGTGTGCACGATCACATACTGATACTCGATCACGCCCGACGGCGGCACCTTGACGGGATTCGGCATCTTGATGATCGCCTCAGGCTGGCCGATCGACCATCCTTCCACCCAAGCGACCGGCTTGGGAGCATCGGAGGCTTTGCCTTCGGGCGCGCCGGCATCGATCCAAGCGAGCATCGTCTCGAGGTCCTTCTGCGAGAGCGAGCGATCGTTCTCGAACTTCCCGTAGTGCGGATCGGCGGGCCAAGGCGGCATCTGCTTGGTCGCGACTTTTTCGCGAATGCTCTTCACCCACGGGCGAACATCCTTGTAGCTCAGCAACGACATCGGCGCCGCTTCGCCCGGACGATGGCACGTCTGGCAGTTGCGCTGCATGATCGGTTCAACGTCTTTGTGGAACGTGACCGATGTTGTAGGCGCGGGCGCGGCGGCCGCGGCAATGGTGAGAATCGTGGAGACTACAAGAGTTCGAGCGATCATGACACACCTCCGGCGGAATCAACTTTCACTTGCTAGGATACAGCCAAATAAGGATGGAAGCGCGTGAAAAATAACGCGGGACTGAATAGTAACACCGTAAAGTGCGACGCTATGCGACTGACAAGGCGTTGGCCGTCACGAACAGATTGCGTTCGCGGAATCCCGGTGGACTCTCCAGAAGCAACAGCGCGCGCATGTGCGGTCCCGGCGAGGCAAACCACGGGTAGTGGCTGAATCGCCGCGGATGCTGCGACCATCCCGGTCGCGCGTGGTTGAGTTGCGTCGCCAACTCCACGGCGACAGCGGCGAGGTAGCAATCGGCGATGCGCCCTTCCGGAAAACGATCAGCCAGGAGCGCCGGCTCGCCGGCGAGCGAGTCAAACGATGGATGGTACTTGAACTCGTGCAGAAAATCAGCAACGTTGTATCCGAAATCACGATACGTCGCCGACCATTCCGCCGCTTCTGCCAGGCTTCGTGGACGTTTCGCGGAATTCATTGGCCACCGCTTTCTCCGACGATCTCATCCACAATATATCGCGAGCGCGCAGAATCTGCGACGCCGGATAATACCGTTCCACGATATCCATCACTTCCTCGGCGCTAGAAAGCGTCAGTTGTTTCATCAGCAAGCGGATATCGTCTTTGTCGCCGCGCTCGGTTCCCGCGGCGGCTCGCGCCGCCATCACTTTCATGGCCAGCATATATTCCGGCGCCGGCGTCAGCACGCGTAGATTCGCGTACTGAGGCAGCGTTCGATCAGTGTAATCGCCGGAGGATGATGCAAAACCCTTGGCTCCGTCGTTCAACCAGTCGGGATCGAGCGACATTTCCCGCGCAACGTCGGCGGCCGCCTCGCGAATTTCCCGTGCGGGCGCAAAAATCGCGTCAACGTCCTTGGTCGCTTCACGGGCCTGAAACGCGAGCATCATCACCGCGCCGCCCAGCAGATGGATCTCCCCGATCAATCCGCGAGAGGCCAGGCGCGACGAAAGCCGGTGGAAAGCTTCGAGCACTTGATCGCGATTCAGCATCAACTGGATTTTACTCGAACCGCAGCGCCTCGATCGGATCCAATCGCGACGCCTTGCGCGCGGGATAAAATCCGAAGAACACGCCCACCGCCACCGAAAAGGCCGCCGCCGTCGCGATCGCGCCGAGAGAAATGCGCATCGGCCACTGCAACATTCCGCCGATCAGGTGCGATCCGCCCACGCCCAGCAGGATTCCCGCGGCGCCGCCGACCAAACTCAGCATCACCGCTTCGCCCAGGAATTGCACTTGAATGCTGCCTTCGGTCGCGCCCACGGCCATGCGGATTCCGATTTCGCGCGTGCGCTCCGTCACCGAAACCAGCATCACGTTCATGATGCCGATGCCGCCCACCAACAACGACACGCAGGCCACCGCGACCAGCAGCAGCGTGAACGTGCGGCTCGCTTCCAACTGCGCGTTGATCTGATCCTCGGGCCGGCGAATGTTGAAATCGGGATCTTGTCCCTCGCGAATGTGATGACGCTCCATCATCAGCTTGGTGATGGAGTCCGTGGCCGGATCGATCGCGTCGCGCGACACGGCCGAGCACATCACATCGTCGAGCCAGGAATTGCCGTTGACTTTCTTCTGCGCCGTCGTGTAGGGGATCATGATCACGTCGTCTTGATCCTGTCCCATCGTCGATTGCCCTTTCGATTGCAGCAATCCCACGACGCGCGTCGGCAGTCCCTTCACGCGGATCACTTTGCCCAACGGATCATCTGTACCGAAAAGTACGTCGCGGATCGTGCCGCCGATCACCGCCACGTTCGACGCGCGATCCACGTCGTCGTTGGTGAACGATCCGCCTTCGATGATGGTCCATTTGCGGACGTCAAAGTATTCCGGCGTCACGCCGCGATAACTCGTCGACCAATTTTGATTCGCGTAAATCACCTGCACGCGTCCGTCGGATTGCGGCGAGCACGCCCTGATCTCGGAAACTTGCGCCGCGATCGCGCGGAGATCGTCCATGATCAGCGTTTTCGTTTGTCCCGTGCCGGTGCGCACGCCGGAGACGTTGCGTCCGCCAGCTTCCACCCACACCAGGTTGTCACCGAGGAGTCCGAGTTGTTCTTGGATGCGATCCGACCCCGCCGTGCCGATCGCCACGACGCAAATCACCGCGCCGATGCCAATCATCACGCCGAGCACCGTGAGCGCGCTGCGCAGTTTGTTACGGCTCAATGCACGCAGCGCTTGCCGAATGATAAACGCCGTAAGCACCTACAACCCATTGAACGCCTTTTACCTTTACGATTGCTTAAAGCGCGCGCGGCTGGTTGACGAGAGCAACGCCTCGTTTTTCCGGCAAACCAGTATCCACAACCGGCAACCGATAGTGGTACGCTAGCTTCTCGCGGAAACCTCAGGGGGTTGCATGAAAACACGCCTATCCACTTCGATCCTTGTTCTGTCGCTCGTCGCTACACTGCCGGCCATTGCTTGGGTCAACGACGACGCGCCGAAAGAAACGTCCACGAAGCCCGCGGTCAAAGCAAATTACGAGCTCGCCGCGCAATGGACGCGCCAGAAAGTCGGCAAGCTGGTTTTCGACACGTCGGTCACGCCGCGCTGGCTCGATTCCGGCGACCGCTTCTGGTATTCCTTCGAAAACACCAAGGGCCGCAAGTTCTGGATGGTCGATCCGGTGAAGAAATCGAAAACGCCGGTCTTCGATCCCGTGAAAATGGCGTCGCAACTCACCGCCGCCACGGGACTCCCTTACGACTCGCAGCATTTGCCGATCACGACGATCCGCTTTGTGAAAAACGATAGCGCGTTTGATTTTGAGGTCGTCGTCCCGCGCGACGCCGTGATCCCCGGCGAGAAAAAACCCGCGGCCGCGCCTCCGCCGATTGAGTCGCGGAATTCGGACGCCGACGACAACTCCGGCGACAACGACATGGACGATGACGATCCCCAACAACAGGGTGGCGGCCCTCCCCGCGGTCCCGTCGCCGGGCGCGATCAAAAATTGTTGGCCTTCGAGTACGACTTGGCGACCGGCAAGCTGAATTTGCTCGACGAGCGTACTCCGCGCAAACCGATTTGGGCCAACATTTCGCCCGACGACAAGATCGTCCTTTTCGCGCGCAATCACAATCTCTACATGATGGACGCTGCGAACTACGCCAAGGCGCTGAAGAAGGCCGACGATCCCACGATCCAAGAAACGCAAATCACCACCGACGGTGAAGAAGATTTCGGATACGGCATCGACGCGCAGCAACAACTCCAACAGCAGGAACAACAGCAGCAGCAACAACAACAGGACCAGCAACAAGGCACCGGAGACGACGCCGGCCGTACCCAAGACAACAAGAACGCGCGCGTGGCCGCGGGCAACATCGCGTGGTCGCGCGATTCCGCCAAGTTCGCGCTGGTGCGCCGCGATTCCCGCAAGGTGGAAAAGCTGTGGGTGATCCACAACTTGGGCGAGCCGCGTCCCACGCTCGAAACGTATCGCTACGCCATGCCCGGCGACCTCAACATCCCGCAAACGCAAGTTGAAGTTTTCGACGTGGCGTCGAAAAAACGTTTAATCGTGAAAGCGCCTGCGTTCAAGGATCAAACCCTACGCGTTGAAACGGAGCGTCCGTCGTCGCGCATGCGCATCGAGCATGAAAAAACGGAGCCGTTGTGGGCCGGTCCCGCCAACGCGACGCTGCACATCACGCGCGCCAGCCGCGACCTGCACCGCGTCGACCTTTGCTCGGTCGACACGACAACCGGCGAGGTGAAAACGCTCATCGAAGAGCGGATGAACGTCTACATTGAGACGAAGCCGGCGAGAATTTCCAGCGACGGCTCGGAAATCATCTGGTGGAGTGAACGCGACGGGTGGGGACATTACTATCTCTACGACAGTGCGGGAAAACTGAAGAACCAAATCGACAAGGGCGAATACGTCGCCGAGGATATCTCTTTCGTCGATCCGCCAACGGACAACCCGAGTAGGCCGCGGATGTTGTACATGACCGCTTCCGGCCACGAAGACGGCGAGAATCCCTACTACATGCATTTCTACGCTGCCAAGCTCGATGGCAGCGGCACGAAGTTGCTCGATCCCGGCGACGCCCACCACACCGTGGACATGGCCGACAGCGGACATTATTTCGTCAACAACAGCTCCCGCGTGAACACGGCGCCGGTCGCGGTGCTTTACGACGCGCAAGGGACGGCGGTGATGCCGCTCGAAACCGTCGACGTCGCGCCGCTCGTCGCCGCGGGATACCGCTTTCCCGAGCCGTTCACCGCAAAAGCCGACGACGGTATCACGGACCTTTACGGCGTGATGTACAAGCCGTTCGATTTCGATCCCAACAAGAAGTATCCGATCGTCGAGTACGTTTATCCGGGACCGCAGACCGAATCGGTAACGCAAGTATTCACGCCGCGCAGCGCCAACATGACCATGGCGAATCTTGGATTCATCGTGATCGAGATCGGCAATCGCGGCGGCAATCCGCACCGCTCGAAGTGGTATCACACCTACGGCTACGGCAATCTGCGCGACTACGGACTCGCCGACAAGAAACGCGTCGTCGAAGACTTGGCGGCGCGCTACAAGTTCATCGACATCGATCGCGTCGGCATCACCGGACATTCTGGTGGTGGGTTTATGTCAACAGCGGCGATGCTCGTCTACCCGGACTTTTTCAAAGTAGCGGTGTCGGAATCCGGCAATCACGAGAACAATGTCTACAACAACACGTGGAGCGAGAAGCATCACGGCGTGAAAGAAGTTCCGGGCAAGGACGGCGAGGCGTCGTTCGAATACGCGATCGAGAAGAATTCGGAGATCGCGAAAAACTTGAAAGGCCACCTGCTGCTCTCCACCGGCGACATCGACAACAACGTGCATCCCGCGAACACCATGCGTTTGATCGACTCGCTGATCAAAGCGCGCAAGCGCTTCGACATGATCGTGCTGCCGGGACAGCGTCACGCCTACACCACGGCCGGCGACTATTTCTCGTGGGTGCGCATGGACTATTTCTGCAAGTACTTGCTCGGCGATTTCGATCAGAGCGTCGACATGTGGGAACTGAATCGCGAAACGCCGCTGAGTCCCAAGACCACGCCGCCGGGTCGTGGTGGACAGAACGGTCAGCAACAGCAGCAACAACAACAGCAGCGTCGACGCGGAGGAAATTAACGGCAGAAAACCTTACCGCAGATGAACACAGATAAACGCAGATAAAACATCGATTTCTCATCTGCGTTTATCTGCGTTCATCTGCGGTTGCTTTTTGTTTTCTATCTGCCCGGCGTAGCGAGCGTCGACCAAGTCATGCGATATCCAGCCGGTAAAGTCGCGCGCATGGCTTTCGTCGGGATCAGTATCGTGCCGTTGTTCCAGAACGTCACGCCGCCGCTTTGTACCGGCAGCTCAACACTCAACTCTTCTGTTAACTGTTGCGGTGGATCGAGGCGCGCGGCGAACAACGACGGCACGCCGCCGACTTCCAGGCGCGCGAACGAAAGTCCAATGAGGAAATACGGCTTCGGCAGCATGTGATGCTCGACGCGGGTGATGCGTCCGCGCACAACAGCGCCGGCAGGAATCAAAACTTCTCCGGATCCCGGGCGCGCCACGCTCGATTCGACTGTGGCAGAGACTAAATCACCTGACGCCACGGTGTCCGTATCGATAAGCGCCGAGAGCGCGAGCGTCACGGGCAATCCGATGGGAGTAGCGGCGCCCATCCGAAACTGGGGTCGCGCCGCCGTGTTCGCGGCCTCCGGCGCTTCGTCAAAAACCAGCGCCGACTCCGCTTGATACGCGCGACAGCTGGAAAATGTGGTGATGTTGGTGGTGGAACGACCGTCCTGCATGCGAATTTGCATGGTGCTTTCGCGCGGCAGCAACGTGTCGGCCACGCGAATGCGCACGCCCGTGAAATCGAGCGTCGTCTCCGCGTCGCAAATCCACGTTTGCGGCGGTAGATTGTCGGCGGTCACGGTGAATCGCTCGAGATCGAGCGTTTCGGGATCGAGCAAAAACGTTCCGTGATACGCCATCGGCTGCCACAACGTTCCCACCTTCACGCTATACTTGCTGCCTTCGACGGACACTTGATAGCGATACTCGAAGCGCGCGCCTTGCGGCCCGACGTAACTGAACGCGGTCGCGGGATTGTCGAACACGCCGATCAAATACGAACCAAACGATCCCGTGCCGATGGGACCGAAGCGCACGATGGAATCGACGTCGCGCGAATCAAACCGCGTAGCGCCGGGCCGCGAGAGAATTTCCCCCGTGCCCGTCACCGCGACTTCGAATCGCAGCCGGTCGGTCCATTCAAGAACGCCGCTTTCATATGATGCGATACTTTCTTTGTTTCGATCTTCTCCCGCATGGCAGGAACGCGGAACATTCAGCGCGACAGGACGCCGATTTTCAGGCGCTCGAAAATACTTTCGATCAATCGTCTCGACACACGTGTAGTTGGCCAAGCGTCGCGTGAGCGCTTGCAGTTTCGTGCGCGCCTGCTCCAAAACGGCATTTGGGTCGCGCGGGCTCTGTCCTAGCAACAACGCGATCGCGTAGAGGGCCAGTAGCATGGACGAGTTTTTGTGTTACGGTTTCGCGCTCTTCACGATGGTCCGCGGCTTCCAACGCTGCGCTTGCAGGTCGGTGGCGTTGACGTCCGCGGGTTTGAGCTTGGCGGCTTCGGCGGCGCGCAATTTCTCGGCGCTCTTCTCGCCGTGCAGATACGCGAGCGTGAGCCAAAAATACGCCAAGCGATCGTCCTGCGTAGTGCCGTTGCCGGTGGCGTAACGCGTGCCGAGTCGCGCTTCGGCCGGCGGATATCCCTGGCTCGCCGCGACGCGCACCCAATTGGTAGCTTGCTCTTCGTCGTGCGGCACGCCCTTGCCCGTGGCGTAGAGGCGCCCCAAACTGTACTGCGCTTCGGCCAGACCTTTTTCCGCGGCGAGGCGATACCAGTACGCGGCTTGCTTCACGTCCTTGGCCATGCCGTAATCGGCGATGTTGTCCCAGTCCGGCGACGGCATGTATCCTTCGGAACTCTCCAGATTCATCCAGCGCTGCGCGGCGGCTTGATCGCGCGCGCCGGCGGACCATCCACGCGCGTACATTTCTCCGAGCGCGAACTCGGCGTCGGGATAGCCCTGCTCGGCGGAGCGGCGATACCAGCGCTCGGCTTCACCGAGATCCTGCTTCACACCGAGTCCATGGGCGTAGAGCACGCCGAGATCGAATTGCGCGTCGGCGAATCCGGCATCGGCGGACGCGCGCCATTCTTTGTAAGCTTTTTCGTAGTCCTTGTTCTTGAATGCCTCGAGTCCCGCTTGCGTGTCGGCCCACATGGGTGCGGCGCACAGCAGAATCACGAGCAGCGTTGCTTTTTTCTCCATTGAGATTTTCATGGTTTCCCTCTCCCGATGATTTCACTTTACACCCAAGAGTGCGCGCATGGGATTTGCTTTGCCATTCTTAACTCGGCGAGAGTCGATTGTGAAGTTACGTGATAAACTGTGGGTCTGCTTGGCGGTTTCAATGCGGGCCTGTAGCTCAGTTGGTTAGAGCGCTACCTTGACACGGTAGAGGTCTAGAGTTCGAGTCTCTACAGGCCCACCATTTTCGTTTCAAACACATGCGGCGATGGATGCGCATCGCCGCGCATCGCCGAAATGTTTATGTTTTTTCCGAATGTTCGCCATCGACGCCGTTCGAGCGGCCTCACCTAGACGACCGCTGAGCGCATCGGCGGGCGCGTTTTCCCGATCCTTCGCCAGTCTTAAGCGCCACAACCTTATACCGCCGGTACTTGCTGAGCCGCTAGGCCCGCTGCGTCCATGTTTTTAAGGAGTGGTGGGATGTTTTCTTCATCGTCGGGTAGAGTGACCCTTGCTCCATGGTGTATTGGGTAGTCCGTAGTATGTGTTGCCACCTGCTGTAGGATTCCTGGTCGTTCGATTCTTTTCTGGAGCCAGCGGTTGGTCCAATAGTTGGCGAGCGCGTTGGTTCCTGCTTCAGGGTCCTTCGTTGGGACGATGTATTTTGGTCGTTGTTGGAGGCCGAGGAGTATTTCTCTAAAGTTGGTGGCGAGCGGCACGGCATAGACGATGCGTCGGTTGCCGTGTTTGAGGATATTGTCGCTTCCCATACCCAGGAGGTCGAGTGCTTCTCTGATTTTTCTCATGAGTGGGTTGACGCCTTCGCCGAAGATGCTGTTGACGCGTCGCCCCTCTTTGACGCGTCCGAGAAGGACGTTGATGAGTTCGACAGTTTCGTCGCTGAAGTGAAAGGAGCCGAACCCGACGCTTGCACCAAGTTCGACGTATTCGATGCGTGCTCCTGGTGCGCCGCCGAGTTGTTCTGCGTCGACTCTGATTCGATTGTATTGGCTGGAGCCGATCCCGTAGAGGCTCGTCGTGCCGAGCAGAACGAGGTCGGGTTTCCTAATGACGCGCTCTCCTTTCATGCAGGAGGCGATAAGGCTCTGTTGTTTTCCGTATCGTTTTCGGTATGCTTCGACGACTATCGGGCTCGCCAGCATCAGGCAGACCAATTTCCCGCCCAAAAGTGCATTGTAGGGCGCGATCGCACCGCAAACGGTGATGTCCATCAGGTTGATCCCGACGTGATCGGCCTTGAGCAGGCGCACCAATCGCCCAATAGCGGCACGCACCTTACCCTGGCTAAAGGCAAGCGCAACCTGCTTCTTGCGTTTGGCGTTCCGCAGGTGTTCATTGAACGCGAGTTGAATACCTAGCAGGCTCGCTAGCAACTTACAACGCTTTGCGAGAAACAGGTTGGATTCCGCGCGAGCACGCCATTCACCGCGCGTCGGCGCACCGTCGGACAAACTGCGCTTGTGCACCGCCTTTTGTGGGTTCAGCCGGTGCGCAACCATTGCCTTCTCAGCGCGCGTGCGCAGGCGCGCGATCACCCGTTCCGACGGTCGACGCAGATCCGATGGCTTTAACAACTCACTGCGGAATAGATCGGCTTTGTAGATCGTGCGGAGCTGGTCGTCGAGGCGCTTGCACAACCAACGAGCGGTCGCCGGCACCGGCTTGTCAAGAAGAGGTGGAATGCCATTGGCGGCATGCCATCCGATCCACCTGTCACGGACACTCTGTTGGACGACAGCGCTCCCAAGGGCACCGATACCAATCACGGGATGGTGTTTGCAGGCAGCGTCGCGGACCAAGACCATCATGCTACGCCCTGGTACGCTGCGATATGCTGTGACCCACGTGTGCCGGAAGTATCGCCAGATATCACTCAGGACCAAGCCGGTTTCCTCACACACTTTGCCTGTTTCGACGGCCTGAACGTATGGCTTGATAATGGTGCTTGGGTCTTCTGCGCTAGCGAGTGCTTGCGCCAGTTGCCGTCCATCGCGCATGACGGAATAGATGGAGTGCCATCCCTGCGACGTCAGTCGACGGCGTTCCATCCCCCTGACGAACTCGGCGACCGACGGCTCGCGAAGTTGCTCGTCCCGCTCGATCAGGTGACCTTTGCGCACGATCTCTTTGGAGCGACCCGACGAGTCCTCCAAAAGCATCGCCACCTCATCACCCGCCACTTCTAGCGTCCATCCCTGACAGACGAGATCGCAAACGACGTGGATTGCAACTAGTACCTTCAGGTCTCCGGTGGACGGACAACGGCCCGTTTCAACCAAGCTTGCCAGTACTTGAGGAACAGCCAAGGCACGGTCGCCAGTCGCAAGGATTGCGTGCAGTTGCGCGCAGAGTTCGCGGAACCGCGCCTTCCCCTTGTCATCAAGATCTGGCGCCAAGATTAGTCGATCAGCCACTGTTCGATTCCCATCTCATGAGAAAAACGTACCAAGGATCGTACTCCACCGCTCACGGACACGCGCCGCACCTTCGCGGGCCACGCCGCGACGCAGCGAACACTCCGCCCGACCAAACGCCAAGAACAAGAGATCCACTGCTTCAAGCGCCTCCAAAGAACGCACCTGACCGCGCGACAAGATCTTCGCGTATACCTGATCATAAAACACGTGATGCGTGTTGAGCGCCACACGCACTTCGTCACCCACCAGCGTGGGAAGAAACAAATCGGCACCAGGCAAGCGCCGCCGCTCAAGGCGATAGCGCAGCCCTTGCACCAACGACGGAGGTAGGGTGCTGCGATGCGGCGCGGCAATTTTTAACGGTTCGAGGAGCATATCATTTTGCTGCGCACGACGTTCACCGCTGGAGACTGCGGCCTGTTGCGCGACCGCTTGAAACGCAGTGCGTACGCGGGCATTAAGTTGGTGCGCCGCCGCTTCAAGATGTGGGGAAAGGATACTGTTGAGGGCATCCGTTGGGTACACGCGCTGCTTCGTGTGCGTCAGGCCGAAGAGCTCATCGAGCAAGGGTGAGAACTGAACTTCGCACCGCCACCAGTCGTCGTAGTTTTCACGGCGTTTCCCCCCCATGAAGAACCAACCGCGATCAATTTCGCGACCACCGCGAACGATCGACACGCCAGCCGCCTTCGAAATCCCGTGTCGCGACTTCTCCTCATTGGAGAATCCGTGCCAACGCGCCACCGGCAACAACGAGAACCGCACCAGCACCACCGAGGCAGCACTCTTCTCGGGAATAGTGATGGGGAACTCCATCGGAGGCCCGAACGCCTCGGCTAACCCGATTTCCGTGTGGCCTTCGAGGAAGAGTGGGTCGATCGAACGCACCGGACGCTCGTTGATCCGAAGTTGGAGGCCACCGAGGAGGGCTCGACGGAAGATGCGCCCGAGGTCACGATGCAGGCGCTCGAGAAGCACGCCAAGGCGCTTGTAGTCAATGCGGTCGCACCGCGAGAGCTCGACGACCGTACCGGAGGGCGTTGGAGACGTGCTCCTCGCCAGCCGCACCGGCGGAATGCGTGAGCTTTTCTGGGTCGTGATCTCGTCGATGTCGAGGTAGGTGAACCAATTGGCGGTGGGGTGGGTCCAGGAGAAGACGCCGACGCGTCGTGCCTGGCTGAGGGAACTGCAGGGAAGTCCCATGCCGTAGCGCCCGGTGCCAGAGCGTCCGTTGAATCGAGTGCTGCCGCCAAACTGCAGGGCGAGTTGCAAGACGTTGGGTGTCATGCCTGTTCCGTCGTCGGTTACGCGAATGACCAAGGGCGAGGATGGCGGGCCGACGAGATCAATCGCTACATTGTGGGCGCCTGCTTCGATGCTATTGTCGATGAGTTCGGCCAAGGCCGCGCTGGTGTTCTTGTAGCCCGCGTCTCGAATCGCTTGGACAAACGTCGCGGGTAGGACGATCGGACACCCCTGGCTGGTTTTTCGTGTGGTAGGCACGGGGATGGCCTCGTTACAGGATGTGTTGTTTGCTATCGATGAAGGTGCGGAGTTGACGATGTACTGCGAACCTGCTCATGCCGCGCCGCCGCGCGACCTCACCGACCGCGAGTCCCACCACGAAGACTTCGTGGACGATCTCCGCCAGGACGGCGGGTACCCCGCGCCAAAGGTCGATGACCCCGTGGACCGCCGCGAGGTTCTGCTGCGTTGCAGGGTCCCGCGCTTCGTCGAAGGGAACGGGCTGAAAATCGGGTACACGCTGTCTTTTGTCGTAGCGGGTTTTGGTACCGGGAGGGCAGTAGCTCGCGCGCACGCGTTGGACCGCGTTGCGCACCGCGCCGAACAAATATGCGGTAGCTTTGCCGCGTGCCGGATCAAACGGTGTTACACCTGAGGACAGGAGAATGATCAACGCCTCTTGTGGCACTTCCCGGATGACATCCTTGGGCAGCAGACACCCAAGGTAGCGTGCGTACTTAAGCAGGGTTGGTCCAGCAATAATAGGGAATTCTTGGCGTGCTTGTGGATCACCAGTTTGAAATCCGACGAGCGCTACGCTGAGGTCTACAGGCATGGGTAATGGTCCCTCCTTGGGGCCACGATAACCGTTCAAATTCTGCTTTGAAGGCTATCGCAGCGCCCGGGGGCATAGGCGGCACGTAGGCCGCACCTGCAGCGCCTTCGACCAAGAAATGTACACCTCAATGGGACGGGTGTGCAAGGACAAAGTGCGGCGGCCAAACTTCAGGGGAAGGTCCCCAAAAGCCAGGCCGCCGGGTTCAGGTTTCTGCGTTACGCGGCGAGGTCGGTCTCGCCTTCCTCGCCAGGAAATCTGGCAGCCAAGTCCTTCATCGCGATGGCAAGAAACTCGCTCCACACCTTGCTCCGCTGGTGTTCGTACCAGAGGCGCGCCGTCGGATCGGAGGCGTTCAACTCGGCTTTCGCGAGCGCGATGAGGAAGAGATCCAGTCCTTCCCTGGCTAGCTTGCTCATCGACGCCGTGTAGAACGTTTCGTAGAACGGGTGCTTGCGGTTGATCCACACGACGACTTGCGACCCCAGCCCCCAGTCGGGCCGATAGAAGGGAGCGTACGGGTCTTCGAAGTATTCGATTTTGTGGGGGCGACGCTTCGCTTCTGCCTCGACGGCCTTCGCGACCTCGTCCACGGGCTTGCCAGTGACCTCGGCGTGTTCTTGGACTGCCTTGGTGAACTTCTCCTGGACGTTGGGGCGCTCGTGTTCGGGAATCGGCGTCGGCTTGCCAACGACGGTCTCAACGATGCTGGCCGCCATTTCCGCCGGCGACGGTTCCGCGGACGCCTCAGGCCTGTTTGCTGCCTTCGCGGCATCGCGCCGCCAAGTGCCCTGCTGTGCATTCATCCGGTGCAAGAGAGTGTCCACGCCTTCCTCAGCCAGGAGTCGCCAGAAATCCTCGAGCGGGCGGACGCGCTGTTTGTCATTCGTGATCCCGAAGATGTCATCCAAGTCTGGCGAGAAGCGCACTTCGATACCCCAGTGGTACGCGTAGCCCTCCAGGTGCGGCCACTTCCCTAAACCCGAGGCGATGTCCTTAGAGGACCGCGGAAAGGCGTCAACGGTTTCGATCTCGCGGCCAGCCCGCACGAACGACATGCCGCGCCGCGACTGACGGATCTCAAAACGCTTCTTGGCATGCTCCTTTGGCGCGATGTCCGCGTCACCACGTCTTCCAACAACTAGGCCCAACGGAAAGTTCGCAACACGGAAATTGATCGCGCCGACCGCCAAGACTTCTTCCTTGCCGTGCTTCTTCTTGCCCCGCACGCTGTCGACTTCGGCTTGATCCTTGAGTTTGCGCGCGTGAACGGTCCCGTCGTTATCGCGGTAGAGCAACACCGGGAGCGTACGATCTTCTTCGGCGATAGCGCCCCCCTCGTCAGGAGGCAGGTAAAAGCGCCCCTTCGGATCAAGGAACAGCGGATCGACCCGCTCGACCTTCACGCCTTCGACGATCATTTCGAGGTCGTCCAGCAGATAGCGGTACGTCGTGCCAAAATCATCGAGTAGATGGTCTTTGAGAGACGCCGGCATTTTATACGTGAGCCGATCTGGCTGAACCCAGACGACCACAGTCCCGTGCTGGAACCCCATGCCGGTTCTCTCCAGGTAGCCTTGCACGAACCGCGGCAGGTCGCCCGTCGTGGGTTTGGGTATCGTCTGGAGACCGTGCTCAGGCAGTTCGTTCGCGTCGAGCCACGCCTTAGTAATGGTCTCCTGCCCTTCGGTTCGGGTATAGACCTCGACGCGACGTGTTTGGTTGATCGACGCGTTGGGCAGTCCGAATCCAAAGCGACCAATGAAGTTGGGATCATCGAAGTGCGTGCCGCCACCCCAACTCAATGCAAACCGCGCCATATCCGCCAGCATGCCCGCGCCATCGTCGATGACGGCGACCGAGGTCACAACTTCTCGACCCTTGGTGCTCTTTTCGAAGATCACGTGGATGCGTTTTGCGCCAGCTTCAATACTGTTGTCGATGAGTTCGCGTGCGGCCGAGGCGGTGTTGCGATACCCGTTGCGCCGCTGGGACTCCAGCGCCTGCATGGCGTTGAAGAGGGGAAATTGAAAGCCTTTGGGGAGTTTGTCGAGGTATTTCTGCTGGCGTTCAACCTCGGACAGCAGGTTATCTGCGAGGAGGCGTGGAAATCGCTGAACTTCCATAACTGTGTTTCTCCGTTTCGTAGGCTGCGCATAGGCAGCGGGATTGGAGGCTCGTCGGGGGAACGAGCACCCGGCGTGTCTTCACTTAAAAATGTGCAATCCCCAGTTGTTTTGTGCGCATGCATCATAAGCTACTGATACAAAACGCAATCTCGAACCTCCGCGAACTCGGGTGTCGTCTTTCGGTCTCGCCGCGCGGCCTGACCCCGCGTGGTCGATCAGTGGTATCCTTAGGCTTGTGAGCCATCAGAGAGTGCCTTCGGTTGGCCAGACGCGTTATCCGAGTTGGGGGAAGCGCGCCCCGAGGCGAGAGGAACTTGCGGAGTTCCTTCGGCAGTGTTGGGAACGCGAGACATCTTATGATCCGACTCGCTGGTCGCCCGACAATCGCGCATGGGGACAGTGCGCCGTTACAGCGCTGATCGTCCAGGACCTCCTGGGCGGCGACCTCTTGCGCGGTTCGGTTAATGGTGTCGAACATTACTGGAATCGCCTGCCTGATCTCTCCGAGGTAGACTTGACCCGCCATCAATTCGGCCATAGTGCCAGAGCGCAAGAACCCTCAACGGTGCTCCGAGAGTATGTGCTCGGGTATCCAGACACGCGGCGCCGGTATGATCGCCTAGTCGATATCGTACTCAAGAAACTGGAAACACAACCTGCCACTAGCTCTCCGCGCAGAACACAGCAACGCGATAAAAACGCGACAGCCAATCAACGAGCCTAGTGGCGTCAGCTAGACAGGCCTTTTCAGCCCCAGCACAGCGACTGCCGCAATAAGAAGGCCGAGCACGCACGTACCTAACGTGACACTGAGGCTTGGCCAGCCTTTCGTCACGGCTATCGTGACTTGTTGCTGTATCGCTAGCAGTCCTCCCAGCAGCAGAGTCACGAGAAATGGGCGCCAGAATGATTGCTCGACTCGCACGGGAATATAAAGTTCGGGTTGGTTTTCAAAGGGCTTATCCGTATTCCTGTCATCGATCCGCACGACGATCGAAGCAAACTCCTCTTTCGTTGCAGATAGGGTTCTCATGTGGAATGTCTTGATGTCATAAGGCGAATCGATCGACATCGCAGGATTCGTGACAGGTTCGAGGTAGGGTGCTGCGAGTTCCACCTTGACGACTCCTGCACTTCCCGCCATCGTTTTGGAATCGCCTTCCGGATGAAAATGATAGATTCGCAGATCGTAGTCTGTTTCTGCCTTGAGGTGGTACTCGGCGTGCTGTGGCTCCAAAAGAGTTTTATCTTTGCGGACAGCCAATCCTTCGATTGCAAAGAAGAAAGGCTGCTCACGAAAGTCCTCTGTCCCCCGCAGCGCGGTTACCACGGCCTCCCAAGCGGTCAGATCAGTTGCGGCTGAGCACTCTCGTCCGGCCTGTGACTCCAAGCACCAGTGACCAATGGGATTCTCCTTCCCTGCCTCATCTGGCCATCGCGGTCGGTTTCCGGTTACAGCAAGCTGGAAACCGGTGAGGTCTGAGCAGGTAGCGAATTCCTCCATGCGTAGTTCTAAGAAGAAGCGCGTACCGATCCTTCGCGAACCGATGAGTGTGGCGTGCCGACATGGCATGATGGGACAGTTAGCGCCGACCTTCCGAATAGCCGGGGAGCAGTCGACGTGGGCAAGCAAGACCTTTGCACCTGTCAATCCGTTACCTTCGAGGCGGTCGTGCAGACCGTCGGAAACAATATCTTCGCCGTATCGATATTGGATATATCCGCCTTTTGGCAGGGCGAGCGAACGCAGCACATCAAGCTTATATTGTGGCGTCAAGCCTGAACTCAAGCAGAGCAGTGTGGGAAGATTGATGCTCATTCTCCAAGCATCTTACAACTATACCAGTCACGCCAACACACCCAAATGTGGCGGTCCGGTGAAATGATCGACTGGATACGATATTCTGCCGACTCAAATCCGCCGAAGTTTAACTTGGCTTAGCGCGCCGGGTAACATCCCTCGGGCGGCGGCGTTTGGGCAGGAACTCTTCGTGCTTGTTCACAGATGCACGCGATTGAGAACCACTTCATAACTCGCGCTGCTCGCAAAATGAGTTGCCGAGTCGCTAGCCTCGGAAAATCTGCAGAGCTATACAATCGGGGAACTTCCATGATCCTCCGTCACGTTTCTTAACCTAGCGGCTCGATTCCCCCTTCGTCTACGCATCGCAAACGTCTCAGCAACGTAGCGCCTGAAACCGGTCCGCCTCGCAATGTTCTCTTCAGCGTTCCTTCGAACTGCCTGATTCCTTTTGTTCTGGGCCAGTCGTACCGATGGATGTGGTTTGGTGCACGACATGCTCTTCCAAAGGACGCAGGAGCCATGAAGCGAAGTGCTCCGCGAATCTTGGCCCGGAGCCTAGCGGCAGGGCCGAACAATAAGGGGGTCGTATGTTGTTGCTCTACTTCGTCCTTGGTCAAGTGGCGCTCGTCTCCATTCTCTTGGTAATCCGCGCCATTGTTCTGCGCGAGCCGGATCTGCATCAGCGGCTTCGCGACATCACGGAAATCGTATTCCGCCCGCTGCGGATCGAACAGATCCGCGAGGAACTGCGCCGGAGCCGCTCAGTGCTAGACCGGCTGCTCGCCGTGGCGACTCGCTTGAAGATGCACCTCGCGCAGCGGATTCAACTGGATCTGGCCGGCCAGCACTGGCTGTTGGGGGTCTTCTTGTCGTCCTTGCTCGTGGTCTTCTTTGAAGGTGAGAGTGCTCTTGTTCTGCTTTTCAACGCCACTTCGCGCATGGGTAATCTCGGCGTCGAGACATGGGCGTTCTTCTGTTCTTGGGTGGCCACCGCGTGGCTACTGATCACCCATACCTTGACCCACGCAATCGCGCATGACCCAGACCGTCCAGCAAGGACGCTCCGCTTGGCAAAAATCGGGGCGTTGGTGTCCGGGATGGTGGTTGCGACTGCGTTGGCGGTGTTCCTGCTGGGCCGCAACACGTCCGCCAATTCCGCCGAAAGTGTTGAGGGTATTATCCAACTCTCGTTGTGGGTGTTGGCTGTGTGCACCGGCTTCGCGGCGGCGTTCGCCGGCGTGGGGATGTTCGCCATTTTCGGCGAGGGCTACTATACGCGTCGTCTTGAGCGTGTGGAGTCCCAAATCGAATCCTACACGCGCCATGTGGAAGCTCTGGAAGCTGATTTGAAAGCGCAAGAAGATGCCGGCAGTGGAGACTCTACTGGAGCCGCCGGAGCAGCGCCCTCGGGGGGCGCTGCTCCTACACCATTCCCCAGCTCTTCTGCCAGCGCCGCTGCCGCCGTACTGCTGGTCCTTTCGTTCGCCGCGAAGAGTCAAGCGGCTGGTCTCCAGCCTCCTGTATTATCCACGCCGAAGTCGTGCGAGATTCTCGTTGATGTTTCACGGTCTACAGATGATGTAGCTCGGCGAGATGCGGTGAATGGCGTTTCGGCGCGCCTAGGCGAGATTCTCAACTCTGGGGACTGCGCTGTCCTTCGAGTGGCGATGTTCTCCGGGGACCCGTACTTTACGCTGTGGGAGTACAGCATTCCCACGATTCCATCGACACCTGTGGCCTGTCAAAAGCAAGCGCCGGCCGGCACGACTACCGGTGCCTTGGCGGCCATTTATCCGGTCTTCAATGACGCGCACCAGATCCGCGCGGCAAAGGAGTGCCAAGAGCAAGCGAAGTCTGTCGTGAGCCGCGCTACCGTTGGGCGTAGCCAAGTTCTACGCGACATTCAACAGAAGCTCGTCAGCATTGAAGATGGCCCGCCTGTGGGCAATTGCACTGCCTTGGTGGAGGCGGTCGTTAAGGCAACGGCCCGCAGCCGGGTCGTGATGGTCATTACGGACGGCTGGTCCAGTTGCAGTCTAAAGGCGAGCGCGAAGAGCTTTTCCGTGCCGGCGACCAGCATCCTTCTCTTTCTGCTAGTGCCGTCCAAAGGCCCGGTGGAGAGCCGCGCCAATGAGGCGCAAGACCGCACGTCACGATTGACGATTACCTTTCCTGACTCCCAAGTCGCCTTCTACACGGAGGCCACGCCGAGCTTTTGGAAGCAACTACAGAACCGATAAGGAGCAAGCATATGAAAAACAAACTCAACAAGATCATCACTTTCGCCACGCTGGTGGCTGTTATGTGGTTACTGGTGGGCTGCAGCATGATCCAGGAACCGAACTCGCTCAACGTCGTCTTCCCGTCTGCGCCCGTGGTTTCCGACGGGTCTCCCGTTTTCTTCAATGGTGTGCGGGTTGGCACCGTTCGAGAGGCCTCCCTACAAAAAGGGAAGATCGTGGTGCGCGTCACGGCTCGTTCAGAAGCGTTGCCGCAACGCGTGGTCTTCTTGGCGACCGCCGATGGTGCCGGCGTCCCATGTTTGGTGGGCTTCGCGCTGCCGGCATCCGCGGCGGATGCAGTGCCGCAAGCGGGCGTCTTGGGTGCAAACGGAATGGTACAACTGGCGGCCATCTTGGGCGAAGCCCGCGCCCAGGAGGCGTTTGCTTCAACCCGCGAGTGGATCCTGCGGCAGGTCGGACAGTGATCTCCATCCCGCGACCCTCGGGCCGCTCTTGAATGCGGCCCGAAGGGAAACGGTCTTCGTTCTAGGCACAAGGTCGCACGTCGCATGCGAAGGAACGCTGGGGGACAGATCCGCTAATTGGGTCGGTGTGATCCCACGAAATGAGCGCATTGAAGTTCGAGGAGCCCGGGCCGAGAACCGGATACCCAGGTTGTGCAACTTCGGGGCAAGCCTCCCACCAACCATGCTCAGCGAGTACAACCCGTTCGTGCAAGGATTCATCGAAGTGTGCAACGAACCTAGCGGCACCGATACGTGTGGTGAGTTCCACCCAATCTCCCTCCCGCACCCCCTTCTGTTGAGCCAAACTCGGGTGAATCAAGACTAACGGAACCGGAGACCGCTTGCGGAGCGAGGGAACGCTCCTGTGTTGGCTTTGACAGAAGTTGCGATTCTTGGTTGAACTTAGGATCAGCGGAAACTGAGGATCGCTGTTCGGACCGTCGGTCGGCTCACTGAACTGCGGGAGTGGGGGATAGCCATGCCGAAGAAGCTTCTCTGAATAGATTTCGGCCCGGCGGGTTTCTGTCGCGAATCCTCGCACACCCGTCGCTATATGCTCGGCATACTTTGCATGTCCCTGTTGTTGCGGATAGCGAACGCCTTCCGGGTTCAGCCTCAACTTGTCTACTGTGGCCCCTAGGGGAGAAAGCACGTGGTTCCACGCGGTCTCGATGTTCCCGTCGAAAAACTGGCCCCCCATCCCAAGCTTCTCAGCCAGTTCGAATACGATTTGGTAGTCTGCTTTGGATTCCCCTCGTGGAAGCACTACCTTCTGGCGGAGCATGACAAGCTCTTCCGCTTCTGCGCTGATCTCGAAGCCGACTTTCAGAGCATCGTGCTCCCACGGCGAGTTGGTGGGGAGAATGATATCCGCATAATCCGACGTAGGAGTGTGAAAGAGATCGCAATGCACGTAGAACTCAACGCGGCGGAGAGCTTCTTGAACGCGCGCCGTACCAACCTGGGCAAGCACTGGATTTCCGCCGAAGGCTACCAGAGCCTTAATCGGGTAGGGATCGGCTGTGAGAATGGCTTGGAAGAAGTCCCGCCCGACGATGCGACCTTGAGCCGGCGGCCCAAGCGGAAAACGATCGAGGCCAATCGCTTTTGCCGCCTGACCGGGATCTAGCAGATCTGGTGAGGTAGCGGGATTGACGGGAGGCTTCCTGTAGACAACGTTGCCACCTTTGGTGTCGAAACACCCAGTGAGCGAGTAGAGCACTGCGATGGATCGCTCCATCTGAGTAGCGTTCGTATGCTGAGCAACTCCAGTCCAAGCGTGATATGAAACATGCCTGGACTTCGCTAGCGTCCTGGCAGCCCCACGAAGCTGACGTTCATCGAGCCAAGTGAGATCCGCCACGCGCGCAGGCGGATACTTGGAAGCCTGTTCTCGGAGGAGATCAAATGCCGGTCGACAAGTGACGGCGTTTCCCGAAGCCGGCAGGAAGACGGAGAACGTCCCGTTCAGAGCGAAATGGTCAGAGTCCGCAGAGTGGTCCTGCGAGGCATCGTAGGGTTGCGGCTCGCTACGTCCGAGGTGCCAAACGACGTTAGCGGGGGTTTCCGCACTGGGATCGATGTCCCGTGTGGTAAGGAAACGTCCGGTGTCGCTTCGAACGAGGAAGGGAGCGTTTGTCCATGTCCGCACGAAACCCTGATCATAGCTTTCTGTTTCGATAAGAAGGTGAATCAGACCGAGGGCGAGGGCAGCATCGGAGCCAGGCCTAACTCTTAACCAGTGCTCGGCGCCTTTCGCGAGACTCGTTGCCCTGGGATCAACGACCATCAGCTTCGCGCCGCGGGAGCGACCCCTTGCGATCGCGTGTGCCTGCGCAAGCCATACGTTAGGTGGATTATGGCCCCAGAGAATGATTAGATCGGAATTCGAATAATCGGCGGCCGGGGTTGCGCACCCGAACGTGAAGGTGTGGGCAACGTCCTTGTGCCAATTGCAAATCTCGACGCCGCCGTACGTATTCGGACTTCCGAAGCAGCGGATGAAACGATCAATCCACTCGATGCTATCGACGAGAGGAGTCCCGCTGGGAGTGGCAACCGAAAACCCCACAGCTTCGGCACCATGTTGAGCCTTGATGCGGGCTAGATGATTTGCGACGGTGTCGAGAGCCACGTCCCACGAGATACGTTCCCAGCCTGGATCGCTGCTGCCCTTCGGAGCGGTTCGTCTGAGTGGGTAGAGCAACCGATTCTCGTTGTAAACGATCTCCGGGGCGGCCTCGCCTTTCGGACAGATGCCGGTTCCGGTTGGATGCGCCGGGTTCGCTCTGACCTGTACAAGAATCCCTCCGTCGACCACGTTCACTGTGCCGCACCGGGATCGGCAGAGAGCGCAGTAGCCTTGGACTTCCATACCGTAAGAGTAGCAACTGGCTCGCCGTTCTGACAAATGCATTTGGTAGCATTTCGGCATCGGTAACCCGTTGATGGTTAAGATCGACCTGACGAGATGGACTTCATAAGGTCTGGTTGGGCCTTACGTCGACCCAGCTCGCGTTGCTACGTTCTTGCTACGTAGCGGCTACGTCCACGGAACCTAGCCAATTCGGAGGAATGCGTGTTCGGTAAAGCCACGTCGTTTCAATCGGTTGCCGCTTGGCAAATCGCGTGCTTGTCGGGAGGTGGGAGTCCATTTAGCAACAGGAAGGTAGACCATGACTCGGATCTCAGCGCAAGACCGTAACAAGATCGTGCTGCTCGCTCTGCTCGTCGTTGCATCGCTGACGGCAGTCGGTTGCGGGTCAGGAACCGGGGGAGGAACCCGGCTCCAGACTCAGCCGGAAGGCACGTTGGAACGCATCAGGACAACGAAGCAATTGGACGTTGGCTATTTCCTGTTTGAGCCGACAATAATGGAGGACCCCAGTACACACCAGCGATCGGGCGTCTTCATTGACATGATCGAGGCGATCGGGCGGGCACTGGATGCGAAAGTTGTTTACCACAAAGTTGACCTCGCCAACTTCGTCGCGGGATTGCAGGCCCGGCAGTTCGATCTCTGCATCGGAGCCACATTCGCTACTCCACAACGTGCCACAGCTGTCTTGTTCACGAGACCAATTTTCTATGCCGGCTACACCGGCGTGAGTAAGCGTGGCCAAGCGTCTCGTTACGGAAACTGGCAGGCACTTGACCGAAAGGGCCTCCGGGTGGCGACGAAGCAAGGAAGCGCAATCGACGATTTCGTACGCGAGAACTTCAAGAATGCGGAAATCGTCAGACTCACCGGACCCGATCTGACGCTGCCTCTTGCGGCGGTTTCTGCCGGGCAGGCAGATGTTGGCCTGATGAACCAACTTACGGTCTTCACCTACTTGAGAGAGCATCCTGAGTTGGAAGAGGCGCTTGCGAAGACACCGATTGCACCGACGTACTTCGCATGGGCGGTGCGCCCAGACGATACACGGTGGCTTCTTTACGTAGATACCGCGATTGGGTATATGGAGGATGTGGGCGATACATATCGCTATGAGAGTAAGTACGGAATCCCGCTCCTTCACGAGAAAAAAGAACTTCAGTTCCCGGCGATGTCTTACCCGGATTATTGGAAGCTCCCTCAGGGCGGAAAGTAGAGGTGGGCCGTGTACCAGTGGGACTTTGGATGGGTCTGGACCTATAGAGCGGCGTTGATCGCAGCGGCATGGGTCACGATCAAACTGAATGTTGTGGTGCTCGTTCTCGGCTCGGTCCTGGGGATGATTATCGCAGCATGTCGAGGATCGCGGTTCGCGGTAGTTCGGTACCTCGCGATCGCCTACGTTGATGTCTTCCGTACCATTCCCATTCTCGTCCTGCTCATCTGGGCCTTCTTCTGTATACCAGTCTTGGTTCGTGGTGCCCAGTTCACACCCTGGACTTGCGCAGTAGCTGTGCTCAGCATCAATCTCTCTGCCTTCGCGGCGGAGATCATCCGAGCGGGAATTGAGGCCGTGCCAACTACGTTAGTGGAGGGAGGTCTTAGTTGTGGGCTGAGCCAGCGACAGACCTTACGGTTTGTGGTTCTGCCGATCGCGATCAGGAACATGATCCCACCCCTCGTGGGCCAATATATAAATAGCATCAAACTATCAGTCTTGGCGTCAGTAATTGCTGTTCCAGAACTGCTGCAGAAGACGACGGATCTTGCGAGCCAAGTTTATCGGCCTCTAGAGTTTTATACTGCACTGGCCGTAGCTTTTCTGGTATTATTACTGCCCGGCACGATCTGGTCGAGGCGGTTAGAAACGAAAGAGCACGTGGAGCGACGGTCAGCGGAAACATAGGCTTATGGTGACCATGCCAGAAGTCCGATCCAATACGACGGGGTCAGTACCCTCGCTAGCGTGGACTGGTCTGGTCAAGCGGTTTGCCAACGGACGCGGTACGGGGCCCGTGTCCCTTCAGCTTAGGGCCGGACAAGTCTGTTCTTTGCTTGGAGCCAACGGCTGCGGGAAGTCGACACTTATCCGCATCCTAGCCGGAATCGACCGCGCCGATGCAGGAACGATCAGTGTGGACGGCCGAGATTGGACACTGGGTTCGCCCGAGGCAGAAGGCCTACGAGGGCGGGTAATCGGCGTCATCCTGCAAGGAGCTGAGCCTTGGCCTCATCTGAGCCTTTTGGAAAACCTAACGCTTCCGCTCGAATCGAAATTAGGCCTATCGAAGGGAGAAGCCGAGGACCGCGCGGCAGAAGAGCTAGAGCGATTTGAGCTGCTTCCACGGAGCAGAGCACTACCGCATGTTTTGTCAGGCGGAATGCGACAACGCTTGGTGATTGCTCGCTGTCTAGTGCTGCGCCCGCGATTTCTACTCCTGGATGAGATCACTTCTGCGTTGGACCCTGAGTGGACCGAGCGTGTCACAGGGCGAGTCGCCGAGTTCGCAACGAAAGGAGGTACGGTTGTTTCTATCAGCCATCGCTTGAACCTGGTTCGGCGAATGTCAGACTGGGTGGTGTACATGGTTGACGGAGTTATTCGCGAACAAGGATCACCCGAGCGTGTGCTCGATTGTCCAGAAGACAAAGATCTCCGACGCTTCATACTCAATGCCTAAGAAAAGAGAACCTCCGCCTGTCGTTGACCAGGCTGCGAGGGCGCAGGATGGCGGGGGTCTGTCTGCGCAGAGGCTAGAGGGTAGCAACCACCTCGTCCAAATCCAGAAGCGCCAGTTTGGCTATGCTTTTGGGGGCCCCGAACCTAGCTGGTGCAATTCCAACCGCCCAAAGAAAGATGGTATGCGCCTTTCCGCAATTGCGGGAGCGTCGCCAAATCAAGCGCCGGTAGGAAGGTTCACAGGTTGCCGCAAGTACGAGCAGTGTGAACTGGTGCACCCGGATGTAAAGTGGGAACCTTGGGAGAGCCTGACAAAGCTCGACCAACAGGAGCTTCTGCGAATCCGATGCTATCGAGCGACCCGTGGTGGATGGGATAAGGGAGCGTTCGAAGCCCGCAGGAAAGCGGAACATGGGCGCTGGATCGGCAACCCTTTTGGCATTAGAAACTCCACGCTCGGCTCCCTTGCGGATGAACTTGGTGAACGTCTGAATGAGCATCGAGATCTGTCACCGTGCCCTGTCGGTGGCTGCGTGACTCCAGAGATGCAGAGGGACTATCTCGCCGATACACGACAGAGCGACCATACCGAACCAGTAAGCGGTCGAAGCACTCATGCTGAACAATTCTGGGCTGACGCGGAGGTGTGTCCATTTTTCTATCGTTTTTCAGGGCCCGATCAATTGGAAGCAGCACATAACTCGCAGCGATTCACCCAGTGCTATTTAACCGCGCCGGAGTTTCGCCGGTGGTTGGAGGCGCTAGGCATAGTGGTCGCCGCTCCTATCCTCAGGGCATCGTTAGAGCGTGGTGCTCGAGCGTTCTGGTATTCATTCTTCTCGGGTTTTGCATTCCTGCAACTTCCAACTAGGGCCCCCACAGAGCGAGGCTGGGAGGATGCGACTCTCCCTCTCCGCTGGCACGCAACAGCAGTAGCTCGACTCACTGCCCGCAAAGTATACGGCCACCCACCAATCCAGCGCATTTTCGATAGCGCTGAAAATGGAACGGCCCTCGCTGCCTGGGAACGGCAGGAACGGCTTGTTTCAATCTCGGATGGTCAAGCTACAGCCTTTCTCTTGCAGTGGTTGCTCATCCGCCGACTGCGCGCTCTCTTGAGCCAGAATCGCTCGTTGAAGGGCCCTTACGATCTGACCGCCAGCATTGAGTGGGTGTACGAGGAGCGCGGTGGTGCCATGAGCGATTTGTCGACGCTCGGATACGCAGCGGAGTTAGAAAGCCACCTGGGAATAGCGCGGAGCTCTGATGGGACGTACACACGAACATCTTCGCTCCACGAGGACTTCGTGTTGCTGGGCTTAGTTGATCGTGAGGGACGACCAACGAAACGCCTCACGTCCTGTATCACGTATCTCTATACGCGCCTCCGAGGGGCTGAGGATGGGAATCTTCACCCGGGGGACATGGGATCACTCGTTCGTGGCTGGCTAGGGAGGCGCGGAGCCCGGATCATTCTCGATCTTCACCCACGGTCCAGCAACGGCGACGTTCAAGTGCTTTTGGGTCTTTGTACTGCGCTCCTCGCTTCGGCGGGCGGAGATCTAGTCACATTTCGTAGCGTAGAGAACGGCATCCGAGATCTCCTCATTGAAGATCCACAACTTTTGGCGGCGAGACTCACATCTTTCGAGCAGGACGATCGGGTAACTGAGGCCGGTCAAGTAACTCTCAAGCAGATCAACCGTCTCGTTGCGCCAGTCCACGTTCTTGTGAGATCGCACTGGGAAGCACCGCTCCGCTGGGTTTTTGTACCTGCGAGCGGCGAGTCCCGGATGGAGTCCTCTGCGTCCTTCGAACCGTTCCAATCTCGAGAGCGGATGCGTAGTGGGCTGATTGTCATGCTCGAAGATGACTTAGCAAGCCAGCCGTACAACCTGGACGCCGAGCAGGTCGATCCCGTCCTAGAGCGACTCCGAGTCGCTCTACCGGTTCTCTTCAGCACCGCCAACATCGAAGGGGAGCTCCTCCAAGAGGAGGTCGTCAAGAACCAGCAGGCCTGGGACATGCAACGAGAGCAGGTAGACTGGCTCCAACATCTGACGAGAACCATCCGGTCCCTAACGAGTAACGATGCGAGCGAGCAGTCGGTACTCGTACTCGGGTTTCTCGGCCTGATTGAAAACTCCCTCGTGACCTTACCGGAGTTCCAAAAGTCCCGCTCCACGCCGTGCATCGACGTGTGTTTCGGTGATGCCTTTGGAGACGTATTCCTGTCGTTTCAAGCTTACTTTGAGCGGCGTAAGAAGACGAAGCTCGAGATGAGAGGTCGCAAGGCGACCCGGCTCTGGGTGCGGGCCTTATCCGACGACTATCGGGAAGAGATAGATGAGTCGCGCAGGCGGCGGGCGACCGCAGACCTCACGCTCCTCTTGCTCGACCTGCTGGCCCAGCGCGTATCGGCTCAAGAGTCTACAATTGTGATGGAGATCTCCGGTGGTGGCGTGATTCGCGTCATCACTTCAAGCGAATTCGAGGATGTACAGAAATGGGATTCAGAAACCAGTGACATGGACTATTGGCAGCGAAAGCGCGGGTTTTACTTGACTTTCTCGGTTGCGCGGGCAATGGGCTCGACGCGCCAACGAGTGTGTAATGAATCAGGCAACGGAATTATCGAAATTCACTTTGAGACGGAGAAGCCGGCCGATGCTCGTAGCATACCTGGATGACGCCATCACGCATGTTCCTATTGTAGAGAAGGCCTGCGCATTGCTCGCAGAGGATCTGGGATGTAGAGTCGAGTGCGAGCATGTTCTTCCTGGAGGGGAAGGTAAAGGCCTGTTTCTAGATGATGATGGAATTGCACGGCCTCCGTCGCGAGAGGTTGGCCGGAACATGGTTCTGTCTCGTTCTCGGGTCGACGCTCTATCGAAGCGGAAAGATGCGCTGTTTCTCTTAGACGTTGACTATGACCACGCAGATCTCCGCTACTACGGATTACAAGTTGCACGCTACTTGGTGCGAGCGTCGGTCGACGAACGAAGGATTATTCTCCTCACCGGTTGGGAAGGTCGAGCAAATGAGCAGGTGGAAGCTGGCATGAGCAAGGGTTGGTTCGACTGCTGCAATAAGTCAGTCTTGAACGGCGATCCAGACAAAGCCAGCGAGGTGCTACGAGCAAGATTGCTCCTGCTTGCCCGGGATGCTTGGCAGAATGCGCTGAACGCGGATGACTTGGCGCGACGCCCTGCAGTCATGCAGGAGATGCACTGTGTTTCCTCTGAAATGCAGTGGGTTGCCAAATGCGCACTAACGGCGGCTAGATCTATGATTCGGGTTCTGATACAGGGAGAACCAGGTACTGGGAAGGAGTATCTGGCAAGATTCGTCCATGCCCACTCCGCACGATCTCGATATAACTTTGTGCGCGTCAGCGGGGCGGAATTTCACAAGGCGTTTCTAGGTCGCACGACATTCCAGTATGATCAGAATGCCCCTCAGATGGTTGTGGGTATTCCTGGCTGGTTGGAGGAAGCGGAGAAAGGCACGCTGTTTGTTGATGAGGTCGGAGAAGTCCCCCTTGAGCAACAGGCTAGGATACTTCGCTTCTTCCAGGACCTTGAGTATCCTCAACTCGGCAGTAACACCATCCACAAGGCGGAGTTACAATTGATCACGACCACAAGCGCGGACCTAGCCAGCCTTGTCGCCCAGGGCCGTTTACGGGATGAGCTCGGCAGCTACCTTCGCACCGCCTTCTTTGCGATAAAAGTACCCGCCCTGCGGGAACGCATTGAGGATGTCGGTCCACTCGGAGGGGCCTTGGTTCAGGAGATTGCCCCTGCGGAAAGCCTGATTCTCTCTGACGACGCTGTCACGAGTTTGAAAGACCAAGCGTGGCCAGGAAATATTGCCGACTTGAGGGGTGCTCTTGAGAGAGCTATCGAACTAGCAAGGGCAAGAGGCGAACCGATCAAGCCAAATCACTTCAGTTTCGCTAGCCAGCCAGTTGACGCGGAGGGATCTCCGACGCGCTCGTCAGCATCTGCGAAGTCGTTCGAGGTGCTGTTTCAAGAGGTGCTCCATTGGAAGGGTAAACACCCTTACGTAAAATTCCTCGCTGCATTCGGTGCTCTAGTGAAGCAACTCTCGGCCTCAGGAGCTTCAAAGGATGATCCGCGATGTAACCTAGCCTACCGGACACTTCGAGGTGCGATGCAGTGCATGGCTAAGGATCCTGGTTGGGTTAATGACCGTGACGGTCCCGAATCGCTCGCTTGCCGCAAGCTTGCAATGTTGCTCAGGGTCGTAGATAATGTTCCAGAGTATGAGAAGGTGATAAGCAATGTCATCGAAGCAATCGGCTGGTCCAGGTCTAGCTTCCCCCCATGGGAGGATTTCTGCAAGAATTTCGGCGAGTCAGACCCGAAAGAAAGCTGGCCCGGGGAGCGGATACTCGGTCTCGGCAAAGTCTTGGAGGCGTTCCATGGCGATCACGCGAAAGCATCTGCCGGTACATGAGTTGGGTGGAGTAGCGCAACCAGCCGTGATTCGACGCGAGACTTTCTTCTTTGTCCAGCAGGACAACTACGACGAACATGCGGAACTGGCGATCCCATTTTATCGCCAGATGCACCAAGCGCTGTTGACGTTGGTTCCAAACGGCAGAAGTGAGCCAGTCCGCATCCTAGACTTGGGCTGCGGAACCGGTAAGACGTCCCAGGTGTTCCTAGAGGCATACCCACACTCTTCCATTGTCGGAATTGACCTCTTCGACGACATGCTCAAGCACGCTCGGGCGCGACTTGACCGTTACTCTGCGCGCCTGGAGTTGAAGCAGGCAGACTTTCGGTCCGTGCCTTTTCCCGGTCGATTTGATGTCTGCGTTTCAGCACTCAGCATCCACCATCTCAATCCTGCTGAGAAGAAAAAGCTCTTTCACCGAATTTGGCAGGCGCTGTCTTCGGGCGGAACGTTCCTGATGATCGATTGGACGAAGTTTCGTAGCGAGCGAATTGAAGAGATATCCTTCGCCGATGCTTCCCGCCACGCGAAAGCGGCGGTTCCAAACGCTGTCGCGCAAGCGTGGTGCGATCATTGGAAGACCGAGAACATACCGGATGCCGTGCCGGATCTGCTCACTTGGCTCAGAGAGGCGGGCTTTGCCCATGCCGAGTGTGTGATTAGGCACTATGGCATGAGCTTGATTGTGGCAGAGAAGGAGTAAGGGAAGCCTTTCAGCCCGGAACTCGGGCCCAGAAAGACGGTTTATTCAGGTTCTCCGCGCCC
The DNA here is from genome assembly GCA_021325275.1 of Terriglobia bacterium. Classification (GTDB taxonomy): domain Bacteria; phylum Acidobacteriota; class Terriglobia; order JAJPHL01; family JAJPHL01; genus JAJPHL01. The sequence goes on along the minus strand of JAJPHL010000049.1, from coordinate 650 downwards.
GCCTCTTGTTCATGCCCTTCATTCGCTAAACGCCCCACCGTCCCGAACCTCAACAGCTAGCTGCCGAGATTCGGGCGGTTTGGCTGACACCGCGGTTCTACTGAACGAAAAACGAGAACGCATTTGATCCAGTGCCGCCCGGGTTGTTGACGATGATCGAGTACAGTCCAGCGTTGTTATTGAAGTTAACGATCATCGTGAATCCTGTGCTGGAAACGGCCTGAATCTGACCGGTCCCGCTCAGCGTGCTGCGGGAACCGTTGGGAAAGACCACGGTCACCGTTAGTCCTGACTGAAAGTTGCTGCCATAAACGCTAACCGCCTGATTGCCAGCCTTCTTTGAAGGAGACGTTGGGCTGATGCGCGAAACAGAGGGAGTTATCTTCTGGATCGTGATGATCACAGGGATGTCCTTGGTGGCGTACCCGCTGGCCGAGGCCCGGAGCGTGGTCGTGAAACTACCGGTCGAAGTGCCGGTCGTGGTATTGATGGTCAGCGTGCCGGTCACTTGGCCGTTAGCGGATGGCGTGACCGACGGCGAGTTCCAGTAGGCCGAGCTATAGCCCGGCGGCAGGTTGATCGCCGCCAAGCTGACCGGACTGTTGAAGCCGTTCAAGCTCTTTACGGTGACCGTGAACGTGGTGCTTTGC
>JAJPHL010000003.1 GCA_021325275.1 Terriglobia bacterium | reverse complement strand
TATTGCTTTACGTATCTGGCGAGCAAGAAAGGCGCAGGGGCTAAAGCCCCGGAGCAAGAAACAGCTTGCGGCACGGCTGAAGCCGTGCCCTGATACAAATCACTGCTGGCGGCACGGCTGAAGCCTGGCTGAAGCCGTGCCCTGGTACAAGACTGCGCTCCTTTTACGTGATCGACGGCACTATCGACAACTCACCGACAGCCCACTAGTGCGTCCGAGGCAAGCCTCGGACATGCCGCCGCACTCCAAGAGCAACTTTCGTCCCTATGCTACGATGAATTCGCATGGCTTCGGGCGCGCGCCACACCATTGGATACTTCGACGACGGCAGCGGTCACGGCGGCACGACGCGCTATCTGCTGGAATTGCTCACCGGCCTCGATCGCAGCATTTTCCACCCGGTCTACTACGGATTTCGTCCGGCCTGGTGGCATTCCAAACTGGTTGAGCGCAACGTCGAGATTGTTTTGCTCGAGCCCGACGCGCCGACAGTTCCATCGTCGCCACCGGCTCCGCCTGCCACGAATCCTGCCAAGCGAAAAAAGCCGCGTTTACCAAAAACCGTCGCTTGGTGGCTGGGACTGCGTCACGACATGAACGACCTCGTGCGCTTGATCGAGAAGCGCCCCGTCGATTTGTTCCACTCCAACAACGCCGGAGCCGAGCCTGCGCCGATCGCCGCGCGGCGCGCGGGAATTCCGCGGATTCTCGCGACGTGGCACGTGGAATCGGACTACGATTTCGGCAAGACCGCGTTTCGCTATCGATGGCTCGAGCGCCGCTGCATGAAATCGCTCGATCATGCCATAGCCCCCGCCGAGCACACCAAGCAGGATTGGATCCGCCGCTGCAGTCTTGGCGCGGCGTACGAAAAACGCGTCACCGTGATGCATTACGGCGTCAGCGAAGACCGCTTGGTGCGCCGTCGCTCGATGGCCGAGGCCCGCACCGCGATGGGCCTTCCGCAAGACGCATTGGTCGTGGGCAGCCTGGGGCGCTTAGAGCCCGCTAAGGGATACGAGTATCTGATCCAGGCGATTCCCGCGATTCTGGCGCGCGAGCCGCGCGCGTTGTTCGTGATTGGCGGCCGCGGATATTTGGAAGAAAGCTTGCGCCAGCGTGCGGCGGAAGCAGGTGTCGAGCACGCGCTGCGTTTTATCGGATTTCTGCCGGAGATTCGCGACTTGCTGGAATGCCTGGACCTTTATATACAGCCGTCGCTGTGCGAAGTCACGCCGATGAGTCTGCTCGAAGCGGGTGGAATGTGCGTGCCGCTGGCGGGCTCGGACGTCGGCGGCGTTTCTGAAATCATCCTGCACGATCGCAATGGATTGTTGTTTCCTCCGCGCGATCCCGAAAAAATTGCCGCGGCGACCATTGCATTGCTCGGCGACGCACCACGGCGTGCGGCTATGGGACAAGCGGCGCGCGAATGGGTGCGCGAATCGTTCAATCTACCGGCGATGATCGGCCGGACGCAGGCGTTGTATCAGGAACTTTTGCGCCGCTGACCCAACAGCGCGTCGCGAAACGATCCTTCGATGCCGAAGCGTTTCTTGATCGCGCGGATTGCCGCGGTGCGGTAGGTCATCCAGGCTATTTCTATTTCCTCGCGGCGATTCCAGTAGCCAGGATGAACCATGTCGAGGACGGGCCCGGCGAAGCGGCGAAGGTCGGCGCGCGACGCCAGGGTCTTTTCGCTGACGCAGAGAAATGTATTTTGGCGGCAATAGACGATGATCTCTTCGCGGTTCCAAATCTGCGGCCGGATGCAGTCGAGCATTTTGTATCCGCACTTCTCGAAGCGCTTCTCCCAGTAGCTGGGCCACTGCTCGTTGACGTGATGCGTGCCTTCCTGACCGGGGATCGCCGCCGAAAAAAGGACGTAGTCGCTCAGCGAAGTGAGCGAGGCCACGAAGTCGTCCGCGAATTCCGCGTCCAGATGCTCGGCGACTTCGAGAGAGACTGCGAGATCGAAGCGCCCTAGTTCGGGAAACGGCTGGGTGAGATCGTGGGCGATGAAGGTTTCCTTGGCGATTTGCAATCGCGCGCGGTCGACGTAGTCGCCGTCGAGGCCGACGATCCGGCTGACGCCTGCGTCCGCGAAGGCTCGGAGCCAAATGCCTTCGCCGCAACCGACGTCTACCACGCTCTTTGCCGGAACCAACTCCAAAACCAAGGGACAAAGCTTTTCCGCGGACACTCGCGTGAGGTTTTCGATCGTGCTGAAAAACTTTTTGGTGTATTCGTTGGTCGGAGCGGTGTCTTTCATCGGAGTCAATCTAGGCTACCACGCCGGACTCAATTTTAAGAGGCCGGTGCGGACATCACCTGCCGATACATCGCCTGAAATTGCGGGATCACGGCTTGTTCGGAGAAAACCTCGACGGCGCGCCGGCGGGCGAGCTTCGCAAGACGCTCGCGTTCGCTGCGTGTTTCAAGCGCGCGCAGTTGCGCCACAAGCGCGCCCGGCTGGCTGATGTCGCTCGGCTGTCCCGCGTCGCCCGCAACCCAGGCCAGCGTCGGCGAATTGTTGCAACATACGGGGATTCCGCAGGCCATCGCTTCCACCAGCGCGATGCCCAACATTTCGTGCAGCGATCCCAACACAAATACGTCAGCCGCTTGATACAAGCTCGCGATCTCCGCGCGCGGAACATCCACCAGCACGCGGCCGCGGTCGCCCAGCAACTCGCGGCTCAATGCTTCGATCTCCGGCGTTTCGGTTTCGCGTGCTCCCGCCATCACGAGGTACGAGGGCCGTCCATCGAGTTGCGGAAGCTGCGCCGTTTCGCGGATCAGGTAGTCGATGCGCTTGTGCGTTTTTTTGATCGCCGCGACGGTGAGAATCACGAATGCATCGCCCGGCAGATTCCATTGCGCACGCGCCCCTCCCTGATCGCCGGGCCGAAAGCGTTGGACGTCGATGAAATTGGGAATCGCAAAAACCTTTTGGCCGCGCGGGCGATGCCTTTCCCATTCTTCCAAGTACACCGGCGCAAGATGCTGCAAGGCGTCGTATCGAACCAACGTTTCCGTTGGTTCTTCCGTTCCGTGCGCCAGAATCACGCGGGGACGCGACAATCCCGCGCGATGAAGCCACGTCATCCACAGCGCCGCCATGGGATCCTGCAAATGCAGAATGTCGTAATCGCGGCCGATCGCTTGCCACAACGCGACCGTGTAGGCGAGTTGTTCGTAGTCGTAAGGATTGCTGAGTCCCACGCGCCACAACCCGGAGCTCCGCAGAAGCTTGGCCCACTCGATGGCGCGCGGATCGGAACGCGGCATGGTGTCGAGCACAACGGTGGATCGCGAATCGGAACGGCCGGTGGCCTTGAAGAGCACCGCGTGCTCGCCCGCGCACTGCAACGCCGCCGCGGACTCCTCGGCCCACGCTTCCACGCCGCGACGAATGTGGGAGAGTCCGCTGGCGCCGACCGCAATCTTCAAGTTAGTGGGCATCGGGATGGAATTAGCAGCAGGAATCAAACGAGTTTAGCACGCGGGTGCGGCGCTTCGCTGTGCTAGCATTTCACCATGGATCGCGCCGCGTCACTGCGATTGGATCAGGAGCTTCCCGCCGACGCGCTGGTCCTGGATGTCGGTGGCGGCGGCTCGCCGTATTTTCGCGCGGACTACGTTCTGGACTTCACGCCGTTTTCCGATGCCAAGCCCACGCTCGCCGGAAAACCCGCGCGATTCACGCAGAAAACCTGGATTCAGGCCGACATTTGCGAGCGACGGCCGTGGCCTATCGCGGACAAGTTTTTCGATTACGTGGTCTGCTCGCACACGCTGGAAGACATTCGCGATCCCATCTGGGTTTGTTCGGAGCTGAGCCGCGTCGCGAAAGCGGGATATGTGGAGACGCCGTCGCGAATCGTCGAACAAACCATCGGCGTGGAAAGTCCCAACTACGCGGGTTACACGCATCATCGTTGGTTGCTGAGTGAAAAAGACGGAGTGATCGAGTTCCGTTTAAAGGTGCATCGCCTCCACAGCCTCCCGGAAGCGATCGTGACCCGGCTCGACGGCCGCCGCGCGATCAATCCGAAGTACTCGATTTTCCAGTATGAGTGGCGCGACGAAGTGAAGGCGCGGGAAGTCATCGAATTCGATGAAGACGATATGGGCCGCGAGCTCGCCGACGTTGCCCGCGGCGCGCGCGCGCTGCCGGATTTGACCGTACCGGTATCGCCCAGATTCTCGCAAAGAATGCGGCGGTACGTTTATTTTCAGCGTCTGCGTTGGAGTCGTCCCTAAAATCAAGAAATCTGTCCGAAATGATCTCGGCCATCTCTAACATCGTGCGTTACTGGTGGCCTCCGCCTGTCGACATCGCGGCGATCGCCGAACGACTCAGCCGCTTTTACGCGGAGCGCTCCGATTATCACGCCATGACCGCGTCCGAGGATAGGGCGGATCATCCCCAGGTTCGTGCGCTCCTGGAAATGCTCGACCCCTCCTACTTCACCGTGGAGTTTGGATGCGGCGGCGGTGTGGTGCTCGACGCCGTTTCGCGGCGCGTCCGGCGCGCGCTGGGAATGGACGTCAGCCCGATCGCACTGCGCCGGGCAGCCACGCGATCGCCCAAAGCCGTGCTCGCCGGGGCCGACGCCGCGCGCGCTCCGCTGCGGGACGGTTGCGCCGATTTTTCCTATTGCTTTGAGATGCTCGAGCACGTTTGGGATCCCGAAGCTGTCATTCGCGAGATGATCCGCGTGGTTCGTCCCGGTGGCCGTGTTTTTTTTACCACGCCGAACGGATATTCGCTCGACCTGCATCTGAAATTGCGGGCGTCGGTTCGCTGGATCAATCTGGCGGCCGCGCGCGCCGTGCTGCATTCAGGCCGCGCTGGACGCATTTATCAAAACATCCCTCCGAACCTCGACGCCATGCCCGTCTATCCCGATTGCGACATGATTACGCGCATCCACCCGGCGGATTTGGCCGCCTTCGCGGAAAAGCACGGCTGCGAGACACTGCGCCTGGAAACATTCTTCTTCCAACAGCACAAGGCGCCGTCGGAGGCGGAACGCCAACGCTACGCGCAACTCGACCGGCATCCTTTTTATCGCTACTACGGCGATCACATTTTCTTTTTGGGGCGAAAGCGGTAGCCTACCGTTAGATCGAGCATGCCGATCCGCATCAGCGTCGTGATTCCGTGTTATAACGGCGAGCCGTATTTGGCGCAAGCGCTCGACAGCGTGTTGGCGCAGAGGTTGCCCGCGGCGGAAATCGTGCTGGTCGACGACGGATCCACCGACGCCACGCCGGAAATCGGGCGGCGCTATGCCGCGCAACACCCGCTCGTGGTCCGCTACATTCGCCAGGAAAAATCCGGTGTCGCCACCGCGCGCAACAACGCGGTGAACGCGGCGCAATCGGAGTGGATCGCGTTTCTCGACGCGGATGACTGGTGGAAGCCCGCTAAGTTGGAACGCCAAGCGGCCGTGGTTGCCGGATCGCCGGGGTGCGACTTGGTGTACACGCCGCTGGAATTGCATTATCCCGACGGCACAATCGAAAACGCGCGGAGCACGCCGCCCGAGGCGATCTGGCCGAACTTGCGTTATGGAAACTTGATCACGCCGTCAAGCGTGATGATGCGCCGCGACATGTTTATTGAAGGCGGCGGATTCAATCCGCGGATTCACGGCTCGGAGGATTGGGAATTGTTCGCGCGCTTGATCATTCGCCAGAAGATGCGTGTCGGATGGGTTCCCGAAACGCTCACCTGCTATCGCGAGACCAACACCAATTCCTCGAAACGCATCGACGGCATGTTGGAAGCGGATTTGCTTTCACTGCCCACGATGATTTCAGACCTCGACGGATTTCGCGCGTATTTGTGGGGACGCCGCATTCTCGCGGCGATCATGTTCCGCGCCGCGATGAATGCGCGGGGCGCCGGCGACCCGCGTGAACTTGGTTTCCTGGCGCGCTCCATCTCTTACTGGCCGCTGCTGTTGCCGGGCCGCGCGCGCTACGCGGCGTTTGTGCTCGCATTGTTCAAGCAGATGACGCGATAATCGGCAACGCCGACATTACTATGCGGAACGCCGGCGAATCGCGTCGCCGGCGCCGCGCAGATTCGCCAGTTTCATCTCGGAATACTTGCGTGACAGCAGCACGCCGTCCGCGCCGCCGCGAAACGCCGCGTCCACCGCGGCCGCGGTGCCCTCGGGCGTGGATTTCGAACTCGTCGCGGCGGTCGGGATATCGATGTCGATGCCCGGCCACAACAGCGTCTTCGTCCCCGCGAGACCCGCGCGCGCCCGCTTCGTTTCGCGATACACGTAGTCGGCGGAAAGCCCGGTCTTGGGGATTTGCGTGATACTGCCTTCCGCACCGTAGTCCATCACGCGATAGTGGAAATCGAGCAATTCTTGCGCCGGCACGTCACCGAACATCGTTTGCCCCACGCTCTTTACGTAGTTGGCCAGACGCTCGCCGCCGCAATTGTGATAGATCACGATTTTCAGGAAATCGGAATAGGGAGCGATGACCTGAAGATCCTGCTCGGCGCGATAAATGGGATTAAACGAATTATTGTGCCAAATATGCCAGCCGACTCCGGCCGAAGACTTCGCCGACTTCACGCGATCGTAAATGGCCCGATAGGTATCACGGAGGCTGTCGTGCCACATGTTCTCCCAAGCCAGCAGTTCCGGAAACTTCAGCAGCAAGCGCCACACCGCGACGTAATACCCGTCCACAGGCCGCTCCTTGCCCCGCGCGGCGCGAACAAATTTCTCCAATTCCAGGAAACCCTGTTTCGCGCGATCCACCGAAATGCCGTGTTCCTTCGCGCGCCGCTGGCAGAACTCGCAGAAACAAGTCGCGCGGCTGGGATCGAACGTGCCGTCATGCGACGCGCTCAACGAATTCGCCAGCGCGCCCTGGCGTTCCGATCCCCACATCACGCCGTCCACGTCATACGAGCGGACGTAATCTTCGCTCAAACCGAGCAGGAATCCGCGATAGTCGGGGTTGTTGAAGCACAACGTGGTGGCGCGATTGCCGTGCAGGTCGCGCTCCTGAAGTTTTTCGATATTCGGAATGTCGTTGCGAAAAACGTCCTCGTACCAACAGATGACCCGCATGCCTCGCTTACGCGCCGCGGGGATCACGCTTTCCAGCACATCGAAGTCGCCGTGATCGGGCGCGCGAAAATCCTTGAGCACGGTGTCCTTGTAATACTGCGGATGAATGCGCGTGTAGTTTCCGCCGTGATAGCCGGTGTCGTATTCCTGCTTGCCGTGATCGGGCAGCGGCTGGCCGGGAATCTGGCGTCCCGCGATGCCGCGGCCATACGTGAACGTCGCGATGAACAGCGTGTTGACGCCGCCGAGTCGCTCAAGGTTGTCGAGCACCGGCTCGACTCCTTCGTCGACAAAGGAAACGGCGCCGACCTGAATGCCGAACATCTTCTTGGTGGAAGCAGGCTGTTGTGCGCCGAGCGAAACCGCGGCAGCGCCACCGACGGTGATTTCTGCAAAGTCACGACGAGTGATAGGGTCCATGGTGCGTCCAGTGTAAACCGGAACCGCCCCGGCGGAAGTCAGGACCATGAGGCATAATCGATACCGAAGAGCTATGGAGATAGGGCGGTTCTCGTTCGCTTAAGTTTGGGAAAATGCATTTGCCGCGCCGCACCCTTCCGATCCTCGCGCTGCCCCTCGTGCTGGCCGCCACCGGATGCATGCGCCGCGACGGACGCAACTCCGACTGCCGGTGGCCGGGCGAAACGCCCGTGCACGCAGCCGACGATGCGCACCTCAGCGCGGACGCCGAGTTCGCCGAAGACCTGGCGATCCGCTACGCCGACCGTCATGATGGATTGCGCACGCCCAACTTCGTCTCCGGCGAGGCATACGAAAAGGCGCGCGACGCTTGCCGTGACGCGCTTTTTCGCGAGGTCGCAACGACGCATGGCGTTTCCGCCGAGCGCGTCGCGGGATTGCTCGGCAAGAATCGCGGGAGCTTCGATGTCGCGATCAACCTGCCGTTCGTGTTGTTCTGCTGTCTGGCCGCCATGATCGCCACGCGTATGATTTGGAAGAAGTATCCGGTATCGGAGAACGGGTGGATGCCGCCCCTGCTGATGATGCTGTTCGTCTCGATTGTTTTCGCGGTCGGCGCCGCGTTGATGGGCGAAGTTTGGTCGTGGATCATCGAGAGCTGGCGCGTGGGAAATGGTCACATGAGTTTTCGCGTCGAGCGATTACCGTGGCATCGCTACCGTCCGGCGTTCATGTTGGGCGCCGCCGTGCTGTTTTGGTTGATGGCCGCGGCCGCCAAACTCCTTGCCGATTCCGCACGCCATCGCAGATACTCGTGATTTGTCGCCACCCGCGGATCAGCCGCGGCCTCCCTTCGTGTACGATATAAGATGCAAGCTTAGGAGACACACCCCATGAACTTCCGGAAAACAGCTCTGCCTCTCGCGCTCGCGTCAATGCTGACGGCGGCCGCTTGGGCCCAAGTCAATATCGGTGAGCAGAAACCCGAAGCCACGACGCCCTTCAACATGACCAAGGCCTCGTCCACATTCGAGCTGCCCTGGCGGATCGCGTTTCTTCCCGACGGCCGCATGCTGATCACCGAGAAAGTCGGACCGATCTGGCTGGTTTCCGCGCAAGGCGAGAAAATCGCGGCGCTCAACGGTACGCCGCCCGTTTATTGGCAGGGACAAAACGGGATGCTCGGCATTTTCCTCTCGCCGCACTACGCCACCGACGAAAGCGTGTATCTCACCTACTGCGAGCCAGGCGATTACGGCTGCGGTCTGGCCCTGGCGCGCGCGAAACTGGTCGTCGGCACGGCCTCGGCGGGATTGCGGCAATTGCAAGTGATCTGGCGGCAGATGCCGCGCGGCAAAGGCGGACAGGAAGGCGCGGTGGTGGCATTCGCGCCCGACGGCGAATCGCTGTTTCTGTCGGTTGGCGATCGGCAACGCATGAACCCCGCGCAAGACCCCAGCCAGCCCGTTGGAAAAATCCTGCATCTCACGCTCGACGGCAAACCCGCGCCGGGCAATCCCAACTTCGGCAAAACCGGCGATCAAACGGTTCCGTTAATCGATCCGCCGCAGGACACCGAAGTCGCCAAAACCGCCAAGGTCGTGAGCACGTACACGTATCCCACGCCGAATCTCACGCCATCGGAAACGTGGGCCACGGGAGTCCGCACGCCGTATGGCATGGCGTTTTCACCCAAGGGTGAATTGTGGGAAGTGGAACACGGTCCCCGCGGCGGCGACGAGTTGAATCTGATCCAGCCGGGCAAGAACTACGGATGGCCGCTCGTTTCGTACGGAAAAAACTATAACGGCGTGGCGATTCCGAGTCACGAAACGCGGCCCGACTTGACCGAGCCCGTGCTGTACTGGGTTCCGGTGATTGCTCCGGGCAATCTGATGTTCTACACCGGGAAGCAGAGCTTTCCGCAGTGGGACGGCAGCGGATTCGTGAGTGGTCTGGCGAGCATGTGCCTCAACCGGATTGTCTTCGATGGTCACGGCGGCGCGAAGAGCGCGGAGCGCTGGGACATTGGATTCCGGGTGCGCGACGTGGAAGAAGCGGCCGACGGCACATTGTGGATGATCGAAGACGCGAATCCCGGCGCGTTGGTCCATGTGACGCCGAAACCGGTGGCGGGTGAGACGACGTCGCGAAAAGAGTAGCGACGATCGCGTGATGGCCAGTTGGTCCTGATCGATCCCGCGGCGCGGGATCGGCGCCGAGGGCAATCACGGTTTTAAAAAACAAACCAGACCCTTGCTAACGGCGGCAGCGTCGCTGCCGCAGTCGCGGCGGCGAACGACACGATGCGAACGACCGGCTATGCTCTTCGATGGACCTCCCTTGGGGACAGCACAGTGAAGATACGAAAATAGGTGCGAAGATGAGGAGACACTATCTGCTGGCCTTGCTTCTGCTGGTTCATCCAGGGACCGGTGACGCGCAGAGCCTTTCCGAAGAACGTCTGCTCACCCTGGGATCATCTTTCGTTCAAGCGTTCTATCCGAAGCTCCAAAGAGGGAACAGCCAGATTCAGATCAGTTTCTCGGTGGCGATGGACTCCGCAGGAGCCCCGGAGGCCGCGGGGCGAATCGTGTGGGATGGCCCTCCGCCCCGGTCAAACGCGGATCAGTTGCAATCAACCCTACTCCTACACGGCGGCTTATGGCTGGATCGCTCCGGATTTATCACCCAGTACGATGCAGGCGGCGAAGCGGTCAACGCGTTACGGTACGCGTTGTTTCTTGAACAATTGTCGGGCCATCCGAAGTGGTCCAAAGCAAGGATTGCCGGCGCCCAGCGAGCGGCCGGCGCGCGTTATGGCCCGGGTGACAGAGACGCCTTCCTAAAGACGGTTCCATTCAAGCGGCTCGAAAGCCTAATTGGACCGTTCGTCGTCCAGGAAGTTCGATTTGGCGGTGCCTGGACAATCTATCTCCATGTGCAACGTCCCGGACGGCCACCAGCTAGGTACTTTCTGGGGTTCGATCCACTCGGCGGAATGCTGAACCAAATCGGTGAGTTGCCGGAAATTCGCAAATGAAATTACCTCGCCGAAAACCCTTGCTGCCACACGCGTGTCTGCTGCTCGGAATATTCGCGCATGGCCCGATAGCCGGTCAGACGGTGCCTGAGGCAACAGGCGTGAGCGGCTTGCGGCTGTTCCTCGAGTCGATGTATCCGGAATTGCCAACCGAGCGAGTCGACTTAGCGATCACGTCGAACGAGCCGTTCGATACGAAGTGGACCAAGCTCCGTAGTGGCCAGTTCGAGATCTGGCAACAACCATTCGCATGGCCCTCCTATATGATCGTGGCCGGAGACGAGCGGAGGGCCCCGAAGGACTTTGAGCGTCGGCCCCTGATGAGGGGAGAGTTTGCTTTGGATGCCAGCGGCCGTCTGGAGGAGTTCACCGCGCGCGACTCATTTCTCGCGAATTCAGGCAAGAACTTCGACCTTCATGCTCTCGTCGAGAGCCATCGAGACTGGAATGAGGCTCAGGGTCTTCGGGCCCTGCGTGAGGCTGCTCCGCGCTACGGTCCAGGGGAACAAGAAGCGTTTATGAAGGCCATACCCCTGAAGGCTCTGGAGCGTTTTTTCGGATCATTGACAATTCAGTCGATCAAGTTTGACACGATGATACCAGCGAGCGCCAACACGACCACGCCTGCCGTCGCGTTCTTCCAGTGGCATGTCGCCATCCGAGGTCAGCGGTCCGGAGAATCGCCCGTAAACTACGTGCTGCACTTCGAGCCCTTCGAAGCCAAGCTAGTTCAAATCATGAAGGCGGAGAAGTAAGGCGCGCCGATTCAACTTCTCTTCCACCGCACGGGGTAACGTCACGGCGGGGGAGTGCGGGACAGAGTTGCCCAGGGAAATCGAGGCGTTCGTGAAAGCCCGATCTGCCTCCGGGAAGGAATCGGCTTCTCCACATCCCAACATCGTTCGTCCCGGTATGGTAGTGTACAGCTATGGAGAGCGTCGCAACTATGACCGTCCTCGATACGCTCCTCGATCCGCTGAGCCGCTGCTTGAACGCAGAAGCCTCGCGCCGGATCGTGGAATACCGACTGCCGCCCGATATGCAAGAGCGTCTTGACGTACTCGCGGATCGAACCAATGAAGGAACCGCCACGCGCGAAGAACTGGCGGAATACGACGCGATCATCGCCGCCACCGACTTCATCACGATTCTGAAGGTCAAAGCCAAGGAACAGCTTCGGGCTAGCGGAAACTAACAATGCTCGCGGCCACGCGCGATTTCGTCAGACGTCGCGCCGGCGGCCGTTGTGAGTACTGCCTGCTGCCGGAAGCGAACCTCGAAGCGAAGCATCATGTCGAACACATTGTCGCCCGGCAGCATGGCGGCGGCGACGAAACCGGCAACTTGGCGTTGGCGTGCCACTACTGCAACCGGCACAAGGGTCCGAATCTGTCCGGAATCGATCCGGACACCGGCGTCCTCGTTCCACTGTTCAATCCCAGAACGGACTCTTGGTCTGCGCACTTCGTATTTAGGGGAATGCGGATTGAAGGCACAAGTCCAATGGGACGCGCGACCGTCAATGTGCTCGCGATGAACGACTCTCGCAACTTAAAGGTGCGCGAATCGGTGTGAAACGTCTAGGCCGAGTGAAAATGCGAAAGGGATCAGGCTGGCTGTCCCCCTTTCCCCCGTTTCCCCGTGGAAGACGGACAAGCGTTCTTTGAAGTCTGACGGGAACATTCAGGGGCCACACCTTCGGACGAGAGGCGGTGAGGGAAAGCTTAGCGGCGGCATCCAGCCGTTCGCGAGCCCGATATTTGTCTGTGGACGGACCCTGCAGGCAAACAGACTCGATTGTCGTCCTCTGCTCTGTCCGCGCTTTTCTGTGCTTCCGGTCTGTCCCCATGTGTCAAAATCGTGACGCATGCCTTTGACGGCCGGTTCATGCCTCGGACCCTATGAAGTTATCGCGCCGATCGGCGCGGGCGGGATGGGCGAGGTGTGGAAGGCGCGCGACACGCGCCTGGACCGCATTGTCGCGCTCAAGGTATCGAAAGAATCGTTCAGTGAGCGCTTCGAACGCGAGGCGCGCGTGGTTGCCTCGCTGAACCATCCCCATATCGCCACGCTCTTTGATGTTGGTCCCAACTATCTCGTAATGGAGTACGTAGAGGGCGAGCCGCTGAGCGGCCCGCTGCCGCTCGACAAGGTGATGCAGTACGCCGCGCAGATCTGCGAGGCTCTCGATGCCGCACACAGGAAGGGCATCACGCATCGCGACTTGAAGCCCGCGAACATCCTGGTTAACAAGAAAGGGATCAAGTTGCTGGATTTCGGCTTGGCCAAGATTCGCGAGGACCCGGACCTGAGCGAGGAGACGATATCGAAAGCGCTCACGGCACACGGTGCGGTACTCGGCACGCCGCAATACATGGCTCCCGAGCAGGTGGAGGGCAAAGAGGCCGACGCACGCAGCGATATTTTCTCGCTGGGCTGCGTCATGTACGAGATGCTCACGGGCCGGAAGGCCTTCGCGGGCAAGAACGCTTCCAGCATCGCCGCTGCAATTCTGGCCAAGGACCCCGAACCGATCGCCGGTCTGCCGCCGGCATTGGAGCGTGTGACCCTAACCTGTTTGGCGAAGGACCCCGAGGATCGCTGGCAGTCGGCGCGCGAAGTTAGACACGCCCTTCAGTGGTCGGCGCAATTGGCTCCGGCACCGGTTGCGGAAAGAAAATGGCTGCCGTGGGGCGTAGCCGCTGCGCTCGGCGCAGCATTGCTTGGGGCGATCGGAGTGTCTTACTTTCAACGGCCGACCGCGACCGAGCAAAAGGCCGTTCAGTTCCAACTCCAGCCCCCGGAGAAGACCGTGTTCGATACCGACACCGGTTTCCCTTTCTCCACATCGCCGGATGGACGAATGATCGTTTTCGTTGCGGACTCTCAGGATCGCAAGAGATCTCTCTGGATCAGGCCTCTCGATTCGCCGATTTCTCGACCCTTACCCGGCACGGAGGATGCCGTTGGGCCGTTTTGGTCTCCGGATAGTCGCTTTGTGGCCTTCGCCGTCAATGACAGGAAGTTGAAGAAAATCGAGGTGGCGGGAGGAACGCCGCAGAATATCTGTGACCTGTCCCACAACACCACCGGAACCTGGAATTCGGCCGGAGATATTCTACTGACCGCCCGGGATCCCGGGCGTTTAGTATGGATACAGAAAGTAGCCGCGACTGGTGGTGTTCCTTCCGACCTCAAGACGGATGAGGCGGCTGGAGAATCTGTCAGAGAACCCAGTTTCCTGCCGGACGGGCAGCATTTCCTATTTCAAGGCGGGGGTTCGTCTCCGTCGGTTTACGTAGCGTCCCTAGGCGGCAAAGGCGGACGCAAGCTAATTCTCGAAAGGGCCCAACGCGCGAGATTCATGCCCGCCGCGGACCGTGGGCATACCGGAGTTGCAGGCTATCTGTTCTACCAGCCGGAAGGAACGTTCTCCCTGACGGCGCGGCCCTTCGACCCCGACAAACTAGAGTTCACCGGCGACGCCGTTCAAATCGCCGAGGAGATTGTAGACTACTCGGCCTCCCCATCAGGAGTGCTGGCTTGGCAAAATCGCCAGCCGAGAACGTTTCAAATGACCTGGCTCGACGACCAAGGAAAAGCGCTGGGAACCGTTGGAACACCAGAACCGCTCGTCGGCATTTCGTTGTCACCCGACGGCCGTAGAGTCGCGCGCCTCCGCAGGGACCCTGAAAGCCAAAAGGTGGACCTGTGGACGTTGGATCTCGCCCGAGGCGTATTCTCCAAACTGACCTCAGTTGGCTTTGCCCTCTCTGCAATCTGGTCGCGCAGTGGTTCGCGGATTTTTTTTAGTCAGCTCGGAACGGCGACATTCGGGGACCTCTCCTCAATTTCCCCAGACGGCGGCAGCGCGGAATCGGTCCTTAAGACTCCCGTCCGCAAGCTAGCCCTGGACGTGACTCGGGATGACAGATTCTTGCTGTATTCAGAGAACGACCCCAAGACGGGTCGTCCCAGCATTTGGGCGATGCCACTGGATGGCGATCGAAAACCGTTTCCGGTAGTTCGCGGCGAGTTCAACGCGGGAGAAGCGAGATTCTCGCCGGACGGGCATTGGGTAGCGTATTCCAGCGATGAGTCCGGCGTGGCACAGGTGTACATCAAGAAGTTTCCTCCCACCGATCAACGGATCCAGGTCTCAAACGACGGTGGTGCCGCGCCGAAATGGCGACCGGACGGGCGGCAGCTCTACTACCGCCGCAAGCGCAGCTTCCTGGTTGCCGTGGACTTAAAGCTTGGCGGCACGGCGGAAGTGTCGAAGCCCCGCGAGCTCTTCACCTCGCCAGTCACAGGCTTACAAGACTACGAGCCGGCTCCCGACGGCAAGCGGTTCCTGACGTTGATCGAGGATCAAGCAACGGTCGCGACACCGCTGAACATCGTGGTGAATTGGCCCGCTACGGTCCTGCGCGGCAAGCCCTGATTGTCCCGGCAATAGCCATCTGGCGAACCACGTCCTTACCCACCTAACTCTGCAGCCATGCCGCTTGGATCCAGTCGATGGTCTGTCGGGACGGCGCGGGACATCTGCGCAGCATCCTTCTCGGCGCGTGATCCTTCATCAGAGCCAAAGATTCACAAAAACGTTCCCGCACAGATCAAATCTCTCTCGTACTTCGCTGGCCCTCGCACACACGCACTCCCAAACGCCATCACGTGATCCCCTGAACCCACTGACTCCGCCACGCGGGCGCTTCAAAAGGATCCGCGAAATACTGCGTCTCGTGCACGACCTTGCCGTTGCGGAACTCCATAATGCTCACGGTGAATGATGATCGTCCCTGGTAGACGATCGTGTATTCCGTGATCCAGAGATCGTCCCTTCCAACAATTCGCTTGACGTTGAAACCCGATGGTTTGCCGGGGTGATGACTC
This sequence comes from Terriglobia bacterium, assembly GCA_021325275.1. GTDB lineage: Bacteria > Acidobacteriota > Terriglobia > JAJPHL01 > JAJPHL01 > JAJPHL01. Next base: position 26,761 of record JAJPHL010000003.1, on the reverse strand, counting down.
CGCAATGCCTGCAAATTGCTTCGCCCGAGGATTCGTTCGCCCGACTGCGGATAGTCGCAAACGGCGTGGTCATCGTAAATCTCGTGTTCCGCGTTTGCGTCGCCCGCCGCCGACGCTTGCCAGTGTTTATTCAGCGCTTCAAGTATTTGTTCGTCTTGCATGATGACGTCGCCCGCCCAACACGGCCGATGTTACCATGCGGAGGATTCGAACGGGTCGGGACAGCCCGGCGCTCCGAATGGCACGAGGAAAACCGAGGCGTTTGTGAAAGCCCGATCTGCCTCCGAGAAGGAATGGGCTTCTCCACTTCGTGTTTAGAGGAAGAAGGCCCACGGGGTTCAACTGGCTGTACGGCTTAGTCCGCCGATCTGGATTGTCACGATGGCCGCCGCTCCGCTGGTGAGATTTGAACGCGCATTCCCAATGCGCCAATGGCGCCGAGCACCGTCTTGAACTGGGGATTGCCGTGACGGGAGAGCGTGCGATAAAGGCTCTCCCGGCTCACACCCGTCTTGCGAGCGATGTCTGCCATTCCATCGCCGGCTTGGGCGAGATGACGTAGCGCCTCAAGAAAATGCTCCACGCTTCCGCTCTCCTGAAACTCGTTGATGGCTACCTCGAGGTACGCACACGCGCGTGCCGTATTGGACAATTCCTCGCGCATGAAATCATCCCAGCGGCGTGACGGGCGAACTGTCCCGCGCCGCTTGACTTTGGGGACCGGCTTGTTCTTTCTCATGACATCCCTTTGATTCGTTTCCGTAGCCCGCACAAGCAGATCGCAAAAGTGAATTGAGGTGATTGTAGCCTCTGGGCTACATTCACCGCAATGGTTTTGATTGCCATGCGGAGTTAGTAAAACAATTGGAAAAGGGCCAGCCTGAATTTCAGACTGACCCTTTCTCCACGGCGGCTCGTTGCTGAATCTCCTTACTGGACCATCCACAACTTCACGGGCGTGCTCGACGATCCACCGAGGTTGATCCCGAGCGGCAATGTCGGCGGCGTTCCGCTTCCCGCGGGCAGCGTTGCGGGAAGTTGAATGTTGATCTGCAAGAGGCCGACCGATTCCGGCGTCAATCCGGAGAACTGCACGGTCGCCGCCACTCCGCCGACCATGACAATCGGCAGGGTCTTGGTCGTCGAGGCCGGCGATGAGGGCGCGGGTTGGCCGTCCAGCGGCGGGTTGTTCAACGCGCCGGCGCCGGTGGCGTAGATCGTCAGGATCTCGCCGGCGGTTGCCGGAGCGCTGGGAGTCACCAGCGAGTTGTCGGCGTGAACCACAATCGGTTCGAAGGAATCAGGCGTGCGATAGTAGTCGAACACTGCGGGCGCGTTGGTGAAGAACGTCACCATCGTGGGCAGGCTGGATACGCCGTTCAACACCACCGCAACTTGCACCGGCGTTCCCACCAGCGTTCCGATCGGTACTTGAAAATTGATCTGCTCGGTCGAAACGAAAGTGATCGGCGCGGTCGCGCCGTTCACCAGCACTTGCGTGCCGTGCAACGTGATCGGCAACGGCACCGCTGTCGCGGACAGCGTATCGGTGGCCAATCCCGCACCGAAGATCGTGGCCAAGCCGCCCGCCGAAATCTTGGAGCCGAAGTCGGCGGCGTTCACCACCGTGTTCAGAACCGGCAGCGGCGTGGTTACCACGATCGTCGCGGTGCGCGAAATCGAGGGATAGTTGCGATCGCCGCTGTAGCTGTAGCTCAGGACATGCTGTCCCATCGCCAATCCGCTCAGCGAGGCCACCGCCGTTCCGGAGGAAACCGAAGCCATTTGCGGCGCGCCGCCATCCAGCGAATACGCAACGGTTCCCGACGGGGCGGGCGTTCCCGTCAGCGAAAACGTCAATGTGATCGGCTGACCTTGGGGCGCGGTCATTCCGGGCGTCGCGCTGACCGTCAGTTGCGTCGACAACGCCGTCACGGTCAGTGTGACCGAATGCGGCGTGGTCGCCGCGTAGTTCACGTCGCCGCTGTAGTTCGAGACCAGGTGATGCGCTCCCACCGCGAGCGGCGACAGCGTAACCGTGGCCGCGCCGTTGGCCAGCGAAACACTCTGCGAAGCACCGCCATCTACCGAATAGATCACCGCTCCGCTCGGCGCGGCGCCGCCCGAGACGGGCGCGAGCAGGAAGTTGAGCGTGAAGCTCTGTCCCGCGCCGACCGTCGTGGTGGGCGCGCTCAAACCGAGATCCGTGGTGGCCGGCGTCACGACCAACGAGCCAAACTGGAATGCAAACGTGTAACTGGGCGTCGCGAGCGTGCCGATCGTCGCCGTGACTGCGTAGGTTCCGGGAGAGGAATTCTGCGATGCCGTCGTCGAGAGCACGGGCGCGCCCGAAACCACGGCCGCCGTGTCGCCGTTTACGAAACCGCTGATGGAATAGCTGAGCGAGTTCTGCGCTCCGTAGATTCGTGTGCCGCCGTCGGTGATCACGGTGAGCACGCCCGCGGAGATCGTCAATGTTCCCGGGGCGTACGTAAACGTATAATTCGCCGCCGACAACGATCCACTAACGGTGATCGCGTAATTGCCGGCCGGCGAGTTCGCGGTCGCGATGGTCGCTACAACAGGTGTGCCGGAAACCACGCTGGACGTATCGCCGTTCACGTAGCCGCTGACCATCGCGCTGAGCGCCGGCAACGGTGCGCCGTAAGCCTTACCGGCGCTGTTCGCCGTGACCGTCAACGCGGCCTTGCCGACCGTCAACGTGCCGGGAACGAACGTCGCAATACTGTAGTTCGCGGCGCTCAAGCTTCCGACCGCCGGAGTAATGGTCCACGTGCCGGCGTTCGGCTTGCCGTTAGTCAGCGTTGCGTTCGTCGAGAAAGCGGCGGTGCCGCTCACCGACGCCGGCGAGTCCTCACCGACAAATCCGGAATACGTTGCGGTGTAGGTAGGCGCTACGCCGTAGGTGATCGTTTGCGCGCTGGCAGTCACGGTCAGCGACGCCTGGCTGATCGTGATCGTCGTAGATCCGCCGGCACTCGTGTAATTCGAATCGCTGCTGGTGAACAAGACGCTGACCGCATAAGCGCCGGCGCCGACCGGAATCGTCGCGCCGCCGGGCGTGTACGTGAAAGTGCACGTTCCGTTGACCGGGCCGCCGTTGTTGTTCAGCGGACGAAGCGCTCTCTCTGCAATGGGTGAAGGACGATCCGTAGGACCGGGCACGCCGTGCGCCACACAGGAAGCGCCATGCGACGCTCCGTCGTAAGTTCCCGTGAATCCGGTGACCGACAACGCCGGCGTCGCTGGAGTAATGTTGGCCGTGGTTCTGGCCGTCGTGTTGTACGAGTAATTTCCTGCGTCGGCGCCGGCGATGGTGATGTTCGCCACGGTCACGGGCTTGGCCGATCCTACGTTCGCATCGCCAAAGAATCCGTTGCCGTGATCGGTGAAGACGTCGCCTTCGAGGCGATTGTCAGAGAATGTGACCGTCGCCTGCGTCGTGCGGTTGTAGACCTTGTCGACGCCGGTGGCGGTGATGGTCAGTGGTCTTGCCGTTACGTTGGCCGTGGCGGTCGCGGTGGTGTTGAACGTGTAGTTCGCGGCGTCCGCTCCGGAGATGGAGATGCCGCTTACCGAAACCGTTTTTCCGGAGCCGGCATTTTTGTCGACGAAGCTGGCGGTCGTATAACTGTCCGTGAACACGTCGCCCGAGACGCGATTATCGGAGAGAACAACGGTGGCCGAAGTGTTTCCGTCGTAAACCTTGTTGACGCCGGTCGCCGTGATCGTCAGCGGCTTTCCAGTAATGCTCGCGACGGTGGTTGCGGTGGTGTTGAACGTGTAGTTCGCGGCGTCGGCTCCGGAAATGGAAATGCCGCTCACCGAAACCGTTTTGCCGACTCCCACAATGCGGTCGGAGAAGCTCGCGCTGGCGTAGCTATCGGTGAAAACGTCGCCGGATACGCGGTTGTCGGACAAGGTTACCGTGGCCGACGTGCCGCCATCGAATACTTTGTTGATGCCGGTGGCGGAAACGGTCAGAGCCAACACCGTGACGTTGGCGGTCGCACCGGCCGTCGTGTTGAACGTGTAGTTCGCGGCGTCCGCGCCGGAAATCGAGATTCCGCTCACCGAAACCGCCTTGCCAACCGCGACCGTCTTGTCGGCGAAACTCGCGCTCGAATAGCTGCTCGAGAAAACATCGCCGGAAACGCGGTTGTCGGAGAGCGTCACCGTCGCCGACGTGCCGCCGTCGTACACTTTGTTGATGCCCGTGGCCGAAATCGCCAGCGGTTTGCCGGTGATGTTGGCCGTGGCGCTCGCCGTGGTGTTCGGCGTATAGTTCGCGGCGTCCGCACCGGAAATCGCGATGCCGCTCACCGAAACCGTCTTGCCGGCGGCTACCGTTTTATCGGCGAAACTCGCGCTCGAGTAGCTGCTCGAGAAAACGTCGCCGGAAATGCGATTGTCGGAGAGAGTCACCGTCGCCGACGCGCCGCCGTCGTACACCTTGTTGACGCCCGTGGCCGAAATCATCAACGGTTTCGCCGTGATGTTGGCCGTGGCGCCGGCCGTGGTGTTCGGCGTATAGTTCGCGGCGTCCGTGCCGGAGATCGAGATTCCGCTGACCGATATGGTCTTGCCGGCCGCCACGTTCTTGTCGGAGAAGCTCGCGCTCGAGTAGCTGGCGGTGAAAACGTCGCCAGCAACGCGATTGTCGGAGAGCGTCACCGTCGCCGTTGCGGCGCCGTCGTATATCTTGTTGACGCCGGTGGCTGAAACCGCCAGCGCCTTCGCCGTGATGTTGGCGGTGGCGCTGGCCGTGGTGTTGAAACTGGTGTAGCTGGCGGCGTCGGGACCCGTGACGGAGATTCCGCTCACCGAAACCGCGACGCTGTTGCCAGCGTTCTTCGCCGCAAACGCGGCCGTCGTGTAGCTCACCGTGATGTTGTCGCCGGTCGTGCGATTGTCGGAGAGGGTAACGGTGGCCGAAGTGCCGCCATCGTAAACCTTATTGACGCCGCTGGCCGTGACCGTGAGGGTCTTGCCGGTGATGCTCGCCGTGGTTGTCGTGGTGCTGTTCGCCGAGTAGTTCGCGGCGTCGGTGCCGGTGATGGAAATTCCGCTCACCGATACGATCTTGCCAACTCCCACAGAGCTGTCCGAGAAACTCGCGGCGGTGTAGCTGTCGGTGAAGACGTCACCGGAAACGCGATTGTCGGAAAGCGTCACCGTCGCGGTCGTACCGCCATCGAACACCTTATTGATGCCGCTTGCGGAGACGGTCAGGGTTTTCGCGGTGATGTTGGCGGCGGTGGTCGCCGTGGTGTTGAGACTGATGTAGCTGGCCGCGTCCGGACCCGTGACGGAGATGCCGCTCACCGAAACCGCCACGCCGTTGCCAACGCTCTTCGCCGCAAACGTCGCGCTGGCATAGCTGACTGTGATGTTGTCGCCGATCGTGCGATTGTCGGCGAGCGTAACGGTGGCCGAAGTGCCGCCATCGTAAACCTTATTGACGCCGGTGGCCGTAACGGTGAGAGTTTTTCCCGTGATATTCGCCGTGGTGCTGGCGCTCGAGTTGGCCGTGTAGTTGGCGGCATCGGCGCCGGAAATCGAAATGCCTGTTACCGTAACGGTTTTTCCCACGCCCGTGCTCGCGTCGGAGAAACTGGCGCTCGTGTAGCTGTCCGTGAAGACATCGCCCGACACGCGATTGTCGGAGAGAGTTACCGTGGCGGCGGTGGTTCCGTCAAAACCTTTGTTGACGCCCATGGCCGAGACCGTCAGTGCGCGCTGCGTGATGTTGGCCGTGGCCGTCGCGGTGGTGTTGACCGTATAGTTGGCCGCGGCGGCGCCGGAAATCGAGATGCCGCTGACCGAAATGGTCTTGCCGCTGCCGGCCGCTTTGCCGGCGAAGCTAGCGCCGGTGTAGCTGTCGGTGAAGACGTCGCCCGAAACGCGATTGTCGGAGAGAATCACGGTGGCCGATGTTCCGCCGTCGTAAACCTTATTGATGCCGGTTGCGGTGACCGTCAACGCACGCGCGTTAACCGTCAGCGTGGACGATCCGCTGCTGCTGGTGTAGCTGGAATCGCCCGCAAAACTGGCCCGCGCGCCCGTTCCATATGCGCCCACGGAGACGCCCGACAGACTCGCGCTGGCAACGGTCGCCGTGCCGCTGACATCGGTGGTCGCAGATCCCACGCTCGTACCGTTCACCGTAAACGCAATCGTGCGGCCGGCGATCGGCGTGCATCCGTTCGAAAGCGTCGCCGACAAACTGGCGGTTCCGCCGTACGTACCCGAGGCGCTCGATACGCTCAAGGTTGTCGACAAACGAAACGTGGCCGGCATCGCCATTGACAGCGCCACTCCGCAGGCGTGCACCGGCGTGGCAAAAACAGTGATGAGTATGAGAGCGCACAATATCGCGCAGGTGATGGATGAGATCTTAGACATCGGTTTTGTTCAGCCAAGGCAAGGGACAGCATTGCCTTCGACCGGGTATTCTCCTCAGCGCATTCATCGGCGCGGGTAAGAAGTGAGTGAATACTGAGAAGTTGCGCGGAATGACGCAGTGCAAAAGTTCGGTAGTGACTCGATTTTTGAATTTGACCGGTGAGGAAAAACCGTTCGGCTTGCTGCGCAGACTCGGGTGTTTGGCCTTTCGGGCGTCCGTGAAACGGACGGCATGAAAATAGCCCAGCCCATGCGGCGAACGCTTTTCAAAGGTCTACATTATCGAAGAGCGATATGCGGAGTGAGCATCAGCGGCGTTTCGGCGCATCGACATCTTTGTCACCCTTGCCCTTGGAGAACACCGGGTTATCTATCGTTCCGCGGATCCGGAACGGGAATTGCAACCGGCCATCCTTCAACGTCGCTCCCGAGAACAGGCGGGCGATCGTGTTGGTGAAGAATCCCTCCTTGGTTGTGATCTCCGCCAAGCCGCGATAGTTTAGTTCGTCCGATCCCGAGACGCTGACGCTCCCCGAGCCATCCACGTCGACGCCGTAGCCATCGATGTCGATCACCTTGCTGGAGATGCGCTGATTGGATAGCTCCAAATCGGTGCTGATCATCTTGAACGACGAGGGTTCGTCGCGAGCCGGGCCCAAATCGTTGAAGTGCGCCAGCTTCATCAGATTCGCGTTGAGCTTGATACTTGCCATTTGTCCGTTGCGCACCGTCACGTGTCCCGCGCCGTGAATTTCCGCCAGCGGGTGAAGGGAATAGACAATCTCTCCCGCTAGTTTCAATTCTCCCTCCATCTTCCCGCTAATTTTTCCGCCGCCGCTCGGGAAGGCGGCCAACAGACGCGCCAAATTGACGCCGCTTAGCCGCGCCGTAGTCTCAAATCGCGGGGTCTTCCCCGATAAGTCGAAGGAGAGATCACCGACTGCATTCCCGCCGTAGACGGCTGCCTTGACCTCGGTGAAAGTCACGCGTCTGGCGTGCATGCCAACCTTGGACTCCAGATTACTCACCTCCACTGCGCCGAGGCGAAGAAGTCCTGCCTTGAGCGTGCCCTCGGTGTGTCTCCCTGAGGGCGCCGCGGAGCGACTCAGGATTCGAACCAAGTTGACGTGCTGGAGTTCGCAAGAGACATCGTGGGCTTCGAAGAAAATCGGACCTTGTGCATCTGACGGCAGGAGGTTTGAAGCAATTACGTGGCCTCGTTTGATCTGCACAGTCGAAGTGGGAGGCAGAGGAAGGGCATTCTCCGAGGTCGTAGCTTGCGGGTTTTCGAAGTTCCACGGTCCGTCGGGATCCGAAGTCAGATGCAGAACCGGCTCTTCCAGCACCAGAGATTTGACAATCACGCGCCGCTGGCGGAAGAGCGCTCCCACGTTGAGTTCGGCATCGATCCGCCCCACTTGGACAACATAGCCGGCCGGGAAGATCGGCGGGTTCTTCACGCCGAATTGCTCGATGTGAATTGTCGGGGGAAACAGCGTGAGAGCCATCCGTCCGATTTCCACTTGGTGTCCGGTCTCCTGTTGGAGATAGGAGATCACCCGAGGCCGGTAGCGATCCACCGTGAGGAGAGCGGGCGCTACGATGATAAGCGCGGCCAGGAGTATGGCACCGACTCCCAGAACGATCCGAATTCTCCATCGCTCGGCGGGCATGGTAGATGTGGGCTTCCCAAGAGAATAGAGGATGAATGATCCAATGTCTGTTCAAAAGCGTCCACGACGTTTGGCTCTTCGCTCAAGGGCAGCGGACTGCCTGTCAGCCTGAGGAGTGTTCAGAATCCGGAAGGATCCCTGACCTTGGAAATTGGGTCGGAAATTGGGTCAGCTTCAGCAACATCGTGTCTCTGCCGGTACGGTAGACCTGCACCGATCGAATCACGAGCCGAAATCGCGTCCAGGGCCTTTTAGGGTACAGCCAGTCGCACATCGCGACCGCTGCCTGTCGCATTGGCGGATGCGCCTACGAACCGCAGCGACGCTGGCGCGTTGGTGTCAAGATAGCCTAGCAGAACGCGATCGCCCGCCGCGGCGGAGAAGCCGTTGAGCCAGGCCACGGCCAACTTTCCTGGTAATTCCGCATCAACCAGCGACGGAGCCGATCCGCCAGGAGCAACGTAGCTCAGTTGACATGCGCCGCATGCTACGGAAAAGCTAAGACCTACCAGATCCATAGGGACATAAGCTCGCAGGTAGATCGCCGCTCGTAAAGACCCGGCAGGCAGATCGAATTCCAGTGCGCCCTCCGCCTCCGGTGTCCGCGTTCGTCCGCGGACGCTCTGCGTCGCCGCGGATGCCGGGGGAGGACAAGCCATACCACGGGAAACGCGGGCGGGCCTTGTGGTGTCGATGTTCGTGGCGCGCTTCAAAACGGCGATCAGATCCAGAGTATTCAGAATGCCGTCGCCGCCGCGCGTGGAATTCGTATCTGGAGGAAATAGATCCATGGCATCGAAACGATCGGAGCAGGTTGCGGGCACCGAGCCCGGCAAGTGGGTGACGGCGCGAAGTTCCGCGATCAGATCCAATGTATTGATGACACCGTCGCCGAAATTGCCGATGCTATCGGCCGTAGAAGGACTAACGTCGCCCTCAATGTAGCTGGGAGGCGGCGTGGACGGCTGCACCGCCGATGTTGCGAGCGAAGTCGCCGGCGCTGAATTGATCGGATTGGAAGCGTTGATCACCACGCGCAATGTCGCGGACACATCGGCACTGCCCGGAACATATTGCAAGCCGCTGGCGCCCGTGATGTTTACGCAACTAGCTCCGCTGGAATTGCAGCGCTGCCATTGGTAGGCATAAGCGGTGGCCGGGCCCGCCCAAACACCCGTGGACGCTGTGAGCGCTTGTCCCTGCAAGGGAGTCCCGCTGATCGAAGGCCGCGTCACATTGCTCACTCCGTTCTGGATCCCTTGCGGAACAGAGACGCCGGTGGAGATCATGTAGGTGTCCGCGTATTGGGTGGGATTTCCCCGGATCGACTGCAAATCGAAATTGCTCGCGTAGACAATCAGGCTTCCGTCGCGGCTCGACGATACCTTCGGCTCATAAACATAGGTATCGAACGGCCGGCTCCGGTGGTGCGCCAGGCGACGGACTTCGGAACCGTCCAGCTTGATCTGCAGAACCTCGTCCGTGTACGGCACCCAGGCGGGGGACGAGGGATTCACGTCGGAAGGAACATAGGTTTCGACAAATGCCCAGGAGTTGTCGGCCGCCGAGATGTGCATGGCCAAGCTGAAATCGAGCGACAGGATGCAGGTTTGCAATCCGTCTTCCAGGCGGACTTTCACCACCGCGTTCTGGCCGCACACCGGTGCCGGATCGGCGGAGTTATTCCAGATCAAGATGGGCTCGCCGTTGGTGTCCACGCCCATGTGCATGTGGCCGGCGGCATGAGTCAACTGGCGAAGGAAATTCATGTTCACGTCGAATAACTCGACTCCGGTGAAACGCGTCGTGCCGGCTTGTGCCCATGAGATCGTCACCGAATTATTCGCGCCGATATAGAGGACGGAATAGCTCACGACTCCGGTGTCGAAAACCGGACTCTTGGTATCGGTGCTGATCTGGTAGGTGAACATGTAGCGGTTGTTCCCAAGAAGCACGAAATGGTCGCCATCGAGAGAAATGTCCATCTGACCCTTGCCGGAAATCGATTCGTATTCCCAAAACGTGTGAACCACCGAGATGGTCATGGTGGAGACATCCAGTTGTTCCAACTGGTTGGTGTTGTGGAAGTACAAAACGTTCGGATTGGTGCGCGACCAACGTGGCTCAGTGAGCGCGCTGACGGCAAAGGGAAGGTGCGTGAGGTAGTGTCCCTGGCCGTCAAACATTCCGAAGTAGCTTTGGAAGAGCAGCAGGAAGCGGGTCTTGTCGCTGTTGAATGGATTCGCCGTCGAATACTCGTCTTCGATCCAGGTGAGATACCCGACATTCGAGGTGTCGAGCGTGTGCAGGGCATCGGTGATGCGGGTGATGGTGGTGCCGAACACCGGGTCGACATAAGAAGCGCCGGCGGCCGGCGGCACGAAAGTGTTGTACGACGGCGGTGCGTGGACCAAAGCATCGATGACGTACGCCGCGGCGGTCGTTGCGATAAGGAGGAAGGCGGCGCGCCCGAACTTGTGCACGGGTACTTATATCTCGAAAGGTGCAGAAATGTCAGTTCCGTACGATTCCGTGCGGTGAGCAGAATTGCTCAGACAAAATAAAGATGGCTATGCAGCCCGCGTTTAGTGGGATAGGCTGGGTTACGCAGCAGAGCCGCGGTCGCCTAATCGGGCGTTTCGTCTGGAGTTTTTGCGGTTCCCTCCCAACATCTCTATTTGTTTGAGAATGGCGGCACGTCCGCCCAAGAGGCCAATGACTATCCGATACGCGACTTTTTTCGCATTGCTATCCTGCTGTACCGGGACGCTCGCCGCAAACACTATCAATGTACCGGCCGGCGGTGGTTTTCAGGCGGCGTTGAATGCCGCGCAAGCGGGCGACGTGATCCGGCTTGCTGCCGGCGCCACTTATCAGGGTCCCTTCACCTTGCCGGCGAACCCAGGGAGTTCGTACATCACCGTTCGAACCAGCGCTGCGGATAGCGCCCTGCCGGCCGCCGGTGTCCGGATCGATCCGTCCTATTCCAATGTGATGCCGAAGTTGGTCGGAAACGGCGATCGCGATAGCCCCATCCTTACCACCACGCCAGGCTCCAGCCACTTTCAGTTTATCGGCGTGGAAATCACGGCGACGCCGGGCGCGGCTCTCTATCAACTGGTTCAACTCGGTACCGGCGTGGAAACTTCGCTGGATCAGCTTCCCAGCGATTTCGTATTTGACCGCTGCTACTTACACGGCGATCCGGAACAAGGCGCCAGGCGAGGCATCTCCATGAACGTGCCCAACGTCACGGTGATGAACTCGTATCTCTCGGATTTCAAAATCGTGAACGCCGACTCGCAGGCCCTGGCCAGTTGGAACGGTCCGGGACCGTTCGTCATCACCAACAACTATCTGGAGGGCGCGGGCGAGAACATTCTGGTGGGCGGACAAGATCCCACCATTCCCAACCTGGTTCCCACCGGCATCACCATTCGCCAGAACTATTTTTCGAAGCCGCTGTCCTGGCGTGTGGGGGATCCTTCTTACCAAGGGACTCACTGGTCGGTGAAGAATCTTCTGGAATTCAAGAATGCCCGGCAAATCATAGTGGATGGCAATTTCTTCGAGAACAATTGGGCCGACGCGCAGGACGGTTTCGCCATTTTGTTCACGCCGCGCAACCAGAACGATACCGCGCCGTGGAGCGTGGTCTCCGACGCCCAGTTCACCAACAACATCATCCAGCACGTGGCCTCGGGGATCAACATTCTGGGAACCGACGACATCTACGGCAGCAAGCAGCTTCATAACATCACCATCAAGAACAATTTCTTTAATGACGTCAGCTTCGGATGGGGTGGTACAGCGCGCTTGTTCCAGGTCCTGAATAGCGCTCTGAACGTTACGGTCGATCACAATACCGGTTTTTCTGACGGCGCGATTTCGATGGCCGACGAAATTCCCAGTCTTGGCTTCGTGTTCACAAACAATCTGGCAGCGCACGCCGACTATGGATTTTCCGGCAGCGACTACGGGGAAGGAAATCCCGCGCTGGCCCATTACTTCCCGAACTCGGTGTTCCGCGGCAACGGGATCATCGGTGGGAATGCCTCGGTGTATCCGTCGGGAAACTTCTTTCCGTCGGGAATCGCCCAGGTGGGTTTTGTGAATCCGTCGGCCGGACAGTTCGGTTTGCTGGCCAGCAGTTCGCTGCACAACGCCGCCACGGACGGCACCGACGTTGGCATCGACGTCACGGCTATCAATGCGGCTCAAGCCGGGAGCGCCGTCACCATCACCCCCAGCGGCGTAACCCCCGCACCCGGAGTCACCGTGAGCGCGGCGAGCTACAGCGCAGCGGCCAATGCACCGGGATCAGTTGTTTCGCTGTTTGGTACGGCGCTGGCGATCACGCCGGCGGCGGCACCGTCGTTGCCTTTGCCGTCCTCCCTGAACGGAACGGTTGTGACCGTCAATGGACTGGCAGCCCCCCTGTTTTACGCATCGCCGACGCAGATCAATTATCAGTTGCCATCCGGATTGACGGGATTGAGCGAGGCCTCGCTGGTGGTCATTGTGAATGGAGTGGTGAGTCCCGCGGTGACGATCAGGCTGTTTGTTGACGCGCCTGGAATTTTCACATTGAATCAACAAGGAACCGGACAGGGCGCGATCTTGATTTCGCAAACGGACCAGATCGCCGGAGCCGTCGGGCCAAACTCGCGTCCAGTCAATCGCGGAGAATACATTTCCATTTACTGTACGGGTCTGGGTCCCGTGACGAATGCACCTGCGGACGGATCGCCGGCGCCAAACAATCCGCCGTCTAGCACTTTGACCGTGCCGACAGTGGTTGTGGGAGGCGTGCTTGTGCCGGTCCAATTCTCAGGGCTGGCTCCGGGCTTCACGGGTTTGTATCAGGTGAACGTGCAGGTGCCGGCGAATTCTTCGACCGGCGCAGAGGTGCCCGTCTCGATCCGATTCAATCAAGGGGCGTCTAACGTGGTAACCATCGCGGTTCAGTGAAGGGCCACAAGAGGCCGCGCGTGAGATTTATTGGGAAAACGGGTCAGCTGCCCCTTTTTTCCTCTGGATGAGGCCAATCGGACCAGCCGGACACTGGGCGCCCGGCTGATCGGGAGGTCGTGGTATTATAATGCTACGGTGAAAGGACGACCTGCGTGGCATACAGCGCCATTCTCTGGGACGCCGATGACGATCCCGATGGAAACATCCGCCATTGCGCCTCGCACGGCGTCACACCGGAGGAAGTGGAATCTGTGTTTCAAAATGTCATCGATGACGATGTGAGCCGGACTTCCGGGCGGCCGGTGATCTTCGGATTCACGGCAGGCAGACGCCATCTGATGGTTGTCTACGAGGAAGTCGATTCGGACACTGTCTATCCGATCACGGCATACGAAGTCCCACGGAGGAAAAAACAATGAAGCGAGTGATTCGTCGCCGGCGCCTGACCCGTGCGGAAGCCGCAAAGTACAGAGGCATTCGAGAGAAGATCAACGCGGAACTGCCGGAACTTCTGGAGCGGCATGAACAGAGAATGACGGCTTTCGGTCAATTTCAAAGCCTAGTCGTGCAATTGAAGGCGGCTCGCGAAAAAATGGGTTTGAGCCTGTCGGATCTGACGGAAAGAACAGGCATGGACCGATCCGCGTTGTCGAAGCTGGAAACGGGACAACGCGTGAACCCGACGATCGAGACGTTGGTCCGTTACGCGGATGCGGTTGGAAAAAAGCTGATCGTTTCTCTAGGGTGATTGCAATCGGAAAACGGTGACGCAGTTCAGGTCGTCCCCGCCCCTCCCCCGAAAAACGAACATGCGCATCCGTTGGCACTTACCTGCGAAGGGCGTGCTTATGAAGCAGTCGCAGCACTAGACGAGAACGCGCGAGATTCCGAGTGATCTCCAGAAGATTCTGCGTGATCCCAATAGTGCCATTCTGCCAGGGCTTGCGGCAAGAGAACCGGCGGAGGAAGCGAACACAGGCGGTTGACAAACCCACCAAGTTCGCGAATATTGCAAGAAATTTTTTCTGCTACAAATCGCACTACTTCGTCGGTTAGCCAGGGTCCCGCGTGGCCCGGATTCCACTCCTTCGCCGCCTCTCGCTCCTGCTCAACACGGCGCTGGATGATCCGGCAGCGCGTTTCGAAATCGGGCGCGCCGACCTCCACTGTGAACCCGCCACGGAATAACGACGCGAGACGGTTTCCAACCCACTCCGCCTTCGGAGCGTGACGACAAGCGACGATTGTGTGCAGATGCCTGCGCACCCGCGATTCGATGAGTGTTTCTACATGCCATTTCAGGCTGGGCTGGGCTGTCAACTCGTCCCAATCGTCGATGAGCAGGATGTCGCAGTTGCTGAGAACTTTCGCCGCTGCTGGGGAGACGAAACTCCCGGAAGCGGGCACCGATGCATTGCGGCACGAGACGTACCGTACCGCACGAGAGGGATCCCATTCCCAACAAAACGGCTCCACGGCCATCAGTAGATGGGTCTTTCCGACACCGGCGTCACCAAAAATGCAAACGGGATTCGCTGCGCTATTCCGTCCTCGAGCGATGCGGCACACAGCTTCAAACGCGCGCCGATTGGCATCGCACGTTTTAAACTCCTCGTGAGTGGCGGGAAACCGACCCTTAATGGCACCGGCGAGCCGACGCATCGTCGGAATTTCCGACTCGGCGTATAGCGACACTTTTTTCTTGCCGATGGATGAATCTTTCGCGGTGATTCGGCCTTGATCTCGCCAGCGGAGCAGATGCTGTCGTTGAGCACCAGGCACGCGCCGTAGCACTTCATTGGGACGAAGAGTGTATTCCCGCTGTAGCGGAAAAGCGTCGTCGGTGTTCAGAGCTTGCGGTTCGCTGGCCATTCAGTGCTTGAGCCACCCTGCGGTTCATCCGCAGCGTTCCCTGTATTCCTGACGTAAAGTTACTACGGCGGCACGTAGAGTAGAATAGTACGGACGTACCATTGGACGATGGTACTTCTCAACAAGGTAACGTTTTCTTAGAGTGTTGCAACATATATTGCAACTGTCGTTGTTGCCATTACATATATTTCTGGAACCCATAGCGGGTGCTCGGTGTCGAATTTGGTAACAGCGGTAGTTCCACATTGGACAGGTGGTAGTGCATTATTCGACAGGAAGGTGGAACCAAATGAACCCGAGATTGCTTGCTTTGCTGCTTGCCTTGGTACTCTTAGCTCAGGTCAGTTCCGCAGACCTGAGCATCAACGTTTTCACGGCCTACAAGGAAGGCCATTTCTCCGAATGCGCGAATCAGGCCGCAGACGCTTTGGAGCACGCCGAGAATCCGCCGGCCTTGACCCGCGAAGAGCGCACTTATGTCAGGATGATGTACGCCTACTGCGAAGCCGCGCTGGCCGACCGGGCCGAAGGCGAGGATCGGACTGCTCATGCTTCCATCGCCCACGATCTATTCAAGCAGCTCTTGGACTCCGGGGAATGGCAAGACACCGGCACGATCTTGACCGAAATGGGCGTGCTGTTTCATCTCGGTCGCTGCGGAGACATTCGCAAGTATGGTGCTGCTTTGCTGGAGACGGATGAAGCTGTAGGAACGACCTACGCCCTGCTCGGTGAATGTGATGTCCGCGATGTTCTGCGGGCCGACCGAGAGAGTCGTTTTGCGGAACGCGAGATCGCACGCGCATCCGCGATTAATCACTTTGCGGTAGCGACCGAAGTTCTCGCTACCGAGGAAGAAGATGCCGAGCCCGGGTCGGCTGCTGTTTTGATGGACATTGGTGCTGATTTAGAGAAGATTCATGAATCTCGGCGAGCTTACGATGCCTTCGTGGCCGCTGAGCAAAAGGGCGCCGAGGACGCTCCCGGATTGGTCTGCCAGTCGCAGTACGAGGCATATGGCGCTGAGATTGCGAAGTACAAATGCAGACAGGCCACGCATCAAGGCAGCACCGAAAGCCGCATGCGCGCGTTCAGCGCATCGGCTCGAATCGATATCGATTGTAAGGATTACCGCGCTGCCGTCGAGGACATTCGTGCGGCAATCGGCTTGACCAGGGAGCCCCCGCGAGCGTTCTTCAATCTTCTCGCCGCCGGGGAAGCGTGGCTGAATCACGTGGACACGGCGCTCTTCATTTTGAACGAAAACGTTGAGACTGGCTACTTGCCCGCCCTGAAGACTCGTTCGCAACTCCTCTGCAACCAAGGACAAAAACTGCCGGCACGCATCGATGCTATTAGGTATGCCGAGCGGTGTGCGAAAGACGTTACCTGTCGCGGGGAAGCATCCCAACTGAGCACCTGCCCGATTCGTGAGGTGGTGTATCCGCCGCTTACGGATACCGCAGTGATCGAGACGGTGCCGTCAGCGCCGAGCGGGAAGCTCCGCGAATCCACGCGGCCTGTGCCGGGACCGGAGCATCCGCGTCGCAATGTCGGCGCCGATCGGCCTAGTCAGTCGATGGTCGTCATGAACGCGCGTCGGTCTATTAGCGAGCAAGCAACGTACACCGCCGACGTTTGGTCGGCGGGCCCGCCGCGTCGCCTTGGAATCGGACGTGTCTATCGCAGCGTTGTCTAGAAGCATTTCAAACCCGGTTCCTCGAGGGACGGCGTTTCACGCTGTCCCTCACTTCTAACCTCTTCTCGCCCCAGGACCATCAGGTCTTGCCGCCCACGCGCCAGCCGTGCTCTGATTACTCCTTTGATTCAGGCATGGGCATGGCATAGCGTAGCGTGCAAAATTGTTTACTCAGTTGATACGGTTATCGAGTTGCAACGATGGGGGCAGATGTTGTGGTTAACTCGTTGGTCAACCACTACATCTTCGTGATTCCAGCTTTAAATCGCCGGAAAAAGCCCGTGAAAACCCAAGGTTTTCGGCAGAAACGCCGTTAGCTTCACTTGACAGCCTGCTATTGACGGAGATATCAACATTGCACAGGAGTGGTGCATCCGCTCGGGCTCGTGCGTTTGGGGCCTTCGCGGCGTTTTCTGATTGGGCCCGCTCCGGTGATGAAAAGGGTAATGAGGTTTTCGTCCAATGCCCATGCTGCTTGATTCGCGAGAAGTGATGAATGTTCGGCAAGCATCGCAGTATTTGGGGATCTCCGCCGACACGCTTTATACCTACGTGTCGAACAAACGGATTCCCGCTTTCAAGCTGGGCAACCGCTGGAAGTTCAAGAAGACGACGCTGGACCGTTGGATGGTGAATCAAATGGCGCGGCAATCCGGCGCCAGTGTGGAAGAGTAGCCGACGACTTAACGAGCAGGGGAAAGCGCGGAGAGGCAGGACAAACACATGTTTGGGATGGGAAAAAGCAAGCAGATCGTCGGACTGGACATCGGATCCAGCTCGGTGAAAGCCGTGGAGATCAAGAAGAGCGGCAAGAACCTGGAGATCGTCCACCTGGGTTTGCTCCCCCTTCCCCAGGAAGTGGTGGTCGACGGCGGAATCGTCGACTCCGGCGCCGTCTCGAACACCATCACCCAGCTTTTCGCCGAACAAAAGATCAAAACCAAGAACGTCGCCACCAGCGTCAGCGGACACTCGGTGATTGTCAAGCGGCTCACCATGACCGGCATGTCGGAAGCCGACCTCGCCGATGCGATCCAGATGGAAGCGGCGCAGCACATCCCCTTCGACATCGCGGAAGTCAACATGGATCACCAGATCCTGGAAGGCGACGAGACCACCGCCAACATGGACGTGCTTCTCGTCGCGGCGAAAAAAGAAAAAGTTCTGAACTACACGTTCGTGCTGAACCAAGCCGGGCGCGCGCCGGGCGTGGTGGACATCGACGCCTTCGCGATGCAAAACGCCTACGAGTACAACTATCAGCCGGCGGCCGACGTGACGGTGGCGCTGCTGAACATCGGCGCCAGCGTGATGAACATCAATTTGGTGCGCGGGCAAACGCCTTTGTTCGTCCGCGACGTTTCGGTGGGCGGCAATCAGTACACCGATTCGCTGATCAAGGAATTGGACTTGAACTTCGAGGACGCCGAGCGCGTGAAGATGGGCAAGAATGTCGCCGGCGTGTCCGATGAGGCGCGCTTGCCGGTGCTGAAGTCGGTATCGGAAATCATTTTGCTGGAAATTCAAAAGACCTTCGACTATTTCCGTTCCACCGCGGGCGGCGAGCAGATTCAAAAGATCTATCTCGCCGGCGGATCGGCGCGGGTGGCCGGCTTGATGGAATTGCTGAAACAGGATTTCTCCATGCCGGTGGAGGAATTGAATCCGTTCCAGCGCATTTCTTGGAATCCCTCGGGTCCCTGGGCGCAGGTGGTGGAAGAGAATGCGCCACGCCTGGCGGTGGCCGTGGGATTGGCGCTGAGGAGCTTCGAAAACCTATGATCAAGATCAACCTCCTCGGACTGAAGAAGGAAATCAAGAAGAGCGCCGCGCCGTCGGTGTCGCTGGCGGGCACCGCGCTTTCGGCGGCGGCCGTGATTTTCCTGCTGGTCGGCTTGGGCTGGTGCTATTACCGCTACTACACGCTCGATAACGACGCCAACAAGATCACCGCCGACATGGCCAAGGCCACGAAAGAGCAAACGCGATTGGCGGGCGTCAAGAAACAGTACGACGACATGCAGAAGCAGAAGGCGCTGCTGATCAAGCAAATCGACGTGATCTCGGCGCTCGAGAAGGGGCGCACCGGCCCTGTCGAAATGCTCGCGGCGCTCGCCAACACGGTGATTTCCACGAAAACGATGTGGCTGACCACCTTCGAGAACAACGGCGTCAACGTGCACATGACCGGACGCGCGACTTCGGCCGATACGGTCGCCGACTTCATGCGCAATTTAAAGGACACCGGCCAGTTCACGAATATCGAGTTGAAGGACACCTCGGAAGACGACAGCAAGGACTTCGGTCCCACGTTCACGTTCGATCTGACGGCGCAATTGGCCAACGTCTCGCCGACGCAAGCGGCGGGGAAGAAGTAGGGAGAAGAGGAACCGGCTATGAAGAAATTTTCCGATCTACCGTTGGTCGCGCAGTTGGGAATCTTCTTGCTGATCCCGGCGATCATCATTGGTGTCGCCGAGTTTGCTTACTTCCCGTTCGCTCCCACTCCGTCGGGCACGCTGCAGGAATGGCAGACCTACAACGATGGGCAGCGCAAAAAAGTTTCCGACCTGGAAGCCCAGAACAAGAAGGATCAAGCGATCGAGAAGGATCTGGCCAACATCAAGAAGGAAAGCGACCAGATGCAGGCCAAACTGGTGGAGCTTCGCAACATCGTGCCGTTCGACAAAGACGTGGACGGATTTATCAAGGGCGTGCGCGAAGCCGCCAACCTTTCGGGCGTCGTGGTTCGCCGCTTCACGCCGATGAGCGAAACTACTCGCGAGTATTACGTGGAGATTCCGCTGGACATCGAGTTTGACGGCACGTTTCACTCGATGCTGCAATTCTTCAATCGTGTGGGCACGCTGCCGCGCATCGCCAACGTGAGCGATGTGGCGGCGGGTCCCTTGGGCGGCGGAGTGAAGGGCGTCCACAAACAATACGCCTACGCACCGGGCGAGACGTTACAAGCCAGTTGCCATGTGACGACGTTTTACCAAAAGGATGCGAGCAAGACGCCCGCGAAGAAGTAGGGCAAAGGGACAATCGTTATGACGAGTCTCGGAAGAAAATTCGGTTTGCTAGCAGCCGCGCTGGCAATGGCGCTGGTCCCAGGCGTATTGAGTATCGCCTGGGGCCAGGCCAAACCTGCGCCTGCGGGGTCCACGGGGAAAACCGGCGCGGCCAAGCCGGCTCCAACCAGCGCGCCGGGCAAATCGGCCAACGCGACCGGCGCTCCAGCTCCCACCAAGCCGACGCCGGCTGGTCAGCCGCTCCCCACCAGCGTTCAACCGATGGCGGGCATGCAAGGGAAGCCGGGCGCCACTGGAAAATCCGGAGCCATGGGCAAATCCGGCGGAACGGGCACCGCTCAACCCAGCGCCGCTGAAGTCCTGAAGAAAGCCCAGCAGATGAGCAGTGAAGCGGGTCGCCGTCAAGCTGCCGCGGAAGAACAAAAGCAAGCCGCCGCCAAGGGCGAGAGCGGCAAGACCGGCTCTAAGGGTCCCGAAGCGCCGAAGGGTCCCGCGGGTGTCGCGCCTACCAAGACTTCCGGATTCATCGTGGAGAAGGGCGATCCGTTCGCCGTTCCCCTCAAGCCGCAAACCGCGGCGGTTACGCCGCAGGATTTGCCGCAGGGTCAAGCGGGCTTGCTGGTATCGCAAGTGGATTTGCAAGGCGTCATAAAAATAGCCAGTGGAAATCGCGCCGTGGTGAAGGGTCCCAACGGTCGGACGTATTTCCTGAGGGTGAACGACAAGATTTACAACGCGCGAGTGACCAAGATCACCGAGGACTCGATTTACTTTGAGGAAACGAACGTGGACCCGTTGGGCAAGGCGACGAAACGCGAAGTCGTCAAGACGATGCCCGCGGCGGAGAAGAAGCAGCCATGAGCCCGACCAAGAAGGTTTACAGCTTTTTTGGACGGGGGAGGAGCGAGATCGACATGAAGCGAGAAGCTAACCAAACGAATGGTCATCAATCGCCGAAGGCGGCGCCTGTCAAGGCGGCCGTAGCGGCTTTGCTTGTTGCGTTGGCGATGATGCTGTCTCCGGTGATGGCGAACGCGCAGTCCCCCGCGCCCGCGACGCCCGCAATCCGTCTTCAGGCGGTCCACGCCGTGACGTTCCGCGACAACGGCCGCAACGCTGTGACGCTGGCGTTGGACTTGGCCGGCGACTACACGTACACGCCCGGCAATTCCGGCACGCGCTTGCTCACCATCGATCTGCCCGGCGCGGTCACCGACGAAGATAGCGCCAGCCACTTGCTGGCGTCGCAGTTGGTGTCCAGCTATCGCGTGGCTCCGGTGGAGATCGGCGGGCATCCGATGCTGCGCATGGAAGTTTTGCTAAAGGCTCCCGCGACGGCAGAGTATCGCCGCACCGAGCGTGGTTTGGAAATGCGCTTGATGGCCGCGACGGCTTCGTCGGGTCCGGCGGCCACGCCCGCTGCGCCGGCGATCGCTTCGGCGCCCGCGGCCGCGACGCCGAAAATGATGAACGTGTCGGAAACGCAAGTTTCCTCGCGTCCGGCGAACCGGTTGGAAAAAGTTCAACTCTCAGGATCGAGCGAATCTCCCAGCGTGCAAGTCACCGCCAACGGCAGCGTGGAATTTAAGGCTTTCGAACTGCGTGCGCCGCATCGCTTGGTTGTGGACATGGCCGGCGTTGTGAATCATGCCGGGAAGGAACCGGTTGTGGTGAAGGAATCGTCTCCGCTGCGTGCCGTGCGCGTGGGACAATTCCGCGAAAATCCTCCCACCGCGCGCGTGGTGTTGGAACTGAACGACGACGCCAAGTACGACGTGCATCGCGGACCGAACGGCGTGGAGATTGAAGTGCGCTCGGCTTCCGCGCCTGCCACTTCAGCGCCTGCGGCAACCCCAGCAAAGACTTCGGCGGCTACCTATTCCGCGAGTCTCGCGCCCGCGCCTACTACGACAGCCGCTCCGGTGTTGCCCGCGGCGTCGAGCGCCGTGATGGCCAACATTCAGCAAGCTTCCGCGGCGCCGAAGGACGAACCCGCTTCGCCGGAACCGATGCTCGTGCCGCGTCCGAATCGCACGCCGGTGGAAGAGAATATCGCTCCGGCGCCCGTGACGCCTTCGGCGATTGTGCCGGGAATCCCGATGGCAATCGCCACGCCTTCTCCGGCCGCTCCGGCTCCGATTGCGCCCGCTCCGCCAACCACGGCTGAAACCAAGCCGATTTCCATGGCGACGGCGGCAGCCATGTTGCGCACCGGGCAAGCGATGCCGTCCGCGCAGCAAGCGACGCCTCCGATGTCTGGCGGTCAAGTAATGTTGGGACCCGGCGCGCCGCCGCCTCCCGCCGGAACGAAGCGTTATACGGGTGAACTGATCTCCATCAACGTGAAGGACGCCGATCTGCGCGACTTCTTCCGCTTGATCCAGGAAATCAGCGGCCTGAACGTGATCATCGATCAAGCGGTGCACGGCCAACTTACCATGACGTTGAACGATGTGCCGTGGGATCAGGCCCTCGACATCGTGCTGCACAATTTCCAGCTTGACGCCGTGCTCGACGGCAACGTGTTGCGCATCGCCACTGCCGATCAGGTGCGTACGGAGCAGAAAGTGATTGCCGACGCCGCCGCGGCGCAGCAAGAGACGATCGAACGCCAAACCGTAACGCGCACGCTGAGCTACGCCAAGGCCGCCGAATTGATGCCCACCGTGCGCAAGTTCCTGACCAAGCGCGGCGACGTGGTGGCGTACGATCGCAACAACCAATTGATCATTACCGATACGCCGGCCGGCATCGCCACGGTGGACAACATCCTGGCGCAACTCGACAAGCGCAACCAACAAGTGGAGATTGAAGCGCGCGTCGTAGCGGCGTCCCGGCAGTTCACGCGCGATTTCGGTTCGCAAATCGGTTACGCTTTCGGCTCGGGCAATTCGATCCTGGGCGGCAACCCGCTCGGCGGCAACACCAGCCCGATTTCGCGGACTCCCGCGCCGGTCTTCACGGCGGGCGGCGGCAACTCGCTGCCGTTGTTCTCCAACTTCCCCGCACCGGGCGCGAACACGGGCGTGGCCTACACGCTGTTCAATCCGCGCTTCGACCTGGACTTGATTCTGACAGCGGCAGAACAAAAAGGTACCGGAAAACTGCTCTCGCGGCCGAAGATCATCACGCAAAACAATCGCCAGGGCAAGATTTCCCAGGGCGTGAAGATTCCGATCCAGACGACGGTGAACAACACGATCAGCTTGTTGTTCCAAGACGTGACGTTGTCGATGACGGTGACGCCGCAAATCACCGCCGACGGTACGATCTTCATGGATATCGACGTGAGCAACTCCACCATCGACCCCGGTATCCCGCGCATCAACGGTACGCCGGCGCTCGATACGCAGGAAGCCACCACCAGCGTGACCGTGCAGGACGGCGGCACGGTGGTCTTCGGCGGCGTGGTGCAGAACAGCAACAACCTGTCGGTGCAGCAGGTGCCGCTCCTCGGCTCCATCCCGATTGTCGGCAACCTGTTCAAGACCACTTCGGTCTCCACCACGACGACCGAGTTGATCTTCTTCGTAACGCCGAAGATTCTGTAGGACGAGGAAAGGAAAACCGAAGGCAAAAGGCAAAAGGCAAAAGTCAAAAGGCAAAAGTTTAGGACGGTTAGCCCATAGGAAGCGCACTTTGGTCTTCCTTTTGCCTTTTGACTTTTGCCTTTTGCCTTTTGCCTTGTGTTTAAATCTCCTTGAAGGCCATTGATCCCGTGACCAGCCGAATCGATCGTGTTCGCGCGCTCTTCCCTCAGGTCAAAGTCACTTGCCTGCTCGTGTCGGGAATGGCCAACATTCGCTACCTCACTGGATTCACCGGCAGCAACGCTTTGCTGCTGGTCGATCGCGATTCCACTGTGTTTTTCACCGACGGTCGCTACACCACACAAGCGCAACAGGAAGTGAGCGATGCGGAAGTCGTTACACCGAAGAAAGGTCTGTGGCCGGAAGCGCTGAAGCGGCTGAAAGGACGCCGCGGCCTGGTGGCCGGCTTCGACTCCGGCGTGTCTTTTGCACTGTCGAAGGTCATCCTGAAGGGATTGGGTGAAAAGCGTACGCGCGCCGTCGCCGGCGTGGTGGAGCGTCTGCGAGGCGTCAAGGACGAAGAGGAAATCGCGGCGATCCGCGCGTCGGCGGAGCTCAATTCGCGCGTGCACGCGGAAATCCTGAAACTGGTAAAGCCGGGCGTCACGGAACGCGATCTCGCCGCCGAACTCGACTACCGCATGCGCCGCGCCGGCGCCTCGGGACCGTCGTTCGATAGCATTGTCGCCGCGGGACCCAACAGCGCGCTGCCGCACGCGCATCCCACTTCCCGCGCGGTCGGTCCGGGACAGTTCCTGCTTTTCGACCATGGTACTATGTTGAATGGTTACTGCTCGGACATGACGCGAACCGTTTGGATTCGCTCTTCCGAGGCCGCGGACTTGGGGAAAGCACGCGAATTGTACTCCACCGTTTTGGAAGCGCATGAACAAGCCCGTCTGGCGGTGCGCGCCGGCGCGCGCTGTTCGCAAGTGGATGCCGCGGCGCGCCGCGTCATCGCGGCCAAAGGCTGGGGAAAATATTTCTCGCATAGTACGGGACACGGTGTAGGACTGGAGATTCACGAATCGCCGCGCGTGGCCGCGACATCGAAAGACAAGTTGCCGGCCGGCGCCGTCATTACCATCGAGCCGGGTGTTTATCTCCCCGGGTTCGGCGGCGTGCGGATTGAAGATATGGTAGTGGTGCGCGAGAACGGCGCCGAGGGACTGACTCCGTCGCCCAAGGAATTCACGCCAATATGAAGCCGAAAGGGAAGGACAAGCCTAAGCATGACTCGCCGCTGAACTTGCGCGAGATCAAGGAACTCCTCGAGATGGTGGAGGAGAAAGGCTTTGCGGAATTTGAATTGGAAGCCGGCGGCATGCACTTGCGCGTGCGTCGCGAAGCACAGCAGCCACTGCTGCCGTCGCACGGACCGGTGATCGCCTACGAGCCGGTGGCGATTCCCGCGCAACTGGCGCCTGTGCCGATGGCGGCGCCTTCGCCCGTGGCCGATCCTCCGGCGGCGGCTCCGGCTCCCGCCGCGCCTCCCACGCCGAAGGCCGCGGAAGAAAACTTGTCCACGGTGAA
Source organism: Terriglobia bacterium (assembly GCA_021325275.1). Lineage (GTDB taxonomy): Bacteria > Acidobacteriota > Terriglobia > JAJPHL01 > JAJPHL01 > JAJPHL01. The sequence continues at coordinate 1,959 of JAJPHL010000003.1, read as the reverse complement.
ATCGCCGATCGTCGGGACATTTTACGAATCGTCGGCGCCCGGCTCGCCGCCGCTCGCGAGGGTTGGTCAAACGGTTCAAAAGGGTCAAGTGCTCTGCATCGTGGAAGCAATGAAACTGATGAACGAAATCGAATCGGATGTCGCCGGCGAAGTGGTGCAGTGTCTCGTGAAAAACGGACAGCCGGTGGAATACGGCCAGCCGCTGTTTGCGATACGACCGGCGTAGCGAGAGGGCGAGAAAAATGAAGGCAAAAGGCAAAAGGCAAAAGGCAAAAGGCAAAAATCAAGAAGAACGCCTTCTTCCTTCCTTTTGCCTTTTGACTTTTGCCTTTTGCCTTTTGCCTTCGCCTCCGGCTTCCCATGTTTAGAAAAATCCTCATTGCTAACAGAGGCGAGATTGCCTTGCGCGTAATCTGCGCCTGCAAGGAACTGGGCATTCCCTCGGTGGCGGTGTATTCGGAAGCCGATCGCGATTCGCTGCACGTGCGCTTCGCCGACCAAGCGATTTGCATCGGCCCGCCCCGATCGAGCGACAGCTACCTGAACATTCCGCAAGTGATCAGCGCCGCGGAAATTACCAACGCCGACGCCGTGCATCCCGGCTACGGTTTTCTCTCGGAGAATCCCAACTTTGCGGAAGTCTGCGAGACCAGCGGCTTGACGTTCATCGGCCCCCGCCCGGAAATCATCCGGCTGATGGGCGAAAAAGATCGCGCCCGGCAAGCGATGAAGGAAGCGGGCATGCCGATCATTCCGGGATCGGATGGCGTGATCGATGCGGAAGATGATTTGAAGGCCATCGCGCGCGATCTTGGCTTTCCCGTGCTGATCAAAGCGGCGGCGGGCGGCGGCGGACGCGGCATGCGCATCGTGCGCAAGGAAGAAGAACTCGTTTCCTCGTGGCAAGCAGCGCGCAACGAAGCGGGACTGGCGTTCGGCAACTCCGATGTCTACGTGGAGCGCTTCATCGATCGCCCTCGTCACATCGAGTTTCAAGTGCTCGGCGATCAGCACGGCCGCATCGTGCACTTGGGGGAACGCGAGTGCAGCATCCAGCGCCGCCACCAAAAGTTGATCGAAGAATCGCCCTCGCCGCGCATGACGCCGGAGTTGCGCAAGGCCATGGGCCAACAAATCTTGAAGGCGCTCGAAGACATCGGCTACACCAACGCCGGCACCGTGGAATTGTTGATGGACGAAAAGGGCCGTCTCTACTTCATCGAGATGAACACGCGCATTCAGGTGGAACATCCGGTGACGGAAATGGTCACCAACATCGATCTCGTGAAGGCGCAGATCATGATCGCAGCCGGCTCGGACATGAACGCGGTGTTGCGCGGCGGCGTTTTGGGCAAAGACGGCGGCGTGGAATTGCGCGGCCACTCGATCGAATGCCGCATCAACGCGGAAAATCCCGAGACTTTCGCGCCATCGCCGGGAAAAATCACCGCCCTGCACTTACCCGGCGGCACCGGCGTGCGCGTCGACACGTTTGCGCACAGCGAATGCGTGATTCCGCAGTATTACGATTCCCTGATCGCCAAACTCATCGTGCGCGGCCGCGATCGCGACGAAGCGATCAGCCGCATGTCGCGGGCGCTCGAAATGTTCATCGTGCAGGGCATCTTTACTTCCATCCCGCTGCACCAGAAAATCATGCACCATCCCGAATTCATCGCCGGCAACATCGATACGAAATTCATCGAGCGCATGAACGAATCGCGAAAGGCGTAGGCTGCGCGCGAATGATCGTCCGTTTCGCGGTTCTCGCCGGGGCTAAAGCCCCGCAGCAAGAGACGGCTTGTGGCACGGCTAAGGCACGTGCCTTGATACGAAGCCGGGTAGCGCGGAATAGTGCGGAAAGGGCGCATCGGATATGATCGGCCTTGTATCAGGGCACGGCTTCAGCCGTGCCGAACGTACGAGGAAAGGAATTGGGCTTTAGCCCCCGTGAATGGC
>JAJPHL010000050.1 GCA_021325275.1 Terriglobia bacterium | reverse complement strand
TATTGCTTTACGTATCTGGCGAGCAAGAAAGGCGCAGGGGCTAAAGCCCCGGAGCAAGAAACAGCTTGCGGCACGGCTGAAGCCGTGCCCTGATACAAATCACTGCTTGCAGCACGGCTCTTCGCTCGACCCGTTCGCTACCGGGCTGTGCGGGAACGGCGCATCGGATATGATTGCCCTTGTATCAGGGCACGGCTTCAGCCGTGCCGAACGTACGCGGAAAGGAATAGGGCTTTAGCCTCCGTGAATGACGAAGCCGGCCCGCCATGCCGATCCAAATAACGTCCTGAGTTCCGAAGCCGTGCCCTGATCCAAATCACAGACCAGAGTGAGACGCAGGCGGGTATCACACGTAACAAGAATGCGATGATGCTTTCCGAATCCTTATGATCTGCGATTTCAGCCTCGCCCAGCGCCTGGAAATGGCCGACTCCACCGCCGCACGCCGCTGCGGCGAAGCGCTCCAGCGCGCGCATCCGGAAATGAACGCGTGTACCGAACGAATTGGCGGCGGCACGGCAATTTTTGCAGGCGTTGGATCGCCGATCACGCAGGCGATCGGCCTGGGCATGCAGGGTCCCGTGACGCCGGAGGACATGGACCGCCTGGCGCACTTCTTTGAGAGCCGCGGTTCGCGCGTGGAGATCGAGTGCTCGCCGTTCTGCCATCCTTCGCTGCGCGAGCAAATCGACACGCGCGGCTATCGCGTGCTCGAATGGTCGAATGTGTTGTGCCAGCGGATTGATCCGGGAGCGACCGCGCCGCCGCCTTCGGTCGGCGTGGAAATCCGCAAAGCCGGTCCCGACGAAGCCGAGCTCTGGTGCACTTTGCTGTGCATGGGGTTCGCCGATGAAGTGGGCGGCGACGCGGCGATGACGCTGATTCCCGCGGGACGCGCGCTGTTCGGCGCGGCCATGGCCGGATTTCTTGCATACGTCGATGGTCAAGCGGCCGGCGGCGGAGTCGTGTGGATTCACGAGGGCGTCGCGGGAGTGCAAGGCGCGTCGGTGTTGCCCGCGTTTCGCCGTCGCGGCGCGCAAAGCGCGCTGTTGCAGGCGCGAATCGATTTCGCGCGCCAGCATGGTTGCGACTTGGCGTACACCATCACCGGTCCCGGCACCGGATCGCAGCGCAACGTGGAGCGCGCGGGCTTCCGCACCGTTTACACCAGGACCAAGTTGTACAAACCGCAGCCGGCCACTTCCTAGTCTCTAACCTAATACATCCGTTGGCTTTAACCCCTCGGTAGGTTCGTTTTGTAATTTTGATGTTTTCACGACCACATGCTTTCCGTCGGTAGCGCGAAACACACGCCGCGCCTGAAACCAGTTTGACATATCGCGGTATCGTTTCCGGGTGCCGCAGGTCTTAAGTGGCTGATTCAGCGAACAATAAAAACCGCAGTGCAAGAATTCGCTTCACGTTATTTCTTGACCGGCGCCTTGCGCTGCAATTCGTCGAAGAAATTCAGCAGGAACGTAACGTGGGTGGGCGGCTTTTCAGCCTCGGCCTCGAGAGGAACGAACAACGTTGCGATTCGCTTGCCATCGGGCGAAATGACCGGCGTTGTGTCCCGGAGGATCGCTTGTGACGCCGACCATTCCTTGGGTTTCTCCGGTTGGAACACGCCGTTCCTAACGGTGTAGGGCACGGACATGATTTGCCGCTCGGCGCTCACATAGAACAATCCTCCGCTCTTTGACCAGAAGGGATAGTTTCCTTGGACCGTGGAAACCTGCCACTGTCCGCTGCCCGGCGACGGTGGAAATGGGCGCACGATGATGTCGCGAGCTCCCGAGCCGGTGGTCGTTGTGGCGTAAGCCAACCAGTGGCCATCCGGTGAGAGCGTCGGGCCCGACTCGACTTGAGTGTTCATGCTTGTCTTCAAGACAAGCTCGGCCTTGCCGGCCTTTGGACGATCTGGATCGCTCCAATCCAACGAGAGCGTCCAGACGTGGCCGCCCGTGTTGAATACCATTCGCGTCCCGTCGGGTGTAAACGAGGGAATCGACTGTGCGGACGATGTACTTTCCTGCAACAAGATCGGTTCACCGCTGCCATCGGCGCGAATGCAATAGAAGCCCACAACCTTATCCGCTTGATTGTTGTAAATGATGTGCTTGCCGTCGGGAGTCCACGCGGGATGGTGCGCCGTAGCGCCCGCCAGAGTCAACCGCGACATGACGTCACGCTCCCAGTCGTAGACCAACAATTCTCGGTTCGACGAGGTCAGCGCCGTGAGAGCAAATCGCTTTCCATCGGGTGAAAGACTGAATTCGGAATAGTCGCCGCGAGGACCAATGGGAGTCGACTTTTTGTTGCTGTCCAACCAGTAGAGCATTCGTCCAAACGACGTGTTCTTGCCGGGCACGTAGACGGCTGTCCCGCTGGCCGACACCGCCAACTGGACGCCGCCAAAACTCGGGCGGCTATCCACATCATCGAGAACCGGAATGGGTTGGCCCGTGACGGCCATTCGCTCCGGATCAACTGTCACAGCGTACAGGATGCCCTGATGCGAAAAGAGGAGATGACCCGTTTCCACATAGCGTCCGTTGTAGCCGCCATGATACAGAGTTTTGCGCGCACCGGTCTTCAACGACTGGATTTCGATGTCGGCGTTTTCGTAATTTCCTCCCACGCTGTGGCTGGTGAAAACCAGGTAGGACCCCGTCACGTGCGGCCAGCGGTGCGTGACTTCATCTTTGTTCTTGCGAAGTTCTGTTACCGGTGTGATGGCGCCGCCGGTGGACGGCACACGCATGATCGGAGATCGAATGTTTGCCGGAAAGTAGATGTAACCATCTTCGGCCCAGTCCACGCCAATTCCGCCACTTAGTTCCGCCAGTACAGTGGCCGCGCCGCCGGCGACGGGCATCGTTCTTAGTTTTCCGTCCCCCCAAAAGGCCAGGGATTGGCTATCCGGAGAAAAAACCATGGTCACGACTGAGCTGGTTCCCAAAGGGATTGAATTGGCGACAAGAGAGGCGCTGGTTTGATCGAGCGAGCGAAGGAAGACATGAATCTGGCCGTCCGCGCCTTTGCCGCAGAACGCGATGCGCGTGCCGTCAGGCGACAAGGCGACGGCCGGCGACCTCGAGGAGTCCAAGATCACATCCGGCGAAGGCTCCACGCTGAAGCGCTGGAGCGGCTTGGGCTTCGGCCGGCTCTCGCGCCACAACACGCCGGCGGCGATGCTCGCGACGATCGCCAGCAATGCGAACAGCGCAGTCATCGCGGGCCATACGGCGCCCTTTGCGGGCGTCGCAGCGGCCGACTCCGCGAGAATGGTTGACCCGGCCGTCACGGACGCGAACGAATTGGAATCGCCGATATGCCGCAAACGCTGCTTGGGATCTTTTCGCAAGCACAACTTCAGCAACTCCGTGGGACTTCCCGGCGGCAGCAGCGACCAGTCCGGTTCCTTGCTGATCACCGCGGCCATCGCTTCAATCGCGCTGTCGCCGGGGAACGCGCGTTTCCCGGTGAGAAGTTCGTAGTAAACGCAGCCGTACGCCCAAACGTCGGCGCGCGCGTCCACGGATTTTCCCTTGGCTTGCTCCGGCGACATATACGACGCCGTGCCGAGAATCGCGCCGGCCCGCGTGGCGGCGATGGAGAGCGTCGGCGAGTTGCTGATGTCGGCGGAATTCTCTTCCATCGCTTTGGCCAATCCGAAGTCGAGGACTTTCACTTGGCCGTCGGGAGTGATCTTGATGTTGGCCGGCTTCAGATCGCGGTGAACGATGCCTTTCTCGTGCGCCGCTTCAAGCGCGTCGGCGATTTGCCGCGCGATGGCCGCCGCGTCCTCTACGGGGACAGGTCCGCGCAAGTCTTCGCCGGGGACCAACTCCATGACCAGCGCGGCTTCGTCGCCGGCCCCTTACCAACCGAAGACCTGCGCGATGTTGGGATGATTCAACGCCGCCAGCACCTGCGCTTCGCGCTGAAAGCGCGCCATGCGCTCGCTATCTTTGGCGAACGCCTGCGGCAAAACTTTGATGGCGACTTCGCGATTCAGTTTGGTGTCGCGCGCTTTGTACACCTCGCCCATTCCGCCCGCGCCGAGAGGCGCGATCACTTCATAAGGTCCGAGGCGTGAGCCAGGCGCAATCATTTGGAGTGCGGCGACTTGTCGCCGCTTTTCCTTGGTCAGTTATCGTCGTCGATTTTCAACGCGTCGATCTTGACGGCGTAAACCGTTTTGACCGTCGCGCGAGTTGCGGTCCTTTCAAACCAAGCCGCGGAACACCAAGCGTACTGGTTCGCCACTGCTACCAAACCGTGTCTCACCGGATTCTGATGGACGTAGTTCAGACGAGCCAAGTAAGACGCCTGATAGGTTAGTCTGGTGTCCCAAAAGTTGTACCACACCTTGCGGCCCTCGCAGTGGTCCATCCGATTCAACTCCCGCGCAGTGTCGGCGTGAAGATCGGTCAACATCCGCTTGAGGTCTGCCCCACTCTCTTCGGCGCGGGCCACGAAGTGATAATGGTTCGGAAAAGCTGCCCAGGCTTCCAAATGCCAATGATGTTTCTTCGCGACATTCAGCAGACGGCCTTCCAATAGCCCCAACTTTTCCGGGCCCGTGAAAAGGTGCTTCTTATAAAGAGTCGCGGCGGTGACCATATATACGCCGGACGACGTAAGACGATGCACCGGTGCGTGCGGCCAGTCCTTGATCGTGCTTTGAGTTTCCATAGCTATTGATGAGAAAAGCGGCGACAAGTCGCCGCACTCCAAATTGACTCGTAAGGTCCGAGGCGTGAGCCGGGGGTCAAAGGCATGAAGTAGGATTCTGTCACATCTGATATAACTGGCACAGGAAAGCTATGAGTTCTCGCTTGTTCACGCTGGGAGTCGCGCTCGGCGCCGTCGTTCTTCTCGCGCAAACGATTCAGCAAACTCCGCCGAAGCCGCCGCCGCCCGAGTCGAACAAACAGCAGTCCGACGACGAACCGAAATTGCGCCGCGCGCCGGCGTTCGCTTCCATTTCCGGCGTGATCACTTCGGCGTCCACTGGATCGCCGGTGCCCGGCGCGGAAATCTCGGCGCTCGAAAAGGACGGCAAGGATTTTCGCACCGCCAAGTCCGACGCCAACGGCCAATTCAAGATCGAGGGTCTCGTGCCCGGATCGTACGTGGTGAGTTGCGCGCTCTCCGGATACGTCACGACAAAATTCCCGCAGCAATCTTCTCCGGGACAAAGCTGGCGCGTTCCGCCTTTCTATTTGGTGCTGGCGCCGTCGCAACAAACTTCCGCCATTGATTTCCGCATGGAACAGAACGCCAGCATTTCCGGCGTTGTGTCGACGCAAGACGGCCGCGGCATCGCCGGCGTTTCCGTGCAGGCCTTTTCCCAATACTACACGCATGAAGGCGCGCGGCTCGCCGCCAGAGGCGCCGGACGCACCGATGGTCAAGGACGCTATCGCATCAGCGCGCTGGCGCCGGGAACGTATTTTGTGCACGCCGAAAAAATCGTGGGACCGGAAGGTTTTGCGCCGAGTTTTTATCCAGCGGCCGCGGAAGCGTCGGCGGCGAAATCGATTCAGCTCCACATCGGGCAGGACCTCACGGGCATCGATTTGAAGTTGACGAAAACGCCCGGTTATCGCGTCGCCGGAAAACTGCGCGATCTTCGCAACGACACTGACGTGACCGCGGGATTTACCGTAACGGCCGCGCCGGAACTGGGATCGTCGGGCGTGCGCGCGACGATCGCCAAGGATGGAACGTTCCAGTTCGACAGCTTGATTCCCGGCAAGTATCGCCTGACCGTATCGATGACCGATTTGCTGACCGGCGCGCTTTTCAAAGCGTCGCAGAGCATCGAAGTTAAACCAGAAGCCAAGCCAGAAGATCTGTCGAACATCGTCGTACCGATCGGCGTCGGCCACACCGTGCGTGTCACCGTGAAGACGACCGAAGGCCTGTTGCCGGCGCGCTTGCCGCTCATGCTCGTGAATCGCGAAGACGCCGAGGAACCGGGCCGAGCCGTCGCGCCGCTGCGCGCGGCGATGCTCGATCTCGACACGTATCAGTTCTACAACGTGCCGGCCGGCGACTATCTACTGCTTTTGGGCGCGAGCACGCTGCCCGATACGCGGAGTTTCTATTTTCAATCGGTGACGCTCGATGAAAAAGACGCTTGGGAGCCGGGCTTCATCGTGCCCGCCGGCATCGGAAAAATGGAACTAACGGCGACCGTGAATCGCCACGGCGGAATTTTGAACGGAATCGCCAAAGACGGCGCGGATCTTCCGCTGCAAGGGCGGCCCATCGTGGTGGTGTCCGCGGATCGCGAACAACGGCGCCGGCGAAACGGTGCGATGGTCGCATGGACCGATAGTTTCGGCGTGTTTCATTTATTCGGTTTGACGCCGGGACCGTATTTCGCGGTGCTGTGGACGGGCGGCGATCCTGTGGAAGCGCTGAATCCCACGTACTGGGACGAAATGGAGCGCAACGCCGCGCGGATCACGATATCGACGGACACGCAAACTTCCATCACGTTGAAGTCGGGGCGATCGAGTAATTCACCGCCGTCGCACGCAAGTGTACCCTAGGCGCACATCCTTTTGGCCCGGCGGAGCCCACTCGGGATCGAAACCCGCCATGTCTTCGTCGGCGATGCCTAGGTTAACTTTCGGCGGCGTTGCAAATACCTTGTCCACCGCAAAACCTTTCGCGCAAACCAGCGCGATGGCGACGCAATACGCGCGCATGGAGTGAACATAGCATAGAATTCCCAAGTGTCCTCCCGCACGCGCGATCTCGCGTTGTTGGCCGCGTTCACGCTGCTCTTGCACGCGCCGTTTCTTACGCGGCCGTTTCACAACGACGAAGTAAATTATCTCGACATCGCGTCCAACGTTTTCGATCATCCGTTGACGCCGCTCAACTTCACGTACATTTTTCAGGGAATTCACGTGGACATGGCGGGGCATCCCCATCCGCCGTTGATCGCTTATGTGCTGGCCGGGTTGTGGTCGCTGCGCGGTTGGGCGTCGCCGGTGTTTTTTCACTTTGTGTTTCTGATTTTCCCGCTCGCCATCGCGTGGTCGGCGTATTTTGTGGCGCGCAACTTTTTGGACGATCGCGGCGCGCTGTGGGCCGCGCTCTTCGTGTCGGCGGCGCCGGCGGTCGTGGTGGCGGCAAATTCGGTGGAAACGGATTCGCCGGCGCTGGCGTTCTTACTCGCGGGCGCGGCGTTTTTTCTGGCGCGGCGCTGGATTCCCGCGGGAATCCTGTTTTCGCTCGCCGGATGTACGGCCCTGCAAACGCTTCCGGTCATCGCGATTCTTGCGGCCTACGAGTACCTGCGCATTCGTCATAGCAAAGAAAAGTTTCTGGCTCCCGCGATCGCCGCTGCCGCGCCGTTTGTGGTTCTCGCTCTGTGGCAAGTGTCGCAAATGATTTTGATGGGCCGCGCGCCCGCCGCGAAACTCGCGGGATACGCGATGTATCCGGCCTACTTCAACGTCGCGGCGAAACTCGGCAGCGCGGTGACGCTCGTAGGTCACCTCGGCATGACGATCGTGGTCGCGCCATTTCGACTCACGTGGCGCAAATTCATTTATCCGTGGCTGCTGTTGATTCCCTGGTCGTGGCCGGGCGATTATGCGCCGTGGCAGCGCGCGTTGCTCTTCGGGTTCGTCGTGCTGGGACTCGAAACCGCTTGGTGGATCGGCACACAGGTGCGTGATCAGCCGATGTTGTCGCTGTGGTGTTTGCTGTATTTCGCTTTCGCGCTCGGGGCGTTCTTCGCCGGGTCGGCGCGATACCTGATGCCGCTCGCCGCGCCGCTGGCGATTTTGTTCGTTCGCCAGAATCACGATCGCCCGTGGCGTCTTGGCGCGACGCTTGCGATTGGCGCGTTTCTGGCCGTAAATCTCGCGTTCGCCGACGCGGAACTTGCGCGTGTTTACGCGGAGCTGCCGCCGCCTCCGGGGGAAGATTTTCTGGTCGATGGCGAGTGGGGATTTCGCTACGCTATGACGCGGCACGGCGGCAAGCCGATCGATCCTTCCAGCGCGGCGCGTCCGGGAGAATGGATCGTGAAATCGGATTTAATCGGCGGCGATTTCGATAGTCCCGCCGAAACGCTCGCCGTTCCGGTGGAGTCGCGCGATTTGGAAATTCGCACGCCGTTTCGCGTGATCGACCGCAATTTGCCGGGCTTCGCGCACAGCGGTTTCGAAAGTTCGGGCTTCGGTTGGTTGCCGTTTTCGTTTTCCGAGCGGCCCATCGAACACATCACGTACTCGCTCGACTCGCCCTTTCTCAACACCGACGGCTGGACGCCTACGCGCATCGGCGGCCGCTTGGTTTTTCTCACCCAGCCGAATCGCGACGTCACAGTGCCGGCCGATCCGCGCTGGCAAGCGTGCCGCCTGACGCTGTACGCGCGCGGCCGGGGCCCCGTGACGTTCCTGGCGCCGCCGCATTTCGCCGAGCAGGTCAGCGTGGAAAACGAATTACGCCACGCCGAGAGCTTTTCCACGATGGGCGAAAAGCAGATGCTCTTTCGGATCGACGCGCCTCCGGGTGTTCAAGTTGGCTGGGAAGAATTGGTTTGTTACTGAGATGAAATCTCCTTGTGCAGGCTGTGGTCTCTCTGACGGCGGCGATTGTTGTCAGGAAATCTTCAACGAAATCGGCGCGCGCGCCCACAGCGACCCATCACTCGGCCGTGTGCATCGCTTGATTGTCGATACGTATTGTCTTCAGCATCCGCCGTACATCGAATCGGCGAAATCGTTCGCCGCGCACGTGTTGGGAGTGTGCGCGGCGCTGGAGTGCGCGAACGACCCGCTGCTGGTCCACCGGATTCATCGCTGGCTCGATGGTCCCGCGCGATTCGCCAAGCCCGCCGTGCCGGAGTTTCGCGGTGCGGTGACGATTGCGAGCGTCGCGGAAGCAGGCACGGAACCGAATGTCGAGCCCGAGAAAGTTGCGCGCGCCGTTCGCAACTGGGCCCGCTCTACGTGGGCTACGTACGCTATGCATCACGCGCTGGCACACCGCTGGATCGGCGAAATGATGCAACGATGATCACCAGTAGCGCGTTCACCGCAAAAACCGCGATGGCCCACTGCGCCACGGACCACAGTGTTGGCGGCGCTGGAAAAGGTCCCGTGTAGTTGTAGGTATTTCGAAAATAGTTTTGCATCGTCGGTTGATTATCGAATGCAAAGACTTCCACGGTCTGCCGCGCATGCACCAGCGCGACGACGATCAACTCTTCGCACCAGGCCATCAGCACCAACCCGCCGAGAAAACTCCACACGGGCGACGATCCCGGCACGATGACTTCGCGCAGAATCCTTGGCCATGCGCGTGGTTTCCCACCGGTGCGTGGCGGCCACTGCGGCATCAAGAACACGGCCAAGGCAAACGGTAACAAGCCGGCGTAGATCATCGGAATCATTTGCAGAGGTTGCCCGCCGATCCAATGGCGAAACGTCAGGAAACTCGACCCCTCGATGGGGCCGCCTGCCGCCCACAACGGAAACTTCTCCGCGCCGCCGCCCACGAAGGCGCGCTCGATTTGCGTGGGAGTCGGGACGGTGGCCGGCATTTCGCCACTCTCAAACTGACGCCGGCCGATTTCACGCAACATCTCGCGTTCCGGCGTATCAGGCATGGCGTTGTCGAGGAATCGCGCGAAACCGTCGCCGGCGAAACTGCCATAGCGGGATTGAGCGGGCATGAAGATCGCCAGCCGCATCCAGGCGCGATGATGCGCGCCGGCGATTCCCAGCGCCGCCCATCCCGCTGCGACGATCAGCAGAAAGCTCACGCGTTCGGTCCACGTCCAATACTCCACGCGGGCGAAACGGAAATTTCCTCCTGGACCTTCTTGGCGGCGATTCATCGCGATGTCCTCGCGGCCCTGCGACCAATACTTCGTGAACAACACCAGCACATACACGATCGCCGCAAGAATCCCGGCGCCCGCCCAGCGCAGCGGACGATCGAGCCAGCGTTCCACCATCGGCTCAAGAATCGCCAGGGAATGCGCGCGTGCGTCGTCGGCGCGCCTTTGCCATAGTTGCGCTTCCGCGGTGCGATGCTGCTGGGCGTCGAAGGCGGCTTCGAGCGGAAAAACCACGAGTCCGGCGCCGGAATACGGCGCCAATTGAAAAAGGCGCTCGCGCGCGATCGCGTGATATTCCACCGGAATATTACGCCACGTTACGGGATACAAGAAGTTCGGCGTGTTATCCATGAACAGCCGCGGATCCATGCCGAAGGCCCGATAGTTCTTCAAACCGTTTTGAAATGCGATTTCCGACGCTTCCGGTTCGTGCTCATCGAGAAGCGCAGACGACAGCGCGAACAATTCCAGGAAATCGCTCGACGCCGTACAGCAATCGGCCGCCGCCAAAAACTCCTCGTGCCCGCCGGTGAATCGAGAGCCGGATTGCGGCTGGATGGCGCTAGTGAATCGAGAGCCGGATTGCGGCTGGATGGCGCCGACGCCGTGAATGCTTTTCAGCGTCCGCGCCACCGCCACATGGAACCACGGTGAAACGGCGTCGCGGCGTAACATTTCGCGCCGGCCTGCAAGAATCTCCTCGCGCCGAGCAACCAAAACCGCGATGTCGGCGGCGCGAAACGGCCTGGTCAAATTCGGCGGATCTGCCGGTTCTCCCGCGAACGCTTGCTCCATCGACCACATGTATGGCGGGAGCCGCGGCAAGTTCGGATGCTCAGGGTCGAGCGTCCATTGCTGCTCCTCTTGGTTGTACCCCGTCCAAATACTGATTCGCACAGTTTGTGGCCGATCTGGACCCGCCGGGGAGAGTCCCTCGATCCGCATCGGCAATAGCCAGCGCGCCAACACGAGGCCTTGACGCGTGTCGATCCAGCGGAGACTGCGGCCGTTTGAGAAAAACGCGCGATCCGTTCCGACGGCCGCGAAATGCGTGGTGCCCCACGTGCGATAGCGCAGCGTCCAGTGCTCTCCGTTCGCGTCGGCTCCGCGAATTTCCGCGGTAGCTCCCTGAATTTCCAATTTCGCTTGCGATGCGCAGGCGCAGGCGCACAACAGCAACGTGAGAAAGGTCTTCATAGCATCGCGAAAGGACGCATCGGCGATCCGGTACCGCCTTCAATCTTCAGCGGCGATCCGATGAAGAGAAATTCGCGCGCGCCGCTTTTGCGGAATTCCGCGGCCAGTTCTTCGAGATTCAGCGCTTCGATAATGTGAATGCCTTTTTCCACCAGTAGATGCGCGTGGACGGTGAACAAGGTCGGTGTGGCTTCGAAGGCCAGCGTGTCCGATCCCGCGGCGAAAATTCCGTGCGCGCTCAACCAGCGCGCCGCTTCGATTCCAGGACCCGGCGTCTGTGCGCCGGACATGGTGCGATGATCGTTCCAGTATTGCGCCCATCCCGTGCGGATCAGCGCGACGCTTCCTGGCGAAAGGCTCACTCCATGCGAGGCACGCTCGAGATCTTCGGGGAGAATCAGGCGAAAATTCGGCAGCGGGCCGCGATCGCCGGCAATATCGAAGAGCACGCCGCGACGGACGATAGGGCGTACCGTCTCAATTCCCAACTCGCGAAATCCGCGATCCGACTGCACCGCTTCCGCCTCCACGCCGCCGTGCAATTTGCCGCCGCAGGAAAAATGGCACAAGGCGTCGAGGTGCGTTCCCACGTGACCGCCCAGCGCCAGCGAATCCGCCGATGAACTGACGCCGTCGCCGACAATCATGTCGCCGTGCGCTTTGGTGAGTCCATAGAGGAAAGGCGGGTGTGATGGCCAGTGTGGCATACCCACGCGCCACGGCTGCGCGAGATCGATGATGCGCGCGTTCTGAATCGCCTGAATGTCGAGGGCCACGAGGCTCATAGTAACGTACTTTGATAGCATAGATGTTGTTGCTGACCGAAGCGTTGACCGCCTTGCTTCTCTTTGCCGCGCCATCACCTGACGACAGCGCGATCACGCATCTTCTTTCCACCGAGAAAATCGCCGCCGTCCATCGCCAGATTTCCGCGCATCCGCACGTGGCCGGAACTGTGGGTGGCCGCGCGCAAGCCGACTTGATCGCGCAAATTCTGCGCGGCACGGGAGTGAAAGTGGAAACGCATTCCTACTGGGCCATGCTTTCCTATCCGCGGCGCATGACGTTGCGCCTGTTCCCGAATCACGCCGCGGCGCAGGGCGTGAATCTCGCGTTGAACGAGCGCGCCGACCAGCGCGATCCCGATACCGCGGCGATCGATTTGCTGCCCGGCTTCATTGCGTACTCGGCGACGGCGCGCGTTCGCGCGGCAGTGATCGATGCGGGCATGGGGCGGCCTGCCGATTACGATGCGGGGATCAACGTAAAGGACAAAATCGCGCTGGTCCGGCTTGGCGGCGCGCTGATCGCGGAAAAAGCACGCGAAGCGGAGATTCGCGGCGCGGCAGGCGTGGTTTTCTTTGATGCGCCCGCCACCGCGCGTACCAAAGTGCCCGCGGTCGCGTGGCCGATCGGCACGGCACGCGCCTCGTGGTTCGTGGAACGCGGCGCCAGCACGCGCGATCCCGCGCCGCCGCGCATTCCGCTGATCGTGGTGTCGTGGCAAGTGGCCGAACAACTTTTACCACGGCCCAAATTGCGGGTAGCCACGCAACAGGAACTCGAAATCGAGACGCACATGAACGACAGCCCGCGTCCGATCTTCAACATCATTGCGACCATCGAGGGCTCCGAGGATTCCGGCCGCGCGATCATGCTCGGCGCGCATCACGACGCCTGGACCACCGGCGCGGTCGATCCCGGCGAGCCGGTGACGGCGCTGCTGGAACTGGCGCGTGTCTTCACCGCGATGACGAAGTCGGGATGGAAGCCGCGGCATACGATTCAGTTGGCGTTTTGGGATGCCGGCGAGTACGGCAACGCCGGTGCGTCGCAACACGCGCTTGAGTTCGCGCCCGATCTCGCGCAAAAAATCATCGCTTATGTGAATTGCGATCTCACGCCCCAGGGCGCAGCTGCGGTGGAAGAGCCGTTTCCTCCCGCGCCGTCGCCAGAGTTGGATTTCGGCGCGCGCCATTCCATCTACGACACGAATTCCTACATGACCAAGTTCGATCCCGGATTCCGCAAGACGCGCGCTGCCGCCGAGACATTCGGGCACACCGCGCTGCGTCTCGCGGCGATGGACGCGCCGCCGCCGAAGCTCGCGCCGCTGCCGCCTCCGAAGGAAGAGCCGGCCCGCGGAGAAATCGACTACGCGGAAAAACGGCTCGCCCAGTTGAAGGAGGCGTACGACGCGGGCGCGATCGCCAAGAACATGCTCGACGCCGCGCAAAAGGATCTCGACGACGCCCGTGAACGCTACGATCGCCTGCGCGAAAACAGCGGCAAGCTCACGCCGGCCATCGCCGCCGAAGAAGTGAAGAAAGCGGAGGCGCGTTCGATCGAGGCGAAGGCCAAGGCGCACTACCTGGAGGAAATGAATTCCACCGGCGTCGTGGCGCGCCGAGACTTGGAACAAGCGCGCGAGGCCGCGAAGCAATCGGAAGAATATTTGGCGCTGGCGCGCACGCGTCAGGAGGAATTGGCGCACGAGTGGGAGCTTCTGCAAAAAGTGAAGGAGTGGGAAGAGCGCGGCGGCAAATTCGACGACAGCGTCTTCGAGCAAATCGGCACGGCGTTCGAAAAACAATGGGGACACGCGTTGCCGGTGAGCGCGCTGGGCATGACGCACACGCATGAAGTGATGAATTTCGATCACACCGGACGCGTCGACGTGGCGTTGTCTCCCGATAGTCCGGAGGGCGCGTGGCTCGTCGAGCAGTTGACGTTGCACGACGTTCCGTTTTTAGTTTTCCGCGGCGCGGTGCCGGGCAAGGCGACGGGTGCGCACATCCATTTGGGACTGCCGTCGCCGCGGCTGCGGCGATAGCTATCAGCGGGTCGTGCCCTAATATGCAGGCGCTGGCGGTGTTGTCAGAACCATTCGCGGTAGCGAATGGGTTCGCTGGCGCCGGCCACCGCCGCCGACTCCCGTCGAACGCGGTATGGTAGGAATTTGCTTTGACGAGAACCGTTGGTGCTTGGCGGAAGGCTAGCGATCCCATTCGCTACCGCGAATGGTTCTGACAACCGCAAACAACCAGCGCCATCTAGAAATCGGGTTTCCAGATTTGCGATAGTTCCATGACGAATCCTGGAAGTTCGGGATCGCCCTTCACGCGCTTCGGATGATTCAGCTTCTCCACGGGTAGGCCCGGACGATAGATATGAACTTTGCGTTGCTGCGGATCGATCAGCCAACCGAGACACGCTCCATTTTCGCGATACTCTTCCATCTTCTCCTGAAGTCGCGCCAGGCGGTCGGAGGGCGATCGCACTTCGATCACGAAATCGGGACAGAGCGGAAGGAATTTCTTCTTTTGTTCGGCAGACAATCTCGCCAGACGCGATCTCTTCACCCAGGCGGCATCAGGCGAACGGTTCGCACCGTTGGGCAGGACGAAACCGGTGTTTGAGTTGAACGCGATGCCCGTGCCATCTTGGCCGGCCCACAGACGCAATTCGTGGAACGCCTCTCCTTCGCGATAACCGATCTCGCTGGCCGGCGGGGCCATGATCTGAATCTCCCCTTGCGCGTTGCGTTCCACTTGAAGATGTTCGTTAACCTGGCAAAAATCGAAAAACCAGTCGGGATCGCGGCGGGAAGTCTCGGGCAGGCGAATCACGGTCGCACGGGCGTCCTTCGAGGGGATCAGAACCATTTGATGCGCTGCCGTGAGGCCATCATAACACCGGTGGCGAGAGTCCCTTCTGTGATGGATTGCATAAGTAAACGTTATAGACAATCGTTCGGAGTTATAATCCGTGGTTGTGGGATCGATGAACAAACGCCCGAACATCGTGGTCATGGAGCGCATCCACCCGCGCGGTCAAAGCCTGTTGGAAGCGCGCGGCAATGTGATTTTTCCGAAAGCGCTCGACGAAGCGACGCTTTTGCCGCTGGTGCGCGACGCCGACGCCATCGTCACGCGCGCGCTGGCCCGCGTTACGCGAAAACTGATGGAAGCCGCGCCGCATCTGCGCGTGGTGGGACGCCACGGCATCGGCGTCGATAACATCGACGTGGAAGCGGCCACGGATTTGGGAATTTGGGTGGTCAACACGCCCGATGCTCCCACGGAACCCGTGGCTGAGCACTTTCTGATGCTCGCGCTGATGCTGCAAAAGCATTTTGAATTTACCAAGCATGTGCTCAAGACCGGCGACTGGTCGCTGCGCATGAATCGTCCGGGGCAAGAGCTGCGCGGGCGCACCGTCGGCATCGTGGGTTTTGGACGCATCGGCCGCCGGATCGCGGAAATTTGCTGCCTCGGCTTCGGCTGCCCGATTCTCTACAGCGACACGGTCGACGGCGGCGAGCGCGCGGCGACACTGGCGGCGAGAAGAGTCCCGCTCGAGCAATTGCTCCAGGAATCCGACATTGTGTCGTTGAACGTGCCGCTGGTGGTCGAGACGCGTCACATGATCGGCGCGCGCGAGCTGAACATGATGAAACGCACGGCGTATCTCATCAACTTGTGCCGCGGTCCGGTATGGGAAGAGGGCGCGGTCTATGAGGCGCTGAAGGAAAATCGCATTGCCGGCGCGGCCACCGACGTTTTTGAGAACGAACCGGCGCCCTCCGACCATCCGTTGTTGCAACTCGAGAACTTCGTCGCTACGCCGCACAGTTCTTCTTCTACCGAAGAGGCGCTGGAGCGCATGAGTCTGGTGGCGGAAGACGTGATCGCCGTTCTCGACGGCGGCGAACCGCGCTGGGCGGTGAATTCCCTCGGCGCGGTGCGCATGGCATAGAACCGGCCGCACGCCGTTTCGAGTTAGTATTTCCGTGCGGACACGCTATGAACACGCAGGAACCGAAGCGCGGAGCGAGTTTGGTTCGGGGCGCCATCACCGAACTCGACGGACTGCGCGGCCTGGCGATTCTGTTCGTCATCCTGCACCACTTCTGGCCGGAAGAAGGCGTGCTCGCGCCGTTTTCCGGAATCGCGCACCTCGGTTGGATCGGTGTCGACCTGTTTTTCGTGATCAGTGGATTTCTGATCACCGGAATCTTGCTCGATAGCGTCGAGCGTCCACTATCTTTTCGAATCGCAATTGCTGAAATTGAAGGATCGCTTCACCGCCGCGCCCGCGCCATCCGGCCAGACTCCGGCGTTTGAGTGGCGCCCGGACAAATCCCTTCAGGCCGGTGAAGTCTGATACCATAACTGGTTTCGGGGCTAAACGCGGCGACATGCCGGATCACAAGAGCGAAAACGAACACCGGCTCGAGATTTGCGAGGCCGGGCGGTGGCTGCATCAGAAAGGTTTTGTCGCCGCCAGCGACGGAAATATCTCCGTGCGCCTGCCGGGCGGGCGCGTGTTGTCCACGCCCACGCTGATGAGCAAGGGCATGATGCGTCCCGAGGATCTTGTGATCACGGACATGGCCGGCAAGAAACTGGAAGGCGCGCGCAACGTGTCGTCGGAGATCGCCATGCATCTGCTGATCTACGACCGCCGGCCCGACGCGCAGAGCGTGGTGCATGCGCATCCGCCCACGGCCACCGGATACGCCTCCGCGGGATTGCCGCTGAACAAAGCGCTGCTCTCGGAAGTGGTGCTGGCGCTGGGATGCGTTCCGCTGGCGCGTTACGGTACGCCGGGGACGCCCGAGCTTTCCGAAACGCTGAAAGGTTTGGTGCCGCACTACGACGCGATCCTGATGGCCAATCACGGCGTGGTTTGTTGTGGCGCGACGTTGTTGGAAGCGTATTTCAAGATGGAAACGGTGGAGCACTTCGCGCGGATTTCGCTGGTCACCGAGATGCTCGGACAACAAAGCTTGCTTTCCGAGACCGATGTGGACAAGCTAATGGAAGCGCGCCGCCGTTATTTCGGTTTGGATTCCGCGCCGCCGCGTGTGGCCGCGTGTCCCGTGCCTGCCGCGCCGGAAACAGATGGAAGAAAAATCGGTGTGACACGCGAAGAATTGAAGCGCCGAGTCGCAGAAGCCCTCGGTGAGGTGATCGACAAGCGTTCATAGGAGGAAGAATGGGTGAAGCATTAGGAATGGTGGAGACCAAGGGCTTGGTGGCGATGATCGAGGCGTCGGACGCCATGGTGAAGGCCGCCAAAGTCACGCTCGTGGGCTGGGAAAAAATCGGATCCGGATACGTCACCGCGATGGTGCGCGGCGATGTGGCGGCGGTGAAGGCCGCTACCGACGCCGGAGCCGCCGCGGCGCGCCGCGTGGGCGAACTCGTCTCGGTGCACGTGATCCCGCGTCCGCATCAGAGCCTGGAAGACGTGTTGCCGATCGGCAAAGCGGGCAAATAACTTCAAATGGTTTTAGGTCGCGTTGTCGGCACGGTTGTCGCCACAAGAAAAGATCCGCGCCTGGAAGGGAAGAAGCTGCTGATCGTGCGGCCGATTTCTCCCGACGGCAAGGACGAAGCGGGCTACGTGGTGTCGGTGGACACCGTGGGCGCGGGTTTCCGCGAAACGGTGATCACGGTGTCGGGCAGTTCCGCGCGCATGGCGAACGGATGCAAAGACACGCCCGTGGACAACGCGATCGTGGGCATTGTCGATAAAGTGTCGATGGATTGATCGCCAACCCGCATGTTTCTGGCACAAGTTCAAGGACGTGTTTGGTGCACCGCCAAGAACGACAGCTTGGACGGCAAGAAGATGCTCGTGGTGCAGCCGCTCGATCCGCAATTGAAGCCGCGCGGCAAGCCGATTATCGCGCTCGACTCGGTGGGCGCGGGCACCGGCGAAATCGTTTACTACTGCCGCGGCAAAGAAGCGTCGTTCCCTTGGCTTCCCGCGGAGACTCCCGTTGACTCGACGATCGTCGGCATAGTGGATCGTGTGGACTTATGAGATTCACTTTTGATTTTTGCCTTTTGATTTTTGATTTTTGATTTCCTTATGATTATCGCTCGCGTCATCGGCAACGTGGTCGCGACGCAAAAGGATCCCGCGCATGAAGGGCGCAAGATTCTCTTGGTGCAGCCGCTCGATCTCGACGGCAGCGATCGCGGCGACGCGGTGCTGGCGCTCGATTCGGTCGACGCCGGGTCGGGCGACCGCGTGCTGGTGGTCCAAGAAGGCTGGTCGGCGATGACGGCGGTGGGCCGTCCGCAAACGCCCATCGACATGGCGATCATCGGCGTGGTGGATAAAATTACGCTGGCGAAATCCGCGTAGGTGATGCCCGGCGAACAGACATTCCGCCTGGCGCTTCTCTTCGCTTGGTTGGCATTGCTTCCCGTTCCCGTTTACTTCCGGATCCGTTCGCAATCGACGGGCGAGAGCCTGGACCGGCGGCAGGAAGGTTGGCCCATTCTGATCGGCTTGCGTCTGGCGGGCCTGACCACGCTGGTAAGTCTGATCGCTTATTTGGTTCGCCCAAGCGCGATGGCTTGGTCGTCGCTGCCGCTGCCGGCCGCGCTGCGCTGGACCGGCTTGGGCGTGTTGGTCACAGGAGGCGGCTTGCTGGCGTGGACTTTGACCAACCTGGGAAAGAACCTGACCGATACGGTAGTCACGCGGAAGGAGCATACGCTGGTGACAAGCGGTCCGTACCGTTGGGTGCGCCATCCTTTTTACGACTGCGTGTTGCTGCTCATTGCGGGAAGCGCGCTTGTGGCGGCGAACTGGTTTACGGCCGCCGCCGGCGCGGTGCTCTTTATGATGATGACGATTCGGTGCCGGATCGAAGAAGCAAAACTGATCGCGACGTTTGGAAACGACTATCGCGAGTACATGGCGGGCACAGATCGATTCTTGCCGCGGTTGTCGGTCGCAAGCAAAGTTCGGATGGAGTAGATGCACAACCCAAACAGAACCAGCGATGCCGCCGGGGCGGTCGAGGTCCAGAAGTACAGCATGAACGGATCCGCCGGAGACCAGCTACCACCGCGTTGATTGTAGTAGCGCGTCAGCAACGCCACCGGCAGCGGATTCAGCATCGCGCCGCACAGGAGTGTTGCGACCACCATGAACCAGCGACGCATGCGGATCGCGCCGCACAATAGCATCGCCACACCCGGATATTGCATCACCTGGTAGTGCGTCCATGCCAAGGGCGTCGCGGCAAGCGTGAGCGCGGTGAATCCGGCCATCGCCAGCGGCAGATCATCGGACTCAAGCCGGCCGCCCAGAACAACGGCGAACACCGCCATGCCAATCAGAAAAGTCGCGCCCGACGCAGCCACGGCGAGTACGCGGTTCCGTGTGGGCAAATGCAAGCGAGGCAAATCCCATCCGTTTTCCCAACTGTCCGGAATGTTCTTACCGGCCTTCGCCGGATCGAGGATTCGCAAGACGGTCGCGGGAACGGACCAAACCAGCATCGCCGGCGTGCCCGTCGTAAAACTCGCACTTTGCGGTTTTATCGGACCCGGAAACCTCGCGATGACGGCGGTCCACGGAACCACGATCAGCAAGACGCTACTGATGGCCGCCGCGGCCAGCGCGCGCCATTGCCGCGCCATCAAAAGCGGGGCAGCGACGACAGCCGGAAAAATCTTGATCGCCGCGCCAATGCCCAATGACGCACCGCGTAACGTGCCGTCTAACGGGGCGCTTCGAGTGTAGGCCAGTGTCAACAGTAACGTGAGGAAACACCCGACCTGGCCCATGAACAGGGTCTCGAACGCTGCGGTGCCAAATGCCCAAACAAAACCGATGACGCACGCGGCCAGCCAATCGCGGCCCAGCGCCCGCCAAAGGATCCACGCGGCCGTTACAAGAAATCCTTGCGACAAGATGAACCAGATGAATCGCGCCGTGCCAAGATCGAGCATTCCCAGTGGAGTCAGGAGAAACGCGAAGAACGGCGGGTAGAGATACCCGGTTGTGTTGAATGGGCTGTGACCGTGCAGAATGTCTTGCGAAGCTTCATGATACATTCTGAAGTCCGCTGGATTATCGAGCATCGGCAGGACGGACACTACATTCTTCCGCACGTACCAGAGAGCGCAGAACCCGAGGAACACCCAGGCGACGGCTAGCCGGCGCCATCCAGGCGAAGTTTGCCTCTCGATTCGCCGGCGTTTTGGGTATTCAACAACGGTCATCTCGAAGAGGCTAACACATCAAGTGGACAAGCCAAATACGGTGTGATTCCGCTCATGCCGCGACTCCTGTTCGCCATTTTACGACTGCGTGTTGCTGCTCCTTGCGGGAAGGGCGCTTGTGGCGGCGAACTGACAAGCTCGTCGAAGCGCGGGCCCGTTTCCTGCTGATTCACCAGATCGGGAGAACGTTTCGATTGGCACGATTCGTGATCGTGGTGGATAAAATCGTGCTGGTGGAATAGCAGGAATCGGGCCTTCCGAAAGATGCTCCCCGAGAATCCCTTCGAGAAATGCTAGTCTTTCGTCATGAGGTTTTCGCAATCCAGCCGGTGGCTTGGCGCATCTATCGTCTTATTGTTGGTCTCCTTTTCCCTTCGATCACAGAGCGTTGAACAAAAGGCCGATCAGAAAAAAGAAACTCCTTCGCAGGCCCAAGAGGGCATGACCATCTTGAAGTATGCGAGCAAGGTTGCGTTTTCCGAAGACGGAACAGGGACCGTTGAGACCGACGCGCGGTTTCGCATCGAATCGACGGCTGTCTTACAGCAGTTGGGCGTCCTGCGCTTTCCCTATCGCGACGATATTGAACGCGTCGAGTCGCTGCAGATCCGCGTGACAAAACCCAACGGCACGGTGATCGAGACGCCGGCGTCGAGCGCGCAGGATTTGCCCTCCGACGTGATGCGCCAGGCGCCGATGTACAGCAATGCGCACGAAAAGCAAGTGCCGGTGAAAGGACTCAGCGTCGGCGACACGCTAGAGTACGTCTCCAGGATTACGCGCTTCAAGCCATATATCTCGAATCAGTTCTGGTATGCGTACAACTTCGAGTGCAGTGTCGTGACGGACGAGGAACAACTGGAGATCAGCGTCCCCTCGGCGAAGTTCGTCAACGTGAAGAGTCCTTCGCTCGCGCCCGAAGTTCGCGAGGAAGGCGGCCACAAGATTTATCGATGGAAAACATCCTGCCCGAAACCAAAAAAGCCCGACGAAAAAGCTCTCTTTCCACCGTTGCCCCAATTGCCCGACGTTCAACTGACCACATTCAAGAGTTGGGAAGAAGTGGGGCAATGGTACGCGTCGCTCGAGAATCCGAAAGTCGAGATCACGCCGGCGATCCGCGAGAAGTCCGAGGAGTTGACCAAGGGATTGACCAAGAGAGAGGAAAAGCAGCGAGCGATTTATCATTACGTATCGACCAAGTTTCGTTACGTCTCGATCTCGTTCGGCGAAGGACGTTATCAACCGCATTCGGCCGGCGAAGTTTTAGCCAACGAGTACGGCGATTGCAAAGACAAGCACACGTTGCTCGCCGCGCTGTTACAGGCCGCGGGAATTCAAGCCTGGCCGGTGCTGATCGGTACGGAAGCCGATGTCGATCCCGATGTTCCCTCACCGGCGCATTTCGATCATCTCATCACGTACTTGCCGGAAGACAATGTGTGGCTCGATTCCACGCCGCAAGTCGCGCCGTACGGATTGTTGCTCGAGCCGCTTCGTGACCGGCACGCGCTGGTCATCGGTCGTGCCACGGCGTCGACGGCGATCGCCAGATTGGTGAGCACGCCGAAAATTCCGTTGGAATCGTCGGAGGAGACGTTCACCGTGGAGTCCAAGCTCAGCGCGCAGGGGACGCTGCAAGGGCATTTCAATCTCACGTCGCGCGGAGACGATGAAGTTGTTTTGCGAAGCATTTTTCATAGCGTTTCTCCCGCGCAGTGGACCACGCTGGTGCAAAACATTTCGGGGCGTCTGGGCTTCGGTGGAACGGTCACCGGCGTCGATGCCGCCGATCCCGCCGATTTGCAGGCGCCCTTTCATTATTCTTACGACTACGAGAGGAAAACGTATTCCGATTGGGAGAATAAGCGAATCACGCCACCGCTTCCACCGCTCGGCCTTCCGCTGCTGAAAGAGGACATGGAAGAGCCCAAAGAACCGCGATCGATCGGCGGGCCGGCGAAGACCACCTATCGCGCCAAAGTCGAATTGCCGAGCGGATACACGGCCGAGGTTCCCGCCAACGTGCATTTGCAGAACGATTTCGGAGAGTACGAAGCCAAATACGAAGTGAAGAACGGCGTTTTTTCGGCGGAGCGCGTGCTCACCATCAAGGCTCCCAAGCTCAGCGGCCCGCAATGGGCGGAGTATCGCAAATTCAGCAAAGCGATTCTCGACGATCAAACGCAGGTCACGCAACTGGTGCGCGTCACCGCGAAGTCGGACTCGCCGGACAACGCCGCCGGCGTGCGAGACGTTGCGGCGGCCGCCGAATTAGTGGCGCGCGCGGCGGCCGCGCTTCAGTCGAGGGATTTCGCGACAGCCAATCGCCAGTTGGCCGAAGCGGAAAGAATCAATTCCGCGCAATTCGGCTTGTGGGCGATGAAAGCGACCGTCTACGGAATGCAAAATCAGAACGAGAACGCCATCTCCGCCCTTAAGAAGGAGATTGAGTTCCATCCTGGCGCGGAGTCGAACTATCGGATGTTGGCGGAAATCCAACTTCACTCGGGGCACCGCGCCGATGGCGTGAAGACGCTCGGCGAGTTGGTGAAGCTGGCTCCGCAAGATGCCGATGGCGTCATGCGGTTTGCCTCGGAAATGATGGCCGATAAACGCGACCGCGAGGTTGTCGCTCCGTTGCGCGAAGCGATGACGGCGAATCCCGACAACGTCGATCTGAAAGTCAAATTGGCGCAGGTTTTGCTGCGCACGGGCGAAAAGTCCGATGGACTCGCGATTGTGAACCAATTGCGCAGCCAGGATCTCGATGGCTACACGTTAAACGACGTCGCGTGGGCTTTGGCGGATTCCGATACCGAATCGGCCATGGCCGTCGAGTTGAGTGAGCGCGCGGCCGCGAAAATCGAGAACGATTTCAAAGACGTCACGCTGTCCACTTTGACGAATCAACAATTGCAGGTCATCCAGGTGCTGGGAGCTACCTGGGACACCGTCGGCTGGGCCGCGTACCGTTCTGGCGATTTGGTGAAGGCAGAGAAATACGTGAAAGCCGCATGGCTCATGGATCAACAGGCCGTGGAAGCGGAGCATTTGGGACGCATCTACGAAGCGCAGAAGAAGACCGCGGAAGCAGCGCACGCCTACAAGCTATCCCTGGCGGTGAAGGATTCCAAAGATGTACGCGAGCGTCTCGCGGCATTGAAGCCGGCGCCTGCGCCGCCGGCCGCCTCCAAACCCTCGATGCGAACGACCGCGGTTCGTCCTGAGGAGGAACTCGTCGTCTTGCGCACCATTCCGATCCCCGAGGTGAAACGACAGAGCACACAGTTTCAGCAAGGCGAGTTCTTCATTTTGTTTTCGTCCGCCGGTGTGGACGATGTGCAGTTCATCAGCGGCGACGACGCGATCCGGGATGCCGCCGATGCTCTGCGCCACGCGCACTACAACACGCCGTTTCCCGATCAGGGGCCGGAGAAAATTGCACGCCGCGGCGTGCTGTCCTGCTCGGCCTACACCACGCCGCATTGCCAGTTGGTTCTGTACCTCCCGGCGAATACTCGGAAGTAAAACGTTGTCACGAACACGCCAAGGCCAATGACAATTCGCTACTCTAGTCGCACTCCGCATCTTGAGACGGGCGGGCGAATCGACTGGAGGCCTCATGACACTTGGGAATTCGAATCGTGTAGCGATTCTAATTGCGATTGTCGCGTGTTCGTTGACCGCAGCCGCGCAAGAGCGCCACTGGATCGGCACATGGGCTACCGCCGCACAGCCGAGTCAGCCGACGCCGGAAAAATATCAGAATCAAACGCTGCGTTTGATTGTCCACACCAGCACCGGCGGCAAGCGCGTGCGCGTGAAACTCTCGAACACATACGGCGACCAACCGTTGGTCATCGGCGCGGCGCACATCGCGCGGCGCGCTACTGACGCCGCGATTGATCCGGCTTCCGATCGCGTTTTGCAATTCCACGGAGAAAAATCAACCAAAGTGGCGGCGCATTCGCTCGTAACGAGCGATCCGGTGGATCTCGACGTGCCGGCGCTTTCGGATCTCGCGATCAGCATCTTTCTTCCGGACGCCACGGCGGCGACCACTTTCCATTTGGCCGCCAAGCAGACGAACTACGTCTCCACCGAAACCGGCGACGCGACCGGCGAAGCGAATTTCCCAGTGGCGAAAAAGATTCGCTCGTGGCCATTCCTCACCGGCGTTGATGTCGAAGCCTCGGCGCATGGCGCATCCATTGTTGCGATCGGATCGTCGTTGACCGACGGCGATGGCACCACGGTGGACACCAATCACCGCTGGACTGACATACTCGCCGCGCGATTGCAAAAAGCCGGCGGACGTTTGGCGGAGTTAGGCGTGTTGAACGAAGGCATCATCGGCAATCGCCTGTTGGCCGATAGTCCCGCGGACGCGACGCCGTTCGGCGCATCGCTGGGAGAAGCGGGATTGGCGCGCTTCGAACGCGACGTGCTGTCGCAGCCGGGTGTGAAGTACGTTGTGATCGGTCTGGGGATCAATGACATTTGTTTTCCCGGCTCGCTGACCCCGCCGTCGGCGGCGGTCACCGCGGAGCAACTCATCGCCGGCTATCGTCAATTGATCGCGCGCGCCCACAAGAAGGGGATTCGCGTGATTGGCACAACCAACGCGGGATTCGAAGACGCGTTTCTCAAGCTTCCTTCCGGCACGGTGACGTTTTTTACTCCGGAGAAGGAGCGCGTGCGCGTCGCGGTGAACGAATGGATGCTAAAGACCCACGAGTTTGACGGAGTTGTGGACTTCGACAAGATGGTGCGCGATCCCAGCCGCCCCACACGACTGCTTCCCAGCCTCGACAGCGGGGATCACGTGCATCCGAACAATGCGGGTTACGAGCTGCAGGCGAACGCAATCCCACTGTCGTTGTTCGAGTAGCCCTAGCCGCGTAACTTACTTGGCGGCCCACTCCTAGGTAATCTAGGTGTTGTTTTCTGCACCTTCAGACGCGCGCCTATGCGAGCGAACCCTGGTGCGCTTAGGCCGCGCTGGACTTTAGCTCTTCCCGGATGATGCGTCGCAACGTCGCCTCGAACCTTGGCGCTTTTCCGTCGAGGTATTCTCGAAGCGCTGCGTTGATCAACGTTTGGTAGCCGGATGCGCCACCCGATTGCTCGGCCATTTCGAAAAAGCGATCCACGATATCCTGATCCAAGCGAATCGTTATCCGCGTCTTGCCCTCTGGCTCAGGTTCTGGCGGAAGCACCCTGCCTCGCTTGCCCTTACTGAAATCGTAGCGGTCTTTCATCGGGCAGTCGCACTCCATGCTTGCGAAAGTTGAGACCGGCCTTGCCGGCTTCGTCCCATTCAAATGCCACAATCTATATTGTACGTACATATTGTACATACGTCAAGAAGCAGGCCTGAAGGCCTCCGCTACAAGGTATGATTCCGCTCATGCCGCGACTCCTCGTCGCCATCGTCGTCGCACTTTTTGCCGGCCTCCTTCCCGCTCAAGAAGTTTCGCAGAGTGGATTGGAACTGAAGGCCGCGCGTCCCATGGTCAGCCAGCCGGAGCGGGCGCCGAAGGCCATGATCGCCAGCGCCAACGAGATCGCTTCGCGCGTGGGTCTCGACGTTCTTCGTAAGGGCGGCAATGCGGTTGACGCCGCTATCGCTGTGGGATTCGCGTTGGCGGTGGTGCATCCCGAGGCCGGGAACTTGGGCGGCGGCGGATACATGCTGGTGCGCATGGCCGATGGCACGGCGCGCGCCATCGACTACAAAGAAACGGCGCCGGCCTTGGCGCACCCGGGAATGTTCGTCAACCCGCGGGAGAATTCCGTGGGCTATAAAGCGTCGGCCGTTCCCGGAACCGTCGCGGGGATGGGCATGGCTCACGCGCGTTTCGCCAAACTTTCTTGGAAGACCGATCTCGAACCCGCCCGCAAACTCGCCCGCGACGGTTTTCCGGCGTCGCAGCGCATGGAGTTGATCCTGGCGTTACAAGTTCCCGCGATGAAGCAATTCCCCGATAGCGCGAGAATCTTCCTGCACGGCGCGGATCGTCCACTCAAGCAGGGAGAATGGGTGCGCCAGCCGGAATTGGCAGCGACCATCGCGCGCATCCAGAAGAAAGGTTGGCGCGAGTTTTACGAGGGCCAAACCGCCCACCTGATCGACGCCGACATGGCCGCGCACAACGGGACAATTCGCTACGGCGACTTGCGTGGGTACAAGGCCATCGAGCGGGATCCGGTGGCCGGCACGTTTCGCGGCAACAAGATTCTTTCGATGCCGCCGTCGTCGTCGGGCGGCGTGACGCTGATCGAAATGCTCAACATTTTCGAAACGCATCCGGCGCGGTTGGGCTACGAAGGATCGTCGGAGCAGCGCCATTACATGATCGAATCGATGCGCCGCGCTTATCGCGACCGCGCGGAATTCTCCGGCGATCCGGGATTCATCACCATTCCCGTGGCGATGCTCACCAGCAAGGAACACGCCGCCGACCTGGCGAAGACAATTCAGCCCGATCATGCGACTCCTTCCAGCGCCAGCGGCCCGGCGCAACCCAGTGGCTACGAATCCGAGGACACCACTCACTTTTCCGTGATCGACGAAGCGGGCAATATCGTCAGCAACACTTACACGCTGAACAGTTTTTACGGATCCCAGGTGATGGCTCACGGCACGGGCGTGTTGCTCAACGACATCATGAGCGGCTTTAGCAACCAGGCCGGCGGGAAGAACGAAATCAAAGAAGGGAAGCGGCCGGTTTCTTCGATGTCGCCGACCATTGTGCTGCACGCCGACGGCTCGCCCTGGTTCGCGCTTGGATCGCCCGGTTCGGCGACCATTCCCAACACCGTCTTTCAGGTGATCGTCAACATCATCGACTCCAAGATGTCGTTGCGCGATGCCGTCGAGTATCCGCGCATCCATCACCAATACTTGCCCGATCGCGTGGACGCCGAACCTGCCGCGCTGGTGCTCGACGTCGCGCGAAAGCTGGAGTCGTTTGGGCACACGTTGAACCCGCGGCTGCGCTCGCAGGGCGATGTGCACGCCGTGATAGTGGAAGAAGGCAGCGGCTGGCGCCTAGGGTGGTCCGACGGACGGCGTGGCGGTCGTGCCCAGGGTTATTGAGTGCGCTTCGTGACGCGTATTGAGTACGATTTGCCGTCAACGTGGTATCGTGGGTGACGATGAAGGTTTTCAAGACGATCATCAAATGGGCGTTGGTGGCTTTGGTTCTGATTCAACTTATTCCCCTCGGCCACTCCCACCAGAACCCGCCGGTAAGCAAGGAACCCGCGTGGGAATCGCCGCAAACACGTGACCTTTTTCACCGCGCTTGTTACGACTGCCACAGCAACGAAACCACGTGGCCGTGGTACTCCAACGTCGCGCCCGTTTCCTGGCTCGTCCTGCGGGATGTGCACGGCGGTCGCAGCCATTTGAACTTTTCTGAATGGGATAAGCCCCAGCGTCATGCCAAGCATGTTGCAGAGCAAGTGGAAGAAGGAGAGATGCCGCTGTGGTTCTACGTTCCACTGCATCCTTTGGCAAAACTGAGCGATGCCGAGAAGCAGGCGTTGATCGTTGGAGCTGAGAAGACGTTCGGTCCGCAGGAAAAAGCCCAAGCCAAACAACAAAAACAATAACGCCGGCGATTGCCCGTCGCGGCGATCACCGTTTTCTCGGCGTACATTTTCCCGGCGTACAATAGCTCCAAATGCCAATCGGACTTTCCAGGATTCGCTTGATGCGGAAACCTGCCTGGCTCGCGCTGGTTTTCTGTGCTGCTGCCACGATTCCGGCACAGGCCGCGATACATGTTTGGGAAAAGCAGGAACTCGCGTTTGACTTGGCTCGTCCGTTCGCAAATCCTTACAAGGATGTCACCGTTTGGGTCGATCTCCGCGGACCCAACTTCTACAAGCGTATCTATGGGTTCTGGGACGGCGGCCGGACCTTTCGCGTCCGCTTGTTGGCTACCGAGCCAGGCGTGTGGAGATGGAAGAGCGGCTCCACGCCGGCGGACGCGGCGCCGTCGAAGACGGGATCCTTTACGGCTTTACGATGGAGCGACGAAGAGAAGCGGCAGAATCCTCTGCGCCGCGGTTTTCTTCGCGCCACGCCCCAGCAACACGCCCTGCAATTCGCCGACGGCACGCCGTTCTTCGCGCTGGGCGACACCTGGTGGGCCGCCGGCACGAACCGTTTCCGTTGGTACGACGACGATCGCGAGCGCCCCATCGGTCCGTCCGCGGGATTCAAGGATTATGTTCGCTATCGCAAGGCGCAGGGCTACAACTGGATCAACCTGATCGCCGCGTTTCCCAATTGGATGACCGATGGATCGCCTTGGCGCGTGGTGATGAACGATCCCGAGAAGACCACGGTGCGCTCCGCTTGGCTGGAATTCGGCGCTAACAGCGCCAAGAACATGGATAACGAGGGCGGCCGGCCTTTTCTATTTCCAGGCAAAGTCCCGGGGTACGAGCAAATGTTCCCGGACGTCGACCGCATCAATCCGGAGTACTTCCGCTACTTGGACCGCAAGATCGATTACCTGAACGAGCAAGGTTTCGTGCCGTTCATCGAGGTGTCCAGGCGGGATGCCAGCCTGTGCTGGAAAAAGTATTACCAATGGCCGGATTCCTACGCGCGTTTCATCCAATACATCTGGTCGCGATATCAGGCCAACAGCACCGTGCTCAGCCCGATTCATCTGGATATCATCAGCGAGACGATCAGTCCGGCGGAGTATTCCAAGGCCATCGAACAGGTGAAAGAGAAATTCGGCTTGCCGCCTTTCGGCACGCTGCTCTCCGCCAACGCCAATCCTTCCACGCTGGAGAACTGGGGCGACAACTCCTGGGTCACGCTGCATCAGATCGGCAACATGCGCGAGCACAACAACTATTGGTATCTCACCGAGATATTTCGAGCCGCGGCGCCTCGTCCCGCGCTTAATGGAGAACCCTATTATTCCGGCTACACCGACGCTCGTTCGCTCGGCGACGGGAGAGGCTATCAGTACGGCGCGCCCGGGGGAACCGAAAAGGACGATCAGTTCGTGCGCTCCGCCATGTACGGCAGTTTTCTGTCGGGCGGATTCGCCGGGCACGTCTACGGAGCGGAAGGGATCTGGGGCGCGGACATCGAGGATGCGGCGCCCGTGAAGATGTGGGACGCGTTCCAATGGCGCTCGGGCAGCGAGATGCGCTACCTGCGCGACTTCGCATTCGCCATCGGAACGCGCTACCGGGATTTGCAGCCCGACGCCGACTTGGTTTCTCCGAACAAGACTTCCGTCTTGCGCGGCTACGAAGGCTGGGCCTACGCGGCGCGTACGCCCGACAAGAACATATTTCTTGTTTACTTTGAAAAAGGTTGCCCGCGCAGCCAGATTCGTGGAGCGCGCCTCAACAGCGTTTATCGGGCCGAGTGGTTTGATCCTCGCGCGGGAACCTGGGTGCCGGCCGGATCGCTGAGATCCAGCGTCATCGGCATCATCACGCTGCCGGACTTTCCGGGCGACAACGATTGGGGGTTGCGCTTGGTTTCCGAGAGCCAAGCGCATTGACGGTTTATCAGCGGAACGTTTTGTCGTCGAGGCGCGAAAAATCAAGGTCGTCGTTCAACACGCCTAACGTCACAACAGCAAATGTGAAGACCTTTGTGCCCGGCTCGAGATGCCCGCCGAAGGCCTTGCCGGGCGTTGCCAGTGTGATGTGGGGATGAATCTGGCCGCCCATGACGAACCCGCTCATGCCAAGCACGTCGGCTGCGCCTGTTGGGTTCTTGACGTAGGTGTTCTTCGAAGGGAACGTTCGATTGCTGACCTGATGCACGTGGTAGGACGTCACCGATCCAAATGCCGAAAGGATCACGGCATTGCGAATCTTCTGTTCCCGCACCATCTTTTCAAGTCCGGCCAGCAGGTCGGTATCGTTCTTGAAACGCAACACCACCACGCGCTCAAAACGTCCGGTGATGGCGTAAACATCTGGCACTTTGTCGCTGTTTGGCTTGGCATCGTCGCCAGGATTCGGCGCGGGATTCACAACCTCTCGGCGCGTTTCTTGCGCGATCAGCGAGGGGACCAGCGCCGCGGCGAATGCTAGAAGAACGATTGCTTTTTTCATTGATGCCTCCGGTGTTCAGTGGCGACGGCCCTTAGAATGGGCCGGCCGGTTTGGCGGCTGTCCGCAAGCGCCCGTAGGCCAACGGGCGCTTCGCAGTCTACCAAAAATACGTCGCGACCACTTTCGGTGGACCCGCCGTGCCACTCACCAGCGCCGTGCGGATCACCACTTGCAAATTCTTGTGCGGCCAATCGGCGGGCGCGCCGGCCAGCGCGTCGTGGATGTAGGAGGCGTTGGTCAAGAAATCGCCGCCCGCGGCGGTTCCGCGGAACGTCATGCCCGCCACCGCGATCACCATTTTTTCCGTGGCCGCGTCAAAAAGGCGGCTGACGATCACATATTCGTCGGGACGATTCTCTTCCGCCGTCGATTCCGCGATGATTTTCCCGCCGTTCGAGTGGTCGCGCACGTAGTAGAGGCGCCGCGCGGGATCTTTGTCGAGCCGATAACGCAAGCTGCCGCCCAGATCGGTCATCCACTTGTGATTGAACTGTCCGAGCAGCACCGCGGGACGCCCGCGCAATTCGTGATACGACGTAGCGCGGTCACCGAGCACCTCAAAGTTTTTTCCTTTGCGCGAAAGCAGCGTGCCCACCCGGATCGCCGCCAGGAGATCGCCGTTGCTGAAGTAGCGATCGCCCGCCGATCGCAATTCCGAGAGCTGGATCGACGTGGATTGCCGGACTTCGTCAGGCGGCGCGGGCGCGGCCGGCGTGCCCACCATGATTTCGTTCAACCGATCGAAGCGCGGTCCTTCGAAACGGTAGATACGTTGCGGCTGTTCGATGCAAATGATCGCGGCGTTGCCGTCGTCGACGAGCGGCCTCCAGAAAAGATCGAGCTCGGTGGCGCGAAAACGCGCGCTGATCACCACCGCGGCCGCCACCACCGCCAACGCCGCCACGCCGCCGGCCCACAGCATCCATCGCGGCGATTTTTGGGGCGCGGCTCCAGGCGTAGGCTCGGTTGGCTCCGCCGCTACCGTCGCCGCGATTGTCGCGGGCGGCGCCGGTACGCGAAACTCCGGAACGTACGACCCCGGCGGCAGCAGGATTCGCAGCTCGGTCTCGTGGCCTTCCTCGGCGTAATATTGCGCCAGACGTTTGCGAATATCGAGCGCCGTGGTCCGCACCACGGAGTCTTCGTTCGTATCGTAATCGGGGTCGCGGTGGAAAACCTCAAAGCCGATGGTGCGTTCCTTGACCTTGTCGAGCGACCCATCGATGTAGGCGTCTACCACGTAATTCAGCAACGCCTGGCAGCGCTTGGAATGGCGCAAATGCGGGCTGGCCAGCAGGCGCTCCAACTGTAGCTGGATCAGGGCGGCATCGATCGGCGCGTGGGTGGCTGTGCCGTGAATCTCTGGGACTTGTCCTGCTTGCGACGCCATCGCTTCCCCTTTAACTCCCACCGAAAACTCCCCACCGACCGCTCACGTTTCTTCGAATATTAACACAGGCAGCCGTAGAGAACGGTGTTTATGGTAACGCTTTCCTATTGTGGTCAAGGTTCTTGTTCACCAAGGTGTTACAGGCGGCGTCGAGGGGTTCTATACGGTTGCCAGCCTAGACAAGGCACCTGGGGATTCGGCGACAATAACACTCAGCATTTTGGTGAGTGCGCTCTATCCCATTGGTGAGGTGTCTCTCATGAAGTTGCGAGTGGGTTTGGCTAGCCTCGTTTTCCTGTCTTTTTCCCTTTCATCCCAGACGTTCCGCGGAACGATTAACGGCGTTGTCACCGACCAAACGGGCGCGGTGATTGTGGGCGCGAAGATTTCAGTGCGGGAAACGCACACGTCGGTTGTGACGCCCACGGTTTCAGACAACTCGGGCGAGTACAACGTGCCGTTTCTGTTGCCGGGCGACTACGACATTTCAGCGAAGTCTCCCAACTTCAAGGAATTCATCCGCTCCGGCGTTCACGTCGGCTCCGGCGACAACATCCGGATCGACATTCGCCTGGAAGTGGGTCAAGCGCAGCAAACGGTGGTGGTGACGGGTGAAGTATCCGGCGTGAACAGCACCAGCGCGACGATTGGACAGACCATCACCTCGAAGGAAGTGGAAGACCTTCCGCTCAACGGGCGCACGCCGGCGGTTTTGGCGACGCTGTCGATGGGCGTGATCGCCACCACGCAGCCTGGATTGATCCACCCGTTCGATCTCGGCGGTGCGTCCGCGCTGAGCATCGGCGGCACGCCCGCGCAGGTGAACGAAATTCTCATTGATGGATCGCCGGATTCCACCTGGGACGGCCGCCTCGCCTACAGCCCGCCGATGGACGCGGTGCAGGAAGTGGCGGTGAAGGCGTTTGACACCGACGCGGCTTTCGGTCATACCGGCGGCGGCACGGTCAACCAGATTCTGAAGAGTGGCACGAACATGGTCAAAGGCTCGCTGTGGGAATTCAACCAGCCCAACAATTTGGTGGCGAATAATTTCTTCGCCAATCGCGACAACTTGCCGAATCCCGCGCTGCACTACAACCAATATGGATTGCAGGTGGGTGGTCCTGTGTGGATTCCCAAAGTAATTGACGGCAGGAATAAGCTGTTCTGGCTTTTCAGTTGGGAAGTCATCAAGGATAGCCAGCCCATTTCGCCGTATCCCACCTACATCAGCGTTCCGACCGCTGATATGCGCACCGGCAACTTCTCGGCGATCTCCACGCCGATCTACAATCCGCTGACCGCCGCCGCCAACTCCGGCAGCGGACTGGTCTACACGCGCCAGCAATTCCCGAACAACATCATCCCAAGCGCCGACCTGAACCCGATCGCGCAGGCGTATTTGAAGATGATCCCCCTGCCGAATAACGGAAGCGCCTACAGCACCACGAATTTCGCCGCGGTCACGCCGACCACCGACGACTACAAGAATTTCCTGGGCCGCATGGACTACGCGCCCAGCGATCGCGATCGGATATTCTTCGACCTTCGCGACACCCAATACCTGCAAGCGAAAAACGACTACTTCGGCAACGGCCTCACCGCGTCGAAGTTGACGCGCAACAACATCGGCGGCACGCTCGACAACGTGTTTACGGTGAATCCAACCAACGTGCTCGACGTCCGCTTGAATTTCACGCGCATGAACGAGGCGCATCCGTCGCCCACGGCGGGATTCAATGCGACGAGCCTGGGATTCCCCTCGTATTTGGCGGCGCTCTCGCCGTTCCAGCAATTGCCGAGCTTGAGTTTCGCGTCCACCACCAGCAACACGGGCTATGCGATCGGTTCGACGGGCGCGAATCTGCTGCCCTCGCAGTCGCTGCAATTGTTCGCCACGTGGTCCACAATCCACGGAAATCACAACATGCATTTCGGCTTGGATTTCCGGCAGTACAACGCCAACTTCACCAGTTTCGGAAACTCGGACGGAAACTTTTCGTTTAGCGCGAATAGCTGGGTGAAAGGACCTTCCGCCAACGCCAGTTCCACGGTGGCATTGGGCCAGGACGCCGCCGAAATGCTCTTGGGATTGCCCACGTCCGGCACGTACGACTTGAACGTGCAGTCGTCGTTCTACGAACACTACATGGGTTATTTCTTCCAAGACGATTGGCGCATCCGCCGCAATTTGACCGTGAACCTGGGTCTCCGCTACGACAAGGATTTCCCGTATTACGAAAAGCACAGCCAAGTGATCGATGGATTCGACCCGACCGCGACCAGCCCGATTGCGGGCGCGGCGCAACTCGCCTACGCGAAGAATCCGCTTGCCCAGTTGCCCGCCAGCCAATTTGCGGTGAACGGCGGCGTGACGTATCCCACCGACGGACACTATTACAACCAGACGTCGAATCTGTTCAGCCCGCGCGTCGGCGTTGCCTGGACGCCCGATTTGTTGAAGGGCAAGACCGTGATTCGCGCCGGCTTCGCGATGTTTGTCCAGCCGGTGGCGATCAGCCAGTTGACGATCACCGGCGCCTACTCGACGAATCCGATCCTCAATCAGTACGGATACAGCCAAACCACCAACATGACGGTGACCAATAACAGCTTTTTGAGCATCGCCAACACGTTGTCGAATCCGTTTCCCACCGGCCTCACCGCGCCGACCAGGAACGCGCTGGGCCTCGCCACGAACTTGGGCGCGTCGATCAACTTCATCGATCCGGAGATCAAGGATCCGTACTCGGTGCGCTGGAACTTCGGCATCCAACACTCCATTACGCCGTCGTTGGTGTTGGAAGTGGCGTACGTCGGCAATCACGGCGTGCATTTGCCGATTTACGTGACGCAGCTCAACACCATTCCGCGCCAGTATTACTCGACGCTGCCGATTCGCGACAACACCACGATCACCAGCCTGACGGCGACGACGCCGAATCCTTTCAACGGATTGATCCCGGGCCAAAGTCTCGGCACCAGTTCGACGGTGGCGATCACGCAATTGCTGGCGAAGTATCCGCAATTCCCGAACTCGGTGAACAGCTTCTCCACCGGCGTGATCGAGCAGAACGCCTCGACCGGCGATTCATTCTTCAACAGCTTGAACGTGCGCTTGGAGAAGCGCTACGGCAACGGCCTGAGCATCATCGGGAACTATGTGTTCTCGAAGCTGATCGAGCAAGTGACGTACTTGAACGACGTCGACTTGCAGGCCGAGCGCCGTATTTCGCCGTACGATCACCCCGAGCGCATCGCGTTCGCGGTGGTTTACGACCTCCCGGTGGGCAAGGGCCGCAAGTTCACCGTCAACAGTAAAGTGGCGGATGCGTTCTTCGGTGGATGGACCTTCAATACGGTTTATCAGTGGCAAAAGGGCGCGCCGATCACCTGGACGAACGGATCCACCACCAGTCCCGGCGACTATGTTTACCTGGGCGGCGACTTGAACCTGGACAATCGCCAAGCCAACAAGACGGCAGCGGGCGCGGCGCTCGCGTCGTTCGACACCTCGTTGTTCCTGCCCGCGGCCGCCTACTCGAACGCGGCGGTGGTCGGCACGACGTGCAACAAGACGCCCACGCTGGCGAACTGCG
The DNA here is from genome assembly GCA_021325275.1 of Terriglobia bacterium. Taxonomy (GTDB): domain Bacteria; phylum Acidobacteriota; class Terriglobia; order JAJPHL01; family JAJPHL01; genus JAJPHL01. Next base: position 39,434 of record JAJPHL010000050.1, on the reverse strand, counting down.
CGCTGGGCGATCACATCCGCACGTTCTCCACGACATTCCCGAACTTGCGCCAGGATGGCATCAACGAACTCGATCCGTCGGTCTCGAAGAGCTTCCACTTCGGGGAGACGCGCTACTTGCAATTTCGCTCGGAGTTCTACAACGTGGTGAATCACCCGATCTTCGCGGCGCCGAACACCACGGCGACCAACAGCGCATTCGGCACGATCACCGCGACGGCGAACTTGCCGCGTCACATTCAATTCGGCTTACGCTTCGTGTTTTAACCACCAGACTAAAAGCAAAGTCCTGAGTGCTAAGTTTTCCTCAGCACTCAGGACTCAGCACTCAGCACTAAGCACTCAGCACTGTCGTGCTGTCTACTTCAAGTAGGCGCGCAGAGCGGCGCTCAAATCGTCGGCCGCCCGCTGCTGCTCGTCGGTGGACCGCCGCTTCGGGTCGAGCACGTGATACCGCAAGTGGCCGTCGATGACCTCGGCCATCAGCGCGTCCATGGCTCCGCGGCAGGCCGCGATGTTGTGCAGCACCACCGAGCACTCCGCTTCTTCCTCGAGCGAGCGCTCCACCGCTTCCACTTGTCCGCGGATCCGCCGCGTGCGGTTCAACAATCTCTTTTTTTCGTCGATAGTGTGAGCCATGGGGGAGAAATCCGCCGCTTTTGCCGCCTATTTATCGTTGACACATATACCCCGGTAGGTATAGCCTACATACCGGTGGCGGTATACGGTTCCCTCTCATTGTAGCAGAGCCGCGGGATCGTTTATCAAGCTTTAACACTGTGCCGCGAGGCCGGGTCCATAAGATGGAAACGCCGGACTTAGAACCACACGGGGCTTAGAAAGAGCAAGCATGACGTTTCGGGATCAACGCGCGATTTTGACGATGCTGGTTTGTCTGGCGCCGCTGGCCTGCGCGCAGGATCAGAGCGCGAAGGACGCCGCCTCCGTGCCCGATCCGCCGAAAGCGGAACGATGGAACCTCTATTACCAAGCGACTTCCATCGGGATGTATCACGGCACATTCACGTCGCCCTACAGCGGTCCTTTGAGCTTGCGGGACTATCCCGAGCGCGACGTTTCGTTGACCACCACGCTGTTCTTCGGACTAAATCTGGGAGCAAACACGCAGTTCTACTTCAACCCGGAAATCGCCGGCGGACGTGGATTTAGCATGGTCGATGGCATGGCCAACGCCTCCAACGGCGAGTTGCCGCGCGTCGCCACGGCCACGCCCAAGCCCTACATCGCGCGATTATTCGTCACCCACGACTTCGGGTTCGGCGACGCTGTGGAAAATGTGGAGAGCGATGCCAATCAACTGGCCGGCACACGCCCGGAAAATCGCTACACGGTGACGATCGGGCGGTTCACGGTAACGGATTATTTCGATAACAATCGCTACTCACACGATCCGCGCGAGCAATTCATGGGCTGGGCCGTGATGTACAACGGCGCGTGGGATTATCCCGCCGACGTGCGCGGATACACCTGGGGTTGGGTCCACGAATTGCACCGCAAGAATTGGTCGCTGCGCTACGCGAGCGCCATGGAAGCGAAAGTGGCGAATGGATCGCAGTTCGATCGCCGCGTGTTGCGCGATCGCGGCGACATGTTCGAGGGCGAATATCGCTGGGAGGCGAACAAACATGCGGGCGCCGTGCGCCTGCTCGCGTCGCAGCAGCACAGCGATTCCGGTGATTACGCGCGCGCGCTGGCGCTGGCCGCCGGCACTCACACGACGCCCAGCGTCGTCGCCACGCGTCAGCCCGGCACCACGAAATACGGTTTCGGCGTGAGCGCCGACCAGGAAATCGCCAAGGATGTCGGTGTTTTCGGTCGCCTCGGTTGGAACAACGGCAAGACGGAAAGTTTTGCCTTCACCGCCGTCGATCACCTGGCGACCATCGGCGTTTCGGTGAACGGATCGCGCTGGAAGCGTCCGCACGATACGGTGGCGAGCGAGGTTACCGTTAGCGGATTGTCGCAAGTACACGCGCAGTATCTTGCCGCCGGCGGCCTTGATTTCCTCATTGGCGACGGCGCGCTGCGCTATGGTCCCGAAACCGTTTGGGAAAGTTATTACAGCGCGCGCGTATTCCCAGGATTCACCACGTCGGTGGACTATCAGCACGCGGTGAATCCGGCCTACAACCGCGATCGCGGACCGGTGAATATTTTCGCGTTGCGCCTGCACCTGGAGATGAGCAAGGATACGTTCCTGCATAAAGCGAAGCCTTGAAATAGAATCGGACCGGATGAATCTCTGGATCTTCTCCGGGTTCTGGGGCGCGCTGAAAGCGTTTCTGGCGTTCTCGCTGGTGATGATCATCCCCGGATTTTTTGCCGGATGGGTTACCAACGTTTTCGATTTCCGCCGTACCACCGCGATTAGCCGATTCGCGCTGGTGGTTCCCCTTTCCGTTTCAGTCTTTCCGATTCTGGTTTATCTCCCCTGGCGCTTTTTTTCGCTGCACGCTGTGTGGATCGAGTTCGGCGTGATGGTCATCGCCGTTGGCGTGATGAAGGCGATGGAAAAGGAATCGCTTCGCAGGCTTGAGGGAACGTACGCCAGAAAAGCGGCGTTGGTGGGACTCACGGCCATCGCGATTTGGCTCGTCGTCGCGTTCGCGTCGCTGCTCGACTTGCGCATGGGCGATCGCTTGTATCGATCCGTGACGGTTTACGACTACCTTTCGCGCGTGCCGATCGTGAAGTCGATTGCGCAGCAGGAAAAACTGCCGGCGCTCACGCCGTTTCTCAAGTTACGCGGCGAGACCGTCCCGCTTCACTATCACTATTTCTGGCCGATGGTCTGCGGCCTCGTGCTGTCGAGTGGGGAAGACGCGTTCAATGCGCGCGATGCCGCAATCGGCGGGACGCTGTGGTGCGGCATCGCGTTGATTTGTGCGATCGTCCTGTATCAACGCATCTTTCTGGCGCTCGATCCGTCGCGAACGCGGCCGTATGTGATCGGGCTCGCGTTGTTGGGCGTCACCGGGCTCGACATTCTGCCCGTGACGCTGTGGGACATCCACTATCTCCACGAGCCGGCCAAGCTTTCGCCGTCGATCGAGAACTGGAACGAGCAAATCACCGCGTGGTCGGGCGCGATGTTGTGGGTGCCGCATCATATCGCCGCGCTGGTCGCCTGCGTGATGGCGTTTCTCGCATTGTGGTGCGATTCGGAACGCGCGGAGCGGTGGCCCGGCGCGGGCGCGCTCGCGCTGGCCGCACTGGCGCTTGCATCGTCGGCGGGAATGTCGGTGTTTGTGACGTTCACATTCGCGTGCATCCTGATTGTTTGGGCTCTGGTGATGCTCGTGCGGCGTCAACCGAAAGCGCTCGCGAGCGTCGTCGCCGTGGGCGCGATCTCGCTGATGCTGGCCGCGCCGTTTTTTCTAGAAGTGCGTTCGCCGACGCCAGCGCACGAATCGGCGAACCTAATGCACTTTCAAGTGCGCCGCTTCTATCTATTTTCCTACTACGACGCGATCGCGCCGCTTGGCCTGACGGGTGACACGCAAACTCTCACCAGTTCGTTCTTTCGTCTGGTCTTTCTTCCGCTGAACTACCTGCTGGAACTGGGCGTTTACTTCTACGCCGGCATTCTGGGAGTCTCGCGCCTGTGGCGAACACGGAACATTTCGAATCGCGACGTCGCCGCCGCCGTCATGCTCGCGGTCAGCGCGATCCTCGGGACATTCGTGGCGTCGAATCTCGCCGACGGCGCGAACGATTTCGGATGGCGCAGCTTCATGCCTGCGCAATTCATCCTCTTGCTGTGGACCGCGGATTTCCTCAGCGACTCCGCCGTGCTGCGTAAGAGCCAACGCGCCGTGCTCTATGTGCTGCTGACGATCGGTGCGTCGAGCGCGGTCGCCGACCTGACGCTCTTGCGCCTCTTCGACCGCTTCATCGACACGCCCCTGTTCAACACGTTGGGCGATCTGCCTCAGGTGGATCACCGTTTGGGCCGGCGCAACGCCGCGCGCGCCGATTCCTACGAATGGATTCGCACACATACCGCGGCGAACGCCGTGGTGGAACCGAATCCCGACCAACGGCCGTATTTCTATGGTCTTTACGCGGAGCGCGCGGGTCTCGCGATCAGTGGAGAATGCGCGGCATTTTCGGGGCGCGACAAAGAATGCGGGCAGATCCAAGCGGCTGTGCGGCCGTTGTTTTCCGGAGGCGCGAATGCGCACACCCTGAGCGATGTTTGCGAAGCGTATCCGCTCGACGTGCTCGTGGTTACCGACAGCGATCCCGTGTGGACGATGAAAGACAATTGGATGAACTACTACACGCCTGTCTTCTCAAACGAATTTACCCGCGTTTTTTCTTGCCAACCCAAGCGGCTATAATACGGAAGCCGCATGAATCCTTCCGTGTTCTGGATCTTCGCCGATTTCTCGACCACGCTGAAGGCCTTTGCAGTCTTCACGTTTTTCATGGTGGCGCCGGGATTCGTGGCGGGATGGCTGTCGGATGCCTGCGGATTCCGCAACGGGTCGCTCTTGCGGCGCGCCGCGCTCACCGTTCCGCTCTCGATTGCCGTGTTGCCGATCGTCGTTTATTTGCCTTGGCGATTTTTCACCGTACGCACGGCGTGGCTGATCGCAGCGGCGATCGGCGTCGCGTTCCTGTCGATTGTCGCGAAAGGATTGCTCGCCGCCGCGCGAACACCGGGCGCGTTTCGTTGTGACCGCCGGAGAGCCTGGGCTGTCGGCGCGGTCGCGATCGTTTTGTGGCTCGCGATCGGCCTGGGATCGTTGCTCGATTTGCGTTTCGGCAACAAGCTTTATCTTTCCTACACCACGTTCGACTACTTGTCGCGCGTTCCGATCGCCAATTCGATTTCGCATCAAGAACAATTGCCGGCGGTCTCGCCGTTTCTCACGATGCGCGAACCCGTTCCTCTCCGTTACCACTACTTTTGGCCGATGATCGGCGGATTGGTAACCATGGCCGGGCGCGGCGCGTACACTGCGCGCGACGCCACAATCGCCGGCGCGCTGTGGGCCGGCATCGCGCTGATCTGTTTGATCGCCGTGTATCTGCGCGTTTTTCAGGGCGTTGATGCATCGCGCCGCCGGCCGTACATTTTCGGAATCGCGCTGCTCGGCGTCACGGGCCTCGACATCTTGCCCGTCGCGCTCATCGATCTTCAGCATTATGAAACGCCGTCGATGATTCTGCCGACCACCGAATGGTGGAACGAACAAATCACGGGATGGCTCGACGCGATGCTGTGGGTGCCGCATCACATGACCGCGCTGGTCGCATGTCTCATGGCGTTTCTCGTTTTGTGGTGCGATTCCGAGGAGGCCGCGAAGTTGCCGCGGCCCGCGGCGATTGTGTTGGCCGCGCTGGCTCTCGCGTCGGCGGCCGGAATGTCGGTCTACGTGACGTTTGTGTTCGCTTGCGTCTTGGTGGCGTGGGCCGCGGTGATGCTGCTGCGCAAACACCCCAAAGCCGCCCTCGCCGTGGCCGCCGCAGGCGCGCTCTCGATGGTGCTGGCGCTGCCGTTCTTGCTGGAACTTCGCTCCACGGCCGGTTCGGCCACGTCGCCGACAAAGTCGCCGCTGATTTTCCAAGTGCGGCGCTTTGCCCTGTTGCCCGAGTATCTCGGCCCGCTCGGATTAATCTCGCGCGACCAGAATTTGAAGACCACGGTGAATCGTTTGCTTTTCTTGCCGCTGAATTATTTCCTGGAACTGGGCGTTTACTTCTACGTCGCAGTAATTTGCTTGAAACGGCTGTGGAAAGCGCGGCCGATCTCGAATCGCGACGTCGCCGCGGTGACGATGCTCGTGGTCAGCGTTTTGATCTGCACATTTCTAGCGAGCGACGTGGCGGCATCCGGCAACGATCTCGGCTGGCGCGGTTTCATGGCGGCGCAATTCATCTTGCTTTTGTGGGCCGCGGGACTCTTGAGCGAAAGCGCGGCGCTGCACCGTGGACAGCGCGCCGCGCTGGTGTTGCTTCTGGTGATCGGCGCGTCCAGCACGGCTTTCGACCTGGCGCTCTTGCGCGGCTACAACATGTTCATCGACTCGCAATGGTTCAACGACCTTGGTTCCATGCCGCCGATCCAACGGCGCATGGGCGAGCGATTCGCCGCGCGCGCCGACACCTACGCGTGGATTCGCGCGCATACGCCGGTGAACGCCGTGGTGGAGGCGAATCCCGACACGGTGGCGTACTTCTATGGTTTGTATGCGGAACGTCCGGCGCTGGCGATCGGCGGCGAGTGCGACGGTTACAGCAATCACGCCTACGATTGTTACAACACGAAGCTCGTGGTGCGTCCCCTGTTCTCGGGCGAGGCTAGGCTGTCGGCGTTTCCCGAAGCGTGCCGCGATTTCCCGCTCGATTATGTGGTGATCGCAGACAACGATCCGGTCTGGTTGATGCACGATAGCTGGATTCACCACGTTCAGCCGGTGTATTCCACCGAATTCACGCGGGTGTTTTCCTGCAAGTAAACTACTTCTTCAAGAACTCCACTCGCACCGTCGCGTCGCGCGACGTACTCAGCGTGTGAACTTCCTGCGCGATCGTGCGCGCTTCCTGCGGCGTGTAGCAATACTTGGTGCTGACCAAACGAAAATTTAATTTCACCGACCCATCGTCGAGCACGCGCACCGACCGTTCGAGCGTCAGTGGACCAATCTCGCGCCATGGCAGCGCCGGCGGCCAATTCAGGCGATAGCCCGGCGGAGGAATGATGCGCTTCTCCATTTCCTCGATGAAGAGCACGGGCAAGCAATAATCCTGGGAACGCGGCGCCGCTTCGGTCGCGTCGAGCAGCAAGCTTCCATCCTGCGCGATCGGCGCGAGGAATCCCATGTCCACGCCGAGCGGCGACACGTCGGCCCACGCGCGATCGCCCTCGGTGCGCGTGGCGTCGTAGCCTTCGCCGGACACCGACATCTTGTACGGCGACGCCAGATCGCGCGGTTCAGCCAGATCGACGCGCACTTTGCGGCGCAGTCCGGCGATCTTTTGTTCGCGCACGTGCTCGGGATTCAGCGCCACGGCCGGCCGGCTGATTTCCTCGAACGCGCCCGTTTCTTCTTCCTTCGTTTCCATCGCGCCCTCACCCTCGGCGGCGAGTTTCAAGGTGACGGCGAAACGCATCACGTTTTCTTCCGCCGAACTTTTTGGCGTGCGCACCAACTGCGTTGTGCCATTGCGCGCCACCAGCGCCCAGCGTCCTTGATCCTGATACGGCAGCCGCGAGTCGGGCGTAAATTCCGACGTCGGATCGATCCACAACGCGGGCGTGCCCGGCACGTAAACGACGGCGTGCGAAAATCCCTCGATGCCCGGCAAATCGGGATTCACGTCCGGCAATGGATGCGGCGTGAGCAGCGCAACGTAGGCGGGAATGCCCATCTTGCGCAATCGGCTCACCAGCAGCACCGATTTATCTTTGCAATCGCCGAAACCGCGGCGCATGGTTTCTTCGGGTGGCCGCGGCATGTACGCCGCCGCGCCCAATTCGAGTCCCGTGTAGCGTACGTTGGCTTGAATGTCGGCCAGCACCGGAGCGATGCGCGCCGCGGCGTCGTCGGGCGCGATGGCGCGATCGCCTTCCAGCTTGCCCGCGCGCTCGTCCACGATGTAGCTGTACCACGTCGCGAGACTGCGCCACGTCACACCACTCGAAACCGCGACGAGCGGATACATCTGACGATCCGACGACAGCAGCGGGATTTGGTGTGGCGGCGGAACGTTGCGTCCTTCGAAAATCACGCGATGCACGTCGAGCGTTTTTTCCTCGTGGCGTCCCGCGGGATCGAGTCCGCTCGACAGCGCTTCAAAAGGACTGTTCGGCGGTCCTTCGACCTCTACGTGGTAATGCAGGATGGGAACGCTCTGCGTCAGTGGATAGCGCAACAATTGTCCGCCGGGGAAGAGCGTGATCTTGTCGTCCGTTTCCAATTCCAGTTCCAGCACGGAGTCGTTTTGCATGCCGGGAAGCGCCGCGGAAATCGCGCGCGTATCGGTGAGAAGCTGGCCGTTGCCGTGCGCGATTCCGCCTTCCGCAACGGTGGAAGCGTCGAGTTCATGCGCGCGGCCGTCGTGGGTGATCACGCGCGCGCGAATGCGCGGACGCTCCTGGCGCCAGGCGACCCACGGAACCACCGTGGTTCCGAACAAGCGTACGCCGCGATCGTCCACCACGCGGATCACGCTACGCTGCATCCAATGCGCTTTGCCCGATTCCTCCACGCGAATCGTCATTTCGAGATTGATGATGAAAGCCGGGAGGTCGCGCGGAACGGGGATTTGTCGAGCGGCTTGATAGACCTCCCGCGGATCGGCGCTAAAGAGCGGCAGCGGCCACCCGGCGTTGTTGGCGCCTTCGGCGCGCGCACACAACGGGCAGGCGAGTGCAGCAAAGATGAAAAGCGCGGCGCGGAACACTTTCATGAATACAAACGATCGCACTTGGCGGCCAGCACAAAATCGCTTTCGGTCAGTCCGTCGATCTTGTGCGTCCAAGTGGTCACCACAACCTTACCCCATCGCAGCAGCAAATCAGGATGATGGCCTTGCTGTTCCGCCATCGCGCCGACCTTGTTCACATACGCCAGCGCTTGCGCGAAATCGGGGAACTCGTAACTTTTTTCGAGATGATGCTCGTTGACAACTTTCCATCCGGGCGTTTGCTTCGCGAACGCGGCAAGCGCGTCGCCCTTCAACGGCGGAACTCCGCCCTTGCAGGGAACACAATCCTTAGACGCGAGATCCGGCATGACGTTCCTCCCGGGACTACAATTGAATCAGGAAGTCTTTGTGACCACCCTTGTAGAAATTCTATCCGAAAAGACGCGGGAAGGAGTCCTCTACGAAAAATTGGACGGGAATCGCGTGCGCTGCTACGCCTGCGGACACTGCTGTCCCATCGGCGATGGATTGCCCGGCGTCTGCAAAGTGCGCTTCAATCGCGGCGGTGTGTTGTACGTGCCGTGGGGATACGCCGCGGGAATCCAGTGCGATCCAGTGGAGAAAAAGCCGTTCTTTCACGCGCGTCCCGGCGCGATGGCGTTCAGTTTCGGCATGCTGGGCTGCGATTTGCACTGCGGATATTGTCAAAACTGGGTGACCTCGCAAGCGCTGCGCGATCCGCGCGCGGTGTCGTCGCCGCACGCGGTCACGCCGGAGCAAGTGGCGGACCAAGCGGTGCGCATGGGCGGCGAAATTGTCGTGAGCACCTACAACGAGCCGCTGATCACCAGCGAATGGGCGGTCGCGGTGTTTCGCGAAGCTCGTAAGCGTGGCTTGATGACCGGCTATGTCTCGAACGGCAATGCCACGCCGCAAGTTCTCGAATATATCCGCCCGTGGGTGGATCTCTACAAAGTGGATTTGAAATCGTTCCGCGATCCGCACTATCGCGAATTGGGCGGGCGCCTGGGGCCGGTGCTCGAAAGCATTCGCGCGATCTACGAAATGGGATTTTGGCTGGAGATTGTCACGCTGGTGATTCCGGGATTCAACGATTCCAACGCCGAGCTGACCGAAATCGCCGAGTTCTTGTGCGGCATTTCCCCGGACATTCCGTGGCACGTCACGGCGTTTCATCAGGATTACAAAATGACCTCGCCGAGCGATACGACCGCGGACGATTTGCTGCGCGCCGCGCGGATTGGTCGCGCCGCGGGATTGCGCTACGTCTATGCGGGAAACTTGCCGGGTCGCGTGGGCGAATTCGAGAACACGGTGTGTCCAGGCTGCGGTCGCCTTTTGGTGGAGCGCCGCGGCTATCGCATTTTGGGGTATCATCTGACGAGAGACGGAAGTTGCCCGGACTGCGGACGGAACATTCCGGGCCTATGGAGACGCGCATGAAGACGAACGCTCTCGGGATTACCTTGTTGCTGGCCCTCGCGGCCGTGCCGCTCAGTGCCCAGCGCGCGATTCACGCGGGAACGGCTCCGCGTTTCTCGCCCGGCGGTTTCCACGGCTCAGCTTCATCCCGCTTTGTCCCGCATGCTGCGGCGCGTTCGTACTTCGCGCCGGTTGTCGGCGCATTTTATCCAAGCAATTTTGTGGTACCCGCCGCGTACTCAACGACGCCGTATCCGGAAAGCGCCAACGGCGGTCCAATGGTGATCGTGGCGCCGTCGTCAAACGAAGGTTCGAGCGTCGTGTATATACCGTCGTATATGCGCCCGCAAAACGGTCCGTCGCTTGGCGAGATTGCCGCACAGTTGAAGGCGCAACACACCGAGTCAGCGAAGTACGTTTGGAAAAACGTCGAGCCGGTATTGCCGCCAAAGGACGATCCGCCGAAGTAGACACCACATAGGCGTCCCTTCCTTGTACATCCTTCACCCGGAAGTATCGTATGTCTCATTTCCTTTTTGTAGACGAGAGCGGCTACGATCCAGGACAGTCGCCATACGGCGTTCTTGGTGGCGCTGCCGTGGAGGATCGTGAACTTTGGAACATCGTCAGACAAATTCAGACGGCCGAGCTGGAGCATTTTGGCATGAAGTATGCGATGGATGGGAGGGAACTAAAGGCCAAGAAGTTGCTTCCTCGCAAAGTATTCCGGCTTGCCAACCAAATGGCGTTATTTGATCAGGCCGAGCGGAGGACCTTGGCGCGAGAATGCCTCGAGTACGGCGAACGAGCTGGGCGGGCCCAGATTACAGCGCTCGCTCAGGCGAAGATTGCCTACGTAGCCGAGTTGATTGATATTTGTTCACGGTTTCGCTGCAAAGCGTTCGCGATTATCGTTAACAAGGCCTCGCCAGCGCCGTCAGGCGACCACTTACGAAAGGATTATGCTTACCTTTTTGAGCGATTCTTCTACTACCTCGAGGATCTCGGCCCATCCGCCTATGGCATCGTCGTCTTTGACGAACTTGACAAGGTGCAGAGCCATTTGCTGGTAGGCCAAATGGATCGATACTTCAAGCGGACCGTGCGAGGACGCCTTCGTTCCGGACAGATTCTTCCGCAACCACTATTTGTGCACAGTGATCTGACAACCGGTATTCAAATCGCGGATCTCATCGCCTATATAGTCTCGTGGGGAGTCCGGCTTCAGGGCATGGACCTTGACGCTCGGCAGGAATTGAGGCCTCTGGCCGAGCGCCTTCTGCAGCTACGTCACCGTAGTGTGCGGGAAGTCAACGACAACCCAAGCTTTGCCATTTGGAGCTTGGCCTACATTAGGGATTTGCGCTCTCGTGAGGAACGCGAAGACGAACCGCTCGAAGGGCCGACAGCCACTCAGTCGCAATAGGCAAAAGAAAAAGGCAATGCAGCGCGAACGCCGCAAAGCCTCCACATTCAGCATACCACAGGATTGCTTCCCGGCGGGGTCGTGTGCAAGTCAACTGCATCACTACCGCGACCCGCGACGAAACCGCTAGGCCCCGAGCTTCGCGAAAAACTACGGTTTCAATCCCACGCGTTCCATCAGCGATTTGTAGCGCGGATCGTCGCGCACCGGATCGAGCACCGGTTCCACTTTCAGGCGAACGAGCAACGCGGCGTGCTGTTCCACGGCCTTCTGGGCCCAGGAAAAAACTTTCTCGCGATCATTGACGCCCGCCCACGCCGCGGAAATATAGGCCGGCGACACGTATTGCCTTTTGCTCATCGACTCGAGCGTATGCAGCGTGTCTTGCGCTTCGCGCGGGCGTCCCGCGCGGCCGTATGCGTACGCCAGCAGCGCGTACGATCCCTGGCTGCCGCCCGAAAGTTTCACAGCTTGCTCGAAGTGCGCGATCGCTTCGTCGTAGCGTTTCACTTGCAGCAGCGCCATGCCCATCCAGTTGTGCGTGAGCGAAAAGGAATTGTCGAGCGCCAGCGTGGCTTCGTACTGCTGGATCGCGCGATCGTATTGCCGCGCGTAGTAAAAGCACAGGCCGTAGTCGGCGTTGATGACAAGCGACAGCGGATCGATCGCCAGCGCCTTGCGCAGCTCGGCGATCGCTTCATCGGAGCGTCCTTGGAGCGCCAGGAACATTCCGTACCATTGGTACGCGGGCGCGTAGTTGGGATTCAGGTTCAGCGCCAGTTGAAACTGGTGTTCCGCTTCGGTCCAATTCCATTCGTAGATGTAAGTAAGGTCGGCCAGCGCCGCATGCGCCTCGGCGAGCCGGGGATCGAGTTCCAGCGCTTTTAAGGCTTCGGCCTTGGCCTTCGGATAAGCCTCGTTCGGCGGAATCACGCTGTAGAATCCCAGCAAATTGTAGGCGTCGGCGAGCGAGGCGTGCGCCAGCGCGAAGTTAGGATCCTTCGCCACCGCCGATTGCAATTGCTCCAAACCTTTTCGCAGGTCTTCGTCAGCGCGGCGATTCATGAAGTAACGTCCGAGCAGCAATGCTTCATACGCCTCGCGATTCACCGGCGACGCCTTGGGCCGCGGCGCCAGTTGAATGCGCACTTGTTCGGCGATGTCCTGCGCCACGTCGCTTTGCACTTCCAAGATGTCGCCCACGGCGCGCTCGTACGTGTTGGAAAGCACCGGCAGGCCGTCGGACGCTTGGATCAAGCGCGCGTTCACGCGCACGCGATCTCCCGACCGCGTCACGCTGCCTTCCACAACATATTGCGCGCCCAAGTCCGCGCCGATCCGCGTGAGATTCTTGCCGTCGCGTTTGTACGCGGACATCGACGTGTAGCCGATCACGCCGAGTTGCGCGGGATTCAAGCGGCCGAGTCGCGCGATCAGCTCTTCGGTTTGCCCGGCGCTGAAATAATCCTGCGACGCGTCGCCGCTCAGGTTCGCGAACGGCAACACCGCCACGACGATGCGTCCCGCCGGCGCGCGGTGCATGCGCCATCCCGAAAAATACAGGATCAGCGCGGCCGCAACGACCAGCAATCCGCCGACGCGCCATGACCACAATCGCCAATCGCTCAGGCGTGTTGCGGGCGCGGGCTCTTCCGCCGACGTTGGCGCGAGGGCTGGTGCGGGCACAGGCTCCGGCGTGGCGGGTTCGTCGCGAATTACCTCCACAGGAAAAATGAATCGATACCCGCGACGCGGCAAAGTTTCCACGTATCGCGGATTCTCCGCTTCGTCGCCCAGCGCGTCTCGCAAGCGATTGATCGTGGTGTTCAGACCGCGGTCGAAATCCACAAACGTGTCGGCGGACCACAGTTTGTTGCGGATCTCCTCGCGCGTCACGAGCCCGCCGCCGCGCTCCAGCAACAGTTCAAGCACCGTGAGCGGCTGGTCCTGCAGTTTGATCTTCAGGCCGTTCTTCCGCAGTTCGCGCGCGCCCAAGTCCAACTCATAGGCGGCGAAGCGGTAACCGCGCGGCGAGGCCATAGAAAAAGCAGTGTAACACGCGCGATCCGGGCGTTGGCGCGCGTTATCTCTCCCGCCAGCGCCTTGAAAATGCGCAGGTTATCAAGTGACACACGTTTGACACCCAGGGTATGGACTTGTTATCGCTCGCAGGCGCAATCTCGACCGCATGAAACTCACACTGTACTCGCTGAAGCCCGCGTTTCAACGCATGATGCGGCCGGTGGCGCGCTGGCTGGTTACCGGCGGCGTCACCGCCAACGAAGTCACGATGACGGCCTGCCTGATTTCCTGCGCCGCGGGACTCTTTGTGTCGATCGGCCTGGCGTTCGATGTGGAAGCGCAGGCGCGCGCGATCCTTTGGATCTTGCCGCCGGTGTTCTTTCTGCGGATGGCGCTCAATGCCATCGACGGAATGATGGCGCGCGAATTCGGACAGCGTTCCGCACTCGGCGCGTACCTGAACGAACTCACCGACGTGGTCTCCGACATTTTCATGTATCTCCCGTTCGCGTTTGTCGGAGTGTTCGGCGCGTGGCGCATCGGTGCACTGATCGTGCTGAGTGTGATTTCCGAATTTGCGGGGATCGCCGGCGTGTTGGCCGGAGCGAGTCGCCGCTACGACGGGCCGATGGGCAAGAGCGATCGTGCGCTTGTCTTTGGCGCGCTCGCCGTGTGGATCGGTCGGGGCCAAGGACTGCCCGTGCTCGTGGCGGATTGGTTTCCACCCGCAATGGCCGTGCTGTTGTTGTTCACCATCGTCAATCGAGTGAAGAAAGGATTGGAAGAATATGCGCAAAACCGAATGTCGATACTTTCCGTCTAGCGACGGAACCGAACTTTTCTATCGCTACTGGCCCCCTCAAACCGGAAAGCCCGGGGGCGCGATCGTGCTTTTCCATCGCGGTCACGAGCATTCCGGCCGCCTGCAACATTTGGCGGACGAACTCGACTTGCCGAATTTCGCGATCTTCGCCTGGGACGCGCGCGGTCATGGCCTTTCGTTCAACGAGCAAGATCGCTCGGAACCCACGCTCGGCACGTTCACGAAAGACGTCGATTGCTTCATCCGCCACATTTCGAGTGAATACGGAATCGCCATGGAACAAATTGCCGTGGCCGGACAAAGCGTCGGCGCCGTTCTTCTCGCCGCGTGGGCGCACGACTACGCGCCCAAGATCCGTTGCATGTCGCTGGCCGCGCCGGCGTTTGAAGTGAAGCTCTACGTGCCGCTGGCGCGACCGGCGCTGAGCGCCGCAAGCAAAATGTTCGGCGAATTCCAGGTGAATTCCTACGTCAGGCCGAGCGCGCTGACGCACGATCCCGAAAGAATCGCCTCGTATCGCATCGACCCGCTGATCCGCCGCCCGATCTCCGTGAAAGTGCTGCTGGCGCTCTACTCCACGGCCGATCGCGTGATCGCCGACGCCCAAGCGATCCGCGTGCCTACGCAAATGCTCGTGGCCGGCGACGATTGGGTGGTGCGCCGCCGTCCGCAACTCGATTTCTTCGCGCGGCTCGGGTCGCCGGTGAAGGAGATTCACGAATTCCACGGATTCCTTCACGATTTGCTGGGAGAAAAAGATCGTCATCTGCCGATCAGCCAACTGCGCGCGTTTCTGCTGCGCATGTTTGAAGCGCCGCCCGCACAGGAATCGCTGATCGAAGCGGATCGATCGGGTTACACCAAGCGTGAGTACGACGCGCTGCGCCAACCGCTGCCGTGGACTTCGCGTCGCGGTTTGATGTATCGCGCTTTTCGCCGTGGCTTGCGGCGCATCTCGCGGCTCTCTGGCGGCTTGCGCTTGGGGTTCGCGACGGGTTTCGATTCCGGCAGCACGCTCGACTACGTGTATCGCAATCAGCCGTCGGGCGTCACGCCGCTCGGCCGCTCGATCGATTGGTTCTATCTGAACTCAGCCGGATGGCGCGGCATTCGCGTGCGCGGACACAACGTGGGCCGGCTGCTGCGCGAGGGAGCCGCGCGATTGCGCAACGCCGGCCGGCCCGTGCGCGTGCTCGACGTGGCCGCGGGTTACGGGCGTTACGTCCTCTCGGCGCTGCAAGACGCGGAGGTCGAACAAATCCTGCTGCGCGACTACAGTCAGGAAAACGTTCGGCGCGGCCGCGCGTTGATTCGTGAAAAAGGACTGGAAGATGTCGCACGCTTCGAGCAAGGCGACGCCTTCGACGAGAAGCAGCTCGCGGAAACGAAGCCGCGCCCGACGCTCGCGGTGGTTTCAGGCTTGTACGAGTTGTTTCCGGAAAATGCGGGGCCGCGCCAATCGCTGGCGGGACTCGCGGCGGCCATCGAGCCGGGCGGATATCTCGTCTACACGGGACAGCCGTGGCATCCGCAACTCGAGATGATCGCGCGCACGTTGCCGAGCCATCGCGGAATGCAGCCGTGGGTGATGCGCCGCCGCACGCAAGGCGAACTCGATCAACTGGTGGAAGCGGCGGGCTTCGAAAAAGTCGATCAACTAGCCGACGACGCGGGTATCTTCACCGTGTCGATCGCGCAGAGGAGATAAACATGGTCACGGTAACCAGGCAAGGAACGTTGCCGCACGTCGATGTGATCGACGACCACGGTCCCGCTGCGGCCTCGTTCGTCTTTCTGCTGCTCGCGCCGTTTTTCTTTGTCACCTACGGATTCGCCGCGCGGGTCGCGGAGTTGCACCACAACGTCGGCAGCATCGTTTTCGGATGGGAACGCGCGATTCCTTTCCTGCCGTGGACGATCATCCCGTACTGGTCGACGGACCTGTTCTATGCCGCGTCCTTGTTTTTGTGCGGCACGCGCCAGGAGTTGGCAACGCACGTCAAGCGTCTCGTAACCATCCAGGTTCTCTCGGTCGTCTGTTTCATGGTGCTTCCGCTGCGGTTTTCTTTTGACCGGCCCGTTGCCTCGGGAATCTTCGGGTGGCTCTTCGCGAAACTCGCGGCATTCGATTCGCCGTTCAATCAAGCGCCTTCATTGCACGTCGGCATAACCGTAGTCCTGTGGCCGATTTTCTCGGCGCATCTGAAAGGATGGTCCCGCCGGACCGTACAGGCGTGGTTCGTCCTCATGGCGCTTTCGACGCTGACCACTTATCAACATCATTTCATCGACGTGGCCACTGGATTGTGGGCCGGAATGTTCTGTCTCGCGTTGTTTCCGATGCGGACCGTTGACGATCCGCAGCTTCGCAGCGGTCCGGCGTGGAAAATTGCCGGCGTTTATGCTGCCGGCGCCGCTGCGCTAGTGGCGGGCGCAACTACGTTGCAGGGAGCGGCGTGGTTGCTGCTTTGGCCCGCCGGATCGCTGGCGATTGTTTCCGTGATTTACGCACGCCGTCGCGGTGGATTGTTTCAGAAAAACGCCGGAGCGATCAGCGGGCCGATGGCGTTTCTGTTGGCTCCGTACTTGGCCGTCGCGTGGATCAACGCACGCGTGTGGACTCGCCACGCACCGCCGCGCGAGATTCACTCGGGCGTGTGGCTCGGGCGATCCCCCGCGCGCCGCGAACGCGACGCACTCGGAATCGCTTCGCTGGTTGATGTGAGCGCCGAGCTCCCTGTCAAAACGAAAGGAGCATCGTACCAGTGCGTCCCATGCCTCGACCTCGTGGTGCCTTCGGCGGCGCAACTCGACGCGATGGTCGCCGCGATCGAAGCGGAGCGTGAGCGGCGGCCGACCTTAGTGTTCTGCGCGCTCGGATACTCGCGCGGCGCGACAGCCGTGGGCGCGTGGATGTTGGCCCAGGGTCACGCTAAGTCGGTGGAGGATGCGGTCGCCGCGATTCGCGCACGGCGTCCGCAAGTCGCATTGTCGTCCGCGCATCGCAGGCGTCTCGAAGAATGGAGGAACCAATGAACAACGTGGAAGCAACCGTCAAAGGCTACTTGGAAGAGGTCGCCTCGAAGAAAACAAACGCGACGTCGTTTGAATGTCTCGCGACAGCCGCCGTTCTCGACGCCGGCCAACCGCTCGCTGCTGCCGGCAACGTTGTTGGTTTCGCCGCGCTTCTCTTGTGCGTGCTCGCGGCATCCTCGTCGCTGCAGGAATCATTCTTTCTTGCTGCGGCCGCCTTAGCGCATTGGGTCTTGGCGTTGTGGCTCGCCAGTCGTGTCCGTGCCGACGCCGGGTTGTTCCGCGCGCTCGCTCACAGCGGGAATTCTGGCGATGATCTCGACGCGCTGTTGCGGTCGTGGAAACTCGCCAACTCGAAACAACGCAATTTCGCGCAACGCCGTGCCCGTTCTATCGCCATGCTGCGCTGGCAGGCGATCTTCATAACTGCCGAGCTGGGATCGCTGATTCTCGCGATTGCCGCCATTCACACTTATTAAGAGGAGGCCAAGATGCTCGAAACCACCGCCGCTCGTGTAATCGCGCGAAGCACCAAGCTCTTCACCGGCGGGACTGCGCACTGGAAAGGCTGCCGCCCTGAAAATCGTCAGCGGATTTTTGTGGCGAACCACACCAGCCACTTGGATTTTGTGCTGCTGTGGGCCATGCTGCCGGCGGAAGTGCGTCGCCGCACGCGTCCTGTGGCCGCCGCCGACTACTGGGACCGCGGCGTGGTGCGGCGCTATCTCGCGCGCCGCGTCTTCCGCGCGATTCTCGTACGCCGGGGCGGCACGCGCGATCCGCGCGAGCCCGATCCCATGCTGGAAGCACTGCAACACGGCGATTCCTTGATTCTCTTTCCCGAAGGAACGCGCGGCGACGGCGGCCAGTTGCTGGCGTTCAAGTCCGGCGTCTTCCATTTGGCTGCCGCGCGTCCCGAAGCCGAAGTGATTCCCGTGTGGTTGAACAATCTTCATCGTGCGATGCCCAAGGGCGCTTTCCTCATCGCGCCAATGATCTGCTCGGCGAATTTCGGCGAGCCGGTTGGGATCGCCGCGAACGAATCGAAGCAACAATTTCTCGCGCGGCTGCAGGACGCCGTGCTCGACCTCGCACGAGTCGCACCTCGTGCGGAAAAATGAGGTCCGCATGAATGTTTACCTGGATCCCGAAGTTCGTCCGCTCCTCACTGGACTCGGCGCGACATTGACCACCGCCAGCGGCGTCGGCTTCGCGTTGCACACGCGCTATCGCGAAGGTTCTACCGCGGCCGTCATCGCCAACTTGAACGCGCGAATTCGCGCCTGGTGGGTGATGATCGCCGTCTTTGCCGTAGTGACTATCGCCGGCCGTCCCGCAATGGTGATTGCGTACGCCGCCGTTTCGTTCTTCGCATTGCGCGAATTTGTTTCGCTCTTGCCCGGACGCATCGCCGATCACGACGCGCTGCTGGCGAGTTTCTTCATCGCGTTGCCCGCGCAGTATTATTTGGTCGCCACGGGTTGGTATGGATTGTTCTGCGTGCTGCTGCCGGTCTACGGATTCTTGATCCTGCCGATTCTTTCCGCGCTGCGTGCCGACTCGCAAAACTTTCTGGCACGCGCCGCCGAGACCCAATGGGGCGTCATGATCTGCATCTACTGCGTGTCGCACGTGCCCGCCCTGCTGATGCTGCGGATTTCGGGATTCAGCGACGTTGACCCGCGCCGCGCCGGACTTCTTGTCGTGTACTTGGTGACGGTCGTTCAGGCCTCCGACGTTTTGCAATACATCTGGGGCAAACTTCTCGGCCGCCACAAGATCGCGCCGGATCTTTCACCGTCGAAAACCGTGGAAGGATTCGTCGGCGGCGCGGCCAGCGCGATTGTGCTTGGCGTGGTCCTCGCGCCGATCACGCCATTTACGCGCAATCAAGCCGCCGCGATGAGCGCGGTGATCGTGTTGATGGGTTTTCTCGGCGGCCTCGTGATGTCGGCGATCAAGCGCGACCTCGGCGTGAAGGATTGGGGCCACTCCATCTCAGGCCACGGCGGAATGCTCGATCGCCTGGACTCGATTTGCTTCTCCGCGCCGATCTTCTTTCACATCACGCGATATTTTTTCACGCCGTAGGTCCCTTAGCGGTAGGTGCTGTAAACATCGTCGCGATCGGTCGGCTCTCTGTCGCGCATCGTGGAACGAATCTGCCTGCTCTCATCAAGGAGATAACTCCGCCAACTGAGCCAGCCCCATTCCTGTGGCCGCGCAACAATGCGAAACGATGTGCCGTCCGGTGATCCGGTCAGCGTGAAATGATAGCGTTCGTAGAACATTCCCTTTGGCCCGCAGGACGCCCCCAACAAACATCCGAGGTCATCCCATTTCGTCGCGTACCTTCCATGAGCCTTTTGATAGTTCCACTCCATGGCGTACAGAGCTTCCGTCGCGGCCAGGGCGCCTGCTTGCCAAATGTGAAGATTCTCTTTCCAAATTGGTAACGTAAGGACCACACCAACGATCGCCGCCACGAGCGAACACCCACAGCCCTTTCGTACCTTGCTCACAAAATCGGCCGCTGATACTCGCCGACCGCCGACTCGATCGCCGCGGCGGCCTTCAGCGTCAACTCCTCATCCCACGGACGCCCGACCACTTGTACGCCGATCGGCAAATCCTCGGGCGATGTCCCGCAGCGAACGACCGTCACGGGAAGCCCGAGCGCGTTGAACGCTTGCGAATAGCTGAATACCTTTAGATAGTCGACGAGCTCGCCGTCGACGTCGAATTGTCCGCGATGACCGTGCGCAAACGCCGGGATCGACGCCACCGGCGCGAGCAAGATCGGAAACTCCATCATTTCCCCGACCACCGATGCGCGCAATTTGTCGCGGCCGGCCCACGCGCGCAGGTATCTTTCCATTGCTTCTTCGGGAGGAACCGAAGCCGGCATTTTCGACATCGCGCGCATGAGCGGACCCATCATGTCCTCGCGGCCGCGATAGAGACTGAACAGGCCCGGCATCGCCGGCTCGCTGAGGAATCGCCCCCACAATTCATGCGATCGCTCGATGCCCTTGGGACGCTGCTCCACTACTTCCGCTCCAGCATCAGCCAACGCGCGAGCTGCGCGGCGCACGGCGGCGTCGGTTGCGGCGGTCACCGGCGCGATGCCGTCGTTTGTGTAAAACATCACGCGCATTTTCTCGAGACTCAGTTGCGAGTAGTCGCGCGTCGCGAACGGCACCGACATCGGGTCGGCGGGATCGAATCCCGCGAGCACACCGTAGAGCAGCGCCAAATCCTCCACGCGACGCGCCATCGGCCCCAGCGACGTTCCCAGCGCCAGCGGACCAAACGCCGCGCCGGGAAAATGTCCCGAGCCGGGCACGCGCCCCGGCGTTGGTTTCAGTCCCGCGATTCCGCAAAAATGCGCGGGAATGCGGATCGATCCGCCCATGTCGGATCCCACGCCGGCCGCCGAGCATCCAGCGGCGATACTGGCAGCTTCTCCTCCAGAAGATCCGCCGGGAACGCGCGTCAAATTAAATGGATTGCTGGTGCGTCCAAAGACCGCGTTTTCCGAGCGCAGATCCATCGCGCACTCGGGCACGTTGGTTTTTCCCAGCACCACCGCGCCCGCGCGCTTCAATCGCGCGACCACCGGCGCGTCCACCTGCGGCACGTGATTCTCGCGCAGGCGCGTGCCCGACACGGTGCGGACTCCCGCGGTTTCAATGGTGTCCTTGATCGACACGGGCACGCCTTCGAGCGCTCCGAGCGTTTCACCGCGTGCGATTCGCGCTTCCGACTCCGCCGCCGCGGCGCGTGCGCGATCGAGCGTCAAGGTTACGAGCGCATTCAGTCGCGGATTCACTTCCTCGATGCGGGCGATGTGCGCGTCGAGCACTTCGGTCGGCGAAACTTGCTTGTCGCGAATCATCGCCGCGAGTTTCGTCGCGCTGGCGTACACAATTTCCGTGGAGTTTGCCATCTCGCAGGCATGATACCTCATGTAAAGTACCAATGTGGCGGAGCTAAGAACGGTTGCGGTGTTGGTGTTTTCGTCGCTGTACATGGTCATCGAAGGACTGATCTTCATGCCGCTGACGATGCTCACGAAGGACACCAACCTTGTATATTGGGCGGGCATCCGCGTCGCGAAATTTGCGACGTGGTTAAGCGGCGCGAAGATCACGGTGGAACATCCCGAGAATCTGCGGCCCGGCCGCCCCGCCGTTTTTATTTCCAATCACGCGAGCAATCTCGATCCTCCGGTCATCGCGACGATTCTGCCGCGCGTCGTGATCATGGCCAAGCATCAAGCGTTCAAAATTCCCATCGCTGGGCGTGCCTTTCTCATGGCCCGTTTTATCCCCGTTTATCGCGGAACCGAGCGCGCCGCGCAATCGGTGACGATCGGGACGGAGCGGCTGAAAGAAGGATTCAACATGCTCGCGTTTCCCGAAGGCACGCGCAGCCGCGACGGCCAGTTGCAGGAATTTCGCCATGGCGTGTTTCTCATGGCGATTCGCGCCAACGCCGTGATCGTCCCGATCACCACGATCGGGTTGCGCGAGATGATGCCGCGCGGAACGTTCGGCATCACGCCGGGTCCCGTGCGGTTCATCGTGCACCCCGCGATTTCCACCGATGGTCTTGCCGAGTCCGATCGCGGCGAACTCGCCGAGCGCACGCGCGCGGTCATCGCGGCGTCGCTGAACGAGCCGCCATCCGGCTTTTGATTCGGGCTCGCGATACAATAATCCTCTATGCCAAAAGTCGTGATCATGGGAACGGGCTGCGCCGGCCTGACTGCTGCGATTTATTCGGCGCGCGCGGGTCTGCAGCCGCTAGTGATTGAAGGTCCCGAAGCCGGTGGACAACTTACCATCACCACGGAAGTGGAAAATTTTCCGGGATTCCCGCAAGGCGTGCAAGGGCCCGAACTGATTCGCTTGATGAAGGAACAAGCCGAACGTTTCGGAGCGCAGATCCGCATCGGCGTCGTGACGGCGGCGGACTTGTCCAAGCATCCCTTCCACCTGACCGTCGACGACGAAACGTTGGAAGCCGAAACGCTCATCATCGCCACCGGCGCATCCGCGCGCTGGCTGGACATTCCCAGTGAAAAACCGCTGCGCGGCCACGGTGTTTCGACCTGCGCCACGTGCGACGGCTTTTTCTATCGAGGAAAAAAGGTGATCGTGGTGGGCGGCGGAGACACCGCCATGGAAGAATCGTTGCACCTCGCCAAGATGGCGAGTTCGGTGACCATCGTGCATCGCCGCGACGAATTCCGCGCTTCGAAGATCATGTTGGATCGCGCCCGCAAGAACGAGAAGATTCATTTCATCACCGACACCGTCATCGATGAAGTCCTGGACCCCGGCAAGCAGAATGTGGAAGCGGTCAAACTTCGCAATGTAAAAACGGGGGCCGTCACGACCACGGAAGTCGACGGCGTTTTTGTGGCCATCGGCCACGTGCCGAACACCGCGTTTCTCAAAGGACAACTCGAAACCGACGGCGACGGCTACTTGATCACGAATCACGGCCCCCGCACGAGCATCGCCGGCGTGTACGCATGCGGCGACGTGCAGGATCGCCACTATCGCCAGGCGATCACGGCGGCGGGGTCGGGTTGCATGGCGGCGATTGAAGCGGAGCGTTGGCTCGAGACCAAATAAAGTAACCTCGCATGTCATTGCGATCGACAGTTCTCTCCATCGCGCAGAATTCCGCGGTTCGCGGCGTCGTCTCCGATTCGAAGGCGGCGCGGCGTCTTTCCAAGCGTTGGGTGCCCGGCGAGACACTCGACGAAGCGTTGGGAGCCGTGAAGGAATTGAACGCCGCGGGGATTTCGGGCACGCTCGACCACCTGGGCGAGAACACCGCGTCGGAGGCGGAGGCGCGCACGGCGGCGCAAGTCTACTTGGACATGCTCCAGACCATCACGGAACGCGGGCTCGATTGCAACGTGTCGCTGAAGCTCACGGCACTCGGTTTGGACGTTTCACCGGACCTCTGCCGCGAAAACCTGGAAGCCGTAGTAACGCGCGCGGCGTCGCTTGGCAATTTCGTGCGCGTGGACATGGAAGGTTCCGGGTACACCGAGCGCACGCTGGCGATGGTGCGCGAAATGCACGTGCGTCACGAGAACATCGGCGCGGTGATCCAGGCGTATCTGCGCCGCAGCGACTCGGACGTTCACGCGCTCCTCGCGGAACGCATCCGCATTCGCTTGTGTAAAGGCGCCTATCAGGAACCTCCCGACGTTGCGTATCCGCTAAAGGCCGACGTGGATCGAAACTACATTCGGTTGTCGCAGGAGTTGCTGACCAGCGGTGTGTACCACGGGATCGCCACGCACGACATGCGGATGATTCGCGCGGTAATCGATCATGCCAATCGCAACCGCGTGCCGCCGAGCGCGTTCGAATTCCAGATGCTCTACGGAATCCGCCGCGACTTGCAACGGCAGTTGCGCGCGCAAGGATGGAGCGTGCGCGTGTACATTCCTTTTGGATCGCACTGGTTTCCGTATCTCACGCGGCGCCTCGCCGAGCGTCCCGCGAATTTGTTCTTTCTCGTGAAAAACGCTTTTCGCGGATAATGCATCATGCGATTCGCGCTCTACCTTCTGCTGTTGCTTCCGGCGTCCCAGGCGCTTGGCGCGCAAAGCAAACTTCTTTGGTACACGCAGCCCGCGACAAAATGGAATGAAGCGCTGCCCATCGGCAACGGCCGGATGGGCGCGATGATCTTCGGCGGCGCCGGCGAAGAGCATTTGCAACTGAACGAAGACACCATTTGGGCCGGCGAAAAACGCGATCGCTTGAATCCCGCGGGTGCGGCGGCGGTGCCCGAGGTCCGGCGCTTGCTCTTCGCGGGGCGCATCAAAGAAGCGGAGGACCTCGCTGATAAGGCGATGATCGCGATCCCCCGGCGCATGCCGATGTATCAGACGCTTGGGGATCTGTACCTCCGTCTCCCAGATTCCGCGGGCGTCAGCGATTATCGCCGTTCGCTCGATCTCGACACCGCCGTCGCGCGCGTGGAGTATCGCTCGCGCGATGCCGTTTTCACGCGCGAAATCTTCGCAACCGCCGCCGATCAAGTGATCGTCGTGCGAATCACGTGCGACAAGCCGGGCCGCGTGAGTCTCGTGGCAGAAATGCGCCGCGAAGCCGACGCGACGACGCACAGCGAGTCGCCGGACCGTTTGGTGATGGATGGCCAAGCGATCGCGCACGACAAAAATCATTCCGACGAGCGTCCCACCGGCGTGCGTTTCCGCGCCGTTGTGCAAGCAATCGCCGAAGGCGGCCGCACTCACGCGGAAAACGCGACCTTGTCCGTGGAAAATGCGAACGCCGTCACGTTGCTGATCGCGGCCGCGACGGATTTTCGCAAAGACGATCCTATAGCCAAGGCCGATGCGTACTTGAAAGGGGCGAACAAGCCGTACTCCGCGCTGCGCGCTGCACATTTGGCCGACTATCAGCCGTTCATGCGGCGCGTCGAGTTGAATTTGCCGGGGATCGTTCCCAACATTCCCACCGACGAGCGATTGAAGCGCGTCGCCGCGGGCATCCCCGATCCGAAACTTGCGGAATTGTATTTTCAATTCGGCCGCTATCTTTTGATTTCCTGTTCGCGTCCCGGCGGCATGGCCGCGAATCTTCAAGGACTGTGGAACGACTCGCTGGCGCCGAGTTGGGATTCAAAATACACGATCAACATCAACACGGAGATGAACTATTGGCCGGCCGAGACCACGAACCTCTCCGACCTCACCGCGCCGCTCTTCGATCTTGTGGAAAACGCGATTCCCGACGGACGCCACGTCGCGAAAGGTTTGTACAACGCGCCGGGATTCGTCCTGCACCACAACACCGACGCTTGGGGCGACGCGGTGCCGATCGACGGTGTGCATTCGGGAATCTGGCCGATGGGGGGCGCGTGGCTCAGTCTGCATTACTGGGAGCACTACTTGTTCACGCAGGATCGCGCGTTTCTCGACAAGCGCGCGTATCCGGTGATGAAAGAAGCCGCGCAATTTCTGCTCGGCTACATGACGCCGTGGAAATCGCCCGACGGCCGTGAGTTGTTACTGACGGGCCCGTCGATTTCGCCTGAGAATCGCTATCGCCTCCCTAACGGCGAAACGGGATCGCTCGTGATGGCGCCGTACATGGACACGGAAGTCACCTGGGCGCTATTCGGCGACGTGATCGAAGCGAGCAAGCTGCTGAATCGCGACGCCGCGTTTCGCGCTCAGCTCGAAAAAGCGCGCGCCAAGCTGCCGCCGCTGAAAATCGGGAAGCACAAGAACTTGCAAGAGTGGCTCGAAGACTACGACGAGCCCGATCCCGGCCATCGCCACATTTCGCATTTGTGGGCGCTGCATCCGGGAAGCCAGATTACGTTGCGCGGCACACCGGAACTTGCGGCGGCGGCGCGGACGGCGCTGGAGCGGCGTCTCGCGGCGGGCAGCGGTCACACGGGATGGAGCAGGGCGTGGATCATCAACATTTGGGCGCGACTCGAAGAAGGCGAACTGGCGCACCAGAATTTGCTCGCGCTTTTCTCGAAGTCGACGCTTCCCAACATGCTCGACACGCATCCGCCGTTTCAGATTGACGGTAATTTCGGAGCGACCGCTGCAATCGCCGAGATGCTGCTGCAAAGTCACGCGGGAGAAATCAATCTATTGCCGGCGTTGCCGCGCGAGTGGTCGAGCGGATCGGTGAAAGGACTGCGGGCGCGCGGCGGCGTAGACGTCGATATCAGCTGGGCGGACGGAAAGCCGCTCACGGCGGCCCTCCATGCCAGAGTTGGCGGCGAGTTTGTCGTACGCGTAGG
Source organism: Terriglobia bacterium (assembly GCA_021325275.1). GTDB lineage: Bacteria > Acidobacteriota > Terriglobia > JAJPHL01 > JAJPHL01 > JAJPHL01. Next base: position 13,465 of record JAJPHL010000050.1, on the reverse strand, counting down.
CGCGTCGACGACACGTGTGCGACTGAAGGCTGGAGAACAGCGGTGGATGGTGCTTCAAGGCCACGGGGGGAAACCCGTCGCCACAGGTCCGCGCGTGGAACGCTCTCCCGGGGGGCATTTCTTCCAAAGCGAAACGGGCCAGCCGTTTTTTTGACTGGCTGATACAGCTTGGCTCCTCCTCAGCCGACTCGATCGGACGCAAACGGAAAAATATCTCGACGATCGCCAGCGCAAAGGCTTCAACGTGACACAAGTGATGGTGCTGCACTCGAAAGACGAATTGCCCGCGTCCGGCACCGACGCATTGTTTGATCGCAATTCGAGTTACTGGACGAATCTCGACTGGGTCATCGAAGCTGCTGCGAGGCGCGGAATGGTTCTGGCGCTCGTTCCGGCGTGGGGATCGCTTGTGAAGTCAGGTCAATTGAACGCCCGCAACGTCGACGCGTACGCCAAGTTTCTCGGCGAGCGGTACCGCAGCAAACCGAACATCGTGTGGATTGTCGGCGGCGACATTCCCGGCGACACCCACAAAGAAGTATGGAACGCGCTGGGAGAAACGCTGAAAGGCGTCGATCCCGATCACCTCATCACGTTTCATCCTTTCGGGCGCACAGACTCCTCAACTTGGTTTCACAACGATCCCTGGCTCGACTTCAACATGTTTCAGTCGGGCCATCGCAATTACGCGCAGGATGCCGATTCTCCACACAAGTACGGCGAAGACAATTGGCGATTTGTTCGCGACGACTACGCGCGCGTCCCCGTAAAGCCGGTGATCGACGGCGAGCCGTCGTACGAAAATATTCCGCAAGGCTTGCATGACCCTAAGGAACCGTATTGGCAGGCGTCCGATGTCCGGCGTTACGCCTACTGGTCCGTGTTCGCCGGCGCGGCCGGACACACTTACGGCGACAACGCCATCATGCAATTTCACGCACCCGGACTCGGGGCGGGCGCATATGGCGTGAAGAACTTTTGGACCGAAGCGCTCGACGATCCCGGCGCGGGACAGATGCAATATTTGAAAAAACTGATGCTCTCGCGTCCGTACTTCGAGCGCGTGCCGGACGACAGCGTGATTGTCGACCAAGGCGAACGCTACGACCGCGTGGTCGCGATGCGCGGCAAGAGCTATTTGTTCGCGTACACCTACACCGGACGCGCGTTCAAGGTTCGTATGGGCTCGATCGGCGGCACGAAGGTTAGCGCATCATGGTTCGATCCGCGCACGGGTGAAGCGCAACCCGCGGGATCGATGAAGAACGAAGGCATTGTGACATTCACACCACCGGAGAAGGGCAACGATTGGGTCTTGGTGCTGGATGGCAACTAATGCCCGACGCTATCCGGTTGCGGCACGGCTTGTAGACGCAATCCACGACGCTCGCCGCCATAGTGCGACTCGCGTGCGTACTCCAGAAACGCCGTCACCGCGCGCCGCGCGTCGCGATAACCCTGCATGATCGCGCGCGATGTCGCCGCGCCGCCGAAATCCAAGCGTCCGGCGTCGAGCGCACGCTTCGGGCTGATCGTGAATGCCTTCACATAGCGATAGGTGCGTGTGCCCACGTCCACTTCCACTTCTTCCGGCCGCAATCCCAGCGACTCCGCGGCGGTCGCGCACATTTCATTGATGCCCTCGAGCGTCTTTCGATCGGTGAGGAAAGTTTGCAGCAGCAAAATATTCAGCGCGCGCAGACCCATGTCCAAAAACGTGCGGACGGGTTCGCGCCGCGATTCCATAGGTTCCATCAACACCAGAAAAACTACGTCCGCGCCGAGATGCACCGCGGGACGAATCGGCTGGTTTGCCACGAGCCCGCCATCGGCCAGCAGGCGGCCGCGATAGCGGATCGGTTCGAACGCCAGCGGCACCGCGGATGTCGCGGCGAGCGCCAACACTAAATCGTGGGGACTGGAAACGCCCTCGGCGAACGCGCGTTTCGCGCCGGGATCGCCGGCCAGCGCCTCGGCTGTCGCGTTGCTGAAGTAGATGGGCGGTCCTTCGTTGACGTCGGCGGCGGGAAAGACCACGCGAATCGGCGACTCGCGCAGTTTTCGCTCGGAGATCGAGCGGCGCAGCAAGCGCGTGCGATTGAAATTGTTGAATAGTCCCCGGCGAAACGGCAGGCGCAGTAATTTGTGCAACGCGGTTTGCAACAGACGCGGCGCAAACAGGCGCAATCCCACGCTCGCACCGACCGCCACTACCGCCGCGGCGGCAATGGCGGGATGCAATAATTCCGCGAGAAAGTTCAATACGCCCACCGAGAGCAGCAGGGCTATGAACGATCCCCACACCAGAAGATTCGCGCCGAGACTCGCCAGCGCGCGCCCGCGATGCGGTGAAAACCCCGCGCGGCGCAGCGCCGTGCGACTCACCATGTTTTTCAGCAAGTAGCCGAAATAGGGAATCGTGTCGTAGAACAACATTACCGAGACGCCCGCGACAGCCAGCAGCGTCCACGTGAGTATCGGGTGCGGCAAGTTCAAATGCACGCCGCGGGATTCCAGCATCACCAGCGATAAATTTCCCACGCCCGCCCAAAACGCCACCAGTCCCACGAGTTTCCAAATGTAGCGCGACCAATCGATGCCCACGCCCTCGGACGTCAGCTTCATCCACGTGCGAATCAAGTGCTCGGCGTTGCCGACGAGTCCGCGCGAGTGCGCGGCGAAGCTGGCCGCGTTGATTCCGCCGATCGACGCGCCGGAAATCACGTGCGTGGGCATGCCGGCGTCCTGAAACGCCAGCAGCGCGCCTGCTTCGTAGGCGCCGCGTGCACCGCCGCCCGCCAGCACAACGCCGATCCGTCCCCCGAAGCGCGCCCACACGTCGCGCGCACCCGCCGCTTCCATCCGCGCGCGAAAGCGATCGCGGGCGTGCTCGATGCGTTCTTTGAAGTTGCGGGGCTTGCGGGGAAAAGTTCGCGGTTTCATGAGCTGGGTTTCATGGCATAGTCGAAATCATGTTGCGCATCTTTATTCTATTCGCCACCGTTTTCATTGCGGGGACTCTCTCCGCGCAAGACGCCCTCGACCGTTCCATGGACCGTTGGTCGGCGCGCTCGCAAGTCATGTCGAAGCAGGGCGTCGTGGCTACCGAGCATCCCCTGGCCTCGCAAGCCGGTGCGATGATTCTAGCGCACGGCGGCAACGCCGTGGACGCCGCGATCGCCGCGAACGCGGTAATGGGCTTGGTCGCGCCGATGAGCAACGGCATTGGCGGCGATCTGTTCGCCATCGTTTATGAGGCGCGCACCGGCCGCCTCTATGGCTTGAACGCCAGCGGATGGACGCCCAAGGATCTGACGATCGATTTTCTCAAATCGAAAAACCTGATCGAGAAAGACAAAGACGGCAAGCCGATCATGCCGAAGAAGGGCATTCACACCGTCACCGTTCCCGGCGCCGTCGACGGATGGTTCGCGCTGCAAAAACGTTTTGGCAGCAAACCGATGGCCGACCTGCTCGCCCCGGCGATCCATTACGCCGAGGAGGGCTTCCCGATTACCGAAATGGTCGCAGGACGCTGGAACGCCGGCGCGTCACTGATGAAAAAGAATGGCCCCGGTTTGATCTTGTACTATCCGACGGGTAAGCCGCCGAAATACGGTGAGGTTTTCCGGAATTCCGACCTCGCGCGCAGCTACAAGCTGCTGGCGAACGAAGGCCGCGACGCATTTTACAAGGGCAGCATCACCGCGAGCATCCTTACCGTGGAGGAAGAAACCGGTGGCAAGATGACGGCGGCCGATTTCGCCGAGTATTCGAGCGAATGGGTCGATCCGATTTCCACGACCTATCGCGGATGGACCGTCTCGGAGTTGCCGCCGAACAGCCAGGGGCTGGCGGCTCTGGAAATGCTCAACATCATGGAAGTGTTTCCACTGAACCAGTTCGGACACAACTCGGTAAACGCCCTGCACGTGATGATCGAAGCGAAAAAACTCGCTTACGCCGATCTCCTCAAGTTCACGGGCGATCCGCGCTCGGCGGACGTGCCGGTGCGCGGCATGATCGCGAAAGATTACGGACGCGAGCGGGCCACGCACATCGTTCCCGGTCACGCGAACTGCGACGTGGCGGCGGGAACTCCGCCGGGAACGGGCGGCGACACGATTTACCTGAGCGTGGTGGATCGCGACGGCAACATGGTGTCGCTGATTCAAAGCAATTACGAAATCTTCGGCTCGGGACTCGTCGCGCCGGGCACTGGTTTCGCGCTGCACAATCGCGGCGCGCTCTTCAGCGTCGATCCGCAATCGCCCAACGCCCTGGCCGGACGCAAGCGTCCACTGCACACGATCATTCCGGCGTTTATGAGCCGCGGCGACATTCGCGTGGCGTTCGGAATCATGGGCGGATGGAATCAATCGCAGGCCCACGCGCAGTTCGTGTCGAACCTGATCGATCACGACATGAATTTGCAGCAAGCGATGGAAGCCGCGCGCTTCACCATGCCGGAATTCAACGGCTGCGAGTTGATGATCGAAGAGCGCGTGCCGGAAAAGGTGCGCGAGGAACTGAAGAAGATGGGCCACAAGTTCGACGTGCGCGGTCCCTACTCGGAACAAATGGGCGGCGGCCAAGCGGTGATGCGCGATTTCAAAAACGGCGTGAACTACGGCGCATCCGATCCGCGCAAAGACGGCGAGGCGATTCCCGAGCCGTACAAGCCCTGAGTTTTATTGCGGCGTCTCAAATGCGACCTTGGACTGAACGTCCGTCTTGTGGAATTCGCTGTTTTTCACCCCCACGGAAATCGTGCGCTTGTACATGAAGAGCGCCTTCACGAAGAATTCGCCTCCGTACGATTCCGGAAACCACACGCCGTCGGCGACTTTCTTGTAGGTGATTTTGAATCCCACGTGCTTCACGTCCGTTCCCAGCAGCGCGCGGACGGCCATGGGAATGCCCCATGCGAGTCCGGTGGTCACAACGATCGGCTGAAACTCTTTCGCGTCGATCACCACTTCGCCTTTCCAATCGCCGTCTTCGGCATCGGAATCGATCGTGCTATCGCGTTTGCCGCTACCGGGCTGGCGAGGCTTCGGACGAAACGTTACGCGATAGCTATCGATACCGCGGTAGTCCTCGTGTGCTTCCAGCGTGAACTGGTAGCGTTTCTGATGCTGGCGCGTCAGAGGGAAAAGATCCGTTCCCTTTTTGTCTTCGTCTTCGTCGCCGGCATCCTTGGCGAAGTCCTCGCCCATGCTGCTGATAACGTCGCCGTCGATATCGATACCTTTGTATTCGTAGTGCGGATGGTCGTACGAAATCATCTTGCCCTTCTGTTCGTATTGACCGGCGAAATGCAGCAGGTCCTTTTTGACTCCCTTGGGCTGGGGCGTGACAACGTATTCCCACGATTCCTCGCGAGCGAGCTTGCCGTTGCCTCGATGGAGGCGCGCCAACACGTCCTGATGGAAAACCCATTCGGTGCGCGCTTCCCTGGCGCGATCCTGGTTTTCGGCGACTCGAGCCATGATCTCGTCGACGGTCAGCGCTGGGGGCTGGGCCGCGGCCTGTAGCAAGAGCAGGAGGAGATGCATCATGCCTAGATTACGGCGAGCCTACCGGGCGGTTCCGGAAAAATATCGTAAACTTTCCTCATGCGCGTGCTTTGGGCCGGCCTGATCGCGACCCTCCTTGGAATCGCTGGATGCGCTCCGCGCAATGGGCCCGCGCTTGTCCGGCCGCTCTCGTTTCCTGAGCCTTCCTATGCAAATCTCGACGACGCCACGCACCAAGCGTTGCGACAAGCGTGGGACGCCGCGCAAAAAAACTCCACCGACAGCGCGACTGTGGCGCGCTTCGGCATGATGCTGCTGTCGGTGCGGCAACCGGAAGCGGCCGTCGCGCCGTTCGCGCAAGCATCGCGGCTGGAACCGGAGAATTTCGCGTGGCTTTACTATGGGGGCGTCGCGCAACAGCAGGCGGGCCACGCGGCCGAAGCGCTCGAAACGTTGAAACGCGCGCTGGCCAAGAAATCGAACTTCGTTCCCCTCGAAATCCGCATCGCCGACGCGATGCTGGCCGCGGGCCGCGTCGACGAAGCGCAAAAAGCCTGCACGACGATCTTGATGGATCATCCGAATGCGCCGCCCGTACACCGCACGCTGGCCGGCGTGTACGAAAAGTTGGGACAGACCGACAAGGTGGAAGATGAAAAGAAACTGGCCGAGGCGCCGGTGGTGGATCTGCCGTACTTGCAAGATCCTTGGATTGCGGCGCTGAACGAAATGACCAAGCCGCTCGAAGCGAAGCCGGTCGACACCGCGGCCCGCCAAGCGCACTTCGAAAAGGGGCGCGACTGGCTGGCGAAGAAAAAATATCCCGAGGCCATCGCGGAATTGAAACAAACGCTCGTTCCCGAGGATCGCCAGACGCCGGGATATTTGCTGACCATTTCCATCGCCTACAGCCAGGCCGGCGACAGCGATGCGGCGCTTGAATCCGCGCAAAAGGCCCAGCAGATGGCGAAAGATCAATCGCAGCCGCAATTACTGCCGGCGATAGAAGCGCAGCTCGCCAGATTGGCCACGGACGCGTCGGAGCGGGAAGCCAAAGGCGAAAAAAAGCCTACCGCAGATAAACGAAGATGAACACAGATAAGAGCAAAGCACGATCTGCGTTCATCGGCGTTTATCTGCGGTTGCATTTTCCGAGATTTGTTTAGCTTGTGCCTGTATCTGTGGATCGTCGCCGAACCCCGCGAGCCAGGTGACGCCTTGCTCCTTGCGAAACCACGTCATTTGCCGCTTGGCGTATTGTCGCGTGCGCCGCGCGGCCGATTCGATCGCGGCGGCTTCGGTGGTGCTTCCGCGAACCACTGCCAGAGCCTCGGTATATCCCGGCGCTTCGAACGGTTTTGCCTCCGGCCGAACGCCTTGGTCAAGTAGCGCGTGCACTTCGGAGACCAGTCCCCGCTCGAACATACTCTTGGTCCGCCGGTCGATGCGATTGTAGAGCGCGGCGCGCGGCGGATTCAGCGCGAATTTGGTCACGGTAAATCCAGTCAGTCCACGGCGTCCTTCGGCCAGGACATCGGTCACGCGCCGGCGTGTGGCGACGCACACTTCGATGGCGCGAATCAGTTTGGGTTTGTCGTGAGGATGGATGCGCGCGGCCGCCGCGGGATCGAGGCGTTTGAGCAAGCGATGCAGGCGTCGCGGATATCGCGCCTCGAGTTTTTCGCGCAAGCGCTCGTTGCGTTCCGGCGCGGGCGCTAGACCCTCGAGCAGCGCGCGCAAGTAGAATCCCGTGCCGCCGGCCAGCACCGGCGTTTTTCCGCGTGAGGCAATTTCCGCGATCACCGCCGCCGCGCGCCGCGCGTACTCGCCCGCGGTGAAGAGATCGCTGGGTGACAGAATATCGAACAAATGGTGCGGGACTTTCTCATCGATGACCTTGGCGGTTCCAATATCGAATCCGCGATACACCTGCAAGGAATCGCAGTTGACGATTTCGCCGCCGAGTCGTTCGGCGAGAAACAGCGCGAGATCGGATTTCCCGCTTGCCGTCGGTCCCACTACCGCGAGAAGAATTCCGGCCACAGATAGCGGCTCCATGCGATCGCGAGAAGGATCGCCAACAGGAGCACGATTCCCACTGCTTGTGAGCGAGTTGGTTTCATGTGGCAAGCGATCCGAGAACAATTATAACGGCGCGATTACTGCATGGGCGTGTTGTAGTAGAAACCCAGGCGCAGGCGCACCATCGGTCCTTTGAATTGATTTGGCAACGGCGGAAACGGCGCGGCGGCCATCAGTCCGGCGAACGCGGCGCGATCGAACGGCTCGAAACCCGACGATCCGGTCAAATACACTTTGTTGATCGAGCCGTCGCGCATGACTTCGAATTCCACAATCACCAAGCCTTTTCGCCCCATGCGCGCCGCTTCCGGCATCACCGCCTGCCAGTTGCGTTGAATGTCGAAAAGAATGCGCCGCAAGTACGGATCAAAATCCACGCCTTGCGTGTCGGTGAGAACTTTCGCGCTGCCGATTTGTCCAGGACCACGCGCCGAAATGCCTTGTCCCACGCCGGGGAGAAAAACCGTTTGACCGCCGCCGCCCGCGGCGCGTTCCTTGGCGATTCCGCGCACCGTATCGTCGAGCGATTGTCCCGCGCCGACACCGGGTGTCACGGGCATCTTCGGCGGCTCGGCGGGTTTCACGTCGCCCAAGCGGATTTCGCTCGGTTGCGCGTTCGCGGGCGGCGGAGTCGTGGGAGGAGGCGCGGTGGACGTGGGGAGTCCTTGCGGCTGCTGCACCTGCGGCACGGTTGGAGCTTGCGGCAGCGGTTTTGGCGTGACGGGCGCGGGTGTAGGAGCGGGCGTTTCCGGCGGCGGCGCGGGAGGCGTGGGCGGCGGCGCCGGCAAATTGGGACGCTTGGTCATCGCGCGCATTTCATCCAAATCTTTTTTCGAAAGCTGCGGGGCCTTCACGGGTGGACGCGGCTCGATGGCCGGTTCGTTGAGATAGAGCATTACGTGCGCGGAGGCCGGCGCTTGTTTGTTCAGGTCGATGGTGGACGTGAAGATTTTTCCCCACAACAAAAGAATCCCCACGATGACGCCGTGCACCACAAGCGACAACACGCCCGATTCACCGCGCCGCACGCCCTGGGGATCGTCTTCGAGATCCGGAAGCAGAATAATTTGTTCGTTCGGATCGACAATCAGACGCACGGGTTTCCGAGGCTTGAGGTCTTCCTCTGTTTGGAGATGGAATCCGTAGTCTTCCATACGGGGCAAACCCACCAAGGCGGCTTTCGACTAATCAACGTGTCTAGCTCAAACCCAATCGCTTCGAATGCGCGGCGATCTCGCCGATGATTCGCAACGCCGCATCGAGCGCGCGCCGGGCCGCGAGTCCATCGACCAAGGGAGCCGAGCGCGTCCGGACGCTCTCAAGGAAATGACGCAATTCCGCGCGCAACGGTTCCGCGTCCGGGCTGCCGGGAACCGCGGAAGTTTCCAGGCGCCGAAATCCGATATTCGGCATTCCAGGCTCCTGCTCGCCCGCTTCCACTGAGAATATCATCGCGTCCTGCCGCGCGTAGTCGACCGATACATATTGGCCGGCCTGGAAGAAGCGCAGCTTACGGATCTTCTCCGTGCTCACCCGACTCGCCGTGAAGTTTGCCACGCATCCGTTCGCTAGCACCAGGCGCACATTCGCGATGTCCACGTGTTTGCTCAATACCGCAAGTCCCACGGCGCGGATTTCTTCGATTTCCGCTTGAGCCAGCGCCAGCACGATGTCGAGATCGTGGATCATCAGGTCGAGCACAACGTCCACGTCGAGGCTTCGTGGACTGAACACGCTCATGCGATGCACTTCAAAAAACAGGGGACGCGTGACTATCGCTTGCGCGGCCTGCACCGCGGGGTTGAAGCGCTCGAGATGGCCCACTTGCAAAATGCGGTTCTGTCGCGCGGCCGTGGCGATCAGCGCGTCGGCGTCGGCGAGCGTGGCGGCGATGGGCTTTTCCACCAGCACGTCGAGACCGCGCGCCAGCAGTGCGCAGCCGACCTCGGCATGATGTCGCGTGGGTACGGCGACGACCGCGGCGTCGGCTTCAACCTTGTCCAATGAGGCGAAAGCTTGGCAATTGTGTTTCGTTGCGATTTCCTGGGCGCGTGCGATGTCCGCGTCAAACACGCCCGCGAGTACTCCAAGGTCCGCAAGCACACGCGTATGATTTACGCCGAAAGCACCACAACCGACTACGGCGATTCGCGTCATACGGAGCCACCAGAAACGACAGGCGGTTTTTTTACCGCAGAGACGCAGAGACGCAGAGAAAACCTAGTTGACACAATTCCCAGGTTTTCTCTGCGTCTCTGCGTCTCTGCGGTAAAGAAAGCCATTAAGCTTCACTCTCCGCCGCTTCAATCGCGATTCCTGCGTCGTCGGCCTCCCGCACCAGTTGTTCGCGATCGATCAGCAGCGTGCGTCCGGCATCGATGCCGAGCGCGGTGGCGCCCGCCGCGCGCATGGCGCGGATCGTCGCCGGCCCGATCACGGGAACATCGAAGCGCATGTCTTGTTTCGGCTTGGCCACTTTGACGACCGTCAGCGGTCGCCCATTCGCAAAACTCGCCGCGCGTGCAATCGCGGCGTCGGTACCTTCCATCGCTTCCACCGCCACGCAGGCGCGTTCGCAGATCACTACGCTTTGGCCCACATCCATCCGCGCGATTTGGCGAGCGATGCCGCGGCCGTAATCCAGATCGCCGCGCTCGGCTTCGTTCGGCGATCTGCGCGTCAATAACCCGGGCGCTGCCATGAAGTTCTTGAGAAAGGCGGTGGAATCGATGAGCGTAATGCCCTCGTCGGCGAGAACTTTGGCCACCGCGCCGATCAGCGAGTCGGTATTCTTGCGCGGTAGCATCAGCAAAAGCTTGGCCAGCCGCCAATCGGGGCGCAACGACGAAAAAATCTGCGCGTGCTTCACTTGTCCCGCCATCACGGCGTGCGTGACGTTCTCGCTTTTCAAAATATCGATGAGTTTCGACAATTCGCCGAGGCCAATCCAGTGGAACGATTCCGCCTGCGATTGCAATTCAGCGTCAGCTTCTTCGCGGATGGCCGCCACGGTCATGGTGATGCCTTGGCCGCGCGCGGCTTCCAGCACCAGAAACGGAAAGCGGCCGTTGCCGGCGATCAATGCATACTTCACTTGACTACGCCTCGCTCGGACGATGCAATGAACGCGAGTAGTTCCTCTACTTCCGGCGTCACCGCTTCGGTGCGAATCTCTTCCATGGCTTGCGTGGTATTGAGTCCGCCGGCCGTGAGCAAGCGAAACGCCCGATGCAGCGCGTTGATCGCGTCGGCGGAATATCCACGCCGCTCGAGGCCGATTTTGTTGACGCCGAACGCCCGTGCCGTGCGCTCGGTGACGGTGTTCGAATACGGCATCACGTCGCGTGTGATCACGCTGTATCCGCCGACAATCGCGTGACGCCCCACACGGCAAAACTGATGCACGCCGGAAAACGCGCCGATGTTGCAGTGATCGCCGATCACCACGTGACCGGCCAGCGTCGCGCCGTTGCCCATGATCGTGTGATCGCCCACCTGGCAATCGTGCGCGATATGCGTGTAGGCCATCAGCAAACAATGCGAGCCGATGCGCGTGACGAGTCCGCCGCCCGTAGTCCCGCGATGGATCGTGACGAACTCGCGAATCGTGTTTTCGTCGCCGACGATCGTTTCGGAAACTTCGTTCTTGAATTTCAGGTCTTGCGGAACGACGCCGACCGTCGAGAAGGGAAAAAACCGATTCCGCGCGCCGATCTCGATGGGACCTTGCACGCAGACGTGCGCGTCGAAGACGCACGCATCTCCAATTTCGATTTCATCGCAACCCGAATCGGCGCCGCCGCCGATCACGCAATACGGCCCGATGGTCGCGGATGCGGCAATGCGCGCACCGGATGCGACGATGGCGGTAGGGTGGATCATGACTGCGCGGCTTCCGCCGGCCGGTCGACCACTTTGCACAACACCGTGCCCTCGGCTACCAAATGCTCGCCGACATACGCGCGGCCGATCATCTTGCACACGGAAGAGCGCGCCTGCAGAACTTCGCACACCAAACGCAACTGATCGCCGGGTGTCACCGGGCGGCGGAACCGTCCTTCGTCGACGCTCGCGAAAAGCAACAGCTTGGTTTCCGGCGAGCCCGTTGAGAGCAGCACAAGCACGCCGCCGGTTTGCGCCAAGGCCTCGATGATCAGGACGCCGGGCATCAGCGGGCGTCCCGGAAAATGACCCGGCACCCAAAATTCGGTGGACGTAACGTTTTTGATGCCCACGATGCGCTTGCCCGCTTCGTATTCCACGATGGAATCGACCAGCAAAAAGGGATGGCGATGCGGCAGAATTTTTTGGATGGCAACGCTGTCGAGAGGAAGTTCCATTTAGGTGCGTTTGATTTTGACGCCGGAAACCAATTATAACAGTGGATGATGACTCCCAGCCCATCCGCTCACCGTAAGCGTCAACCCGCGTCTCCCTTGCTCGATTTCTTGAACGAACATCGCGAGGCGATGCTCGGCGTGCTGAAGGGCATGGTCGAGATCGAATCGCCGAGTTTCGATCGCGACGCCGTGAATCGTTGCGCCGGCTACACGGCGGCGCTCGCGGAAGCACAGGGCGGCCGCGTGAAGCGTCACAAATCCGCGGATTACGGCGATCACCTGCAAATCGATTTTGGACCCGCTTCCGGAAGTCGCGTGTTGCTGCTAGGGCATCTCGACACCGTGTGGGAAATGGGCACGCTGGCCCGCATGCCGTATCGCATCGCCGAGGGACGCGTGTGGGGTCCCGGCGTGCTGGACATGAAGTGCGGAGTCACGATGATGCTGTTTGCGTTGCGCGCACTGGGCGAGATTCGCCGGCCGGTGACGATGTTGCTCAACTCCGACGAAGAAGTTGGCAGCGAGACGTCGCGGCCGGTGACCGAAAGGCTCGCGCGATCGGCGAAAGCCGTGCTCGTGCTCGAGCCCGGTACGGGACTCACGGGAAAACTGAAGACCGCACGCAAAGGCGTGGGCGATTACGAAGTGCGCGTGCATGGCCGCGCGTCGCACGCCGGCGTCGACTTTGAGAAAGGCGCGAGCGCGGTGCTGGAACTGGCGCGCCAAATCGAGCGCATCGCCGGTTTCACGCGGATCGCCCAGGGGATCACGGTGAATCCCGGCGTGATCGGCGGAGGAACGCGCACCAACGTGGTCGCGGCGGAGGCGTGGGCCAAGGTCGACATCCGTATCGCGCGGCTCCGCGACGAAACGTGGCTGGATCGTCAATTTCACTCGCTGCGGCCCATCGACAAGCGCACGCGCATTGAAGTGAGCGGCGGGCTGAATCGTCCGCCTATGGAACGCAAGCCCGGCATCGTGGCGCTCTTCAAAAAGGCGCAAGCGATCGGCCGCGATTTCGGCGTGGAGTTGGAAGAATCAATGACCGGCGGCGGATCGGATGGAAATTTCACCGCGGCGCTCGGCGTTCCCACACTCGATGGACTGGGCGGCGTCGGTGAAGGCGCGCACGCGCCGAATGAAAGCATTCTGCTCGCGCCGCTCGTAGAGCGCACGGCGGTTCTGGCCCGGCTCATCGCCGAGATCTAGTGCGCGCGTTCATTCACCGTAACGATAAACTTTGCCGCCGCGCATGACGAAGCGAACTTTGCGCACGTTGGCGATGTCGTCGAGCGGATTTCCCTCCGTCGCCACAAGATCCGCTTCGTAGCCGGCGGCGATCGTGCCGATCGTCGTACCCAATCCCAACGATTCGGCGGAGAGCGACGTCGCGCTGATCATCGCGTCCATCGGTTTTTCGTGCCCTTCCTTCACGCGATAGATAAATTCTTCCGCGTTGCGGCCGTGCGATCCCGCCACGGCGTCGGTGCCGAAAATGATTTTCACGTGACGCGCCCGGGCGCG
>JAJPHL010000024.1 GCA_021325275.1 Terriglobia bacterium | reverse complement strand
GCTTGAACTCCCGCGTGAACATCCGTCGTATAACCCCCATACTCCGTTTTCTCCTCTCAATGGATTATGGGGCTTAACTGGTTGTTTCATTTTAGGGGTCCACTCCATATACCGACGCGCAAGGGTTCGATTTCCGCAAGTCCTGTGATCGGAATTCCAATTGAGCCACCATTCTAGGCCCGAGTAAACGCAAAAAAAGGGCGCGGCTCATGCCGCGCCCCTTCGGAGAGAATACTGTCCCGGAAACTTTCAGATCAAATCACTACCACCGGCGGAAACCGCGGCCGTAACCGAAACCGACGCGGAAACTCGGTCCCCAGTAGTAGGGATAGCCGTAGTATCCATAGGCGTACGGATAAGGATACGCGTAACCCACCGCATACGGCGCGTAGCCATAGCCGCCGTAGCCCGGACCTGCGGCCCGATATCCGCCACTCGGTCCCGCGTTGCGATAATCCGCCGCCGTCACCGGCATGAAGGCCTCGGCGCTATGCGACGTCGCGATGGTCAACGGTTCCTTGATGCGGAACACCAGCATTTGCTCGGGTCCCACATACGTGTCGTGACCGCGCGTCAACATCACGCCGAAAATGCCCGTCACCAGGCCCGCTGCCGCGCCGACGCCCGCGCCCACTCCGCCGTTGACGCCCGCGCCGATCGCCGCGCCAGCCGCGGTGGTGGTGCCGATCGCCGTCGCGTCACGTCCATAAGAAGTTCCGCCTTGCTGTTCCACCAGTTCGGTGTGAATCGGCATCTGCTGGCCGTCGACCAGCGTCAGTTCGGAAAGCTCCAGACCCAGTTTCGATTGTCCCGAAACACGGCCCGCCTTTTCCGACACCGTCACGCGGCCCATCAGCATTTGTCCGCGTTGCGCGACTACGTAGCCGTTCGCCACAAGCGGTTGCGCGAGCGAGGCGCCAAAGCCGTCACCGACTTTGTTGCGCGCCGTGGAAATCGGACGATCCACGCGAATGCTGATCACCGTACCCGCCGGCAGACTCAGGTCGCCGGAAGGATGAGTCACCGGCGCCATCGGCTGCTGTTGCATCGCAGGAGGATAATTTCCTTGCGTTGGATATCCACGCTGCGGATATCCACGTTGCGGATATTGCTCTTGCGGATACTGTTGCGGATACTGCTGCGGATACGGAGGTTGATAGGTTGGTTGAGAATAGCCCGGTTGTCCGTACGCTGGTTGCTGCGGATACGCCGGCTGTTGATCTTGCGCTGGATACTGCTGGGTTTGCGGCGCCGGATACTGTTGCGGATCGGGCGCTTGCCGCGGCGCAGGTTCCTGCGCGAACACCATGGCGGCGGCGAAGGTTACTGCGAGAGCCGAAAGCCCTAATTTCCGGGGAGTATTCATTGTTTTCACGTCCTTGTGGTTTCTGGCACGGGAAACCGGCCCGAGCCTCTACCTATAAGAACGTGTGAAACGGCAATTGGGTTGCAGCCTGGCGTGGGTCAGAACCGCCCGCGGCAGCAGACGGATCGCGAGAAAGCACGATTTAACCGTTAACGGTTCCGACAACGCCACTACTGCGGGATCTTGAACGTGATGTCGGCCTTGAAAATGTCCGGCTTCCCATTCTTCATGTAGGGCTTGAACTGCCACTGGCTCACGGCTTTATCGGCGGGAATGAAAAACTGCGCGGCCAAATGCGCGGGATTCTCGGTGGCCGTGAGTTTTCCGTGCTCGTCGACGCGGATGCGAATCGTAATCGAAGAACCTTCCGCTCCCGACTTCGCCGGAAACGCCGGCTCCACTTGATTGGTCGCCAGTTTCCGCCCTTCTTCGTCGGTGAGAATCACAATGGGATTCTCGATTCCCACGCTAAAAGCAAAAGTCAGCACGCCTTCCACTTGAACCGGCGATCCGCCCATATCGCCGGGTGTGAATTGCCACTTCTTCACTTGCTCGCGCACGGGATCTTCCAACGCCGGATTGTCGGCGCTGAGCGGATGCATCTCGCGCACACGTCCCGTGCGATCGATCCACACGTACATGCTGAGAACGCCCGCCGCGCGGCCCTCGCGCACCGCGGGCCACGCGATTTCCGGGGTTCCACCCGAAGCCCCGCGCACCATTTTCCAAAGCGTCTCCTCGGGAACGGCCACGTTGCGGATCACTTTCTCCTTGGGCGTAGATTCCGGGACGGAAAAAAGCAATTCATTCGGATTCGTCAGCTCCTCGAGCGACGTGATCTCGCCCACGATATCGGTGCCCGGCTCGGGACTGTGCACCAACTGGCGCGCCACTTGTTTGCCGCGGAACTCCTTGTAGTCGCGATACTCCACGGCGAACGACGGCGTGAAGACGGCCTCGACCAATCCTTTGTTGTCGAAGCAAACCAGATAGTAGAGCGAGTTCTCGCGAGGCGGCGTGCCGGTCTTGGCGACGAGTCGCGCACAGGAGTGCTGGTCGCCGGTGGTGGAAACCGCCGCACTGCTTTTCGAAAACATATCCATCATCGGAATGGGATTGGCGATCGCCATGCCGATGGTGCGCAGCCACGCCGGGTAGTAATCGCCTTCGTTCTTTTCGAAACGCTTTTCGCCGTTGACGATGGTGGTCTGTGAGAAGTCGCGCGACTTGATCGTGCGACGCCACTTGTTGGGCGCGAGCCAATAGACCTCGATATCGCCCTTGATGTCGGCGCTGGGATGGTTTTTCTCTTCCACGTGCGCCGTCAAATGAAACGGCGTGCTCCCGGCGCGCGTGAGTTGCGATTGTGCCAGGGCGCGCTCTGCGAACTCGGCCAACGAAATCGGCTGCGCGGACGCGTAGGCGCCAAAGTACGCCCCGGCGAAAAGCAAAAGAAAAGCTCGCGTCAAACTTTGGGCTCCCAACCGGGCTGGTACTCACGGCTCCAGAGCTTGGTGGCATCGGAGTCGCCAAAGATGTGACCGTTCGACGAATCGCAATGCAGCTCGCGGCCCACGCGCCACGCGATGTTGCCGAGATGCAATCCCACAACGCTCTTGTGCCCTTCTTCGATAGGACAATTCGGTTTCTTGCCGGTGCGAATGCATTCGAGGAAATCAGAGAGATGCATTTTGTCGAGACGGCGTCCCGTGGCGCTGAGCGGATTCGTTCCCGCGGCTTCCTTCACGTCGGCGACTTCCTTCACGACCTTCTTTTTCTTGTCGAAAATCTTGTAACTGTTGGAATCGAGCAGCGCCGCGCCTTCGGTGCCGTAGACCATCACGCCGCGATCGAGTCCTTCGCTCGGAAATCCGCAGCAGCTTCGGCCTTCCCAGGAAATCATCTTGCCCTCGGGATAGACCATTGAGATGGTTTGCGTGTCGGCGGTCTGCCAATCGTCCTGCCACTGATAGCGACCGCCCGAGGACGCCACGCGCTCCGGATAATTCACGTTTAGCGCCCAGCGCGCCACGTCGACCTCGTGCGTTCCGTTGTTCAACGCTTCGCCCGCGCCCCAATGCCAGAACCAATGCCAGTTGTAGTGAATCAAATTGTCCTGATACGGACGCCGCGGCGCGGGACCTTGCCACAATTCGTAGTCGAGCCATTCGGGCACCGGCGCGGGCTTTCCGACCCCGATTGTCGCGCGTTGATTCGTGTACCACGTGCGCGCAAAGTACGCCTTGCCGATCACGCCGTCGTGGATTTCGCGAATCGCCTGCTGCAAATTCGGAAACGAGCGGCGCTGCACGCCCATCATCGCGACCTTCTTGTATTTCGCCTCGGCCTTCATGACCAGCTCGCCCTCAGCGGGATTCTGGCTCAGCGGCTTTTCCACGTAAACGTGCTTGCCGGCGGCGAGCGCGAGAATCGCCATGGGCGAATGCCAATGGTCGGGCGCGGCGATCGTAACGGCGTCGACGGAGGGATCGGCCAGGACTTTGCGGAAGTCTTTTTCGCGCTTCGGCGCGTTCGATTGCTTCTTCTGCGCCAGGGCAATTCCTTTGTCGATGGCGCGCGAGTCCACGTCGCAAACGTACGACACTTCGGTGCCCGGCATCTCGACAAAGCAATTGATGTGCTCCGATCCGCGCCCGTTGCATCCGATGACGGCGACGGAAATGCGGTCGCTGGCAGGATCAAACGCACCTCCGTGCTCGATTCTGGCGGCCGCGCGTGCGGCGAGCGGCGCGGCGAGTCCCGCACCAATGGCGAGTCCTGCGCTCTTCATGAAATCGCGACGATCGAATTCTTCAAATCCCATGGACGAAATCCTCCAGGGGATCATTGTGCCACATTTGAGGAGCGGCTCCAACGAACTGCTATAATCCCACCATGGCCCCAAGGATTGATGAACTACCGAAGGCTGCGTTGGAGGAATTCTGCCGGCGGAATCACATTCGCCGACTCTCTGTATTCGGTTCCATCCTTCGGGACGATTTCCGGCCCGACAGCGACGTGGACGTAATGGTGGAATTCGAGCCGGGCAAGACACCCGGCCTTTCCTTTTTTCTACTGCCTCAAGAGTTGGAACCGATCTTGGGGCGACACGTTGATCTCACAACGCGGTCGGCGGTAGAGTCGGGCGAAAACCCCATCCGGCGACGCGCCATTCTGGAGAGCGCCCGCGAAGTCTATGCCGCGCGATGACCAAGCGTTCCTAATCGATATTCTTGAGTCGGCTCGGCACGCCCGAAACTTCCTGCAGGACCAAACCTTCGAGCAATTTCGGATTAGCCACCTGCTTCAACATGCTGTAGTGCGGGCTCTGGAGACGGCTGGCGAAGC
Organism: Terriglobia bacterium; assembly: GCA_021325275.1. Classification (GTDB taxonomy): domain Bacteria; phylum Acidobacteriota; class Terriglobia; order JAJPHL01; family JAJPHL01; genus JAJPHL01. The sequence goes on along the minus strand of JAJPHL010000024.1, from coordinate 21,696 downwards.
TGCCCGTGCCATGTCGGTGGAATTTCGCGGCGCGAACCCCGAGTTGCCGTGGGCATCCATGATTGCGATGCGAAACTACCTTCTTCACGAATACTTTCGCGTTGATGTGGAGACGGTATGGAAGACGGTCCAGAACGATCTTCCGCCGTTGATCGCGAAAATTGAAGCTTTGTTGGCCGCGCACGGCGACTCTTAGCCACGTTCTTAACGCGAGCAAGGGACGGCGCGTTACAATAGATGCTCTATGGCCGCATCCACGATGCTCACTGTTGGCAACAAGAAATACGAAATCTTCCCGCTGAAACCTTGGACCACCGACGCCCTGCCCTTCTCTCTTCGCGTGCTACTCGAAAACCTTTTACGCTGCGAGGACAACCGCTTCGTCCACCACGCCGACATCGAGGCGCTGGCCGGATGGAAAGGCAGCGAGAAGCCGGTGAAGGAGATCAACTTCATGCCGGCGCGCGTGCTGATGCAGGATTTCACCGGCGTCCCCGCGATTGTCGACCTCGCCGCGATGCGCGACGCCATCAAGCACATGGGCGGCGATGCCAAGAAGATCAATCCGCTGTGGCCCACCGAACTCGTCATCGATCATTCCGTGCAAGTCGACCAATTCGGTGGACCCGGCGCGTTCGCCTTCAACGCGGAGTTGGAATTTAGCCGCAACATCGAGCGCTATCGTTTCTTGAAGTGGGGACAAACCGCGTTCCGCGATTTCAAAGTGGTCCCGCCCGACACGGGCATCGTGCACCAAGTGAATCTTGAAAACTTGGGACGCGTGGTTTTCACGGCTGATCGGGACGGAAAAACGTTCGCGTATCCCGACACCGTTTTCGGCACCGACTCGCACACCACGATGATCAATGGACTCGGCGTGGTCGGCTGGGGCGTCGGCGGAATTGAAGCGGAAGCCGCGATGCTCGGCCAGCCGTCGACAATGCTGATCCCCGAAGTGGTCGGCTTCAAACTGCATGGACGCTTGCCGGAAGGCGCGACGGCCACCGATCTCGTGTTGCGCGTCACGGAAATGTTGCGCGCGAAAGGCGTGGTCGGAAAGTTCGTGGAGTTTTACGGTACGGGACTGAGCAGTTTGACGCTGCCCGATCGCGCGACCATCGCCAACATGGCGCCCGAATACGGCGCGACCATCGGGTTCTTCCCCGTCGACGACGAAACGCTCGCCTACATGCGTTTCACCGGACGCTCGAAGGAACTCGTGGCGCTGGTGGAAGCGTATTGCAAGGAACAAGGACTCTTCCGCACCGACGCCACGCCCGATCCGACTTTCTCCGATACGTTGGCGCTCGATCTCGGCGAGGTTGTCCCGTCGCTCGCCGGTCCGCGGCGCCCGCAGGATCGCGTGGCGCTGACGGAATCGAAAGCATCGTTTGAAAAAGCGATGGCCTCGACGTTCACAGCGCAAGCGGAGAAAACCAAAGGTCCCGTGCACGTGCAAAACGGCGCGAGTTTCGATCTGCATCACGGATCGGTGGTGATTGCGGCGATCACAAGTTGCACCAACACGTCGAATCCTTCGCTGATGGTCGGCGCGGGATTGCTGGCGAAAAAAGCCGTGGAGCGCGGGTTGAAATCGCAGCCGTGGGTGAAGACGAGTCTCGCGCCGGGATCGAAAGTGGTCACCGATTACTTGGACGCCGCGGGCGTCACGCCGTTTCTCGACCAACTTGGTTTCCACTTGGTGGCGTACGGATGCACCACGTGCATCGGCAACAGCGGTCCGCTGCCGGAACACATTGGCGCAGCGGTGAAGGATCACAATTTGGTGGCGGTGTCGGTGCTCAGCGGCAATCGCAACTTCGAAGGACGCGTGAATCCGCTGGTGCGCGCAAACTATCTCGCATCGCCGCCGTTGGTGGTGGCGTACGCGTTGGCCGGTCGCATGGACGTGGATCTTTACAACGAGCCGCTTGGCAACGACAAGCAAGGCAAGCCGGTTTTCCTGCGGGAAATCTGGCCGTCGCCGAAAGAAGTGGAAGACACCCTGCGGTCGGCGCTTACGCCGGCAATGTTCACAAATCAATACAAGGATGTTTTCACTGGAGATGCCCGCTGGCAGCATCTCGCGGCGCCCACCGGCGATTCCTACGCGTGGGACGCGGCGTCGACCTACATAGCGCACCCGCCGTATTTCGTCGATATGCCGAAACAGCCCGCGCCGCTTTCCGACATCACGGGCGCGCGCGCACTTGCCGTGCTCGGCGACTCGGTGACCACGGATCACATCTCGCCCGCGGGATCGATTCCCGAAGATTCACCCGCTGGAAAATACTTGATCGCGCATGGCGTGAAGAAGGCCGATTTCAACTCGTACGGCGCGCGCCGTGGCAATCATGAAGTGATGATGCGCGGGACGTGGGCGAATATTCGCTTGCGGAACTTGCTGGTGTCGGGAGTGGAAGGCGGCTACACGATCCATCACGGGGACGGCGCGCCGATGTCCGGCGTTCACATGTCAATCTATGATGCCGCGATGCAGTATCAAAAGGAAGGCACGCCGTTGGTTGTACTCGCCGGTAAAGAATACGGCACGGGGTCGTCGCGCGATTGGGCGGCGAAAGGCACGCGCCTTCTTGGCGTACGTGCGGTGATTGCGGAAAGCTACGAGCGCATCCATCGTAGCAATCTCGTTGGCATGGGCGTGCTGCCGCTGGAATTTTTACCGGGCGAATCGCGCGAGTCCCTGGGCTTGACGGGACGCGAAGTCTACGCGATCGCGGGATTGCAAACGCTGGCGCCCCGGCAAACGCTGGAAGTTCGCGCCGACGACAGAGTCGTGAAGGTGCGCGTGCGTGTCGATACGCCGGAGGAGATGACGTACTTGCGTCACGGCGGAATCCTGCAGTACGTGTTGCGGCAGATGCTGTAAACTACGTTTATGAGCCGGGAAGAAGCATTGCTCGAAGCAATCCGCGAAGTGGCTCCGGACAAGGCACAGGAGATCCTCGACCGCGCGGGTCAGATTGAGGCGAAGCCTCTTGAGCGTCCGCGCAAGCCGCTGCCGGACCTCTACGGCATTTGTGCAGATCTGCCGCTCGATTTGTCCGAGGAGGATTTCCGGGCGCTGCGGAAAGAAATGTGGAAGAACTTCCCCAGAGATTTTCCGGAAGATGCCAAGTAATGTCCGCCCTGCTGGTGGATACGCACACCGCGATTTGGTTTGTTCACAAAGATCCGCGAATTTCACGGGCCGCCATTTGGGCGTTGCGCGAATCGACTAACGCCGGTGATCCGATTTTCATTGCGTCCATTTCGTTTGTAGAAATGAGCTATCTGGCGGAGAAGGGTCGAATTTCATGGGAAGCTCGGCGGCGAGTGCTTGATAGCCTAGACGCTTCTACTGCGGCGCTTCAAATGATTCCCCTGGACCGTGCGGTGATTGATGCCATCGGAGACGTGCCTCGATCTGCCGTGCCCGACTTGCCGGATCGAGTGATAGCAGCGACTGCGTTAGCATATGGTCTGACAATCGTCACCAAAGACGCGGAAATTCGCGCGTGCGGAGTCACGACCATCTGGTAAAGGAAACCATGACCACGCCTACATCGATCGCACCAATGCTTTCCGTCCGGCGCGGCGCCGCGGCCGTTGAGTTTTACAAAGCGGCCTTCGGCGCGCGCGAGATTTTTCGCATCGACGCGCCCGACGGCGCGGTGGTCTGCCGGATGGCCGTGGACGCGGCGGAGTTTTGGGTCGCGGACGAATCGCCGGAACACAAAAACTTCAGCCCTGAAACGCTCGGCGGCGGCACGGTGCGCATGGTGATGATTGTCGACAATCCCGACGCGTCGTTCGACAAGGCCGTCGCGGCCGGCGCGACGGTTGTTACGCCGATGGCCAACAACTACGGCTGGCGCCTCGGCCGCGTCGCCGATCCCTACGGGCATCACTGGGAAATCGGCAAGCCGGACAAGTAGACCTTAGAGCTGCTTTTTCAATTCCGCGAGGAGATTCAGCGCGTCGAGGGGACGCAGTTCATCGAGATTCGCCTCGGATAATCGCCGCACCACGTCGTGATTGAGCGGCGTGAAGAGCGTCATCTGCATCGGTGGAGCGGGCGCGGCGCCGGGCGTCAAATCCTCGCTGACTTTTTCTTCGCTGCGTTCGTGTTCTTCCAAGACTTCGCGCGCGCGCTCGACCACGGGACGCGGCAATCCCGCGAGACGCGCCACTTCGATTCCGTAACTGCGATCGGCCTTCCCGGGCTCCACGCGATGCAGAAAGATAATCTCGCCGCCTGATTCTTTTACCATCACACGCAAATTCCGCACACCTGGCAAGTGCCCCGCCAGTTCCGTGAGTTCGTGGTAATGCGTCGCGAAGAGCGTTTTCGCGTGCGTCACTTGATGCAAGTGCTCGACCACCGCCCAGGCGATCGAGAGACCGTCGAACGTCGCGGTGCCGCGGCCGATTTCGTCGAGCAGAACCAAACTGCGCGGCGTCGCGGTGTTCAGGATCGCCGCGGTTTCGGTCATCTCCACAAGAAACGTGGAGCGGCCGCGCGCCAGATTGTCGCTGGCGCCGATCCGCGTAAAGACGCGATCGACCAGCGGCAATCGCGCACGCTCGGCGGGAACGAAGCTGCCCATTTGCGCGAGGATCGTGATCAGCGCGGCTTGACGCAAGTACGTCGATTTGCCGCCCATGTTCGGTCCGGTGATCACGAGAATGCGATGCGTTTCATCGTTGAGGTAAAGATCGTTCGGAACGAACCGGCCCGCCTGCCCTTTTTCGGAGAGCTTTTCGATCACCGGATGCCGTCCGCCGACGACTTCCATTTCGCCGCCGGTGAACTCGGGACGCGTGTAGTTCGACTGCGCCGCGAGCGACGCGAGATTCACGAGCACGTCGGTCTCGGCGAGCGCCGCAGCGGTCGCGCGGATGCGCGCGGCTTGCGCTGCGACTTGCGTGCGCACGTCCGCGAAAATCTCGCGCTCCAACGCTAGAATTCGTTCCTCTGCGGAAAGAACCTTGCGTTCGTATTCCTTGAGTTCCGGCGTTGTGAAACGCTCGGCGTTCACCAGCGTCTGCTTGCGCTCGAAATCCGGCGGCGCGAGATGCAGATTCGCTTTCGAAATCTCGATGTAGTATCCGAAAACATTGTTGAAGCGAACTTTCAGCGACCCAATCCCAGTGCGCGCGCGCTCCCGCGACTCGATCCCGGCGATGTAGCTCTTCCCTCCCCGGCTCAGTTCGCGCAATTCGTCGAGTTCCGCGTTGAAACCTTCGCGGATCACGCCGCCGTCGGAAAGGTTCAGCGGTGCTTCCCCCGAAATCGCGCGAGAGAGCAGCGCGGCCACGTCAGCCAGTTCATCCAAACGCCCGGCAAGGTCTTTTAGGCGTGCGGCCACACACGCACCGGCGTCGGCCTTCAGCTTTGGCACGCGTTCGAGCGACACTCCCAGCGACAGCAAGTCGCGCGGATGCGCGGTTCCCAGCACCACGCGACTCAACAGGCGCTCGAGATCGCCGAAGCCATCCATATCGGCCGAAAGCGTCCCGCGCGCGACCGTCGACGCCTTCAATTCACCGACGGCGTCAAGGCGCGCGTTGATTTCCGCAAGATCCAGTGAAGGTCGTGCGAGCCAGGCGCGTAATAGTCGCCCGCCCATCGAAGTGCGCGTGTCGTCGAGCACGGAAATCACCGTCGCGTCGCGCTCGCCGGCAAAAACCGGCTCGACCAGTTCGAGATTGCGGCTCGTGACCGAATCGAGCATCATCCATTCCTGCTGGCGATAAAATCCCAGGCCGTTCATGTGCGCCAGCGACGCCCGCTGCGTTTCCATCAAATAATGCAGCACCGCGCCTGCCGCGCCCGTCGCTGCGTCGTGTCCCGTGAAACCAAATCCATCGAGCGACGCCACGCCGAAATGCTGCATCAGTAATCGTTGCGAATTGTCGGGTGCGAACGTCCAATCCTCCACTTCGGTGTAGACCGCGTGCACCACGCGCGGCGCGCCCGAAGGAATCAATACTTCCTTCGGCCGCAGGATCGCCAGTTCCTCGGCGCAAAGCCGCTCGCGATCCGCACCGTCAAATTCAGTGGCGCGAAACTCTCCGGTGGACACATCCGTATACGCGAGACCAATGCGATCTCCCCCAGAACGCCACACCGCGACCAAATAGTTGTGGTCGCGCGGCGATACCACCGCGGCTTCGTCGGTGGTGCCTGGCGTCACCACGCGCGTGACTTCGCGTTTTACAAGCTTCTTGGTTTTGGAGGGATCTTCGGTCTGCTCGCAGATGGCCACGCGATAGCCCTTCTGCAAAAGTTTGCTGATGTAACCTTGCGCAGCGTGATACGGCACGCCGCACATGGGAATGGGAACGCCCGATTCTTTCTGCCGCGATGTCAGGGTGAGTTGCAGTTCGCGTGAGATGCGCACGGCGTCTTCGTAGAACAGTTCGTAGAAATCGCCCACGCGAAACAGCAGCGCCGCGTTGGGATACTGCTGCTTGATGCGCATGTACTGCTGCATCAGCGGGCTGGTGGCGGTTTCCATTTCGAGATCGAAAACAGATTATATTCGATCGTTCCGAAGAATCCGTTTGGCGGGCGGTTTTTTCACCGCAGAGACGCAGAGGCGCAGAGAAAAGCCGGAATCGACCTCATTCCAGGTTTTCTCTGCGCCTCTGCGTCTCTGCGGTGATAAAACCGTCAGGGCTTACGACTCCTTCGGTTTATCCTCGGGTTTCCCCTTCTTTTGCTCGCGCAACAATGCCTTGCGGCTCAGCTTGACCTTGTTGCCTTCGATCGCGATGACCTTCACCATCAACTGATCGCCTTCCTTCAACTCATCGCGAACCTTGGCGACGCGATGCTCGGCGATTTCGCTGATGTGCAGCAATCCGTCGGTGCCCGGGAAAATTTCCACGAACGCGCCGAAGTCGACAATCCGGACCACCTTGCCCAAGTACGTCTTGCCCAGCTCCGCGACGGCCGTGATATCGCTGATGATCTGAATCGCCTTCTGCGCCGAAGGACCGTCGTTGGAAGCGATGTGAATGCTGCCATCGTCTTCCACGTCGATCTTCACGCCGGTTTGCTCGACGATTCCGCGGATCACCTTGCCGCCCGGTCCAATCACTTCGCGGATCTTGTCCACGGGGATCTTCATGGTGTAGATGCGCGGCGCGTACGGCGACATCTCCTCGCGCGGCGTGGCAATGGTTTGCTCCATGATTCCCAGGATGTGCAAGCGCGCTTTGCGCGCCTGCTCAAGAGCGCGGCGCATCAATTTCGGATCGACGCCCGCCACCTTGATGTCCATCTGCAACGCGGTGATTCCGTCTTTCGTGCCGGCGACCTTGAAATCCATGTCGCCGTAATGATCTTCCGCGCCGGCGATGTCGGTGAGCACGGCAGCTTCGCCGTCGTCGCCCATCACCAAGCCCATCGCGATTCCCGCGACATTGGCCTTGAGCGGGACGCCCGCGTCGAGCAACGCGAGGGTCGCGCCGCAGACCGACGCCATCGAGCTCGAGCCGTTCGATTCCAAAATGTCCGAGACCACGCGCAGCGTGTATGGATACTTGTCGACGTCGGGCAGCACCATGCTGACGGCGCGCTCGGCCAACATGCCGTGGCCGATCTCGCGGCGGCCGGGGCCGCGCATGAATCCTACTTCGCCCACCGAGAACGGCGGGAAGTTGTAGTTCAGCATGAAGCGCTTGAACGATTCAGTGACTTCCAGTTTCTCCTGGCGCTGCATATCGTCCTTGGTGCCCATGGTGCACGTGACGAGCGCCTGTGTCTCACCGCGCGTGAACACGGCCGAGCCGTGCGTACGCGGCAGCAATCCCACTTCGCAAGTGATGTTGCGCACTTCGTCGAATTGGCGATGGTCGGGGCGCTGCTTCTTCTTCAGGATGTTCTGGCGGAAGATATGTTCGCGCAGAGTTTCCAGACTCTTGGAAACTTCCTTGGCGGTTTCCTTGGTCTTGGTTTCGTCCCCGGCGGTTTTGGCAGCGTATTCGGCCAGCAATTCCTTCTTCAGGGCGCGGAGCAATGCACCGCTCTCCATCTTGGGATGCTTCTTGGTGTCGAGCGCTTCTTCCAGGCGATCGGTCCACTTGGCGGCGATTTCTTTGTAGAGCGCTTCGTCTTTCTTGGGCGCTTCCACGGTACGCTTCGGCACACCCGCCAGTTCGCGCAGTTCCTTGATCTTACCGATGATGCGCTTGCACTGTTCGTGACCGAACAACAGCGCCTCCAGCACTTCATCTTCGCTGGCGCCCGAGGCGCCGGCTTCCACCATCACGATAGCTTGTTCAGTGGCGGCGATCGTGATGTTCAGCGCGCTACCGGCGCGTTCGGCGTGCGTGGGATTCACGGTCAACTTGCCATCCACTTTGCCCACGCGCACGGCGGCGACGGGATTGTGGAAGGGAATGTCGCTGATCGTCAGCGCGGCCGAGCCGGCGCAGATCGCGAGCACATCCGGATCGTTATCGGCATCGGCGGAGAGCACCATGGCGATGATTTGCGTCTCGCACTTAAAGCCTTTTTCGAATAGCGGGCGAAAGGGGCGGTCGATGAGGCGCGACGTGAGCGTTTCTTTTTCCGACATGCGGCCTTCGCGCTTGATGTATCCGCCGGGAATGCGGCCGGCGGCGTAGGTGTATTCACGATAGTCGACGGTGAGCGGGAAAAAGTCGATGCCTTCGCGCCCTTCGTGGGCGGCGGTGGCAGTGGCGAGAACTACGGAATCTCCGTAGCGAACGTAGGCCGCGCCTCCGGCCTGTTTGGCTAATTTGCCTGTTTCAATGGTAAGTGTGTTGGAACCCAGTTCCAAACTGACTGTGTGGACCATAAAGGTCTTTCAAACTCCTATAGCAAAAGGCTGGTCCCGACTCACGCGAGGCGGTCAGCCCGATCAAATTGGATTGACAAGGGAAGTAAGCGAAGAGGAAGCGCTGGAAAGCGCGAGTGTGCCTGCCGAAGCAAGCCGTAGCGATTCAAGTGCGTCGAGGTGTCTAAACCTAGCGAGTCTTACCCAGTTTCTGAGCCAACGTTTTGTAACGCTCGGTATCGTACCGCTTGAGATACTCGAGGAGCCGCTTGCGGCGGCTGACCATGGCCAGCAACCCGTGCCGGGAATCATGATCTTTCGGGAAAGCTTTGAAGTGCTGCGTCAATTGGGCGATCCGCTCGCCGAGCACGGCAATCTGGACTTCGGGCGACCCGACATCCTTACTATGGATTTGGACTTTCTTCGCAACCGCCCGTTTTTGTTCCGTCGCCAATGGCATCGGCCTGTAACCTCGCTCCTTATTCGTCTTTATCTTCTATGTCAGCTATTTACACTATCACGGGTTTTGGGATTCGTCCACGGGATTTTGGCCACCGAGACACCGAGAACACCGAGAAACGCTTTCTTCTCGGTGCCCTCGGTGTCTCGGTGGCTGATTTCTCCTGTGATACGTTAACGGAGTCATGAACCGGCGAACATTCCTCCTGACTCCCGCCGTGGCGGCTGGCGCCCTCCAGTCCCAAACGAAACCCACTGCCTCCCCGGCTCCTCGATCCGTTCCAGCGCGGCGAAGCTATGATTTGAACCGCAATTGGCGATACGGCGGCAAAGCTCCGGCGGGATTCGCGGCGCCGGCCTTCGACGACTCGAAATGGGAGCGTGTCACGCTGCCGCACGCCAACGTCCGCCTGCCCTGGCACAGCTTTGAGGAAGCGGACTTTCAGTTTGTCTCGGCGTATCGGCGTCACTTTCATGCGCCGGCGACGTGGCAAGGCAAACGCGTGTTCGTCGATTTCGCCGGCGCGATGACGGCGGCGAAGGTCACGGTAAACGGTTACGAGTTTCCGGAATATCGGGGCGGCTACACGCCGTTTTCTTTCGAGATCACGTCGCATTTTCATATCGGCGGCGATAACGTGATCGCCGTAGCGGTCGATTCCACCGAGCGCAAGGACATTCCGCCGTTCGGAGAGAACATCGACTATCTGACATTCGGCGGAATTTATCGCAACGTGTCGCTGCGCGTGGTGCCTGCTACTTTCATTGAAAATGTTCATGCGCGCGTGCTGCGACCTCTTGAAGCGAATCGCGAAATTTCGGTGCGCTGTTACTTGAACGGGCCTGTCGCTCCAGGGACGCAGATCAACGCCGAGCTTCGCGACGGCGATCGCGTGCTGAAATCCGCCATAACCGTCGCGGGCGGTGAGGCCGCCTACCATGAAGTGACGCTTGATTCACTCGGCGCGGTGGAATTGTGGGAACCGAAGCGGCCCAAACTCTATTCCATTGTTGTGAAGATGGCCGGCGACGAATATCGCACGCGCATCGGCATCCGCGAGGCGAAGTTCACAGCGGAAGGTTTCAAACTCAACGGCGCCACACTGAAACTGAGGGGACTGAATCGCCACCAGACATTTCCCTACCTCGGCGGCGCGATGCCGGAGCGCGTGCAGCGTCGCGATGCGTGGATTTTGCGCCGCGACCTGCATTGCAACATCGTGCGGACCTCTCACTACCCGCAAGCGACATCGTTTCTCGACGCCTGCGACGAGCTGGGCCTGCTGGTCTTCGAAGAGACGCCCGGCTGGCAATTTGTCGGCGATCGCCCGTGGCAAGACGTGGTGGTTCGCAACGTCGGCGAAATGATTCGCCGCGACTGGAACCATCCTTCGATCATTTTGTGGGGCGTGCGCGTGAATGAGTCGGGCGATCATCACGATTTGTACACGCGTACCAACACGTTGGCTCATAGTTTAGATGACACGCGACAGACTGGTGGAGTCCGCTATAACTACAATTCCGAATTGCTCGAAGATGTCTTCACGATGAACGATTTCGGTTTCCCGCTGCGCCCGCCGAATCATCCGTTGTATTTGAACACCGAGTTCAACGGCCATATGTTTTCGACGAAGCGATTCGACAACGTGACGCGCGTGGCCGAGCATGTCACGCGTCACGCGCGCGTGCACAATCAACTGGCGGGCGATTCGAAATACGCCGGCGGCCTCGGCTGGTGCGCGTTTGACTACAACACGCACAAAAATTTTGGGTCCGGCGACCACATTTGCTATCACGGCGTCAGCGATATTTTCCGCATTCCCAAGCCGGCGGCGTATTTCTACAAGTCGCAATGCGATCCCGACGAGGAGATTGTTCTCGAAGCGGGACTCTTCTGGTCGTCGGGCGACCGCTCGACAGCGGGCGGCGTGGGCGAGGTGCCGATCCTTTCGAATTGTGATCACCTGAAGATTTACTACGACGGCAAACTGAGAGAAGAACTCGATCCCGACCGCAAAACATATCCGAATCTGAAATATCCGCCGTTCATCCTGACGAAGTTCGGGAACATTCCGCTGAATCCTTGGGGCGATCTTCGCATTGAAGGGTTTTTGAAGGGATCGCTGGTGAAAACACTGACGCTTTCCGGATCGGGTCGCGACGCCGATTTCAAACTGCTGCCCGACGACACGGAATTATCCGGCGACGGCCGCGACGCGACGCGCGTGGTCTTCATGGTGACCGACGAGTATGGAAACATTCGTCCCTTTGCGACGGGAGGAATTGCATTCACGCTGACGGGTCCCGCGGAGTTGATCGGCGAGAATCCCTTTGGACTCGCCGGTGGCGCGGGCGCGGTGTGGGTCAAGTCACGCGAGACGTCGGGAGTCGCGCGGCTGACCGCCAAACATCCTTACTTGGGCACGAAGGCGGTCGAGATCCGCGTAAAGGCGGCGGAGAGAGAAATGCTATGATCCGCCCGGTCCAAGCATCGTTCGCGGTCGCAACCCTAACGATCAGCCTTTTTTCACAGAAGGGCGCGCCCGCGACAGTGGAACCGCCGGCAGGACTCTCTCTGTCGACCGATTTCTATCGCTTTGAATGGAAGCGTCACTTCGACCTGCGAATTGGCATCGTGCCAGTCGGTGTGGCCGACGACTCCGGCACCCTTTGGCTCATGGCGCGGAGCGCGCCTCTCAAAAGAGATCTTATCAAGATCGACTCGAAAGGCGAGCTGGTTGGCCGCTACGAGACGTCAGTGCCGCTTCGATCGGACGAGTTCATCTCAGATTTGTCCCCTGCAGCGAGCGGAGACAGTGTCGGCCTCCTAGCCAGTCTCGCTTCTGGCGGCCGAGCGCAGACGTTCGAGGGCGCCTATTTCGTGCCAGTTCAAGCAAGCGGGCTTGGCACTCCCGTGCGGATAGCGGGACGCGGACCTCAATTTCCGGACCTGATCGGCACCGGTCAAGGTCAGTTCATAACTGCGGGCGACCAAGAACCGCTGACGCTCATCAAGCTTGATGCAACGGGCCACGTGATTTGGAAGCGTTCGTTTTCTCGCCGTCTGGTGTTGCCTGCGGTCAATGTGACTGCAAACGGAGAAGTACTCGTGCTTTCGCAGGGAGGCAACTTTGTACAACTACAAGTGCTCGATCCGGCGGGAAAGGTTTTGAGATCGAAGCGGATCTCAGGGCGGCAAGGTACGATCGCGGCCGATCGGATTGGCTACTGTAGCATCCTTTTCAGCGAGCGTATCGGCGGTACGGATAATCATGTCAAATTGCTAACACTCGACCCCGAACTACGTCAAATTCACCAAGCAGAGACGCCAATCCGTGGAATCGGCGGGCGAACTTATCAGTTGGTCTCCACGCCGGGCGGCCATCTGGTCATCGGCCAGGGTCCTAACCAGAACCAAAACACTGTAGCCGATTTCGATTCCATGGGCCGTCTCCGGTGGCAGCGGGTCTTACAAGGCGGCACGGTACCGCTCCTGGTGGCATTCCCATCGGGCGTCTACGTGGTGCACGACGCTTCCGGAGGCGGCACGGAGGTTGAGAAGTACCTCTATCGATAGCTTCCAGCGATTCCTGGCATCGGCGTTACACTGAACCATGGATTGGAACGGACGCATCTCATCTGACCCGGCAGTGCTGCTCGGAAAGCCGGTGATCAGAGGCACACGGATCTCTGTTGAGTGATCCTCGAGACTTTGGCCAGCGGCCTGACCTTCGACCAGATTCTCGATTGCTATCCCCACATCTCGGCTGCTGATATCCGCGCGTGCCTCAACTACGCGAAGACTCTCGTACGGAAAAAGCGCGCGGCGCCGGTCGCCCTCTCGGTGGAATAGACTATCCCTCTGGACTGCGGCGGCTTGACGCCGCTTTGTTTGCGCGAGGCTTGACTCGCGCTGGTTAGCGTTGGCGCGATCCTCAGCGCCGTGCGAGTCAAGCCTCGCACGGTGAAAGCGGCGTCAAGCCGCCGCACTCCATATCATCGCAACTGACTATCGACCTCAGCCAGCCAGTCGGGACGCTTTAACACCTCGCGTGGCTTCGACCCATCCGGCGGACCAATGATGCCGTCGTGCTCCATGATGTCGAGCATCCGCGCGGCGCGGCCGTAGCCTAGACGCAGGCGGCGCTGCAACGTTGACGTCGAGGCCTTCCCTGCTTCCACCACCACGCGCACGGCCTCTTCGTACATTGGGTCCTGCTCGCCGCTGTACAAATCGTCGCCGGCTTCGGAATCTTCGTCGGAATCCTCGCGTGGAGGCGGCGCCAAGTATTGCGTTTCGTAATTCGGTTTCGATTGACTCCGCCAGAATTCCACGACTTTGTTGATTTCGTCTTCGGTCACCAGCGGTCCGTGGACGCGCAACAAGCGTCCCGAGCCCGAGGGCAGATACAAGGCGTCGCCACGACCAAGCAACGACTCCGCGCCGTTGGCGTCGAGAATCGTGCGTGAGTCCACTTTTGTCGCGACGCGGAAGGAAATGCGCGCCGGGAAATTCGCTTTGATCAAGCCGGTGATCACGTCGACGCTCGGACGCTGCGTGGCGAGAATCAAGTGAATGCCCACGGCGCGCGCCATTTGCGCTAAGCGCGTGATCGACGTTTCCACGTTCGACGAATCGACCATCATCAGGTCGGCCAATTCGTCGATGATGATCACGATTTGCGGCAGTTTTTGCTCTTGCTCCTTGGCGCCGGCGGGCGTGCCGTCTTCGGCGAAAAGATTCAATGTGCGCGGCTTGTCGAGTGCGCGATTGTATTGCTCGATGTTGCGCACGCCCTTCTCCGCCAGCACGCGCAGGCGGCGTTCCATTTCCTTCACCGCGTTCTTCAACGCGGTGGCCGCGAGTTTCGGCTCGGTAATGATCGGCACCAACAAGTGCGGAATGCCGTCGTACAAACCAAGCTCCAGGCGCTTCGGATCGACGAGGATCAATCGCACGTCGTCGGGCGTGGCTTTGTAAAGCATCGAAACGAGGAACGAATTCAGGCAGACGCTCTTGCCGGTGCCGGTGGATCCGGCCATCAGCAAATGCGGCATGGTGTTCAATTCCGCCACACGCAGGCGGCCGTTGATGTCCTTGCCGAGCGCCAAGGTCAGCTTCGACGTGGACTCGGAGAACTCGCGGCTCTCCATCATCTCGCGCAAGTAGATCGTTTCACGATGCGCGTTCGGCACTTCAATGCCGATGGTCGATTTGCCGGGGATGCGCTCGATCAAAATCGATTCCGCTTCCATCGCCAGGCAAAGATCTTCCACAAGATTCGTGATGCGGCTGTACTTGATGCCCGCTTCCGGCTTGAACTCGAACGTCGTGACCACGGGACCAGGATTGATTTGTGTCACCGTGCCCATCACGCCGAATTCCGCGAACTTCATCTTCAGCGCTTGCGCCAGACTCTTCAACTCCTCCTCGTCGAGCGCCTCGCGATGATCGGGCTCGCGCAAGAATCCGGTGGACGGCATGCGATAGACCGGCGATTTCGCGAGCACGCGCGGTTTCATCGGGGGCGGCGCCGGCGCCGGTTCGGTCACACGGATTTCGCGCGGCGCGGGAGTCAGTGCGGCGGGCAGTTGTACGGAGGATTCCGGCGCGGGCGGAGGTGCAAGCGCAGGTTCATCATCCCACGGTGCGTGGTCTTCGGCTGAGACCGCAGGTAATTCGTCGATCGCTTCGGAAAATGTTTCGACAGGCGCCAAGGGCGGCACGACAATCGGCGGCGCGGCGGGGTCTTCCATCTCCATCCGCGAGATCGCGTCGATTTCTTCCTGCTGCGGCTCGTCCTCGTGATCCACCGTGACTCCCCGTGGACCACGTACGCGCACCGTGATCACCGGGAACAAGCCGGAGCGCTTGGCGGGCGCTTCGGCGCGCGCTTCTTCCGCAAGTTTGCGTCCAATGCGATTTTGCACTTCCACTTCATCCGCCTTGGCAGGTTTTGGCCCCTTCGGCGCGCGCGCAAACATACTCTTCATGCGCTGCCAAGGACGACCGAACCGTTCCATCATCCAATCGGTTGCTTCGCCCATCGACACCATGGTCAGCAAGTAAAACGACGCGATGAACGCCAGCGACAACACCACGACCGTTCCGGTGAGATTCAACAAATGCAACAATCCGCCGGCGATCAGGCGCCCGAGGAATCCGCCAAGAGGAATGGCGCTCCGAAACTCCCAGCCAAGCAACGGCGCGACGCGTCCACCAACGCGCGTGGCGATCACCGGCAACAGCGCGAGCGCCGACATCGCCGCCGTCGAGAGCATCGCGAGTCCCGCGGCGCGGAGTCGCGGCGACCCGAGTTGCAATCCACGCAGATGTTTGATGCAGAGGTAACCGAGGACCACCGGGACAAGGAATGCCGTGAGGCCGAAAATCTGGAAGAGCAAATCGGCGGAATACGATCCCACGCGCCCCATCAAGTTGCCCGGTTGACCGAGCGACGCGGCGGCGTTCAGGGAAGGATCGAAGGGATCGTAGGAAGCGAGCGCAAGAAGAGTGCCGAGGGCCGAAGCCCCGTATAGCACCGCCCGCACTTCAAACCAGCGACGGCCCGGTTTTTCCAATGGTTTACCGCGGCCGAGTAAGAATCGCCAATGCCAACACTATTATGCCAAAAGCAACCCGATAGTAAACGAAAATTTTCAGGCTTTGTGTTTGCAAGTACCGCATGAAGAACGCGATAACCGCATAACCCGTTACGGCGGAAATGGCCATCCCCAGCATGAACGGCATCCGCATGTCGGCGGCGATTGCCGTATGACGCAGTTCCAGGCCGCGCAGCAACGCGGCCCCGCCGATGATGGGCGTGGCCAGCAGGAACGAGAACCGCGCGGCGCTCTCGCGGTCGAAGTCGCGAAACAGGCCGCAGGTGAGCGTGATGCCGGAGCGCGACACGCCGGGAATCACCGCCAGCGCTTGGCCAAAACCGATGGCCAGCGTGTCAAGCATGTTCGAGGAGTGCAGGTCGCGGGTGCGGCGCGAGACGCGCTCCGCCAGCCCCATCAGCAGGCCGAAGACGATCAAATTGATCGCGATATAGATGGGATTGCGGAAGGTGTGCTCCGCCATCTTCTCGAAGAGTTTGCCGATCACCGCGCCGGGAATCACACCGACAATCACTAATCCCAAGAGACGGCGGTTGCGCAGCAGAATATCGAGCCACAGCGGAAGGAAGTAGACGACAACGGCAAGAAGCGTTCCTACGTGCAGCGCGACGTCGAAGCTAAGGCCCTGATCGGGCCAGCCCATGAGCCAGGACACCAGGATCAAATGCCCGGAGCTCGATACCGGCAAGAACTCGGTAAAACCCTGCACGAGTCCCAGCACGATAACTTGCGTCAAGGGCATAGGAGGCGTGGATGAACGCGCTTAGTCGATATCGGGAAGCTTCAGCTTGGACTTCGCCAGCGACTTGTCGATGAGCATCTCGGCGGTTTTTTCCGGCATGCCCTTCACCGTGGCCAGTTCGCTGACCAGCAGGTAGCGCGAGCGATCGAGCATTTTCTTCTCGCGGAAAGAAAGCGGTTTGCCGCGGCTCAACTTCAGCAAGCTCTTCATCACTTCGGCCACTTGCAACAGCGAACCGGAGCGCATCTTCTCGGAGTTTTCCTTGAAGCGCCACTTCCAGTCGGCGTGCGAATGGCAATCGCCGTCGGCCAGGTAGATCAGGATCTTGCCGATCTCGGCCTGCTTGACGATCTTGCGCAAGCCCACGCTGCCGACGTTGCTGAACGGCACCGTGACCGTCAAACTATTGGAATTAATGCGCAGATGATAGAACTGCTCGGGCGCGCCCGTAGTGTTCTTGCTGCTGATCTGCTCGATGGTTCCTACGCCGTGGTTTGGGTAGACAACTTTATCGCCAATCCGAAAGTTACTCGTCATTTTTAGTTCCGGCCCTTTCGTCGATCCGGCTGGCTTGCCTGCTCGGCGCACTGGCGTGGCGATTGTCAGAGGCCGGTTTGTGGAGTGGCAAGCACATCCTTGTGTGGATAATGCACCGTGCGTTGAAGTTTTATTATAGCAAGGTTGGCGGAAGGGGTCAACAGGCGGTAACGGGGTAGAAGTGGGGCAAAAGGGGCGCGCACGTCGATTAACCGTATTGTTATCATTAATTTAACAGCGATTCGGGCGGCACCGTAAAGAATCCGTGCGATAATGCAGGGATGTCTTCGCTCGGCGGCATGATTTCGGAAATCCGGCATTATCTCGACCCTACGACCATTGCGGCAGCGGGCTATGTGGTTCTAAACGCGGTGATCTTCGCCGAAAACGGGTTGGCGGCCGGCTTTTTCTTTCCCGGCGACTCGCTCCTGTTTGTGGCGGGACTGTTTGCCGCCAAGGGAAACCTGAACATCGGCGTGCTGATCGTTACCTTAACGATCGCCAGCATCCTGGGCAACGCGGTTGGTTACCTGACGGGTCTGAAAGTTGGCAAACGCCTGTTCTCGAAGCCGAAGTCGCTGCTCTTCCGGCCGAGCCACTTGCAAAAGGCGCAGGAGTTTTACGAAAAGTACGGCAATAAGACGCTGATCATTGCCCGCTTCATCCCGATTGTGCGGACCTTCGCTCCGATCGTCGCCGGCGCGGCGGAAATGTCCATGGCGCGCTTCGTGATTTACAACATTGTGGGAGGCGTCGCGTGGATTGGAAGCATGCTGCTGGCCGGATTCTTTTTGGGCCAGGTGTTCCCGGCGCTCGCAAAGCACATTGAGCTAGTCGTGCTGGTGATTGTCGCGCTGAGCTTGCTGCCACCGGCGATCGAGTTTTGGAAGTCGCGGCGGAAGCCGATGGAAGAGGCGACGGAAGAGGCGTGAGCGTGCACGCTCATGCGGATAGTGGCTCAATTTGAATTCCGGTCACAGGACTTGCGGAAATCGAACCCTTGCGCATAACGTATGGGTTGTATCAGGGCACGGCTTCAGCCGTGCCGCCAGCAGGCCTAGTTCCTGGGGCTTTAGCCCCTGCGGCTTTGCACTTGGCAACATTGTGGATCGCCGTTGTCTGCCGGGGGCTAAAGCCCACTTTTTCCAAACGTCTGGGTCGGCACGGCTGAAGCCGTGCCCTGATACAAACCTGATACAAAGAGATACAAAGCGGCTGCGCAGCCGATTGGCTCAGAGTTCCACAGGGTCGAATTCAACTTGGGCCACGACCCTCATGCGCCACAACTGGAAATTGAGGCATAATGACCGCATATGGCATCGACGGTATTTCCAGAGCGGATGCAAACCCAGAAGATCGTCTCTGACTTGGCCGATTCTCTCGGCGCCACGTTGACCGAAGCCGGAGCGCGCGCGATTCTTGCGCTGAAGCTCGACGGACCGACACCGGAACGGCGGCAAGAGCTGGCCGGCAAAGCTAACGAAGGCTCGCTCACCGCCGAAGAATTCGCGGAATACGAGACGTATGCTCAGTTGCGCGGTCTCCTGGCTGCGCTCCAATCGAAAGCGCGACTGTACCTCAAGCAATCCGGGCCTGCATGACCTCCGCTCAAAGGGAAGCCGTCCGCCAGCGTGCTGGCGGACGGTGCGAGTACTGCCGCCTTCCCGACTCGGCGATTGAACTCGAAGATTTCCACGTCGAGCACATCATTGCAAAAAAACACGGCGGACTTGGCAGGAGCCGGCGCAACGCGCGAGGTAGGAATTTGGCAAGGCTCAGAAATCGGCGCTCTCTTGCGTGTAGGTGAATCCGGGGAGATCCTGCTGGTCGCCGGCCTTGGTGACTTTCACGCGCGTCACATCTTCCGATCCCACGCGGCGGAGCACGGCAAAGGTGGAAAACACTTCCGTGTAGAGCTTGGTGACCAAATGATTTTCGCCCGTCTGGTCTTTCTTCCAAACCTGTCCCAGAAGGATTCTCTTTACAGCCATATTTTCCCCTTGCTCCGCATTGGTCCCACCATCTTACTACGTTATGCAGGCTCGCTGTGGATGATGACCCGGAAAATCCGCGGGAACTCGCGCCGGAACTGCGCTTCCACCTCCGCGGTGATCTCGTGCACCCGCGCCACCGGAAGATCGCCGTTGAAACGGCAGTGACACGCCACAAACACGCGATCGCGCACTTGGCGAATGGAAATTTCGTGACAATCCACCACCAGCGGATTCGACTCCGCGATTTCGCGCAAGCGCCGGCGCATTTCTTCGGCGTGCTCCGGCGTGTGCACGGCGACGCGCTCGATGTGCGCGCCCGCTTCTTCGATGTGCGTGTTGATGCTCGCCAAGCCCGGAGCTTCGGCGTGGATTTCTTCCTCTAGGCGGTCCACCAGATCGTGCGCTTGCCGCAACGTGAGCGTGTCGCTGACTTCCACGTGTAACTCCAGGTGCAATCCCGGCGTGTCGCCTTCCGCGCCCGCCGTATCCAGTGCCGATAGATCGTGGACGTTCACCGCGTGACGCGCCGCCACCGCTTTTACTTTTTCGAACAGGTCTTCGTTGCCGGAGGCGCGCGGCTCGGTGTGAATGATGACGTCGGCGCCGGGGAGATGGCGCAGGATGCGCGCTTGCACGGCGTCGGAAATCGCTTTCACGTGTTCGAACGTGGCGGTGCGCTGCACGGAAATGTTGGCGTCCACGAAATAGCGCGCGCCGGCGTGACGAATGCGCACGCGATCCGATCCCAACACGCCCTCGACGCCGCGCACTTCGTCGTAGAGACGCGCGCGCATGCCCGGCGGCGCGGCGTCCAGCAGCGCGTCGACCGTGCGCTTCGCCAATCGCACGCTGATTCCCGCGACAATGCCCGACACGGCCATCGCCGCCAAGGGGTCGGCGACACGCAGGTCGGGCGCGCCGTAGCGGCGTCCGCCCCACACCAGCAGCAATCCAAACAGCACCACCAGCGAACTCCACACGTCGGTGGAGAAATGTAGCGCGTCGGCCTCCAGCGCCTGGCTGTTGTACTTCTTCGCGACGTCGAGCAGCGCGCGCGAACGCCAGTAGTCGACGGCCATGGAAAACGCCATGACCAGAAACGCCCAAATCGTCGGCTGAATGTCCACGCGGCGGAAAAGCAATCGCTCCACGGCTTCGTAGACAATCCAAACGCAGGTGCCAAGCAACAGCAGCGCCTGCAAGAAGGCCGAGAGATTCTCCATCTTCTCGTGGCCGAATTGATGATCGGAGTCAGCGGGACGATCGGAGACGCGCACCGAGAAAAACGTCATGACCGCGGCGGCCAAGTCGAGCGAGGAGTGCAATGCCTCGGAGAGAATACCCAAGCTGTGCGTGCCGAATCCGACGACGATTTTGAGCCCCGTTACGACGATCGCCCAAAGGATGGAAACGCCGGCGACGCGGCGTTTTTCGGCCGCGCCGGATTCCGGATGCGGTGGCGTGACGTTCGAGGGAGGCGCGTGACTCACGGCGGCGGTGGGCATGGCGATTACGGCGAGGCGAATGCGTCGGCCTTAGCTCCCGTGTTATCATAAGGCATTCCGTCGCGCAAATGGACAGGCAAGGATGCTGTCCTACTTCGCCACATTTTTCCGAGGAGCTAAATCCGAATCATGAAGTTTACGTTGGCGTTCTCTTGTGTCCTTCTAACTGCGTCCTTCGCAATCGCGCAAACGCCGCCGGCCACGCCGCCGGCAGCGCCGGCCAAACCCGGCCTGCAAACGGTGCCCGAGTACAAACCGTCGATGCCCGGCGCGGTGCCCGCGCCTCCGAAGCCGGTGGGCGCCGAAGACGTGGTGCTGACCATCGGAACGGAGACGTTCACGCGAGAAAAATTCGAAGCGATCATGCGCGCGCTGCCCCCGGCGTTCCAGCAACAAGTGGCGCAGATGACCAAGAAACAGTTCGCGCAACAATTCGGAATGATGCTGAGCCTGGCGCGTTCCGCGGAGAAAGAAAAACTCGACCAGACGCAACAGGTGAAAGATCAACTGGAGTTCCAGCGCTTGCAGTTCCTGGCGCAACTCGCCTTCCAGCAGATTTCGCAGAAGAATCAAGTCATCACCGACGATCAGATCAAGGCGTACTACACCGCGCACATCGCCGACCAACAGCAGGCCAAGATTCGCGGCATTCTGGTCGCGTTCGCGCGTCCCAAGGGAAAAGACGGCACCACACCCAAGGATCGCACCGACGACGAAGCCAAAGCGCTGGCGACGTCGCTGCGCGACAAGATCGTAAAGGGCGAGGACTTCGCCGCCGTGGCGAAGGAAAATTCCGACGAGCCGGAAACGGGTCCCAAGGGCGGCGACATGGGAACGGTGAAGCACAATCAGCTTCCCCCGAACATCGAGAAAGTGATTTTTTCGCTGAAGCCGAAAGAAGTGAGCGCGCCGGTTCCCGAAGCGTCCGGCTACTATATTTTCCAGCTGGAAGATTTGCGTGAAACCACGCTCGAAGAAGCCACTCCGCAAATCCGCAACCTGCTGTTGCAGCAAGCGACCAT
>JAJPHL010000022.1 GCA_021325275.1 Terriglobia bacterium | reverse complement strand
CACGATTTCAACAACGTGTTGCAAGCGATCTCCGGCAATGCGGCCATGGCCGCCAGCGGTCTGCCGCCCGATCATCCGGTGCAGCGCGATCTCGCGGAAATCGCCACGGCCGGCGCGCGCGCCATGGAGTTGGTGCGGCGGATTCTGGCGTTCAGCCGTCCGCGCGAGACCGAACACGTACCCACGGAGCCGCGGCCGGTGGTGGAAGAAGCGTTGAAGATGTTGCGCGCCGCGCTTCCGGCCATGATCGAAATCGACGCGCATCTCGAGGCGGTTGCGCCGATTTCCTGCGATCCCACGCAGCTCAATCAATTGGTGATGAACCTGGGCACCAACGCGTCGCACGCCATGGGATCCACGGGAGGATTACTGGAAGTTTCCTTGAAGCAAGGCCGCGCCGGCGCGGAATTGGCGCGCGCCACGCCGGGATTGTGGGAAGGTCCTTACGTGGTGCTCTCGATCACCGACAACGGTAGCGGCATGGATCGCGCCACGCTCGACCGCATCTTCGATCCATTCTTCACCACGAAAGCGCCGGGCAAGGGAACGGGCTTGGGGCTGGCGGTGGTCCACGGGATCATGAAGAGTCACGGCGGCGTGGTGACGGTTGAGAGCGAAATCGGTAAGGGAACGACGTTCAAACTGTACTTCCCGGCGCTCGAGAATTCCATGGTTCCCGCGGCGCGCCCGCCCCGCGCGAAAGTTCCGCACGGACGCGGCCAGCGGATTCTGGTGATCGACGACGAGAAAGCCGTGGCCTCGCTGGTCACGCGCATGTTGCAGCGCTTGGAATACAACGTGACGAGTTTTCTCGAAGCCTCCGAGGCGATTCAAGCGTTTCGCGTGGATCCAACGTCGTTTGACGTGGTTCTCAGCGATCTCGCGCTACGTGGAATGTCGGGACTCGATCTGGCGCAAGAGTTTTTGCGCGTGCGCCCGCTTCCGGTCGTGCTGATGTCGGGATATTTCAGCGCGGAGGATCGGACGCGTGCGGAGTCGATGGGAATTGCGCGATTTCTGCAGAAGCCAACGACGCTCGAAGAGTTGGGGAACGCGATGAACGAGGTCTTGAACAAGGAGACGGCGCAGGTCAGCGGGCGGTGAAAAACCCGGTTGTCAGTTGCCGGTTGCCAGTTGCCGGAAAAAACGGCGGTGTGGACGGAACCGAACCGGCAACCGGCGACCGGCGACCGGCAACCAGCAACCAGCAACCAGCAACCAGCAACCAGCAACCGGCGACCGGCAACCATCTTTTACGGCCTTCTCGCCGGTGGCGGACCATCTCCGTCAGGGCGTCGCGGAGGTCCATCGTGTCCCGCTTGCAGCGTCTTCCACTGCTCGGGCGTCAGCACGTGGCGGATTCCCAGGAGCATTCGCGCGTCGGTCTTCTCAAGTTCCGCCCGCGCGCCGGCGACTTTGTCGATCTGCGCAAGAATTTTCGAGTCCTCCGGCGGGTCGGATTGCACCAGCGGTTCCATGATCGCTTCTTCAATGCGCACGGCCACGTTGGCGTCGATCAACTTCGAGCGGTACTGCTGAAAAATGTCGGAAATCTTTTTCTGCTGATCGGTGGTGAGATTGATTTTCTGAATCACTGTGGGATTGGTCCACCACATCCCCGGTGGCATGTGCAATCCGGGTCCGCCACCTGGACCACCTGGCGGCGGTGGTGCTTGGCGATGTCCGCCAGGGCCGCCGGGACCCTGCGGTCCGCCGCCACCGGGCCCGCCGGGAGGCGGAGGAGAGCCTTGTTCGGCATCGACGCCGATCCCATCGAACCCCGCCGGTGCCGCCGGTGCGGGTTGCGACCACACCAGCGCGGCGGTTAGGAGGATCGCGGCTGCTGTCGTGAAACACGACACTGCGGCGCTACGTTTATGAAACAAAGGGATTTGTACTTCGGTAGGTTCGTTTTGTAATTCTGATGTTTGAGGCATGTTCTCTCCGGCGTATGAAATTGACCCCTACTGCTTGACCTGCCCGCTGGTTGAATCAGTGGACGGACTCCACGCCACCATCTTGTCCAACGGTTCGAACGATTCCGGCACCGACCGCGAGAGCGTCTGATTCACGCTGTCGAGCAGCGCGGCGTCTTCCCGCAAACGCTCCGCTTCGCGCAAATGCACTTGCTTGTTCCAATACATCAGCGGAACTCCCAGGAAAAGCAGCGCCAGCGCCGTGCCTGCGGCCCATCGCAGCATCATCCCGCGCCAGCGATTCGGCTCGGTCCACGTAATCGTGCGCGCTGCAGGCCGCTCGCCGCGCGCCTGCACCGATTCGCGGAACATTTCAAGCGGCAACTTCCGCCGCGCGATTTCCTCGCGGCACTCTGCGCAACCGGCCACGTGCGCCAATTGCCCGGACGTCGCGAGTCCCGCGAGAAGCCCCGAGATTTGCGCTTGAGTAAGATGAGTTGCGTTAGACATTTTCGTTTCCTTGCGGACTCACTTGCGTCCGAATCGTTTCCAGCGCACGGAACAAATGTGTCTTCACAGTCCCTTCCTTCATTCCCGTGGCCGCCGCGATTTCCAGCAAATCCATGTCTTCGACGAAGCGCAGAAGAAACACGGTCCGTTGCCGTTCCGACAAACTCTCCGCGGCGCGCCAGACGGCCGCCACCTGTTCGCGCGCGGCGGCGGTGTCTTCCGGCGACCCGCCGCGATCCGCCAGCCAGTCACCCGCTTCGGCGGCGTCCACGCCGGAACGTTCGGCCTGCCGCCAGAATCTCCAACGGCTGCTCGACACGTGACTGCGCACCAAATTCACCGCAATCTGCATGAGCCACGTGCCGACACTCGACTCCCCGCGAAATCCGTCGCGGGCGCGGTAGGCGCGGATGAAGGTGTCCTGCGTGATCGTCTCGGCGGCGTCGTAGTCGCGTAGCGATGCCAAGACGTAGCGGAAGATCCGCGCGCGATGCTGCGCGACCAACGCGTCGAAGTCCGCGACCTCTTGCGCCGCGAGCAACTGCGCGGCGGTCCGGCCTGCTGGCACGCTTGCTCCTGACGTTTCTACCAGGACTGTCTCCATCCACCCTGTTAGACTTGGGGCCCCGGCGCGGGGTTTACACCGGCTGCTGCCATAAACTGCTGGGCTGTCCATTCATTACGCGACGCTTGGATGCCCATGCGATGGCATTGGCGCGCCGCCGCTGC
The DNA here is from genome assembly GCA_021325275.1 of Terriglobia bacterium. GTDB lineage: Bacteria > Acidobacteriota > Terriglobia > JAJPHL01 > JAJPHL01 > JAJPHL01. Next base: position 62,049 of record JAJPHL010000022.1, on the reverse strand, counting down.
CCAATCCTTCGCCTCGATGGACGAGTGCAGATGCCGGAATTTCGCCAATCCCGCGGCTCCCAGATTGTAGATCATATCGAGGAGCGCGACCTGCGCCGGCAGCGGATACGTGTCGAGGTCGGGATAGGCGGCTGAAAGCAACGGAAAAAACTCATTACGCAATCGAAAAGCCGCATCGCGGATCGCCCAACCGTCGGCCAAGATGCAAGCGGTGATTCGCTGATACACCTGCATCGGCTGGCCCTTTTGCGCGGCGGCAACTGCTCGATAGTCGGCGGCAATGTGGTCGACGGCGGCCGGCGCGCCAGTCGCGCGAACAACAAAGGGAATCTGCTGCGCGGCCGCGACGTGGGGGATCATGTGGCCGATGCCTGCGGTGACCAGTCCCGCAGTGTCGAGATACATGTGTGAGATGTTGCCTTCGAACTGCGGCACGACTTCAAGGAGAGCGCTGATGGCATCGGACTTCGGCATAAAAGACCATTATTGCATTTCGCCTGGTCTTCGTAGCCTGCCGATCCGCGTAACCGCCTCAAACGACGGCAGAAAAAAAACGCAGTGTACTAGATAATAAACCTCAACAAAGACATTAACTAAGCACCTTCAAGCACAACTGTGTGATCGAACGGCGTCACTCCCGTGATGTAGACACTTTGTCCGGCGAGCGGCGCTTCCGCGCCGCGCAACTGCGTGTATTGATGTGGCGCGGCGCCGGATCCAAAGCGGATCGAGTTTTTCCCGCCGCGAAAAGTTCCGGTGCCCGACCCGAGCAACATGCCTGGTTTCGCGGGCGCGGTCGTGCAGCCTTCCAACTGTCCGCCTTCGCGAAAGCCAATTTCGATCGCCACGGGAACGTTGTTCGTCCCGGCGGCGCGGAAGCGAAGCGAGAATCCGCCCTTGCTTTCGGAGACTTCGAGCGTCTGTTCAAGCTTGCAGACCTGCGTTTGCCGCCGCTGCGCGCGCGTGGCCGCCCAATTCTCGCGCGTCACTTGCTTGTCCAGCGGCTGATAGTACGGCGCTTCGAGAATTTGCCGCATGTACCAGACCTTGCCGCGCTTTTCGAATTGTTCCGGCACGAATTGACCCTTGCCGAAGAACGCGCTGGCGAAACGCACGCCGGTGATTGCGGCGTCGCCATACTGCATGGCGAAAACGCGGGACGATCCTCGCAGGATCACCGTGCCGCTCAAGGCCGCGCGGCGGACGCGCACCATTTCCGACGCGGGAAAATATTTTTCGAAATCCACGGGCAGCAGGGTGAGTGGCGGAGATGGGCGCAGCAACTCGGGATACTCCAGAAAATCGGCGAGCGAGGAATGTTCGGGACCCAAAAGCGTCGCGATCGCCGCGAAGTCCTTGTTGCTGTCGTGCTGCGCGAGATACGCGAGGGGGAACCAGTAGCCGGCGGCGTTGCCGCGTGTGTCGCGGTCCTGGCGGCTCGACACGCCCGACTCCACTTCGCCGTTGGCGTGCAGCAGGTACGCCAGATTTTGCAGATTCGCGCGCGCCGGCTCGAGCAATTCCGGCCGCCCCAGCTTCGCCGCCATCACCACGAACGAGCGGTCGCAGATGATGTCGTAGACCAGCGTGCTGCGCTCGATGAATTGGCCGTCGGCGTCGGTGTCGACCGATTCGCCGAGCCATTCCTCGATGCGCCGCACGTAACTGGAGTTCGGAAAGATTTCATTCAGTTGGGCCAGCGCCGCGCACACCACCCAGCGGTGATTCGGTGTGTGGACTCCGCCGGACGACAGCGCGTTGCCCGCCTTGGCGAGAAACGTCCGCAGCACGGCCGAGATTTCCGGCACGCCGTGCTTTTGTCCGATCGCGGCGGCCGAAGCCACGTGGTTGACGGCGAACGCGGTGTCGGGCGGGGAATTGAAATTCGTGGTCGGTAAGTCGATGTTGCCTTCCGGCGACTGGCTGCGTTCCAGGTACGAGACCGCCGCGCCGATGCGCTGCATGACCGCCCCGTCGGCGCGATACTTCGATTGCGGATGCACGAAGGACGCGGCGAACGTTTGGATCGCTCCCGCAGCCGAGCCCGGCGCGTGCAGGCCAAATCGATCCGGAAACGATCCGAGGTAGGGATTCGCGTCATCGGTGACTTGCTGCGCGAGCAATCGCGCGACGGCAGCGTCATTGCGTTCGAGTGCGCCTTTTTCCAGCGCGCCCGGGCTCTGCGGAGTTATGTTCTGTGCCTGTCCGTCACCAGCGGACGCGGCAGAGGCAATCGCACCAAGCGTAGCGATCGCCTGACGGCGTGTGAGGGGATTCATGTGATCCATTGTACGATGAGGGATCGTCGCGTTCCCAGCCGGATATTTGCCTCACCGCGCGAAGTCCGCGCGGCGTAGGCCCGCTCCGGCACATTGCCGTATACACAGAGGCCCGGACAACAAGTTTCACTTTGACGGAAAGCGCTCGTCGGCTACGAAGGCGGAGATCGAGGCTCTGTACTTCCTCCGCGATGATGGCGATCCAGCCGCCTTTCTCCGCTCCAATTTCGCGAATCTCAAACGGATTGCCGCCGGTACGCGGACACTCGCGCGAAAGTGGCTCGCGCAGGACATCAAGCAATTTCCCGATTCCGCCAAACGGCGCGAACTGCGGCGACTCCTCGCCGCTAAGTCGCCGTGATATGATCGCCCCAGAGAGGAGCCCGATGGTAACCGCTGAAATCAAGCCGTATCGCAACTACAGTTGGATCGTAGCGGATCCAGACCTACTGGGCGGGCAATTGGCCGTGCGAGGCACAAGATTTTCAGTGTCGTTTATTCTCTCCTGTTTGGCCGAAGGAATGTCGCCGGATGAAATCGACTCCACGTATGGTTCATTTCCTCACGAAGCCATTCCCGAGATGCTGAGAGTCGCGTCCGAACAACTTGGCGTACCGAATGTGGCTGCTTGACGCGAACATGCCGGTAGTCATCGCCGATGTTCTCCGGACAGAGCTCGGGATTGAGGCAGACACCACGGAATCGAGAGGCTGGAAGGCGCTGAAGAATGGTGATTTAGTCGAAGCCGCCGTTCTCGCGGGCTTCACCGTCGTGCTGACGCGCGATCGGAGCTTCAGCGAAGCAGCGGTTCGGGCGTTGCGGCGTTTTCCGCAATTTGCGGTCGTGTTGGTTCAGATCGCCCAGCAACGCGGACCCCAGTTCGCCGACGAGTTCCGGCGGGCATGGGCCGAGCAACCGATCGTGCCCTTGCCGGGGCAGCGGATTGTCTGGCCCGCGCAGAGTTGAAGCTACATCGCTTGACACCACACGCCCTCCGGTAAGAAAATAGTTGCTTACCAACAAACGAGGCTCATTTCATGTCAACTGCTTCAGCGGCAGTGTCCACGTCCGCTACCGATCACAGTTTTCTGCTCCGCAAACTTCATTCCCTTTCCGGCGTCGTTCCCGTCGGCGCGTTTCTCGTTCAACACATTTACGCGCAGGTGCTCGCCCTCAAAGGACCCGACGCGTATAACGCACACGTGGCGTTTCTCGTGAGCATTCCGTTTCTCGTGGCGGTGGAAACGCTGTTCATTTTCGGCCCGATTCTTTTTCACGGCGGATACGGAATCTACATCTGGTATCGCGGAGAATCGAACGTCACCGATTATCCTTGGGTCGGAAACTGGCTCTACTTCTGGCAGCGCGTCAGCGGGATCATCGCATTCGTCTACATCGGATATCACTTGTGGGAACAGCGCTTCACCGGCGAGCATCTGGCGTCGCATCCGGAACTGGCGTACGGAAAAGTTTCGCACGCGCTACAGAATCCGCTGATTCTCGCGTTCTACGCCGTCGGCATGATCGCGGCGTGCTTCCATTTCGGCTACGGACTCTGGTTGTTCGGGTGCAAATGGGGAATCACGATGGGGCCGCGCTCGCAGAAAATTTCGGGCGTGTTGTGCGGCAGCGTGGGCGCTGGTCTTTGCGCCGCGGGTCTCGTTTCCATGATGTCGATCTACATTCATCCGTAACGCGCGACCAAAACTTATGGCAAATTCTCGAATCATCATTGTGGGCGGCGGCCTCGCGGGGCTGATGGCCGCCATCAAATCGGCGGAATTGGGTATGGCCGTCGATCTGTTTTCGATCGTGCCTGTAAAACGCTCGCATTCGGTGTGCGCGCAAGGCGGAATCAACGCGGCCAAGAACACCAAGGGTGAAGGCGACTCCACGTTCAAGCATTTCGACGACACGATTTATGGCGGGGACTTCCTGGCCAATCAACCGCCCGTGAAGGCGATGTGCGACGCCGCGCCCGGCATCATCGACTTGCTCGATCGCATGGGTGTGATGTTCAATCGCACGCCGGAGGGCTTGCTCGATTTCCGACGCTTCGGCGGCACGCTCTACAATCGCACGGCGTTCGCCGGCGCGACCACCGGCCAGCAGCTTTTGTATGCGCTCGACGAGCAAGTGCGTCGCTTTGAAGCCGACGGCAAGGTCACCAAGTACGAAGGTTGGGAATTTCTCTCCGCCGTGCTCGACGGCAACCGGCGCTGCCACGGCATCTGCGCGATGGATCTGCGCTCCATGCAGTTGAAGACGTTTGCGGCCGACGCCGTGATCATCGCGACGGGCGGCAATGGATCGATCTTCGGCAAGTCCACGAATTCGGTTGTGTGCACAGGATCGGCGCAAAGTGCCCTTTATCAGCAAGGCGCGGTTTACGCCAACGGCGAGTTCATTCAAGTGCATCCCACGGCGATCCCCGGCGAAGACAAGCTGCGCCTGATGTCGGAATCGGCGCGCGGCGAAGGCGGACGTGTGTGGACGGTGCGCGACGGCAAGCCTTGGTACTTTTTGGAAGAGTGGTATCCGAAATACGGCAATCTTGTCCCGCGCGACATCGCCACGCGCGCGATCCACAAAGTTGTCTACGAACTAGGCCTCGGCCTCGACGGAAAGGCGGCGGTTTACCTCGACGTTTCGCACATTCCGGTCGAAACTTTGAATCGCAAGCTCGGCGGCATTCTGGAAATTTACGAAAAATTCGTTGGAGTCGATCCGCGCAAGCATCCGATGAAAGTTTTCCCCGGGATGCACTACACGATGGGCGGCCTGTGGATCGATTACGACCAAATGACCAACTTGCCGGGACTCTTTGCGGCGGGCGAGGCGGAGTATCAGTATCACGGCGCAAATCGGCTGGGCGCGAATTCCCTCGTGTCGTGCATCTATGGTGGCATGGTCGCGGGACGTACGGCCGCGGCGTATTCGAAGAACAACGCGAAGTCGGCGGAAGCGGTTTCTTCCACGGTGTTCGAGCAGGAATTGAAACGGCAGCAAGAATTGAACGACGCGCTGCTCAAGGGTCAGGGCGGGGAAAATCCCTTCCACATCTGGAAAGAGATGGGCGAGTTGATGACCGAGCACTGCACGGTGGTCCGCAACAATAAAGGACTGCGCAAGGCCGACGAGCAACTAGTCACGCTTCTCGAACGCAGCCGTCGCATGAATTTGAGCGATCGCAGTTCGTGGGCGAATCAAACGCTGGCATTTTGCCGCGAGCTGACGAACATGCTGCAACTGGCGCGTGTGATTGCGCGCGGCGCGGAAGCCCGCAACGAAAGTCGCGGCGCGCACTACAAGCCCGATTTCCCGGATCGCGACGACGCTAACTGGATGAAGACGACCAAGGCCGTCTTCGCGCCCGACGCCGACGAGCCGGTGCTTTCGTACGAGGCTGTGGACGCCAGTTTGATTCAACCGCGTCCGCGTAAGTATGACATTGCGGCGTAAGCGCTAGGGCAAGAGGGGAAAGTCAAAAGGCAAAAGGCAAAAATGAAAACTATCGAAGTGCAAGTCAAGCGCCAGCTAACGCCAGATGGAGAATCGTATTGGGAGGAGTTCTCCCTTCCGTACCGGCCGAACATGAACCTGATCGCGGTGCTCCAAGAAATCGCCGCCGCTCCCACGACGAAGCAGGGCAAAGCGAGCACGCCCATCACCTACGAATCGAATTGCCTGGAGGAAGTTTGCGGCGCGTGCACGATGCTCGTGAACGGGCGATCGCGTCAGGCGTGCACGGCGCTGGTCGACAAGCTGGAGCAGCCGATTCGCGTGGAGCCGATGTCGAAGTTCCCGGTGATTCGCGATCTACAAGTGAATCGGCAGCGCTTGTTCAACGATTTGAAACGCGTGAAGGCGTGGATTCCCATCGACGGCAGCTACGACTTGGGTCCCGGCCCGCGCATGTCGCAGAAGACGCAAGAAGCGGCGTATCCGTTTTCGCACTGCATCTCGTGCGGCAACTGCCTGGAAGTTTGCCCGCAATACAACGACGAAACCGGATTCGTCGGCGCGGCGGTAATCGGCCAGGTCCGTTTGCTGAACAGCCATCCGACCGGGAAGATGAATGCGCACGAGCGCCTGATGGCCCTGACGGGTCCCGGCGGCGTGCATGAATGCGGCTACGCCCAGAATTGCGTGAAGGCGTGTCCCAAGGAAATTCCCCTGACCGAAGCGATCAGCCAAGTTGGTCGCGACGTGGTGATCGAGTCGGTGCTGGATTTCCTGAGAGGATAGGTTCTCCTTGGGCGGGAACGCGACCGGTGCGGCCATTGCCTTGTTGTTTGCGGCCGCTATTTGCTTTGCAGGTTGGCTGATTGTTTCCAAACAAAACCGAAGGACGCGCGACATTCAGAACCTCGCCGAGCGACTCGGTCTTCGATTCGTTGGGAAACCGATCAGCGCATGGTTCGGTCTCGACGGAAGAACTATGCAGGGATCGCCGCTTGTTAGGAACGTGATCGAAGGAGAATTGGGACACGTTTCGGTCGTCGCGTTCGATCGCCGAATTAGCGATGGCGATCGGAGCCATCTCTGCACCGTGGTCGCTGCCCGCGCCGATGCCAGCGTCTTTCCAGCCACTAAGTTCAATTCCGAGCTAACGATCGAGCGATCCGGCGATTGGAGCCTGCTTTGTCGACCGGCCGAAGTGATGCCGGTCGAGGAATTGGAAGCTTACCTCAATGATCTAGCTGCGGGTCGATAGCTAGCCGAAGATGCGTTTCGCGTCTCTCGCTCCGTGAAGGACGCGAAGGATTTCGACTCCGCGCTTCGTTTCGCGATAGTAGATCACATACTTGTGAACCGGAAACCTTCGCATCCCTGGCTTCAATTCCGGACACAGTCGCCCGGTTCTTGGAAAGGCGGCGAGCATCGGAAAGTGATCGGCGATTTCCGATACAAACCGCTGGGCGTTCGCTGGGCTGTCTCTCGCGATCCACAACCAGATGTCGTCTAAGTCTCGGCGGGCTGGGTGCGTTGTCCGCGCTTGCTTCATGCGCGCTTCAGCCGCTCTGCGGCCAAGCGCTCCATCCCGCGACGATGAACGTCCTCAGCAAGCTTATGGATATTGGTTTCGTCGAACTCTTCGTATTCTCCGCGATCGATGGCGTCGATACCAACCTGAATCTCGCGGCGCAAATCCTCCAGTTCGGCTCCACTGAGTTCTTGACGCTCCCGGAGCGCGCGAAGGCCATCGGTGAGGGCTTCATCCTTTGTCGCGTACTTCCCGGCGGCGATCAACTCATCAACGTAGCTTTCGAACTCCGGCGAAAGTGTGATCTCCATGGGTGGATTGTACCGCATCAAACGCCGTTCCGGTATACTGGCATTCGCTATGATCACTCGACGCAATCTTCTCGCCGCCGTTCCCGTCGCCGCTACTGCCGCTGCCGCGGCGCAATTTCCGCCGCAGAATCGACCGCGTTTTCGTCCGCGCGTCGGCGTGCTCGGTCCTTACACCGACTCCAATCTCGACTGGGTGAAGTCGGAAGGTTTTACCTCGATGCAATTGCGAATCGATCCCGCCAAGGTTGACGATGCGCGCATCGCCGACATCAAGTCGCGCATCGACAAATCGGGGATTTACGTTTCTTCGCTCGCTTGCGACGGCAATCACATCGATCCCGATCCAGCGAAGCGCGAAAAGCAAATCCAGTACACGATCGCTTGTATCGAGTTGTGCGGCAAACTCGGCATTCCCAACATTGGCGGACAATCCGGCAAGCAGGAAGGCCGCCCGCTGCCCGAGCAGGTGAACGAAATCGTGCGCGTGTATACGGAGAAATATTTTCCGGTGCTTGAGAAAAATAAGGTTCGCATCCTGTGGGAACCGTACGCCGGCGGACCCAATATCGCCACCGGGCCGATCGGATGGGAAGCGCTCTTCAATTCCTTCGACGCCAAGGCGCCCGTCGGCTTGCAGATGGACATTTCGCATCTCGTCTGGCAAATGATGGACCCGATCCAAGCGGCGCGCGATTTCGCATCGAAGATTTACGATGTGCATTTGAAGGACACCGAAATTCTCTACCACGTCCTGCATCGCGGCGGCATCCAGCCGGTGAATCGCGCGAGTTGGTGGCGCTTCCGCGTGCCCGGCGCGGGTCAAATCGATTGGAAAGCGTTTTTCTCCGTGCTGGCCGACGCCGGCTATCAAGGCGCGATGAACATCGAGAACGAAGATCGCTTCTACGAGCCGTCCACTGACGGACAAGGCAATTTCACAGAACAGTTCAAGCGCGGCTTTCGAGTGGCGCACGAGTTTTTGAAGACGTTGCTGCCTCCGGTGGCGGCGTAACCACGGAGGAAGAAAAACCTAACACAGAGAACACGGAGAACACAGAGAGCACGGAGAAAATCAAAGAAAGCGAGTTGGGTTTCTCTGTGTTCTCTGTGTGCTCAGTGGTCTCTGTGTTGAAACTGCCTGTGATGAACAACCAGCTATGAATGAGTTGCAAGTCGCTCGTGAAATTCATCGACGCGCTATCGTCGTGGACCTCCACGCCGACACGCCGCAGCGCTTCCTCGACGAACACATCGATTGGAGCACGCGCCTTCCCGACGGTCACCTCGACATTCCGCGCATGAAGGCCGGCGGACTGGCCGCCGAGTTTTTCGCGCTTTGGGTTCAGCCGAAATTCAAGGGACACGATCTGGCGCGCGCACTCACGCTGGCCGACGCGCTGCACACCGCGATCACCGCGCATCCCGAGGAAATCGCGCTCGCGCGAACCGCCGCCGATATTCGCCGCTTGCACAAGGAAGGCCGGATCGCCGCGCTCGTGGCGATCGAAGGAGGTCACGCCATCGAAGACGATCTCGGCGTGTTGACGGCGTTCTACAATCTCGGCGTGCGATATATGACGCTGACGTGGGCGTTCCACAACAACTGGGCCGACGCGTCGACGGAACCGCCGCGTCACAACGGTCTCACCGATTTCGGAAGAAGCGTCGTAAGAAGAATGAACGATCTGGGCATGATCGTGGACATCTCGCATGTCTCCGACAAAACGTTCTACGACGTGCTGGAAATCAGCCGCGCGCCGATTGTCGCGACGCACTCTTGCTGCCGTGCCTTATGCGATGTGCCGCGCAACATGAGCGATCAGATGATTCGCGATCTGGCGTCGCGCGGCGGCGTGATCCATATCAATTTTCACGAAGGTTTTCTGTCGCAGAAATACGTCGACGCGCGCCGTCCGTTCAAGGAAGAAATGGACGGGGAGGAACACGCCATGGAAGAGCGCTACAAGGACGATCCGGCGACTGCGGCCAAAGAATTACGCAAATTGCTTCCGAAACATGAGGCGCGGCTGCCGCGTCCGACTGTGGCTGACGTGGCCGATCATATCGACCACGTGAAAAAGCTCGTCGGTGTGAGTCACATCGGAATCGGATCGGATTTCGACGGCGCCTTCATGCCCGTTGGACTCGAAGGCGCCGATGAATTACCGAATCTCACCGCGGAGTTGCTACGCCGCGGTTACGCGGAGGCCGAGTTGCTTCAAATCCTCGGCGAGAACACGCTGCGTGTGATGCAACAAGTTGAAAACGCCGCGCGGCCTATTGGACGGCAATAGTCACCGTGTTCGAATTCACGCCGCCGATCCCCACAACCAACGAGACCGCCGATCCCGATGGAGCACCCGACGGAACCGCCACGTTGATCTGGTAGAGTCCAACGAATCCCGGCGACAATCCTGAGAACGTCGGCGTTCCCGCGACGCCGCCAATCGTCACGGTCGGCGTGGCCGTGGTGTTGGACAGCGGCGAATTCGGCGCAGGTGCGCCGGTCGCTGGGGGATTGGTGACGGCGCCGAGTCCGGTGCAGTAAATGGTTACGAACTCGCCGCGTTGTACGGGTCGCGTAGACAGGCCGGGAATGCTGCCGGTCGGCGCAGCCAACTGGCCGGTTTGTGAAATCAGAACCGCGCCTTGCCCCGCGGCGTTCACGGCGAAAATGCCGGGCGCCACACTCTGCAAGGAGATGGTTTGCGACAAACTGTCGCCGGCCGACGTGGTCGCCGTGATCGTCGCTTGACTCAAACCCAACACTTCATAGGGCATCAGGAAATTGATTTGGGTGGGCGACACGAAGAAGAGCGGCGCGGGAATCGCGTTCACATGGATCGTCACGCCGCCGAGCGTGGTGGGCAGCGGTAACGTCGACGCACCCAAGTTGACCGTCGTGAAATTCGTGCCGAAGACCGACGTGATGCCCGCGGCCGTCACCACCGCGAGGAAATTCGCACCGCCGACGACACCTCCTGTGTTGATCACCGGAGGAGTTCCGGTTCCGCTGGTGACGGTGAAGTTCACCGAATTGCTTGCTTGTCCAAAGACCGCAACGGAAACGGCAACCACGCCCGGCGCGAGCGCCGACGGAACCACGACGTTGAGAGTTGTGGCCGTGACGCTCGTGATTTGTGCCGATTGCCCCCCAAACGACACGCTGTCGTTGCCAACCGTGGTGCTGAAGCCAGTTCCGTTGATCGTGACGCTCGCGCCGGGCTTTCCGCTGAATGGACTGGTCGATGAAACAGTCGGAGCGGTCGGTGGTTGCGTGACGACAGACAGTCCGCTGACCTCCACCGCCGTGGCGTGACGCAATCCGTCGCTGGTTTTCGTTTCCGCCTTCACGCGCATCGTGCGTCCGCCGATGGTCGCGTTGCCTTCCACTAGGTTGTTGTTACCCGTATAGGTGCCGTCATTGGCCTTCGTGTCGCCGTGTGTCCCATCGTCGAACAACGGGTTCGAGTTGAAGACATTCCCGTCGTTCAGGCCGTTGAGCAGGAAGTTTACTCCCACACGCAGGATCGACCCTGCCGCGGTCACTTGGGCCGAGGCGACGGCGTTAGTGGTGTTCACGAGCATGAACGCTGGATTCAGCGCGACATTCGACATCACCGGCGCAGCCGCGTTAGGCGACGCGGGATTCACGTCGAGCACGGCCAGTTGCGGGATGTTGTTGTTGTCACCTTGCAGATAGAGAACGCGCGTGCCGGTGGAGTTCATGCTTGGACCATAGAGTCCATCGCCGACGAGCGGCACCGGATCGCTGGAAAAATATCCGCCGCGCGCGGCGAGTTGCACTACGCTTGAACCAGAAGCCGTGCTATAGAGCAATCCCGAATTGCCCATCAGTAATTGCGTTCCGTCGTTGGTAAGCTGCACCCGATCGCGCGGATCGGGAAGATTGAAGCCGGTGCCTGGATGCAGCACCGTGCTATCGGTGAGATTGAGTTTTCCGGATCCGTCAAAATTAACCACGCCGCAAACCTGCCCGCCGTTGAGATCCGTGTATGTGTAGCCGACTTTCGTTCCGTCGCCGCTGATGTTCACCGTGTTGGTGAAACCGATGCGTCCGATTAGATCACGCAAGCCCGTGCCGTCGGCGTTCACGGCGAAGACACCTTGACCTTGACCGCCGGAGACGGGGCTGTCGTAGGCACCGAAGACAACGTGCGTTCCGTCGGTGGACGATCCAATCATCGGTCCTTGCTGCGCAAAGTTGATGTAGCCGGCGGCGCCGGAAATGCCGATCGACTGCAAGTTGCTCGGCGTTACGATTTGCTTCATGCCCGTGCCGTCCGAGTTGATCACCCAGATGCCGCGCGTGACGGCGGTGTTCTTGCCGGTGAGCACGGTGTCGCGCCCGATCATGAAATGAATCTTCGTGCCGTCGCCGGTGATCTTCACGTCGAGCAACTGTCCGTCGTTGAACTGCGCTAGCACGCTGCCGTTGATGCGGATCTGCGCGGGATCGGCGGAGACAATCTTGCTGCCGTCCGAGGAGATGTCGACCATCGCGGGACCGCAGCACGCCAGCGGCTTGTACGTATCCAACTGAGTTTGTCCCGACCCATCGGCGTTCATGGAGTAAACATGGAACGCACCCGACGAGTCGGTCTGCGAGAAGACCAGCTTCGACCCGTTTGCCGAGATCGACGGGAATTGCCGGCCGGTTCCTTGAGGTGTGCCGGGATTCGCCGTGAGCAAGCTAATTTGGTTGTAGCTGAGAGTGCGAACCACCGGAAGGGTCGACTGCGCGGTGGCCCACCGGGCCAGTGTCAGTGTAACCAGTATCGCAAAACCAACGAACAAACAGCGCTTAAGTATTCCCATAACCGTCCACCTCCAGGTAAACTTCCAACATAGGACCTCGCACTTGCGGGGGGAGGCATTGAGGATGGCCGATTCGGCCAGCAAAGTAAGGGAAAGCGACCGTAAGAACGTTGAAATTTTGCCGAAAGAGGGGGTGTTCTACGTCAACGAAGCAGAGGTTGACGTAGCACGAGCCACTGTTCGGCGAAATGGCATCGAAATCCCGCTGCGGCCGAAGACCTATCGGGTCCTACTTTTCATGCTGGCTCGCCGCGACCGGCTGGTCAGCAAAGACGAGCTGATTGAGGGCGTGTGGGAAGGGTTGGCCGTCTCTGACGACGTGCTGGCACGCTCGATTTCCGAATTGCGCAAGGCCTTCGACGACGATCCGAAGAATCCGAAGATTTTTCGAACGCACCCGAAGCTGGGATACTCGGTTGTGGCGCGAGTTGTCGACTCCGAGATTCCCGCCGCGCCCCCTGACCTCGCGGCGGCGCCGGAGGCCGAGGCGATTGCATTGGAGCCTGCGCCGCCGGCGAGCAAAGCGAAGTGGATTCTTGCAGCAGCATTGATATTTCTCCTCGCGGCGATCGTGGCGGTTCTCAAGCGGCCGGTCGCGCCGCCTGCTCCCGAGCCCAACCGAGGGGAAGTCGCGTGGTGGAAACTCGACGAAGGTCAGGGCGCGGCTGTGCACGACGCGAGCGGTCATGGACTCGACGGCGTGATTCGCGGCGAGGTCGCGTGGACCCCTGATCGAACCGGCAGCCGAAGCGTAGTTAGCTTTAACGGCCTGCAATCGGCGGTCGACGGCTCTGCGCGAGGCGCGCTTCCGGTGGACGACGCTCCGCGAACCGCGACGGCCTGGTTCAAGGCCACGCGTCCACGCGTTGACGACACCGTGATCTTCGAGTACAACTCCGACCGCCACGATCCACCCGCTCCGCACTTTGTGGTATTTCTCCGTCGCGACGGCCGGATCACCGCGATAGCCGTCACCACCGCCGCGCAGTTTGCGGATGAAGCGTGGCATATGGTGGCGGCCGTTTACGACGGCGCGCCGTCGGATTTGGTGCACATTTACGTCGACGGCCAACTCGATGCCACCGGCCGCGTGCCGTGGCCTTTGGTGACGCGCGCCGATGCCACGTGGAAAATCGGGCAAGGCGCTTTCGGCGGCTCCGCGTTCCGCGGCGCGATCAACGATGTGCGAGTTTTCGAGCGCGCGCTATCGCCGGCGGAAGTCGTCTCCATCTATCGTTGCTCGGCGGGCGTAGACGATGTGGACGGCGATTATTTCATGCCGATCTTCCTCGACGGAATCGCGTTTGAACGCGGCGCCACTTCCATCGACCTTCACAACTCCGGAACCAATTGGACCGGCATGCAGTTGGCGAAGGCGGAGAGCGCATGCGCCATGGCCGGCATTCGCGGCGCGGACGCGGGCCAGGATCTGCGAATCTCGGTCGACCTGCTGGTTCCGAGCGATGCCACCGGAAACGTCAGCGATGCGGGACCATACTTTCGCAGCCGGCGCGCGCATCCCGGCGACGGATTGATCGGCGGGACGTCGGCTGGATATTGGGTGCAACTTTACTCGACGGGCAGCGTGCGCGTGAAGCGGCTCAACCGGCAAGCGGTCGTGGCGTTCTCCGGGCCCGTCGATCGCTTCGATTCCAGCATCTTCCACCATCTCGACGTGGAAGCGCGCGGCGACAGTTTGCAGGTTTGGCTCGACCATCACATCGTGGTCTTCGATCAAAGCAACCATCAAGGTGCGACCGTGCCGATTCCATCGACGTGGGACGGTCCGCCGAAGGTCGGCAAGAACGAGGGCGCGGCGGGTGTGGCGTTTTCCGACGAGGAGAACAAAGGACACATGGGCGGCCAGCGCGCCAAGAATCTAAAGGTCACGCGATTGAAGTGATGCAGGATGCACGCTCGAGTCCTCTCAGACTGTCGCGAGCTTCTCCAATTCCACTCCGCTCGTTTCCTCGACGTCCTGATGCAGGCTGGCGCCAGTGGAATCCATGGTAACGATGGCGGGCAATCTTTCCACTTGCAACTCCCACATCGCCTCGGGTTGGCCGAATTCCAGCAAATGTACGCCGTCGACGCGCTTGATGCAGCGTGCGTAGAATTGCGCCGCGCCGCCGATTGCGTTGAGATAGACCGCGCCGTGTTTCTTCAGCGCCGCGGCCGTTTTCGCGCCCATGCCGCCTTTGCCCATCACCGCGCGAATGCCGAAGCGCGCGATCAAATCCGCTTCGTACGGCTCTTCGCGAATCGACGTGGTCGGGCCGGCCGCGCTGACGGTCCACCGTTCGCCTTGTTTCATCATCACGGGACCACAGTGGTAGAGCAGCGCGCCGCGGAGCGAGTCCTGGGTAAGGGGCGCCGGCAAATCGTGATGCGCCAAGTGGTGATGCACCGCGTCGCGCCCCGTGTAGATCTTCCCTGAGACGAGCACCATGTCGCCGACCTTAAGCGCGCGGATTTTTTCCTCCGCCAGCGGCGTTTCGAGATTCACCTCGCGGCCCGTGAGGCGGAACGGCGAGTCCGCGGCGAGTTTTTCCACCGCGCGTTCGGGATCGCGATACAGCCACCGTTTGATCGCGCCCGTCTGCGCGTCGAGAATCACGCCGAGGCGTCGATACGCCCAGCATTCGTATGCCACGGACACGAAGAAACTCGCCGGCAGGCGATTCTGCACGCCGATCTTGCAAGCGAGCAAAGTACCGACGCCGCCAAATCCCATCGCGCCGACACCCAGCGTGTTCGATTGCTCCACCACCGCTTTTTCGAGCGCGGCCAGCTCGGGATTCGGATTCACATCGTCGATGGTGCGGAATAATTGTTCCTTGGCCTGCTGATATCCCGACGTGCGATCGCCGCCGATGCACACGCCCACGACGCCCGGTCCGCAACCTTTGCCCTGCGCTTTCCACACCGCCGCGAGAATGCATTTGCGCACGCCGTCCAGATCGCGATCGGCGCGGCCGAGATGCGGCAACTCCGCGGGTACGGAAAACTGCGCGTTCATGTTTTCGCAGCCGCCGCCTTTCAGAATCAGGCGCACTTCGATCTCATCGTTGTTTTCCCACTGTTCCCAGTGGAGCACCGGCGTTCCTTCACCGAGATTGTTGCCACTGTTTTTTCCGGTGATTGAATCCACGGAATTGGGACGCAGCTTGCCACCCTTGGTGGCTTCGACGATGGCCGCGCGAATCTCGCGGCCCATGACGATTTGGTTCGCGCCCACCGGCGTGTGGATCATAAACGTGGGCATGCCGGTGTCCTGGCAAATGGCGCCTTCGCCTTCCGCCGCCTGGTCGACGTTTTCCGCGATGATCGAGAGCGCCTGGCCCGCGCGCGTGTCGTGCTTCTCCATGTGCATGGCGTGCTTCATGGCGGCGCGGACGTCGGGCGGAAGGTTCGTGGACGTTTGAATGATAAGTTCGAGAACGCTCGATTCGAAAAATTCCATACGGAAATCATATCTCAAGACGGTAAGCTGTTCGGATGAACGCGCTTCGTCTTTCGCTCGTGTTCGCGGCGCTGGCCGCGTTTTTCGCAACGCCCTCCATCGAACAAACGACCACCCCGCCGAATCATCTTACCGATCCGTTTGCGGCCGGCTGGATGCTCGCCGATACCAACGGCGACGGCATCATCGACGCGGTGCTAGGAAAAGTCGTGCTGCCGGATCACCCGACGTCGTACCAATGTGCGGCGGCGGCGAATCTCGCGGCGCGGCTCGGCTACGAGTCGACGGGGATCACACCGCCGGTGGTGATCACGGCGGCGGAAGATCAGCACGATGGTCCGCGCGTCTACATTGGTTTGCGCGCCAATCTTCGCGATTTGCTTTTTCCCAACGAAGGCGGCGTGTTCTTGGTTGACGGCAACCTGTTCATCGAGGGTCACGACGACGCGAGCCTTCTGGCGGCGGCCGATGCGTATTCCGCGCGCGCGCCATTCGCTTGGAAAGTGCCAGGTGACAAAATTCCTGCCGGCGCGTTGGGAATTACCTACGTGAAAGGGAAGACCGGGATCAATCGCGTTTACGACGGCGCAAAATTCACCGAACCCGCGGCGCGCACCGAACCAGCCGCACCCGCGCCGGCCCCGGCGGCGGCCGGTGCGGCCGGAGCAGCGACAGACGCCGAAGGCGCGCCGCAGCGTCTCGATCTCGCGACGCTCTACACAATGCGCGGACTGTTTCGCGGCACCGCGCGCATGCCGATTCCCTCGAATCTCGACGGACAACTCTACGTTCCCGGCGGCCCGGCGGGCGTGGCGATGGCGAATCTTGCGGCACGGATGGGAATGGAGACGACCGGCATCACGCTGCCGTTGGCGTCGCCGGCCGATGATGTGACGCCGCGTGAAGTGCGGACCAAAGCCGTGCTCACTGGCGCCAACGCCCTTACGGCCGAAGCCGAGCGCAAGATGCGCGAAGAAGATCCGGCGTCGCGCGAATCCGCGCCGTCGTTGACGCCCGGCGAGGGAGAATTGCGTATCGTCGATAAAGCGTTCGGACGCCAGAGCGCCGTGGTGATTCGTGGGGACGATGCCGGGCAGGCCGCGGCGATCTCGGTGTTGTCCGATCGTTTTCCTAACCTGTGGACGCCCGGAAAAACCGAGCGGCCGCTGGAAGAGATTCGCTACGATTTGCATCGTTTCTTTTCCCTCCGTTCGGCGCCAGGTCAAGCGGCCGTGGCAATGTATTGGCTCGAAAAATGGAAGGCCGAATTGAACGGCGAGGCCGGAGGCGAATCGACCGCCGCGCGAGATTTACAGGCGGAAATCTACACCGATATCGCCGATCCGGGGCTGGCCGCGTATGCTTCTCGGCAATTGCACATGCCGGTCACCACCGGCAGCCTGCATGCCGGAACCAAGTGCTGCGATCAGCTACCCGCGCTGCATTATCGCGCGCCGGGCTACACGTTTCAGCAAGCCGCGCCGTCGTTCCAAGAAGACATTCACATTCCGTGGGAAGGCGCGCGGCTCGTTGCCGCGGTGAAAAGCGCACTGCCGAAATTGACGCCAAGCGCGCCGGTGAAGATCGTGGCTCGCGTCAGCGAGAGTCCGGAAGTGCGCAGGAAACTCGAGAAACAGCTCCGTGATTTACTTCCAAGAGACGCGAAAGCGTCCATCGTTGTGTTGTGCGCGTTCAAGCAAGGCTATAGCTGGCTGATGGACGACGTAGCGCCTCGACTCAAAGGCCGCAGCGTCGCGTCGATGAAGATCGAGTTCAAGCGCAACGAAGATCCCTCGCACCAGCGCGCCATGTACACGCCGGCGCGCTGGGTGCAGGAACTGTATCCCGTCGACGAAATGCTGGCACGCGATCTGAGTATTCCGCTGGACAAAATCGCACTGGCGGATTTCGACGGTGACGACAAAGCGCCGACGTATCGCGTTCATGCCTTCGACGCCGCAGGCCACGAAATCCTCTCCGATTCATTCACGGTCACCTCGGCGATTCAGTCCTACAACGGCGCGATCCCGCGCTACGAGCAGGTGGAAATCGACACCGGCTGGGTGCGGATTGAGTCGGGCGGACACAAGGTGCTCGATCAGCGCATCCGCACCGACATCGAGGAATTTTGGGACCACTATCAGAACATCACCCTGCCGCGCGTCTACGGTTTCGTGATGGCGCAGGCCCACGGCGAACTGCGGCCGGAGTTCGCGCCGCCGTTCGACACCTTGAAGATCGATTTTCACCTAAGCGAGCCGGATTACGACATCGGTCTCGACCGTGAACGCATCTCCTCGCTCGAAGCGTTGCAGGAAGACACGTTTTACTCGACGGAAAACTTCGTCAACACGATGAGCGACCTCGAAGCGGGCCGCGCGATGACCTACGCCGGGCGGATCATTCCGATTGTGCATCGACCCGCCGGCGACGACGGCAAGGATGGCCGCGTGCATATTGAGTTTTACGGCAAGGCCGCCGCAAATCCCATGGTCGTGTTGCATTGGACCGATGCGTCGGGCCGTCGCCGCGAGCGCAAGCGCGACATGTTTGTGTCCGGCGAACCGATGCAGCCGCGCCTGATCGCTGCGCGAGTGAAAGGCGGTCCCGGCATGCAAGATCGCGGGCTCGAACAACTCACTTGGTTGCTTCCCGCCGACTACAAAGAAGACCGCTACGACGAGTGGGTGCGGGAAGAAGGCGCCGATCAAGTGGAGCGCGGAATTTTTTCCGTCGAGCAGGCGCGCGGCGAGATTCGTTGCTGGACCGCGATGCAGAGCGCCGGGTTGTACACCAACGAAATGGGTTGGCATCGCCTGCATGGGATCGCCATGGAGTTTGAGTTGCCCGTAGCGCGCACGGAAAAAGTGGAAAGCGCAGCGCCGCGCGAATTTGCGTCTTGGCCCACCACGCCGTCGCCGCTTACGGCGCGTCCGCACATTCAGGACTTCAAGCGCGATTTGAAACGCGCCGACCTTGTGCAATGGGACGAGCCGATTTCGCCGGAAGAAAATGCCGCGATTCTCGCGAAGCTCGCCGAGCGGCCGGGCGTCAATGTCTACTGGATGGGCCGCAGTTACCTCGGCGAAAACATTTGGGCCGCCGACGTGACGCTGCCGTCGCCCTCAACGTTGGTTTCTCAAGCGAAAGAAACCACGCTGAAGGAATCGATCCTGTATTCGGGACGCCAGCACGCCAACGAAGTGTCGAGCACCAGTCACTTGCTGAAACTCGGCGATTTGCTTACGACGGATGCCGCAACACGCGCGGCGCTGAAGCAAGTCAACGTGATTCTGCATCCCATCACGAATCCCGACGGATCGGAAATGTCCGTGCAACTTGCGGCGATCACGCCCGACAACATGTTGCATCCCGGATATCACGGCGCGCTGGCCGCCGATGTTTCCACGGGACAAGCGGAAATCGATCCGACGTATCCGGAGTCGCGCACGCGGCGGCAATTGCTTGAAACGTGGCTGCCGGACGCGTTCTTGAATCCACATGGATATCCGTCGCACGAGTGGGTGCAGCCGTTTTCGGAATATTCCGGGTGGGTGACGTCGCGGCAAGCGTCGAACACCGGACGCACCTGGTGGATTCCGCGCGGATGGTTCACGAGCTTGACGTATTTGCGCGACCCGAATCATCCATACAGTGAGAAAATCGCTTACGAAATTCGCGACCGCATCGTTACCGCCGAGCGCGCCGTGCCGGGATTGCTCGATTTGGAGAATCGCATGAACGCGCGTTACGAACGCTTTGGTCAACGTTGGCAGCCGCGCAATATGCAGCAGCCGATCGTCAACGGTATCCGGATTTACATGGCGTTGAAAGGATCGCCGGCACGTGGTGGCGCAGGCGGCGACGCGGCGGGTGGCCGCGGTGGAGCGGGTGCGACGGGCGGCGTGTCGCCGGACGTCACGTGGGATTCCGGATACACCGAAGCGCCGGATGAAACCGCGCACGGCGACTACATGAAGTTGATGGCCTCGGCAGGTCTGGCGTTCGATCGCGTGCATCTCGAATATCTCGCGCACGCGAAAATGCGCATCAATCGCACCGAGCGCGAGGCGGCGGGCAAAATCACATGGAGAGTCGAGCGGCTGCGGCCGAATCTGCCGGCGGGCGAGACGGAACCGCCGGGGCGAGGAAATTGATCCACCGATTTGAAAGAGCAGAAGAGCAATCCACAGATTGCACAGATTGCACAGATGAAAACCTGAATTCCGAATCTGTGTAATCTGTGTAATCTGTGGATAGCAGTTTCCGGGAAGGTCTGTGGACCTAACGAAAGAACGGACATTTTTTCGCGTACTCCCGAAGGCCGACGGTCACTTGGCGCTTGCTTGGTACGCGCTCGTCGCCGCGCGCGGCGCATTGCCCGCACTGTTTGCCATCGCGATGGGCGTGCTGGTTGGGGCGGTTCAACATGGCGCGTCGCTGATGGCGCCTCTTAGCATCACCGGTGCGATTTTCGTATCAATGCAAATCCTCGGACCGTTGCATCGCGCGGTCGGCGCGAATCTCGGTAGCCGCACCAGTGCTTGGCTCTACGATCAACTCACGCGCGCGTGCATCGATCCGCCCGGTATCGGACATCTCGAAGATCCGCGCTTGGTCACCGATCTCACGACCGCGCGCGAGTTCGATCTCGGCCTCACCGGACCGCCGATGGCCATCAACATGGATTTCATCGCCGGAGGATTAGTGAACGCGGCGAGCGGCGCGGCGCAAGCGTGCGTGTTGTTCGCGTACACGTGGTGGGCGCCGAGTGTACTGGCAGGTGCATGGATCGCTACACATGTCCTGCTGCGCGAAAGTGCCGTGTGGTTCGATCGCAACACCGAGGAAGTGCGGCAAGCGCATCGCCACGCCGACTACGCGTATCGGCTGGCCGTGGACGCTGCGCCGTCGAAGGAATTGCGTTTGTTTGGACTCGGGAACTGGGTGGTCGAGCGATTCGCCTCGCGACGGACAAAATTGCTCGACCTGCAATATCACGCCACGCGATTGCGCGAGCGTCCCGTGATGTGGAGCTTGCTGTTGGTGCTCGCCGCGAACGTCGCGGTGTTGGGAGCGATCGCGGCGGACGCCGTTTCCGGCGCGCTGGCGTTGCCGGCGGCAGTGACATTTATCACCGCGGCGGCGGGCGTCAGCATGATCGCATTCGGCGGACTCTCGTGGGCGCTCGACGGCGCGGCCGCTCCTATGTTAGCGGTCATGCGGTTGCACGAGGCGATGCGGCCGTCCGGCGCGCTCTCGGGCGGGTCGCGCGAAGCCGGAAAGTCTCCGGCGAAGGAGATTCGCTTCCGCAACGTGAGCTTCGCCTATCCGCAGGGCGGCGCGGCAGAAGGTACGCCGGAAGGCCGGATGGTCCTGAAAGATTTTGATCTCACGATTCCCGCCGGACAGTCGCTCGCGATCGTCGGGCAAAACGGCGCGGGAAAAACGACGCTCGCAAAACTGCTCTGCCGTCTATACGACCCGCAATCGGGCGCGATCGAAATCGACGGCGTCGATTTGCGCGAAATCGCGTCGGACTCCTGGCGTGAGCGCGTCACCGCGGTCTTTCAGGACTACATCCGTTTGGAGTTGCCGCTGCGAGATAACGTTGCGCCGCGCGGTGCGCCCGACGCGATGATCGAAGCGGCGCTCGAAAAAGCCGGCGCATCGCGGCTGGCGGGACTCGACACGATTCTGTCGCGCGCTTACGAGGGCGGCACCGATCTCTCGGGTGGACAGTGGCAGAGAGTCGCGTTGGCGCGCGCGATGTGCGCTGTTGAAATGGGCGCGGGTCTGGTGCTGCTCGACGAGCCCACGGCGCAACTCGACGTGCGCGGCGAGGCCGAGATCTTCGAGCGCATTCTCGCGGCGACGCGGCACGCCACAACCATTTTGATTTCCCACCGCTTTTCCACGGTTCGACAAGCCGATCGAATTTGCGTGCTGGAACACGGCAAGGTTGTCGAACTGGGATCGCACGACGAATTGATGGCCGCCGGCGGGCGCTATCACACGATGTTCACGCTGCAGGCGTCGCGATTCGAGGAAAAGAGCGAAGAAGAAGGAGTGCCGCTGGATGCCTGATCCGAAACGCGTCGTCGAAGCCATCGGCGACCTTCCGCCCGCCGTGCCCTCGATGTGGCGCGCGCTGAAACGCGCCAACGAAGCCGAGCCGCGGCTGCTTGCGGGATCGTTTTCGTTGGCGATGCTGGCCGCGCTGCCCGACGCTCTGATCGCGTTGTGGATGAAACTGCTCGCCGACGGCGTATTGCATCACGACCAGCGCCTCGCGATCGGCGCGGGCATGGGATTGGGCGTGTCGGCGGCGGCCACCTGGTTCCTGAAAGTGATCAGCGACCGCGTGCAGCGGCGCTTCCGCGATCGCGTGGCCGTGGCGCTGGAAGCGCACGTCGCGCGCTTGCAAGCGTCGGTCGCAACGATCGAGCATCACGAACGTCCCGCGTATCTCGACAGGCTGGCCATGTTGCGCGATCAGGTTTTCGTGCTTGATCACATGTACATGTCGTTGTTCACGACGTGCGGATGGGTCTTGCGGCTCGGCGTGGCGATCGCGCTGCTGGTATCGATTCATCCGGCGCTGGCCCTGTTGGCGGTTTTCGCGCTGCCCACGGTGTTTACCTCGACGTGGCGGCCGGGAATCGAGCGCGAAACGCAGGAACGCGCCGCGCCGGAGGACCGCTTATCGCGCCATTTGTTCAACGTCGCAACCACGGCGTCGCCGGCAAAAGAAGTGCGCGTCATGCGCATCGCCGATGGATTGATCCGCGATCGCCGCGAGGTTTGGGAACGCTGGTACGCGCCGGTATCGAAGGCGCGCTGGCAAAGCGCGCTATGGTACACGGCTGCGTGGGCAATTTTTGGCTTGGCGTACGTCGGAGCGGTGGTGTTTGTTTCGTCGCGGGCGGGCGCGACGCCTGGTCAAGTGCTGCTGGTGCTCGCGGCGGGCGCGCAACTCTCCACCTACATCGGCGCGACCGTCGGAGAAATCGGATTCCTGCGCGGATTCTGGCTCGATGGATCACGCCGGATGGCCTGGCTCGAAGATTATGCCGCGTCACTTGACGAAAAAGCGGATTCGGGCGCGCCGGCAAGCCTGAAGCAGGGAATTCGCTTCGACCATGTTTCATTCGCCTATCCAGGGACGCAGAAACGCGTGCTGGAGGACGTGACCCTGGAACTGAAGCCCGGCACCGTCGTCGCGATCGTTGGGGAAAACGGCGCGGGCAAGAGCACGCTTGTAAAACTGCTGTCGCGCATGTATCGGCCCGACGCCGGACGTATCTTGATCGACGGTGTCGATCTGGCGCGCATTCGTGCCGACGACTGGCGGGCGCGACTCGCCGGCGCGTTCCAGGATTTTTTCAAATTTGAATTCCGCGCGCAGCACACGGTGGGACTCGGCGAGGTGGCCTTGCTTGACGATGCGCCCGCCGTTACCGCCGCCGTGGGTCGCGCCGGTGCGGAGGACGTACTCGAACGCTTGCCGTCGGGCCTGGAAACGCAGCTCGGACCATCGTGGCCCGGCGGCGTTGATATCAGTTTCGGACAATGGCAGAAACTCGCGCTGGCCCGCGGCTTCATGCGCGATCGTCCATTGTTGCAGATCCTCGACGAACCGACCGCCGCGCTCGACGCCGAGACCGAACACGCGCTCTTCGAGCGCTACGCAAGCGCCGCAAAAGATTCAACGGCGGACGGCCGCATCACCGTGCTGGTGTCGCATCGTTTCTCCACCGTGCGCATGGCGGACCTGATCGTGGTCCTCGACGGAGCGCGCGTCGCCGAGGTGGGAACGCACGAAGAACTAGTGGCCAAAGGCGGTCCGTACTCGGAGTTGTACGCGATTCAGGCGAAGGCGTATCGTTAGCGCAGGTACTCAATGAGCGACTCATACTGGCGTCAACAGTCTCGCATGCTTCTGCGACTCGTTGGAATTCCAATCGCTTGCGTGACCGCAGCTGCATTCGTCTTCTTGGGCCTGTTCGGCGGAGTCGATTTGCTGCGGTTCGCGTTCCGTCAGCTTCTCACATGGAATGGAGTCAAATCTACCGTCTTCGCGATCGGCGGACTGATCGTACTTACCTGGCTACGCCACATTGCGTGGTATGAGGATGAGCCGCCGCCCATGTGGTTTCGGCGCTCTGTTTGGACCAACCTGATCGAATTCGCAATCCTCGTTGCGCTCATTGCGCTGATCGTGTGGGGCATCCTGCACTTCGGGCATGGTCCGGCCAGGTAATTGGCGAAACGGACGAAACCGAGTAGAATAGATATTGGAGGGTTCAACCGAATGACA
The DNA here is from genome assembly GCA_021325275.1 of Terriglobia bacterium. Taxonomy (GTDB): domain Bacteria; phylum Acidobacteriota; class Terriglobia; order JAJPHL01; family JAJPHL01; genus JAJPHL01. The sequence continues at coordinate 37,850 of JAJPHL010000022.1, read as the reverse complement.
ACCGATGCAGTTTGCAACGAGACTCGGCCGCAGCAACCGGCCGCTAAAGCGAACGGAATCCAACTCACAGATGGCGCGATCAACAAGGTGAAGGAGATTCTGACGCAACAGACGCCCCAGCCGGCGGGCCTGCGGATTTCCGTGGTCGGCGGCGGATGCTCGGGCTTCTCGTATCAAATGAACTTCGACGACGGCGCGAAGATGATGGACCAGACCTACGATTTCGGAGGTCTCAAGGTGTTCGTCGATGCCGCGAGTCTGCTCTATCTCGAAGGATGCTCGGTGGATTACATCGAGACGCTGGAAGGCGCCGGATTCAAGTTCAACAACCCGAACGTGAAGTCGACGTGCGGGTGCGGCAGCTCTTTCTCAGCGTAGCGGAGAACGAGCATAGTCCTGAGTCCTGAGTGCTGAGTCCTGAGTAAAAAACTCGGACTCAGCATTTCTCAGGACTCAGCACTCAGGACTTACTTCACATCGTAGATGTGAAGTTCTTTCCCTTCCACGTACTTATCCATCCAACCGACAATATGTTCCAAGCGCTCCACGCGATGCGTGGGCTTGCCTGATCGCGAAAGCTCATGCGACTCGCCGGGGAAGCGCACCATTACCGTGGGAATATGCTTGTACTTCAGCGCGCGGAATAGCTGCTCGCCGCCGTCGGCCGGAGGCGTGCGCAAATCGGCGTCGCCTTCTACGAACATCATCGGCGTTTTCATTTCCTTGATGTAAGTGATCGGCGACCGCGCCTTAAAATCGGCTTCGTCTTCCCACGGCGCGCCGCGGAACCATGACGCGGTGAACTGGCTGAAATCAGCCGTGTACCAGAAGCCCGACCAATCGGCGATCGAGCGCTGCGACACGGCCGCCTTAAAGCGATTCGTGTGGCCGACCACCCAATTCGTCAACACGCCGCCGCCGGAACCGCCCGTGACGCCCATGCGGTTCTCGTCCACCCAGCCGCGCTTGATCAATTCGTCGACGCCGGCCATCAGGTCTTTGTAGTCGTCGCCGGGATAGTGATACTGAATCACGTTGCCGAAATCCTGGCCGTAGGTCGTGGATCCGCGTGGATTCGGATAGAGCACGATGTAGCCCTTCGCGGCCATCCACTGAAATTCATGATCGAACGTGAAGCCGTACGCGGCATGCGGTCCACCATGAATGTCGAGGATCAGCGGATACTTTTTGCCTTCCTGGAAATCGGGCGGACGCTGGACCCACGCTTCGATCTTGCGGCCGTCGAAGCTCTTGTACCAAATCGTTTCCGGCTCGGTGAGATTCAGTTTCGAGAACAAATCGCCGTTGATGTTTGTGAGGCGCGTCATGTGCAGCGGTTGCGTGGAGAAGAACAGATCGCCGATATTGGTCGGATTCGAGACCAACGCCGCGAACTTTGTGGCGTCCGGGGTAAAGCTATACGCGTAGATGTCGTGATTGCCCTCGGTGATCGGCGTCATCGCGCCGGTACCCGACGCGTCAAAGCGCCGCAGATTGCCTTTGCCCTCTTCGCCCGTTGCGACGATGATGCCGCGGCCATCGGGAGTCCAAATAAGTTTGCCGCCGCCGGCGCCGCCGCGCGGAGGCGCTTGGTCGCCGCCGATTCCGCCGCCGATGTCGTAGTCGTACGCGGTGGTGAGATTCTTCGGCGTGGATCCCGGCTTGAGATCCACAACAAACAAATCCGGTTGGCTGTACGACCGCTGCTTCACTTTTCCGTCAGGCGCATCGCCCGCGTTGATCGCGCTGACAAACGCCATCCGCGACCCATCGGGACTCAGCGAGATTCCGCGAATAAACCCGTCCTTCATCTTCACTACTTCGGTGACGGTGCCGCTGGGCATTTCGCCCGCGCCCACGGCCACTTCATACAACTCGCTCGACGGCGGTTCGAAGTACGGCTCCAGGGAGTGCGTGGAGACGAAGTAGATGTGCTTGCCGTCCTTCGACCATGCGATGTCGCCCTCGGAGAATTCACCGGAAGTCACTTGATGCGCTTTTACCGGCTCGTTCACGATCTTCGGCACGTCGACCACCCAAATGTGCGACGGCCGCGCGATTTCCGCGAATCCCGCTCCGTTGTTGCGATATTGCGCCTTAGTGATCACGCGAACGTCGCTCTCTTCCGGCGCATCGGGCTTCTTCTTCTCGAAATCCTTCGTTTGCGTTGTGGAGGTAAACGCAATCTGCCGGCTGTCCGGCGACCAAACCGGACCGCCTGCGCCGCGCGGCATGTCCGTAAGTTGGCGCGCCTCGCCGCCCGCGTCCATCGATAGCAAGAAGATTTGCGCGCGGGCCGCGGGGCCTTCGCCCGCGGATCGCGAAAACGCGATGGTCTTGCCGTCCGGCGACCACACCGGCCCGGCATCGTTGGCCTTCGACGTAAGTTGTCGCGCCGGACCGCCCGCCGTGGGCACAATCCACAGCGACGTCTCGTAGTTATCGTGCTTCGGCGTGACTTTCACGTGCGTGTACACAACTTGTGTGCCGTCGGGCGAAATTTGCGCCCCGGCGATCCACTGGAAGTTGCATAAATCGGTTTCGGTGATGTTGCGCTTCTGGGCGAAAGCCACAGAGCATAGAAGCAATAGGCAAAAAGCGAGCTTGCGCATGGGTTCCTCCAACCAGAACAAGTTAACACAGAGCGCGCAGAGAACACAGAGCGCGCAGAGAACACAGAGCGCACAGAGAACTGCATTTTGTTTTCTCTGTGCGCTCTGTGTTCTCTGTGCGCTCTGTGTTGAATTCTTGGTGGTTTAGATTCCCCAGCGGACGAGCGCGGTGCCAACGGTGAATCCAGCTCCCACGGCGCAAAGCAGCGCCAAACTGCCTTTTTTCAGCAACCCTTGGTCGTAGGCGTCCTGCATCGCGAGCGGGATGGTGCCGGCGGTGGTGTTTCCGTAGCGGCCGATGTTGATCAGCACCTTCGACGGATCGATTCCCATGCGTTCGGTCGCCGCGGTGATGATGCGTTTGTTCGCTTGATGCGGCAGCACCACGTCGACGTCGTTCACCGTGAGTCCATTGCGCTCAAGCAGCGCCATGCTCACTTCATACATTTTCCGTGTGGCGTATTTGAAGACTTGACGGCCGTCTTGGTGCACGAAGTGCATCCGCTTTTTCACCGTTTCCTCGGTTGCGGGATGCAAACTGCCGCCGCCCGGCATGGACAGCGACGTTCCGCCGGAGCCGTCCACTTCATTCAAGAAATCGATCACACCAAATGGCTCGCCGTCTTCGGCCGGTTCCAACAGAACTGCGCCCGCGCCGTCGCCGAACAAGACGCACGTGGCGCGATCGGTGTAGTCGAGAATGCGCGACATGGAGTCCGCGCCAATCACAAGCACGCGCTTGGCCGAACCGTTGGCGACGAACTGGGCGCCGGTGGAGAGCGCGTAGACGAATCCCGAACACGCTGCGAGAATATCGAATCCCCACGCTTTCGCGCCCAGGCGATCCTGCACCAGGCACGCGGTCGCGGGAAAAAACATGTCAGGCGTGACGGTGGCGAGAATGATCAGATCGACGGTGCTGGGCTCCACGCCGCGCTGCGCCAGTGCGCGCTTCGCCGCTTCCACCGCCAGGTCGGAAGTGGCCTTGCCTTCTTCTACAATGTGCCGTTCGCTGATGCCGGTACGTTCCAGAATCCACTCATTGCTGGTCTCGACCATTTTTTCGAGGTCGGCGTTGGTAAGCAGCTTGGGCGGCGCGTACGTACCCAAGGCAGTGATCTTTGCGCGGCGCACGATAAGGCGTTCTCCTTTTCGCTGGCTCCCGTTTTGTAAAGGAAGTATTGTGTCACTCCTCGCCGCCGCGCGCTAGAATTTTTCCCCGAATGGCGTGAATTGCGGGCGGAGCGGGAAGTGCGATACCCTAGAAGGCCATGGCACACATCGTCAAGTGCGTAAAATTCCAGAAAGAGATGCCCGGCCTGGAGCAACCGCCGTTCGGCGGCGCGCTCGGTCAGCGCATCTATGAAAATGTTTCGCAAGAGGCGTGGGAGTTGTGGAAAGAACACCTCAAGATGATCATCAACGAATACCGCTTGAACCTCGCAGACCCACAGGCGCAGGAGATGGTGGCGAAGCAGATGGAAGATTATTTCTTCGGTGAAGGCGCGGCGCTGCCGCCCGGCTATGTGCCTCCGCGTCGCAAGGGCTAGATGAATCGGCGGAGATTTCTTCGCACGGCCGCAGGTGCGGCTGCCGCCTCCGGCGGATTTCTGCGCGCGCCCGCATTTCTCGCGCAAGGACGCGGCGAGCGTCGCATGGACCAGCCGAGCGGCGTGGCCGCCGGCGATATCGCCAGCTTTGGATCGGAAGCCCGCGCCATCGTTTGGAGTCAAGCCGATCGTCCCGCGCGCATGTGGGTGGAGTGGTCGACCACCGAATCGTTTGAAAAACTGAATCGCCTGGCAGGTCCCGCGGCGATGGAGTTCAACGCGCTCACCACGCGCGTGGATTTGACCGGATTGCCCGCGAATCAGCGGATTTTCTATCGCATCTGGTACGAAGACCTGATGCATCCACGCATCACGTCGGAAAAAGTGGTGGGATCGTTTCACACCGCGCCTTCGCCGGGCGCGCCGGCGCCGCGCGATTTAACCGTGGTTTGCTCGGCGGACACGTGCGGTCAAGGGTACGGCATCAATCCCGACTGGGGCGGCTACAAGATTTACGAAACGATGCGCCAGCATCAGCCGGATTTGTTCATCAACGGCGGCGACACGATTTACGCCGATCAGCCGCTGGTGAAGGAAGTCACGCTCGACGCTCCGATCTCGGGCCCAAGCGTCTGGAAGAATCTTGTGACCGAGGCCAAGTCGAAAGTCGCGCAAACGCTCCCCGATTTCCGCGGATGCTTCGCTTACAACTTGATGGACGCGAACATGCGCAAGTTCAACGCCGAAGTTCCGCAGCTTGTGCAGTGGGACGATCACGAGACACACGACAACTGGTATCCCGGGCAGATTCTCGAGGACAAGCGCTACAAGGAGCGTCACTCCTCGGTGCTTTCCGAGTACGCGCGCCAAGCGTTTTTCGAATTCACGCCGATCCGCGTATCGCAGGAGGATCCCAACCGGATTTATCGCAAGTACTCGTACGGCCCGCTGCTCGAAGTCTTCATGCTCGACGAGCGCAGCTATCGCGGCCGCAACAACGAGAACGATCAAATGGCGGAGGACGAAGATACGCCCTTCCTCGGCACGGCGCAGATGGAGTGGCTAAAGAAATCGCTGAAAAGCTCGCGCGCCACGTGGAAATTGATTGCCTCCGATATGCCGATCAGCCTGGTGGTCCGCGACGTGCCCCTGCACCCGGAGATTTTCGAGGCCGTCGCGCAAGGCGACGATGGCCCGCCGAAGGGTCGCGAGTTGGAATTTGCGCGCCTCTTCCGCTTCATCAAGGAGAATCGGATTCACAATCTGGTGTGGGTGACCGCCGACGTGCATTACTGCTCGGCGAATTACTACGATCCCGCGAAGGCGAAGTTCACCGACTTTCTACCGTTCTGGGAGTTCGTGGGCGGTCCGTTGAACGCGGGCACGTTCGGCCCGAACCAGCTCGACAAGACATTCGGGCCGCAGGTTAGATTCCAAAAGGTCCCGCCGAAAGGGAATCGCGCGCCGTCGGAAGGATTCCAGTTCTTCGTGAAATTCAAAATCGATCACAAGACGCACGCGATGACGGCGTCCTTGCACAACGTGGGCAATGAAAAATTGTTCTCCGTCGAACTAGCGCCGGAGCGAGCGTGACCGACGCCGGCTTCATGGCGGAGGCCCTGCGCGCAGCACAAGACGCGTGCGAGATCGGCGAAGTTCCCGTTGGCGCGGTGGTCACGCACCACGGTACGATCGTCGGCCGCGGGCACAATCGCAGCATCATTGACCACGATCCCACTGCGCACGCGGAGATTGTGGCGCTCCGCGATGCTGCGCGAGGGCTATCCAACCACCGGCTCATCGATTGCACCTTATATGTCACAGTGGAACCGTGCGCCATGTGCGCGGGCGCGATCGTCCAGGCGCGAATCGCGCGAGTCGTCTACGGCTGCGACGATCCCAAGGCCGGCGCCCTGCGAACGCTCTATCAAATCGCCGACGACGCGCGGCTCAACCATCGCGCGGAGATTGTCGCCGGCGTGATGGGAGAGGAATGCGCGGGACTCCTCCGCCAGTTCTTTCAAGAACGACGCAACGGCTAATTTATTTCAAATTTGTTACTTTTCGTTCCACCCCGCGCATGGTGGTCCCAAGGACTATCGTAATTGCCCTTCGCAATCGCCTGTTTTTCCTTCAAGTTAGAGTCCGCTAACCTGTCTGGCACCGCAATTGCCCACATTCATGGCATGATGACGGCACCAACTCGACCGCACTTAGTTTCGGCTGCTTCTTCTTCGCATCCGTCTGCGTTCCACCCCCACGGCGGGACGAGCGCCGGCCCCGCATCCGCGCCACACGGGGATCCGGTCGGCGCCGTTGCTACATCTAGATTCAACCTCACGATCGCGCAGAAAATGAGCCTCTGTTTCGGCGCCGTGCTCGCCGTGATGCTGGCGAGCGCCGTGACGGTCTACCTGGAATCGGCGAAGAGTTCGTTCATCGTTGAACGCCTCGTGACCACGCGCTACCCGGCCGCGCTGGCGCGCTTCGAAATGCTCTCGGCGTTGCAGCAAACCAATGATGCCCTTCGCGGCGAGATCACTTTCGGCGGCGATCAGCGCCGCGCCCGCATCGTGCGCGCGTCGCGCCTGGAAGCGTGGGATCGCCTGGAAGCCGCGCTCAAGGAATATCAGGAAATTGCCAAGAGTCTTACGATCCAAGCGAATAAAGAACGGCTCGCGACGATCGAGCAGGCCCTGCCGGAATTGCGCCGCGCGCAAGAGGAAGTCGCGCAGATTTCCGAGAAAGGCGCGACATCGCGCGCCGCCGCCGAATCGGACATGACCGCGAAGGTCGATCCGCTCAGCTCCACCGTCGCCGACGCGCTGGCCGGCATGATGGCCGATCAACGCAAAGTGATGGGACAAGAAGGTGTGGAGACGCGCAATGCCCTGGCGCAAGTGCGCTGGACGCTGATTGTCGCCACGCTCATCGCGCTGACCGTGGGCCTGGTGCTGGCCGCCGCGTTCAGCCGCCGCTTGTCGCACGCCATCGGACATTTATTGAGTCACGCGGACGCGATCGCGCAGGGCGATCTCACCCGCGACGACGCCGCCGTGACCACCACCGATGAACTCGGCCGCTTGACCGTCGCGGTGAATCATATGAAGCAAAGCTTGAGTGTGACCATCGGATCGGCGGCGCGCACCGCGGCGCTGGTGGCATCGGCCAGCGAGCAGATTTCCGCGTCGGCGTCGCAGCAAGCCAACGGCGCCAACGCGCAACGCGACCAAACCTCGCAAGTATCGGCGGCGATGCAAGAAATGTCGGCCACCGTCGACGAAGTGACGCAAAGTTCCATTCGCGCCGCGGATGCCGCGCGCACCGCGGCGGAAACCGCGCGCCAGGGCGGAGAAGTGGTGTCGGCGTCGGTGGACAAGATGCGCGCCATCGCGCAATCGGTGGAAGCGGCGGCGAATCAAGTGCGCGGATTGGGCGCGCGCTCCGAGCAAATCGGCGAAATCGTGGGCGTGATCAACGAAATCGCGGAGCAGACGAATTTACTGGCGTTGAACGCGGCGATCGAAGCGGCGCGCGCCGGCGAACAAGGCCGCGGATTCGCGGTGGTGGCCGATGAAGTGCGCAAACTGGCGGAACGCACCAGAAAGGCGACCAAGGAAATCGCCGGAATGATTGGTCACGTCCAGGGCGAAACGCGTCAAGCCGTGGAAGCGATGGAAAACGGATTGAGCAACGTTCACCAAGGCGTGGAGAGCACTACGGAAGCGGGCCAGGCGCTCGAACGCATCATCGAAATGGCGCGTCAAGTGGGAGAAATGACCACGCAGATCGCCGCGGCGGCGTCGCAGCAATCGGCGGCGACGGAACAAATCTCGCAATCGCTCGAGCAGATCGCCCGGATCACCGGCGAGTCGGCGACGGGATCGCAGCAATCGGCGCGCGCGTGCCAGGACCTCACGAATCTGGCGCTGGATATGCAGACGCTTGTGGGGGAGTTTCGCGCGGCGGCGTAGCGGCGGAAATCAAAGGGGACGGAAGGCAAGAGGCAAAGGCAAGAAACGGAAGGCAAAAGGCAAAAGGCAAGAGGCAAAAGGCAAAAGTGAACCTCGCGCGATCCTTCACTTTTGCCTTTTGACTTTTGCCTTTTGCCTTTTGCCTTCCCCTTCTTTCCATACCGTTCCACTCGGGAATTGGTGCACCTCCATCGACGCTCGCTTCATTTCAATGGAATATCCCGCCCGCGACGGGGGCATGTACCGCGCGTACCGAATCACCACAGGATCGAGAAAATGTTCATGCAAGTGATCAACATATTCGATGACGCGTCCCTCCATCGTTCCCGTCACCGCGATGTAATCGAACATCGAGAGATGCTGCACGTATTCGCATAATACGACGCCGCCGGCGTGCGGACACACCGGGACGCCGAACTTCGCGGCCAGAAGGATGATCGCGAGATTCTCGTTCACGCCGCCCACGCGGCAGCTATCGATTTGGCAATAGTCGATGGCGCGCGCCTGCAAAAGCTGCTTGAAGATCACGCGATTCGCGCAATGCTCGCCCGTGGCGACGCCTACGCCGCGTTTGCGCACCGCATCGGCGATGCGCGCGTGACCGAGCACGTCATCGGGACTCGTCGGCTCCTCGATCCACAGGGGTGCGTATTCGCAAAGGCGGTCCATGGCGGCGATCGCTTCGCCGACGTCCCAGCGTTGATTCGCGTCCATCATCAACTTGTTGTGTGGTCCGATTTCCGCGCGCACCAGAGCCGCGCGCCGCGCGTCGTCCGAAAGGTCGCCGCCGACTTTGAGTTTGAAATGCGTCCAACCTTCTGAGAGAGCTTGTCGGCAAAGCGTGCGGATTTTCTCGTCCGAGTATCCCATCCATCCGACTGACGTTGTGTACGCGGGATATCCTTCCTTCAGCAAATGCGCCTCGCGTGCGGCTTTGCCGGCGGCCTGGCGCTCCAGGATTTCCAGCGCTTCATCCGCCGTGATCGCGTCGGTGATGTGGTGGAAGTCGATGCACGCGACAACTTGTTTCGGCGTAAGATCGGCCAGCAATTTCCAAACCGGTCTGCCGGCGGACTTCGCCCACAAATCCCAAATGGCGTTGATGATCGCCGCCATCGCGAGATGGATGACGCCTTTTTCGGGACCGAGCCAGCGCAATTGCGACTCGCCCGCGAGCTTGCGCCAGAATCCCGCGAAGTCCGCGGTGATTGCGTCGAGCGATTCACCGACAACAAGTGGCCGGAACGCCTCGATCGCCGCCGCGACGACTTCGTTGCCGCGTCCAACGGTGAACGTAAGGCCGTGGCCTTCCAGATCGCCGTCGGTTTTCAGAATTACGTACGCCGCCGAGTAATCGGGATCGACGTTGACGGCATCCGATCCCGCCATCGTGCGCGAAGTGGGGAAGCGAATGTCCCAGATTTCGAGATCGCGAATTTTCATGCGCTGCCCTTAATCAAAACGCCCGCGCCGTTTGCTTCTGCTCGCCGAGTCCCGCGATGCCGAGCGTGACCACGTCGCCGGGTTTGAGATATTGCGGCGGCTTCATGCCGAGACCCACGCCGCCCGGTGTGCCCGTCGAGATCACGTCGCCGGGAAGCAGCGTCATGAACTGGCTCAAGTAACTCACGAGCGTGGCGACGCCGAAGATCAAATTGCCCGTGTTGCTCTTCTGGCGCTTCTCGCCATTGACGTTGAGCCACATGTCGAGCTTGCCGGCGTCGGCGATTTCATCGGGCGTCGCGAGAAACGGCCCGAGCGGCGCGAAGGTGTCGGCGGATTTTCCTTTCACCCATTGCCCGCCGCGTTCCAACTGAAATGCGCGCTCGGAGTAATCGTTGTGCAGCGCGTATCCCGCGACGTAATCACGTGCGTTCGCCTCGTCCACATAAGAAGCCCGCTTGCCGATCACCAGCGCGAGTTCCACTTCCCAGTCCGTTTTCTGGGAATTGCGCGGGATGATCACGTCGTCGTTGGGACCGCATAACGCCGTCGTGGCTTTGAAGAACACCACCGGTTCTTTGGGAAGTTCAGCACCGCTCTCCGCGGCGTGATCGCGAAAGTTCAAACCGATGCAAATAATCTTGCTCGGTCGCGCGACGCACGACCCGAGTCGCACGCTTGCGTCGACGCGATGCGCATCAGCGGCGTGCGATTTCGCCCACGCCGCGAGCGCCGTGAGTCCGCCAGTCTCGAAAAATCCTTCGTCGTAATCGCGGCCAAACGCGGATGCGTCGATGCGCGTGTTGTCAGGAAGAAGCAGGCCGGGCTTTTCGCGTCCCGGTTCGCCGAAACGAATCAATTTCATAAGGCCATCACTCCACCGTCGATAGGATAGGCGTGTCCGGTGATGAAACACGCTTCGTCGGAACAAAGATAGACCGCCAGTTGCGCGACTTCTTGGGGTTTGCCCATGCGCCCCATGGGCTGATACTCGGAAAGTTTCTGGAACATCTCTGCCTCGCGCCCCGGATAGCTTTTCGCGAGATACGCGTCGACAAACGGCGTGTGCACGCGCGCCGGACTGATGCAATTGCAGCGGATGCGCTTCATGTAGTCGGCGGCGATGGAGAGCGTCATGGTGTGGACCGCGCCCTTCGACATGGAGTACGCGAAGCGGTCGGGGATGCCGATGTGCGACGCGATCGACGCCATGTTCAAGATCACCGCGCCCGGTTGACGCAGCAGCAGCGGTACCGCCGCTTGCGCGCAGAGAAACATTCCCTTCACGTTGACGGAAAAGACGCGGTCGAAGTCGGCTTCGGTGGTCGATTCCACCGTGCCGATGTGCGAAATCCCCGCGTTGTTCACGAGAATGTTGAGCCGTCCATACGCCGCGTCGAGCGCGGCAAAGGCCGCCGTGACACTGGCGTGATTCGCGACGTCGCAGAGGAATGCCGTCGCATCGCCGCCTGCGCTTTTGATTTGCTCAACCGTGCCGGCCGCGGCTGATTCGCTGATCTCGAGCACGGCAATTCTCGCGCCTTGCTCCGCGAACTCGAGGGCAATCGCTTGCCCGATGCCCGATCCCGCGCCGGTGATCGCCGCGACTTTTCCTGTGAGGTCAAACATGGAACGTACAGAATATCATCGCGACGGGCGTTCTTTATCGCTAATGGAGGCTACCAGAGCACGCTGACAGGATACTTGCGAATCGCTTCGTCGGGTGTAACGATTGTCAAGCCATGCGTGATTGCTTGGCAGACCAGCAAACGATCAAACGGGTCGCGATGGAGATGGGGAAGGTCGCTTGCTTGCAAAGCCGACGTTTCGTCGAGAGGGAGTGCGCGAATCCCGAAGTGATCACGCAATCGCGGGACGCGAACCTGCGGGTCCCCTTGCCATTCCAACCGTCCGCGGGAAACTTTCACGGCAATTTCCCAAGAAGAAATGACGCTGAGAAATACAGTGTTGTCGGCCTTCGCTAGGACGTCGCGAGCCCGCGTCGAGAGCCGATCCGGAAGACCGATGAGCCACAGGAACGTACAGGTGTCTAAGAGCAGCCTCACGATTTCCGTTTGCCCTCGAATAGGTCAAGCTCATCGTCCGGTAGGGGATCAAAGAACGAGTCGTGGATGACGATTTCGTTGCGCGCGATGCCAAACGGAGGCCGGCGCTTGCGGCTTCCTGTGCCGAGGGCGTGAACTTCGGCGATGGGCACGTTCCGTTTGCACAGGATCAGGGTCTCGCCCTTGGCTACCTTGTCGAGATACTTCGATAGGTGGGTTTTGGCCTCGTGGACATTCAGCCGAATCATGACCATATTGTGAACTAACAACTGGACTAAGTCAATCCTCTTTACATCGCGGCGCGACTTCCGATACATTAGCGAGATGATCCGTCATGGGGTTTCCGTTCTACCGTTGCTACTATTGCTGCCTGTCATGCTCGCCGCCGCGCCGCGCAAGACCATCCGCGTGCTCTGTTGGTCGGAGCTCTCCGAGCCGGCTGCGGTCTATCCGCACGGCATCAACGGCGCGATCGCCGAGGCGTTGAAGAAAGACTCAAGCCTTTCGGTGAAGACCGCCACCATCACCGATCCCGATCAGGGCGTCTCGGACGCGGTGCTCGACGAAACCGACGTGCTGATCTGGTTCGGCCATCGCAAGCACGCCGATGTCATGCCGGAAACGATCGCGCGAATCGTCAAGCACATCAAAGAGAAGGGCATGGGATATCTGCCCGTGCACTCGTCGCACTTCGCGCTGCCGTTCAAAGCGATCCTCAACGAGATTCAGCAGACGAAAGACGTCGGTGCGTGGCGGAACTACATCAACGACGGCAAGCCGCTTGAAATCATCGTGGCCGACCCGAATCATCCCATCGCCAAGGGCGTGAAGAATTTCACTGTGCCGAAAACGGAGCGTTACGAGGAACCGTTCCAAGTGCCCGGACCGGAATCGACGGTCTTCAACGGCACATATTCCGATGGCACACACGCGCGCCAAGGATTGGCGTGGACCGTCGGCAAGGGACGCGTTTTCTACTGGCGCACAGGTCACGAAGAGTATCCGATTTTCTTCATGCCCGAAGTGCAGAAGGTCATCGACAACGCAGTTCATTGGTTGGGAGAAGATCACTAAATGCGATATCGCAAGCTGGGACGCACGGGACTGGAAGTTTCCGAAGTCGGCTACGGCGCGTGGGGAATCGGCGGTGTGATGTGGGCCGACTCCGAGGACGAAACGTCGCTGAAGGCGTTGGAGCACGCCATTTCGCTGGGGCTGAATTTCATCGACACAGCGTACGTTTACGGCGATGGTCACAGCGAGGAGTTGGTGGCCAAGGTTCATAAGCGCCATCCGAAAACGATTGTGGCCACGAAGATTCCGGGGAAGAATATGCGCTGGCCGGCGCAGCCGAACGTGCCGATCCAAGATGTTTTTCCGGTGCAGTGGATGCTCGATTGCACCGACCGATCGCTGAAGAAACTCGGCGTGGAGCAGATTGATCTTCAGCAGATGCACGTCTGGTCGCCGGACTTCATTCACAACGACGAGTGGCGCGAGGCGCGCGAGCGCCTGATGAAAGCCGGCAAAATCCGTTTCTTCGGCGTGTCGGTGAACGATCATCAACCGCAGTCGGTGATGGAGTTGGTGAAGACGGGACTTGTCGACACCGTGCAAGTGATCTACAACATTTTCGACCAAAGCCCCGGCGACGGTTTGACGGCGCTGTGCCGCGAGCTGAATGTCGGCGTGATTGCGCGTTGTCCGTTCGACGAAGGCGGACTGACGGGCGCGATCAAGCCTGGCGTCAAGTTCGAGCCATCGGACTGGCGCAATCGCTACTTCTCGGGCGACCGGCCCCAGCAGGTTTGGGATCGCGTGCAGAAGCTGCAAAAGGAAATCGGCGACGCCGCCGTGTCATTGCCGGACGCCGCGCTACGCTACTGTCTCAGCGACCCCGCGGTATCGACGGTGATCCCGGGCATGCGGCGGCCGAGTTCGGTGGAGCAGAACTGCGCGTCGAGCGATCGCGGGCCGCTGCCAAAGGATTTGCTCGCGCGATTGAAAGCACATCGCTGGGAACGAAATTTCTACGGAGCGTAGCGGTAAAATATTTGTATGACCCTCGAAGCGGGTCGAACCGAGCGTGACAACTCAGCCCGGAAGGGCGCGCTATGACAGCCCAGGTCGAAGCCGGAGCGTCTTTTGCTCCGGCGCGGGCCTGGATAAGGTGGCAATAAAAACATAGCGCTGAAGGCGCGATTCAAGAAATCGCGGGCAACGCGAGAGCCGGATTTCTTGGGCCGTCCTTTCAGGACTCGACTGATATCCAACCCTGCCCGGGCCTTCGCCGGAGCAGGGAGAGCTCCGGCTTCGACCTGGGCGGTCGTAGCGCGCTCCTTCGGAGCTGAGTTATCACACTGGCTTTGACCAGTGCGGTCAAGTCAAAATCGCTTGGCAAGCGGCGATAGATTCGGATACGCTGTGGCGTTAGAAAGGGCGTCTTAATAATGACAGAGAAGAATCGAAAGAGCTTTGCAACTCGCCGCGACATCTTAGGCGCGGCCGCGGGAGTTGCGGCAGCGGCCGGAGTGGGCGCGCGCGCAGCCGCGACTGTGGCACCCGCGGCCGTTGAGGCCGCACAGGGCCCCAACGCCAAGAAGGTTTTCGAGCCGCTTCAGAATTTCAAGTTCGATATCGAGGCGGAAATCGGTTGGAACGGTCCGGGCGGATCGGCCAAGGAATCGACCGTCACGCAATTTCCGGTGTCGGAAAGCATGGCCGGCGTGTCGATGCGTCTGAAGCCGGGAGCGATGCGCGAGTTGCATTGGCACGCTATCGCCGCCGAATGGGCGTATATGGTGAAGGGCAACGTGCGCGCCACGGTGATCACGCCCGATGGTCAAGCGGAGCAAGCCGACTTCGCCGAAGGTGACATCTGGTATTTCCCGAAAGGTCATGGCCACGCGATTCAATGCCTGGGGCCTGAGGACGCGCACTTCATTTTGGTTTTCGATGATGGACATTTCTCTGAATTCGGCACGTTCTCGGTCACCGATTGGATGAATCTCGCGCCGCCGGAAATTCTGGCGCGCAACTTGGGCGTCTCGGTCGAGGCGGTGCGCTCGCTGCCGAAGGGCGAAGTGTACATTTGTCCAGGCAAGATTCCGCCGGCCGCCCCGGAAGCGCTTTTGAACGGCGATCCGTCGTCGAATCAATTTCCGCACAAGTTCCGCTTGACGAAGGCGCCGTATCACGTGAAGAACGCCAAGGGCAGCATCAAACTGGTGACGCAAACGGAGTTTCCAATCCAAACCACGCTGAGCGCGGCGATTGAAGAATTGCAGCCGGGCGCGATTCGCGAATTGCATTGGCACCCGAATTCCGACGAGTGGCAGTATTACTTGGCCGGCAAAGCGCGCGTGGGAATTTTCGGCGCGCACCGCCGCTATCTGACCGCGGAGTTCTCCAAAGGCAACGTCGGCTTCATCAAGCAAGGCTTCGGACACTACGTGGAAAACATCGGCAACGAGCCGCTGCGTTTCCTGGCGATGTTCAACACACCGCACTTCCAGGAAATCTCACTGAGCTCGTGGCTCTCAGCGAATCCCGCGGGTATGCTCGTGGATAACCTGGGATTGTCGCGCGAGATTGTCGCGAAGCTGCCGAAAGAAGCCCTGACGATCTTTTAGGGAGCGACGCCTTGACTCGGCAGCGCAAGAGTCGCGTTTGCGGCTACTGGATCAAGATAAGCACGATGCTTAGAACATTCTCGGTTGTGAGCGTCCTAGTTGGACTGTGTTTCATCGTCTCATCCAGCCTATTTTGGTTGCAAGGTGGGTTTGGTGGAGGCCACGGACGGTTCGACCAAATCCTGTACTTTCTGTCGCTACCTTGGGTTCCGGTGATTGAGTGGTTACCCTATGCCCTATGGTCACGAGGGGATTACCTCCCAATAGTCGCGCTTCCGTTCCTGTTCAATGCCGCCTTGCTGCTGGCCGTCTGGACTATTATCCGGTTTCTCAGGAAGGGAAATTCAAATTGACCCACTACCCGTTTGCGCCGCTCCATAACTGTCGCGGCTCATTGCTTGACTTCAATCCCGCAAGATGGGACATTGTAATTGTTTGGGAATTTCCACCTCAAAAGGGGTAGCCATGTCCATGAAATCTCGCGTGATCCTTGGTGTATTTGCGCTTACGCTGGCGGCGTCCTTCGCGTTCGCTGCCGACATGACCGAAGGTTTGACCTCCACCGGACGGGCGACGCTGAAGTCGGCGACCGCGCTGGCGTTTGGCCCCGATGGCGTTCTTTTCATCGGCGATCCTGCCGACGCGTCGATCCTCGCTGTGGATACGGGCGATCGCGCAGCCGGAAAGGCCGCGGGAATCAACGTCACTGGATTCAGCGAGAAGGTCGCGGCGATGCTCGGAACTACGCCCGACAAATTGCTGTTCAACGGCATGGTCGTGAATCCTGTTTCGCATAAGGCTTACATCGCGGTGTCGCGCGGACGCGGCGCCGATTCGCAGCCGGTGATTCTGCGCGTGGACACGACGGGCAAAATCGAGGAGCTTTCGCTTGACTCCGTGAAGTATTCGCACGTGTCGCTCAGCGATGCGCCCGCCGATTCCACCGATCAGCGCGGACAGAACGCGCGCCTGCAGGCCATCACGGAAATCGCTTACGTTGACGGGCGCGTGTTTGTGGCGGGCCTCTCGAACGAAGAATTCTCCTCCAAGCTGCGCGCCATTCCATTCCCCTTCGCGCAACCCACCAGCCAACCGGGCAAGGGAACCAGCGTGGAAATCTTCCACGGCTCGCATGGACGCTTTGAAACCAACGCGCCGGTGCGCACCTTCGTTTCGTACAACATCAAGGGCCAGCAGAACATTCTGGCCGCCTACACCTGCACGCCGCTGGTGGCGTTTCCGGTGAGCGATCTGCAACCGGGCGCCAAGGTGATGGGCAAGACCATCGCCGAACTCGGCGCCGGCAACAGCCCGCTCGACATGATCGTCTATCAGCAGGACGGCAAGAATTTCATCCTGTTGAACAACTCGCGGCGCGGCGTGATGAAGATCAC
This sequence comes from Terriglobia bacterium, assembly GCA_021325275.1. Lineage (GTDB taxonomy): Bacteria > Acidobacteriota > Terriglobia > JAJPHL01 > JAJPHL01 > JAJPHL01. The sequence goes on along the minus strand of JAJPHL010000022.1, from coordinate 21,179 downwards.
CGCGGATGGTCTCGATACCTACAAGCCGATCACCGCGCAGACCGAAATCACCGGCGTGCCGTACACCACGATCGATTCACTCAAGGGTGTGCAGCATCTCGACAAGTACGATGATCGCAACGCGCTGCTCTTGGTGAAAGCGGAAAACGGCTCGGTCGATTTGAAGACGGTCGCGCTGCCCTAGTGCATTCGCTTCTCCTGCTGGCCGCCGTCCTCACGCTGGACGGCGGGGCGATTCGCGTGAGCGGCTTTGACGCCGCTCACGCATCTTCTTCGGATTTTTCGCAAATCCTGCGCGTCTACACCGAGCCTCATTCTGTCGATCAGCCGCCGCTCCTCGGGCGCTACTCGGTGGAAAGCGGCGACTTAGTTTTTCATCCGCGATTCGCGTGGCAGCCCGGCTTGCGCTATCGCGCTGTTTTTGGCGCGCCGGGCGAGTCGCCGATCGAGAAAGTTTTTGAAATTCCCGCGGTCGCGCATCAGGCCAATACCGTGGTGACGGAGGTTTTCCCCACGGCGCCGGTGTTGCCCGCGAACACGCTGAAGTTCTACATTTATTTTTTCCGCGCCCATGTCGCGCGGCGACGCCTACGATCACATTCATTTGCTTGATGAACACGGCAGGCCGTCGGAAATGCCGTTTCTCGAATTGACCGAAGAGTTGTGGAATCCCACGAGCGAGCGTTTCACTCTGCTCTTCAGCCCCGGACGCATCAAACGAGGATTGGCGCCGAATCGCGAACAGGGACCACCGCTCGTCGCCGGGCGTCGCTACACGCTCGTGATCGATGCGGCGTGGCAGGACGGCAACGGTCAACCGATGGCGCATGAATTTCGCAAGACTTTTTCGACCACCGAGGGCGAGCGTCGTCCCATTGATCTGAAAACGTGGCGAGTCACCGCGCCTTCCACGGCCAGCGCCACGCTCGAAGTGATTTTTCCTCGACCGCTCGATCGCGCGTTGCTCGATCGCATGATCGCCGTGATCGATCGCTCGGGGAAACGCGTTCCCGGTACGATCACCATTGATCGCAACGAACAGCGCTGGCGATTCACGCCGGCGGCGCCGTGGAAGGCGGGCGGCTATCGGCTGCGTGTCGATACCGCGCTGGAGGATTTAGCAGGGAACAAAGTGGATCGCCCGTTTGACGTGGACGTTTTCGAGCACATCGAGAAAACGCCGCGCACGGAGACGAAGGATTTGTTGTTTTCGGTGCGTTAATGCGCCGCGGCGCCCGCGAATCCCGGCGTTTCGCCTTGCATCAGCTTCACCAGGTCCGAGGCCTCGAAGCGCAAGCTGAAATAGAATGGACCGAACGCCGCATACAGCGCGCTGGCTTCGTCGAAACGCATTTCGTAGATCAAGCGCTTGAACACCAGCGGATCGTCGGCGAAAAGATCGACGCCCCATTCCCAGTTGTCGAAGCCGATCGACCCGGAAATAATCTGCGTCACTTCACCGGCATACTTGCGCCCGATCATACCGTGCTCGCGCATCAGTTTGCCGCGCTGCGCCATCGGCAGGGAATACCAATTGTTGGCGTCGGCGCGTTTCTTGTCCATCGGATAAAAGCAATGGTAGCGGCGGCGCGGAATCTCGGGGCGCAGACGCGGCGCCATCGACTTCCGTTGCTGCTCCAGCGTGCCGGCGATTTCCGCTTCCCATTCGGGGCTTCCGGGCGCCAACTCTTTTTGTGCCAGGGCGCCCTGCAAGCGAATCGTGGAATCGTACAATCCCAACTCCACCACCGAAACATAGGACGTAGTCGGCTCCAGAAATTGGCTCAGCTCCAGGTGCGCGACGGTCAATTCCGCTTGATGAAGTTCATCGAATGTTTCGCGGAAATGCACGATCTGCAAGTCGCCCTTGTGGCCGAGCATGGCGAAGAGCGCAGTGCCTTTCATTTCCGCCAGCGTCGCCGCGGCGTGGCGCGCCATTTCTTGGGCGTTGGCGCCGTGTTGCCGCCAGGCTCTCCAGTTGACCGAGAACATCTGGTGCAGGATCGGTGAGCCTTCGAGTGTGAGAGGCGCGGCAAACGCGGCGAGATCGGTGGACATGAAGTCTAGTCTATATGAAGGTCGCGGGATGCGAGATTAGAATGCTGATCCCGTGGCGCTATCCCATTCCGAGGTCGTCGACTTTTTCCAGCAGCGTTCCGCACTTGTTGCAGATCACCGAACGGCAATCGCCGCACACCAAAGGCTGGTCGCACACCGTCTCGCACTCGGGACAGTAGAGCGTTTCGGCCTCCGCTTTCGATTCCAATATGTCGCTCATAGCGACATTGTATGATTGAAACAGTGATCCGCCGGCTGGAAATTCTTACTCTCATTGCAGTGCTCGGTTGTGCCGCGGCATGCCACCGCGAGCGCGCCGAACCTTCCATCGGAGTGGGCTACGTTTCGAGCAATTCCATCAATCTGCGCGATCGCCTCGGCGCGACGCAATACACGGTCGCCACTTTGAAGCAGGGGCAGCGTCTGGAGATCATCGGACGCCAGCACCATTGGCTGCACGTGCGCACGACGTCGAAGCAAGAAGGCTGGATCGAAGAGCGCCACATCGTCACGCAGGAGATTTTCGACCGCTTCGAGAAAGTACGCCAGGCGGCGTCGGCCTTGCCGTCGGAAGGCACCGCGAAGGCGCGGCGCGATCTCAACCTGCATCTCGATCCCGACCGGAAATCGCCGGCGTACTACACGCTGAAGGAAGACGAAAGTTGCGACGTGGTGAAGCGCGCGTTTTCCGAGCGTCCGCCGCGTCCGAAACAACCGCCGGACAAGAAGGAATACGAAGATTGGTTCCTGGTGCGCAACCCAACGGCCGTTGGATGGGGACTGGCCGGCAATCTCGACATGGCCGTGCCCGACGACGTACTGCAATACGCGGAAGGGAAACGCGTGGTGGCGTGGTTCATTCTCGCTTCCGGCCCGGGTGAAGGCGAGGAGGCGAAGCCGACGATTCTGTGGGCGACCACCAGTGCCATGGGATTGCCGCACGACTTCGAGACGGTGCGCGTTTTCTCGTGGGGATCGCGGAAAAAACACTACGAGACCAGCTACATCGAAAGCAACCTTCGCGGATATTACCCGATGGAGGTCACCAAAGATCCGCCGGGATTCTCCTACTTTGCGGAGAACAAGGCGGGCGAGCGCGTGCAGTATCGGTTCGAATTGCAAGGGAATCGTGTGAAGCGCGTTTCCGCGCCGCAGACACTTGCCCGGGGGAAGAAGGCTTTGGAACACGGAAAAACACGGAAGAATACACACGGGAAACGGTGACGGCGAAATCAAAAATCAAAAATCAAAAGGCAAAAGGCAAAAGGCAAAGGGCAAAAGGCAAAGGGCAAAAAGCAAAGGGGATAGGCCTTCCTTGTCGCGTGGTTTTTTCCGTGTTCTCTGTGCGCAGTTTTTCCGGGCCTTCCGTGTTCCAGAACGCCAGAACGCCTAGCTAGCGCCGCGCCCGGAGATTACGCGCGGGATCGTCCGCCAGAGGATCTTGAAGTCCAGCATCAAACTCCATTGCTCGATGTAGTCGAGGTCCAAGCGCATCCAGCGGCGGAAATCGAGTTCGCTGCGGCCTTCGAGCGCCCACAAGCAGGTGAGTCCCGGCTTCATGCGCAAACGGCGGCGCTGCCACCGCTCGTAGCGCTCCACTTCTTCCTGCACCGGCGGGCGCGGACCCACAAAACTCATTTCGCCCTTCAGAATGTTGTAGAGCTGCGGCCATTCGTCGATGCTCAGCCGCCGCAAATGGCGGCCCAGCGGCGTGGTTCGCGGATCGCGCGCCATCTTGAACGCGGGACCGTCGCGTTCGTTCAAGTGCATGACTTCGGCGCGCCGATCGTCGGCGTCCTTGAACATGGAGCGGAACTTGTACAGGCGAAAACGCCGGCCATTCAATCCGCAACGCAGCTGCGAGTAGAAGACCGGTCCCGGCGACGAGAGTTTTACCAGAATCGCGACCAATAGAAAAAACGGGGAGAGGACGATGAGCAGCACAGCGGAGAGAATCACGTCGAAGACGCGCTTGAGGAACAACAGGTAATCGTTCTCCGGCGCCGCGCCGAAGGTCAGCAGCGGGACGCTTTTCAGTTTTTCGAGATAGACATCGGAGTGCAGGCGCGGGAAAAAGTTCACCAGCACGCGGGTCTTCACGCCTTCTTCCTCGCAGGAGAGGAACAACTCCTCCATTTGCTCGAGTTGGCTTTTTTCCACGGCGAAGATCACTTCGTCGACCACGTGATCCTCCAGCATGGCCCGCAGGCTCGCGAGGGGCCTCAGCGGATACGGCCGGCTAAGCGAACTGTCCCGGAAAGTCGACTCAGCGTCGGAGTCTTGTTCGCTCAAAAAGGCCACGATGCGATTGCCGAGGTCTTCGCCCGATTCGATCATGCGTGCCATTTCCACCGCCGGTTGGCCCGTGCCGACGATCACGTAATGGCATTGCCCATCGAGATCCTGCCGCAGCAGGCTTTCGAGGCGTCGTCCCGTGACGCGATAGATCAGCAGAAGCACCGGCGCGGTCGCGCCGAAAATCACAATGAAGACGCGGCTGATGTCGTCTTTCAGGAGGAAAATCCACGCGCCCATCAATCCCATGGCGATGGCGGCTTGGCGCAGCGTAGCGCCGGCGACGGCGGAAAAATCGTGCGTGGCGGCGCGGCGATACGCGCCCGACACCAGCCCGGAAATCCACCAAATCACCAGCGCCGACGCGAAAATTTTCCACGTGACTTGATCGGTGCGAAAAACTTTCAGTCCCGGAAACGTCAGACGGATGAAATACGCGACGTAGAAGGCCAGCGCGACAACGGCCACGTCACCGAGTCCGGCGAGAACGCCGAGAATCCGATTTCTGCGGGTGAACATGTCCTGATTTGTATCGTAACAACCGCCACCAGCGATTACAAGGCCGGCGCCGTGGTCGTGGTACATTGCTCTTATGAGCAGCCACCAACGGAAGCGGGCCGTCGTTCTGGTAGAAAACAACTATCAGGAAATGGAAGTTTGGTATCCCTACTATCGCCTGCAAGAGGCCGGACTCGACGTGATTGCGGCGGGGCGCGAAGAAGGGAAAACGTATACGAGCAAGCGCGGGTATCCGATTGTCTCCGACGTAGCGATCCACGCGCTGCGGCCGGACTTCGACGCCGTGGTGATTCCCGGCGGATATGCGCCCGATTATTTGCGCGCCTATCCCGAAGTTCTGCGATTCGTGCGCGGCATGGACCAAGCGGGCAAAGTTGTGGCGGCGATTTGTCACGCCGGATGGGTGTTGTGCTCCGCGGGGATTCTGAAAGATCGCCGCGCCACGAGTTTCATCAACATCAAAGACGACTTGGTGAACGCCGGCGCGCTTTGGGAAGACTCCGAAGTTGTGGTCGACAAGAATCTGATCACGTCGCGGAAGCCGAACGATCTGCCCGCGTTCATGCAGGCGATCTTGCATCACCTGAAGGCGTAAGCGGTTGACGGAAAGCCCAGCGTTCATGCATGATCTATGCATGGCCACCAAGACGATCAGTCTGGAGTTAGACGCCTACGAGAAGCTGTGTCAGGCGCGGCGGAGTGCGCGCGAGTCGTTCTCGAGCGTCGTGCGCCGGGCCCATTGGGATCAGGAGAAATACCAGGCCAAGAATGTCGTGCTGAACCTCTCGCAGCTTTTCCGCGAGCATCCCGAGTCTTTTCTGGCTGACAGCGCGCTGAATCGGATCGCGCGACGGGTCCGGCGAAGAACGGTTCGCCCTAAGTCTCGTTGGCAGTAGACCACGCCGCTCATGTTACTCGATACCGACTTCGTGATCGACCTGCATCGGGAAGTGAAAGGCGGGAAGTCACGTGGAGCCTTGGCTTTCCTAGCCGGCCACGGTGGAGACGCGCTGCGGATCAGTTTGATTACCTGGATGGAATTTGCCGAAGGGCTTGAGACACCAGCGGAAGGCGATTGCCGGAGATTCCTTTCCACCTTCCTAGTGCTGCCGCCGGATGTCGAGACCGCTTGGCTGGCATCGCGAATCGCCGCACAGCTACGGAAGGGTGGTCGCGCGATTGGCGATCACGATATTTGGATTGCCGCGACGGCCATGCAGCACGGAATTCCTCTTGTCAGTCGCAACAGCAGCCACTTTGGCAGAGTGCCCGGCTTGAAGGTTCTCAGTTACTAACGCCACGCGATCACTCGTACCTCAGCGCCTGCATCGGGTCCGCGCGACTCGCGCGCAAGGCCGGCACGTATCCCGCAAACGCCGCGACCATCGCCAGGCCGATGGTGGCCAGCGCGATCGTCGCGGGATCGTTGCGCGTGACGCCGTACAACTGGCTCTCCACGTATTGCGCCAGACCGAGCGCCGATCCCAGGCCGACAACCACGCCGATGGCGACGAGCACCAGCACTTCGCGCATCACCAGCCAGATCACGTCGCCGCGCAGCGCGCCTAGCGCCATGCGAATGCCGATTTCGCGCGTGCGGCGCTCCACCGTGTAGGCCATCACACCGTAAAGTCCAATGCCGGCGAGCAACGTCGCCAAGGCGCCGAACGTACCGGCGAGTCCCGAAACCATGCGCTCAATCAGCAGGGAATTGCTCACTTGCTCGTCTTCGGTGCGCATGCTGTACAACGGCAGGTTGGCGTCGAGGTCGTGGACGCGCGCGCGGATCAACGGCATTACGGCCGCGGCGTCGCCGGAGGTGCGCAGGTAGAAGGTTGTGCCGCCCAAATGATGGTCGGTCATGTAGGGAATGAACATCTGAACCGGAATGTCGTCGCGAAGGTTGGTGTATTTGATGTCCTTCACCACACCGATCACTTCCATGTCGGTTTTCGTGCCGGGATTGGAACCAAACCCCACGTGACGGCCGATGGGATCCTTGCCCATAAAGAATTTTTTCGCAAACTTCTCGTTGATGATCACCACCGCGGGCGACCAATTGTCGTCCGGATCCTTGGAGTCTCCGTGCGGCACTTCGTTGCGATCGGCCATCGTGAAGTCGCGGCCCTCGATGATGGGCACGCCCATCGTGGCGAAGTATCCCGGGCTGATTTCGTTCATGAACGGTTCGGGCGAGTCCTTCGGCGCGACGTTGTAACCTTCGGCGGTGGCGGAACTGTCCCACTCATTGTCTTCGAGAATGCGAACCGCCGCCGTGCCCACCGAGCGCACACCGGGAATCGCGCCGAGATCGTCGCGCATGCGCTGGTAGAACGCCTTGATGCGATTGTTGTCGTAGCCATTGAGCGAAGGATCGATCTGGAAGCTGATTAAGTGCTCAACCGGGAATCCCGGCCCGAGATTCTTGAGATTCGCGAGGCTGCGCAAGAAAAGCCCCGCGCCGATGAGCAACAACAACGACAGCGTGACCTGCGCGGCCACCAGGGCTTTGCGCAAACGCACAGGAGCCCCGCCGCCGACCACCGATCCCGCTGTATCCTTGAGCGTCGGCGCGAGATTCGGGCGGCTCGATTGCAGCGCGGGCGCGAGTCCAAAGAGCACACCGGTGACGCAGCTCACGATGGCGGTGAACATCAGCACGCGCCAGTCGGGCACGGTGGAGAGATGCATGTCCACCGTTTCTGCCGGGACGCTCAGCAACAATCCCTTCATCGTCAAGGAGGCGAGGACCAGCCCCAGCGAGCTTCCCATCACGGCGAGGAGCACGCTTTCCACAAGCAGTTGCCGCACCACGCGCCAACGTCCCGCGCCCATGGCCAGGCGTATCGCGATTTCCTTCTGCCGGCCGGACGCGCGAGCGATCAGCAATCCCGCCACGTTGGCACACGCGATCAAAAGCACGCCGCCCGTCGCGGCCATGAGAAACCACAGGGGCGTTTTCAGTTGCCGCCGCACGTACGATCTTCCTTGAGACCCGGGAAGAACTTGGATGATGTTCTTCAGGAACGCTTGCTTGGTTTCGGAGTCGGCGTCTTTGAAGGCGACATCCTTCACTTCCATCTCGAGCATGCCGTGGAAGAACGGCTGCAGCGCAGCTTGCGCTTTTTCCGGCGTCACGCCCGGCTTCAAGCGGCCGAAGGCGTTCACCCAACGCCAGCGGCGGTCTTTCATGCCGTCCCATTGCGGCGTCATGACTTTCTTCATCATCACCGGCACGAAGATTTGCGTAGTGTTGCCGAGCTCTACGCCGTCGAATCCCGGCTGCGCGACACCCACAATCGACATGTTGTGCCCGTTTACGGTGATGTCTTTGCCGATGACGCCGCGGTCGCCGGCGAAGCGCGATTTCCAGAACGCGTAGCTGAGCATCACGTACGGTTCGCCGTTTTGCACCTGGTCTTCCTCGGGCGTAAACGTGCGGCCGAGCGCCGCGGTGACGCCGAGCACAGGGAAGTAGGTGCCGGAAACGAGCTCCGCTTGGACGCGCTCGGTTTGACCACCGAAGGCGATCGACGCGTTGATGGGAAAGCGGCAGAACATGCCGCTGAAGACTTCGTTGTGATCGCGGAAGTCGGAGTACATCGGATAGGAGATCGCATTGCCGCCCCAATTGCTGCCGTAGTGGCGTCCCTTCATCGAGAGCAGCGCCAGTTGGGCGGGATCCTTCACCGGCAACAGGCTCAGCAGGATCTGATCGACAAAGGAAAAGATCGCGGTGTTCGCGCCCATTCCCGCGGCCAGCGAAACCACGGCGATCGCGGTAAAGAACGGGGCCTTACGAAGCATACGAATGGCGTAGCGGATATCCATCCAGAGGGAGCTCATAACTCCATAGACGAGCGAAGTCGTAATTGGTTCGGAAAAAAAGCAAATGCACCGCCGATGAACGCAGATGAACGCCGATGAAAACCGCAAGGATCGGCGGTTGCCTTTGATACGCTGTATGAATATGTCCCCGCTGTGGGTATTCATGATGTTAACGGCGCTTCACCGCGGGCCGGCAGCGCCCGCGTACATTGAAATCTCCGTGAAGATGGACACCGACGTGGACGGCGCGCCGAATGCCTACGGTCCGCCGGGAATGCCGGCGCTCGACGATGAAGAAAATGCGCATGCCGACGGCCAGTTGGATCGGGAAGTGGTCGGCTATATGACCAAATCCGACCACCGGACGCCGGTGTTGCAAGGCCCCGACGATCCGTTCCCGGGATACTACATTTCCACGACGGCGTTCACCGATCGCAAGAATCGCAACTGGCTCGATCCGCGGAAATATGTGGACGCCACGAAAATCAACTACGTGGTGATCGGCGACGTTGGCCGCCAGGGCGGTGTGCGTCTCGGCGATTTCGTGGCGGTGTACAGCAAGCGGTTCAACAAGAGCGCCTGGGCGATTGTCGGCGACGCCGGAAATCCCGCGGGATCGGAAGGGTCGCTCGCGTTGCTGCAGTCACTCGGATATCGCGTGCGCGATGGGCGCAGCGGCGTGCAGCGCGAGGAAATTGTGATCCGCTACTTTCCCGGCTCGAACGCGGATCATCATTTTTTCCTGACGCAAGCGGAAATCGACAAGGAAGCCGGAGCGCTCGGATTGAGTCGCGACTTTTCTGCAGTCGTTGCAGCGGAGCAGTGATCCTGTGCGGTATTACCTTCTCTCTCTGATTTTTGCCGCGACGCTGTTTGCCGACGAGCGGCCGCCCGTCGCTTTTCCACGTGCCGAAGGGATCGCAATTCCTTGGAGTGCGACGCAAGTTCTTCTGCTCGGTGGGTGGACGCTTTTCAACACCGCCACGGGCAGCATCCCAACCCAGTCCAGTATCGAACTATACGATTACAAGACTGGTAAGAGCGTCACAATACCAGCGTTTCCGAGTGGCTTCACCGGGAGGGTCGACGCTGGCGCCGTACGCTTGAAAGATGGCCGCGTACTGGATTGTCCGAGCGGCTGCGGGTTACTCTCTTCCGATCTGACGACATGGACGCCAACGGCTAATCTGCCCGATACGCAGCAGGCCACATTTCTTGCTCTGGGGGATGGAACTGTGTTGGCGGCCGGTGGTATTTTCGTTGATATGAGCACGAACGCTGCATGGTTGTTTGATCCGCAGACGAACCAATGGACTGAAACGAATGCGCTGGGTCAAGGGCGGGTCGGCGAGGCGCTACTGCCCCTGGCCGACGGTCGAGCGGTGGCGGTTGCAGGGTACACCGCTTTCTTTTGTATTGTCTGCTTCGTTCCCGAAACCCAAATCTCCAGCATTGAGATTTACGATCCTGTCAAGCAGACCTGGACGCCGTCGCTTGCAAAAGGCCGATCGGCCGCTGGCGCTGTCGGCACCGAAGCCGCCGTCGTCCTTTCCGATGGTCGAGTGTTATTTCGCCTAGCCAACTTTACCGAGATCTACAATCCAGTTCTTGACCAGATCACCGACACAAAGGACAAGATTCCAGTCTTTGACAGAGCCGTGAGTATACCTACGGGAGAAGCCCTCATATTTCCGCAGTTGACGCCCCAGTTGATGGTATTCAACCCGACCACCGGAACGCTCCGTTCTTTGCTCGCGCCAGCGCCTAACTTGGCTTTGTCCACCTTGGTTGCCATGCCGGACGGAACAGTTCTGCTTATTGGTGGTGCGGACACGTCGAAGGCGACCTACGCGGCAACCACCACAGTCGAGAGTGTCGCGTGGGAACCGTGGTTCACAACCACGCTCGATCCGGGCTTCTACATCGCGACCGCCACGCAGAACGACGGCGCAACCGATGGACTCGCGGGAATCGAGATCGACACGCCAGGCGCGATCACCGACGGTTTGTTCTTCGGTGGACTCCTCGCCGCGGGCGGAAACGAAGTCGGCTTCGGATCGTTCACAGTAGGCGTGACACAAGCAATTCAATTCGATTTGTCGATGGAAGGATTGCCCGGATCTTCGGGATCGCTCACCGTGACGGCGCAGATCTATGACGCCAACCATCAACCCGTGGGCGGCGCGATGTCCGGCCTCGGTGGACTGCATTGGAATCAATCGCTGCCGCCAGGATTTTACGTGCTCGAATTGCGATCCGGTTCCAGCACGCCGGCCGCGGCGTTTCAAATGAACATCAGTGCGGCACAGTTTCTTGGTGGCGGATCATACGGCGCGACGCTTCAAGGATCGGCAGGCGTGACCGGATACGTAGCATTCAACCTGCCCACGCGCCAGAGCGTCACGCTGAAACTCTCCAATGAAAACACCTTCGGCCGTCCGCGCGGATCGGGAGAGACAATCCTCACGCTGATGGACGCGAATCGGAGAGTCCTTCAGCGCATGGGTCCCGGCGGGATGACAGGTTGGTCGCCGACGCCTTAAGGCGACTACGTAACCAGCGACGGATTGAACAATGCAAATTCGTTGTGCAATCCCCAGTGGCCGGCCCACGCTTTGCGTTTCCCGCTCGCGACGTTTACTCGCTACGGAGCAGTGATCGCGTCGATCAACTGCTGCGTGCCGCGCGCCTGATCGGTCCAACCGAGGCGGGTGAAGCCATCGCGAGAGCGCGTGAGGATCTCGATTCCTGTTTCACGCTCCCCGGCGCTGCAGAGGAGTTTGCCCAGGTCCAGCCCGACGAAACAAATGCCGTCGAGGCGTCCGAGGTTCAGAAGAATCTTGTAAGACTCGGCCAGATGTTGGAACGCCGCCTGGATTTGCTGTTGCTGTAGTTCGATCTGCCCGATATTCCAGAGCGTGTTGGCGATGCCGTCTTGATCGCCTAGTTCCTGATTGGCGGCAAGTCGCTCCTGATGAATGCGCAGGGCCTCCTCGACGTCGCCTTTTGCCAGGCGGATTCGTGCGATGTGACCCAAAGCGATCGCGCGCTCTCGCTTCTCGCCGAGCGCTTCGACCATGCTCAATCTCTCTTGATGCATCAGCAGCGCCGTCTCCACGTCGCCGCGGTTTTCGTGAATGATGGCGATCTCGCCGACGATCACCGAGCGCGACAGCTTGTCGCCGAGGGCCTCGAAGATCGCCAGAGCCTCTTGTTGCAATCGCAGCGCCTCGTCGACTTCGCCGTTTTGCAGGCGGACGCGGGCGATCTCCCCGAGAATGCCGGCGCGCGATGCTTGGTCGTCGAGAGTTTGGAAGGCGTCCGAGGCCTCTTCGAGTAGCTGGAGCGCCTCGGCCGCATCGCCGCGGCGACGGTGAATCACGGCCATTTCACCGAGCGCGGTGGCATGCAGGCGCCCCTTGGCGACCGCAGTGGCTTCCTGAAAGCGCGCCAGGGCTTGCTCAGGATCGCCGCGCTGCAGCGCCGCGCGTCCTTCAGCTAATAATCTCTCGGCAGGACTTTCCGCTTCCATCGCCTCACTATAGCTCAGGATGTGGCGGGTTACGTCACCGGCGACGGGTTGAACAAAGCAAATTCATTGTGAAGACCCCAGTGGTCGGCCCAGGTTTTGCGCTGGCCGCTGGCTACCTCGATGATCATGTGGAAAACTTCCCATCCGACTTCGTCGATCGTCGCCTGGCCCGCGGCGATGCGTCCGGCGTCGATGTCGATGAGATCGCGCCAGCGATGCGCCAGCGCGCTGCGCGAGGAAATTTTGATCACCGGCGCCATGGCGAGTCCATAAGGCGTGCCGCGTCCCGTCGTGAACAGGTGCATGTTCATTCCCGCGGCGAGTTGCAGCGTGCCGCAGATGAAATCGCTGGCCGGCGTGGCGGCGAAAAGCAATCCTTAGCGCGTGGCGCGCTCGCCGGGACCAACCACGCCGGCGATGGCGCTCGATCCCGCCTTGGCCGCCGATCCTAAGGCCTTCTCGACAATATTCGACAAGCCGCCTTTTTTGTTCCCCGGCGAAGGATTCGCGCTGCGGTCGATGCCGCCGCGATCGAGATATTCGTCGTACCATCGCATTTCTTCGACCAGCCGTCGCGCGACGTGGGCGTCGGCGGCTTTCGCCGTGAGCAACGCGATGGCGTCGCGCACTTCGGTGACCTCGGAGAACATCACGGTTGCGCCGGCGCGCACGAGAAGATCCGACGCCACGCCGACCGCCGGATTCGCCGTGACTCCGGAGAGCGCATCCGAGCCGCCGCATTGCATTCCGACCACTAGGTCGGACGCCGGGCACGTGGTGCGCCGCCGCGCGTTCAGTGTTTCGAGGCGTTTTTCCGCCATGGTTAGAATTGCGTTGACCATGTCGTCGAAACACATGTGCTCTTCGTCTTGCAGTCGCACGACGTAAGGAGCCTGCTGCAAGATCGGCAGCGTCGATGACGGCAGCATCTCAGCGGGCTGCAGTTTCTCGCATCCCAGCGACACGACCATCGGCGCGCCGCCGAGGTTGGGATTCAGCGTCAAGTTGCGCAGCGTGCGAATGGGTATGTCTGCACCGCGTGCCCCAATCGCCACGCCGCAACCGAAGTTATGCGTGATCGCGATGACGTCGTCGACGTTGGGGAATCGCGGCAGCAGGTCCTGGCGGATGCGGCGCACGGCGTAATTGACGGTCGCGGCGACGCACTGCACGGTCGTCGAAATCGCCAGAATGTTTTTCGTGCCGACGCTGCCGTCGGGATTGCGGAATCCTTGAAATGTGTAGCCTTCAAGCCGCGGTAACCTCGGAGGTGTCGCGGTGGCGAGCGGAACGCTCGCCAGGTCGGGCATGTTGGGCAGGGAAACATTGCCTTCGTGAACCCACGCGCCGGCGGCGAGGTCGGTTGAGGCGTATCCGATGATTTGTCCGTAGCGCTTGATTGGGCTTCCGGACGCAATCGCGCCGAGTGCGACTTTGTGGGCTTCGGGAACGTGCTGCTGAAGCACGACTCCGTTCGGCAGCTTGGTCCCGGCTGGGAGTCCTTGCTCGGGGAGCGCGATGGCAACGTTGTCGTCGGGATGAACTTGCAGGATTTGCGGCGCTTCCATCTCCAACTCAGTGTATCAATTTCCCCACGGCGTCTTTTTTCTGAAAACCCCTGCAAGATTTGCCGCTTCGCCTCGTCTAGGCTGTTAATGGTTCAATCGGGGATTCGCACGGGTGTCGCATTGTTGTTGCTCGTCGTTGGCCCGCTGCTATCTAGCGGCGACGGCAAGTTTGAGCTTTCCTCGGAGCGAGAGATTCTCACGATCCCTTACGGCGGTCCGGTGATCGGGTGGGGTGCGCCTTCACCCGACGGAAAAACGGTGCTGGTCATAAAGGCCGGTGCGCTGGCCGTTCGCTCGGTCGAATCGTCCGTCGAAAAGGAATTGCTGCCCAAGGGATCCATCGCCGGCGCGCTCGGCGTTTGGGCGTGCTGGTCGCCTGATGGGAAGTCGATCTACTACCTTCAGGGCGCCGGCGTCGGCAAGAACGACCTGTGGCGGCTCCGCATCGCAACACTCAAGAAGGAACTAGTGATCAAGGACGCGGGCGGCGTATTCAACGCGAATCCTAGCCCCTCGCCGGACGGCAAGAGCATCGCTTTCTATCGCGACAAAGTACTCATGCTCGTGCGGGCCGACGGAGCGAACCAGCGCGTGTTATGCGACCACTGCGATCCGTCCCGGATCGACATGGCGTGGTCGCCGGACAGTTCGCAAATCGTGTCGGTGCCTCGTGCCACGATGGTCGCCGACAGAAAATCCTTTCTCGTGAATGTTGCCACGGGCGAAACAAAGTCACTGCAGCCGCCGAAGGGCTATGTCATGTCGATGTCCTGGCCATCGTGGAGCAGCGGTCCTTTCCTATGTCTATCGGTCGTGACGCGGGGCGAGAACGGAAAGTATAAGCAACAAGGCATTCCGATTTTTTATCTCGCCTTGCCTCAGGAAGCATGGACTCAGATCACTCCGGATCCCGCCTACTACATACGGATCTTCGGCTCCGGCTCCGAACCTAATACGCTGATCGCCCAGCGGATGCAACCGCCACCCTCCGGCTGGGATTTCGCGCTGAATGCGCTCGACAAGATGGGCTTGCCGCTGCGCGCGGAATTTCAACCGACCGTGCTTCTGACGCTGAGGAAACAATGACAAATCGTCTCGCTGTTCTAACGGTAATCTGCTTGCTCAGCCAATCGAAGCCGCCGTTGGCCTTTGAAGCCGCGTTGGTGAAACCGGCCGACCCGCAGGGTCCGGGCGGTGGGATTCGTCCGCTTCCCGGCGGGCAGACGTACCGGGCGGACAGAGGTCTCTTCCATGGTCTGGCCATCGGGCCCACTGTGGTTCTGACAGTGAAAAAGAAATGACAAACACAAACGCGGTTATTGAAACGCAAGACCTACACAAAGTCTATCCCTCATGGCGCACGCGGCTGAATCTAGCCCCGGCGGTCCCGGCGCTGAAGGGCGTTTCTCTCCGCGTCGAGCGCGGCGAGATTTTCGGCCTGATCGGCGCGAACGGCGCAGGCAAGACGTCGCTCGTGAAAATTCTCTTGGGAATTTCGCGACCCACCTCAGGCGCCGCGCGATTGCTCGGCGGCGTTCCCGGTGATGGCGCGATTCGCCGCCGCGTGGGCTACCTGCCGGAGTCGATGCGGGTGCAGGATCACCTGCGCGCGGAAAGCCTGTTGCACCTGATGGGACGATTGAACAGCGTTCCTTCTTCGATTCTGCGGCGGCGCATCCCGGAATTGCTGGAACAGGTGGGCCTCGCGGGAGTCAAGAAGCCGGTCAAGGAGTTTTCCAAAGGCATGAACCAGCGCCTTGGTCTCGCGCAGGCGCTGATCAACGATCCCGAACTGCTGTTTCTCGACGAGCCGACCGATGGTCTCGATCCGCTGGGACGCAAAGAAGTCCGCGACCTTCTGACGCGCTTGCGTTCCGAGGGCAAAACCGTTTTCCTGAACTCGCATCTGCTTTCGGAGATCGAAATGGTTTGCGACCGCATCATGATTCTGCATCGCGGCGAAGTCGCGCGCACCGGATCGCCGGAGGAATTTACGAGAGGAGCCGGCGAAGTGGTGATTCGTCTCACCGCAGTGAGCGAGGCGGTGCGCGCGGCCGCCGCGGGCGTCGCTGTTGTCGCGTGGCAAGCAACCGCGCTGCGTTTTACGCCGCGCGATCAAGCGCACCTGAACGAAATGATCGATCGGCTGCGCGCGGCTTCCGCGGATATCGAAGCGATCGAGCCGGTGAAGGAGTCCCTGGAGCAATTCTTCTTGAAGGTGGTGGCGGCATGATTACTTCTTACTGGGATGCCCTTCACGAGAGCCTGAGCAGACGCGTGGCACTGGTGCTGATTGGTTTGGCCCTGGTCACGAGCGTCGGTTTCAACCTGTTGGTAAAAGTCACGCCGCTTCCGAATAAACAATTCCGGATTGTCCTGGGCAACGCCCCGCTGCCAATGCGCGACATAGGAGTCCCGGCGATGGTTCACAATTTAGTGAGCCAGCAGATGGGTATTGCCGGAACGCTGTGGATTCTCGGCGCGTTGTTCGGCGCGGCGCCGTTGTTCTCGTCGACGCTCGAGAAGGGTTGGCTGGAATTGCTCTTTTCCAAGGGCACATCTCGCTGGCAGATCTTCTTGGGGCGGTTCCTCGCCGGCGCCACGCTTTACGCGATCACTTTCGGGGTGGCCACGTTTCCCCTGGCGGTGCGAATGTGGTGGCAAACGGACGTGCGTGTCTGGGAAATCTCGGTGGCGATGCTGCTCTTCACCTTGAGTTTCGCTTCATTAATGGCCGTCGCCGCGATGGCCAGCCTGCCGCAGCGCGGGGCGTCGCTGCCGATCCTGGGCGGCGTGGCGGTCTGGCTTTTTTCGCCGTTCCTCATGCGTCGGGCGGAGATGGACGCCTGGCCGTGGGTGAAACCGGTGCTCGACTGGGCCTATCGGATCTTCCCCAAGTGCAGCGAACTAGGCGACGCGGCCTCGGCGTATCTGAAAACCGGCCACATCACGGCTTGGTGGCCGATTTGGTCGACGGGTGTGTTTATCGCGGTGGTAATGGCGTATACGCTTTGGTCGGTGGAGCGGAAATCGTTTTAATCCGTGGTAAACTGTGGTTGTCGCTTCGGTCTGGGTTGCCCGTGGCGGCAATCTTTACAATTGTGTTTGACAGGAACGCATTGATCCTGTTACAGTAGTTAGGTTTTCCTTGCGAGAGAGTTTCAGCTCCTGCTAGGCACCCTCCCTTCAGTTAAGGGATATCGGCCGAAAGGGGCGGCTGTGAGACAGCTTTCCTCGTTGGATGTTACCGTTTAGCGGTTGCACCTCAGGAAGTCCTCGCTAATTGGCTCCGAAGAAGGGTTCGGAGCATCTTAAGGCTTCGTCGCAAAACCGCAACTTGCGGTCAGCTATGGCGAGCCTGACGTAATCTCGAGCATCATGCGTACCGCCCCACGCGGAATGCGAAATGCCGGGAACGTATCACGGAATCTTTGAAGATGGAAAGGCGGGAGGCAGGGTATCCCTGTCACTGCGGAGAACGGAGAGGATTCGTGCCAACTTTTATTCAGCTCGTGCGTTTGGGCCGGAAGGCGCCGCGATACAAAACGGCTAGCCCGGCTTTGCAATCGTGTCCGCAAAAGCGCGGCGTCTGCACTCGTGTGTACACGCAGACCCCCAAGAAGCCCAATTCCGCGCTGCGCAAAGTGGCCCGCGTTCGCCTCACTAACGGAATCGAAGTCACCACCTACATCCCCGGCATCGGACACAACTTGCAAGAGCACTCCATCGTGCTGATCCGCGGTGGCCGCGTCAAGGATCTCCCGGGCGTGCGCTATCACGTGGTGCGCGGAACGCTGGACGCCTCCGGCGTCGCCGACCGCAAGCAAGGCCGCTCCAAGTACGGCGCGAAGCGCCCCAAGTCATAAGGAATAAGGAACACTATGCCGCGCAAAGGAACAGTCGAACATCGCGAAGTGCTCCCGGATCCGATCTACGGTTCGGATTTGGTTGAAAAGTTCATCAATTGCATGATGTGGGACGGCAAGAAAGCCGTTTCCCAGCAGATTTTCTACAAGGCCATCGAGAAAGCCGCGGCGTCGGCCAACGAAGAGCCGCTGAAGGTTTTCAAGAAGGCTGTCGAGAACTGCAAGCCGCTGCTGGAAGTCAAGACGCGGCGCGTCGGCGGCGCGAACTATCAGGTTCCGGTTGAAGTGAACAACAATCGCCGGACCAGTCTGGCGATCCGCTGGATCATCGGTTACGCGCGGGAGCGCGGCGAAAAGGGCGGAATGATTGAAAAGCTTTCCGCGGAATTGCTCGATGCCGCCAATAATCGCGGCGCAGCGATCAAGAAAAAAGAAGACGTTCATCGTATGGCTGAAGCGAACAAGGCGTTCGCCCATTACCGCTGGTAACAGGAAAAGTGCTGAGGGCTGAGTCCTGAGTCCTGAGTAAATTCAGGAACCCAGCACTCCGGACTCAGCACTCGGAACTAAAGATTATGGCTCGTCAGACACCGCTCGCGAAAACTCGGAACATCGGCATCATGGCGCATATCGATGCCGGAAAGACTACCTGCACGGAGCGCATCCTGTTCTACACAGGACGTACGCACCGCCTGGGCGAGGTGCACGACGGCACGGCGACCATGGATTGGATGGAACAGGAGCAGGAGCGCGGCATCACCATCACTTCCGCCGCCACCACCTGCAACTGGCGCGACGTTCGCATCAACATCATCGACACGCCGGGTCACGTCGATTTCACGGCGGAAGTGGAGCGTTCGCTCCGCGTGCTCGACGGCGCGGTGGCGGTGTTCGACGCCGTCAGCGGCGTGCAACCGCAGTCGGAAACGGTGTGGCGCCAGGCCGATAAGTACGGCGTGCCGCGCATCATCTTCGTGAACAAAATGGATCGCGTAGGCGCGGACTTCGATCGCTGCCTGGGTATGATTCGCAATCGCCTGAATGCGCATCCCGTGGCGATCCAGTGCCCCATCGGAAAAGAAGACACCTTTGAAGGCGTCATCGATTTGATCGAGCAAAAAGCGATCTTCTACCACGACGAAACGTTGGGCGCGGAATTCGCGGTGGAAGAAGTTCCCGCGGCATACAAAGACGTCGTCAAGGCGTATCACGACCAAATGGTCGAAGCGATTTGTGGTGCGGATGACTCGCTTCTGGAGAAGTACGTTGAAGGCCAGGAAATCAGCCCCAACGAGCTGCGCGCCAGCCTGCGGAAGTCGACACTGGCCTTGAAGCTGGTCCCGATGGTTTGCGGAACCGCTTTTAAAAACAAGGGAATACAGCCACTTCTTGATGCAGTGGTTAACTATTTGCCGTCGCCGGTGGATATTCCGCCGGTGATGGGAACGAATCTCGAAGGCACCGAGCCGTTGCAGCGTCCGGCCGCGGACGACGCGCCGTTCTGCGCGCTCGTTTTCAAGATCATGACCGATCCGTTTGTCGGTCAGTTAGCCTTCGTGCGTGTTTACTCCGGGAAACTGGAAACCGGGGCGACGGTTTACAACGTCGCCAAGGGCCGCCGCGAACGCATCGGCCGCTTGCTGCAAATGCACGCCAACAAGCGCGAGGAAATCAGTGAAGTGCTGGCGGGCGACATCGCCGCGGCGGTTGGTCTCAAGACCGTTTCCACGGGCGATACGATCTGCGACGAAAAAGATCCCATCGTTCTGGAATCCATCGACTTTCCGGCGCCGGTTATTTCCGTCGCGGTCGAGCCGAAGACCAAAGCCGACCAGGAAAAGATGGGCGTGGCCCTGTCCAAGCTGGCGCAAGAAGATCCCACCTTCAAAGTTCACACCGACGAAGAAACCAATCAAACAATTATTTCGGGAATGGGCGAATTGCACCTCGAGATCATTGTCGACCGCATGCGCCGCGAGTTTAACGTGGCGGCCAACGTCGGCGCGCCGCAAGTCGCGTATCGCGAGACCATTCGCAAGAAAACTGAGGCCGACTACAAGCACGTCAAGCAGTCGGGTGGCCGAGGTCAGTACGGTCACGTGAAACTCACGGTCGAGCCGAGCGGTCCGGGCGTGGGATTTGTTTTCGAAGACGAAACGTACGGCGGATCGATCCCCAAGGAGTACATGAAGCCGATCCAAATGGGCGTGCGGGAAGCGCTCGAAGGCGGCGTGCTGGCGGGATACGAAATGGTCGACGTGAAGGTGGTGGTGATCGACGGCAGCTATCACGAAGTCGACTCTTCGGAAATCGCGTTCAAGATTGCCGGCTCCATCGCGGTGAAAGAAGCGGCGCGAAAAGCTTCGCCGGTGCTGCTGGAACCGATGATGAGCGTGGAAGTGGTCGTGCCCGACGAGCAATCCTACGTCGGCGACATTATCGGCGACCTGAATTCCCGCCGCGGCCGCATCGAAAACATGGAATTGCATGCCGGCAGCCAAGTGATCAAGGCGATTGTCCCGCTCGCGGCGATGTTTGGATATGCCACGGAAATGCGTTCGCGCACGCAAGGTCGCGCCAGCTACTCGATGCACTTCTATCGTTATGAAGAAGCGCCGAAGAACGTGGCGGAAGAGATTGTCGCGAAGGCGCAAGGCCGCACAGTGAGAACGTAGGGGATGTAATGGAGACGACCGGATTCGATATCGAGATTGCCGTCGGGCGGCCGGATTGGGAAGCGGCGAAGCGCGTTCCATCGGCGCAGTTGCCTGTCGTGTCCGAAGGGGAGAAAGAGTTCTACAGAAAGCTGTTCCCGACGGAACATATGGACTTCGATAGGCTGGCAAGGCTTCGAGTGGCGTGGGACGAGGGCCGCAAGCGTCTAGAGAAGACGGCTGAATCTTTGGGCCGAATTGTTGTTGAAGTTCTCGATGAGATCAAAGCGGATTGGCGACTCGATGCGGTAGTGCTTCGACGGCCGGATTTCTGGCTTCTGGTGATGACGGGGGCTAAATCGAGCCATGCTAACGTCGAGATTCCGCGCGCGTTGGGGCAGGACTTGGTAGAAGGACCAAGATCTGAAGATCGTGATCGGTTGAAGCGTTATTTGCAGGACGCGGGAGTTTAGGATGTTTCTCGGAATCGGTCCGGTGGTGTTTCGGTTGAGTTCCGAGGGCAGGGGCGTCTTTGGTGCCGTTTCGAAAGACGATGGCTTGCTGGTCGGCATTGTCGAAATGCAAGACGACCATGGCGCGTGGGTTTCGTTGCAAGATTCGACCGCGCCGTATCAGCTTGTGCTCGTCAAGTGGGCGCATTTCGATACCGCGGTGATCGATCAGTTGCCGCCACCGGAGCCGCGACGAGTTCGAATTGGATTTAAGAACTAGTTCGACGAGGAGAATGGGCTGAAATGGGCAAAGAGAAATTTGATCGCAGTAAACCGCACGTCAACATCGGGACGATTGGACACATCGACCACGGCAAGACGACCTTGACCGCGGCGATCACCAAGGT
>JAJPHL010000044.1 GCA_021325275.1 Terriglobia bacterium | reverse complement strand
CGGCATGCCGACCGCTCGGACCACTTCTTTCAAGAACGCCGCCTTCTTCTGGACAGCTTCCACCAGGACCACGCGCGTGGCCGGCGACAGGATTTTCACCGGAACCCCAGGGAATCCCCCGCCCGACCCCACATCGACCAGCGTCCCCTCGCCCAACGGGAGAACGCGTAAGAGATACGCCGACTCCGCAAAGTGACGCCGCAAAATTTCGTCGGGATCACGTACCGACGTCAGGTTGGTCCGCGCGTTCCAGCGGAGTAACAAATCAAAGTGTGCCTGGAATTGTCCGAGCTGTTCGGGTGACGCGTGAATTCCCAGCTCCGCCAGATACCGCGGCAGCCGGGCAAACGCGTCAGTCGACACTGGCCGCGCCTCGACCCACGGAGATCATCGCTTGAAGCACCACAATCGCCGCCGGCGTGACCCCTGGAATCCGCGACGCTTGACCCAGCGTGCTCGGGCGCACCCGCACCAGCTTCTCGGTGATCTCGCGCGACAATCCGGGAATCCCGGCGTACTGAAAGCTCGCCGGAATGCGAACTTTCTCGGAGCGCTTCAGTCGTTCGATCTGGCGCTCCTGCTGTTGCAGGTAGCCCTCGTACTTCGACTCGATTTCCACAGCTTCCAGCTCCGCGCGCGTCGGCGTGAAATCGAGCTTCCCTGCAACCAAGGGGAGCACGTCGGCGATCCGCACCTCAGGACGCTTCAAGTAATTCGCCACCGTCGGCCGATCGCCGTCAGGACCCGACGCCGGCATCAGCATCGACCGTACGACGCGCCCCAGTTCCAAGATGTGCTCTTGCTTCTCGAGGAATGCCGCATAGTCCGCGGAGGAAATCAGCCCGACCTCATGGCCGATCGGCGTCAGCCGGCGATCTGCGTTGTCGATCCGCAAGTGCAGCCGGAACTCAGCGCGCGATGTGAACATGCGATACGGCTCGTTGGTTCCCTTCGCCACCAAATCGTCGATGAGGATTCCGGTATAGGCTTGCGTGCGATCAAGCACCACCGGCTCGCGGCCCTGAACGTATCTTGCGGCGTTGATCCCGGCCATGATTCCCTGGCACGCCGCTTCTTCGTATCCGGAAGTCCCGTTGATCTGCCCGGCGAGAAACAAGCCGCGCACGCTCTTCACATGCAGCGCGCGATCGAGTTCGGTCGGATCCACCGAATCGTATTCGATCGCGTACCCGGGCCGGATCATCTCGGCGTTCTCGAGTCCTGGGATCGAATGCACCACGGCCGTTTGCACGTCGATGGGCATCGACGTCGACATACCGTTCACGTAAATCTCGTTGGTGTCGACGCCTTCCGGCTCGAGGAAAATCTGGTGGCGCGTCTTGTCCGGAAATTTTACGATCTTGTCTTCGATCGACGGACAATAGCGCGGACCGATGCCGGTAATTTGTCCGCTGTACAGCGGCGACTTGGCGATGCTCGCCTGCAAAATGCGATGCGTTTCTTCAGTGGTGTACGCCACGTAGCACGCCACTTGTTCTCGCTCAATCTTTAGAGTCCGAAACGAAAAAGGAACAGGATCGGCATCGCCCGGCTGCTTCTCGAAGCGCGACCAATCGATGGATCGTGCGTCCAGGCGCGGCGGCGTGCCGGTCTTCAGTCGCGCGGTGCGGAGTCCAAGCTGCTTTAGCGCTTCACCAAGCAGAACCGACGGCGGCTCGCCAGAACGCCCGGCGGGATACGTCGTTTCTCCCACGTGGATCAGTCCATTCAGGAATGTTCCGGTGGTCACAACCACGGCGCCCGCGCCGATCGTGCGGCCGTCACGCAGTTTGACGCCCCGCAAGGTGCGATCTTTGTTCGTATTTTCTTCGATCACAAGATCGACCACTTCGGCCTGCTTGATCTTCAGCCCCGGCTCGCTTTCCAGGACTTGGCGCATCTTCACGCGATATTGCTTCTTGTCGCATTGCGCCCGGGGCGACCACACTGCGGGACCGCGAGACGTATTGAGCAAGCGGAACTGGATCCCCACGGCGTCGGTGACGCAGCCCATGATTCCGCCGAGCGCGTCGACCTCGCGCACCAAGTGTCCCTTGGCGATTCCGCCGATCGCGGGATTGCAGGACATCTGGGCGATCAGGTCGAGGTTGATGGTCGCCAGCACAGTGGAGAGTCCCATGCGCGCGCACGCCATCGCTGCTTCGCAACCGGCGTGGCCGGCGCCGACAACAATCACGTCGTAGGATTCGCTGAAGG
This sequence comes from Terriglobia bacterium, assembly GCA_021325275.1. Classification (GTDB taxonomy): domain Bacteria; phylum Acidobacteriota; class Terriglobia; order JAJPHL01; family JAJPHL01; genus JAJPHL01. The sequence goes on along the minus strand of JAJPHL010000044.1, from coordinate 18,127 downwards.
CTGGAGACATGGGAACGCCATCTATTCTACCGCGAACGCGCGAAGGGTTAGTAACCCATCGGGGTTTCCCCTATCGAGAATCGCAATTTAACCCGATTGAAGATTCGGTGAAGCTAGGGTCAAGATGGATACGGTGTTTACCGCGCCAGAATTGATAGGCCAATTGGCACTACATAAGTACGTCAAGTGTGTCGAATGCAATGGCATCGGCGTGATCACGCTGTCGCCGACGCCGGGAATCGACGCCCGCGTCGATTTCTGCCCATCCTGCCAGGGATTGGGACGTATTGAGGACGAGCAGCTCCTGGATCTGGAGAGCGATCCGGAGAGCGCTCCCGAGCCGGCTCAGGCCGCCAAGGCTGGAGCTTGACCTAAGAGTTTCACATTCGCTCAACGCCAACCTGGATTATCATGCTGGAACATGAACTTTCAGTTCGAAGCGATTTCCGGGGTGTTCGTCCTGCGCGTCTCGGGTGACATGCGCATTTGGGGCCGGCGCGACGCCGAGCAGCAACGCTTGGTCGCGCTGCTGCGCGCGCAAGAAGAGCTGCCTAAAAACATGGTGCTGAATTTGTCGGGCGTGAAGCAGATCGATTCGCTCGGCGTGGGCACACTGGCGCGCGTGGTCGTCGAGTGCAGCAAGCAACACATCAAGCTGCGCGTGATTCTTCCCGACGGCGTGCCGGGAAAAGTCTTGAAGATGGTTCACATCTTCGATGCGTTTCCCGCTTTTGGGGATGAATCAGCGGCGGTCGCCGACGCGACGCCGGCTCCGTAAAATCACTCGCGGCACTTGTACCCGACGCCGCGCACCGTCACGATCAATTCTTCGTCCGCGCCGAATTTCTTGCGCAGCGAACTGATGTGTACGTCCACGTTCCGATCGGTCACGATGCATTCGCCGGCGGTGATGCGCTCGACCAGTTGATCGCGCGTAAAAACGCGGCCCGGGCTCGAGGCCAGCGCCTGCAGCAAGCGGAATTCCGAGAGCGTCAGGTTGAGCACCTTGCCGCGCAGCCACGCCTGATAGCGTTCCGTATCGATGAGCAACGGTCCGTGCGAAATACGCGACGATTCCACTTCCCCTGGCTTCGTTTCCGCGCGACGCAACACCGCACGCACGCGGGCGGCGAGTTCTTTCGGACTAAAAGGTTTGGTCACGTAATCGTCGGCGCCCATTTCGAGACCGAGCACGATGTCGGTTTCTTCGCCTTTCGCCGTCAGCATCACCAAAGGGATGCGTTTGGTGGCGCGATTCTGGCGCAACGCCCGGCAAACTTCCAGACCTTCCATGCCGGGCAACATAAGGTCCAGCAAGATCAGCGATGGATGGTTGGAGGATGCTTCTTGGAGTCCGCGTTCGCCGTCGCGCGCCGAAGCGACGCGAAAGCCTTCGCGCTCCAAGTTGTATTGCACGAGTTCGACAATGTCCGGATCGTCTTCAATGAGGAGGAGAGATTCCTTGGGCATCGAGGTTGAGATTAGCACAAACGCGGCGCGGCTGTATTAAGTCACCGTAAAGGTAAGTGGGCCAGTTTGTCTTGCCGTTCGATCCCGCAGGGATCGGAGCTTGTAGCCGGTGGTTGAGCGTTTTTTGCGATGCCACCGGTTCACCGAACAAAAACGGTTCTCGATCCCGGAGCGGATCGCAGCGTCCGTGGCCTTGGCTGCGATCCCGCTCCGCGGGATCGACTTGTGTTGGGCGAGTTAACCGGTGGTATCGCAAAGAACGCTCAACCACCGGCTACAAGCTAGCATCCCTACAGGATGCATGACCATTTAGACGTGAGCGGCTATCCCCGTAAAGGCGATTGCTATTTTCCCGGCGCCCGGCGCTTCAGTTCGTCAAAGAAGTTCAGCAGGAAGGTCAGGTGCCGGGGAAGACTCTGTCCTTCCCCTTCTTCGGAAAGCAACGCCATCACCCGCTTGCCGTCCGGCGCCACGTCATAGCTGATCCCGACGGTCGGAACATACCGTAGCTTTACAGGCGACCACGCCCGTGGTGTTCCTGGCACAAACACGTTGCCTTTCGCCGAGTAACTCGCTGCCATCAATGTTCCATCGGTCTTCGCAAAGAAGATCTCGGTCTTCGACCACCGCGGCCAGACGCCGCCATCGGTCGAGACTTGCCAGCGCCCGCCGGGACCGGGAAACGGCCGCACATACACTTCTTGGATGCCCGATTCGTTCGAGGTGTAGGCCAGCCACTTGCCGTCCGGCGAGAAAACCGGATCGACTTCCGCGAAACTTGTGCTCACGAAAAGTTCCGGCTTGCCGAGCACAGGACCGGAAGCAGTCATTTCGAACGGCGCTGTAAAAATGTCCGGCTGGCCGTTGGACGCGTCATTGCGCGAGAACGCCAGCCATTTCCCATCAGGTGAAAACGAACTGGGAATCGGGTTGCGTTGTGTTTCCATCAGACGCACCGCATCGCCTGAGCCGTCGGCGCGAACCCAAAACATCCCCGCTTGTCCGCCCCGTGAGAAAAAAACGATCCCGCGGCCATCTGGAGTCCACACCGCACTCCCGTTGGCGCTGTTGGCCTTGTCCAGAACGCTCAGGCGAGAAGTCGCACCACGCTCCAGGTCTTTGATCCAGATATCGTCGGCGGAGCCGCTTCGCAAGCTATAAGCCAGGCGTTTGCCGTCGGGAGAAATCCGCGGTCCGGAGAATATACCGGCCGCGTGAAGCGGCTCGCGTTTGCCGGATGCGTCCAACCATTCCAACTGGGAAGGCTGGATGGCGTTGCCGGAGAAGTACACCAGCATGCCGGTATCGGAAAAATCGAAATCTCCGCCGCCCTGCGACGTGCTCGATACATCCTCCAGGATCGGCACCGAGGGCCCGGTGATACTCAGGCTCTTCAAATCGAATGGCGCGGCGAACAACGTGTTCTCGTGCTGATACACCAAATGACCGCTGGGCAAGTAACGCGCGGAGAAGCCTCCGGTGCGAAGTGTTTTCGTCTCTCCGGTCTTCAGCGACACGACTTCGATTTTCGCATCGTTGTAAATCGGTCCCAAAGCGCCGGCGGTAAACAAAACGGCTTGGTTTCCCGGCAACACTTGCGGCCAGCGATGAGTCTGCTCGCCGTCCTGGAATTTCGTGATCGGCGTAGGAGTGCCGCCATCGGCGGAGATGCGCATCAACCCGATGGTGCTGGATGGAACATACACAATGTAGCCGTCATCGCCCCAACTGGCGCCGCGGAAATTACCGGCGTCGCAGAGAGTTACGGCGGCCCCGCCGTCGACGCTGATCTTCTTCATTTTTCCATCTGCGAAAAATCCGATCCAATGGCCGTCGGGTGAGAAAAAAGGCGACAACGCGTCTTGCGTTCCCGGAAGCGGCGTGACTTGCGATTGATTCAGAAGACGCGTGCCGAGTTGCGCCTTGCCATCCTTGCCTTGAAACGAAAGCGCCAAGCGTGTGCCGTCGCGCGAGATCGCAAACATCGATCCGCCGCGTGGCCGCGCCAGCGCCGCGTTGTCGCCGACTTCGGCATTGAGGCGAATCATCGGCGCGGGCGCAGTTGGTCGCGCGAGTCGCCACGCCATCGCGAGTGTGGCGATCGCAAGCGCAGCGGCGACGATCCACGGAAGCAGAGACTTTTGCGGCGCGGCTGCGGCCACCGCGGCGGGCGCTGCCTCAACCGGATTCGCCAGATATTTTTCAATCGCGATGCGCGCTTCGCCTATATCGCGCAGGCGATTTTTCAAATTGCGATCGAGGCATCGCGCCAGTAAATCGCGCACCGGCCGCGGGACTTCAGGGAGATCGAGCGACACCGGCTCTTTCAGCACCGACGCCATGGTGTGCGCCGCGCTCTCGCCGTCAAAGAGTCGCTTGCCGGTAAGCAATTCCCACAAGACCACGCCGAACGACCAGGTGTCCGCGCGACGATCCACCGGTCTTCCGGCGGCTTGTTCGGGACTCATGTACGCCGCCGTACCGAGGATCACGCCGGCGCGCGTGGCGGCGAACGAAAGTGTCGGTGAATTGGAAATGTCGGTCGACGCGGGCGAATCATCCATGGCTTTCGCCAAGCCAAAGTCCAAAACTTTCACCACGCCCTGGGGCGTCACCTTGATGTTGGCCGGCTTCAAGTCGCGATGGACGATGCCTTTTTCGTGCGCTGCTTCCAGTGCGTCGGCGACTTGTCGCGCGACCTGCAACGCTTCGTCGACAGGCATGGGTCCGTACGGCGACGCTCCGGGGACAAACTCCATCACCAAGGCGGAACATTGTCTGGTCGCATCGCTCCCGCGATGCTCTTCCATGCCGTAAATCTGCGCAATGTTGGGATGATTGAGCGCCGCCAGCGTCTGCGCTTCGCGTTGGAATCGCGCCAAGCGATCGGGATCGTTGGCTAAGGCGTCAGGCAATACTTTGATCGCCACTTCGCGATTCAGCTTCGAGTCGCGCGCGCGATACACCTCGCCCATGCCACCCGCGCCGATGGGCGCGAGGATTTCGTAGGGTCCGAGGCGAGTGCCGGGGTCCATGCGGCCCTACGCAGGTTCCAACTCAGGGATAGGCCGATGCGCGACGAGGCTGTAAAGCACGTCCGGGCAGAAGTCGACGTCGTTGGGCCAGACAATCGTACCGGCTTCGCTATCCACCTTAACTTGTTTAAAGAAGTTGATGTCCTCGAGCGGCGCGAAGACGCCTCCGCGGCCGACGACGCGGTCCTTGAAATCGACTTCGCCGGCGGTCCCATCCGTGAAGGTCAACTCCAAGCGGTAGTCCCTTACGTAGCGCGCTTTGGTGATTCTTGGAAGCATCTGTTCTTCATCTTATACGAGAGGATCGATCTTTTGGATTCCTTGCTCGCTTCTCAAGCGATTCCAATTATCTCGGATTTCGCGTTGGTGAACCGCCGCCCATTCAAGAACCATCGACACAGCTCGCGACGGCAGACCAGAGCCGGCGTAGCCGGCGGCATATTGTAGCCCACAGCGCAAGCTGTGGGTTACCGTGTCGCAAACGGAAGCTCGCGAAGCGAGCGACATAAATCATCCGGAGCCTTTATGCCGCCCGCATTCGCGGGCTTGCTCCGTAATTCCTATTCACCCACAGCTTGCGCTGTGGGCTACAATACTCCGCCAGCTTCGCTGGCTCCGCTGCGCCCCGGCATCAGCAACTTCGCATCCTAGCACAGGGAGTGCGGCGGTTGTCGCCGTACTCCAAGACTACGCCGTGAGTTGCGGATTTAACGTCGGCGATCCCTTCACCAAGCGATAGCCGAACGCCCCGAGACCCACGCACATCGTCAGGAAATGCAGGATCGTGCCCACGGCGTACGGCAAGTTTGTAGCGAAGAAGAACACCGCCAGTCCCACAAACAGCGCCAGCAGCACGTCCTGACGGCTGTGCGAACCGCGTTGCAGCATCGCTTGACCCACCATGGCGCCCACGAAAATCTTGGCGAAGTAGAATCCCACCAGGTAGAGCATCAGCACCAACAGGCCGATCGGGATTCCCACCAGCGTCGCGCAGATCAGCGCGATCGCCACCGGCGTCGCCACCATGATCGCAAATCCCAGGCCGAGGCTGCGGCCCAGCGATCCCGCCGTCGCGCCCACCGCGTCCACGGTGTCGCGATAGAATTTCGGGCACAGCAGCAACAGCAGCGTGCCGGTCAGCATCGCCGCCAGCAATTGCACCATTTGCCAGAAGTAAAACTTGCCGCTGACGTAACGCGAATTGTCGTCGGCGGACTCGCGACTGTGCTTTTCGATCGATTGCTTGCCGGCGATGCGCGATCCGCTCTCGATCCGCACGCGCTCGGGATGTTCGAGATGCGCCTCGAGATCGCCGCCAATCACCGCGCCCGCGTTCACCGTGAGATCGTCGCCGTACATTTTGAAGTTCTGACCCACTTTTCCGCTGATTTGCGATTTCCCGGTGAAAACCATCGCGTCGCGCTCCACTTGACCCGCCACGTCGCAATCGGCCGAGAAGTTGAGCAAGTTCCCACCAATCGTGCTAGAAGTCGCGCCGCGAAATTCCTGCGACCACGAATACACGCTGCCGCCGATCTTGCCGCCCAGCGAAAGCCATTGCGAAAACGAAATCACGTTGCCGGTCACCGTGCCGTTAATCTCGGTGATCTGGGTGCCCGCGGCGACGTCGCCTCTCACCGTGCCGTTGATCACCAGCTTGCGTCCGCCGAAAATCACGTCGCCGTTCACGTCGCCGTCGATCACCGCGCTTTCTCCGCCGATCATCAACGTGTCGTTGACCACTTTGCCGCGTTCCAGCGTGAAGCTTCCGTTCCCCAGTTTGTGGATTTCCACCGCGTGCGCTTTCGGCGCGGCCACACCGGCGAGCACCACGCCGGCGATCACTTGCAGCATGGCCAAGGAATGGCCGCGAGTGGGCCGGCGCTTGGCCAGCCAATATCCCACGCCGGCCAACGCCAGCGCGATCACGACGGAAGCGATTGCGGTCAACAACCAAGGCAACATAGCGGCTCCTTTATTCACCACGTAAAACACACCGGTGAAAAACAAATTCATCTGCGCGGTCCAATTCGCCGGATTGATCCAATCGAGCGCCGCCGAAACGGGCTCCAGCAATCCCAGTTGCGACAATCCCCAGTGACCCAAGCCCACCAGCACCGCGCGCAAGCTCAGGATCACGCCGGCCGCCGCGCCCAACGCGCCCAGGATCAGGCGGGAGGGCGAGGCGGGCTGCCACTCGGGCAGCGTGTCGAGCTCGTTGCGCGTTTCGGCCATCATCACGGCGATCGCGCCAACCTCGCCGCGCAACGCGTGGACCATCGCCCGGCAACTCGCGCAAGTCTCCAGATGCGCTTCGATGGCGCGCGTCTCTTCGGCTGGCGATTCGCCGTCGACGTAAACGGAATAGGCGAATTCAGAAAAGCAATTCATAGGGTCTCGCTTTGCTCGACGGGGGCCAAAAACGAGGCCCGAGCCGAAAGGCCCGAGGCCCGAGTCAAAAACCTCGTGGCTCGGGCCTCGTTCTTATCTTCTTCAGTTCTGACCGTAGTTCCTTCTTCCCTCTAAAAATGAGCGTAGCCACGTGATTGCGTTTCAATCCCATGGTCGCGGCGATCTCGTCGTAGCTCAATTCGCTGTCGTAACGCAGCACCAGCGGAATTCGGTATTGATCCGGCAACCCGGCCAACGCCTTACGCACGTCGTCGCGTCCCGCTTCGGCGACCATGCGATCGGCGATATTCGGCGCGGTTTGGCTGGTCCACGACTCGCTCCAGCTTTCCTGGAAAAAGTTCGCCTCGGCGTCGTCCTCCGCCTTCGGCGCGGCAAAGATCCGCGATTCCAAACCACGCCTCCGCAGTTGATCGACGCAGTAATTGCCGGCGACGCTGAGCAGCCACGGCAAGAAGCGCTGCTCCGGATTGTACGATCCCGCAACGCCTTGGAATGCTCTATGCACTTTGAGAAACACCTCACTGGTAGCGTCTTCGGCGGCTTCGCGGCTGGCCAGCATGTGCCGGCACAAACCGTAGACGCGCCGCGCCGTCAGACCATAAAGGTCCGAGAACGCCCCTTGATCTCCGCGGGCCGCCTTTTGCGCCAGGCTTTGAAGTGTGTCTTCCGCCATGCTGGACATTCTTCCAAGCTCCGGGTGCCGAGCCGTTTGCCGAGGGAGCGCCGTTGCGGTCCGCGGATCAGCCGTCAGTTCAGCCGTCACCTGGAGTAATACGGATTTGCTATATCAAAGATTACAGGGATTTTCGGTCGTGGCTCAATTCGAATTCGATCCCTGTCGCACTTGTGAGCCACTCGTCTGCGCAGCCGCTTTGTATCTTTTTTGTATCAGGGCACGGCTTCAGCCGTGCCGACCCAGACGTTTGGAAATAGTGGGCTTTAGCCCCCGGCAAACAACGGCTGATCCACAATCTTGCCAAGTACAAAGCCACAGGGGCTAAAGCCCAGGAACAAGGCTTGCTGGCGGCACGGCTGAAGCCGTGCCCTGATACAAAGCATACCTACTGCAAGGGTTCGATTTCGGCAAGTCCTGTGATCGGAATTCAAATTGAGCCACCACCGGATTTTCGTCTATCGGCTATAATCGGCCCCAATCGGTGAAAGGATCCAAATGCCTCGACATTTCCTCTGGGAACGAATTCTTCTGGCCGTCACGATTGCCGTCGTTGCCCACGCGAACGGCCAAGCCCTGATCCGAACATTCGCCGGCGGCGGATCGCCGTATTTCTACCCGAACATGGCGGCGCTCGGCGCGCCGCTCGGCGCAGTTTCCGGAGTGGCCGCGGACGGCGCCGGGAATCTATATATCGCCGATCCGACGCTGCATGTCGTCTCGAAAGTATCGTTGAACGGCACGCTCACGCTGATCGCCGGCAATGGGACCAAGGGATTTTCCGGCGATCAAGCATTGGCCTCCAACGCGGTCCTGAACTCGCCGCAAGGCGTCGCTGTGGATCAAACGGGCAATGTGTATATCGCCGACACCGGCAATAACCGCATCCGCAAAGTGTCGGCGACAAGCGGCTTGATCACCACGATCGCCGGCGGAGTGGATTCGGGATCCAGCGGGAACGGCGGACCTGCCGTGAACGCGCTTCTGAATGCCCCGGCCGGTGTCGCGGTGGACACCTCGGGAAATGTCTACATCGCCGACACGGGTAACAACCAAGTCCGCATGATCAACTCGTCCGGCACGATCAGTGCGATCTATAAGGGCGGATCCGGCCCGCGCGGCGTGGCCGTCGATTTCTACGGAAATGTCTATATCGCCGACACCGGACATCACAGGGTGATTGAAATCCAGGCGCCGGTCGGGGCCATCGTTTCAGTCGCCGGTACTGGACTCCCCGGATTCGGCGGGGACGACTCGCCGGGCGCCACTTCCGTGCTCAACACGCCGATCGGCGTGGCCGTCGATCAACTCGGAACGTTGTACATCGCCGACAGCCAGAATCAACGCATCCGCAAAGTCGCGCGACCCAGCACACAGTACGTGACCACGACAATTGCGGGAAATGGATTCGCTGGATTCTCGGGCGACGGCGGCCCCTCGACGATCGCCAGCTTGAACGTTCCACTCGGCGTCGCGGTCGATCCCAGCGGCAACGTTTATATTGCGGATTCGCTGAACGATCGCGTGCGGAAGGCGGACTCGGCGGGAACCATCAGCAGCGTCGCCGGCGGCATCGGTCCCTCTTTCTCCGGCGACGGGGTGACACCCTTCAGCGTCCGGCTCAGTAACCCGAGCGGCATGTCCATCGTTTCTGAGCAGACCGAATTTGGTCCCTTCACGACCGTCTACATCGCTGACACCGATAACAATCGCATTCGGCAGGCGGATGGCTCCGGCACGATCGTCACAATCGCCGGCACAGGGATCGCGTCCTACTCCGGCGACGGCGAACCGGGCGTTGCGGCAAGCCTCAATGGGCCCAAAGGAGTATTTGCGGATTCCTCGGGCAACGTTTTTGTAGCCGACACGGGGAATCATCGGATCCGCAAGATCAACAGCGCCGATTTCATCACCACGGTCGCGGGAAACGGAACGGCGACATATGCAGGCGACGGCAGTTCGGCCGACGCGTCATCGTTGAGCAAGCCCTCGGCCGTGATCGGCGATTCGGCCGGAAATCTTTTCATCGCCGATACCGGCAATCACGTGATTCGCAAAGTGAACCCGGCGGGCATCATCTCTACGATCGCGGGAACGGGCAAGTCCGGCTTCGCCGGAGACAGCGCTTTGGCGACCAACGCGCTTCTCAACAGTCCCTCGGGATTGGCGCTCGACGCGGCCGGCAACCTTTACATCGCCGACACACAGAACAATCGCGTCCGCAAAGTCGATCGCAATGGAATCATTTCGACGGTGGTTGCGTCGTTGACGCCCACCGGCCTGGCCTTCGACACGACCGGCAACTTATATATTGTCGAAAACGGCGGAAATCGCGTCCGCATGATGAATTCGTCCGGCGCCGTTTCGACGGTGGCGGGAAACGGCGGCCCCGGATATTCCGGCGACGGCGCACTCGCCGTCAATGCGCAACTCAATGGTCCATTCAGCATCGCTTTCGACATCGTTGGCAATCTATATATCGCCGACGCCGCCAATAATGCGGTCCGCGAAGTTTTCCTGCCCGTGCCCTCCATGGTGGCGACGCCGGCATTCGATGTTTTCGGCGCGACCGTGGGAACCAAGAGTGCCGCGCAGACCACAACGCTGTATAACGAAGGCGAAGTGGTAGTGACGATCTCCAGTATCGCCACCACAAGCGGTAGAGATTTTCAGCAAACCAACACCTGTGGAACGAGCATAGCCGTGGGAGCATCTTGCACCATCAGCGTGGTGTTCGCGCCTCAAACCGCCGGTGCGCAAGCCGCCTTCCTAACGATAACTGGCAACGCCGGTTCTCAGTCGTACCTCCTTAACGGCGTTGGAATCGCACCAATCGCTCCAGCGATCTCCTCGAGCGGCGTGACCAGCGCGGCAAGTTTTCAGCCGGGCTTGATTCCCGGTGGACTGGTCTCCGTGTTTGGACAGAACTTCGCCGCCGCTGCGGCCGGCGCGAGCACGTCCCCGTTTCCCACTACGCTCGGCGGAGTGCAGGTGACGATCAACGGCATCGCCACGCCGATCTTTTATGTGAGTCCCACGCAGATCAACATTCAAGCGCCGTCCGACTTGAAGCCGGGAATCCCGGCCAGCGTCGTGGTGACGGTGAACGGCGTGTCCGGCACGGCGACGAGCGTCGGCGTGAACGCCGTGCAACCGGCGATCTTCACGCTCGGCGGAACCTTTGGAAACCAAGGCGCGATCTTGTTGGCCAATACAAATACTTTCGCGATGCCGGTGACGCCGGGCATAGCCAGCGCGCCCGTGCATGTAGGCGACTTTGTTTCGATTTTCTGTACCGGCTTGGGAGCGACCACGCCGGGCGTGAGCACGAATTCGCCGGGACCGAGCAGTCCGCCCGCGCTCGCGGCCACGGCGGTGACGGCAAGCATCGGCGGGCTTCCCGCGACGGTCAGTTTTGCGGGCCTCGCGCCGGGATTCATCGGCTTATATCAAGCAAACGCACAGGTGCCCACAGGCGTCGCGGCGTCGAGCGCGGTACCGGTGATCCTGACGCAATCCGGAGTGCCGAGCAACACCGCAACCATCAGCGTGCAGTAGCGCAGATTACGCACTCAAATCCGACCGCCCCAAGCTTCTCGTACACCTTACTGGAGGGTTGGGAATGTCTACCAAAATTCGTCTGGGCATTTTGTGTGTCTTCGTATTCGCATCCGCTGTCTTCTTTGGACGCGGCTTGTTGCGCTCGCAATCGGCGACCACGTCCGCGGGTCCCGGGCCGAGCATGCTTCCGCCGCAATTTCAACATCAGTTGGGCGATGCCACGGCGGGTCAAGGAACTTTCCGATTCGAAACGTTCGGCAATCAGAAATTCTGGACCGATGCCATGCAGCTTCCGCAAGGAATCGCGGCCGCCGGCGTCACGCCGCTGCAAGCTTTGCAGTTGGGACTCAATGTCAACGCCGCCAATCTGAATTCCGCCACCGCGACGGCGCTGGTGAACGCCCTGAAGCAAGTGCAGAGCGGCACCGATCCTTCCAAGACCGCGCTCGGCGACCCGACGGTCACGCTTTCGCTGATCAATCAGCAAGCGGTGATCGGCGTCGTGGCGTTCGATTCCACAGGAACCGTGAAAACGCCCGGCAACACCGGCACGTTGAACATCGCCGGCGGCGATCGCGTGGGACTCACGTGCGCGCTTTGTCATGCCATCACCGACAACAGCGTGCTCCCGCCGACGCCAGCCTTCAAGACCACCGGTTCCGTCGGAAACGAAGTTGACGGACGCGCCAATCACGCCATCGATGTCGGCACGATTCTCTCGGTGTCGCTGCGGCCGCTCGCCTACTATCCGATGTATCAACTTCAGTACAAGGCTTTGAACAACGCCACCGTCGGCCGTGGAGCGTTTCCGGGACTGCTTACAAACACCGCCGTGAGTCCGGCCGTGTTCCCGACCAACGCGCAAGTGGTGCAATATCTCACCGGCACCGACTCCACCACCGGCCAGCGCTACTATCCCATCGGACAATTTGATGCGTTTCCCGACGGAATCGGAAATCCCACGCACATCCCCCCGCTGTTCCGCGCCGATCTTTCTGCGCCTTGGGGCGACGACGGCGCGGTCGACATTCTCGACAATTTCAACAACACGGTTTACACCGTGAGCCTCGATCCCACGTCGCTGCTCACGCCGGGCGGCAAGGAATTTCTGCACATCATCGCCGGGCCCGTCGGTGACGAAATTGCCGCCGACTACGAAAGCGTCCTGCGGCAAATCGGCGTGATCCCCGCGGGCGCGTCCGCGACGTCGGTGCTGCCTTACGTCGCCGCGACGGATTATCTGGAGCCGGCGGTTGATGCGTCAACGGTTGGGCGGCGCGTGGACAATACGAAGCTGCTCAACTTGAATGCGTATTTGAACAGCTTGCAAGCGCCCGCGCCGGGCGCGTTCAACGCCACGATGGCCGCGGCCGGACAAACGGTGTTTTCCACGGCGGCTTCGGCGGGCGGCGGCGGATGCACCGGATGCCACCAACTCGATCCCAACAAATTCGTGCCCACCAACATCGTGCCGATCACGCGTTTGTATCCCGGCTACAATCCCACGGTGGTGTTTCAGCGGAATGCGCCGCTCGACGCGATCCAAAAGTCGTTTGGCGGCCCGAGTCCGTACTTCGATAATCGCTTGGTGGTTGTCGACGCCAGCCGCTCGGGCGGCGTTCGCGGCATGGGCTTGCCGATGAAACTCGATTTGGCGCGCCGCACCGCGCTGTTGAGCGACGACGAAATCGTCTCGACCAACGGAACGTTCGATGACGCCGCGGATCAAATGATGAATCCCTCGCGGCGCAACGCGCAAGCCGCGCATCCCTTCTTCATCGCCGACGCCACGGCGCGCGCGCAAGTAATCGAGTTCATGAAGAGCCTGGGAACATCCACCGTTGGCTTCACCGCCGCGGGCGTGGCCAACGAAGCCAGTTACATGACCGGCGCCGTCGCCCCCGGCGAAATCATCGCGATTTCCGGCACGGCATTGGGTGTGCCGCTGCAGCAAGCGTCGATGCAAAACACCAGTGTTTCGTTCGACGGCACCGCGGCAACGCTGCTTTCGGTGACGTCGACGCAACTCACGGCGATCGTTCCGTTCAACATTGCCGGACAAACGTCCACGGTGTTGACGATCACCGCGAACGGACAGAAAGCGCCGGCCTTGACGCTGCCGGTCGCCGCGGCGATGCCCGGAGTTTTCACGATGAATCAAGCCGGCAACGGGCCGGCGGCGGTGATCAATCAAGACGGCTCGATTAATTCACCAAGTAATCCGGCGCCACGAGGAACGGTGGTGTCGATCTACATGACGGGCACGGGCCAGACGAATCCCGCGGGTGTGAACGGCGCGGCGGTCTCGTCGCCCTTGCCGCAAGTGATCGCATCGGTGACGGCGACAATCGGCGGCGCGGCGGCGCAGGTGGTGTACGCGGGCGGCAGTCCCGGTCTGTACGCGGCGGTGACGCAGGTGAACGCGGTGATCGGCGCGGGCGCGACGACGGGCGGCGCTGTACCGGTGGTCGTGACGGTTGGCGGCGTGTCGAGTCAAGGGGCGGTTACGATCGCCGTGAAGTAATTTGGAGTGCGGCGACTTGTCGCCGCTTTGGTAGCCCGCGGCTTGACGCGGGCCGATCTCCAAGTTCTTAAAAACGGGCGCGCGAGTCAAGCCTCGCGCGTCGAAAAGCGGCGACAAGTCGCCGCACTCCAAATGTAATTTTTTTCGTTTGACATTCGCGAATATTAAACGTAGACTTAAACCTTCATATCGCTGCCCTGTGTTTCCGCAGTTGTAAATTCCGCCTGAGAAGTTCGAGGTTCCGATATGTCCCTCCCCGAAAGTAAGCGTTGCCCGCGTTGCGGGCAAGTCAAACCGTTGTCCGATTTTGCGAAAAATCGCCTGAAACGAGATGGCCTCCAGCATTGTTGTAAGACGTGTATGTACAAATTGCACCGCGCCGACTACGCACGTCGGGTAGAAACCCGCGACCGTCGCCGTTGGGAGCACAAGCGGAAGATCCGCCACATCCTGTACGAGAGCCGCGGCTGTAAGGTCTGCGGTGTCCGCGATCCCGAAGTCCTCGATTTTCACCATTTGAAGGACAAGAATTGGGCCGTCTCGGAAATGCGCGGGTACGCCTGGGACAAAGTGTTGAAGGAAATCGCGAAATGCGAGATTCTCTGCTCGAATTGCCATCGTCGACGGACGATGCGCGACAACTGGTGGGTGTGAAAGGATCAGTGCCGAGTGCTGAGTGCTGAGTCCTGAGTGAAAAACAACTCGCTCAGCACTCAGCACTCAGGACTCAGCACTGATTTCAGCTCCCTGGCAGGTGATACCCGCTACGCGCCAGCACGCGGCTCTGCGGATTCTTCGATTGCGCATCGTCGGCGAGTTGTACTTTGATGCGCCGCTCTTCGCCGGCCTTCCCTTTCGGCATCGCGTAATACAAGCTGTATCGCGCCCGCAATCGGTGCATCAGCTCGGTGAACTGCGCGCCGGCGTCATCGCCTTTCAGCAGATCGCCGCCGGTTTTCTCCGCGACGCCCGTCATGTTCTCGCCGTCCATAATCCACGCCATCGCCAATCCCGCGGGCGAAGGAGTGATGCGTCGCGCGACGAGCAGCGCGGTCTCCCCGGCGAAGCGGACTTGCAGGCCGCACAACACCGCGTCGGCTTCCCAAAGATTCTTCACCGCCGTATTTTTCTTGCCGGACATCTGTCCATGATTGTCGGTCACGATGACGATGGCGCGCCGGTGATCGCCGCGCGGCTGATGGCGGATGTAATCGGCCGCGTCGTTGATCGCACCGAGGATGTGCGTGCCGCCGAGGGTGCGCTGCAGCACGCGATCGTTGATGGCCGCTTCGATCGCCGACAGATCGTTCGTGAACGGCGTGATCAACTCGGTCTTGCGCCAGAAAATCATGACGGCGGCGCGGTCCCCGGGCTTCAACTCGGCGAGCGCCGCATGCGCCGACGCTGCGACCTTGCGCAACTTGGGCGCCATGCTACTGCTGATATCAAACAGCAACAGCACGTCGAGCGGGACTTCTCCTTGAGAGAAATACAAGATGTCCTGGGGCGATCCGTTGTCGAGGATGCGAAAGTCTTCCTTACGAAATCCGCCGAGGAGGCGGTGCTCGGCGTCGAGTACCTCGGCGTCGACTTTCACCAGCGCGACGTCGCTCTTGAAGACCGGCGCATCTTGTTTGTCCGCGGCGCTCTGCGCAGCTTGCGCGGCTACCGAAATGGCCGTGAGCGTGATGACGAGATACAGCTTCCGCATCCGCACATGATACGCCCGAAACGCACCTTGCGCGCGGTAATCCAATGGACTACACTGAGCAGGTGGCTCATCCTCCGCTCGTCACGGTGATCGAGACTCCCGAGTTTATCGCCAGGACACGGAAGCTGATGAGGGAGGACGAACGAGACGAATTGATCGCGTATTTATCGCGTAATCCGATGGCGGGAGACCTCGTTCCCGGCACCGGCGGAGTCCGCAAGCTTCGCTGGGCCTTGCAAGGAAGAGGGAAGCGCGGCGGGGCGCGCGTGATTTATTTTTTTCACAGCGTGGACGTTCCGCTGTTCGCTTTAACGGCCTTTGCCAAGAATGATCGCAGCGACCTCTCTCAGCAGGAGCGCAACGATTTCCGGCGATTGACCAAGGTCCTCATTGAACCATTTAGGAGAAACATTCCATGAGCAAGGCGGGAGAAAGCATTCGGAAGGGTCTCGAGGAAGCGATTCGATATGCCCGCGGCGAGGCGAACGAAGGGTATCGTGTCCACGTTCCCGAGCGCATCGACGTGAAAGCGATTCGCGAACGCTTGCGAATGACGCAGCAGTCGTTTGCGGCGCGATTCGGTTTCAGCGTCAACACGCTACGCCACTGGGAACAAGGCACCCGCCAGCCGGAAGGACCCACGCGGGCATATCTGTTAGTGATCCAGCGTGACCCCAGGGCCGTGGAAAAAGCGTTGCGCGCGGCTTGAGCGCCAGATATTTCAAGCTCGCAACGACTCCCAATCGCCGGGATCGGCGCCGGGAGACTCGATGTCGCCGATAATCCGTCCCGTGCCTTTCCTGTAGCCGAGGAAATTCTACTGGCGTTGTTTGACGGTTCGAATCGGCATGACTTGAGCGACGGGCTTACCGTTCTTGATTACAGTGACCGGGCGGACCGACTTGTGGGCGCGGTCGACAACCCTAACGCATTTGGTCTTCAGTTCGGATACGGTCGCGGGGTACTTTTCACTGCTAATTCTGGCGTTCGTAATTCAATCCTGCTACACTGGCGCGGCAGGTGAACATGAAAAAGGAACTATTCGCTGCGGCCGTTGTTATTGCGTGCTCGTTGACATCCTTCTGTTTCGGCCAAGAGACGCGTGAACTCTCCGAGCGCGCTCAGCAAGAATTGCATGACAACAACTTTCCCGCGGCCGAGCGCGATTTCCGCGAAGTTGTGAAGCGCGATCCGGCAAATCTGATCGGCAATTTCTTACTCGGGCAATCGCTGTTCCGCCAGGAGAATACGGCGAAGCGGCGACGTTCTTTCAGAAAGCACGCGACCTTCAAAAAGACGGCAAGGAACTCAACATCACGATGCAGCGCGTGCTGACCGACCAACTGGTGATGTCCTATGGAATCACCGGAGAGATGAAGAAGGCCCACGCACTGCTCGACGAAGCGATCGCCAAAGATCCCGACTACCCGCTGAACTATTACAACCGCGCCTGCGCCTACGCTGAGCAAGGCGAGAAGGCCAAGATGCTCGCGAATCTGGACATGGCGTATCAACGCAAAGACAAAGTCATCAAGGGTGAGAAACTGCCCGATCCCCGCGGCGATTCTTCGTTTCAAAAGTACGTTCGCGACCCGGACTTCGTGAGCTTGATGAAGAAGCTCGGCTTCAAGTAGTAATCCGGCCAGGGAAATAGAGGCACCGAGGCACCGAGTACACCGAGAAAACAAAGAAATGAGGAGTTCGAGCGCCTTCTCGGTGTTCTCCGTGTCTCGGTGGCTAATTTTTTTCTTCCCAAACCTTGACCTTTCGGTTATCATCATGAACGGAACCCGTGCAGACACTGTTGGTGTCTCCGTCGAGGGATCGTTGGGCGACGGCAACCAGGCCACCTGGGCTGGGAGGGATCCAAGCCGACTTGTTGTTCGTTTGATCTTGTGGGGTCAAAGGCTTCGGCCGCAGAGCCCCCAAAAAAGTGTGCTAACATTGGAGATCTCCCGCTGGCGTAGCTCAGTTGGTAGAGCTCCTGATTTGTAATCAGGCGGTCGTGGGTTCGATTCCCTCCGCCAGCTCCACTTTTTCGGAAAAACAAGTTCCGGGGCCCGAGTAGGAAAAGCGGCGTTCCAGGGCGCATGTTGACGCTCTGAAGCGAGGAAAGAAAAGCGTGCCGATGTAGCTCAGTTGGTAGAGCGCGTCCTTGGTAAGGACGAGGTCACCGGTTCAATCCCGGTCATCGGCTCCAGAGATCGGAGTGCTGAGTCCTGAGTGCTGAGTGCTGAGGGAAGAGACAACTCAGAACTCAGCACTCAGCACTCAGCACTGAGTTGAGGGCGGGAGTAACTCAGTGGTAGAGTCACAGCCTTCCAAGCTGTTGGTCGCGGGTTCGATTCCCGTCTCCCGCTCCAAAGAGCGAAGTGCTGAGTCCTGAGTGCTGAGTCCTGAGTAAGAGACGCCAACTCAGCACTCAGGACTCAGCACTCGGCACTGAAGTTCGGACAGGTGGCCGAGTGGTTAATGGCAGCAGACTGTAAATCTGCCCGTCTATCGACGTACGGAGGTTCGAATCCTCCCCTGTCCACCAGGAAGAAGAAGGGATGAGTCCTGAGTGGCTGAGTCCTGAGGAAAAACCTCAGCACTCAGGACTCGGCACTCAGGACTAAGTTTTTAACGGAGAGCGAAATGGGCAAAGAGAAATTTGATCGCAGTAAACCGCACGTCAACATCGGGACGATTGGACACATCGACCACGGCAAGACGACCTTGACCGCGGCGATCACCAAGGT
>JAJPHL010000047.1 GCA_021325275.1 Terriglobia bacterium | reverse complement strand
CTGAATCGCTTGCTGAAGCGTCTGGGGTTCCGGGTTCGTTGCGATGACCATGAAGCAACTATAACGGACTCCGATGTATTAGTCAAGTATATTTTTGCCTTTTTTTCGTCCAACGAATCAAGCGCTTAGGCGTGCGCGCACCTCGAATGTTGACGGCGATGTGTCAGAATGGAAGTCGAGGTTCGAAACAAGATTCACCGCGTGGCCAGTTAGTCGGGCGTCGCGAATATCAAAATTACAAAACGAACCTACCGACGGGTTAAAGCGAATCGAGACAGTCAGTTGGAGACCAAAACCCAGCGTTCAGTTAGCGCCCTCAAAGCAATCACGCTGGTGATTGCTGTCCTTCCCATCGGGGCCGCTGGATTGACTCCAACCACCCTCACGCTGACCAGTTCGCCCAACCCAGCGACACTCGGACAAGCCGTAACCCTAACCGCTACGACATCGGCTGTGGTTTCCGGCCGCGTGACCTTCTACGACGGCGTGACGGTGCTCGGCACAGGAACCCTCGTAGGGGGTCAGGCGACACTGACAACGAAATTTCTGCCATCTGGAAGCCGCTCGCTTAGCGCCTACTATGCGGGTAATGCCAGCTTTGCGCCAATCTCCTCTGCGCCCGTTCATCAAACGATATTTGCGTTACGGCAAAATGGCTTTCGCTCGGTGACAACGCCCGATGCGGGACAAGGCACCAGTTCGACATCCGCGGTCGTCGGCGACTTCAACGGCGATGGAAGGCCGGACGTGGCGTTGTTGATCAATGGTGAATCCACGACCAGTAGTGGCGCAGTTAGCGTGCTGTTGGGCAAAGGCGATGGGAGCTTCCAGGCAGCGGTTCACTACAATTTCGCAGGCCCGGTTTCCTCTTTGGTGGCGGAAGACTTCAATGGGGATGGTAAAACCGACTTCGCCATAAGCAGCAGCGGCAATGTGAGCGTGATGCTCGGCAACGGTGATGGAACGTTTCAGGCCGCGGTCACGGCCGGAACGGCGACCAGCTTAGACCGATTGGTGGTGGCAGATTTCAACGGGGATGGTAACGCGGATCTTGGGCTCATCAGTACCAGTGTGAGGGTGCTGCTCGGCAACGGCGACGGGACATTCCGGGCCGCAATTAATTCGAGCGGCACGGCCATTTCCGTGGCGGTGGGCGACTTTAACGGAGACGGTAAAGTAGACCTCGCGGTCATCAGCGGCGTGAGCGTAGCAAGCGTACTACTGGGCAATGGCGATGGAACGTTCCAGACGCCGGTCAACTACACACTCGCGCCGAGTTCCCAATTCATCGCAGTTGGGGATTTCAACGGTGATGGCAAGGCCGATTTGGCGACGTACGGCCCCAACTATGGTGTGGGGGACGTGCTGCTCGGCAACGGCGATGGAACTTTCCAGCCGCCCATCTTCCACAGTGCACCAGGCAATACGGAAGCAACGCTAGCGGTGGGAGACTTCAACGGCGATGGCAAGACGGATCTCGCCTTCGGCGGCAATTTCGGTATGTCCGTGGCCCTCGGAAATGGCGACGGGACCTTCCAGAACGACGTCTTCGTGCCTGCTTCGACGAGTTCCTGCCAAACTCCGTTCTTCCTCACCGCGGTCGTGGGAGACTTCAACGGCGACGGAGTATCGGACGTGGTAGCGGTTGCGTCGGATATCACCTTGCCGTGCCAAAGCATCAACGTCCTGCTGGGCGTGTCGGCCACAGCGGCGTCCTCTCCGGTGTTCAGCGCGGCGGGCGTCACACCGGCTGCAAATTACGGAGAGACGTTAGCGCCAGGCGTGATCGCGTCGCTCTTTGGCACGAACCTTGCACCTGGAATCGCGAGCGCGATCGCGGTGCCGATTCCCACGGAACTCGAAGGAGTCTCCGTGAGTGTGAACGGAATCCTGGCTCCTTTGTTCTATGTCTCGCCGTCCCAAATCAACTTCCAACTGCCGTGGGAACTGCTGGCGTTACCGGTGCAAGCGCGAGCCAACGTTGTCGTCACCGTAAACGGATCGGCGTCTGCCGGACAAAGCTTCCTGCCGCAAGCGGTGTCTCCCGGCATCTTCACTCTGAATTCATCAGGCTCAGGCCAAGGAGCGATCCAGATTGCTAACACCGCCATCTTCGCCGCGCCTCCCAACATTATCCCCGCGGCATTGGCGCGTCCCGCGAACCGCGGAGAATTCGTGACCATTTACTGTAGCGGCCTTGGCGACGTGTCACCGCGGCCTGCGACGGGCGCGCCCGCGTCCGATAGTCCGCTGTCGAATACGCTGCTGATGCCTTCGGTGGTAATCGGCGGAGTCGGAGCGCAGGTTACGTTTGCCGGCCTGAGTCCTGGATATGTCGGCTTGTATCAGGTCAACGCACAGGTCCCGAGTGGTTCGACGACGGGCGGACAGGTTCCCGTCGTGATCACGCTTGGCGGCGTAACTTCGAATGTCGTTACGATGGCCGTGCAGTGAGCTAGGAGCGTTCTGTCAGCGCGAGCGGCAATCCCAACTTGCGGCGCCAACGACGTTCCAGCCGCGCCATGCGTCCGCCGTCGTGTTCGTGATCGTGACCCATTAGATGCAGCGCGCCGTGCAGAGCCAGCACTTTCATTTCTTCCTCGATGGAATGACCGAAGGCGCGCGCCTGGCGGCGTGCGGTGTCGGCTGAGATCACCAGGTCGTCGGGCTCGAAGGAAAGTACATCCGTCGCTTTGTCGATTTTGCGATATCGCCGGTTCAAGCGGCGGATCTCGGCGTCCGAGACAATCGCCGCGCCGATTTCGCGATGCGTCACCTCGCGCCCGAGCGTCGCGAGAAACGCGGCGATCTCTTGGCGGCGGAATTTCACACGGCGCTGTCGATTGAACAGCACGATTATTTCTGGTCGGGAGTCTTGCCGTATTCTTCGTACGCCTTGATGATCCGCTGGACCAAGCTGTGGCGCACCACGTCGCGTTCGTTGAAGTAGACGAACGACGTGCCGGGAATGCCGGAAATCACGTCGATCGCTTCCACCAGGCCGCTGCGCTTGCCCGCCGGCAAATCCACTTGCGTGATGTCGCCGGTGATCACGGCTTTGGAGTTGAAACCGAGGCGCGTGAGGAACATTTTCATTTGCTCGCCGGTGGTGTTTTGCGCTTCGTCGAGAATCACGAAGCTGTCGTTGAGCGTTCGGCCGCGCATGAACGCGACGGGAGCAATTTCAATCGTGCGCCGCTCGAGATAGCGCTCCACTTTTTCGGCGTCCAGCAAATCGTAGAGCGCGTCGTAGAGCGGACGCATGTAGGGATCGACCTTCTCTTGCAACGTGCCGGGAAGAAAACCAAGACGCTCGCCCGCTTCCACCGCGGGACGCGCCAAAACGATGCGCGTGACGCGACGCGCCAGCAGCGACGCGACGGCCATGGCCACCGCGAGATACGTTTTTCCCGTCCCCGCGGGGCCCACGCCGAACACCATGTCGTTCGTGTCGATCGACTCCATGTAGCGCCGCTGCGTGGAGGTCTTCGGCTGGATCGTCTTGCGTCCGAAATTGCGCTGTTTTCCGCCCAGCACCACGCCGCGCAAACTCAACGACGAATCGTCGGTGACGATCCGCAAGTATCCGTGGAGATCGCCGTTGGAAAACGTGTGCCCTTCGCGGATCAAGTTGGAATAGTCTTCCAGGATCTCGCCGCAGCGCGCCACACCTTCCTCGGGTCCCTCGATTTCCAGCGCGTCGGCGGCGACTTGAACCGAAACCTGCAGGGAGTTTTCCAGCAAGCGAAGATTTTCGTCGCGAGTACCGAACAACGATTCCAAGCCGCGAGAAAGTTGAACGCGCGTCTTCGTTTTACTCATCTCAGGGGAACGAGCCGGGGAGTTTTCGGACGGGACGAGGTGACGGCCGGAAGGACTTCCATGTGTAATCGAGCTCAGGATAGCAGAAGCGGAACGCGGAAACAATCGGGAATGGCGGACCGAGCGGCGCGGGACTTGGTGTTCACCGAACGAGTCCTACCCCTAAGGCGGTAAAAGTCCCACACGTTCCAAGGCACAAGTACTAAAACCTTTGACGCGTCCACTGGTAGTTCCATTACGTATAACGAATATTATCTGTAGCAAAATGTGCGTTGACACAAAGTATTTCTCCACCTAATTTAAATACCGTATGAACTACCATAAAATTCTGCAGGAACTCATTGAGGAGCGAGCGGACCTGGATCAAGCGATCCGGGCCATCGAACCTCTTGCCCGCCGCCGCCAAAAACGCCGCGGTCCCGGCCGTCCGCCTCTATTATTTAGTCTGAAGCGCGGTTTGGGTCATCGCGGACCTGGCCGCCCTCCCGGCTCGACGAATAAGGTCAAACGCGGACCAGGGCGTCCACCGAAGGCTGAAACGCAGGCGTAGTTTCTTTTTCCGTCAATAAAGTTGGCAATTTGACGGCTGAAAATTCAGCCTGTACTTCGTGTGTCTAGTTTTGGGACACGGCGGGAATTGAAAACGATTGGGGCTCGCAATTCAGCACGCAAGGAAATGCGTGCAAATTACGCGCGCCGTTTGCGCCAGCCATCGAGGCCGACCGCCGCGATAATCACGGCGCCGATCAGGACCTGTTGCCAAAATGACGACACGCCCAGTAGATTCGCGCCATTGGCGAGCAATCCCATGATGAACGCGCCAACCAGCGTGCCGGCCACGGTGCCTTCGCCGCCGTTCAAGCTGCCGCCGCCGATCACCACGGCGGCGATGGCACGCAATTCGTATCCGTCGCCGGCCGTCGGCTGGCCGGTCATCAGCCGCGACGTTTCGATCATCGACGCGAGTCCGGTGAGCATGCCGAGGATCGCGTAAATCGATACCGTGCACAAATTCAGCGGAACGCCCGCGTATCGCGCGGCTTCGGGATTGCTGGCCATCGCGTAAGCGTAGCGGCCCAGCTTGGTGCGCTCGAGCAAGAAATGCATCGCCACCGACAAAATGGCCAGCATCACCAGCGGCACGGGCAGCGGTCCAAGGTTGCCTTCGCCGACGCGCTCGAATCCTTGCGGGATTCCTACTACTGGAAGTCCGCGCGAGACCACCAGCGCCAATCCGCGCACCATCCCCATCATTCCCAGCGTGACAATAAACGGAGAAATCCTGAGGACCACGATGAGCGTGCCGCTCAACGCTCCCCACAGCAATCCGCAACCGGCCGCGGCCCCAAGCGACAACGGGATTCCAGCGCCTTTCGCCAGCACCGTCGCGCCGAGGATCGAGCAAAAACCGACCAGCGCGCCAACCGATAGATCGATGCCGCCCGAGATAATCACCAGCGTCATGCCGAGCGCGATGATATTGATCACCGCGGTTTGCCGCGTGACGCTGCTCAAATTCTGCACGGTGAGAAAGTGCGGCGACGCGATGGAGAGCGCGATGAAGAGGCCGGCGAGCGTGGCGTAAGGCCAAAGGCGATCGAGTTTGCCGCGTAGAGTTAGAGCGCCCACTGCAACACCTCCTCGCGCGTGGTGGCGTCGGGCGTCAGCTCGCACACGATGCGATTCTCGCGCATCACCAGCAAGCGGTCCGACATGCGCAGCAACTCGGGAATTTCCGAGGATACCATCAGGATCGCCGCGCCTTGCGAAGCCAACTCCCGCATCAGCGTGAAAACCTCCTCCTTGGCGTTTACATCGATGCCGCGCGTCGGCTCGTCGAGCAGAAACACGCGCGCTTGCGTCAACATCCAGCGCGCCAGCAATCCTTTTTGCTGATTGCCGCCGCTCATGGTTTGGATCGGCTGCGTGGCGAATCCGCGAATCGACAGGCGAGAGATCATTTGCGTCACCGTTTGGCGCTCCTGTCCCAAGGCCAGCCATCCTCCGAAAAGCGCGGGCAACTTTGACGGCAGGCGGGCGATCGTGATGTTCTCGCGCAAACCGCGTCCCTGAAGAACGCCATAACGTTGGCGATCTTCGCTCAAATACGCGAGACCCGCGCGCAACGATCGCGCCGGCGATCGCGCTTCAAGCGGACACCCCAGCAACTCCAGGCGTCCTTCGCCGCGCGGCCGCACGCCGAACAGCGATTCGCAAAGTTCGGTGCGGCCCGCGCCCATGAGTCCCGCGAGTCCCACGATTTCGCCGGCGTGCAGCGTGAGGTCGATGCTCGGTGATTTCCAATGGAGGAGCGGCTCGCCGCGCGCAGCGCGTTCGCGCGCTTCAGCAGGCTTGCCGGCGGCGGGCACGTGTCCGGCCATATGTCCCACCAGATCCGCGTCGCTGAGCGCGGCGATGTCGCCGGTGTGGACCGTGTTGCCGTCGCGCAATACCATGACCCGCGAAGCGACGCGACGCGCTTCCTCGAAGCGATGCGAGATGTAGAGAATCGCCATGCCGCGATGGCGGCAATCCTCGACGATCTGCATGACCTCGTTGGAGTGCGCTTCCGAGAGCGACGACGTCGGCTCGTCGAGAATCAACAGCCGTGGATCGCCGCGCAACGCGCGCGCCAGTTCCAACATTTGTTTTTGCGCGGCGGTCAATCCCATGACTTTCGCTGAAGAGTCGAGCGACAGGTGCAGCTTTTCCAGATGGCGTGACGCTTCGTGCAGAATCGTGCGGTTGTCGAGCCAGAAATGCGGCTCGCGCCCCAAAAACAGGTTCTCCGCCACGGTAAGATGCGGCGCGAGCATCGCTTCTTGATGCACCATGCCGACGTTGGGAGATTCGCCCGCCTCGCCGCGCCACTCGACGGTTCCGGAATCCTGCTTCAACGCGCCGCTCAAAATGCGCATCAACGTGCTTTTGCCCGCGCCGTTTTCGCCCATCACCGCCAACACTTCGCCCGCCGACACGGCGAGCGTCGCGCCGCGCAGGGCGGGCACGCCGGAAAATGATTTCGCGAGATCGCGAGCTTCAACCGTCAGTGGAACAGGCATCCTGGCCTGTCCATTTTCCTCGAAACGTGCCTTGTTCAACAAGCTCCTAAAACACCAACGGTGGATTCAGCAACGCTTGAACATCGGGCTTGGAAAGATCGTCTTTTTTTACCAGCGCCACACCGGAGTCGATGTGCCGGGCCGGCTTGCGTCCGGCGAAAATCTCGGACATCGCCTTCACGCCTTCGTAACCCATCTTGTAGGGATTCTGCACCACCAGCGAATCGAAGACGCCGTTCTTCAGATCCTCTTGCAGCGCGGGCGAGGCGTCAAATCCCACCAGTGGCAATTTGCCCACCAGCGATCGCGCCTTCAACGCTTGCGCCGCGCCGACGCTCGACGATTCGTTCGACGCGAACAATCCGTTCAGTCCGGGATTGGCGGTAAGAATATCTTCGGTCACTTGCAGCGAGCGCGCGTAGTCGGCCATGCCGAATTGTTTGGCCACCACTTTGATCTCCGGAAATTCCTTGGCCAGCGTTTCTTCGAATCCGGCTTCTCTGGCCAGCGTCGACGCGCCGCCGGGAATCGTCGCGATCACCGCCACTTGTCCCTTGCCGTGTAGAAGTTCGCCCATGCGTTTCGCCGCCAACACACCGCCGGCGTAATTGTCGGTGGCCACGAAGCTCGCGTAGTTTTCGGTATCCGCGCCGGAATCGAAAATCACCACGGGGATGCCGGCCTTTGACGCTTTGTCGATCACACCGACCATCGCCTTGCGCTCGGAAGGCGCCAGCATAATGCCGTCCACATGGCGATTAATAAAGTTTTCGACGATTTCGATTTGCTGGCTGTACTCCACTTCATTCGCGGGACCGTTCCACTCGATGGTGATGTTGAATTCCTTGCCGGCCTTCACCGCACCGGAATGCACGGCTTGCCAGAAGACGTGCGCTTGACCTTTCGGAACCACTGCCACCACGCGTCCTTGCTGCTTCGAGCATCCGGCGAGAATCGCAATCGCCGCCGTTACAGTTAATGCAAACAGTCCGGTTAGCCTTTTCGTTAACGTTAACCTTGTCGAAACCATGCTCTCGAAGATATGCTATGCGAGGCAAATGAACAAGACCGCATTTGATGCGTGCATCGGAATCGTGGGAGCCGGAGCCATCGTTGCATCGTCGCATCTGCCCGCGTATCGGGCCGCCGGATTTCGCGTCGGTGCCATTTTCGACGCCGATCCCGAGCGCGCCCGGCAGGCCGCCGCGCAGTTTTCCATTCCCCGCGTTTGCGCGACGTTTGAAGAATTGCTCGCCGCGCCGGAAATCAACATCATCGACATCGCCGTGCCGCCCGATTTTCAGCCGGCGATGGCGCGCGCCGCGATGCAAGCCGGAAAACATTTGCTCTGCCAGAAGCCGCTGGCCTGGACCATGGACGAAGCGCGCGCGCTGGTAGAGGAATCGGAACGCGCCGGCGTGAAGCTCGCCGTGAATCAGCAAATGCGTTGGGATCCGATCATCCAAGCGACGCACCGATTGGTTCGCGAAGGCGCGCTGGGCCGCGTGATGAACGTGTCGCTCGACGAAAGCGTGCTCACCGATTGGTTTCAGTGGACTTGGATTCCTCCCGCGCCGCAGCTCGACTTGATGTTGCACTCCATCCACAACATCGATTCGTTGCGTTATCTTTTCGGCGAACCCGATTGGGTTTTCGCGGCGACGGGAAAATATCCCGAGCAGCGCGAGCGCGCCGAAACGCGCAGCATCACGGTGTTTTCGTTTCCCGGCGATATTCTCGCGCACATGAGCGTGGCGCACAAGAATTGGTCGGACGATCAGCTCTGCGAATGGCGCGTCGAGGGCACCGAAGGAATCATTCGCGGACGCTTCGGACATCTGGACGATTATCCGCACGGCGGTCCGGACCGCATGGAGTTCGTGCGCCGGGGCGAAAAGTCGTGGACGACGATCGAAACGCCGGGCCGCTGGTTTCCCGATGCGTTTCGTGGACCCATGGGCAGTTTGATCGAAGCGATCCGCACAGGCGGCGCCGCGGAAACCAACGGCCGCGATAATTTGCGAACGCTCGCGCTGGTGCACGCCTGTTATCGCTCGGCGGAAGAACGTCGCGCGATCATGTCGCCAAGCCGTATCTGAACGAACAGTGCGTAGTATTTCCGTCCGTTCTCTCCGAATTCATTGAATCTTGAGCGCGCTTCGCGGATCGCTATTCCTTCACGCGCTCGAAGATTTTTACCGGATGCGCGCCCTTGGTCGCGAAGACCAGCTTCAGGCCGGGCACTTCATCCACCCCGACGCAGTTCTTGCGAGCGTCGAAGCAACCAACCAGATAATCGTCCTGCTGCGGTCCGCGCGCGAACGCTTCGGCGTCTTTTTCCGAGGAGAATTTCCGTTCGTAGTCGATTTCGCGATACGTGCCGCGCAGCGTGGTGACTTCGTGGGAGTGGATCGCATAGACGCCGGCCGCCGGCGGCGCGGCGTGGCCGTCGTGGAAATACAGGCGCACCGCCATGGTTCGATAAAAGGCCGGCAGAAAAACACGCGACTGTTTGCCTTGCCGAATGAACAGGCGCTCGAACTGGCCCGAGTTCTTGTGCACCCAGTTGGGAACCGACATCAGCGCGGAGCCGGCGTCGGCCCCGCCAATCTGCGGATCCACGATCACGTAGTGCGCGTTCATGCGGTCGAGCGCGCGCATCGCGGTGCCCGGATCGTCGGCCAGGTAAAACGTTCCCGTGGCCACCACGCCGCTTTGCGTTCCATTCGACGACGGCATGCGCCGCGCGATGTATTCCACCCAGTATCCGTAATCCCACCAAACGGCGACGCTGTACGCGCTCGCCGGATACGGAAAACTCCCGCCCGGCGGCGGCGCCATCGTCAAGCGCGTCCAGGCTGCGGGATCGCCCATCGGCTCCGGTGTTTCCGCGCGCAGCCACTTCAACGCTTTCCACCAGTCCTCGGTGGGCGTGATCACGGTGTTCAGTTGCACGATGCCGAGAATCAAATTGATCGCGATGAAAAGCACAATCACGCCGGTCAAAGGCACGCGCACCCAATAGCGTTTGCTGTAGCGCACCAACCACACGCTGCCCCACGCTGCCAGGATCGACAAATTGACGGCGGCATACACGCCCATACGGATCTGCGCGAACGGCGCGGCGATCATCACGGCGCTCCACACCGCGAACAGCGTCAACGCGGGACGGCGCACGCGCCATGCCAGCAAAAACAAAACGGCGAGCGCGGGAAACGCCAGAAGCCACGACGTGCCCAACCGCGACATCATCGCCGCCCACTTCGACGCCGGCACGGTTTGCAACAGCGGACGCAGTTCGCCGACGCCGATCGCGCTCGCACTTTGCAACGATCGCCGCACTTGAAAAAAGATTTCGTTGAACATGGCCGGCCGCAGGGCCCACGCCAGGAGTCCGCCAACCGCCACAGCGGCGAATTTGGCCACTTGCAGACTCGAGAACGTCCAATGCTTCTGGCGCCACAGATACGCCGCGCCCGCGACCACCGCGCTGAAAAGCACTCCGAAGACGAGCGACGTCAGCGTATACGCCGACCACAAACCGCCGCTCGCGGGGATGAACAACACCGTCGCCACGGCCGTCGCGACGGCGGCGAGTGCGGCCAAGTTGGAATCCAACAAGACGGCGGCAACGATGATGCCGACCAGGAAAATCACCGCCGGACGATTCGCGTAGCACGCGCCGAGCGCCACGCCCGACGCTACCGTCAACCAGATGACGCGCGCGTTAATCGTGAACCCTTCGTTGGAGTGCTCGGCGACGGCCGCGGCTCGACACAGCAAGCCCAACGCAACGAGCGCGAGAAAACTTTCCGCCGTGTGGTGATCGGCGCCGGCCATGCGACTGGTGAAGAGTAGCGGTCCGGGAAGCCACGCGATCCACCACGCCGCGAAAACGCCGGTGAGATCGTCGAACAGGAAGCGCCCCAGCCAAAACACCAGCAGCGGCATCAGCGACCCGAGCGTTACCGTAGACCAGACGGCGGAAATTTCCACGCCATGCTCGAGCGGCGCGCCCGTCAGCGCGTGCGCGATCACCGCGGGTGTCGCGAGCACGTAATCCCACAAGGGTCCCGTGACCAGGATCTCGCCGTTGGGAAAAATCGAGTACGGATCGAACGTCGAGCGGTGCGGAAAATGCGCCGCCAGGTTTTGCGCGCTACGCACGTGATACCAGCCGTCGGGTTCCTGAAAGCTGATTCCTTCCGGGGTGAAAGTTTGCGCGACAGTGCTGACGGTGCGCAGCCAAAACGCCGCGGCGCAAGCGAGGAGCACGACCGCGATCATCCACGACGATGTCCCGCGGCGAGCCTCGACGGGAACGGGCGCAGCCTCCGCCGGCGGCGCTTCCACCGGAAGCTCCGGCGCAGGCGAAATCGCTTCAGTCGAGTCGGGGTTGAGGGCCGGGGAGTCCATGGCGGGGTTTGGGCGCTAGGCGCGCGAGCCGTTCTTCAAAATCGTTTCGCAGATTTTCACGATTTCTTCCGCTGCGCCGGGACGCGCCAGTTCGCGCGTCTTGCGTCCGAGCTCGGCGAGTCTTGCGGGATCGTCGAGCAGACTCCCGATCCACGCCGCTTGCGGCGCGGTGTTCCAATCCTGTTCGCGGACCCACGACGCTCCGCCGCGCCGGCAAAACGCTTGCGCGTTGGCTTCCTGATGATTGCTCGACGCCGACGCCAGCGGCACCAGCAAGCAGGGCAAACCCATGAGCGCGATTTCCGCCAGCGTCAACGCCCCGGGGCACGCGATCACGCACGACGCTTCGCCGTAGGCGCGGTCCATGTCGTCGATGAAAGAGTCGACGCGCGCTTCGACGCCCGCGTCCTTATACGCCTGGGCGATTTCCGCGACGTTCTTCGACAGGCGTCCTGCCAAATGACACACGCGCAATCCCGGCCGCTTCAAATACGCGAACAGTTTCGGCGCTTCGCGATTCAAAAACGGCGATCCTTCCGAACCGCCGGTGATCAAGACGCATTCGCCGCGGCGGTTTTTGCGAATCTGCGCCTGCTCGGCGTCGTCCGGCAGCGATACGCCCGCGGGATTGCCGGTGCACTGCACGACTTTGCCGCGAAATGCGGTCAGCGTTTCTTCGAATCCCGTGCAGACGTGCGCGGCAAATCGCGCGATCACTTGATTCGCGAGACCGGGATCGGCGTTCGCTTCATGAACCACCACGGGAATCCCCAGCGACCGCGCGGCCAACGCCGAGCTCATCGCGGGATATCCGCCCACGCTGACGAGTAGATCGGTCTTGCGTTGGCGCAGCCATTTCCTCGCCGCGATCACGGCGGGAGCGAGTTTGGCGATGGCGGTGAGTTTGCCTTTCAGCGCTTGCCGCGCGTACGGCGATCCGGGGATCAGCACCAGGTCTTCGCCGCGCGCCGGCGCGAGCCGCGATTCAAAACCGGCGGCGCATCCGATGAAGAACGTCTCCGCGTGTAACCGCTCCCGATATGTGCGCGAGATCGCCACGCCCGCAAGAGCGTGTCCAGCCGTTCCACCGCCCGCGACGGCGATGCATCTTTGCGGCTCCGCTGACATTCAACATACGATACCATGCTAGGCGAGACCGATGGAAATCTTGCCGCAATTTCCGTGGCGCCTCTACGCCTCGTATTTTCGGCCGCACACGCGCCGCTTGATCGTCATTGTGGCGATGGGTTGCGCGCAATCGCTGGTCTACGTTCCCTTCGCGGCGCTGCTGCGCCGCATCTTCGACGTGGTTCTCCCCTCGGGCAGCGTCGAAGGATTGTGGGAGACGGCCGGCGCCATTCTCGCGTTGCAACTCGGCGGGTTGGCGCTCGCCTACTTCATGAATCTCGCCGCGCTCGACCTGAAGGAGAAGGTAACCGCGGTGGTTCGCCGCGAATGTTTCGAACGTCTCTACTTGCTGCCGCGCGCGTTTCACACCGCCGCCGATCTCGATCAATTGCACGTGACGCTGGTCTACGACACGGAGCGATTGAACGAAATGAACACGGCGCTTTCGCTGCGCTTCCTTCCTTCGGCGCTTTCCGCCATCGCGCTGTGCGCAGTGATGGCGTGGATCGATCCGCGATTGGCGCTGGTGATCGGCGTCGCCGCGCCGGTGCTGGCAGTCTTCAATCGCTTGATGACGCGCGAAGCGTGGTTTCGACGCGCCGCGGTGCGCGCGGCTTTCCGAAACTTCAATCGCGGCGCGCGTTTCGTTCTCTCGGCGATGGACCTGACGCGCAACACCGCGGCCGAAGAGTGGGAACTGGCGCGTCAAGACGGATTGATCGAGACGCTGCATCGCGCCGAACTGGCGCAAAGCCGGTTCGACCACATGCAAGAAGCGGTGCAAGGCGCGCTGCTCGCCGTGGGAGTGCTGGCCGTGCTGGTCGCCGGCGGATACTCGGTGGCGCACGGCACGGTGACGCGCGGCGCGATGATGGCGTTCTATGTTTTCGCCGCGCTGTTTGCGTCGCATGCGCGTCAAGTGGTCGGGGCGATCCCACCGATCCGCATGGGCATGCGCGCGTTTCAGGACATTTCCGAACTGCTTCGTTTGGAAGAACGCGAACCGTATCGCGGCGCGCGGACGGTGGAGTCGATCGAAGAAGTCCGCCTCGACGACGTAGGATTTGCCTATGCCGGGCGCGGCGCGATTCTCAACGGCGTGTCGCTGGAAATTCCGCGCGGAGCGTTTGTGGCACTGGTCGGCGCGAATGGCTCGGGAAAAAGCAGCATCGTGCATTTGATCGGCGGATACTATCGGCCCGGCCGCGGACAGGTGTCGGCGAACGGCGTCGCCTACGACGAGCTTTCCATGCACGCGCTGCGCGAGCGGATCGCGCTGGTGCCGCAGGACGCGCTGCTGTTCGCCGGCACGGTGCGCGACAACATCTTGTATGGCCGCGATCCTTCGAGCGCCGGCGATCGCGAATTGTCCCGCCAAATCGAAGAAGCGCTCGAGTGGTCCGGCGCGGCGCGTTTCGTCCGCGAGCTCCCCCACGGCCTCGACACCGAGATCGGCGATCACGGCGTTCGACTCTCGGGCGGACAGCGGCAAGGTCTCGTGATCGCGCGCGCGCTGCTGCGGCGCCCGGACCTCTTGATCCTCGACGAACCGACGAATCACTTGGACGCCGCGGCGATCGAGCGCCTTGCGAATCGCCTGGATAGCTTGCCGTTCCGTCCCGCCGTGCTGGTGATTTCGCACGAGACGCACGTTCTGCGCCACGCCGACCGCGCGTATCGTCTGGAGAACGGCCGCCTCACGACGGTTGAAATCGCCGGGGCGGCGCCCGGTGCCGGCCGGTGAAGGTTGCGGTTGTCGTTTTAGGTCCTTTGGCGCGCAGCCCGCGCATGATCAATCACGCCAAATCGCTCGCGGCGCGCGGGCATGACGTGTGCTTCATCGGATATCCGCCGGCGCCCAGCGATTTGCCGGCGCGCGTTCGCGTGATCGAACTGAAGTCTGGGGTCGAGCCGTATCGCGGACCGTATCGCGCGATTTTCCTGGCGCTGGGCGCGATGCGCATGAAGATTTTGTTCCTCCGCCTGATCGACAAGTTGCTCCGCGCAAGACCACACGCGATTCTCGTGCAAAACCCGCCGAGTTTCCCCACGATGATCGCGGCGTGGCTTTGCGCACGGATTAAACACGCGCGTCTGATTGTCGACTGGCACAATTACGGATTCACGATGCTCGCGCTACGGTTGGGAAAGAATCACGCACTCGTACGCTCGCATGAATGGTACGAAGGATTCGCGGGACGGTTGGCGGACGCGCATCTGTGCGTGTCGGCGGCCATGAAGGAAGACTTGAAGCGTCGTTGGCGGATCGACGCGCGCGTGCTCTACGACCGCCCCGTAGAGTTTTTGCCGCCGCGCGAAAAACCAAACGACACGTTTGTGGTGGTTTGTCCCTGCGGCTGGACGGCAGACGAAAATGTCGGGCTACTTCTCAACGCGCTCGACGTGCTCCACCAAGTCGGTTCACCGCGCGGATTCCGGTTGTATCTCACCGGCGATGGTCCGATGCGCGCATCGTACGAACCGCGGATCGCTCAGCTCCGCGAGAGCGGTTTTGAGATCATCACGGGCTTTCTTCCCGAAGCCGAATATCGCGACGTGCTGCGCCGTGCCGATGTCGGCGTGAGCCTGCACACGTCGAGCTCGGGCCTCGATCTCGCGATGAAAGTGGTCGACCTGTACGCTGCGCGCACGCCCGTGTGGGCTTGGGATTATGGTGAGTGTTTGCGCGAACAAATTCAGGGCACGGGCATTCCCTTCCGCACGCCCGTGGATTTGGCCGCGCTCATCGAAGAAGGCGTGTCCGGACGGCTGAATCTGGAAGAAATGCGCCGCTCCATCGAGCGGAAATGGCGTGAGACGTGGGACGAAGCTTGGGAATCAGCGTTGCGCGAAATGTGTGACGGCCTCGCGCAAGGCTAATCGCAAGCTGACCAACGATCCCGCCATCACGACAATCGCAGCGATCCACTGCGTTGCACGAGGCGCATTCGCGCGGCGCCACTGGTCCGCTGCCATGAACACGATCAAGAATCCCATCGGGGGCGTGTACCGTATGAAGTCGATAAATCCCGAGTGAAACTTTCCGGCGTTCGCGCATCCCGCCGCCGTGATGTAAAAAGACGCTAGCGCCGCAAGCCACAACGCCAAGCGAATTCGCGAACGATCTTCTTCGTCGATCCCAGAATTGGCCGGCGGCGGCTGGGAGCGCACGGCGATCTCCGCCACCGCCGCCACGACGAAAACCGCCATGGTCAACAAAACAGTCTTGCGAAACGGCAATTCCGGCAGGTAGGTTGTGCGGCGCAAGAAAAACAAATAGTCGGGGAACTGTCCCCAACCGAAGCGCTGCGTTTGCATGTAGAGATCCCAAGCGCTGAAGCGGATTTGGCAATAGAAAAAGAACGCCAACGCGCCCACGGGCATCAAGATCGCTGCCGCCCAACACGCCGCGCGGCAGCGCCGCGGAGAAAACGAGCGCAACACCGGATACGCGCCGAGCGCTACGCTGGGAAGACGCGTGGCGGTTGCCAGCGCGCCGAACGCTCCGCTCAATCGCGAATCGTTTTCAACGCACCACAACAATGCCGCCAACGCGAACATCATCACCGACTCTGAATATCCCGCGACAAGATAGAACGACGCCGGATGCACGAGCAAAGCCAGGACCGCAAACAAGGCGATGCGCAGCGGCATCTTCCAGTAATCGAGGAGCGCGAGGAACCAACACCAAAATCCGAAGGCCGCCATTTGCGACGCCAGAAGCGTGGCGCGCAACCACGATACGTTCGTCGCCGCGTGCACGACGCGCACCCAAAGGGGAAAGCCGGGAAAGAATGCCACGTCCGAATAACGCGGATCCACGGTGCGAATCGGAAATTCGGTGATATATCCGTGTTCGGCGATCCACTGATACCACTGACAATCTTCGGCGCACAGTTTGTCGTAAAGCGGCGAGTCTCGACCGAGCGAGGCGTGCCACCTGGAACGGTTCTGTGGAGGCCGGCGCGACGCCACCGCCATCGTCAGCGCGATTTGCAGCGCCGTCAACATGAGCGCCAGAACGATGCGCTGGACGACAGGCCGCCGGATCATTCTTCGCGTCCGGCGAGCAGCGAAACGCGCGGGCGTCCGCTGTAGGGATTGCGATCGACGGCGACGGGAACGCCGTAAACGTCGGAGAGCAGTTCGCGCGTCAACACGTCGGTGGGTGGGCCGATTTTGGCGGTGCGCCCGTTCTTCAACAACAGCAGAATATCCGCGAACTCCGAGGCCAGATTCAACTCATGCATCACCGCGACGGCGGTAATGTCGTGATCTTCCACCATGCCGCGCACCAAGCGCAGCAGTTCCAGTTGGAAATTCAAGTCGAGACTCGCCGTGGGTTCGTCGAGCAGCAGCAACTCGGGCTCCTGCGCCACGGCGCGCGCCAGAACCGCGCGTTGACGCTCGCCGCCCGAGATTTCATCCATGCGGCGACCGGCCAGGCGCGTGAGCGACGTCGCTTCCAGCGCCCACTCCACCATTTCGTGATCCTTGGCGCTCTCAAATCCAAAATTTCCGGAGAAAGCAAAACGGCCCAACGCGACAAATTGCCGCACATGAATCGGAAACTCCAGCGGCGAATCCTGCCTGACGAAAGCCACGCGCCGAGCGCGCTCGCGCGGAATCAGCGAGCACAGTTCCGAGCCCGCAAACGAAACGCGGCCGCTCGACGGCGCCACCAATCCTCCGAGCAAATTCAGCAGCGTGCTCTTGCCGCTGCCGTTCGGTCCAATGATCGCGAGAAATTCGCGGGGCGCGAGTTCGAGACTCACCGGGCCCAACTGAAACGGTGCGGCGGCCATCCCGCGACGCTCGCGTCCCCGCGTTTCTTTGTACGCAAACTCGAGCGAGCGCACTTCCAGCGAGATCGTGCGTTCGCGGGCAGCGGTGTGGAGGGGGGATGTCGGCGTCATGCGGTTTTTGGCATGGTTACGCGTCGGCGCTGCGGCGCAGCAGATAAATAAAAAGCGGCGCGCCGGCCACGGCCGTCACCGCACCGACAGGAAGTTCGGTGGGCGCGGCGACGGTGCGCGCCAGCGTGTCGGCAACCACCAGAACCACCGCGCCGCCCAAAGCCGACGTCGGCAGCAGAATGCGGTAGTCGTTGCCGAAGATCATGCGCATCAGGTGCGGCACCAGCAATCCGATAAATCCAATCGATCCCGCCGACGCAACGGCCACCGCCGTCAGCGCCGACGCCGCGAGATAGGTGAACAACTTCACCCGCGCCACGTCCACGCCGAGCGCCGCGGCTTCTTGCTCGCCCATCAGCATCACGTTGAGCGATGACGCTTGCAAATACGCCAGCGCGCCGCCGGCGATTACCGCGCCGACCACCAAGCCCAGCGGTACGCCGGTGGAATAACTCAGGTCGCCCATCAGCCAATAGGTGATCGAGCGAAGGTCGCGGCTGTTCATCGCGGTCATCAGGAAAACGATCACCGCGGAAAGAAAACTGGCGCTGACCACGCCGGCCAGCAGCAGCGAGTGACTCATCAAGCGGCCGTGGCGAAATCCCATCAAGTAGACCACACCCGTTGTCGCCAGCGCGCCCGCCAATCCCATCACCGGCTGCATCGACACGCTGTTGGGCATCCACACCAGCGCGAGCATCACACCGAGCGCCGCGCCGCTCGACACGCCGAGTACATACGGGTCGGCCAGCGCGTTGCGCAACAGCGCCTGAAAACACGCGCCGGACATCGAGAGCGCCGCGCCCACCAGCAGCGCCAGCACGATGCGCGGCAAGCGCAATTCGAAAAGGATCACGCGCGCTAATCCTTCGGTGCCGAAAATGGCGTTCCACACTTCGCGCGCGGTGAACGGAACGGCGCCTGTGAACAACGACACGACAATCACCGGCACCAACACGACGCCGAAAAAAATTCCGCAAATCGTCATTAACCGCTTGGGGGTGAGTTGGAAGCTCATTGTTTCCCTC
The DNA here is from genome assembly GCA_021325275.1 of Terriglobia bacterium. Taxonomy (GTDB): domain Bacteria; phylum Acidobacteriota; class Terriglobia; order JAJPHL01; family JAJPHL01; genus JAJPHL01. Next base: position 80,522 of record JAJPHL010000047.1, on the reverse strand, counting down.
GCGACCCCGACGCCGGGCTGGCCGAGTTTCCAAATGCATCCGGATGCAAGGCGCGCGCCAGCATGTCGAGCATGTCGGCGATGCGCGGACCAGGCCGCTGCACAGCGTCAGGCAAGCTGAAGATGCGATCCTGCTTCACGGCGGAAAGTTCCTTCCATCCGGGCAACTTCATCATTTCGTCGCGCCCCGGAGCGAATCCCGGCGAGCGCGTCACCACGATGTAATCGGGATCGCTGCGCAGGATTTCTTCCACCGAAAGTTTCGGCCACGGTTGCGAATCGGTGTCGGCCACGGTCTTGGCGCCGGCGCGCTCCAACAAATCGTTCAAGAATGTTCCGCGTCCCACCGACACCATCGGTTGCAGCCAGATCACCATGAGCACGCGCTTGGCGGGACGCCCGGCCAAGGCGTGTTGCACGCGCGAGATCCGCTGATCGAGCTGCGCGGCCAGGGCCACGCCCGCTGCGGGTTCCCCCACGGCGCGCCCAACGTCGCGGAACATGCGCGAAATGTCGTCGAGCCGCTCGGTCCCGACGGCGAACGTGGGAATGTTCAAGTGCTCGAGCGCCGTCAGCGTGTCGCGGCGATTGCCGTCCTTGGTGATCAGCACTAGGTCCGGACGCAGCGCGGCGATCCGCTCCAGATTCGGATTCAGCATGTCGCCGATTTTCGATTTCTGCTGAGCTTCCGGCGGAAAATCGCAGTAATTCGTGACGCCGACAAGACGATCCGCCGCGCCGAGCGCGTAAATCGTCTCGGTCAAACTGGGCGCGAGCGAAACAATGCGCTGCGGATGCTCGGGGATTGTGACGCGCCGGCCGAAATGATCGGTGAGCGTTTGCGGCGCGGCGGATGCGATCGTCGCCACGAGCGCGCACAAGATGAAGCGCCGGAAAATCATGCTGGATTAGTCTATCAGATGGTTACTTCTCAGGAGCGAGCGTGCGATACGTGAGCGCGAGTCCCGACAAGTTCATCGACCCCGACGAAATCTGCAAATCGTCGGGCTTCATCAGCGAACCAAGCGAAAATCCCTTGCGCTTCTCGATCGCTTCAATGAATCCGTGAAACGACGCGATCGCCTGCGGCGTGCGGATTTCTGTGAACTCCAGCTCCAACCGCGTAGGACCACGCTCCGCATAGCGCAACAAGCGGATGCGTCCGCGCACTTCGCTGCCCGCGCGAAACACTGCGCTGCCCGATTGCACGTCCGCGGTGAGCCGCGCGACGAGCGCGTCGCCGATCGCGGCGGTCTTCGCGTCCGTCACGGTTTCCACTTTCATCGGCAAACGCACGCCGCCGGGCAGCGTGATTTCCGTGGGATTCAGCGGAACCGCCGCAGCGTCCGGCGTCGCGACGGGATCGTCGAAGCGGACCGCGCTTTCCGTTCCGTACTCGCGGCACTTGGTGAACGTGGACACGTTTTCGGTCATCGAACCGGTGGAGTAATGAAGTTCGCGCCGCACGCGCGACGGTAGCAGGAAATCGCCGCCGCCGATGCGCGCCTTTAGATAATCGATCTCGGTGACTGACGAGCGCACCGCCAGGTAGTCGGGAATGCCATCGAGCTCCAGGTCGAGGCGCAGGATTTCTCCGCTCTGCGGGTCGGCCCAAAATGTCCCGTGATAGGGAACGATCGACTCGCTGCCGTCGCGCCCCAGGCGATACCGGCTGATACCCTTTACCACTTCGTACGAGTACCCGATCGCTTCGCGGCCGTCGATCTTTTTCTTGCCGGCCGGACGGAACTTCGGATCGTTGGTGCGAAACACAACGTTGGCGAGTCCGCCGAAATCGCCGCTGGCGAAAACGCCGTCCGGCACCAGATCCTCGATGCGCTGCTCGGTGAGCGGAGCGCCTGGCCACGCGAGCAATTCCTTCTCGCCGGCTTCGGCCACTTCCAAGCGAATCGTGTCCTGATGCAGGAGCTCGTTCGAACGGGTTCCACGCGAGGGGCCGCGCGCGAATCGCTCGACGGTCATCAGACATGTGTAGTTCGGCAAGCGGCGTAGATTGCTGGCCATTTGCGTGCGAATCTTCTCGAGTTGCGGATCGGCCGGCGGTGTTTGTGCCGCCGCCAAGTTCGCAAGCAACACGCCCGCAATCAAGATGACCGCCCGTTTCATACGGGATATGCTAACACTTCGACGCATGAAGCGCATACTCCTCCACACCGGTTGCATTGTCTTCGCGCTGCTCTTCCGCTGGTTCTCGCCGCATGAAGCGCTGCTGATGGCGGGCGCGGCGTGCGTCTTCAATCTGATCTTTCTTCCCAAGCTGCTGCCGGATATTTATCGCCGCGGCGAGCAAAACGTAACGTCGGGAATTTTTCTCTATCCGGTGGCTGTGCTGTTGCTGGTCACGACGCTGCCGTTGCACGTGGCGGGCGCCTGTTGGGCGATCATGGCGGTGGGCGATGGCGCGGCCGCGCTGTTGGGGCGCGGGCCCAGTTGGCCGTGGGCCAAACAGAAGAGCATCATCGGAACAATTGCGTTTTTGATCGCGGGATTCGCCGCTGCCGCGGGAATCTGGTTCTGGATTTCCTTCACGTGGCCGCCGTGGACTCGCCTGGGTCTCGCGGTGATCGCCGCGGCGATTGTTGAAACGCTGCCGCTGCCGATTGCGGACGATCTCACCGTACCGATTGCGCCCGCGCTGATCCTCGGCACATTTACGCCGGCGTTTGCGATCAATCCTTATGGCGCGGCGTTCGCCGCTGTGTTCGCAGTGGCCGCTTTCGCGCTGCGACTGGTAACAATTTCAGGCGCGATGGCCGGTTTTGTGATCGCCACGCTGCTCTATACCTTCGGCGGATGGCAAGCCGCGGCGCTGCTGTTCGCGTTCTTCGCGATCGGCTCCGGCGCAACGCGCTTTGCGTACGCGAAAAAACAAGCGATGGGATTGGCGGAGCGCCGCAAGGGCGCGCGCGTCGCCGAGCAAGCGGTGGCCAACGCGGGCGCGGCCGTCTTCTTCGCGTTCATCGGACAGCCTGTTGGCGTAACGGCATCGTTGGCGGCGGCCGCCGCGGATACCGTCGCGACGGAGATTGGTCCATTGCTTAAGGGGAAAGTTTATTTGCTCGCAACCGGACGTCCGGCGCGGCCGGGAACGTCAGGCGGCGTTTCGATCGCGGGAACCCTCGCCGGAATTGTTGCCGCGACCGTTGTCACGGCGATCGCGCTGCAACTCGGCGGATTGCGTGGCGGCGAAGGACGGGCCGTGCTGGTGGGCGCGGCGTCGGGCAGCGTGATCGACAGCCTTCTCGGCGGCTCGCTCGAGAAAGATGGATGGCTCAACAACGAAGGCGTGAATTTCCTCGGCACGTTGGCCGGAGGAATGATCGCGCTCGGGCTCTTCCGGTAATTCAATCCTTCGATCGGAAGAACGCCAAGAACGCCGCGAGCGAAACGAGCACGCCGATCGCCGGGAACATCCAGAACGCAGTCCAATTCGTATTGCCCGCGGCGTCGGTGTACGCCTGCGCGACGCGACCCGAAACTTCGCTGCCGATGTACATGCCCACGCCATAGGTAAGGAAACTGAACAACGCTTGCGCGCTGGCCTGAATGTCGCGCGGCGCGGTGTTATCGACGTGGATAAATCCGGCGGCGAAGAAAAAGTCGAAACAGAATCCGTGCAGCGCGACGCCCGCGATCACCAACGCCCAAGGATGTCCCACGGCGAAGAATGCGTAACGCAATCCCCAGCAGAACATACCGAGCGCCAGCACGCCCTTCATCTTGATGTTGCGCAGAAACCAAGGCAGGATCGGGAGGAAACACATTTCCATGAACTGTCCGATGGTCATCGTCGACGCCACGTCTTTCACGCCGCTGTGCTCGAGGAATTGTCCCGTGAAACTGTAGTAGAACGCGAGAACGATGGTGATCACGAGCGACACGACGAAGAACACGCCGAACGAAAAATCCTTCATCAATGCGAATGCGCGCAAAAACGCCGGACCACCTGCCGACGTGCTCGCGCCCGCGGGAGGCGTGTGCGGCAACACCAAACTGAACAAGCCCAGCGCCAGCGAAATCCCGGCCGCGAGCAGCAGCGGCTGGTTCGAGTGAATGTCCAGGAATCGGCCGACAGTCAGGTTTACAGCGATCCATCCGATGGTCCCGAAAACGCGGATACCCGGGAAGTCGCGTCCACCGTCGGGGATGTGCGCGAACGAAATCGAGTTGGCAAGCGCGAGCGTGGGATTGTACGCCAGCGAGTAGAGCAACGTGACCGCCGCGAGCAGCGTGAACTTGTTCGCGTCCTGCACTTGCGCCATCCAGAACAGCAAGCCCGCGCCGGCCAGATGCAGCACGGCCATCAAGCGCTCACTCGAAAAATAGCGGTCGGCGAACTGGCCGACGAACATGGTCGAGAGGATCGCGCCGAGCGGAATCAAGCTGTACATCGTTCCGACTTGCGTTTTCGAAAAATGCAGGGCCTCGAGATAATTTCCCAGCACGACGAACCACGCGCCCCAAACCGCGAACTCGAGGAACATCATGACGGAAAGACGCAGGCGAAGATCGCCGGACATACGCGGTGCGACCGCAGTGGAAGAAGTGGACATGACGGCGTCCAGGGTATCACTTTGTGAGGAAAGTGCGTTAGGAATGCGAGAAAGCTACCGCGCGGAAACGGGGGATACGGGCGCGGCCTCCGCGGCAAAAGCTCTCACCCATTCCCGCTGTTGATCCGTTTCGGGCACGATGCTGTGACGCACCGCGCCAATTCGTTTGAACGCCAGATCCGGCGAAATGCCTACCGTCGAAAGCACGCTCGCGGCAATCAACGGCGCGCGACCGAAACCGCCGCGACAATGGATCACGACATTGTCTCCGCGCGCCAGCGCACGCGATATTTCCGCAACGAGCGCGCTGGTTTCGGCACGCGATGCGGGAACGCTGCGATCCTCGATCGGCAGCGATAGAAACCGCATTCCTTGCGCCTGAGCAGCGGCGGCTTCCCTCGTGAGTTCCATCTCTTCCTCTTCGCCCTTCGTCAACAACGAAACAACCGTTCCGATTCCGGCGGCATGCCACGCGGCCATCTCGTCATCGAGCCAGTCGCCGCCGCGAGGACGCGGAGACACGACCAGCCGTCCCGACCATGGACCTTCAATTGTTGGAAGCTGTGTGGTCATTTCTCACCTTCACTAGATGATAGGACTTCTCGAGGAAGCACATTCACATTCACGCCCCGCTCGATCAAAACACGCAAGCGGTGATGGCCATCCATTATGGTTCCGTCCACTTTCGTCTTGAGCGAACTTGGTTGCCCCGGCTTCAACGATTCCAGCAAATCATCCGTATCGAGTTTGCCGAACCGCTCCAGTTTCACGCGGTTCAGCGAATCGTCATCGTGCAGCGGCTTGATCGGTGGCAGACTCACTGGCAACTTGATTATCGCGCAAAACGCCTGCGAAGCGTGATCCAGTCGAAACACGCGTTCGCGAGTACAATGAAACTTAGGGGGACGTTCACGAATGAGTGTGGCGGAAGAGACATTAGACAAGACGATTCCCGAGGCCGTCGACTACCGCACCGATCCATCACAGTATCGACACTGGCGACTCTCGTTCGACGGCCCCATCGCGACGCTCGCGATGGACACGCAAGAAGACGGCGGCATTCGCCCCGGCTACAAGCTGAAGCTGAATTCCTATGACTTGGGCGTCGACATCGAGTTGCACGACGCGCTTCAGCGCATTCGTTTCGAGCATCCCGAGACGCGCGTGGTCGTGATCACGTCCGCCAAGCAGCGCGTCTTTTGCAGTGGCGCCAACATTTACATGCTCGGGCTTTCCAATCACGCGTGGAAGGTGAATTTTTGCAAGTTCACCAACGAAACGCGCAACGGCATCGAGGATTCCAGTGCGCACTCGGGACTCCGCTTCATCGCCGCGTGCAATGGATCGACGGCCGGCGGCGGGTACGAACTCGCGCTCGCGTGCGACGAGATTTTTCTCGTCGACGATCGATCGTCGGCGGTTAGCTTGCCGGAAATTCCGCTGCTCGGCGTGCTGCCCGGCACCGGAGGACTCACGCGGCTTACCGATAAACGCAAAGTTCGCCGCGATCACGCCGATTTGTTCTGCACGCAATCGGAAGGCGTGCAAGGACAGCGCGCTAAGGATCAACGATTCGTCGATGCCATCGCCAAACCGCAGCAATTCACCGAGGCCGTGCGCGCACGTGCCGTGGAACTCGCCGCGAAGAGCGATCGCCCGGAAGCCGCCAAGGGCGTCGCGCTGACGCCGCTCGAACGTACCGTCGACGGCGCGGGCTATCACTATGAATACGTCGACGCGCAAATCGATCGCGCCGGACGCACGGTGACAATTACGGTCCGCGCGCCGCATGCCGCGCCCGCTGCCATCGAAGAGTCCGCGGCTTTTTGGCCGCTCGAAATGGCGCGCGAACTCGACGACGCAATCTTGAGCCTGCGCACCAACGAACTCGAGTTGGGTCTGTGGATTCTGAAAACCGAAGGCGATCCCGCCAACGTTTTTGCAGCAGACGCTTTGCTGTTTGAACACAAGAAGAATTGGTTTGTGCGCGAAGTGATCGGCGAATTGCGGCGCACACTCGCGCGACTCGAAGTGTCGTCGCGATCGCTCTATGCCGTCATCGAGCCGGGGTCGTGCTTCGCGGGCACGCTAATGGAACTCGCGCTGGCCGCCGATCGCGTCTACATGCGCGACACGTCAGAGGGTCCCGCGCCGAGCGTTACACTCAGCGAAATGAACTTCGGCGGACTCGAGAACGTTGCGCTGCACGCCAGAATCGCCGCGCGTTTCTACGAGGACGACAAGCATCTCGCGGCGCTGCGCTGGCGAATCAATGCAGCCATCGGCGCGCGCGAAGCGGAACAACTGGGCCTGATCACCGCCGCCGTCGACGATCTCGACTGGGACGACGAAATCCGCCTGGCCATCGAAAGCCGCAACGCGCTTTCGCCCGACGCGCTCACCGGCATGGAAGCGAATCTGCGCTTCGGTCCCGGCGAGACGATGAACACGCGCGTCTTCGGCCGCCTCTCGGCGTGGCAAAACTGGATTTTCATTCGCCCGAACGCCGTTGGTCCCGCGGGAGCGCTGAAGGTTTACGGATCGGGCCAGCGCGCCAAGTTCTCGTGGGAAAGGGTCTAAGGACGAAGGAGTTTCGACTCGGAACTCGGGTCTCGGAACTCGGAACTTTTTTTGAGGTGTCGCAATGATCGACTATTCCGAACGAATTCCGAACAACGTGAATCTCGCCGAGGACAAAGTGTTGCAGCGCGCGCTGGAACGCTGGCAGCCGGGCTTCCGCGATTGGTGGTCGGGCACCGGACCCGCCGATTCAAGCGAGTTGCTCGTATACCTGCGCACGGCGATCTCAGTGGATCGCGATGGCTGGGCGAATTTCGGTTACGTGAAGATGCCCGATTACCGTTGGGGAATTTTCCTGGTCCCGCGCGACGAGCATCGCCAGGTAAATTTCGGCGACCACAAGGGAGACGCCGCGTGGCAAGAAGTGCCGGGCGAATATCGGTCGCCGCTGCGCCGCATCATCGTGACGCAAGGCGATACCGAGCCCGCGTCGGTCGAGCAGCAGCGATTGCTCGGCATGACCGCGCCATCGCTCTATGATTTGCGCAATCTTTTTCAAGTGAACGTGGAGGAAGGCCGCCATCTTTGGGCGATGGTCTATTTGCTGCATCGCTACTTCGGACGCGATGGCCGCGAGGAAGCCGAAGGGCTCCTCGAACGGCGCTCCGGCGACGCCGACAAGCCGCGCATCCTTACCGCGTTCAATGAAGAGACACGACACTGGCTGGCATTTTTTATGTTCACGTTTTTCACCGATCGCGACGGCAAATTCCAACTGGCGTCGCTCGCCGAATCGGGCTTCGACCCGCTGGCGCGCACGTGCCGTTTCATGCTCACCGAAGAAGCGCATCACATGTTCGTCGGCGAATCGGGCGTGGCACGCGTGGTGCAGCGTACCTGCGATGAAATGCAAAAGCGCGGACTTGAAGATCCCGCGGCCGGACGCGAGTTCGGCATCATCGATCTGGCCACGATTCAAAAGTTTTTGAATTTCCACTACAGCGTCACGCTCGATTTGTATGGATCTGATGTTTCCTCCAACGCCGCGACGTACTACACGTCGGGCTTGAAGGGGCGCTACGAAGAAACGAAACTCTCCGACGATCACAAGTTGTCGGGCGCCGATTATCCCGTGGCCGAAGTGGAGAACGGCCGCATCGTGACCAAGCAAATCCCCGCGCTGAACGCGCTCAACGCGCGGCTGCGCGACGATTACATCGGCGAAATTCAAGCGGGCGTCGATCGCTGGAATCGAATTCCCGAGAAATTTGGAATGAAATTCCGCTTGACGCTGCCCCACATCGGCTTCCACCGCAAGATCGGCAATTTCGCGGGTCATCACATCACGCCCGACGGCCAAGTGATCAGCGAAGCGGAATTTGCGGCACGCGCGGGCGAATGGCTGCCGACGCGCGCCGATCACGACTACGTGGAGTCGCTGATGGGACGCGTGATCGAGCCGGGCAAGTTCGCGAATTGGATCGCGCCGCCGGTAAGAGGCGTCAACAATCAGCCGATCGAATTCGAGTATGTCCGATTCAACTAATTTGCCGGCTGGCTCGCTCTCTTCATCGGCCAAGAAACTGCTCGCCGTGATCGTGCAGCAAGCCGAGCACGGGACGTTACGCTCGAAAGCCCCCGGCGTCGCGACGCTTCCGGAGATTCACGAAGCGTGCGGCCTGGATCCGGAGCCGATGCAAGTCTTGTTGCGCGAACTCGTCGATGCGGGCCGGATTCAGATTGAAGGCGAGTATCCGTTTGAAGAGCTCCGGCCGCTAGGAACGCCGGTGGGCGAATGAAGCCTACGCGCGCCAGCTAAGCCAGCAATCCCTCCAGGATCGTCAACGCGCAATCGACATCGTCCGCGCCCACGACCAAGGGCGGCATGAAGCGGATCGCCGCTTCGCCGCAACTGAGCAGCAGCAGGCCGCGGTGGAAAGCGCGCTCGATAATCTTGTCGCGCACGTCGCCGGCTGGAACGCTGCCGTCCGGCGCAAGATCGATCGCCACCATCAAACCCAAACCGCGAACCGCCGTGACCCGCGGGAATCGCTTCGGCCATCCGGCGATTCGGTCGATGATGCGCTGGCCCATCGCGGCGGCGTTGCCCATCAATCCGCCTTGCACTAAATCGAGCGTCGCGAGCGCGGCCGCCAGGCACACGGGATTTCCGCCGAACGTGGAGGCGTGCGCGCCGGGCGTCCAATTCATGATGTCACCGCGCGCCATCATCGCGCCGAGCGGCATTCCCGACGCCAGTCCCTTCGACGAACAAATCATGTCCGGCACGACATTCGCATGCTCGACGGCCCACATTTTTCCGGTGCGTCCCAAGCCGCATTGCACTTCGTCGGCGACCAGCAGGATTCCGTGCTGGTCCGCGATTTCGCGCAGCGTCGGCAAGAAATCGGACGGTGGAACGATGTATCCGCCTTCGCCTTGGATCGGCTCCACGACAATGGCCGCGACTTCTTCGGGCGGAAGGATCGTTTGGAACAAACGTTCGATGGCGGCGCGAGTTTGCGCCGTTTCGCCCGCGGCCTTCGGATACGTCACGTGATGCACGCCGGGCACCAGCGCGCCGAAGCGCCGCCGCTGCGCCGTCTTGCTCGACGTCAGCGACAGCGATCCCATCGAGCGGCCGTGAAAGGATCCTAGAAAGGCGATGAATTTATCGCGGCCCGTGTGATAGCGCGACAATTTCATCGCCGCTTCCACGGCCTCGGTGCCGGAATTCGCGTAAAACACTCGCGCCGGACCGCCGCCGGGGAATGTGGCCGTCAGCCGCTGCGAAAGTTCCGCCATCACCGGAGAATAAAAATCCGCCGAACACATGTGTAGGAAATCAGCGGCCTGCCGTTGGATCGCTTCCACAACTTTGGGATGCGCGTGTCCGGTGGAACAAACCGCGATGCCCGCTTGAAAATCGAGAAACTGGTTGCCGTCGACGTCTTCCACCATCACGCCCGATCCGCGGCGCATCACCAGCGGATAGACGCGTCCGTAGGACGGCGAAGTGTACTTCGTGTCGGTTTCAATAATCGCGCGGGCCTTCGGGCCCGGCAGCTCGGTCACAATTTTGGGATTCATAAGCTCCTCGATCAACGCTTGAACAAACGGATACGTGCAGGAGCGAAAGGAGAGGAGCTAGTCGCAGCCGAAGAGGTTGGGACGCAAGAGCGCAGGCGTCATGAAGACAGTGTACTACGTTCTTGCTTGGGTTCAGCGCTTCACGTAAAACGTCACGCGCTCCAGCGGCAAGCTTGCCACTTGTTCCGCCGTGCGCGCGATCGCCAAGAGCGGCGCGGCGTCGCGAAGAAGGCGCTCGTCGTCCGCCGAGAGATCGAGCGTGTAAAGATCGGCGCCGTCGCGAAAGGAATATGTGGAGTACTGCGGCGCGCGCGACGCGGCGGTGTCCATCAGCGCGTCCCAGAACGTGATTCCGTCGCGCGAACGTTTGCGCGTGGCCATGTCGCGCGGCAAGTCGATGGTTTCCACGCCCGCGCGAATCCGCGCCAGCAAACACCGCGACGCGTCGAACGCACGCGACGGATCAGGTTTGGGGAATGCGTCAAGGAGCGGCGCGATCGCCGCGGCGTCCACGGTGATGGGGTCCCAGCGATAGCGATTCTCGCCGATCGTCACGGTACCGGCACGCAGAATCGTGGGGATGCGCGCGCTATCGAGTCCCGCAACGGCCACCACCATTTCGAGCAGCTTGGCGAACGGAATTTCGGTGTGTCCCACGCGATTCGCGTCCACGTAGGCCGCGCCGTCGGACATCACGCGAACGCGTACAGACTCTGGAATCATACTTCCGGGCGTCATGATTTCAGTTTACTTCGGCTCGGGAACCTCGGGCACGCGATAGGTTTTGCGCAACGCCTCTTGGTATTCGCCGAACAACTCTTTGATGCCGGTGAACTCGCGCTTCACCGCGGCGCGATAGTCGGGATGCGTGGCGAAATCGAAAAGCACGGCGGCCATCGCTTGCGCGTCGACCAGAAATCCGTGATGGCCCACGTCGATGAGCGCGTCTGCTTCCATGCCATAGGTGTGATTCGGGAAATTCGAGGAGTAGGAACTGAACTCCGCGCCCGGAATGTCGCGCGACACGCTGCCGGTTTCTTCGTAACCTTGCGGCTTGGCCGGCTCGGGCACAACTTTTCCCGCACCGAACATTTTCATGTAGGCGAATCCCACTTCGTCCAGGGTGGCCACGGAAATTCCGTCGCGATCCTGGCCGTAGTTGTCGATTTTCACTTTCGTTCCGGTCGATAACGCGGCGGCGCGCGCGGCGTTGTCGGTGAATTCACGAATCTGTTTGAGATAAACCTCGTCGGGATATCGAATATAGAAATCGGCCACCGCGCGGTCGGGCACCACGTTGGGCGCCGCGCCACCCTCGGTGATCACGCCCTGAATCCGCGCTTCCGGGCGAATGTTCGAGCGCACGCTGTCGATGTTTTCGAACAAATGAATCACGGCTTCCAAAGCGTTGCGGCCGTCCCAGGCTTGTAGTTGATGCGACGGCGCGCCGCTGAAAATGTATTTCACGCCGTCGATGTTCATGCAGCAGGTTCCGAATCCCGGCGCGGGACGCCGCGTCGCGGGACTCGAGTGGCTGCGCACCAAAATGTCGGCGCCCGCGAACATGCCCGCCTGGTGCATCAGCGTTTTTGCGTTCGGCGGCATCATTTCTTCGCCGGGCGTGCCGATGACAATCACATTACCGGGCTGTTTCGACCGCGCCAGGTATTCGGCGATCGCGACCGCCGCCGCGATTCCCACGGGACCTTGCGAACTGTGCTGATCGCCGTGAAACGCGCGTTGCGTGCCGCGCAGCGCGTCGTACTCGAGAATCACGCCGAGGCCGGGACCGCCGGGCGCACCTTTATATGTCGCGATGAACGCCGTGTCGAGCGACGACGCCGGCCCCGTGCCGCCCATCTTGACTTCAAAGCCGTGGGCTTTCAGATACGCCGTGAGTTTTTCCACCGAGCGCTTTTCGACGAAACCGATTTCGGGATGACGGGTGATGTCGTCGGAGAGGGCTTGCAGGTCTTGGTCCCAAAGTTCCTTCACGCGCGCCGTCACGCGGTCGCGCTCGGCGCTGGGCGCGGTGAGCGTGCGCACGAAGGCGGGGACATCGAGCGATTTTTCGAGCGCGGCCATTTTTTCGAGCACTTGGCGCGCGGCCTCGCGCTCGGTGGGCGTTTCCTGAGCCATCAATGGCACGGCGGCCAGCAGCACAGCAAGGAAGCAGCGGGAAGTCATGCGCCCGATGTTAGCACGACGGCAGGCCGAGGCCCAGGCGCCGGGCAGGTCCTAGGGGATCCCCTTGGGGCTGTTTTTTATATCGCTATACGATATTTCCTCTTGACAAGAACATATCGTACTACGATATGATTTCAACGATGGCCGCGGGGAAGGACCTCACCGTCAAGCAGTATCAGTTGCTGGCCGAGTTGCGCTTTCAGATCCGCCGTTTTTTGGCGTATCGCGACCAGGCGGCCCGCGACCACGGCTTGGAGCCGCAACAATATCAAGCGCTTCTCTCGATCAAGGGATCGCCGCCGGGCGTGGAAGTGACCATCGGCCGGCTGGCGCAGCGGATGCTGGTGCGCCACCACAGCGCGGTGGAGATGATCGACCGCCTGGCGACACACGGGCTGGTCGCCCGCATCCGGCATCAGAAAGATCGCCGCAAGATGCTGGTGCGTCTCACGGCCAAGGGAGAGCGGGTCCTGCGGGAACTGGCGCTTTTCTCGCGGGAGGAATTGAAGAGTTCCGGTCCGGCGCTGGCAACGGTGCTGAAAAAACTATTGAGCGCCGACTAACGAGGAGAGATTCATGCGTAAAAGCAAACTTCGCCTGTTGGTTTTATGTGTGATGTTGGTTTTGCTCGCGGCGGGCTGCAAGAAAAAGCCCGCGCCCGTGACTCCCCCGCCGCCCGCGTCGCCTCCGGCGCCCGCGGCGACGCCGAAACCGACCGCCACGATCACGGTGAGTCCCACGTCGATCGAGCGCGGGCAATCGACCACCGTGGAATGGAGCGCGGAAAACGCCACGACGGTCAGCATTTCGCCGGAAATCGGCTCGGTGCAGGCGAAGGGCAGCCGCTCGATTCGTCCCCAGCAATCGACCACGTACCGCCTGACGGCCAGCGGTCCCGGCGGCACAGCCGAAGCGAGCGCGCGCGTAACGGTGACGTCGGCGCCGGAGATTACGGCGACCCCGCCGCCGCATGAAGAAGACCTTGACGCCGTCATCAAGCGCGAGGTGAAGACGATCTACTTCGACTACGACAAGTACGATATCCGCGACGATCAAAAAGCGGCGATGCAAGGCAACGCCAATTTCCTGCGCGCGCATTCCAACGTGAACTTGCAGATCGAAGGCAATTGCGACGAGCGCGGCTCGGAAGAATACAACTTGGGCCTGGGCGATCGCCGGGCCAACGCGGTGAAGGAAGCGCTCGTGAACATGGGCGTTTCCGCCGGCCAGCTTTCGACCATCAGTTATGGAAAAGAAAAACCGGTGTGCTCGGAGCAGAACGAATCATGCTGGCAGCGGAATCGCCGCGGTGACTTTACCCGGAAACGTTAGGCTCGCGCGCCTGACGCCCGGGTAGTTGGCAATCGCTCTTCCTCAAGCGATTGCTTTTCGGATGGCGCCGCTTGGAGTACCCTCCTCGCCTCCAGACCTCCGGCGGCGTCATCCCTTTTTGTCGCGTGGTAAACACGACAACAGGACAGATCTCTACGGACAAATGGAATTCTAGCGCGCCGGCTAACTTTGCGCCAGCGCCTCGAGGATTCGGCGCTCCTCGGCTTTCAATTCTTCCCGGCGCTCGGCTAAATTGATTCGCCGCATGCTGTCGGGAAAGCCCATCAGCGACTCCTGAAGCAGGATCTTGTTGATCAACTCCAGTTCGCCGCGGACCAAGCTCAATTGTTCGCGCAAATCCGGCATCAGGCGTGTACCGCCTCCGTCGCCGACTCGAGAGCGCTCTGCGCGGCGGAGACTCCCGCGCCTTTCGCGCGTCCCACGCCCTCTTCGGCCAAGAGAATTTCCAGCGCCGCCAGTAACAACAGCAGGTTTCCTTCGCTCGACGACGACCCCATCATGCCGATGCGCCACAGTTTGCCTTTGAACGCGCCCAGTCCTCCGGCGATCTCGATGTTAAAGCGTTCGAGCAGGCGCGAACGCACGCGCATGTCGTCGACACCGGCGGGAATGCGCACCGTCGCCAGCATCGGCATGCGATACTCGCGCGCCGGCAGCGGCTCGAGGCCCAGGGCGGAAAGCCCCGCGCCGAGCGCGGCGATGTTGCGCGCGTGACGCGCCGAGCGCGCGTCCAAACCTTCTTCTTCGATCAAGTTCAGCGCCTCGTTGAGCGCGTAGATCAACGAGATCGGCGCGGTGTGATGATACGTCCGCTCCGTGCCCCAATATTTTTCCACGCCGCTCAGGTCGAGATACCAGCTCTGCACCGGACCCTTCCGCGCGCGCAGCACGGACATGGCGCGCTCGGAAACGGTGATCGGCGCGAGTCCCGGCGGGCATCCCACGCATTTTTGCGATCCGCTGTAGCAGACGTCGATTCCGATTTTTTCCGTTTCGATGACCATTCCACCGAGCGTGGCCACCGTATCCACGACAAACAGCGCGCCATGCTTCTGGGCGATCGCAGCCAACGGCTCGAGCGGCTGCAACACGCCCGTCGACGTTTCACCGTGCACCGCGGCCAGCATCTTCAGGCGTTTGCCGGCCAACTCGCGCGACACTCGTGCGGGATCGGTGGGCAATCCCCACTCTGTTTCGATCACTTGCACGTTGGCGCCGGTGCGTCTGGCGATGTTCACCATGCGGTCGGCGAAGAATCCGCCCGAGAGCACGCAAACGTCGTCGCCGGGTTCGAGAAAATTCACGAGGGCCGCTTCCATGCCCGCCGATCCCGTGCCGGAGACCGGGATGGTCACTTCGTAGTCGGCGCGGAAGAGCCGGCGCAATTTGGAGCGCACTTCTTTCATCACACCCAGAAAGTGCGGATCCATGTGGCCGGTGATCGGCGTGGACAAGGCGCGATAAACGCGCGGATCGATGATGCTCGGCCCTGGACCAAGCAGGATGCGTTGCGGAAAGGTCTCCATCAACACAGTATATCGCGGCCAACTTCCGGTTGGCCGGCGACGAGCCGGTAGGGTCCGTGGCTCAATTTGAATTTGATCCCTGGTGGAACTGCGAGCAAATCGTCTGCGCAGCCGCTTTGTATCTCCTTTTGTATCAGGGCACGACCTCAGCCGTTTTGTATCAGGGCCCGGCTTCAGCCGTGCCGACCCAGACGTTTGGAAATAGTGGGCTTTAGCCCCCGGCAAACAACGGCTGATCCACAATCTTGCCAAGTGGAAAGCCGCAGGGGCTAAAGCCCCAGGAACAAGGCGTGCTGGCGGCACGGCTGAAGCCGTGCCCTGATACAAAGCATACCTACTCGCAAGGGTTCGATTTCCGCAAGCCCTGTGATCGAAATTCAAATTGAGCCACTATCGCCGGTAGTGACGCATTTTGAATTTTGGATTCCGGCGGACAGTTCAGCCGCGAGCCTGCTACCGCAGGCTCCGCGATTCGTCCACTGCGTGGGCTGGCGCATCTCTGACGTCGAGTGGCAGACAGTCTACCTAGCGTCGGCGGCGTGCTTGGCTTTCCAGGCGGGATATTCTTCGTCGAGCAATTGCGCGGGACGGTCGACGTACCAGCGATATCCGACGCGGCGTTCCTGCTCGATTTCGTCCATGCGATAGCGGACCACGCCGTCGCGTCCCGAAAAAATCGGGCGGTTCGTGCCGATTTCGTAGAAGCGCGCCCAGAGCGGCGGCGCATTGGGATCGGCCACGACCGCGCGATCTCTGAGACTGGGGTTCTCGGTGAGAGACTTCATCTCGACGCGAATTCCGGTGATCTTCACCGCGCGAAACCACTCGACGGCCGCTTCGATGGCGCGCACGATCTCGGGCGTGGGATGGTCCTCGGCCATCAATTGCTCGACGACGCCGACGCTCTCCTGTCCGCTGAGCGAAATGTGTTCGTAGGAGCGCGCCTGCACCGGCGCGAGCGTGTGTTCGTCGTGCTGCGCGCACCACACGGTGAGCTTGCCCTTTACGTCGACCTGCGTTTTCAAAATCATTTGTACGCCGCGCCGCACGGCTTCGCGGGCGCGCGCGCGTTCCGAATCGTCGAGGAAGGAGAAGCCTCCTTCGCCCGCCGCCGCGAGACGCAGGGTGGCCATCACGCCGGTCATGGCGTCGTCGTTGTAAGTAATGTGATCCCAGTAGCCGTCGCGCAACGGATAGAACTGCGGCCATCCGCCGTTAGGATATTGCGCTTGAAGCATGTACGAAAGGCCGCGGCGAATCGCCGCGCGATAACTCTCGGCGCGCTGCCCTTTCGCAAACGGGACGACGCGCGCCAGGAATTGCGTTTGCGTCCACGTGGCGTCGTTGTCCATGGTGGTGTGGCCGGTGCTGGTGTGTTTCTCTTTCTCGAGCCCGGCCAATTCCACAGGACCAAGCGGCGCGGCCATATCGATGTTCTTGTCCCATCCGCCGTTGTCGTGCTGATAGAGGAGTAAATTATCGGCCACACGCATCGCCTCCGCGCTTTCGTACCAAGAGGACGATTGGTGCATCGCGTCGCGCCACAGGATCAGCTCGTGTAAATACGGCGCCAGCTCCGGCACGGCGGAAACCAAACTTTTCGCGGCCATCACGCCGATTTCCTTTTGTGCGATCGGGCCGAGATGGGTTGTGTCGAGTTTGCCCTGCGCGTCTCTTCGACCCAAAGCCTCGCTGCCTGCGACACCGCGCGCTTCGGCTTGCGCTTTGGTTTGTTCGTACAAATCGATTAGCAGAACTTGCTTTTCTCGCGCGACCTCGCGCGCCGCTTCGACGTAAGGCACGAGCGAATCCGCTTTGATCCTGCCGTGTTCGTCGAAATTGCGGCGGACAATCGACGTCACGAGCACCGGCTTGCCCCCATAGGCGCGAACTTCGTCGACGAAGCGCGAAAGATTTTCGCGATACGTTGTGGCGGCGTCCGTCTCACGGTCGGCGCCTTTGCCGGGAACGTCATTGTGGCCGAATTGGATCAGCACATAGTCGGCGTGCTCAGCGAGCACTTTATTCCATGATCCTTCGTCGCGGAAGCTTTTCGTCGAGCGTCCATTGCGGGCGAGATTCACGACCTTCACCGGCTGTCCAAATGACGCGCGGAAGCCGATTCCCCAGCCGCCTTCGTCGTTCACGGTGGAGTCGCCGGCCAACGCGATTTTGATCGGCCGTTCGAGCATGTGCCACGTCGGTTCCACCGGCGGGTTGTACGGCTCGCCCAGCTTTAGCGCGGCGCGGAGGGATTCAACAACGCTCTTGGGCAGCATCATGACACTGGTTAGGTGATAGTCCTTGGGCATCTGCACGCCCGAAGTTTCGGTGAACGTGCGGAAATCGCGAGTGGTCCACAGATTGGAAGCGCCGGTTTCCGAGTTGAAGCCGTAAATCCACCAGGCATCACCGACACGCACCGCCGCGGGGGATTCCGTGAATCTATCCGCGAAGGCGTCGGACGATGCTCCCCACGGGCCCCCTACATTTCTGGAGAAAGCCACGCGCAAACTGTGCACGGGAAACGTGCTATCGGAGTGCAGCAAGGCGAATCGTGCACCGTCGCGCAGAATCACGGCATCGCGAGTGGCGTAATTATTGTCGAATAACAAGGCGGGCGGCGAAAGCTTTTTGAAATCGCGCGTCGTTGCGTACCAGATGCGCGGATTCGTTCCCACTTCCTCTTGAAACGCCTGGATCGCGTTCTTCGCGAGCGTCGACGACCACGTGATCACGAATTCCATTGACGCTTCGTCGTAAAAAATGTTCGGCGATGCGATATTGAGCGCATTTTGCCCGACCATTGCCTCAAAAAACCGCGAGTCCTTCTTTTCCACAAAGTCGGACGTGCTCGAGTACACGATACCCTCGCCCGGATCGCCCGCCCACACGACGTGAAAGACGTCGTCGGGGCCGCGGAGGAATCTCGCATCACGGACGTGCTTTCCAGTGGGCATCCAAGCGATCGGAGCGCGAATCGCCTCCCACACTACGCCGTTCTCGCTGTAGGCCAAGCGCAGGGTGGCGTTCGATTCGCCGCGGTTGACAATAGCGACGAGCATTTGTCCCGCGGGCAAAACGGGTTTCCGCACGCCCGTCGCGCGAATCACGCGGACGCGGGTCTTCACAGTGCCAGTCCGCGGATCCCATCCATCGTCGCCGGCAAGCACTTTTTCCATCGAGTAATCCGCGGCCTCGGCGGCGGTGAGGCGTCGCGCCCATGCCACGCGATCTTTCATTTCCCCGCCTACTCCGCGACTCCCGAACTCGGCGTAGCGCACGGTCTTCTCGCGCGCCGGATCGTTCGAACTGTTCCAACCCGCCGGACGCACCACGTCCGACATTTCCGTGTTCAAAAAGGCCGCCGCAGCCCACGGACGCCACGGCCGCCCGAGAAAAGTTTGTACCCCTGGCGCGCCGGTGACTTGGCATTCGGAAAAAACGTAGCCGATCGGCTGATCCTTGGTCGTATTCGCGCCCGTGAGATAACCGTTGGCCGTCGCGTGGATGTGACAGTGATCGAAGAACGCGCGCGATCCGCCGAAAATGAAATCCGTCGCGCCTTCGATGTAGCAGTGATCGAAGTATTGCCGCCCGGCTTGCGCAAGCAGCGTGTCCTGATAGCCGAGGAACCGGCAGTTCCGGAAGACACCGCGATCGGCCATGATCGTGAGCGCGACCGCTTGCCCGACATTGCCGGCGGAATTCTCAAACGTGATGTTTTCGGCGAGGAAATCGGTGGCTTGCACGAAAACGGTCGGCGTATCGAACGTGATCATAGTCGCGCGGCCGCCGGGCGACACGCCTGGCGGAAGCGGCATGCCGGTATGGCGGTTGCCGGTGATGATCGTCGACATCGCGTCGTCACCGACAAGTGCTAGCCAAGTTTTTTCCGAGGGAATCACGACGATTTCGTCGTACTTGCCGGGCTTCACGTGAATCGTGAAGCGCGTGTGCGAGTGCGACGGCGCGGCGTTGACCGCTTCCTGCACCGTGCGGAAGTCGCCGGAACCGTCTTTGGAAACGACGGAACCGTTTCCAGACGCCGCGTGCGCCAATGGGAGCAACAAGAGAAGGGCGGCCGCTTTCATCATCCCCATGCTACCCCAACAGCGCACCGGCAATCTCCGTCCATTCGTCTTCAAGCGGCAAACGCGAGTGCGGCTTGGCCGCGCGGCGATACCAGTAGCCCGCATTCGACGCGTCGCCTTCCTTGCGATGCAAGTACGCGTGGACCCACGAGCCGTCGCGACCCTCGTCCTGCTGCGCGGACTCGTGCGCCTTCGTCCAATCGCCCTTGGCATCCCACCAGAGGCCTTGGAGCGCCAAGCTCAGGCCTGCGGGCGGCGAGGGGTGGGCGAGGGATGCGCGAAAGGCGTCTAGCGTCATATGGATACACAGAATGCCACAACTCCGTGTCGTAAGTATACGTACCCTCCCGGCGAGTCGCCGCTATCTAATTGATTTCACAGCCATTTCGTTTGGTTTCCACGTTGCTCTTACCATGGGTGGTTCAGATGCTTGTACTCTCTTACCTGCCTCTCTGTTACAGGTAGCGTTGATAGTGTCTGGAACAGAGAGGCGGCTTTTTCGCCACTTTGAAGAGAGACGGCATCGGTAGGGTGGTTACGTGAAGCGCGCCTTTTTTTCTGTCGCCGGAACTTTAGCAGCGGCTGCACTCGCCGCGACCCTCGCCGTTTCGCAAACGGCCCCGGCACCCTCGCGCGCAACCCAACAACAAGCCCGAACCAACCCCTCGACCTCTCCCGCCGACGACTTGGCCACCGCGCTCGCCGCGCGCAAGAAGCTGGAACCGCGGCATACCAACGACGTCACGCTGAACGCCGCGGGACTTGCGCAGCCAACGCCGCCCGCCACTTGGCTCCCCTTGGGGCCGCTGGGAATCACGTCGCTGACCGCGGGCGCGCAAAGCGGACGCGTCAACGCGATCACCGCCGACCCCAACAATCCGGGACGCATCTACATGGCTCCCGCCGGTGGCGGCGTGTGGCGCTCGGACAATTACGGCGGATTCTGGCAGCCGACGCAGAACGCAATGTCCTCGATGTCGAGCGGCGCGCTGGTTTTCGACGGACGCAATAACACGCTGTACTACGGCACCGGCGACGCGTTTTCAGGCATCGCTTACGGCGCGGGCGTCTTCAAGTCCACCGACGCGGGAATCACCTGGCGCCAGATGGGCGCGAATTTCTCGGGCGGATTCACGTATCGCATCGCGCTGCATCCCACGGCGGCGCAAACGCTGCTGGTGGCGCGCGACTCCGGCATTTGGATCACCAACGACGGCGGCAACACGTGGACGCGCACGCTCAACTCAAATGCATCCGGCAGCATCACCGATGTGGCGATCGACGCCAACACGCCGAACTTGGCGTTCGCCACGCTCTACAATCCTTCGGGCGCCGCGACCAACGGCGTCTATCGCTCGCTCGACGGAGGAAATACCTGGACGCTGCTCACCGCGCTGCCATCGGGCAATGCTATTGGGCGCATTTCTATCGCGAAAACGCCGGCCAGTTCGCAAGCGGTCGTGGTGCTGATGGCCAACGGCAACGGCACGCTGAACGGCGTCTATCGCTCCGACGATTTCGGCGGAACGTGGCGCGCGCTCTCGGTTCCTCCGGGACTTTTCTACAACGGCTCATACTTCAACGGCGGCTACGATCAACTTTTGGCGATGGATCCCTCTTCGTCCAACGTGATTTACCTGGGCGGCTGGGATCTTTATCGCTCGAACGACGGCGGCCAAACGTGGCAGACGCTCTCCCAGAACGCGCAGGGCCAGCCGGTGATTCATCAAGCGATTTTCTCGATGGCGTTTTTGCCCGGACAGAGCGGAACGTTCCTGGTGGGCACCGAAGGCGGCCTCTATTACACGGTTGACAACGCGGCAACTTGGTTCAATCTGAATGCCTCGCTGCCGATTTCATTGATCAACGCCGTGGCGATCTATCCCGGCGGCTCGCAAATCCTCCAGGGCGGCGAGGCCGTCGGCGTCTCCGCGATCAGCGGACAGTTCGCCGGTTGGAGCCAACTCTTGAGTGGATACGTGGGATCGCTGTTCGTCGATCCCGCGACGCCCAGCACGTTTTACGCCGGACAAATTCAAACTTCGCTCAGCCGGTCGAGCGATGCGGGATCCGATTGGTCTTCGGTGAATCCGCCCACCACGACGCCGAGCCTGGAGTATTACGCGCCGTTCGTGGCCGATCCCAACAACGCGGGTAACGTGCTGTTCGGCTCGTCGCAAATCTGGCGGTCGACGAATCAAGGCGCTTCGTGGGCTGCGGTGAGCCCGCAACTCCCCACCAAAGGCGATTACTACACCGCGCTCGCGGTGGCCACGGGATCGCCGCGAACCATCGGCGTGACGGCGTACGGCAACGTGTTCTATTCGGCCGACGGCGCAACGGCGTGGACGGCCGGCGCGGGATTGCCGTCGGGACTCTATCTTACCGGCGTGGCGTTCGATCCGCAGAATCCGCTGAAGGCATACCTCACGGCGTGGGGATTCCTGAACGGTCACGTTTATCGCACCCTCGACGGCGGCGCCACGTGGCAGAACATCGGCACGAACCTGCAGTTGCCCGACGCGCCGGCGAACGCGGTGGTGGTCGATCCGCGTGGACCGATCTACGTAGCCACCGACGCGGGCGTGTTCCGCAACGCCGATGGCGCGAGCATCTGGACGTCGTTCAACGACGGTTTGCCGACCACGTTCATCACGTCGCTGGCGCTCGACCCGCCGTCGAACGCGCTGGTGGCTGGAACGTACGGACGCGGCGCGTATCAAGTGGCGCTGCAAGCGCCCGGCGCGCCCGGGCCTTCGATTGCCGCGGGCGGCGTCGTGGACGCCGCCGGCAATTCGCAGGTGTTGGCTCCGGGAACCACCGCGATCATCTACGGCACGAACTTGGCGACGGGCACGGCGTCGGGATCGCCGGTAGCGGGCAACTTGTTGCTCACCACGGTCACGGTGAATGGCGTGCAAGCGCCGCTCTTCTACGCGTCGCCGACGCAGATCAATTTCCAAATGCCGTTTGAAAGCACCAACTCCCAAGCGTACGTCGTGGTGACCACGCCAAACGGCGCCGCTGGCACGTACGTGGCGATGGCGGCCGCCGCTCCTGGGATTTTCGCGGTGACGCACGCGAACGGCACGGCAGTGACGGCGGCGAATCCCGCTACGGCCGGCGAAGTTTTGGTGATTGCGGCGGACGGATTGGGCAACACCACACCGGGTGCGACCACCGGCGCGGCGCCGGCTTCGGCAACGGTGCCGCTTGCTTCGGCTGTGACGGCGACCATCGGCGGCACGGCGGCGGCGGTGCAATTTGCGGGAATCACGGGGATTGGAGTAGATCAGGTAAATGTGGCGGTTCCGTCGGGAATCACCGGCCCGGTGCCTGTGGTGATTCAGTCGGCGGGCCGATCAAGTAATACAGTGACAATCGTTGTGCACTAGGCTAGACTGGAGCACGAGAGTGTGTGTAAAAACTCAATTCGCCGGTAAGACGCTTCGAGGAGCGGTCCTAGGGATCGTGTTTCTCGTGGCTTCCGGGATTTTGCACGCTCAAATACACTCGCCCGGCTCTCCCGCACCGAATGTCACACCAAAAGCTCAAGCGCTACCCGATGGCGCGGCGCGCGTGATCTCGCAATCCGGACAAGTTTCCGTGGTCAGGAGCAACGGCGATCTTTGGGCCATGATGCCCAACGACTTGGTGCCGGCCGGTCAGGAAATTATTTCCGGACCCGACGGGCACGCCCTTCTCGAACTTTCCGACACCAGCCGGGTGGAAGTTTTCCCGAACTCGCGCTTGGTCTTCCGCGCGAAAGTTGTGGACTGGAAGGATCTGATGAATCTGATCCTCGGCAAGGTGCGCGTGCATATCGAAAAAATCGGCGGCCTGCCGAATCCCTACCGCATGACATCGCCGACGGCGTTGATCGCCGTGCGGGGCACCACTTTCGATGTCACGGTCGGCGCGGACGACAGCACAACCGTTGAAGTGGAAGAAGGCGCGGTCGATGTCACGCATCGCTTGAATGACGGCAAGACCGTGCGCCTGCTGCCGGGCCAAATGATCACCGTGTACGCCAACGAGCCCCTCGCGCAATCGAAGGTTGGTCCCCGGCTTCGCGACGCCGTCAAGATCGGCGTAGAAGTCGCGGAACGCACCATTGACGTAATGCGCCAAATGGGCGGCACGCGCGGCGTCGGCACAACCCCGACCACCGGCGGCAACACGACCGCTTCCAACACGCCTCCCGCGACGGTCGGCGGAACGACGCAAGCCGGCAGCGGTACGAGCAATCCTCCTTCGAACGGTCGCGGCAATGGATCGGGCAACAACGGTGACAGCACGTCGCCGGGCACAGGCACTGGCACTGGCACCGGTTCCGGCTCTGGCTCCAGTGGCGGCGGTGGCGGATCTTCATCCGGATCTGGGGCCAGCCCGTCTTCCCGCCCTCGTCCTTAAGAGTCGCGTCCTTGAAAGAAGTCACCCTCACAACTGACGGCGCGTGTCTCGGCAACCCCGGTCCGGGTGGATGGGCGGTGTTGTTGCGATCCGGCCGGCATTATCGCGAACTCTACGGCTGTGCGGTCCACACCACCAACAACAAAATGGAATTGACCGCGGTGATCGAAGGACTGCGCGCGCTAAAGCAAGCGTGTAAGGTCACGATCGTGACGGACTCCGAGTATGTGCGCCAGGGCATCACCGAATGGATCCACGGTTGGAAGAAAAACGGCTGGATGACGCGCGACAAACAGCCGGTGAAGAACAAAGAACTATGGATCACGCTCGAAGATTGCCTGGGCGGCCACGAAATCCACTGGCAATGGGTGAAGGGTCACGCCGATCATCCCGATAACAATCGCGCGGATAAGCTGGCGTCGGAAGCCGCGAAGATGCAGATATCCACTTAGTGCCGGCAGTTTTGGTACTGGCTCCATTTGAATTCCGATCGCAGGCCTTGCCGAAATCGAACCCTTGCGAGTAGGTATGCTTTGTATCAGGGCACGGCTTCAGCCGTGCCGCCAGCAGGCATTGTTCCTGTGGCTTTAGCCCCTGCGGCTTTCCACTTGGCAAAATTGTGGATCAGCCGTTGTTTGCCGGGGCTAAAGCCCACTTTTTCCAAACGTCTGGGGTCGGCACGGCTGAAGCCGTGCCCTGATACAAACCTTGATACAAGAGAGATACAAAGCGGCTGCGCAGACGATTGGCTCCCAGTTCCACAGCGATCGAATTCAAATTGAGCCACGACCCGGCGGTTTGGGAACACAGAGAAACACGGAGGACACTGAAAAACTCCGTGTTCTTCCGTGTACTCCGTGCGTTCCGTGTTCCAAAACCCGCCAACCTACTTCGCGATCTTGAACAGATCGTTCACGCCACGGATATACAAGCTCCCGCCCGCCACCGCAATCGACGCATACACCGGTTCGTCGACCGAGTTGGTGTTCAGCACTTTGAACTCGGGACCGGTCTGCACCACCGTCGTGTCGCCTTCTTCGCTGGTGATCAGAATCTTTCCGTCATACGCGATCGGCGACGACGTGTAGCGGCCGGCCTTCGCGGGACGCCCGTTGTCGTACTTCACTTCGCCCGTTTTCAGATCCAGGCAGGTGAGCACGCCGTTGTCGGCCAGCAGATACACGTAATCGCCGTAGAGAATCTCCGACGGCGTGTAGCCGGTGCCTTTCGTGTAGCTCCACAAGATGTTCGGCGTTCCTTTAAGGTCGCCCGATCCGCCGAGGCGGATGGCGATCGTTTTTTTCTTCGGATATCCCGTCGAGAAAACGGCGATGTCATCCTTCACCAGCGGCGTGGCGATGGCGTTTGATTCCAGGCCCGGCGCGCGCCACAATTCCTTGCCCGTAGCGGGATCGTACGAGATGATGAACTCATTGCCGTTGGTCAGCAGCTCGGTGCGTTTCGCCGTTTTCGCCAGAACGGGAGTGGTCCAGGTCACTTCCACCGGGCGCTTCGAGGACCAAACCTGCTTGCCGGTCTTCTTGTCGAACGCTTGAATCGTGGAGTTCGCGCCGGTGTCGTCGTCGCACAGCACGATCACCAGGTTTTCATACAGCACCGGCGACGATCCGTATCCAACGCTCACCGATCCGAACTCGCCGACCGAGGCTTTCCAAATTTCCTTGCCTTGAAAATCGTGCGCGTACAATCCTTCGGGTCCGAAAAAACTGTAGACGTACTTTCCATCGGTGACCGGCGTGGGCGAGGCGAAACTGCCGGCGCGATGCGCCGAATCGAACGTCGGCCCGTTGTAGACGGTTTTCTCCCACAGGATTTTTCCCGTGACGGCGTTCAGCGCCAACACCTTCATGATCTGCTTGTGATCGTAACCTTGCGCGTCGGGATGCACGAAATCCTCGGGGATTTTGTGGGTCTTTCCCTTGGGCCGGCCTTCGATGGGATCGCCTTGCTCCGCCGTGGTGAGAAAGATCGTCTTGTCCCAAACGATGGGCGAAGAATGTCCGCGGCCCGGCAGCGCCGTCTTCCACGCCACGTGTGCGCTGGCGCTCCATTCCGAAGGAAGATTCTTTCCTTCGGCGACGCCTTGACCTTGCGGACCGCGCCACTGCGGCCAGTTGGTTGTGCCGGAATCCGGAGCCGGCGCCAGAACAAAAAACAAAAGCAAGCTGATCATGTCACCAAGTTACAACAGATCGCTGGTGATCGCGCCGTATCGGCCGCGCGATTGACCAACTTTTACAGCACCGTGATAGTTTGTAACAATGCCGGCCGGGGAAAACTCCACTACACCCACGCGACTGACCGAAGTCGCCGCGGTGTCGCTGGCGGCGGGCGCCGCCGCGGTACTTTTTTCCATCGCCGGCGGTGAGATTCTGCTGGGAATCGCGCTGGCTTGCTACTTGCTCGCCTATGGGCGCGCGCCGCGCCCGCGTTTTGAATGGCCCTCGATCTGGATTCCGCTGGCGCTCTACATGGTGTGGACGATTCTCTCGATGTTGTTCTCGCCGCCCATGGCGCATCACTTCCCGCAGATCAAAAAAATGTATGTGCTGGCGATTTTGCCCGTCGGCTACGCGGCGCTTGGTCCCGCATGGTTTCGTGAACCACGAGCACTGGCGCGCTGGACGGTGCGCGCCGTCGTCACGACGGCGTTTCTCTCATCGCTCGCGGGGATCGTGCAATTCGTGCAGAAATATCGCCACTGGCAAGCCAAGCATCAGGATTTTTACGACAACTATCAGCTCGACCGCATCGGCGGATTCAACGGCGCCGGTCACTGGATGGCGTTTAGCGGACAAATGATGCTGGTGTTGATGCTGGCGGGCGCGTTCCTGTTGGCCAAGCACGCCCGTCCTCGCGCGAAATGGGAAATCGCGATGGCCGTGTTTTTTGCGGCGGTGATTTCCGTGGGATTGTTGCTCTCATTCACGCGCGGAGCTTGGTTGGGCGCCGCGCTCGGCACGGCGTACTTGCTGTGGCACTACAAACGCATGCTGATTCCCGTGTTGCCGCTTGTGGCGCTCGGAGGATACTTCGCCGCACCCGATTTCTTGCAGGAACGCGCGCGGTCCATCCTCGAAAATCGCGCCGACTACTCGGCGGGCGCGCGCCGCGTGATGTATCGCGCCGGCTGGTCGATGATCAAGGCGCATCCCGTCTTCGGCGTGGGGCCGGAAGGCGTGCAATACGAATTCGACCGCTACAAACCGGACGCCTACATCCCGCTGGCGTGGTACGGACATCTCCACAGCGACTACTTGCAGACCGCCGCGAGTCGCGGCCTTCCGGCGCTGGCATTCCTGCTGTGGTTTTTCGCGCTGGCGATTCGCGATCAGCATCGCCTCGCCTCGGGCCCCACGTCGAACGCCGCGTCAAACGCGTGGCTCGCCCGCGGCGCAACGGCCGCGACCATTGCGTACTACGTAGAAGGCGCGTTCGAGTACAACTTCGGCGGATCGCAAGTGGTGATGTTGTGGCTCTTCCTGCTGGTGCTGGGATACGCCGCGCGGACGGAAAGTCCTGAGTGCTGAGTCCTGAGTGCTGAGTGGAAAAAACTCAGGACTCAGCACTCAGGACTCAGCACTCAGCACTAGGCAGTAGCTTTGTGTTAGCATCTTGACCGATGGCCGAAGACCGCATTCGCCGCTTGGCTCGCAAAATCGAAGATCTGCGCCGCAAGGACGAATCGTCGGCCACGCGACGCAAGGAAATCCACCGCCAGCGCGTGGAAGCCGCGCGCATTCTGCACTGCGTGTGCGAAACTTTTGTCGGCAACGTGAACAAGCTCATCAAGGAAGATCAAATGAGCTTGGTGCCCGGCGAGTTTGCCGGTGAGGGCGTCGAGGACAGCCGCTGGCAATACATGCTGAACGTGCGCGGACGCGTTTTGCTGATCGATCTGGAACCGCCGCCGCAACTGGTTTCCACCGAGCTATTCCGCAAGCCGTACATCATGCAAGGCGAGGTGCGCTTCTTCAATCAGGAACTGCTCGACGACTCCCGCGTGGAAGAGCATGGACTCTTCTATTGTCCCGGCGAAGGCGTCAAGGATTCCTCGGGCCGCCGCCAAGGCGCGTGGCTCTTCTGGAATGGACGCAGCTACAAGTCGGGTCCTGTCGACGACAGCTATCTCGCCGAGCTGATGGAACAGTTGATGTAAAGGAACGAGGGCGCGCCCCCGGGACGGGGCCCAAGGTCGCCTCAGCAGCAGAAAAGGTATGAGCCCCTAGTGTGCCGCGGTGTTTCCGCCGGACCCCGTATTCGCAGGCGGGGGAGGTGGCGGATTCTTGTGGTCATCCGGATCCGTGTCGCGCATGGCCCGCTTGAATCCGCGGATTCCCTCGCCGAGCCCTTTGCCGAGCTCGGGAAGCTTCTGCGGACCAAAGATCAGCAGCGCCACGACCAGAATCACCAACAAGTGCATCGGTTGGAACAAGCCTTCAAACATAGGGCTAGTATACTCCTTTGCCCGGTCGCTTCCAAATATGTTTTTCCTTCGCCGTTATGAGCGCGGGTCGAACGTCACGCCGCGATCCTGGTTCATCTTGCGCGACGCCTCCATGTCCACTTGATCCATGGGCACGGTTCGGCGCGCGCCGGCCTCGTTGATGTACACCAGATTTCCGCGATCGAGCGAGTACGCCACGGCCGTTTGCGTGGTGTGATCCTTGAAAACGATGCGCGTCAGCGTGACGGGCGTGGGAGGAGGCTGCGGGGCCGTTAGTGCCAGCGCTGCAGGCGGCGCGTATTGCGGATAGTAGTTGTAGCCAGGATCGACCGGCGCGGGCGCGGCATAGTCGGAAGCTACGTACGGTGCGGCCCCATAACAATCGGGATACGCATAGTACGGCGACGAGTAGCCACAACCATAATCACCGGGATAATAGCCGCCATAGTACAACCCTAAGCCCCGGCCGCGCCCGAAGCGATTCGTGAATCGGCCGGCACCGAATCTGCGCGGTGCGATGATCGAACGCGATCCACCGATTACCCCACGACGCAATCCGCCACCCGGCGCCAGACCGCCGCGAAATGCCGGCGCCGACGGGCGCGAAACCCGCCTGAAAAATGCGCGCCGCCACCGGAGGAGTGCGCGCCGCCGGACATCGCATGTCCGCCGCCACCGCCAACGCGACCGCCGCCGCGTTGGGCGTTCACCGGAATGGCCGCCGCAATCGCCGCCACACAAAGCGCCAACACCATCATGCGCGTCATAAGCAGCTCCTACTAGAAAGACGTTTCGATCCTTACCGTCGTTGCTCAATCTTTAGGGAACGTGCCGTTAATCGCATCGTATAACGAGTATGCACGACATCCGCTACGCTTTCCGCACGTTACGCAAAGACTGGGGTTTCACCGTCGTCGCGGTCCTTACACTGGCGCTGGCCATCGGCGCCAACACGGCGATCTTCTCGGTGGTCGACGCCGTGGTGATTCGCCCACTCGGTTTCCCGGCCGCCGATCGCCTCTACGCCATCCACGAACACGCGCCGAAATTCGCCAAGATCGCTCCGCTGATCCCGGTGAACGCGCTGCACTACAGGAACTGGGCGCGAGGCGTGCACTCCGCGGAGCAAATCGCGTTGCTGGACGGAAGCGAGAAGAACCTCACCGGCGCGGGCGATCCGGAACTGGTCGCCACGGCGCGCGCCACGCCGTCGCTGTTCCCGATGCTGGGATTGCGCGTGCAACTCGGCCGCGTGATCGCCGAGGGCGACGACGAAGACGGCCATGATCGCGTCGTAGTGCTCGACGCAAAGTTGTGGCGCGAGCGTTTCAGCGCCAATCCCAACATCGTGGGCACGAAAATCACGCTCGACGACACGCCGTTCGAAGTGATCGGCGTGCTCGCCGACGATTTTCATTTTCCCAAGCTCAACCATCTCTATGCGCTCGAAACGGCGGAGAAGCAGCCGCTCCTTTGGCGTCCGTTCGTGATTCGCGAGAACGAACTTTCCGCGCTCGGGGATTTCAATTACGCCGGCATCGTGCGGCTACGGCCGGGTGCTCGCCCGGAACAAGCGGCTTCCGAGATGAACGCCATCGTCGCGGGGCTCATGGAAAAGGAGCCGGACAAAATCGAGATCGACGCGGTGTTGGTCCCGCTGCAAGAACAGCTCGTGTCGCGCTCCGGCACGGGACTGCGCTTGATGCTCGCGGCGGTCGGCGCGGTTCTCCTGATCGGCTGCGTGAACATCGCCAATTTGATGCTGGCGCGCAGCGCGCGACGGCAGCGTGAAGCCGCGATTCGCCGCGCCGTCGGCGCCAGCGGCGCAAGACTCGTGCGTCAAGTGTTAGTTGAGGGCTTGATGCTTTCGGGCACAGGAGGTCTGCTAGGGATCGCCACGGCGTGGGCGTTGTTGCGTGCGATTCTCGCGAACCTTCCCGCCGATCTACCTCGCGCCGAAACAATCCGCCTGGATCCGCGCGTGCTGCTCTTTACTTTGTGCATTTCCACCGCGGCCGGATTGCTCTTCGCGCTGTTGCCCGCGTGGCGCTTCACGCGCGCGGCGCCGCAGGACGCGCTGCGCACCGGAGGCCGCGGCACGTCTTCCGGACGTTCAGCCGGGCGATTGCGAGCCGTGCTGGTAAGCACCGAGGTCGGCCTCAGCGTCGTATGCTTGATCGCCGGCGGATTATTGCTGCGCAGCTTCGCGAAACTCGTCAACGTCGATCGCGGCTTCGAAACGCATCGCATTGTCACCGTGTCGGTGAACCTGCCACAGCAGCGCTATCCCAACGACCCGGCGGCGATCACATTCTTCCGCGACCTGTTGCGCCGCACCGCGGCGCTGCCCGGCGTGGAGTCGGCGGGAATTGTGAATCGCTTGCCGCTGAGTGGCGAGGGCGGCAACAACTCGGTGGTCGTGGAAGGCGAGAATCTTCCGATGTCCGAGCGGCCCTTGGCGGATTTTCGCCGGGTGAGCGCGGATTATTTCCGCACCATGGGAATTGCCCTGCGCCACGGACGAATTTTCGAACAACGCGACGGCGAACACCAAGAGTGTGTCGTGTCGGAGATGGCGGCGGCGCGCTTTTGGCCCGGACGCGATCCGGTGGGACGCCGCTTACAGCAATGGACCGGCCCGAATTCCCCGTGGATGGAAGTGACCGGCGTGGTCGGCGACATTCGCGGCGCGGGCCTCGCCAGCGCTCCGCGCCCGACGGTCTACCAAGCGTATTGGCAACGATCACTGCGCAGCGCAACGCTCGCGGTGCGCACCACGAACGCCGAACCCACGATCCTCGCGGGAGAAATCCGTCGCGTGATCCATGAAGGCGACGCCGCGCTTCCCGTCCCCGAATTTCAAACCATGGACCAAGTCCTCGCGGGATCGGTGGCCACGCGCCGCTTCCAAATGAATCTGGTGCTGCTGTTCGCCGCGGCCGCGCTGCTTCTGGCGAGTCTCGGAATCTACGGGGTTGTCTCCTACACCGTGACGCAGCGCACCAACGAAATCGGCGTGCGCATGGCCTTGGGCGCGCCGCCCGCGCGCATCTTGACCATGGTGATGCGCCAAGGTCTTGCGCCCGTTGCCGCGGGGCTTCTTGTCGGCGCTACCGGTGCGATCGCGCTGGGGCGCGTGCTGGGCAGCTTGCTCTTCGGCGTGGGCGCGGCCGATCCGCTGACGATGGTCGGGGTGGCGGCCATGCTCGCGTTGACGGCGGCGTCGGCGATTCTCGCGCCGGCGCGTCGCGCGATGCGCGTGGAGCCGTCAATGGCGTTGCGCGACGAGTGATCTTGACAAGCCAAAGGCTTCTGGATATTATCTAGATGCATCGAGATATTCGATACATCGAGGTAATAGATGGAACAAACGATCAAAGGCTATCGGGGCATCGGGATGAACGGCTGGCTGGCGCGCTGGTATGCCAAGAACACCGGCAAGGACAACGCGCAGCAGGAATTGGCCCGCACGCTGGCCGCTCAACTTGACGCAGGCAGCAAGGTTCTCGAAGTCGCGCCCGGCCCGGGATATCTTTCAGTCGCGCTCGCGAAAAGCGGGCGCGTCGATGTAACGGCGCTCGAGATCAGCCCTTCGTTCGTCGAGATCGTGCGAAAAAACGCGGCCGACGCGGGCATCTCAATCGACGTGCGGCAAGGCAACGCGTCGGCCATGCCTTTCTCAGGCGATTCATTCGACTTTGTGGTCTGCCGCGCCGCTTTCAAGAATTTCAGTGAGCCGGTGAAAGCGCTTGTCGAAATGCATCGCGTACTGAAACCCGGCGGACGCGCGCTGGTGATCGATTTGCAGAAAGACGCCTCCATCGCCGAGATCGACCATTACATCGAACACGCCGGCGTCGGCTTCTTCAGCGCTGTCATGATGAAGTGGACCTTCCGCCACATGCTTTTGAAGCGCGCCTACACGCGCCGCCAGTTCGAAGAATTTATTTCGCGGACGCCGTTCGAGCGCTCCGAGGTCCGCGCCGAAGGGATTGGCTTCGAGATTTCGCTTTGGAAATAGACGCGGCGATCTGCCGCGAGCGTTCCGCCGATTTCGTCATGAAATCGAGAATGGTTTTGAGCTGCGCGTCGCTGTACTGACCGAAAAACTCCTCGAATTGCTTCCCGATGGCCCCGTACAACGGCGCGAATCGCGCGATGCGCGAGAGAACGGGATGCACCATCACGCGCCGGCGGTCGCGCGGATCGCGCTCCCGCTCGACGAGCCGCTTCGACTCCAAACGATCGATCAAGCTGGTCACCGACGGCGTGGTCAATCCCGTGTGACGCGCCAACTCACCGGCGGTGCATGGTCCCTGGCGCAGCAGCACGTCGAGCGTCTTGGTATCGCTGGCCGATAGCCCAATGCGTCCAGCGATCGCGGTGTGCAGCAGAACCGTCGCGGTCGACGACTCGCGTCCGGCGTCGGAGAGCGCGGCAATTAGTTGAGAGCGGAGCTTAGCGCGACGAGCCATCTTCAAAGATGTTCGCGAGGGGAAGTTCAATGCAAGGGTCTTCGGTGCGCAGCACGCCGTCTTTGGCTTCGCGCATGCCGTCGGAGGTGTAAACGAATCCCGCGCGCGTGCGCGAATTGATCACCCAGACGAATTTCACGCCGCAAGCAAGATAATCGCGGATTTTTTCCTCGAGGTCGCTGGCGCGGTCGTCGGGAGAAAGGACTTCGATCGCGAGGAACGGCGGATCGGTCAACGGTCCGTCTTCGGGGCCCGGGCGTACCGTAGCGAGGCAAATATCGGGAATCCGGAAGCGCGTGGGGGACATTCGCACGCGGCACTCGGTGGCCGACCAAAACTTACCGTAATTCGCATTGAGAAACGACGCGATGAGCAATTGCAGCCGCGCATGATTGCGTTCTCCCACATTACGCTCCAATACTTCGCCATCTACGTACTCGCGATCCCCGTCCGTGTAGCTGGTCGAGAGGTATTCTTCCACCGGGATGAGAGCGGTCGTCGCCATACGCGTATCTTAGCATGCCCTCACGCATCTTGACTGAATGAGCGTTCATTCAGTATGATTCTCAAACGGGGCCTTCTCCCCGCGTCGTATCCTTATGATCAAAACCATTCAGCGTGCCGGCGTCCTTGGTGCGGGAGTGATGGGCGCACGCATTGCCGCGCACCTCGCCAACGCGGGCGTGCCCGTCCATTTGCTCGACATCCCCGCCCCCGGCGCGACGGACGAAAAATCGCGCAACAAGATTGTCGCCGCCGGACTTGAAGCCGCGGTGAAGTCGAAGCCCGCAGCGTTCTTTCATCCCGACAACGCCGCGCTCGTCACGCCCGGCAATTTCGACGATCACCTGAACCGCCTCGCAGAATGCGATTGGATCATCGAGGCGGTCGCCGAAAAACTGGAGATCAAGCGCAGCCTCTTCGAGCGCGTGGAAAAAGTGCGCAAGCCCGGCTCAATTGTCACGACGAACACCAGCGGACTCCCCGTGGCATCCATCGCCGAAGGACGCAGCGAGGATTTCCGCCGTCATTTCTTCGGCACGCACTTTTTTAATCCGCCGCGCTACATGTTCCTGCTGGAACTGATTCCGGGACCCGGCACCGCGCCCGAGGCAATGGCGCTGATCTCCGATTTTTGCAGCCTGCATCTCGGAAAAGGCGTGGTGAACGCCAACGATGCGCCAAATTTCATTGCCAACCGGATCGGCACGTTTTCGATGGTGAACATCCTGCGCGTGATGCAAACCGACGATTACACGATCGAAGAAGTCGACGCACTCACCGGGCCCGCGCTCGGTCTACCGAAGACCGCCACGTTCCGCCTGATCGATTTGGTGGGCCTCGACACCTGTTGCAACGTGATCCGCAACCTGCACGAAAACGCGGTGCACGACGAAAAGCGCGATTGGTTCGTGGTTCCGCCGTTCATGGAAGAAATGCTAAAGCGTGGATGGCTCGGCGACAAAGCAGGCCAAGGTTTTTACAAGAAGACGAAGGCCGCCGACGGATCGCGCGAGACGCTGGTGCTGGATTGGAAGACGATGGAGTATCGCGCGCAGCAAAAGCCGCGCTTCCCCGTTCTCGAAATGACCAAGAACGTCGACAGCCCGCTCGAACGCGCCGCGATGGTCTACAACTCGGCGGACCGCGCCGGCGCGTTCACGCAAAAAACGCTGCCGGCGTCGTTCGCTTACGCCGCCTCGCGGATTCCCGAAGTCTGCGAGCGCATCGTGGAAGTGGATCGCTGCGTAAAGTGGGGATTCGCCTGGGAGGCGGGATTGTTCGAAATGTGGGACGCGCTCGGCGTGGAGCAAGTTTGTTCGAAGCTCCCGAGCGTGCCGGCGAACGTGAAGTCGATGCTCGACGCCGGCGTAAAATCGTTCTTCAAGAAGGAAGAGAAAGCCACGCTGTATTTCGATTTCCCCACGATGGCGTATCACCAGATCGATCCCCCGGCGGGCGTCCTTTACCTGAAGCAGCAGAAGTATCGCAATTCCATCGTCAAGAAAAACTCCGGCGCAAGCCTGCTCGACTTGGGAGACGGCGTTTTCTGCGTCGAGTTCCACTCGAAGATGAATTCGCTCGGCGCCGACACTTTTTCGATGATCCGCGAAGGACTGAAAGAATCGGAAGCGAACGGCACGGGACTCGTCATCGCGAATCAGGCGGCGAATTTTTCGGTCGGCGCGAACATCATGCTCGCGCTGCTGGCCGCGCAAGAAGAAGAGTGGGACGAACTGGACCTGGCCATCCGCGGATTCCAGAACGTCAACATGGCGGTGAAGTATTCGCCGAAGCCTGTTGTCGTGTGTCCGTTCGGCCTGTCGCTCGGCGGCGGATGCGAGATTCCGCTCCACGCGCCGCGCATCCGCGCCGCGGCCGAGTTGTACATGGGGCTGGTCGAAGTGGGCGTCGGCCTGATTCCCGGCGGCGGCGGCTGCAAGGAAATGGTGATTCGCGCGCAAGAAGATTTGGCGCCCGACGAGGATCCTTTCCTGCGACTGAAACAATACTTCGAACAAATCGGTTTCGCGAAAGTCTCGACCAGCGCCGAGGAAGCACGCCGCTTCCACTACCTGCGCGCGTCCGACAACGTGTCGATGAATCGCGAGCGCCAAGTCGCCGACGCCAAGGCCGACGTTCTCGAAATGGCGCGCGGCGGATATCAAGCGCCGACGCAACGCAGAGTGAAAGTGCTCGGCGAAAGCGGACGCGCCGTGATGATGCTGGGCGTCCACATGGGATTGCGCGGCGGATACATGAGCGAACACGACGCGCTAGTGGGCCGCAAACTGGCGCACATTCTCGCCGGCGGCGCGATCACGGGATCGCCGGAAGTAAGCGAACAATACTTGCTCGATCTCGAGCGCGAGGCGTTTTTGAGTTTGCTCGGACAAAAGAAGACACAGGAACGAATGGCGTTCACGCTGAAGACCGGCAAACCGCTGAGAAACTAGTCCTGAGTGCTGAGTCCTGAGTGCTGAGCGAAACCAAACTCAGGACTCAGCACTCAGGACTCAGCACTGCTATCCTAAGGAGAGAGCTATGAAAGAAGCAGTGATCGTCGCCGCGGCACGCACGGCGGTCGGCAAAGCGAATCGCGGAACGCTGCGGGCCACGCGCCCCGACGACCTCGCCGCCGTGGTCATCAAAGATCTCCTGCGCCGCGCGCCCGGTCTCGACGCCGCGGAAATTGAAGACGTGATCCTCGGCTGCGCGATGCCGGAAGGCGCGCAAGGCATGAACGTCGCGCGCATTGCCGCACTCCGCGCCGGGCTTCCCGTGGAAACGACCGCCGTCACCATCAATCGCTTTTGCAGTTCCGGCCTGCAGTCGATCGCCATGGCCGCCGAACGCATCATCGCGGGTTTTGCCGACTGCATTCTCGCCGGCGGGACCGAATCGATGAGCATGGTCCCGATGACCGGCTTCAAGTTGTCGCCGAATCCCACGCTCGTCGAGGAATATCCCGACGTTTACTTGAACATGGGACTCACCGCCGAAAATCTCGCGCGGAAATACAAAATCGGTCGCGAAGAAGCCGACGCATTTTCCGTGGCGAGCCATCAGAAAGCGATCGCCGCGATCGCCGCCCGAAAGTTCGCTGACGAAATCGCGCCGGTGGAAGTGAGTTTTACGCAACCGAATGGCGGCGCCAAAGCCGTAACGCAAAAGATCACGTTCTCCGTCGACGAAGGACCGCGCGCCGACACGTCGATGGAAGCGCTGGCGAAACTGAAGCCCGCATTTCACGCGCGCGGCACCGTTACCGCTGGTAATGCGTCCCAAACGTCCGACGGCGCCGCTGGTGTGGTTGTAATGTCGTCAGAAAAAGCTCAGCGCCTGAACCTGAAGCCGCTGGCGCGCTTTGTCGCGTTCGCCACGGGCGGCGTGCTGCCCGAGGAAATGGGTATCGGCCCCGTGAAGGCGATCCCAAAGGTGCTGAAACTCGCGGGACTCTCGCTCGACAGAATCGACGTCATCGAATTGAACGAAGCGTTCGCGGTGCAGGCGCTCGCGGTGATCCGTGAAGCGGGTCTCGACGCCTCGCGCGTGAACGTGAACGGCGGCGCGGTCGCGCTGGGACATCCGCTGGGATGCACCGGCGCCAAACTGACCGCGACAATCTTGAATGAATTGAAGCGCCGCAAAGGCCGCTACGGCATGGTGACCATGTGCGTAGGCGGCGGCATGGGCGCAGCAGGTATTTTCGAGAATTTGCAATGACGTTTCTTAGCCACCGAGGCACCGAGAACACCGAGAAAGCCTCGGATCGATCTCGGTGTCTCGGTGGCTAAGAAATCACGATTTTGATTTAAGGAGATCACTTATGGCCACCGTCGCAGCGCCCGCTTTGCCCCGCATCAAGGGCGGAGCTTTTCTCGTGGAAGATCGCAGCGCTCAGGAAATCTTCACGCCCGAGGATTTCACCGAAGAGCATTTGCAAATCGCCAAAACCGCCAACGACTTTGTCACCGAAGAAGTTGTGCCGCACGCTGAGCATCTCGAGCACAAAGATTACGAGATGATGCGCTCGCTGCTGCGCAAGGCCGGCGAGTTGGGATTGCTCTCCATGGACATTCCCGAGGAATACGGCGGCCTGGAGCTCGACAAAGTGTCGAGCGTGCTGGTCTCCGAGTACGTGGCGAAATACGCATCGTTTTCCGGCGCGCATGGCGCGCATTCCTCGATCGGAACGCACCCCATCAACTGGTTCGGCACGCCGGAACAGAAAGCCAAGTATCTGCCCAAGGTCGCGTCGGCGGAACTTGTCGCGGCGTACTGCTTGAGCGAAGCGCACGCCGGATCGGACGCGCTGGCCGCGCGCACCCGCGCTGATTTGTCGCCGGACGGCAAGCACTACATCCTGAACGGCGAAAAAATGTGGATCACCAACGGTGGATTCGCCGACCTCTACATTGTTTTCGCGAAAGTCGGCGGCGAGAAGTTCACCGCGTTCATCGTGGAGAAAGCATTTGGCGGCATCAAGC
This sequence comes from Terriglobia bacterium, assembly GCA_021325275.1. Taxonomy (GTDB): domain Bacteria; phylum Acidobacteriota; class Terriglobia; order JAJPHL01; family JAJPHL01; genus JAJPHL01. Next base: position 42,832 of record JAJPHL010000047.1, on the reverse strand, counting down.
CGGGCGCGGAAGAAAAGAAGATGGGCATCCATGGATCGTCCACGACGCCGGTGATCATGTCCGATTGCAAAGTGCCAATCGAGAACGTGCTCGGCGAAGTCGGACGCGGCCACATCATCGCGTTCAACGTTTTGAACATGGGCCGCTTGAAGCTGGCCGCCGGCGCGGTGGGCGGAATGAAGCAAACCATCAAGCACAGCTTGGCGTACGCGCAGGAGCGCACCACGTTCGGCAAACCGATCGCCAGCTATGGGCTGATTCAACACAAACTCGCGCAGATGGCGATTCTCGCCTACGCGTCCGAGGGAATTTTGTATCGCACCACGGGTATGATCGACACCGAGTTTCAGTCGGGCGACCACTCCGTGGAAGCGTCGCGCAAAGCGATTGAAGAATACGCGGTGGAGTGCGCGATCAACAAGGTTTTCGCATCGGAAGCGCTTGGGTACTGCGCCGACGAGTCCGTGCAAATCTACGGCGGCTACGGATTCCACGCCGACTATCCGCCGGAACGCGTTTATCGCGACGCGCGCATCAACCGCATCTTCGAAGGCACGAACGAAATCAACCGGCTGCTCGTGGTCGACATGCTGATGAAGCGCGCCATGAAGAACGAATTGCCGCTGATGGCCGCGGGCAAGAAACTGCAAGACGAAATCATGGCCGGACCGTCCGGCGTAACCGATCCCGTGGCGAACATGAAGAAGATTTTCCTCTTCGCCGCCGACGCCGCGATGAAGAAGTACATGACGAACTTGAAAGACCAGCAGGAAGTGATCGGCGCGCTCACCAACATCGTATTCGAAGTGTTCGCATCGGAAACAGCGCGGCTGCGCGCGCAGAAACTTGGCAACAGCGCGCAAGCCAACGATATGACCGGCGTGTACGTCCACGACGCTGTCGGCAAAGTCGAGGCGGAAGCCAAGGCCGCGCTCGCTCACTGCTGCGAAGGCGACGACCTGCGCGCGCGCCTGGCGATCCTGAAACGCTTCACCAAGCAGGAATCGGTCGACACGATCGAAGCGCGCCGCCGCATCTGCGGCCGTTTGCTGGAACGCGGCAAGTATTTCGTTTAAGAAAAAAGCAACCGCAGATGAACGCAGATAAACGCAGATTAACAACGAAACGCTGCTCCGATATCTGCGTTCATCTGCGTTCATCTGCGGTTGCCTTTGTGTTGTTGTTCGTTCTAGCGGCCCCATTGTTCTGCCAGCAACGCGAGTACAAGCTAAATCCTCAAGATCGCGAACGCGCGATCAAGTTTTCGCGGATCAAGTACACAATGCACTTCGTGGACGAGATCTGGGGTCTTGCGATCCTCCTCGGGGTGCTCGGATTCGGATTGTCCGCGCGCACGCGATCGCTGGCAGAATCGGCCACACAACGCTGGTGGGTGCAAGGACTGATCTTCGCGCCGCTACTCACGTTGCTCACCGATCTTCCTACGCTGCCGAATGAAGTCTACTTGCAGCATCTCGAGCGCGTCTATGGACAATCGGTGCAAGGCTGGGGCGCTTGGTCTTGGGATCAAGCGAAAGGCGAATTCCTCAGCATCCTCTTTGGCACGGTCTTCGCGCTCATCCTTTTTGGATTGATCCGCTGGAGTCCCCGGCGTTGGTGGATTTGGTGCTGGCTGGCGTCGCTGCCGCTGATCGCGTTCCTCGTTTTCATCACGCCGGTCGTGATCGATCCGATGTTTCACAAGTTCACGCCGCTGAACGTCAAGCACCCGGAAGTGGTCGCGGCGGTGCAAAAAGTTACGCGGCGCGGCGGACTCGACATTCCCGTCGACCGCATGTTCGAGATGGACGCGAGCGAGGACGTCACATCGCTCAACGCCTACGTCACCGGATTCGGCGCGACGAAGCGCGTGGTGGTGTGGGACACGACGATCGCGCGATGCACCCTTCCCGACTTGATGTTCACGTTCGGCCACGAGCAGGGGCATTATGTGCTGCATCACATCCCGAAGACGATGGCGTTTCTCGCGGTGCTGCTGTTCGTCGCGCTCTACGTAGGATTTCGCGGCATGGCGTGGCTCATCGAGGATTACGGAGGGCGCTGGGGCGTGCGTGGTCAGTCGGATTGGGCGGCACTCCCCGTGCTGCTTCTGCTGATGTCGGCGTTTGGGTTCATCGGCGAGCCGGTGACGTCGGCGTGGTCGCGGCATCAGGAGCACGAAGCTGACATCTATGGTCTCGAGGTGATCCACGGCCTGGTGCCGAATTCGCAAACCGTCGCCGCCGATTCGTTCCAGCTTCTCGGCGAAGTGGCGCTCGCCGATCCCGATCCGCCGCCGTTCATCGAGTTTTGGCTCTACGATCATCCATCAATCGGAGAGCGCGTTCGCTTCGCGCAGAGTTATCATCCTTGGGACGAAGGAAAATCTCCTGAATTTGTAAAGTAAAAGAGGACAACTGTATGGCATCATCGGCTCCCGTATTGCCGCGCGTGAAGGGCGGGGCGTTTCTTACGCAAGACTGCACTCCGGCGGACATTTTCACGCGCGAAGACTTGAGCGAACAGCAACGCATGATCGCCAAGACCGCCGAGGACTTCGTGGTGAACGAAGTTCTTCCCGAGGCCGAATACCTCGAACACCACAAAGACTACGTCAAGATGCGAGGCCTACTGACGAAAGCCGCGGAAATCGGCCTGACCGGCATCGACATTCCGGAGGAATACGGCGGCATGGAGCTCGACAAGATGTCGAGCGTCGTGGTCACGGAATCGACGGCGCGCTACGGCGCGTTCTCGAACGTCTACAACGTTCACTCCGGCATCGGCGCGACGCCGATCACGTGGTTCGGCACCGAAGCGCAAAAGAAAAAGTATCTGCCGAAGATCGCCGCGGCCGAATGGGTGAGTTGCTACTGCTTGACCGAAGCGCACGCCGGTTCCGACTCGCGCGCCGGCCGCTGCCGCGCCGATCTCAGCGCCGACGGAAAGTTCTACGTGCTGAACGGCGAAAAAATGTGGATCTCCAACGGCGGCTTCGCCGACATGTTCATCGTCTTCGCCAAAGTGGGCGGCGACAAGATGACCGGCTTCATCATCGAGAAGTCGTTTGGCGGAATCTCGGCGGGCGGCGAAGAAAAGAAAATGGGATTGCACGGCGCGTCGACCACCGCGCTGGTGCTGAGCGATTGCCGCGTGCCGGTGGAAAACGTGCTCGGCGAAATCGGCCGCGGCCACGTGATCGCATTCAATTGTCTGAACATCGGACGCCTAAAACTGGGCGCTGGAGCTGTCGGCGGCATGAAACAAGCGATCACGCACTGCCTCCGCTACGCGAAAGAACGCACCACGTTCGGCAAACCGATCGCCAGCTACGGATTGATCCAGCACAAACTCGCGGAAATGGCGATCCGCTGCTACGCGGCCGAAGGAATCGTATATCGCACGGCGGGGATGATCGACGCGGAACTCGAAGCCAGCGATCACTCGCAGCCCGACTACATTCGCAAAGGCATCGAGGAGTACGCTGCCGAGTGTTCCATCTGCAAAGTGGTGTGCAGCGAGGCGCTCGGGTATTGCGTGGACGAAGCGGTGCAGATTTACGGCGGCTACGGATTCCACGCCGATTATCCGCCGGACCGCGCGTATCGCGACGCGCGCATCAATCGCATTTTCGAAGGCACCAACGAAATCAATCGCATGTTGACGACGAACATGCTGCTAAAGAAGGGCGTGCTCGGCACGAAGGGGCAAGGCCTCAAGGGTCTTTTCCTGTACGCCGCGGGGATCGCCGCGACGAAGTTCGGCCAAGGTCTCGCGGAACAACAGGAAGTCCTCGCGGGGCTGAGTGAAATCGCGTTCGAGGCGTTCACTTCAGAAACGGCGACGCTGCGCAACGCCAAGCTCGGTTCAAGCGCGCAAGCCGCCGACATCACCGCCGTGCATGTCTACGATGCGACGCGTCGCGCGGCAGCACACGCCGAGAACGTACTCGCCGCCTGCGGTGCGAGCGACGATCAGTTTGCAGCCGCGGCGAAGTTCACCACACAAACGCCGACGAACACAGTCGCGTTGCGCCGGAGAATCGCCGGACGGCTGCTCGATTCGGGCAGGTATTTTGTTTGAGTCGGATAAAGTATCTAGGTGAGCATCGAAAGGTTCAGACTCAGGAACAAGCACAACTGGAAGAGCAAGCCTGGATACTCCATTTGTGTCTTGAACCGCGGCCAAGTGCGCTTCGACTATCCCGAGACGTGGAATGTCGAACCGAAGGACGACTCGCTCCTTCTTCACGACCTGCCGCCATCACTGGAGAGTTGCGATCTTGGCGTGTCGGTGTTTCCCGTGCCGGGGGAACTCGTTCGCGACCTTCCCATTGAGGACTCGCTGCGCAGCTCGCTGGCCGGCGAGCGCAAGCCGGACTATCAGTCCGAGATTCACCGCGCCGAACGCGACGATCTTGAAATCGTTTGGCTGGAACAGGGACACTTCGACGTCGAACACAAGCGCCACGCCCGCTTCCGCGTCGCGCTGGCGCGAGGCGAGATCATCTGCCTGGTCTCATTGAACTATTGGGCTGATCGCGCCGCGATCCTTGAACCGGTGTGGGATGAAGTGCTACGAACGCTGGTGATGGGCGTGCCGGTCGACGATCCCACGGCAGGTCCGCTCGTGCAGTAACGTCCATCGGCCACTCGAGATCAATTCGCGCTCGGAACCTTTTCGCAGTGGTCCACAATCACCACGTCAACCAAATCCTTCTTCGACACCAAACGCAACCCTAGTTGCTGCGATAACGCTTCCTGCAGCGTTGGCCCTTCGCCGGGGGTGGGCGCGCCACCGGATGACTCGCCGCTGGGCACAGTCATTGTCGCAGCGGCGTCCCAGAACATTTGAAAATCGTAGGTTCCGGTGAGTCCCGTCGAGTTCTTTACGGGCTGGCGCAACTGGAACGACACTTGTTGCGCCAAGTAATCGACGGTCTTGCCCTCGAAATGCAGGCGCGCCTTACCGTTGGCCATCGCCATCGACGCGCCCTTCCACAAAACGGGAAAGCCGTCCTTATCCTTCTGCAGTTCGGTCCTCGCTTGCGCCGCGGCCGCATCGGGATCAGGCGACGGTGGTTCGTCCACGGTCTGGAACTTGGGACCATCTCTACCAATCACGAGATCGTAGACCGACATCTGTTTCTTTTCGTGATGGACCTTGAGTTGAAAACGCTCCTCCAGCAAATTCCTCAGCATCACTTTCAAGTCGTCTTTCGTGGCGCCTGCGGGAACCTTGGCCGTGACCGTGAAGCGAGAACTCGCCATCCAATCGGGAACGGTGATTTCGTATGGCGCGAGGTTGAACGCGGTCATCGTTAGATCCCTGAGACTCAGCGCCTCCATAACGAAGTTGGTAGGATCCTTTGTTCCCGGTCCGCCACGAATACCTATGACCATGCGTCCGGGCACCGCCTCCACGGCGTGAATCGACGCCACTTCAAACGTTACCGGTCGGGGTTGCGCGAAGGCAGTCGAGAGCGCGATTAGAGGGGCGGCAAGGAAGAGGAGTTTCATGCCCCGCATTATTACGTCAGACGTAATAGCGAGTCAATCGAGAAATTAGACCATCAACAAGTAAGCCCAGTAACCCAGACCCGTTCCGATCGCTGCGCCGACAATCACGTCGCTTGGATAGTGCATGCCCAACAGCACGCGTGACGCCGCGATGCTGGCGGCGACGAGCAAGAGGATCGGAGCGGCTTCGGGATAAAAGTGCATCAGGCTCACGGCACCCGCAAATGCCGTGATCGTGTGACCCGAGGGGAACGAGAATTGATCGGGTGGCGCAGGCGCATCGGTCGATCGCAGTTCGGCGAACCGCGGACGCGGACGCCGGCAGATTCGCTTCAACACGGAGAACAGCGCGACGCCCGAAATAATCGCGATGGTGCAGGCGACCAGCGCGCGCCAGTGTTGCTGTCCACCGAAAAACGTCAGGAACAAGGCTAGCGCGTACCACAACCAACCGTCGCCGATGCGCGTGGCGTAGATCATCCACAGGCGCAGCGCGCGCGGTGCGCGCCAGCGATCGAGGCGTCCCATCACGCGATGGTCACGTTGCGAGATCCAATCGAATGGCGCGGTCGCGAATGCCATAGGACTCACCTGGAAAATCAGGCCGCCGCTTGCGGCTTCAGCGACAACATGCCGGAAGGACGCGTGGGCAGCGAGCGCTCCCGTTCTAGGCGTGTCATCCAGTAATTTCCAAACAGCGCTTCTCGCACGTAGTTGCCCAGCGTCACAAACGGAATCACCAGCATCAGCGGCGCCAGCGCCACCGCGGCCGGGTGTTCGCGCATCATGCTGGCCGCGACGCACAACACGTCGCGCGTCAGTTTGTAGTAACTGCCGTTCTGTCCTTCGGCGCGCGCGCGTCCTGCGCGCAGTCCGTCGAAAAACTCGCGTTTGTTGCGCGCGCCCTCCACCACCGTGTACGCCGCGCCGACCGTCGCCATGGCGTGCGCGTCCGATCCGCCCATCGCGATTTTTCCGGTGATCTCGGCGAACAACGCGGCTTGCGCGTTGTTCATTTTCGGCATCGTGCCGTTGCGCGTTTCAAAACACGGAGCCATCGTTTCCAGCCACGCGAAATCGCCCAGCGACCGCGGACCCGTGAGGCTCGAGAAGATATGGTTCGCGCTGAAGAACAACCGGCGCTCGCGAAGATACGCGATCAGCGAGAGAAAGTCCGATGCCCGGCGCTGAATTTCGACGTGGTCGCGCTCTTCGATGTCGTACACGCCCACGTGGAGTTTGTTTCCGCCGGGCAACACGCAACTGACTTCTTCGCTCAAAAAGAAATCAGGATGACGGCGCAGCGATTCCGCGGCGTCGATGGAATCATGGTCGGTGATGGTGACCAGATTCATGCCCAGGAACTTCAACCGCTCGTAGACTTCGTCCGGCGGATTGTAGCTTTCCCGGCAGATGGATCTGAAGACGGGGATCTCGCACATCCCCGAATGCACGGTGTGGACATGTAGATCGCATCGCATACCTAAGTAGTAACAGTTGCACATTAATGCAGCATTAAGGCGAAAGGAAACGTTTGTGAAGAGAAACGTTTTTATTGATTCTTATGGCACAATGCGAACCAATGAGAGCCGGCATGCGCCTGGATTTCATCTTCTTCGACGCCGGCGGCGGACACCGTGCGGCGGCTGAAGCACTGCGCGAAGTAATGGCGGAACAGCGTCCCGCATGGCGGGTGCGCCTCGTAAACCTACAGGAAACGTTAGATGCGCTCGACCCGGTCTACAAAATCACGCGCATTCGCATGCAGGACGTTTACAACTCCATGTTGCGTAGCGGATGGACGCTCGGCGCCGGAGCGATCCTCCCGGTTTTGCACGGTGTGGTAAGCCTTTTGCACCCGCGCGCCGTGCGGCTGCTCGCGAAGTTGTGGAGTACCGATACGCCCGACCTGGTGCTGTCGCTCGTGCCCAACTTTAATCGGACCATCCGCGAGGGAATCAAGACGGTCGCACCGAACGTTCCCTACGTCACGCTACTCACCGATATCGCCGACTATCCACCGCACTTTTGGATCGAACGGCAAGAGCAATTCTTCATTTGCGGATCGAAGCGCGCGGTGGAACAGGCTCGCAGTTTGGGCCATCCACCGGAACGAATCTTCACGACGTCGGGGATGGTTTTGCATCCGCGATTCTACGCGCAACCTGAACTTGATCGAGCGGCCGAGCGGCGGGCCCTCGGCTTGGAGGCAGACCGCGTCACCGGACTTGTGCTGTTCGGCGGCCAGGGATCGCGGAAGATGATCGACATCGCCGAACGTCTTGACGACGGCAAAGCGGCGTTGCAGATGATTTTCATTTGCGGCAAGAACGACAAAGTGGCGCGCGAACTGCGCGAGCGGAAATTCCGCGTGCCGATCTACGTTCACGGATTCACCAAGGAAGTCCCGCGCTTCATGCGGCTCTCTGATTTTTTCATCGGCAAGCCGGGACCCGGAAGCATCAGCGAGGCGTTGGCCATGGGCTTACCCGTGATTGTCGAGAACAACTCGTGGACGCTGCCGCAGGAGCGCTACAACACCGAATTCGTCACCGAGATCGGCGCGGGACTCGTGGTGCGCAACTTCAGCCAGATCGGCGGCGCGGTGGAGCGATTGCTGGAACCCAGCGCGTTCGCCGGCTATCAAGCCGCGGCGGCGGCGTTGAATAATCGCGCCGTGTTTGAGGTCGCCGACATTCTAGAACGAATTGCCGCCCTGCGATAAAATCGTCTTATGTTCTCTCTGTTGACGATATTCCTGGTCTTGGCTTTAAACGGGGGCATGAAGTGGCAGCCCGGATTGATCGAGCAGCATTCCTACAAACTAGGCGAGCCGGGAATTCCCGGATCTTCCGATTACATGCTGCGCGGCGTGATGCTCCAGGGCAAGAAACTGCTCGAAGTGGAAGTGCTCACGCATCGCGTGATGAGTTTCGGCGCGCAACAAGGCAAACTGGAGAGCCGAACGATCACGTGGATGGATCCCGAGACGTTCGACATGCAGGAGAGCCGCCTGGTCGCCACGATGAACGGCGCGGAGGCGAGCTACCTGCACGCCATTCGCCAGGGCACAACGCTGAGCGTCTTTCAAAAGCTGCGCGGCAGTCCCGACGATACGCGCAAGGTGGATGCGCCAGGCGTGGTGATCGACGACAACGCGCAGAACTTCTACATCGAGCGACTGCCGTGGGCGGCGGGCAAGGAATTTCATTGGCAACGCTACAACGCCGCACAATCGCGCCTGATTCCGAATCAAGCGATGCTTGATCACGCCGACGCGGATGGAATCACAGTGAAAATCACGACGGATCTTGGACCCACCATCGTCAAGATGACGGGCAAACCGCCAGTGGTCGATACCGTAACGATCAACAACACGGAACAACTGAAATTGCAGAACTCCAAATAGCGATTACTCGTGTCGCAGCGCCGTCATCGGATCCACACGCATCGCGCGACGCGCTGGGATCCACGCGGCGACCATCGCGATGGCGGGAAGCAGCAACGCGACAGCGAAGTAGGTGCGAGCGTCGAGCAGCTCCACACCGTAAAGGAACGAAGTGAGTGCGCGGCTCGCCAGAATCGCGAGCGGCACGCCGATCACCACGCCGCCGGCCGCCGGCACGATGCTCTCGCGCATCACCATGCGCATCACTTGAGCACGCTGCGCACCGATCGCCATGCGAATGCCGATCTCCTTCGTGCGTCGGCTCACTGAATAAGCCACCACTCCGTAGATTCCCAGTGCGGCGAGAAACAATGCCAGCGCCGCGAACGATCCCACGAGTGTGGCGTACCAGCGCGGCTTGGCCACGGAGCGATCGAGCACGGCTTCCATCGTGGACACGTTGCCGAGCGGTTGGTTGGCATCCACGCGGCGCAGCGCCTCGCGCAATGAAGCTCCCAACGCCAGCGGATCGCCCGACGTTCTCACCGCGAGATCGAGGAACGACGAGGGCAAATTCTCGAATGGCAAGTAAATCTCGGCCACGGTCTTGCGCTCCAATTTGTAATTGCGAACGTCCGCGACCACGCCGGCAATGGCGCGGGGGTGGCTGGGCTTGTCGTCGCCGAAGACCAAGTGACGGCCCACGGGATTCGCGTCGCCGAAGTACTGTCGCGCAAACGTTCGGTTGATCAGCACGGCGTCATCGTGCGCGCCGTCGGTGGCGTCGAAGAAGCGGCCGGCTTCGAGAGGAATTCCGAGCGTGTGAAAATATTCCGCCGTCACGGCGCGCGTGTCGCCTTCGACGGCGCCCAATTCCGAGCGGCCTTCGATCCAGAAACGCGTGGACAGCAGCAAGTTGAAATCGAGCGGCAGCGAATTCGTCAACGCCGCGGACTCGACGCCGGGAATCGCGTGTACTTCATCGATGAGCTTGCGAGCGAATTCCGCCTGCTGCGCCGGTAGCCGGTAGGTGTTCTTGTCGTCGAGGCGCAGGTGCGTCACCAACAAGCGCTCGCGCGCGAATCCCGGTGAGATCGCGCGCATTTCTAGAAAGCTGCGCAACAGTAGTCCGGCGCCGGCGAGCAAGACGAACGTCATGGCCACTTGACTCGCCGCGAGCGCGCCGCCGATCCATCCACGACGCGTGGTGGACGCCGCCGATTCCTTCAGCGATTCGTGCAAACCCGGCCGCGAGTAACGCAGCGCCGGCAAAGCTCCGAACAACAAAGTTGTGATGGCCGCAAGCGCCGCCGCAAACACGAAGATGGCCGGCTCGGCGGTGAATCCCGTCAACCGCGGAATCGAACCGGGATAGAGCTGCACCACCGCGCGCACCGACCACAGCGAAAACAGCAGACCGCACGCCGTACCGGCCATCGAGAGTGCCAACGATTCGCTCAAGAGTTGCGCGACAATTCGCGCGCGCGTCGCGCCCAACGCCGTGCGCACGGCAATCTCGCGTTGCCGCGCGCCGACGCTCGCCAGCATCAGGTTCGCCAGATTTCCGCAGGCGATCAGCAGTACGGCGGCCGCGGCACCGAGCAAAACGAGCAACGCCGGTTGCAGATCGCCCGCGACTTCTTGGCGCAGCGGCGCGAGGCGCACGCCATGCGCGCCCTTTCGAGGATCGATCGCGCCGAGATTCTTGGCCATCGACGCCAGTTCATTCGTGGCGTTCTCGATCGTTGCACCGGAACGAAGCCGCGCGACAAGAAAGAGCGACGGGAATCGCTCGAAGCGTCCGCCGAGATTCGTGATCGGCGTGAAGATGTCCGGCGCGCCCATGTTGGCCATCAACATTTCCGTGCCGGGCGGCATGACTCCGACGATCGTGAACGGCTCTCCGTCGATCTTCACCGATTGACCGGATACCGCCGGATCCGCGTGAAACGTTTCGCGCCACATCGCGTCGCTGAGGATAACCTCACGATCGCGCCCCGCGATAAAGTCCTCCGGCGCGAACGTTCTTCCCCTCTGGACGGAAACGCCGAGCGTGTCAAAGAAGCCGCGATCTACGAGTCCCGCACGCACACGCGCGGCCTCGCCCTGCGCCGCGACCAGGTTGGCTTGCCATGGCCGATAACCACCGAAGTTCTCGAACAAGCGGCTCGACTTCCTCCACGCGTCCACCACGGGCGGGGGCGTCAATTGCCGGTCGTGAGACGTGATGCGATTCGCTTCTTGCAGTGTGTTCGGGCGATCGAGATCCGTCGACCACAGTTGTACCAGGCGATCTGGTTGCGGATACGGCAGCGGTTTCAGCATCACCGCGTGAATCACGCTGAAGATTGTGGTGTTGACGCCCGTGCCGAGCGCCAGCGTGAGGATCGCCGCCGCGGTCAGGAGCTTGTTGTGGCGCCATTGACGAAGCGCGAAGCGAAGGATCGAAATCATGGCCGTTCTATCTTCATTACTTTGAAATGCGAAACAAGATGATCGATGTTCCAGCGCACTTCGTCGCCGGCCTTCTTGCCGGGCACGGGAAACAATCGCGCGGTCAGCGGTTTGTTCCAGCGATGCGCGAGCAGCGCGACTTCTTCCAGAAGCTTCGCGACGCGATCGACGGAAACGTCGCCGGGAATGGGAATCGTGTCGAGGCCCGTGCCGCAAACCGCGGAGTACAGCAGCAGCGCGTAGACCGTCAAGCGTCCTTCGGCGACACGATCGGCGAGCACCTCGTCCTCGAGCACCGGCAACATCAAGCCGGAATATCCCGTTTGTTTGAACGGCAGCGACTTCAGCGTCGTGGTGATCGACGCGGCCGCTGCGATCGTTCCCGGCGTGCCGAGTTTCGCGCGGGCGATGTGCTCGATCGCCGCGGCGAGCGAATTTCCCGGCGCCGGCGCGGGTGAGGTATCGAGTCCTACATATTTCCAATCGCCCGATTTGCCGAGTTGTTCACCGGCGTCGGCGATGGCGCCCAATTCCTTGGCGGCATCGCGATCTTCGCGAAAGATCGCCGGCGACTCCGCACCCAGCGCGAACGTGTGATCGAGCTCGCGCGCCGCGTAGCCGCCGGGGAAAAACGGCGATCCCGGTGCGAGTCCCGCGGTTGCGGCAAAGCGGAAATTCTGACTGCCGTCCGGGATTTGTTTCGACAACACCATGATCAACTCTGCCGCCGCGCGCGCCGATCCCGGATCGCGCACGATCATACTGGCGTTGATCTGTGAGGTCCGCCGGAAAATCTCGGCGTTCACGCGAGCGCGCGAGGAATCGAGCGGGCCGATCGACAGCGCAAAGCCCTCACGCTTGGCAATCGCGTCGAGCTTCGCGAAAAACTCGATGCAATTGTCTCCGCTTAGTTCCGCGGTGTAGGCGGCCGCGGGCTCGGTGGCCACGCGGATCGTTTGCACCGTGTAGCCGCGCTTTTCCATTTCCGCGCGCGCCGACTTCAGAAACGCCGCGGCTTCGGTGAGCTTGGCCTCGGCGTTGGAAGGAACAACGTTGACGAACGCGGTGATCGTGCGAATAGGAACGAGGACTGCCAGAAGGACGCCAGCAAGGACCATGGCGTCCATCATAGCGCTCGGAATCGCACGATGCTAGTGGATGGTCTTGGTCTTTCGCGACATGTAATCCATCAACAAGTATTGACCCAGCGTGTAGGGCGTCGTGAAGTATGCTTTTCCGCGGCAAATCTCGGTAACCTTGCGCACGAAATTCACGAGTCCGTAGTCGGACGCGAGCATGAATGTGTTGATCAAGATTCCCTGCCGCCGGCACTTCGACACTTCCTCCAGCGTGTGGCTCACTACCAGCGGATCCAGGCCAAACGCGTTCTTGTAAATTCGACCGTCCTCCAGCGTTAGCGCCGATGGTTTGCCGTCGGTGATCATGATGATCTGGCGCATGTCTTTTCGCTGGCGATTCAGCAGGCGCTGCGCCAGGCGCAAGCCCTCGCGTGTGTTCGTGTAATACGGACCCACTTGTACGCGCGCCAATTGTCCGATGGGCACTTCCTCGGCGGAATCGTGAAACAGCACTAAGCTCAATGTGTCGCCGGGATACTGCGTGCGAATCAAATGCGAGAGCGCCATGGCGACTTTTTTCGCCGGCGTGAAGCGATCCTCGCCGTACAAAATCATGCTGTGGCTGCAATCGAGCATCAACACGGTCGCACACGACGATTGATACTCCGATTGATGCACCATCAGATCGGGATAATCGATTTCCAGCGGCAACTGCGCGCCCGAGCGGCGAATCGCACTCGATAACGTTTCGGTGACGTCGAGGTTGATCGTGTCGCCAAACTCATACTGCCGCGCCGCGCCCGACGCCTCGATGCCGGTGGCCATGTCGCGCGTGTCGTGGCGGCCGAAGCTCGATTTTCCCAGCGACCCCAGCAAATCTTTCAACGTGCGGAATCCCAGGAAGTCGAGGCTCTTGTCGGTGAGTTCGAACTTGGCGCGCTCGTTGCGCGACTCGCCACCCAAGTGCCCGCCGCTCGGTTTGTTCAGGGACTGCTGTGGATCGAACGGCTGGTCGACGGTGATGTAGCCCTCTTGCTGCATGCGCTCCATCAATCGCTGAAGCAATTTCTCCATGTCCTCGGGAGAGAGTCCGCGGAGATGCTCGAACTCGTCGCCGAGATCGCCGCGCTCGATCGCCTGACGAATCTGTTCCGCCAGATCTTCCATGGAGTTTTCCGGCGGCATTTCGTACATGCCGTATTCGCTTTGAAATCCGCTCTGCAGCAAGAAATCGGAAAGCGCTTGCATCAGATCGTCGAGGTTGACGCCTTCGCCCTCCGAGCCGTCGTAGCGGGAATACTTGATGTACTTCATGGCGTTAATTCAAGGGCCGGCGTAAACGGCCGCCTTGCGGCGCATCTTCCCCAGCCTGCGCTTGCGCCGCGCGCTCGGGACGTTTTTCCGCCTGAAAGCCGCGCTCTTCGGTGCGCGAAATTCGCCGATGGGCGTGCAATCCTTCCAGGATCATCTCCGCCGCCGACACCAGCATCGGCGCGGGATCGCGATCCTTCACGCCGAGCGCGCCGACCTTATCGAGCAATCCTTGAATCTTGCGCAATTCCGGCAGCGCCTCGGCGGCCGGTGCGGTCTCGGTGATCTTCAACGCGCCGCCGAGATCGAAGAATTGCACCACTTGATTCAAGTTCACGCCTTCGTAGTAGCGCGAAAAGACTTTCGCCACGGCCGCGCGGATCAACTCGCGTGCCACCGCCTCGGCGCCGCGTAATTCGCCTTCGTACTCCAGTTCGAACTTGCCGGTGAGCGAGGGCATCGCCGCATAGACGTCGCCGATCCGCGGCACGGCGATGTTTTCCTTCGCGTGCAGCGCGCGGCGCTCGGCATTGGAAACGACATTTTCCAAAGCCGTGATCGTCAAACGTTGCGACACGCCGCTGCGCTTGTCGATCTTCTTGTCGTCGCGCGCGCGGAAGGCGATTTCCTCGACGACTTCGCGGATAAACTCGGGCACTTCCACGCGCGTGCCGTCGCGCTCGATCCACGCCTCCTGCCGGGTGATGGCCATTCCCTGCTCCACGGTCGCCGGATAGTGCGTGCGAATCTCCGACCCGATGCGGTCCTTCAGCGGCGTGATGATTTTTCCGCGCGCCGTGTAGTCTTCGGGGTTCGCCGTGAAGACGAGCAGCACGTCGAGCGGCAGCCGCAGCGGATAGCCTTTGATCTGCACGTCGCCCTCTTGCATGATGTTGAACAATCCCACTTGGATTTTTCCGGCGAGATCGGGCAGTTCGTTGATCGCGAAGATGCCGCGATTGGCCCGCGGCAACAATCCGTAGTGAATCGTCAGCTCGTGACCCAAGTGGTGTCCGCCGCGCGCCGCCTTGATGGGATCGACGTCGCCGATCATGTCGGCAATGGTGACGTCGGGCGTGGCGAGCTTTTCCACGTAGCGTTGTGGGGGCGTGCGCCACACGATCGGCGTGTCGTCGCCTTGCGCGGCGATCAGTTCGCGGCACGCGCGGCAAAGCGGCACATAGGGATTATCGTGAATTTCGCAACCCGCGACGGCGGGTGAATGTGGATCGAGCAACGTGGAGAGCGCGCGCAGAATGCGGGACTTTGCTTGCCCGCGAAGGCCCAGCAAAATGAAATTGTGCCGCGAGAGCACGGCGTTGACGATCTGCGGGATTACGGAATCTTCGTAGCCGACGATCCCTGGAAAAAGCTTTTCGCCGCGTTTTAGGCGACAAACCAAGTTGTCGCGCATTTCGTCTTTCACGCCGCGCGCGGTCAAGCGTTGTTCGTTGAATTCACTGGTGCGGAGAGCGCCAAGAGTGCTGGGACGGGACATGGGTTCATTCTATCCGTGTTTTCCGTTAAACTGAAGTCATGCGGTGGCGAGCGACTCTATTCTCTTTTCTTCTGGCGCCCATTTTCTGTGGGGCGCAAATCTATTTTCCAGGCATGGGCGGAGGCGGATCGGGGCCGTCGTGGCTAAAAGGCACGCGCACGGTTACCGGCACGATCGGCAGCATCGAGTCGGGAAAGATCTTGATCCGTGCGCTCGACGCGGACAGCGGCCCCAACAGCAATATCCTTTGCGTGGTCGACGACAAAACGAAAATTCACGTCGACAAGACGCCCCTCACTCTGGCCGACTTGAAGGAAGACGATCCGGTCGCCGTGCGCATCAAGGACACGAAGGATAAAGGACCGTACGCCGTCGAAATCATGCCGCACCCCGATGTGCTGGCGCGCAAGCAGCGCGGAGGAACGTCGGTGGCCCCGCCGCCCGCTACGGAATTACCGAAGGGACCCGCCACCGACAACGCACCCGGCGCGCCGGTGCGTTTGGAGGCAAAAACATTGCCGCCCGCATCGCCACACGATGGTCCAGTGGTCTCGCGGCGATCGGACACGCCCGGCAATGTGACGGGCACAGCGTACCCGGAGCTACCGCGCGGTCAATCGGGGATCACCGGAACGATTGTCGCGTTGAAGAACGACGAAGCGACCGTGGAATTACCGACCGGTTCGCGCCGGACTGTGCTGGTAACGTCGGTGACCAGCATTGTTCGCAACGATAATCACGACAAGATCCTGGAGCGTGTGGAAGTCGGCGATCGCGTGGCCATCACCGGCGATTCACTCGACACCGGGCTTTATGTGGCGCGTCAGATTCTCGTGAATCGCTCCGAAGAAGTTGCGGCGGCGCCCGCGCCGCCGGCTCCCCCGCCAACTTCGGCGCCCGCGCACACGCCCGACACCGCGGTCACACTGAAATCCGATCCCGATACGAAGTCGCTCACCGGAACTTTCACCGGGCGTGTTGAAAGCACGTCGACCGATGCGATGCAGGTGCGAACGGACGATGGCCGCGTGCGCAACGTGATCGTGACACCGCTCACGTCGATCAAGAAATGGAACGCCGACACGCCGCTTGCGGGATTGAAGAAGGGCGACGAAGTAAAAATCGTCGGCGACGTGCTGGACGACGGCGGGACTCTGGCGCGCGAGATCACGGTAACAAAAACGGCGCCGTCGAGGTAACGACGGCGCCGTACTTTCGCACGCGAATCGAAGAACGCTACTTGTGCGGACCCTCGTTGAGGATCTTGTATCCCGCCGGCAACACGAATAGCGAAGGATCCGGCTCGCCGCGAACCACGTTGATGAGTTGGAACTTTTCTTCACCGCTGCGCGGATCGTTGTGAATCGACATCATCAGCGTTTGCAGGTCCTTTGAGGTCCAACGTTCGGTGACCACGTTGATGGGCCGGTCGTTGCCGATGCTGCCCGCTTCAAACGTTTGCGTTCTACGCAGGCCCTCCGCCGTTACACCCTCGAACACCTGCTGGCCGAGATCCTCCCGCTTCGCCGTCGATTGCGTCTCGGTGGTGACGAACATTGGTCCTACCGCTCCCGCCGCGCCGCCGGCCATCTTCAATAGGTCCATGCGCGCCTCGGCCTCGGCCTTCACCTTGTCGAGCGATTGTTGTGCGTCGAGCATGGCTTTCTCGGCGCGCTTCTTGGCTTCGGCGGTGGAACCCGTCGTGGTACTGGTTTCCGTGCCGCGCACTTCGATGGTCACGGCGCCGGTTTCGTGATCCACGCCGGCGCCCGCACTCGATCCGGCACCGCCGCCGAGTCCTAAGTGAACGGTGTCCGCGTGGTCGGAAACTACGTACGCAAGGTTGGGACCGTCCTTCGACACTAATTTGTACGCGTTGAGCTGCGTTTGCCGTCCGGTCATGGTCTTCGAGTTCAGCGTGTAGGACATGCCGGCCACCGGATCGTAAATGTTGATCGTGTCGCCGGACTCGCGGCGCACGCGGCCCGCGCTGTCGCGATACACCTTGGTGTGCTGTTCATTGTGAATCTTGGTGCCGTCGGCCAGCGTGTTGTCATGCGTGCTGATTTCCTCGCCGGAGTACGGCGCGTCCTTGATCGTCGGCGAAAT
Organism: Terriglobia bacterium; assembly: GCA_021325275.1. Lineage (GTDB taxonomy): Bacteria > Acidobacteriota > Terriglobia > JAJPHL01 > JAJPHL01 > JAJPHL01. The sequence continues at coordinate 25,474 of JAJPHL010000047.1, read as the reverse complement.
CACGCTGCGCACGCCGACCGTGGTGAGTTGGTCGGCGGCGAAAGCGGCCGCGGCGAACGCCAACGGGACACTGGCTGCGAGCGTGCCTGCGAAAAGAAGGATTCGTTTCATCGGTTGTCGTCTCCATTTCCTGAATTCACGATGCGGATGGCGTGGGCCCGTCCATCCGGGCCGACAATCACGTCGGCCTGAAAGTCACCCGATGGCGAGGCGACACGCATCACGACTCCTGAGTCGAGAGGCTCGTCGTCGAGCGCCAGAAAATAATGATCGTCTGAAGTGGTGGGCGCGGCGGCCGGCGCAGGCGCCGAATCGGCACGTGCGTGAATGGGGACCGCCGCCCGCGGACGTCGTGCATAGGAAGACGACGCTGTTTGTACCGGAGCTTCCGGCACAACCGCGGGCGACGAATGCGACGCCTCGGGGTTTGGTGTCGAGACGTGCGCAACTGGATGCGGGAGCAATAACGCGACGGCCACGAGTCCCGCGGCGATCGCGCCGATTCCCGCAACTTGCCAACGTTGAACTCTTTGACCTAGCGGCCGCGGCATTGTTAGCACGACAGTAGGCCGGACTACAGGTGTGTCGAGCGCGGACATCAGCGCCGAGACGCGCGCCGCGCGTCCCGCGATTTCCTGGCGCAGCGCATCGCACGCCGGGCATTCGTCAAAGTGTCCGGCGTCATCGCGTAGCGATTCGCCGTCGAGACGCGCCCGAATTTCGCCTTCACTCCAACAAGTGTTCATCGCTAAACCTCCTCGCCGTACCGCGCGCGATAGCGCCGTTCGAATTCCGCTTCGGCGCGCGCCAACATCGTCCCCACCGACGACGCCGGAACACCGGCGGCATCGGCCAAGTCGCGATACGACAAACCCTCGGAGCGCAGCAACAACAACTGCGCGTCCCGCGGCTTCAATCCTTCGAGTACGTCTTGAACTCTTTGGCGGCGCTCATCGCGTAACACGTCGTCGAGCGCGGTCTCGTGCCGTTCGGTACGCAACGCCTCGGCGGCCGCGCGCTGCTCGTGCTTGCTGCGTCGCGACCGCGCGCGCAACGCGTCAAAACCGGCGTTGGTCGCCACGCGATAAATCCAAGCGGTCTGATCGGCGCGCCCTTCCAGGAGCATCGGACGCCGCGCCAGCTTATGGAATACGTCGGACGCCACTTCCTCGGCGTACGCGCGATCGCCGGTTAAGCGCGTGAGCATGGCGGCGATGCGGCGATAGTGCTGCTGAAAGAGCTCTTCGATGAGAGCGTCACCGGCTCCATTCAGCGCGATCTCCCCGGCGCTTTCCCCGAATCCCGACACACCTGTTATGACGGCGCTCATCCTGTTTTTGTGACCGTAAAAAGATGTGACACGTCTTCGTTAAAACTTCAACTCGATCCTCAGAATATGCCCTTCCGTCTTGCCGGCGTTCTGCACCGTGTGAATGATCGGCTCGCTCCAAGCGAACGATCCCGCGGTGCGATGATGTGTCTCCGCCTGCCCGCCGTCCACGGTGACGCGCGCGTCCCAATCTGTGAAGTAGACGCTCATACCGTGCGGGTGGCGGTGGCGCGGCTCGATCTTCCCGGGCGGCAAGCGCACGTCGAGCACGCGCACAAATTTGTTTTCAAACGCCAGCTTGTGCGTGTCGCCCGCCACCTTGAGGGGATCGAGGGCATCGTCTTGCGCGGAAACGCGCGCCACCAGCGCTCCCGCGAGCAGGGCCAAAGCAAGGCCGGCGGTAAGAATGGTCTTTTTCATTTTTTCTCCTGGTCCAACACCGATTGAATCGCCCAGACGGCCAGCGGACGCATATACATCGACGCGCGGAAGTCGAACTTGCCGGCGTTTTCCTTCCAACCTTCCGGCGTGCGGAACCACATGCCGCCGGTTTCGTAGGTGGTGCGATAGATTCCTTCGGCCGTCTTCCACGCTTCGTCCTTCATTCCGCTCGAGTACATGAACGCGGCGAGCGCGTACGTGACGCCCGTCCAAACTTCGGACGCATTCGAGCGTTCGTCGACCGTGTCGGGCTTGCCGTCGGGCATGATTCCGTTCACCGCGCCCATTTTCCCGCCGTGAAATCCCAGAACGTTCAAGCGATAAACCGTCTTCAGCACCGAATCGCGATGGGCGCGCGACACGATGTCGGGCAGTCCGGTGGCTTGCGCGTAAAACTGCCCGAAAAGTTGATCGGCCATCACGGCCTTTCGATCCTTGCTGCCGCTGTCGAAATCGTAGTACATGCCGTTCCACAATTTGCTCTCGTAACTCTTTTGCGCCTTGTCGAGCCATCCTTGATATTCGACGACCGCCGCTTCGTCGCCGACAATGTCGCCGATGGCGATGGCCGCTTCAAGCGATGCGATCCACAATCCGCCGAGATATGCGCCCGGGCCGGTCATGGTCCAACTGTCGTAGGTTTGATCGGGAACGCCGGCGGAATCGAGCAGGCCGTCGCCGTCCGAGTCTTGCTTTTTCATGTACGCGAGCGTCGCGCGCAGGTGCGGCCACGTTTCGCGGAGGAACGCCGTGTCGCGGCGGCCTGTGAAAACGTAGTCGCGCCAGACTTTCAGCACGAGGTTCGAGGATTCGTCTTTCAAAGTGTTGGTGTCCTGCCACGCATAATTCGCAACCTTCATCCAAGGACTCTCGAACGGTATGCCTAAGTCCATCGGCACGGCGCCCGCGAGTTTTCGCGGACGTTTCTGTTTATTCCAACCGATCTCGTGATCGCGGCGGTCTTCCGACTCCACCGCCGACGCGAACATGCGCGCCTCTTGCTTGTCGAGATCCGGGAACAATTTTGCCAGCGCGAACGACGCGTAGGCTTCTACGTCGAGCGTCGAGTAAAACGCGTAGTCAAAACACTCCATGTAACTGAATCGCCCAGGCGGAGGAAAATCGGCGCCCGCGCCCGTCTCGCCGACGCGACCGTCTTCCCACGCCGTGCCGTTGTCGACGAGAGCCGCGAGTTCGTTGAAGAGCGCGGTCTTGTACCATGCGGGCGTGCGTTTGTCTTCGAGATACGGACGCATCCAATCGTCGATCTGCTGGGACCACTCCGCGCCGCGCAAAAGTCCTTCGCGCGCGATCGCCCAGGCGTTCTTGCCGTCGCGTCCAAAGAATTTTGTATAGCGCTTGTAATACGTCGCCGGCGGCGTTTGGCCATCGCCGAAGACCATTAGCGGCAAATCCCAGGCGAGCACAAACGGGATTTCGCGCTGCGCGCCCGGCTCCAGCACAAACGTCACGGCCAACGCGGACGCGCTGCGCTCTCCCGGCACGGCGGGCGACGTGTCATTCTGATTCGTCAATTCCCCGCGAATCGCCATAGGATTCCACACCGCGCCGCCGTCGCCGGCGGGATTGAATTTCGCGAAATACGTTACTGTGACGCCCGGCGACTCCATCGTGGCCATCGCGTATTGCCCGAGCGCCGAATTCGTGTAAGCAGTAAAGTCGGTCCCGACGCCACGTCGCGACTGAACAATTCCCTTCATCGCGCCGCCCGGCATTTTTTCTTCGCGATACTCGTTCACGTTGCCCGCGCTGACGCCCCAGCGCGGTTGATACTTCGGTGGATCGTCGCCCGAGGCGCCCGGGGTCGGCACGGCGCTGGCCCACCAGCCGATCATGTTTTCCCAAGTGAACATCAGCGTCACGGTGATTCTTTCCGTGCCGTGATTCACGGCCTTCCATCGAAACACACCAACCGGATAGCTCGACTCCTTATAGTTTCCGGGAATGAACGGCGAGAATTGCTCGGAGGTTAGCTCCAATCCCGGCGTGGGAAGGTCGGTGTAATGGAACCACGCTTTGGGAAAAAGCGCGTGGTAGCGATTACCCTGCTTCACGCTGACGTCCCAGTTCCACCACGACAGCGTTCCGTCGGTGGGGCGATCGACGGCAAGCACGCGCGAGTCGACCGTACCTTGATCGCCGATGCGCGCGCGCAAACTGAATTGATCGACGACGTCGTCGCGATAAAAGTGGCGGCCGATATCGAGATGCCAGCGGGCGAAATCGCCGCGATAAGTTCGGCCGATCGTGCCCGCGCCCAGGCCGCCGAGCGGCAAGCCTTGCCAAGGGCCGTCGTCGATGATTTCCTTGGCGGTCATCGGCGTGGTCATTGGCTCGCCGATGGGGCGAGTCCAGGATTCCTTTGGGATGGATTGGGAAAAGCAAACGCAAGGCAAAAGGCAAAAGGCAAAAGTCAAAAGGCAAAAGTATCGGAGGGCAGGCGTATCTCCCAAACTTTTGCCTTTTGACTTTTGCCTTTTGCCTTTTGCCTTCGTGTTCCTCATACCGTAAGCCGCTCCGCCCGGCTCATTCCCTTCTCCGCAATCGACGGATGCTCGAATCCTCGCAACTCGGAAATGTGGTCCACAATCTTGCGAATCGCCGCGGCGGCGTCTTCCACATCGCGCGTGCGGCCTTCCAGCACATTATGCGGAATCCACACCGACTCTTCGTACGCCGCGCGCTCCGACACCGGGCACGGCAACACGCGAAACGTCCCCGGCGCGGCGGGAAATAATGGGCTGCGATAGACCGCTTCGTAAAACACGCCTTCCGCCGGAACGCCTTCCGCCGCCAGCGCGGCGACGAATGCGTCGCGAGGCACGCCGAAATGTGCCGCGTCGTAGCGCAAGACGAAATGATAGATCGCGCGGCGCGTCTGCCGCGGGTCGCGCGCCACCACGCGGATCCCCTCCACGCCGGCGAGGCACGATTCAAAGTGAAGGGCGTTTTTCTCGCGCCGTTCCGTTTGCGCGTCCAGGCGATCGAGTTGCGCCAATAAGACGGCGGCTTGAAATTCCGTCATGCGATAGTTGTGTCCAATGGCGCGGAAATTTCCGCCCACCGCCGAGCGTCCGCAATTAATCAGCACCGAAGCCCGTTCATGCAGTGCGGCGCTGTTCGTGAGCACGATGCCGCCTTCACCCGCGCTCATCAACTTGCTCGACTGAAAACTGAACGCGCCGGCGTCTCCGAGTGAACCGGCGCCCCGACCGTTCCAAGAAGCTCCATGCGCGTGGGCGCAATCTTCGATCACCGCGAGCGAGTGTTTCGCTGCAAACGCGCCGATCGCGTCCATGTCGGCCATATTCATGCCAAGATGCACGGGCAGAATCGCGCGCGTTCGCTGCGAGAGCGCGGCGTCAAGCTGCGCGGGATCGAGGCAATAGCGTTCCGGATCGACGTCGGCGAAAACCGGAACGCCGCCCGAAAAAAGCACCGCGCCCGCCGTGGAATCCCAGGTGTACGCGGGCACGATCACCTCGTCCCCCGCGCCAATTCCCGCCGCTTGCACGGCCAACTCGATCGCGACCGTACCATTCGCCGCCGCGATTCCGTACTTCGCGCCGTGCACGGCGGCAAAACGCGCCGCGAACTCCGCGCCTTTCGTGTTGGGAAACGGAAATCCGCCCCAATTGCCGCTTTCGAGGACTTCCGAGAGCCCGCGGCGCTCCGCGTCGTCCCACACCGGCCACGAGGGGAACGGAGTTGTGCGAACCGGAGTTCCGCCGCGAATCGCGAGCTTTAGCATCGCTCACATTTTATCGGTTGTTAGTGCGGCGGGACCGTTTTTTGGACGCCCAGTGTGCGATCCATGGCGACGTACAGCTGCATCACCGCATCTTGCGAGCGCGCAAACGAGGCCGCGGCTTCCGGCACGTTTTCCAGCGTGCCGCGTGCTTGCCGCCACCATTCGATGCGGCTGGCCACACGAAGGGGTGACGATGCCAGAAACGCCGTGAACCCGTCCACTACCACGGCGCGCAGAGCAGTGTCGGAGCGCGGCACGGCTTCCAGCATCATCATTTCCACCAGACATTTCTGGTAGAAATAATTGCGCGGCGTCGCTTCGGTTTGCTCCTTCCACTCGTCCAGCGCGTTGCGAAAGTCCTGGAACCTCGTTTGCCACTCGATACCTTTTTTGTCGGCGTCGGTGGCGGGCTTCCCGTCCGAGTTGTTGCGCAGACCGAAAGCGCTCTTCATGAGCTTGGAAGACTCAGGTGTCTCCACAAATCGCTGCTCCGGGCGCTCCTCGTCGTCGTACTGCACCTCACGGTCCTTGTAAAGGATCTCCCACAGGCTGGCGACCACCGGAGTGTCCCTGCGGGCATACTCCTGCATCAGGGTCAGATTCCGTGGAGCAACATTCCTGACCGTGCTGCCGTGGCACTGCCGCGCGCTGACGTGGCGTTCGAGGTATTCGCCGTACGCCGTGATGAACGCTTGCGGCGGAATGCCGGCGTTTTGCAACGCCTGAGCCAACACCTCAGCGGACCGCAGATTGAACTGAAACGCCCGCGGATCGTGATCGATTTGCCCTAACGCGGCCGTGAATTCGCCGGTCAAACGCTCCAACTCGCGCGGATTCGATTTGCGCGAGACGATCAGGTGCGTCACCGGCTCCACTTGCACGTGCGAGTTTATTTGTGTGACAAACGGCTCGACGAATTCCAGCGGCTGGTCGCGGGAGATTTCCGTCACCGCCTCGTAGAACGGACTGACATCGTAGATCATCGACTCGCCGCAGCCCAGCGGATCGAGGCGCAGCGGTGGAAGTTCGCGCAGCAGTTTTCGGCCGCGAGCGGGATCGATCTTGTAGATCGCCTTGATGGCGCGCCACTGGAGGGAGAGCGTGTCCATCTCCATTTCGAAGGCGTACGAAAGAAAGCCCTCCGCGCCATTGCTGCGGCCACTCACGTTCGGACGCTTCACTTTGTATTGCGCGGAAGGCGCGAGCGACAGCGCTTGTTCGAGCAGTTCGCGCTTCCAGGCGGGATCGGCGACCTTGTCGGAATCGGCGATGCGAATCAGCGCGTCGGCGGCGAATTCAGGCGGCGCGGCGTTGGCCAGCGCCACCAGGTCGAGAATTTCGCGGGGGCGCGGCGCCTTCTGGGCGTGCACGACACAGGCCAACGCAAGCACAAAGACAAGGCGGCGCATCCCAGTAGTTTACGCTCATCAGGACGGATAAAATGGAATACCCTCGATGAAACCGCGCCGAAAGGAAAAGCCGACGCCAGAGAATGTCCCGCGCCGCACGCCGGCGTGGTGGGCGTACACGGCGCTGTTTGTTCTCACGCTGCTCGTGTACGCGCCCTCGGTCCGCTTCGACTTCGTGAATTTCGACGATCCCGGCGATGTGTCGCGCAATCCGCACGTGCGCGCGGGACTCAAGTTGGGGGGAATCAAGTGGGCCATCACCACAGGTGAGGGAGCCAACTGGTTTCCCGTGACGCGAATCTCGCGCCTGGTTGACGGCCAGATTTACGGCACATCATCCGGCGGAGCCGGCGGGCATCATGCGACGAATGCGCTGATCCATGCGCTGGCGGCGGTTTTTCTGCTGGCGTTTCTGTATCGCGCCACCAATGCTCTGTGGCCGAGCACGTTTGTCGCGGCGGTTTTCGCGCTGCATCCGCTGCACGTGGAATCGGTGGCCTGGGTCGCCGAGCGAAAAGACGTGCTGAGCGCGCTGTTTTGGTTCGCGTGCCTGTGGGCGTATGTGCGGTACACGGAAAAACGCTCGGCCGCCTGGTACGCCGTGACACTCGCGGCGTTCGGCCTGGGTCTGATGTCGAAGCCAATGATCGTGACGTTGCCGTTTTTGCTATTGTTGCTCGACGTCTGGCCGTTGAAGCGCTTTAGGCCACAAGTGTTCCTCGAAAAAATCCCCTTCCTCGCGTTGACCATCGCGGGGGCCGCGACCACGTACTTGGTCCAGCAGTCTGGCGGCGCGGTACGCACGGGTCAAGAGTTTTCTCTCGGCTCGCGCGTCGAGAACAGCCTTGTCTCCTACGTTTGGTACATCGTCAAGACGCTTTGTCCGATGAATCTCGCTGCGTTCTACCCGTATCCACACGCGATTCCATTGTGGCAACCGCTGCTGGCTGCCGCGTGTCTAGTTGGCGTGTCGGCGGGCGTGGTTCTGGCATGGAAAGCGCGGCCGTACCTCGCGGTCGGATGGTTTTGGTATGTCGGGACGCTCGTTCCCGTCATCGGCATCGTGATGGTGGGCGTCCAAGCGCGCGCCGACCGCTACACGTATGTTCCGATGACCGGCTTAGCGATCATGCTGGCTTGGAGCGCAGCCGAATTACTCGAGCGGCGACCGGGTCTGCGCAAACCCGCGATCGCGGCAGGGGCGATCCTATGCGTCGCCATGATTGCCGGCACGGAATTGCAACTTCGGCATTGGAAAAACAGCGAGGCGCTCTTCCGTCACGCGTTGGACGTGACGGACAACAACTATCTTGCGGCCCACAATCTCGGCGTCGCGCTGGCCCTCGATCAACGCTATGCCGAAGCGATCGAGCAGTATCGGGCGTCATTGAGGATGGAACCCAACGAGGCGGCCACGCTCACCGACTATGGCGCGGCACTCGAAAAGACGGGCCGCATCACCGAAGGGATCGTCCTATTGCGCCGCGCGGTGGCACTGGCGCCCGATGCCGCGGTTTCTCACAACAATCTAGCGAACGCGCTGCTCTCGACTCCCGGCGGCCAAGACGAAGCGATCGCGGAGTATCAAACAGCGCTCCGCCTGCAGCCGGACTACCCGGATGCGCGAAACAATCTGCAACGGGCGCTCACGCTCTCAGCGGAAACCGAATACAACACCGGCGTGGACCTGGCGCATGCTGGTCGCGCCGCCGAAGCGATCGAGCATTTTGAGGCAGCGCTGCTTATCAAGCCCGATTACGTCGATGCCCGCAACAATCTCGGCGTGGTGCTCGCGGGAACCGGCCGCACCGCCGAGGCGATCGCGCACTTCGAGACGGCGCTGAAGATCGATCCGCGTTCCGCGGAGGCGCAGGAGAATTTAGCCATCGCCCGGGCTGAGCAGCGCCGAAAGAAGTAGCTGGAACGCGGAAAAAATCACAGGCGCCCTGGAAACAGAGCGCCTGTGGTTTTTTCTGTGTTCTTCCGGGTCTTGCGTTTGTTCCGTGTTCCAAGGGCCCTTGTATGACCAAGGGCCCCAGGGAAAAACTAGAAGGTGAACTTCACCGCGATCTGAATGGTGCGCGGACCACCGGTGCCCGAGTTGATCGAGCCGGAACCGCTGCCGACCGTACCCGTCACGTATCCGAAGTTGGCGTTGTTCGAAGTGCAGCAACCGCCGTTCGGGTTACCAAATTGCGGGGTGTTGGTCATGTTCACGGTTTCCAAACGCAACTGCATCTTCAGGCGCTCGGTGAGGGCCGTGTTCTTGGACACGGCTGCATTCACGCCGAAGAACGCCGGTCCCGTGAGGGAATTGCGTCCCACGTTGCCGACCTGCTGCGCGGCGCCGGGGGCCTGATCGGGAGCGCCCGTGGGGCAAGCCGCCGAGGCCGTGGCCGACTGGCATGGCGGTGCAACGAACGCGGTTGGATCGAACCACGGGCTTCCGCCGTTCGACGCCGTGTTGATTCCGTGCGGTTTGTTGACGCTCGAAACCACCTGAATCGGTGTGTTCGTACCGCCTTGGGCCAAGTTGAGGTACGTCGAACTATAGGTGACCGTAAACGGCGTGCCGGTCATGATGGTCATGATGCCTTCCACCTGCCATCCGCCGATGATCATGTCGCCGGCGCGCCCCGTGGAGTTGAGGAATCTCTTCCCCTTGCCGAAGGGCAGTTGCCAAACGTAGCTCTGAACGAACGTCACCGTGCGGTTGAAGTCGTTCAAGGCATAGTTGCGGTGATATTGCCCGGGCAGATAGAAGCAGTAGCAACCATCGTCGTCGCCGCCGTTGTAGTACGCCATGCCCTTTTGGAACGTGAAGGACGTGGTGATCGCCAGACCACCGCCGAAGCGGCGGTCCAACTTCGCCTGCAGCGCGTTGTAGGACGAAGAAACCGGCACGAAGAACTCCGTGATGTTGCCGGTGTGTCCACCCACCGAGAAGTACGGCAGGAAGGTGTTTTCGGTCGCGGACGTATTGTTGGGCGCGATCAACTGACTGGCGTTGATGTTTTGCGACGAACCCATGTCGACGCCGTGGTTGCCCACATACGCCAAATCCACGGTGAAGTGATACGGCAGCGCTCGCTGGACGGTGAAGTTCCAGGCGATCACGTGCGGGTTCTTGAAGTTCGTCGGAAAGTAATCTTCCGTTGAGCCGTTGAAGTTGGTGGCTGCGCCGAGCGACGCGAGCGTCGCCAAGTTATAAATACCGTTGGACGGCACCGGCACCGGCGTCGGCGAGATCAGGCCGGTCTCGAAGCTCAACTGCGATCCGGCGTAGAACGCCGGCGTGAACGAACTGGCGCCCGTCACCGCCCCGATGTTGCCCTTGGTCGGATAGTTGTTGTTGATGTAAGTGTTGTCTTCAAACGGCGTGTAGCTGACGCCGATGCCCGCGCGAATGACGGTCTTTTCGGTCAAGCGGTAGGCCACGCCGAGACGCGGCGCAAAGTAGTTCAGGTGATTCTGCAAGCCGCCGTTGTTGGGGTTCCCGCCCACACCGCCGACCACCAGCGAATTCGTCGACGGAATGTAGTTGGAGAACTGGCCGGGGAACGCCGGCAGCCCTGGGGGATAAATCTCCCAGCGGAGGCCCATGTCGATGGTCAGCTTGTTGTTCACCTGCCAGCGATCGGCGATGTACGGGAAGAAATACCAAGCGCGATACGTGGGGAACGTGCCGCTGAAATCGCGGCCGGAACCGGTCGACGGCGCGTCGAGCAGGAAGCTTCCCAGATCGTTGGCCCAAGACGTGGTGCTGTTCGCCGTGCCCGCCGCGGTGGTGGTGCCGTTGGGCAGCAGGCAGCTACCCGCGCAGTTGGTTTGGTTCACTCCGAAGTTGTACACGCCGCGGGGGCTGTAGGTCTGCGTCTGTAGTAAGTCGTCGCGAATGCGGCGCATGTCGAAGCCGATCACGACCGTATGGTTGCGGAAGGTCTTGGTGACGTTGTCCACCAAGTCGATGTTGGCTTCCGCGCGGACCCACGGCAAGCTCGCCGAGTAACCCACGATCGGGTTGGAAAACGGACCGTTGAGGTTGATCCCGACCAGCCCGCTGTTGAACTGGCTGTTGTTGATGTTCGGAATGCCCACGGCCGTGGAATCGTTGGCGCCGAAATCGCTTTCCTGCGCCACGTTGTTGTAGTGCGCCACGCCGAAACGGAATTCATTCAGCAGCGTGTTGGAGAACGTGTGGATCCAGTTGATGCCTGAGCTATAGGTCTTCTGAACGCCCGTTCCCTCGAAAGCGCCATTGGCCGCGCCGCCGGCTTGTCCGAAGGTCGGCGCCTGGAAGATCACCGGACGCTGGAAGCTGAAGCGCCCGCTGACGCGGTCTTTGTCGCTGATGTTGTAGTCGATCTTGCCGTCTGTGAAACTGGTGTCCTTGTGGAAGGGCAGCAGCGCGAAGTAGTTGTTGGTGGGAGAGTACGGGTTGAACGACTGATTGGGATCGGGCACCAAGGCCAGGAGCTTCAACGCCGTGGTGTTCAAACGCGGCGTGGGAATCACGTTGTTGGGGAACTGAAGTCGTCCCACACCGGTGGTCAGATTTCCAGTCGTCGGATCGTACACCGGCGCGGGATTCGCACCCGCTAACGCTTCGCTGAGGTTGCCGGTCTTCGACAAGTGCGACGGAATCGTCTCCGTGGTGGCGACGGCTTCGTGGTCGGTGGTGCGCAGAAAGTCGGCGAAGAAGAACAGCTTGTTTTTCTTGATCGGTCCACCGATGGTGCCGCCGTAGTAATTGTAGTGAACCGCGGCGACAGAGGGTTGGAAGAAGTTGCGGGAGTTGAAATCGCCGTTCTGTAAGAACTCGTACGCCGAGCCGTGCCACTGGTTCGATCCCGACTTCAGGATCACGTTCGTGACGGCGCCGGCGCCGCGGCCCAAATCGACCGTGTGGTTGCTGGTGGAAATGTCGACCGTCTGAACTGCCTCGAGCGGTGGAATCAGGATCTGCAACAGGCCGGTGCGCTCGTTGTCGTCGATACCTTCGATCTGGTAGTTGTTGGCGACGCGCGGGGCGCCGTTCACTTCGGTCTGCAAGGTGTCCGAGGCGTTGAAAAACTGAGAGTGCTGCTCGGTGGGCGGCGAAGTGCCGGGAACGAGCGCCAGCAACGCCTGGTAATTGCGATTGCTGATCAGCACCGGCAGTTCCTGCACAGCCGTGGTGTCGAGCTGGCGGCCGGTGTCGGCGCGATCCGTCTTCAACTCCGCCGGAGCGCCCGTGACTTCGATGGTCTCCGACACGTTGCCGGGCGTTAACTGGATGTCCACGCGGGAGGCCGTGTTCACCAGCACGTTGATGTCGCGGCGCGTTTCCTTTTTGAAGCCCGCCACTTCCACGGTGACGACGTAGTTGCCCGGAGGCATGTCGGCAAAGTTGAAGTTTCCGCTTTCGTTCGATTGCGCCGAACGGCTGATCTGCGTGTCGATGTTGGTGACCGTCACCTTGGCGTTTGAGACAACCGCGCCCGAGGAATCGGTAACCGTGCCGAGAATTGTCGAGCTGACCGCTTGGCCGAACCCCGCACAAGTCGCCAGAACTAACGCCAAGGCAAGCAACCAAGGCGTACTTGACCGCAAAATGCTCTTCATGTGTTTTCTCCTACCCCAAAATGATTCTTGCGAGCCCGCAACTACCCACTTCCCTACAAAGACTGGGTAACATATTAAAGAAACTTCAGATTCCGGGTCAGTATGGTACGGTAGTCTACCGCGCCCAGGTAGGCCCACCGACATGATAACGTTGCCATCCACCTATCGCATTGAGATTGCTTGGATTCCTCTCGTTGAGAACGGCGATCCCTAGCTTCGGTTTGTAGAATCACTGTTTACCAGAATTCAACAGCCAGCACCTGCGGAGGCCCGGCGGCGCCCGACATGACCTTGGTGCCGAGCACTACCTGCATGTTCTTTTTCTTCCAGTCGGGCGGCGCGTTCTTCAGCGCTTCTGTGAAATACGCTTCGTTGGTGAGGAATTCTCCCGCTGCTTGCGTGCCGAATCCGGTGATTCCGGCGATCGACACGACAGTTTGTTCGGTGGTCGAATTAACCACGCGCGAAACGATCGCGTAATCGGTGGGAGGATGCGGCCGCGGCCACGTGTTCATAACTTTCCAATCGTTCGCGCCGGGATTTTTGCGGTCGCGCACATAGTTGGCGTGATCACCGTCGTCTTCAAAGTAGAAACGCAACTCGCCGGTCAGTCCCAGATTCCATTGATTGTTGAAGGCGCCGACCAGCACGCTCGGCTTGCCGCGCAAATTGGCGAGCGATGTATCGCGCACTCCGTGCAACTCTACTTTTTGGCCCTTCTGCACCAGCAAACTTGAAATGCGTGAGAAAACCATGACGTCGCCGATGGAAAGATGGCGCTCCCAGGATGGCACGACCTCGCGGAGAGGAATCGATTCGAGCCGCGCGGTTTCCACCGGGGCGATGCTGTCGGAATCGCCGTCGGCGCCGCTCGCGCCGGCGGTATTGCCGCCGCTTTCGAACAAGTGATCAAGGCGATCTTGCGTCTTCAACTCGAACAAATATGTCTTCGGCTGACCGAGAACGATAATCACGGGACCGGGCGCTTGGACGAACGGCGACCAGAAGCGTTCCAGATTCGTGGTGCGCAACTGAACGGCCGCCATCACCGCAGCGACCGCGACAATCGCCAACGCCACGCCGGCCGCGAGTGGTCGCCACTTGAAGGCGCGCTCACGGATCGCAGGAACCGGCGCGGACATCGCACCGACTGGCGCGGGTGCTAACGCGATTGGTTGCGGCACGCTCGCTGCGGGAACCACCGGAGTAAAGTGAATTTCGGGAACGTATCCGCCGGCCGGCAGCGCAATCCGAATTTCCGACGCCGTGTCCGATTCCAGATAGTATTGCGCGAGCCGCTTACGAACTTCGCCGGCGGTCGTGCGAACCACGGGGTCTTGCGCGGTGTCGTAAAGCGCGTTTCTGCCGAAAATCTCAATGCCCAGCGTGCGTTCCTTCAGCGGTTCGGGATGGCCGCTGTTGACGGTGTGCTCGACGACGTATCGCAGAAAGTGCGAGCAACGTTTGCTGGACCGGAAGTGATGGCTCTCGAGAACGCGCGACAGTTGGGCCAGTGCCGCGGCGCGCGATTCCTCGCTCCACTCCGAAGCCACTTCGGTCAATCCGTTCTTGGCAGCTGAACCCACCCAATCCCCCTTGGCGCATCTTAACACCCTTTTGACACCGGTTGTCTACCTGCTTCTAGAATAATTCGGAGTTGCTCCGTAACGCATTGAGGCAGTTAAGCGATTCGTAGGTACTGTACCGTGTCGTCGCTGACGTTGTTGTTATAGACTTGATCGGATGCGCAGAAAGAACAAGGCGCGAGTTCCGAGGTCCGAGGTCCGCGTCGGAAACAGAGTGCCTTCATCCCATTTCCTTCTCGCCGTGGCAACGGTTCTCATGGTTGTCGTTTCTGTCACGGCACAAAGAAAGAACAAGCCGGTGATGATGCCGGTGCCGGACGCAAGTTGGGCGCCGATTCTCCCGCCATCGAATATGATCGCGGCTTGGGAGCTTATGGACGTGAAGCGCGAAGCAAGCTTGGCGCATCAGACCGGACAGAATCGCGTGGGGGCGGTGGTTCGCGACAACTCGTCGATGGAAGATCTGTTGTCCTGGGGCGCCAACGGACTGGCCTTCTCAAAAGCCTTGCCGAATGGCGTGACGAAGGAGCAAGTAGCGCGCGCCTGCTGGTTCCTGGGACAAGGTCAACCGGTGCGCGACGTGCTGCTCCTGGAGTCGCGACTCGCCGCAGAGACGCGCACGGCTGTCGATGCACTCTTGGCTTTGGATCGCGACTTCGATTTGGCGTCGCCCGAGACATTCGCGAAGCTGCCGATGGCCCTGAATCGCTCCGGCGAAGCGCAAGCCGGCAGTTTTTCGCTGGGATCGGCGACGTATCACGTGATGGCGGTCGCGCCGTCCGACTTTTGGTCGGAAGAAATCCTCGACACGCTGCTGGAATACATCAACGCCGGCGGCCGCGTGGTTTTCGTGGGACGCCAGCCGCTCACCATTCAGCGATTGCTCTTCCGCACCGGCGTGGTGCGCGTCGGCGACTTGCCCGACGATATCGCCCGAGGCTTGAGCTACGCGTCGCAGAGCGATTTTCACGCCGAGTTGGTGGAATCGGGCGAACGCGCGGCGTCGATCCGCTACCAACATCGCCGCGACGACAAGCGCGATTACTTTTATGTGCTCAACAGCGATCGCCAGCACGCGGTCAACGTGCGGCTTGGATTTGCGGCCAGCGGCAGCGTCGAAGAATGGGACCTTGCGACGGGGATCGTTACGCCGACCAAGCTATTACAGCGAGAGATCCCCGCGGGTGGAACGGTTGCCCTAGTTGTGACGAAGATACAGACGAAGTGAAATCAAAAATCAAAGATCAAAAATCAAAAGGCAAAAATGAGGAGGGCACATCACATTTTTGATTTTTGATTTTTGATCTTTGATTTTTGATTTGGGCGTTCACCCTCGTGGCAAACGCGATTCATCAAACTCGCCGCAAACCCCGCGCCAAACCCGTTATCGATGTTCACCACCACCACGTTCGAGGCGCAACTATTCAGCATTCCCAACAGCGCGGCGAGTCCGTTGAAACTCGCGCCGTAGCCGACCGACGTCGGGACGGCGATCACCGGCACGGCGACCAGTCCTCCGACAACGCTGGGCAACGCGCCTTCCATGCCCGCGACCACGATCAGCACGCGCGCGTTGGTCAGCACCGCGCGATTGCTCATCAGCCGATGGATTCCCGCGACGCCGACGTCGTAGAGATGCTCCACGTCGTTGCCCATGATACGCGCCGTCACCACCGCTTCTTCGGCCACGGGAATATCGGACGTGCCCGCCGCCACCACGGCGATGCGTCCCGCGCCGAGCGTTGTGTGGTCGCGATGAATGGTGATGGCGCGCGATAGCTCGTGGTATTCCGCGCGCTTTTCGAGCTTGCGCACTTGCTGGAAAGCCGCCGCGTCGGCGCGCGTGATCAAAATGTTCGTGGAGTGCGGCAGCATCCGCTTGACGATCCCCGCCACTTGCTCGGGACGCTTGCCGGAGCCGAGAATCACTTCCGGCATTCCCTGACGCAAGCCGCGATGATGATCGATCTTCGCGTAGTCGAGATCCTCGAAAGGAAGATGGCGCAATCGCTCGACAGCCGCGTCGACACCCAGCTTCCCGTTGCGAACTTCGCCCAGCAGGTCACGGATGGATTTTTCGGTCACACATTCAGATTACAATATGAAGTGCGCATGTTCCGACGCTTCTTCCACAATCTGAGCGTGACGCTCGAAATGATCAAGTTCGAGCACTCCGTGTTCGCGCTGCCGTTTGCGCTCACCGGCGCCGTGCTCGCCGCACAAGGATGGCCGAGCGGGCGGCAGATTCTTTGGATCGTCGTGGCGATGGTTGGCGCGCGCTCTTGCGCCATGGCGTTCAATCGCTTGATCGACGCGCGCTGGGACGCCGCGAATCCGCGCACCCGCACGCGCGCGATTCCCGCGGGATTGCTCACGCCCGCTTTCGTCGCGGCGTTCGCCGCAGTTTCCGCCGCGGTGCTCGCCATCGCCGCGTGGCAATTGAATCCGCTTTGCCTGATGCTCTCGCCGGTGGCGCTGGGGATCGTTTGTTTTTATTCCTACACCAAACGATTCACCGCATGGTCGCACTTGGTGCTGGGATTGAGCCTGGGAATCGCGCCCGCCGCCGCGTGGATCGCGGTGCGGGGATCGCTCGATCCTGCCATCTTGCTGTTGACCGCCGCCGTGATGCTGTGGACCGCGGGCTTCGACATCATTTATGCGTGTCAAGACGTCGACTTCGACCGCTCCACGGGGCTGTACTCCATACCCAATCGCTGGGGCGTGCCACGCGCGCTGGGGATTTCTACCGCGATGCACGCGGTCATGATGATTCCGCTCGCCGCGCTGGCGCTGCACTTTCATCTCGGCTGGATTGCCGCGCTGGGACTGGCGATTGTCGCCGCGCTTTTGATCTACGAGCACAGTCTCGTGAAGCCGGGTGATTTGTCGCGCGTGAGTCCGGCGTTTTTCAACGTGAATGCGTGGATCAGTTTGTTATTTTTCGCATTTTGGTCCGCGGATATTTTTTGGCGCCGCTAAATTCCCTCCATGACTTTCGAAGATTCCCGCTTGGCGAGTATCTCCGCGAAAATTGCAGCGGGACACGCCCTCGACTCGGCTGACGCGCAAACCATCTACCGCTCGCACGACCTCTTGGGAATCGCGCAGCTTGCCAATTCGGTCCGCGAGAAACGCCACGGGCGTCGGGCGTATATCCGCCAAGATTTGCAAGCCGTGCCGATGACGGACGCCGATCGCGCGCAGCGCATCAACGATCTTCTGCACGCGCCGGCCGCCGAGCGTTTTGAACCGCCGCTGGATCCGGTGATGTCCGGCCACACCTACCTGAAGCATGTCGCCGTCGCGCGCTTGCTGCTGCCTCAAGTCGAGCACATCGAAGCCCGGCTTTGCCCGCAAGTCGAGAACGTCTGTCAGCTCGCCTTGGACTTCGGCGCCGACACCCTGATCGGGGCCGACACAGCCGAATTGGAACGCCAAGTTTCGGCCGCCGGGCGCGAACTAGCAAAGGGCGCGTAAATAAAAGCTGGAAAAGGCTTTGTCTGTGGCTCGGAAATCGCCGCCAGTACCTTCGTGTCGATGCGAGGAACTTGGTACCTGTGCCTCTGGTACCCTTGACATGGGCAGCCTACTTCTTGCAGACTTCATGGATAGATGAAAAGAAGTGCACAATACGGTCAGGACCGCGAAAAAGGTGTGTCCCTGCTCGAAGTGCTCGTCGTGGTCGCCATCGCGCTGATCGTCAGCGCGGCGGCGATCATTAACGTATTGAGCAGTCTGAAATTGGCGGCCGCCGATTCGGCCGCGCAGTTGATTCAGCAGGAAATGCGTGTAGCGCGGCAAGACGCGATCAGTAAGCGCTTGGTTTATCGCCTCACGTTCAACGCGCCCTCGGGCATCGTGCTCGATCAATTGCTGAGTACCACGAGCTACGTGAGTGGAGTCGCCACCACGGTGACGACCATCACGAACGTCAGCAATGACTCGATCCCGGGCCAAGTTTCCTTCCAGATTTTGAGCGGAACGCCGCAGGATCAAGACGGCTTTTGCAGTTGCGCCGTGCCGCCCTGCACGTGTCCCACGCAAGCCGTCGATTTCAATGCCGGGACGCAAATTTATTTCCAACCCGACGGCGCGGGCCGCGACGCCAACGGGAAATTGTGCAACGGCGTGGTCTACACGGCGATCTCGGGCGACATGGCCTCGCAACGCAGCGTCACGGTTTGGGGAAGCACGGGACGAATCACGCTCTACAAGTTATTCAACGGTCCCAACGGCTATTATTGGAAGTGAGGATGCCCATGAACAACGCCAACATCCGCACGAAGACCAAACCCGAAGCCGGTTTCTCGCTGGCCGAAGTGATGACCGCGATGTTCATTCTGTCAGTCGGTTTGGTCAGCATGTTGGCGCTGTTCAGCACCGCCATCGACAACATCAGCAGTTCGCAGGAAGATTTGATCTGCAAGCAGAAGGCGCGCGAGGCCGTGGAAGCGATCTTCACGGCGCGGGAGAGCGCTCAAATCAATTTCAGCAACATCAACAACAACAATACGGCCAACGGCATTTTCGTCACCGGCTTTCAGTCGCTGGGATTGCCCGGCTCCGACGGCCTGATCGGCACGGCCGACGACGGCCCCACCGAGACCATGGTGTTGCCCGGACCCGACGGCGTGCTGGGAACGGCCGACGACCAAACGATCACGTTGTCGAACTATCAGCGGCAGATCACGATCACCTCGCTGCCCAGCGGCGCAACGATCAATCCCGACGTGCGGCAATTGCAAGTGACGGTGCAGTACACCAACACCAAGGGACACACGCGCAGTTACACGATCAACACGCTGATTTCGAGGTTTAGGTAGGCGTCCCATGATCACACCCAAACATCACGCTCGAAAGCTTTCCAGGCAAGCTGGATACACCATGGCCGAAGTGCTGGTGGCCACGGCGATCTCCGGCATCCTCCTTGCGGGAGCCGTCTGGATGTTCGGACAGAGCGTGGACGTGAGCACTATCGCGACGCTGCGCGGCGACATGCAGCAGAACGCGCGCGTGGCGATCAATTTGATTTATCGCGATCTGCTGGTGGCCGGCACGGGATTGCCCAACGGCGGCTTGCAATTGCCGCATCCGCTGGGGGAACCGCCCTATCCGCAGCTGGGATGCGACGTGACCTCGTCGCTGCCCTGCTGGGTGAATGTCGGCGGCGTCGCGCCGGGCGGCGCCTCGGCGTTGAACTACTATCAAAGCGGAACGTCCAATTCTTGGCTTTACTGGGTCAATCCGCAAGACGGGCAAGGCGCCCAGGTGTCGCAGCCGAACGCGTCGACCAGCGGCTCCGTGGACCGCGATCCTTGGACATCCACCATCGTCCCGACCGACGTAGTGACCATCGTCTACAAAGATAACAATTATCCTTCGTCGTGGAACGGCTCCACGGCCAGTTCGCTCGACCAGGTTGCGGCCACCGTCGACATTTCGGGCACGCCGATCAAAGTGACGTTCGATCCCTCCACCAATCCCGCGCCCAACGATTCGGCGTATGGATTAAACGTGGGCGACGTGCTGTTCTTCAACAATACAAATGGAAGCGCGGTGGGCACCGTGACGACGGTCGAATCGGGCGGCTTCGTGGTGGACCTGAACACCGCGGGCGATCCGCTGAATTTCAACAGCACATTGTTCCCGGTGGGCCAACAGACCTCCGGTGTCGCCGGCGGCATATCGTCCATCCAAAACTTCGATAAGACCGTAAGCCCGGCGATGGCCCTAGGGACGTTTCCCTCGACCAAAGTATTTCGCGTCATCGTGGTGACGTATTACATCGACAACTACACGTATTCCTACCCGCGCCTGATGCGCCAGGTGAATGCGTTGCCGCCAACGCCGGTGGCGCAGAATATCGAGAATCTGCAATTCAGCTACGACATCTACGATTCGTCGGCGGGCA
The DNA here is from genome assembly GCA_021325275.1 of Terriglobia bacterium. Taxonomy (GTDB): domain Bacteria; phylum Acidobacteriota; class Terriglobia; order JAJPHL01; family JAJPHL01; genus JAJPHL01. The sequence goes on along the minus strand of JAJPHL010000047.1, from coordinate 5,418 downwards.
TCACCTGCCCGAACATCGCGAACCCATTCAGTCCCCCCAGTTCGTGCAACGGCGGCACAACGTCGTACACGCCGAACCAGATCAGCAAGGTGAACATTTTCGTGCAGGCGCGCGCGGCCAGCCAGCGGTTGGTGGGTCGCGGTTACTCGCGGGTGTCCATGATCTCGGCGGTGTCGCCGAGAAACTTGGTTTTCGTGGACCGCTATTGAGATCTGCCGGAGGAGTGAGAGGGGCGCCTGTGGCGCTGGGTTTTTAGAAGGCGCCTGCGGCGCTGGGGTTTTCGAAGGAGACTCGTTATGTTGAAACAGTTGAACTTCAACAAGCTGAACAAGCGAAGCATCGCGAAGCGTTTCAGCAAGAGCCGCGGTTTTGCCTTGATCACATCGTTGCTCCTGCTGCTGCTGTTGTCGGGCATCGCGGTGGGCACCATCTACATGGTCACCTCCGAGCGCACCGTGAACGGCAACGACTTGCAGGACACGCAGGCCTACTACGGCGCAGAAGCGGCGATGGAAAAAATGATGGGCGACTTGAACGGCCTCTACTCCGGCGAGGCCTCGCCGACCTCCAGCGAAATCACCGGACTCTCCGCCTATCCTCCCTCGATTTCCGGCATCACCTACAACACCTACACGCTGACTTTTATTTCCTCGGGCAACGTGCCGACCATTACGGACTCCACGATCTCTTCGGGCGCCTTCGCCGGCTTGATCGCCGAGCTCGTACCGATTACGCTTTCGGTCGACGCGCAGGCTTCCTCGGGCGCGGACGTCTCGATGATCCGCCATGTGGACGTGGCTTTGATTCCGGTGTTCCAGTTCGGCGTCTTCTCCGACGGCGATCTCAGCTACTATCCCGGCGCGCTTTACAACATGACGGGACGCGTGCACACCAACAGCAATTTGTATTTGGCCACGCTCAACAACTCCTGGAACCTGATCTTCCACAGCAAGATGACCACGGCCGGTGAAGTGATCCGCCTGGGTCTTCCCAACGGTTACTCGATCTCGTCGGGCAGCGGCTATTACAACGGATCAAACGTCCTGATCCCCACCACGACGTCTGGTTGCGATGGAACCCTGCCGGCTTCCACCTGCCGCGCAATGACGTTGACCGACGAAGGCAGCATCGAGGGCGGCATTGGATCCGCGCTCAATCCCAACTGGGTGAATCTCTCGACCAACACGTACAACAGCATGATCATCAACTACAAGTCGGGCGTACACAGCCTAAACTTGCCGATCGTGACTGACGGATACCGTCCGATCGAGTTGCTGCGCCAGCCGTGGACAGGAGAGACGCAATGCACGGGCCAGCCGCCGTCGGGTTGCGCGTTCATTACGCAGAGCCGGTTGTACTCGATCTCGCAGATTCGCGTGCTGATCAATGATAGTAACGCATCGGGAACGTTCCCGACGCCGGGAACTCCGGTGCGCCTCGCCAACGTGTCGCCGTACGTCGGCGGCACCACGACGGCGCCGACCTATGGCGGAACGGCGGCGGCGGGCCCATGCGTCACGTCCAACACAACCACGCCGGCCACCTATTGCGGTACGGCGTTCGCCGAAGGAATGACGCAGATCAGCTCCAACGTTCTTCCTGCCGCAAGCGCAGGATCGGCCAGCAACAACTGCCTGGCGCAGCTAACTACCGGCAGTTGGCCCGCGGGCTGTATTTATGAACCGGGTTTGGGACCCACTCCTTATAGCGGCGCGGCGTACGCCTATACGAGCGGCTGCACGCCGAGCACCGTGAAGGGCGCCGACCCGTACGGGGGAACCAGCGTCGCGACATGCGGCACACAGTGTTGGAAAACGCCGTCGGGCAAGCAGAACACCGCGTGCAACGGCATCTTCGGCAGCGGCAAAACCAACTACGCCGCGCGGCAAGATTTCGTGCTGCCCGGAAACGCCGTACAGTCCAGTCCCAGTTGCATCTTACTGAGCAGCAATTTCATCACAAGCTATCCGAATACCACCGGAACCGGCATGGTCAGCGACAACGCGTGGTGCTGGCCCTTGATCGACGGCTACATTTTGATTCAGGCGCGGCAATCGGATGGAAGCTACACCGACGTAACGCAGGAATGGCTCGGTTATGGCATCGGCCAAAGCGATCCAGTGGATTCCGCGAATTCGACAGTGGTGGATGCCAACGCGATCCTCAGTTTCCAGCGCTACGCCGATATCGACGGCGACGGCAACGTGGACGTGTGCACATCGTGGGTGGCCACGAATCCTAATCCGTGTAATCAAACAGCTCTCACCGGCTCCGCGACCGGCACAAGTGCGCCGTTCAACCCGAATTTTTCAGCGACGGGCTACACCCAGACGTATTGCGTGAGCGGCAGTACCGCGGCGGGATGCACCAGCGCAACACCGACGGCTGTCGGCACTAAGCTGGCATACATCAACGGTGATCCGCGCAAGTATTATCCGTTGCAAATGTACGATACCCGCGAAGGCGAGTCCCGTCCGGGCGGCAAACTCGGCGGAACCACGGCGGGTTCCAGCAACTTCTACTACAAAGCAACCCAGGGAGGCGCGGGACAAGCCGGTTCGTTCTCCATCAGCAACGGCACCTCGATGAGCTACGCGTACCAACCCAATGCCGTCTCGACAGGTTGCGGAATCAACGGAATCATCAACATCGTGGAGTTGAATGTATATAATTTGCAGCGCTGGCTCTATGGAACCATCGGCAATTCGCCGGCTACGAGTGGTTCCACCGGAACCACTGTCGAGAGCACCAGCCAAAACGGCTACATTTTCTACTTCAGCGACCGACGCGGCATGAACCCTGACCCCAACGCACCGAATTTCCCGGTCGGCACGGGAACCGGTTCGCGACTCACCGGAGCCTATGGGTTCGAGGACGTTTTCAATCCTTCGAGCTCTTACGGATCCCCGAACGGTGTGCTGGATGCCGGCGAGGATTCCAACCAAAACAACATGCTGGACACCTTCGGACAGTCGAACATCTACAAAGGCTTTTCCGCGACTCAATTCACCGACAGCACCAGCAGTACGGGCTTGCCCGATCCGTTCCAGCCGGTTGTTTGCGGACCGAGCAGCCCCACTTCTTCAAGTCCCTATGTCGCCTGGAAGAATAAGGTGTCAGGCGCGCGGCACGCGCTTCGGCTGGTCAACGGCGGCTTCGTCGGAGGAACAACCGCCCTGCCTGGCAATCGGGTCACGTCGGGCGGCACCACCAATACATACGGCGGATTCACCGTCGCCAGCGAGAACCCGGTCTACGTGTTGGGTCAATACAACGCTTCGAGCAGTGTATCGTTTGGCGATCCTTCGTGCTCCACAGCAACCACGGGTTGCCACGTGGGCGCGGCCGTGATGGCCGATGCCGTGATTCTTCTCTCGAATCAGTGGAGCGACTTGAACAGTTTCAACTCCCCGAACACCGCCAGTGGCCGCGATACGCCGCAAGCCACGTATTACCGGCTGGCCATCGTGCAAGGCAAGAATCCCACGGCCACGTATTCAGCCTTCAGCAATCTTGGCGGCGGCAGCTATTGCGGGCCTAACGGCGCCGGCGGCGTGAATTGTCCGGAGTTCGGCACCGACGGCGGATCGTCCAACTTCCTGCGATTCCTGGAGTATTGGAATAACGCCAGCGTCTATTACGACGGCTCGATGGTCAGCCTGTTCTACGGCGAGTACTTCACCAGCTCCTACAAGCCGGCCGTCTGCTGCAGCGATGTGTACGGCGCGCCGACGCGCACCTACGCATTCGATACCGATTTCCAGACGATCGCACTGCTACCGCCCGGCACACCGCGCTTGCGCGACGTGGAAAACACCGGATTCCAGCAGTTGTTCACGCCTTACTAAAGATTGTTGGAGTGCGGCGGCTGGCCACACTCCAGCGTCCGCTACTGCGTTGCGAAGCTTGCCTCGCGCGCTGCCCTGTTCTACACTCGTCCGATCTTCGAGACCAAGGAGATTCGGATGCGTCTTTTGTCTTCTTCCGCTCAACAGTTCTTCTTTGGCGCCGCGCTTTTCGCCGCCGTTCTCCCCGCGTACGCGCAACTCGCGCCCATGGACGCGCAGTTCGCGGGACTTTCGGCGCGCACTGAAATGATGGCGTATCAGAGTCGCGGCGGCGACATGACCGCGGTGCAGCCGCTCATGTCCGCGGCACAAAATCCCGATCGCGCGTTGGCCTATCGCAGCCTGACACACGCGATGGTAGTGATGTCGGGCTCGCCATGGTCGCCGAATGCCGAATTGCCTACGGCCCTCGATTTCGCCATCGGCGCGAAACTCGTCGGCACGGGCGAAAATCTCATGACGCGCGCCACGTTTCTGTTCGACGCGCCGGCCGCTAATGACGGCCCGTATCGCATGAAGCTCGATTTGTTGAAGCCCGGCGGGGCGGTTGAAGCAAGCGTGGAACCCGGCATCGTGCTCGGCGATGTCCGCGGCCGCAAGGCCGGCGAAATCGCGGGCTACGTCTTTGATCCGTCGAAATCCGCTACGCCCGGCCTGCACTTGATCCGCGCGACACTGGTCGACGGTCACGGCACCAAGCTCTACGAGTATTACCGCAGCTTTTTCATCGTGGCGGACTTGGGCCCGCGTGTCGCGGAGCTCGAAAAAACGCTCGGCGCATTGCCCGACGCCAGTGCCGCCGCGGCGCTGTCGGTGCGGCAAGTGCTCGAGACCGTGCAAGTGTCGCGGCAAACGTACTTCGGAACGGGATTCCAGAATCTGACGGGATTTGTTTTTGCGCGCATGCGCGCCGCTGGCTTGGGATCCACCGAAGCCGTCGATTTCGATCCGGCGCTGAAGCGCGCCGCGGAGTCGGCCGCCGCACTGAAAGATGGTCACGATCCTCTGGTCACCGGCCGCGGTGATCTGCACATGGCGTATCGCTCGTCGTTCGACGGCAAACTGGTCCCTTATCGCGTCTTCGTGCCCTCGAACTACGACGCCAAGAAAAAATATCCGCTCGTGGTGCTGCTGCACGGCGCGGGCGGCGACGAAACCAATTTCGTCGAAGCCTACGGTGGACTTTGGCCGAAACTCGCCGAGCAGCGCGGCTACATTCTCGCTTCCGTGAGCGGACGTGGCCCGGTCACGGGCTACTCGAAGGAATCGGGCGGCGAACAGGACGTGCTCGACGTGACGGATCTGGTCAAGACGCGCTATTCGATCGATCCGGCGCGGGTTTATTTGGGCGGCCATTCGATGGGCGGCGCGGGCACGTGGCGTCTCGGTCTCACCTACGCCACGCGCTGGGCGGGACTCATCCCCATCGCCGGATCGTCGGCCACGGTGATGACCGGCTACGAAACGCTCATGAAGTCGGGCAAGCAAATGCCGGTGATGATGGTGTGCGGCGTCAAGGATGCGCTGGTCGCCGTCGCCGGGTGCCGCACGGCGGCCGAACGCGCCAAGT
>JAJPHL010000064.1 GCA_021325275.1 Terriglobia bacterium | reverse complement strand
GCGGAAGGGCTCCGCCCTTCCGCGATTGCGAGGCTATGTCTTGCTCAGGCAAGACATAGCCTCGCAGGAAGGTGGCTCCAGTCCTTCGGAAAGGCCAAGCCTTTCCGCACAAAGTAGCGGCGAAGCCGCTAGAAAACTCAAAACGCCATCGGCAAAGAGTTAGTCCGCGTTATCTTTGGGAAAGACGCAGTCTGCCCCGAATGCGCGCGCTCGAAAGCGCCGGCGAAGATTCACTAGCACAATCCCTTGGCTGCCTTCACGTGTTAGAATAATCCCTGTCAGATCTCGGGCTCTGTGCGACGGAAACCCGTGAACCCCGCCAGGTCCGGAAGGAAGCAACGGTAGTGGGATCCTCCGTGTGCCGCGGAGTACCCGAGGTCTGGCATTTCCCTCACAAGCAGCCGAATTCCAAGCGCGACGCGTGGCGGACCGTCGCCAAGGCCCGCCACGCTCATTGCGCTCTGTCACTGTACCGCTCTAGCGGGGCACTCCCATTCCGCTGCCGAATCCGGAGCGATAGCCGTTCTCATACGCGTCGCGATACGCCGAGCGATAAGCTTCCTTGTCGCCCAACGCGTTTGAGTATCCGCGCACTGCGTCCTTGTACGCGCCGTGGTCGGTCGGCTTGTACGGACGACGTTCGCGAAAGTCCTTCAAACCGGCGTTCACGCCATCGCGGAATCCGATATCGGACGCCACGTCGGCCATGCGCCATCCGCGGTTGCGATACTCCGCGGCGATGCCGAGATCACCTCCACGGTCCGGATCGATATTCGGATCGGTCCACACGTAGAGTTTTTCAAGGCGAGTGCGTTCACCACTGAACCCGTCTTCCGCGCCGGCGCGGAAACCTTCTTGGTACGCCGAGCGATACGATTCGATGGGTCCCATCTCGGCCCAATATCCGCGATCGCCCGCGCGATATTGGTCGGTTTGATAGTCGAGCGCTTTGCCATCCGCGCGAGCCTGACGGCCGTAGGAGAAGCCGTCGCGGAATCCGCGCTGATAGGCATGTTGATGAACGTCGATCGTGACTTCTTGAGCGACGGCCGGCACCATGCCGGGCGCCACGGCGACGAGCAGCAACATCGCACAAACCGCAGCCATACTGGCGGTCAAACGTGCTTTCATATGTTCGAACCTCCTACTACGTTCGACCAGCGCCAACGCGGGAGTGGTTGCAGACGCAAGTTTTTTCAGGGAATGCAGAGCGGTGCGCGAAGGATTTGTGCGCGCGAAACTAACCACTTTGATTTAGCGAAGCAGCGCGAGGGCTCGTTCGATCACGTCCCACGTGGCCGCGCCGCCTTGGGCGGCATCTTTCGTGCCGCCGCCCCGCAGTCCCGCTTGCTTGACCATCGCGCCGAGATCCGGCGCGCCGGGCAAATCCTTGGTTTGCGCGACGAATAACGTGGGCGGCTGGCGTAGCGCGAGAATCGCGCGCGCCGCCGGCTGTCGCGCGATTTGTGCGGCGAGTTGACGCAAGTAATTTGGATCGCCTGAGTCGTACACCCGCTCGACAACTCGAACCGCGCCGGCCGGTGCGGCGGCAACCATTTCCTTCGCTTCAAACGCCGCCAACGACTCTTGCAGACGCTTCGTCTCGCGCTCGGCGGACTTCGCTTCGTCCAGTTTCTTGGCAATCAGTTGCGGCAAATCGTGCGGTTTCGCGGAATACAGCGTCGAGGCCTGCGCGAGCGCCGTAAAATCGCGGCGCGCCGCGCGCACGGCGCGATGTCCGCAGACGAATTCCACGCGAATTCCTTGCTTCACCTTTTCCACCTTGCGAAGCAAGATCGCCCCGATCTCGCCCGTGGCGCGGACGTGTGTTCCGCCGCACGCGCAAAGATCGAGTCCTTCGATTGAAATCAGGCGAATCTCGCCGTCGCGCTTGGTTTCCTTGCGCAAGCCGAGCGCGGCGATCTCTTCCTTCGGTTTGTACGCGACGCTTACGGGACGATTCTCAAAAACCACGGCGTTCGATCGTTCCTCGGCGCGCGTGATTTGTTCGGCGTCGATTTTCGGGATCGCCAGATCGATCGTGCACGTTTCGTCTCCCAGGTGAAAGCTCACCGTCGGAAAATTGAAAAGCTCGATGAACACCGCGGAGAGCAAATGCTGGCCGGTGTGCTGCTGCATGTGATCGAAGCGGCGCGCGGCGTCAACTTCGCCGTGGACCTCAGCGCTTTCGATCGGGCGGTCGAGAAAATGGATCACTTCCTCGGCGTCGTTGTCCTCCACGTTCACAACGCGCGCGCCACCGAGCGTGCCGATATCGTGCGGCTGACCACCGGACGTCGGATAGAACGCCGTGCGGTCGAGAACCACGCGGTCTCCTTCATTGCGCACAACGTGCGCGTCGAAGGAATGCAGCATGGAATCGCTGTAGTAAAGCCGCTCTGTCTTCATCTCTTTTGATGCGCCTAGTGGGTCTGCGAGTAGTCGATAGGGCATTCGATTGCGCGCGGGGACATGCGCCTTGTATCAGGGCACGGCTTCAGCCGTGCCGACCGCGTTTGATAGATACTGGGCTTTAGCCCCTGTGGCGTGCGCAGCGGCTAAAGCCGATTCCTCTTCCGCGAGCATGCGGCACGGCTAAAGCCGTGCCCTGATACAAGACCCGCGCACCCTTACGCGATCGACAGCACCATCGACCACTCACTGACAGCCCACTAGTCGCCAAACGCCTGTCGGCGCTAGCCTCTTCCCGGAAATGTCATCATATCGAGATATTTGAGTCCCGCGCCGGTGTTGAAGAGCACGACTTTGTCGGTGGCTTTCAGGAATCCCGAGGCGCGCAACTTGGCATACGCCGTGACGCACGCCGCGCCTTCCGGCGCCGCGAAAATTCCCTCCGCCGCGCCGAGTTCGTCGATGGCGGCGCGCAGTTCCTCGTCGGTGACGCTAACGCACGTGCCGTTGCTCGCGCGCACGTAATCGAGCACCAGAAAATCGCCCAGCGCTTTGGGCACGCGCAGACCCGCGGCGATCGTCGCGGCGCCTTGCCAGAATTCGGATTGCTTCTCGCCCTTCTCGAATGCTCGAACAATCGGCGCGCATCCCGCGGCTTGCACGGCGATCATCTTGGGACGTGGCCCGCCCTTGGGCAGCCAGCCCATGATTTCCATTTCCTCAAACGCTTTCCACATTCCGATGAGACCCACTCCGCCGCCGGTGGGATAGAAAATCGCGTCCGGCAACGTCCATCCGAATTGCTCCGCGATTTCGTAGCCCATCGTCTTCTTGCCTTCGATGCGATACGGTTCTTTCAGCGTGGAAACATCGAACCATCCTTCTTTTGGTCCACGCTCGGCGACGATCTTGCCGCAATCGCTGATCAATCCATCGACCATGGTGACCTTGGCGCCAAATGTCACGCACTCCGCGTAATTCGCCAGCGGAACGTCTTTCGGCATGAAGATGTGCGCTTCGATTCCCGCGGCCGCCGCGTACGCCGCCGCAGCCGACGCCGCGTTGCCCGCCGAAGGAATCGCCAGCTTCTTGGTGCCGAGCTCGCGCATCATCGAAAGCGCGCAACTCAAGCCGCGCGCTTTGAAACTGCCCGTGGGATTCAGTCCTTCGTCTTTTACATAGAGCGAATCAGTGGAGTATTTCGCGCCCAGGCGCCGCGCATGGATCATCGGCGTCATGCCTTCACCGAGCGACACCGGACTCTTCGCCGGCAATACGCCCGAGTATCGCCACATTGTGTTGGGACCGGATGCCACCGCAGAACGCGGAAATTCGCGGCGCGCGCGTTCCAGGTCGTAGCGAACCAACAAGGGTCCGCCGCAAGAACAAAGATTGTGAGGCAGGCCGGCTTCATGACGTTTGCCGCAACGCGAACATTCAAGATGAGTGAGGAAAGACATGAGGATTCACTCAGTTTAACAAATTCATTTGGAGTGCGGCGACTTGTCGCCGCTTTGGACGCGAGGCCCTGACTCGCGCGCCCGTTTGTAACTGCGTGAAGCGCGGCCCGCGACAAGTCGCGGGCTACCAAAGCGGTGATAAGTCACCGCACTCCATATGAGAGAATTGGCTATCATGTGCGCGCGCATTCGCATGATCGCCACCGATATCGACGGCACGCTGCTCGACAGCCAGTCGCGGCTGCCGGAGCGCAACGCGACGGCGCTGGCGCGCGCCAACGACGCGGGGATCCACGTGGTGCTGGTCACCGGACGCCGCTATCCGTTCGCGCTGCCGATCGCCAAGCAACTTTCCTTCGACCATACGCTGATCACCTGCAACGGCGCGGTGATTCGCTCGCGATCCGGCGTTCGGCATTTCCGCAAACTGCTGCCGCGCGCGACCGCCGCACAGGTAATCGAGTGGACGCGCGCGTGGCGCCCCTATACGATGCTCGCCTACGACGACGACGTCGCGGCCAACGATCACGTCGCGCAGATCGTGGTGGAATCGCTCGAGAAACGTACGCCGCAATTCATGGGTTGGTACAACCGCGTGAAGCATGACGCCAGACTCGCCCCGCTGGAAAACGCGCTTCACCATGCGGCCGATGATCCGTTGCAGGTGATGTTTTCAGGACCGATCGCGCCCTGTCGCGAGGTCTACGCCTTGCTTGAGGAAGCGCCGTTCCGCAGCGCGTTTCAAATGACCAAGACGTTCTACGAAGATCGCGACCTGGGAATCATGGACTTGATCCATCCGGAATGCTCCAAGGGCGCGGCGCTCGCGGAATGGGCGCGCACCTGCGGAGTGGCGCGCGAACAGGTGATGGCCGTGGGCGATAACTACAACGATCACGACATGCTGGAATTTTCGGGCGTCGCGGTGGTGATGGGCAACGCCGTGCCGGAATTGCGCGCCAACGGCTGGCACGTCACGGCGTCGAACGACGATGCGGGTCTCGCGGACGCGATCGAACGATTCGCGCTGTGATGCGCGCCGCTTAGCGCCGCGGATGATCCACGACAATCGCTTTCCCGTCGGTCATGGCAGTCAGCGAATGCGGCACGTTCGGTGGAATGACGGCGGCAACACCGGGGCCTGCCTGCTGCTTCACGCCGTCGACGGTAATTTCCAAAACACCCTCGATCACCTGCCACACCTCCTCTTGCGGATGAAAATGCTCGTGCACCGAACTGCCGGCGCGAAACTCGTAGTTCGCCACGGTCATATTCGGAGAGGTGTAGTAGCGGCCGAACCATCCGGGCTTGCGTTCGATTACTTCCAACTTGCTGGTATCGACGAAGGGCATGGCGCCTCCCCGAGTCTCAAGGTAGCACGAATTTCCCGAGTACCCGGTCGTGGCTCAACTTGAATTCGATCCCTACGGAGCTGTGAGCCAATCGTCTGCGCAGCCGCTTTGGATCTCTATTTTGTATCAGGGCACGGCTTCAGCCGTGCCGACCCAGACATTTGGAAATCGTGGGCTTTAGCCCCCGCAAATAACGGCTGATCCGCAATCTTGTCAAGTGCAAAGCCGCAGGGGCTAAAGCCCCAGGAACAAGGCCGGCCAGCGGCACGGCTGAAGCCGTGCCCTGATACAAAGCACCTACGCGCAAGGGTTCGATTTCCGCAAGTCCTGTGATCGAAATTCAAATTGAACCACTACCGAGTATACTGGGCGCTATGCCCGTAGTGATCGCGATGCTTCGCGCCGTCAACGTCGGCGGTCGCGGGAAACTTCCGATGGAGAATCTGCGGGCGATCTGCGCAGCGATCGGTTGTAGCGACGTGCAAACGTACATTCAAAGCGGCAACGTTGTCTTCAAAACGGCGGAACGCAGTCTGCCGAAACTCGCTGCGAAACTTGAGGACGCCATCGAAAAGAAATTCGGCTTCCGTCCTCCGGTGATTCTGCGCACGCCCGCGCAACTCCGCGCGGTGATCGAGAACAATCCGTTTGCGAAGCGCCAAGAAGTCGCGCCGAACAAACTTCTGGTGTGGTTTTTGCATGCACCGCTCTCCACCGACGCTGTCGCGCGCGTCGCCGCGTTGCCGCCAACTCCGGAAGAAGTGAAGATCGTCGGCTCGGAAGTGTTTGTCTATTTTCCAAACGGACAGGGACAGACCAAGCTCAACTGGGCGACGGTCGAGCGCGCCATGAAAGTCACCGGCACGGGAAGGAATTTGAATACCGTGATGAAGTTGCTCGAAATGGCCGAGGCCTAGAGGAACGCTCGGGAACCCGATGCCGGTAAAATGGGTAGACCGGTAAAATGGGTAGAAGTGTCACTAGCGGTTACACTATCGCTCGCAGACACGGCCTCCAGACGATCGTTAAAATCCTGATTGCACACGGTTTGCATAGACCATCTCGATTGTGGCGATTTGGCGATAAGCATGCTACGCCATAGCTGGGGTACTTGCCAGTACTCCTTCGGGATGAGAACGATGCAACGCATTAACCTGCACTGGACTACAGTAATGATCGCCGCGGTTTCTCTGGCTTTGCCGATGCCGGTGCATGCCGGTTCGATTTCTCTGGGCAGCGCGGTGAACTATGCCGTGCTCGGCCTCGCCGGTAATTCGACCGTCATCAACAGCGCCGTCACGATTACCGGGAATGAAGGCATTTCCCAAGGCGGAAGCATCTCGAACAACGCGCCGTCCACCGTAACCGGAAATGTCTACGAGTATTCCTCCGGGCAGTTTTCCGGTCCGGGCGCGGTGGGTGGCAGCGTGATCGTTTCACCCTCCACATTGACCCAGAACGACAGTGACGTAAACACCGCGCTCACGGAAATTTCCAACTCGTTTGGCCCGTCGGACGTGAACGCCACGCAAACGCTCAGCGGAGTGACCTCGTCAACCACGATTAACGGCAACGGCGGCCTGAATTTGATCCAGGTGAACGGCAGTATCAACCTGAACGGCCAGAACCTGACGCTCAGCGGTAGCAGCAGCGACTACTTTGTCATCGACGTCACCGGGAGCCTGAAACTGGCGGGCACGGCCGCGTTGAATCTCGGCGGCGGCGTGACGACCAACCACGTAATCTACGACTTCACCGGAAGTTCTGCCAACACCATCCAGACCGACGTCGGGGACAATGTCTACGGCACTCTGCTGGCGCCGAATCTCGCGATGACCCTGGACGGCCACTTTTATGGCGAACTGATCGGCGCACAAAGCATCCTGTTGCAGTCCAACATGAGTGTCGTCGGAACCGGAAACGGGTTCACGCCCTACACGCCGCCGCCGGCAACTCCCGAGCCCGCGACGCTTACTCTGCTTGGCTGCGGCATCAGTGCGTTGATGGTTGCGCGGCGGCAGTTCAAGAAGGCCTAGCGCAAAAGTGCAGGCTGTGGCCGCAGACAGCCTCGACGATCCCCTGCGTGCCTTAGTTTGAATTCTTGATCCCGCGGAGCCGGATCACAGCGTTGTGGCCTTGGCTGCGATACCTACGGGGCTGAGTTGTCACACAGACGCCTCCGCGGGATCGAATTCAAATTGAGCCACCACCGATCCTTTGCGTTCTACAAGACTCGGTTGACACCGGAAGCGCGCCCGAGTGTACAATGGCTGCCTCTGTTGAAAAGCGATTCCGCACAATCGCTGCGCGGTTGCGCAAATCTTCAGATCGAGGAACATTACATGACCCCAAAATTCGCTTATCGGCTTGCGGCCTGCACTCTGGCGCTGATCCCTGCGTTGGCGCAGGCGCCCGGGTTGGCAGATGTTAACGCCCAGTTACGGGCGCAGGAAACCAAGGATTCGCAACTGATGTGGTGGCTTCACGAAGTCACCGACGTTTACGGTCCGCGCGTCACCGGCTCGCCCGGACTGCGCGCGGCGCAAGACTTCGCGGTGGGTCAGATGACGAAATGGGGATTTTCCAATGTCCACCTCGAAGCATGGAACTTCAATCATCCCGGCTGGCAGAACTGGGAACTCCAAGCCAACGCGATATCGCCGTTCCAGCAACCGCTGAACGTGCGAGCCGTCACCTGGACTCCGGGGACCAACGGTCCGGTGCAAGGCGCGGTGTTGATCGTCGAACCTCCGCAGCCTCCACCCGCTGCCGGACGCGGCGGCGCCGGCGGACGTGGCGGCTTCGGGGCTGGCGCCAGCTTGACACCGGAGCAGTTGGCGGCCATCGAGAACCCTGGTAGCGCGCCGCCGCCCATGCCGCCGGCGGCGCCGAACGAACGGAAGCCCGTGACGCAGGCCGAGCTCGACGCCTACTTGGCGTCGATCAAAGACAAAGTTCGCGGCGCGATCATCTTCTTGGGACCGCACGTGCAGGTGGCCGAGAACTTCGTGCCCGCGCCTTTGCGCCGCGACGAAAAATCGTGGTCCGAGCCTGGCGGACGCGGTGGACGCGGCGGCGCGCGCGGAGGTCAGAACGCGGCGGAGCCCGAAGGACTCACGGTGGCTGCGATCAATCAGCAAGTGAGCAAATTCCTGATCGAGAACGGCGCTCTCGCCAAGGTCACCGATGCCGGCCGCGCTTACGGCATCATCACGCAACAAGCCAATTCGGGTTACAACGAGAATCCCAACAACCCCAACCTGCCCTCGCTGCTCATGGGCAACGAGGACTACGGTCGCATCTACCGCACCGCAACCATCGACCACATTCCGGTTATTTTGCGGATCAACATTCACAATGAGTTTTATCCCACGGGAAACACGGTCTACAACGTAGTCGGTGAACTGCCCGGCACCGACAAGGCCGACGAGATCGTGATGAACGGCGGCCACTTCGACTCCTGGAACGGGGCCACCGGCGCAACCGACAACGCCGCCGGCGGCGCGGTGGCCGTGGAGGCCGTGCGGCTGATTCACGCGCTTCACCTGCCGCATCGTCGGACACTTCGCGTCGCGCTTTGGAGCGGCGAGGAAGAAGGGCTGTATGGTTCGCTCGCTTATGTGGCGCAGCACTTCGGCAGTGCCGAGAACCCCAAACCGGAATGGTTCAAGCTGGACGCCTACCTAAACCTCGACTCCGGCACCGGCAAACCGCGCGGCGCCAGCGTATTCGGTCCGCCGGAAGCATCCGCGATGGTGCAGACGGCGATGGACAACTTCAAAGACTGGGGCTTCTATCACGTCAACCCGACTCTCGGCCGCCAAACCGGCGGCACCGATAGCACCTCGTTCAACAACGCGGGTCTACCGGGTGTGGGCTACAGCCAAGATCCGTTCGATTACGGCACCTATACGCATCACACCAACTTCGACACCTACGAGCGGATCTACGAACCGGACATGCGCGAGGCGGCGGTGGAAGAAGCGCTAACGCTCTACTCTCTGGCGAATGCCGACCAAATGGTGCCACGCTGCTCGGCGGCCACCATGCCTCCTCCGCCCACTCCTAACGGTCGAGGCGGCGCGGGTCGTGGCGGCGCCAACGTGCCGGTGACGCCGGTCGCGGAATTCATGTTGCCGGCGGGCATGGCCGCGCCCGAGCGTCCCAACCCCTGCACGGCGGCGCCGCCGGCGCAGGCCGCGCCGGTTTCTTGGCCGGCGGGGAACGCGTCCGGTCAGAAGAAGTAAACGGAGATCGTCCGCGACCTCTGGTCGAACATGGGGTCTGCGACTTCCGTTTCGCTGTACTCACGCGGCGACCTTGCGCAATGACGTTGCGCATTGGCGATGCGCATTGGCGAAACGCTGATATTTTTCTCGATGATTCGCCCGCCGTGCCGCGTGAAACGCACGGTAGAGGTCTTGCTGACAATCATCGCTTGACACGGCAGAGATCTAAAGTTCGAGCCAACGAGGCCACCATCTTCTTCAGCCAGATAGGCGGTCGTGGCTCAATTTGAATTTGATCCCTGCGGAACTGTGAGCAAACCGTTTCCGCAGCCGCTTTGTATCTCTTTTGTATCAGGGCACGGCTTCAGCCGTGCCGACCCAGACGCTTGGAAATAGTGGGCTTTAGCCCCCGGCAAACAACGGCTGATCCACAATCTTGCCAAGTGCAAAGCCGCAGGGGCTAAAGCCCCAGGAACAAGGCCGGCCGACGGCCCGGCTGAAGCCGTGCCCTGATACAAAATATACCTATGCGCAACGGTTCGATTTCCGCAAGTCCTGTGATCGGAATTCAAATTGAGCCACTATCAGATAGGCGCTCCCCATCGTTATTGCATGATACGGCCATTTGCCGTACAGTGATCAAAGGAGGTTCCAATGTCGATCGCCGCCAAGCCTAATCGCAGCCGATCCAAGCCTGCCCGGCTGGAAGCACGCATTACGCCGCAGCAGAAACGTTTGTTCGAGCGCGCCGCTTCCTTGCGCGGAAGCACAGTGACCGATTTTGTGGTCGACAGTGCCCAACAGGCTGCGTTGGAGGCCATCAGGGATTTTCGCGTCCTGAAGCTGGATCAAGAGGACAGCATGACCGTTGCAAGGCTTCTGCTCAACCCTCCAGCCCCGAACCAGGCACTGCGCAAGGCCGCTGCCAGCTATCAAAAGCTGATTGGGGCGTCTCGCTAAATGGCGGGGAGTCCGGCCCCGTGCTCGGTTGAACTCCTCCATGCCGGGCATGATCGCGAGGGCTTTTCCTGTGGTGTGCCCGCGCTCGACCAATACTTACGAACGCAGGCGAGCCAAGACGCCCGAAAACGCGTCACGGTCGTGTTTGTTCTAACGCCCGATGGAAAAACCGTAGCAGGCTACTACACTCTTTCGCAACACTCCCTGGAGCTAACGGCTCTCCCGGCAGAAACCGCCAAGCGGTTGCCAAAATATCCACACGTGCCCGCGACCCTGCTGGGCCGTCTGGCCGTGAGCCTCGCGTTTCGTGGGCACGGATACGGACATGCCTTGATGATGGATGCGCTACGCCGGAGTCTCGCGGGTAGCCGGAGCATCGCGTCGTCGTTGGTCCTTGTGGACGCGAAGGACGACGCGGCCGCTACGTTCTACGCCAAGCATGGGTTCACCACTCTGCGCGGGATTCCATCGCGCCTTTTTCTCCCGATGGCGACGGTTGCCAAACTCGTCGAGCAGGGCTGAACCGGCCACGGACGTGCAGTGTCGACAATACGATTGAGAGGCGGCGAGTGGGACGGATGTATCGTCCGGTTCCAGAAGAGCAGAATGGCTTTGCCGCGCGGAAAAGTTGAGCGCTGAAAGCAGTTCAGGCCGTCCCTGGCATTCCTGTTGACATCCGACCCAAGACAATGCCATGCTTGGGTCGGATGCCGTCCCAAGACAATCCCAACGATCGCATGGCCCTCTTGCAGGGCACGCTCGACTTGCTCATTCTCAGAACCCTCGTGCTCGGCTCGTGTCACGGGCAAGGCATCGCGCGCTCCATACAACGTCAGTCGGAAGAGGTCCTTTTTGTCGATCATGGTTCGCTCTATCTTGCGCTCCAGCGCCTTGAAGACAAGAAGTGGATCAGCGCCAAGTGGGGCGTGAGCGAAAATAACCGCAAGGCGCGCTTCTATTCGCTGACTGCCAAGGGACGCCGGCAGCTCCTGGAAAAGACCAGCGAATGGCAGAGGCTGACGAGAGCGATGGGACTGATTCTGGATGGCCGGCCGACCAGCGAGGGGGCCTAGTCATGTTCAGACGCAAAAGAAGCACAGACGATTTTGCCGAGGAGATCAAATCGCATTTCGACCTCGAAGCCGACGAGTTACAGAGCGAAGGCTTGAACGAAGAAGAAGCCCGTCGCAGGGCAAGAGTCGAATTCGGCAACGCGCAGGCAGCAAAAGAACGGTTCTATCTCAGCGGCCGTATCGTCTGGTTCGACAATCTGCTCCACGATATTAAATTCGCGATTCGTCAACTGATCAGAAATCCGAGCTTTGCCTCCATCGCCATCGTCACTCTTGCGCTGTCCATCGCCTCCAACAGCACCATCTTCAGTTGGATCAACTCGACTCTCCTCAACCCCATTCCCGGGATCGCGCACACGAGCGACATGATCACGATCATGCGGGGCGAAAGAAGCGAGCACCCAACGCCTCCATTTTCTTACCTGGACTTCGCGGACCTTCGCGATCGCACGCAGAGTTTCACCGGAATGCTGGCTTATCACGACGACTACATGGCCATCACCGGATCGGACAAGCCGGAGCGCGTTTACGGAGCAGTGGTGTCGTCGAACTACTTTGAGGTACTCGGCGTGCGCCCCATCCTAGGACGATCGCTCGAATCGACGGCGCCGAATGAGCGGCTGGGTGTAGCGGAAGTGGTGCTCAGTTACGGCTTATGGCAGAAGCGTTTTGGCGCGGATCCGTCGATCGTTGGAAAGGCCATGCAGATCAATCTGCATCCGTACACAATTGTTGGTGTCGCCCCCGAGGGTTTCCAAGGCTGCAAGACGGGACTACGGTCCGATCTATGGATACCGGTGGGCATGGATCCGCAGATTTCAGGCTCCGGGCGAATCAGGAATCGCGACACCATATGGCTCAACGTGCTCGGCAAACTCAAGCCGGGAATCGATCATCGCCAGGCGGAAAATGAGCTGAATATTCTGATGCAGCACATCGCGGCGCAGTTTCCGGATGCCCACCAGGGACCGAACACGATCTCCTCCGATCCGCTCTGGCGGTCGCCCTTTGGAGTGAACGTCTATCTTTATGGAACGCTGCCGATGCTTTTCGCGCTGGCGGTGGTGCTCTTGCTGCTGGCCTGCGCGAACGTGGCGAATCTCCTGCTGGTGCGCTCGGTGGCGCGCCGGCGCGAACTGGCCATCCGCCTGTCGATGGGCGCAACCCGTTGGAGGCTGGTGCTTCAATTGATGGTGGAGAACGGGATGATCGCTCTGGCAGGAGGCGGGCTGGCGCTGTTGTTGACTACGTGGACCGCACACGGATTGTCCGCGTTTCTGCCGGCCACGACGCTGCCTCTCACTCTGAATGGAAGCGTTGACCGAACGGTGTTCGTGGCGACCCTGATGATTTCGCTTCTCACCGCCGCGGTGTCCGGCATTTTGCCGGCGCTTCGCGCGTCCAGCCTCTCTCCGATGTCGGCCCTGAAGGACGAAGCGCTCAGCACCTCTGGAGGGATCCACAAATCGCGCCTGGCCGGAGGACTGGTCGTCGGACAGATCGCGCTATCGATGCTGCTACTGGTCTGTGCCGGATTGTTCGTGCGCAGCCTGCAGAGCGAACAGAACTCCGATCCGGGGTTCGATCCCAACCACGTGTTTCTGGCCTACTTTGATTTGACGCCCATGGGCTATTCCAGAGCGCAAGCCATTGCGTTTGACAGACAAATGGTCGTGCGCCTGAAGTCGCTGCCGGGCGTACAGTCTGTCACTCTGGGAGATTTCGCGCCGCTGAGTTTTAGCATCCGTACGGATTTTATCCAGGCGGAAGGCTATGTGCCCGGCAAGAACGAGTCCATGGAGGTCGACAGGGGTATGGCGGGCCCGGAGTACCTGCGAACGGCGCGTACAGCGCTGCTAGCGGGACGGGACTTTACCGACAGTGACGATGCCGGCGCGCGGCCGGTCTCGATTGTCAACAAGGCATTGGCCGACCGCTATTGGCCCGGACAAGACGCGATCGGCAAGCGGCTACAGGTGGCCGGACGCTGGACGACGGTGGTTGGTGTGGCCGCCAACGGGAAGTACCGGCGCCTGGTTTACGATCCTGCGCCGCTGGTGCTAATCCCGTTGTGGCAGAGGTTCACGACCGACCAGATTCTCTATGTGCGTGTAGCCGGTGATCCACTGTCCTATGCTTCTTCTGTGGAACGAACCCTCCACGGACTCAATGCTGATTTGCCGCTCTACAACGAGACCACGCTCGCCGCGAACATGCGGCTTGGGAATGCCTTCGAGCGCATCGAAGCCGCCTTCGCAGGTTCCTTCGGACTGCTGGCTCTGATCCTCGCTGCCGTCGGAGTTTATGGTGTTGTTGCCTATGCCACCAAGCAACGCACTCATGAAATCGGCATTCGCATGGCGATCGGCGCAGGCCACCAAGACATTTTTCGCCAGGTCTTGGGAGGAGGCTTGCGCCTGGCGGGTTTTGGAGTGGCTCTCGGGCTGATCATTTCATTTGCTCTTACCCGCTATCTACGTGGAATGCTTTATGGTGTGGGGACTGCGGATTGGCTGACATTCGTTGTCGTTGCCATTCTGCTCTGCGTCGTTACACTGATTGCCTGTTTTGTTCCTGCCCGCCGCGCAGCATCTGTAGATCCCATGCAGGCCTTGCGGGCAGAATGACCAAGGTAAAGTTCCAATCCTTGGCTCCTTGGGCGAAGTGAGTGCGGTGGTCTATCGACCCGATTTGGCGGCGCGCTTCGCGGCAGCGACGAGTTGAGGCATGTCGAAACCAATTTGGCTGCACTCTGCCGACACCTTGGTTGCGATCTTCGACCGTTCCCGCGATTCCTGAATTCGACTCCAGATGGTTTCGGTCTCCGTATTCCGCACGTCTTCTGGAAAACGAAAGCCTGCGCCGACCACCAGCCAGTAGACTTGATCCGCACAGTAGAGCGCGTGGTCCATTCGGCTTTCGCGCGCGATGCCAGCGTGATCGTCGTGAGCACTGACGGCGTGGACAACCGCATTGCTGAAACCGAGATCACGCAGGATTTGCGCGCCAACGACGCCGTGATGCGAGAGATCGTCGTGCGTGGTAGCGATGTCGATGTCGTGCAACAGGCCCGCCAGCCCCCATTCGTCGGGATCGTCGTTGTGGCCGGCCATCTCGCGCATGATGGCTTCGACGGCCAATGAATGGTTCAGAACCTTCTGGTCCTTGACCCTGGATTGCAGCGCTTCCCAAGCAATCTTCCGCATTGCCTCCGGCGATTTTTGGTCTGTCGCGCCAAGGAGGATCTTTGCAATGACGATGGCGATGCAGATTACCTTACTCATAGAAACTGCGGGAAACTGCGCATTCCCAAGAGACGAGAACGGCTCAGACCTTAGGGCGTAGAAGGCGGCGTTCGTCTTGCCGGACCCTGATCATATCCTCAACGGCCGCCAGTGTGTCCTTAGCCGCCTCAGCCTGGACCCCGCTGACTCTGGCTAATTGGTTTTTGGCGCTCTGCCTAGCCTCGAACAGTTGTTCCAACGTCAGGGTGTCTAATGCCATGAAGCGAGTGTAGCACCTTTCCTCCCGTATCTCGGAGCCTGCGGTAGATGTCAGCGATGATCGTCAGCTTGACACGATGGAGGTCTAGAGTTCGAGTCTCTACAGGCGCGCCCTTTTTATTTCAAACACACGCGGCCATGATGCGCCCAATGCACATCGGCGAAAAGATGGGTTTTTCTTTCCGATTATTCGCCGTCGTGCCGGCTGAAGCGCACGATAGAGGCTCTTGAAATGCGGTGGAGGTCTGCGATGATCATCGGCTTGGCACGGTCTTCGGCGAACGACCCGCGGGCGCCTCGAACACAAATCCGCTGGTCGAAGAGCCATGGCCTGTGGATAGATCCTAGCGTAAATTTTCCAACAGCAATTTGACAACAACTTCCGCCATCAAGTCGCGCCCGAACGAGCCGACCCAAGACTCCGATTTGGCGATCTCAACCTTCTCATCTGGCGCCAAGCCATCAAGAAGCTCCTTCATCTGCTCGGTCACGTGGACCTCATTTCCCTTGATGAACTCTGCGAGATCCTTCCAGAAGTCGTTCGCTTCCGTCGGCATGATCAGGTGGGTGCGCAACAGCTCGGCGGACATCGTTGTCACACTCACAATCGTCTGTACGGCATCGCCTTCAAACCACATTCCGCGCAAGAAGGCGCGAAATTCCCCCAACACCTCCCCAAGTGTGCCCGCGCAATCGACTAAGAACGCCTGATCTTCGTCTGCGTAGTGCTTGTGGTCATCGAACGAATTCGGAAGCTCGACTTTCAACACACCAATCCGCTCCCCATCGCAAATTAGCGGTAAGCCGATGATCTTGATTTCGTACTGTCGTGCGACGTCCGTGGCCCCTGATCGAGCCGGTCCGACGAGTTTGCTGAAATGATCTCCATAGAACGCGAGAGTATTCTTGCCGGCCCAGGATTCATGGACATGTACCGAGGGAACCACGGTTGGATTGGAGCGCCCCTGGTCAAACAGCCAGCGCGTGAATCCACTGTCATTAGGACCGTAGTCGAGGAGTTCCCTTCTGAGATCCGCGACGCGCGAGCGGATTCCAAAGGCGTCGACAAGTCGAAGACGCGAACCATGACCAATAATTCCATCCATCTCCATGTAAACTGATGCAATGCTCGAATTCATCGCGTTGGCAAGGAATGCGAGGAAGGTGCCAAAGTCATAAGTCCGGCGAAGATGTTCCTTCTCGTGGCCAATGCTAGATCCGCGTATCGCCCGGGTTGTAGCGGCTTCGAGTCCGAGGGTCGCACTGATTAAGTCGGACAACTCTTTCATCAAGACAAGGTCGGCGTCACCCAATTCTCGGCCGTTGCAGGGACAAGCGTAACGCAGGACACCAATCGTCCGCGCTTTGTCCGTGTTGGATTTCACAGGAACGGCAATATACCGTTTCGGCCTCTCCGGAATGCTCGGGGCTTCCGAAATGTGATGGGCCCACATTGGGTTGCCGTATGTCTGACACGCTCCTAACGTTTCGGGACGGTCCTCGGGAAGAGTACTCAATCCGTGTTGTCCGTACTCTCCGTTTACGATGAGATAGTGGCCCGCCACGGCCACCCACCCGGTTAGCCCTCTAGACTTCCGGGCTCGATCGGATTCGCGTTCGTTCGTGTCCGCAAGCCGATCTAGCAGTGGGTAGAAGTAGCAATGTCGTTTGGAATCGTAGTACTTTTCCGGCTCCCTGACCTGCTTCGTTGTTGCCGTTCCCTTCTGCAAGCTCGGCGATGTCGAGTAGACCAAAAGCAGAGTATCTTCACGAGGATCGCGAACCAAGAGGCTTGCCTCCCCAATTCGGCCTCGCTCGTTCAAACGGCCTTTCGCGGTCTCCACCAAGTCGACGATCGTGTCGAAAGCAAAACAAGGGTGGTTTTGCGTCGCGCTCTTTGTGGACTTCCACGTCTTGTGCAATCCGGATCCGAAATGGGTTTTCCATTTCTCCAACACAAGGAACAGGTCTTCCTGCACGCGACCGACAAGATCTACATACGTTCCAAGCTCCGCCACATTTCCTCCTCGGCACAAATCTGCATCCCGGGCCGTGGCTCTAGCATACAAGGTTCGGAGTGACAGCAATGTTCGGAATTATTTCTTGTTTTTTCACACAACCTCGTCCCTGTATTACAAAATCCAACAAATGTCTAATCAAATAGTTCTGCCTGAGATACTTGCGGCATTTCCTGTTTTCGTGCGAGGCGCAGAATCTCCGACCAGCTTGGGAGCAGAAGGGGGGAAATGGGGGGAAATGGGGTCGGCCTGAGAGCCTGTCGGAGAGAAAGAACAGATTCATCGGGTAGCGGCGCCACTGGCGATTTCGGTATAGCCACGAAGATCTTCGGTAAAAGGCGACGGTAGCGCGTAGGGC
>JAJPHL010000018.1 GCA_021325275.1 Terriglobia bacterium | reverse complement strand
ATTACTGTGCGCAAGAGTTTATTGTTGGCGGCGTTCGGCACAATGTTCGCGCTGCTGGGGATCGCCCAGGCGCATGCCGATTCCATCTACGAGATCCACGTCGATACGACGAGTATCAGCGGCACCGTGGGCTATTTGGACTTCCAGTTCAACCCCGGCGCAGCACCGGTGGATCCCGCCAGTGCCACATTGTCCGGCTTCACCAGCGACGGCACACTGGGAACGCCTCTCAGCGATGTGGGCGACGTCAGCGGGTCGTTGCCGGGAACCGTGGGGATCAACAACACGGATGTGCAGAATGAGTATACCGACGGATTCACATTCGGAAGTTTTTTCGACGTATTCGTCGACCTGGATATCCCGATCATCTCCGGCAACGCTCAGAGTGGCGATTCGTTCCTTCTGACCTTGGATGATTCGAGCTTCGACCCATTGATTGGCCAGGGCGGCTCGATCGGCCAGTTGGTAGAGATTGACTTGGATACCAACGGCAATCCCACGGTGCAAAACTTCTCCCCCAACGGCGAAGCGACAGTGGCGCTAACTCCCGAACCCTCCTCGTTGTTGCTACTGGCGACGGGTCTGGGAGCGCTGATTTCGAAACGAAAAAATACGGCGGCGCGCAATTAGACGGGTCAACGCTGCGCGTTTGGGATGGATTCGGCGAGAAACGCTAGTTTCTGGCGGAGAGGGAGGGATTCGAACTTGCCGCGGCTATTGAATCCAAGCAAGTTATTGAAAAATGAACACCGCTAGACCTTCATGAAACTCAGCATCCGCGATCCATCGTACGTGTATCGTACACGGCGATGTTCTTTCCAACGGTTCCAGTGTCTCGCAACGCGCTGTGGAATACACCAAAGGTTTCTAGCGCGCGTCTTCCAAAACTTCGATGCCGTTCACGCAGGCCATGCCCTTAATCGGCACGAAAGTGAGGATGATCTTGCCTTGCGCGTTAGGTTCGACTCCAGTGAATATCTTGTCGATCGGGTGTCCCTCGCCGCCGGCTTCCTTCAGGATATCGAACTTCCGCAGCAAGGCGACTCCGTTGCAGTAAACATCGAATAGGCGGCTGCCGACTCCTCCAACGCCAGTGTTGCGAGGGCCGTAGTGGCCTTCAACGAACTTCAGCTTCACCTTGTAACGTCCCTCGGCGACCGGGATCGCGTAGGAAAAATGTCCCCAACGTTCGCTGCCGTAGAGCGCGATGTCGGGCGCAATCGAGGTTTCTTGCTGTGCGGGATTCTTCGCGCGCACCAGCGCGTTTCCGCCCATGAAATAAGAGTCGGCGCGCCATTGCTGGCCGGCGGAATCCTGCCACGAAGAAGTCCAGCCGGAGCGGATTCTCACGGGACGCACCGAACCAGGTTTGACGGGAAGCAACTCGATCGCGCTCAACATCGGTGAGCCGCGAATCGCGCTCAGGCTTAGGTGCAGAACCCCATCCTCCGCTGGAGAAATATCGCGGAACACACGTTCATCCGATATGTTAGCGCCGGCGGCATCAGCCACAACATCGAGGGCGTCAACGATTCGTTTGTCGTTGGCGGAAATCCGGAAAAGGCGCTGTCCTTCACCGCTGGACTCCGCGCTGATGAAATCGGAAAGCCCGGTTTCAGCAAAATGGAGATGCATTTCGTAGGCGCCTTTATCGAGTGGAATGTTGTATTGAAACTCTCCCACTCGTGAATGCCTGTACATGTCGGGATCAAGCGTCCGAAGCACGCGCTCTGAAGGTCGCACGATGATCGAGCCGCCGGTGAAGAATTGATCGGGCAACCAGCTTCGCGAACTGCGGTCCAGGTACGGATCTTTGAGACCCATGATCATGCGCAGGTCCCCCTTGCCGGGTAGTGCAGGCGCGGCGGACACGGTCAGCGCCGGCGAGGCTCCCGAGACGGGTTTGCCGCCGGACCAGTGCCAGACGGCGTAACCGGCGGCAGAGATCAGAACGACTGTCGCCGCGGCGACAACACTTCGGGACATCCAGCCAAGTCTCGCGGCGTTGGAGGGTTGCGCGCCCACGATCACAGGACCTTTACGCGAGGGCAGCTCTTCAGAAGACTCCAGTGCCGCGGGCATTTCATCTGATTCCGCGGCGTGCTCTCGATCCTTCGGACTCCCCCAGCGGAACTCGGCGCTGTAGGATCCGGGCGGGAGATGGATTGTCACAATGTGCGGCGATCCATTCTCCGAAACATAATGTTGAGCCAGCCGTTTTCGAACCTCATTGGCCGTCACCCGGACAATGGTGTGTTGGCCGGTATCGAAATCGGGTGGAAGCTGAAAAAGCTCCACACCGATCAGGCGTTCTTTAAGGTTGCCGCTGGGGCCGTTCAGAGTCTGATCGACGACGTATCCGAGGAACTCGCTGCATCGTTTGCTGGTGCGAAACGCCTGGCTCTCCAGGACACGATTCAACTCTGCTCGGACCAACTGGTCGCGCAGCTCGATCGTCGGGATTTTGCCGATATCACCCATACGCCGAACGATTTACGCGATCATATCACAACGGTTTACGGACAGGTTAATTCGCACCTAACCGTTAACCGCGGGAGACTTCACCGTACCAAACGTAGTCGTCGTCAATAGAAGTGTTCTAGCGTACAAGCACTGGAACGCCTGTTCTGGTCGAAAGTTCTGCCCACAGGAGCTTGGGGATTCTGATGGGGTCTGGTTCCATCAACGCCAGGATCTGCGAACACAAAGGAGATGACGATGCGACGTCAACTGAGGCGTGTTTTGTTGCTTGTAGTGGTAACCGTCGGACTTGCGACCGCGGCCTTGGCACAAACATTCGGAGAAGTTACCGGGCATATTGCCGATGCCAGCGAAGCCGCCGTTCCCGGCGCAAGAATCACATTGACCAATGTTGCCACAAGCGCCGTTCGGGAGACAATGTCCACTGAATCGGGCGACTACACCTTTCCCGCGGTGGCCCCGGGGCAGTATACGGTGAAAGTGGAGCGAGCATCCTTCAAGTCGGCCAGCTCCGGCATTCAAGTCCAAGTTCAGCAGACGGTGCGCGTGGATTTCACGCTGCAGGTGGGACAAGTCAGCGAGGCGATCGAGGTCTCCGCATCCGCCCAATTGCTGCAAGCAGAAAACTCCACGCTCGGTACGGTCATCGACAACAAGGGCGTAACCGAACTGCCGCTCAACGGACGCAACTATCTGGGACTCGTCGCCCTGGCGGCCAATACCAATACCGCATCAGCCAGCTCCGGACAGGCCGGCAGCCGGCAAGGCGGAGATCGCGCGTCGCAGTCGATCTCGACCGGCGGAAACCGGATCATGTTCGACTATTTCACTCTCGACGGAGTATCCAATACCGACCCCGACTTCTCGACCTACGTCGTGCTGCCTTCCATCGACGCGATCCAGGAGTTCAAGGTTCAATCCGGTATCTACCCGGCCGAGTTCGGACATCAGTCCACGCAGATCAACGTGGTGACAAAGTCCGGCGGCAACGCCTATCACGGGACGATGTTCGAGTTCATCCGCAACAACAAGCTCGACGCCGTACCGTACTCTTTTACATCCGTGCATCCGGCTAGTTCGCCGTTCAAATGGAACGACTATGGGTTTGAGCTCGACGGGCCGGTCCGGATTCCGAAAATCGTCGATGGGCGCAACAAACTCTTCTTCATGGCGAACGACGAATGGAAGGTGCAGCGCCAGAACTCTCTCAGCACATACTCGGTTCCTACGGCCGCCATGTTCAACGGCGACTTCAGCGCCTTGGGCACCACGATCTACGACCCCAACACCAAGCTTCCGTTTTCAGGCAACCTCATCCCGGCGGGACGGATCGATCCGATCTCCAAGAAGTTCCTGAACTATTACACGTCGTCGAATCTTCCGGGACTCTCCAGCAATTACACGCAGGTCAACTCCTTCCCGAACAATCGCGACGCCTTCACGTTGCGCATGGACTTCATCGAATCGCCCAAGTCGAGTTGGACCGGGCGTTACAGCTGGGGTGACGAGAATCAGTCCAACACTGGCATCAGCATCACCGGCGGCAAGATCATCACCAACTACGAGCAATATCTGGGCAGCAACACCCGCGCGCTGACGCCTTCGCTGCTGAACGAAGCGCGCTTCGGCTACACGCGATTGAGTAATTCCACCGGTACCTACTCAGCCTTTGATGTGGACAGCGTCAGCACGCTGGGCATCCCGAATCTCCAACCGGGCGCTCCGGTTTCTTGGGGAGTGCCGTTTGCTTCCTTCGCCGGCGATGGCTTCACGGCCATCGGCGACACTCAGGACGGTCCCTACTTCATCGACGACAACACGCTGCAACTGGTGGATAACGTTTCGTGGGTTCGCGGTAAGCACGCCGTACGCTTCGGCTTTGAATACAGCCGTCAAAACTTCAATCAGATCGGCAACCAATTCTCGCGCGGACAATTCGCGTTCCAGCCAAATGCCACGCAGAGCGCTACCAAGACCGGCGGTGACGCCTTTGCCGAATTCCTGCTCGGCGACATCTATCAATCGACCGTGGCGGTGGCCCTGGCAAACGCACAGTTCCAACGCAACGCCGAAGCTGCCTTCGTCGACGATACCTGGAAGGTCACGCCGAAACTCACCCTCAGCCTGGGACTTCGCTACGAACTGACTCCGCCGTGGACCGACACGGCCAACAATTTATTCACCGTCTCGGTTCCGCACATCTACGCCGCGGCGAATGCTCCCAATACTCCGGTGATGCTGCGGCAAGGCAACTGCACAGACCCCTACGCAGGACCTCCGGCGATCAACATTCGTTGGACCACCGTTTCGGCCACGTGCAATGGCGGCGCGCTGCCTGATCAGTTGATGAATACTTCGTACCGTGATTTCGCGCCGCGTATCGGCGTCGCCTATGCACCGGACTCAAAGACCGTCGTGCGCCTCGGCTGGGGAGTCTTCTACAACCAGGAGATCGGCAATGCGTACTTCGATCTGGCGCGCAACATCGCCGGGCGCGTTACGCTCACATCCAACACGGGCACGCCGAACCTGTTCTACAGCAATGCGATTCCCGGCGGCAGCGGCACTACGGCAAACGTCCCGTCGCCGTTCGCGTATGCGATGGACCCGGATCATCGGACATCGTATGCGATGCAATATTTGGTGAACGTGCAGCGTCAACTGGGTTCCGACTGGGCCCTCGAAGCGGGATATCTCGGCGGAGCCAGTCGCCACCTGCAAGGATTCCAAGATGTCAACCAGGCGATTCCGGGCACGGTCGGCAATGTCGCCTCCCGGCTGCCGTGGGCGGGCTTCAGTAACATTCAGTACGTGCATGACGGAGGGAACGGCAGCTACAACGCGCTCAGCTTGAAAGCGACGCGCCGCTTCCGTCAGGGTTTGAGCGTGATCGCGTCATACACATGGGCCAAGTCGATCGATACGACGAGTGGAATCCGGAATCAGGGATTCGACACACTTTATCCGCAGAATAGCTACTGTCTGGCGTGCGAGCGCGGGCTTTCATCGTTCGATACGCGACATCGCGTGGCGACGTCGGTGCTCTACGAGTTGCCCGTAGGAAGCGGCAAATTGCTGCCGATCAACAATCCGGTTGCGAATAATGTTTTCGGCGGATGGCAAGTCGGTGGAGTTGTGACGCTGCAAAGCGGAATGCCGGGAACGTTGACCATCGGTGGTGTGGACAATGCATCGACCGGGGCGGGCGGCTACGATCGTCCGAATGCCACCGGCGCGAGCCCGTACCTCGACAATCCAACACCCTCGCGCTACTGGAATCTCGCGGCCTTCACGGAAGCGCCGCCGGGACAGTTTGGTAACGTCGGACGCAACGCCGTCGTTGGCCCCGGCATTATCGGCGTCAATATGGAAGTGCACAAGCAGTTCCGAATGCCGTACAAAGACAGCCACACCGTCGAGTTCCGTTTCGAGGCGTTTAATCTGCCGAATCATCCGAATTGGCAGATGCCGAATCTCAACATTCTTTCAGGAGGAGCGCAGCCCGGACAGCCGGCCACCGCGTCGCACGTAAACTTCGGCGTTGTGACGGCCACACAGACCGCCATGCGACAGATCCAATTGGGGTTGAAGTACTCATTCTGATTCATTCCACGGAGGCGTCATGAAGATTGCAGCGTTGGCGCTGCTGTGCTGCGGATTTTGTTGGGCACAGGGAGATGAATGCAAACCATCCTCCCTGAATATTCCGGGAGCGCCGTATCCTTGCGTCTACCCGGACCGTCGTGTGTCGTTCCGGGTATCGGCGCCGGACGCGCAGAAGGTCCAGGTGAGTCTCGGCGGGCGGCACGACATGACCAAGGGCGCCGATGGCCTGTGGACGGCGACCATTCCGCCGCAAGTCGTCGGATTTCACTACTACACGATCGTGGTAGACGGTATGGTGCTGGCCGATCCGGCCACGCGCACTTTTTTCGGATCAGGGTGGGACAACAGCGGGATTGAGATCCCCGAACCCGAAGCCGATGCAGCTTACTACTCCTTTAAGGATGTTCCCCACGGGCAAGTCAGCCAGCGCTGGTATTTCTCGAGTGTTACGGGCAAGTGGCGGCGCTCCTATGTCTATACCCCGCCCGACTACGAAACCAACTCGCGCGGACGCTATCCGGTTCTCTATCTTCTGCACGGATGGGGCGAGAACGAACAGGGCTGGCACACGCAAGGTCGCATGGATTTGATTCTCGACAATCTGATCGCCGAGAAGAAGGCGAAACCGATGATTGTCGTGATGGACAACCTGAATACGGCCAAGCCGGGCGAAGACGCCTCGCTGTATTCGGCACGCAGCATTATCGCGCGCAAATCACTGGCCGATGTTCCGCCGCCGATTGGCGCGCCTCCTTCTGCAGGATCGGCTCGCGGCGGCGCGGCCCCGGCCAACGCCGGACGCGGCGGGTTTGGACCCAACTTCGGCGCGACTTTCACTGAAATGATGCTGGCCGATTTGATTCCGATGGTGGAGAAGACATATCGCGTCCTGCCGGGCCGTGAGAATCGCGCCATGGCTGGACTCTCCATGGGCGGCATGCAGTCTTTCACGACCGTCCTGGCGAACATGGATAAATTCGCCTATCTCGGCGGCTTCAGCGGGAGCAGCGGCGGTCGCGGCGGCTTCGATCCCAAGACTTCAAGCAACGGCGTATTTGCCGACGCCGATGCGTTCAATAAGAAGATGAAGCTGGTATTCCTGGGCATCGGTTCGGTGGAAGGCCCCGGAACAAAAAATTTCAGCGATGCGTTGACGGCAGCCGGAATTCACAACGTCTACTTTGAATCACCGGGAACGGCGCATGAATGGCTCACGTGGCGCCGCTGTCTCAACGATTTTGCTCCGAGACTCTTCAAGTAACGAGTGGTAGTTTGGAAGATATGGGGTGTGTCAGCATGAAGTCGGTTCGTGTTTTCGCTGCCGTCATTCTTGTCACGTCGTTATTTGCGCTCGATGGCACGGTCGGCATTCACGATCCATCGACGATCATTCAGTGCAACGGCAAATACTACACCTACGGCACCGGCGGATCGTCGCTGGTCTCCGACGACGGATGGACGTGGCGACGCGGCACCGCGCTGCCTCGCCGCGGTCTTGCGCCTGATGTGATCCATCTCGGCGACCGCTACTTTCTCTACATCGCCGCCAACAGTGGACCCACGAAAGCCGACGTTAGCCTGCTGACGAACAAGACGCTCGATCCGGATTCGCCGGACTACAAGTGGGAAGAAGGCGGCGTGGTCGCGTCATCGGACGGCGTGGAAGATGCAAACGCCATCGATCCCGGCGTGCTGCTGGATCCAACAACGAAGCGTCTTTGGCTGACCTATGGATCGTACTTCGGATACATCCGACTTGTTGAGCTGGATCCAAAAACCGGCCGGCGGCTCAATCCGAAAGACACGCCTCGCAATATCGCGATCAACAGCGAAGCGTCGGACATGATCTATCACGACGGCTGGTATTACCTGCTGGTGACGCACGGCAGTTGCTGCCGCGGCGCCGACTCGGGATACAACATTCGTGTAGGACGCGCCAAGCAAGTCATCGGACCGTTCCTCGACAACATGGGCATTTACATGATCCAGGGCGGCGGCAAGCTCTTCGTGGGGTCCGCGGGACGCGCGATCGGTCCCGGACATTTCGGTTTGCTCGATCTTGGTGACGGCGTCCAGAAGTTCTCGCTGCATTACGAAGCCGACTTGGATCGCGGGGGCGCGAGTGTCCTCGATATCCGGCCGTTGCAGTGGAAAGACGGGTGGCCCCTTCCCGGTGAGAACGCAAAGGAAGGTACATACGAAATTGAGTCCCTGCGAACCGGCACGTCGCTGGAATTGGCCGTGGA
The DNA here is from genome assembly GCA_021325275.1 of Terriglobia bacterium. Lineage (GTDB taxonomy): Bacteria > Acidobacteriota > Terriglobia > JAJPHL01 > JAJPHL01 > JAJPHL01. Next base: position 54,076 of record JAJPHL010000018.1, on the reverse strand, counting down.
AGGCTTCCCGGTCGGCGGGCGGCCTGTGCGTCGAGGTCCGCCGCCTGGTGGAACTCCCGGCGCGGGCGCGCCGCCTGCTCCAGGTGGGTCTGGAAGCGGGACGGGCGGCGGCATCTTCGCCGGAACCGGCTCTCCCATTCCCGCGCAGGATGTGGCGCAGGTTTCAACGAAATGGCCCAGCGGCAATATCGACGTTCGCATGGGCAACTACATGTTGCAGGCGCAGCAAAAATGGACGATCACGCCCGTATTGAATGCCGGCGGATATCCTGGATCGCCGTACTTCAAGATCACGATCGCCGGCACGGATCGCGCGCTTGCCGCAACGCCCGAAGCGGAACTCGTGGCTCTGCCCGCATTCACGGGAGCGCCGGAACAACTCTGGCGGCTCGATCAGCTCGGTGACGCAAGTTGGCGCATCATGCCGAAGTCGATTCCAAATTCCAGGGAACAATTGGCCCTTTCGGCCGTCGGCAGCAGTTTTGCCACGCTCGCAAAATTTGATCCCAAGAGCGAAAAACAGTGCTGGCTGTTGAAGATTCCCTAATGCCCATGATCAAACGACCTTCCGCGAATCGCTGCATTCAACCGGCCTTGCGTTCGATTGCGCCATGCATGATCGCCGTGCTTCTGGCGATGCCCGTCGCTTCCACTCAGTCCGTTCCGACGGCCGCTGTACCCGCGGCGACGCTGACACATCCGGCGTCGGCGGAAAAAGCGCCCGACGCCGATGGTTTTTTACAGCGTTGGTTGTTGCTTGAACCGATCGGCACGATCGGACTCACCGACAACGCCGTTCAATCCGCCGTCAAGAAGGAGTACTTCCCCGGCCAGTTCACGATCATTCCCCATGACGGCGACAAAGTGAAGAACGGCGATACGGAACTCACTTGGCACGCCGTGGACACGAAGCTCTACAACGTGAATCTGTATCACTTCGCGCGTTCTTACGGAAAAAAGACCAGCGACGTTTTGTTCTGGGCGGTCGCCTTGGTCAACGCGCCGCAGGAGATGCGCAACGTCCGGCTGGCGATTGGTTCGAACGCCGCATCGGTGTGGTGGGTGAACGGCCAGGAAGTGATTGGCATTTACGGCGACCGCCAGACCGTGATCGACGATGGCGTCTCAAAGCGGCTTACACTCAAGAAGGGTCCGAATATTGTGCGCGCCGCGATCGTCAATGGCGGCGGCGCAACCGACTTTTGCGCGCGCTTCCTCGATGCGAACGACAAGCCGATCAAGGGAATCACCGTCAGCCTTAGCGAGGTTCATCCATGATGCGCGACGAGCGCAACATAATGCCGCGCGACGATCGCAGAATCCTCCGGAGGCGTCCCGGCAGCGGCCGCGCGGTCCTGCTCGCGATTGTCGCGTTCGCGCCTTGGTGTTTTCCGCAACCGCCGCAGACGCCGATCGTTCAGCAACTCACGTTCGAGCCATATCATGCGAGCGGGATCTATGACGTCGGGGAAACCGTGGGTTGGATCGTCACGCCCGGACCTGTGCCGCCAACGTATGCGTACAAATGGACCATCCGCCGCAATAATGCTGTCGCGCTCAAGGAAGGCAAACTTGATCTTTCTTCAGGGAACGACAAGATCGAAATCAAGAGCGATCAGCCAGGGATGATCTACGTCGCGATCGAGCCCTATGCGAAACTCGATTCGCTAGCGGGCGCGAACGCAGCCGACAGTCCGAAGCCGGAAACGAACGCCGAAGCGGGATACGTCGGCGGCAACACGGGACGAAATAACGGACTCTACGCGGTCGGAGCTGCCGTCGCGCCCACAATGATCGGACTTTCTACGCCGCGTCCCGCGGACTTCGACACTTTCTGGGAATCGAAACTCGCCGAGCAAGCAAAGATTCCGATTCACGCCGAGTTGACGCCGGTGGAAACCGACGTGCCCGACGTTGAGTTAAGCGTCTTCGCCTTGGACGCGCTGGGATCGAAAGCGCACGGATACGTGGCGCATCCCAACAAGGAAGGCAAGTTCCCGGCGGTGATCCAACTACAATACGCGGGCGTCTACGCGCTGAACGCGCGCGGCAATGCGATGCGCGCCTCGCAAGGATGGCTGGTGCTCAATGTCGATTCGCATGACAAGCTGCCGAGCGACGCTTCAGGAGGCATCCCGCGCAATTACCAAACAATCGGCAACAACGATCGCGAGAAGTCGTACTTCTTGAACATGTATCTTCGCGATTCTCGCGTCCTCGACTATTTGCTGACGCGTCCTGATTGGGATGGCAAGACGATTGTCCTCACCGGCGGCAGCATGGGCGGACAGCAGAGTCTGATGCTCGCCGGGCTGCGGCCGGAGAAGATCACCGCCGTGCTGGTTTGCGTCCCGGCGGGTGCGGATACCAATGGCGATCTTCATGGACGCAAGGCCGGCTATCCGAATTGGACCTCGACCGACGCCGACGTCATGAACACAGCGTTGTATTTCGATACGGTCAACTTCGCCTCGCGGATCAAGGCGCCGGTGATGGCCGGGATGGGCTTCATTGACACCATCTCGCCGCCCGCGGGAATTTGGACGGCGCTCAATCAAATTCCCGGCGCAAAAGAAACACTGCCGATGATCGAATCGGAACACGACAACCTGACGCCGCAAAAAGGACGCGCTTGTCCCGCAAGAACGCGAGAGATTCTCGATCTGATCGTCAAGGGCGGTGAGTTCAAGCCCTCGGTAGTGAAGCCGGAGCAGTGATGTCCTTTCGAACGATGTCCTTTCGAACGATGTCCTTTCGAACAAGGAGATTTCCGATGCGCGTTCTACAACTCGCTGTTGTCTCTTTGATGGTCACTTCCGCTTGCCTCGCGCAACGCGGACCCACACCGTTTTACGAGGACACCAACAACATTCCCGTCTCGCCCGAGATTCACGCCGACCACACCGTGACCTTCCGGCTCTTCGCGCCGAAGGCAAGTGAAGTCATCTTAATGGGATCGCCGGGAATTCTTGAAGTGATCAAGAACCCGATGCCGCTGAAGCGCGACGAAAAGGGTATCTGGAGCCTAACCGTGGGACCGCTTCCGCCCGGCTTCTACACTTATGGATATGCCATCGACGGCGGCTTGCGCATGCCCGATCCGTCAAATCCAAACCTGGAGATGCGGCGCTGGGGACCGACAAGCCTCTTCATTGTGCCCGGCGAGGAGAAGGCGGCCGTCGAAGAGCGCCGCGTCCCGCACGGAACGATCCACGTGGAGTTCTACGATTCTCCCAACTTGAATGCTGAGCGAATGGTCTATGTCTATACACCTCCCGGATACGAGAGCGGGAAGCAGAAATATCCCGTGCTGTATTTACTGCACGGCAATGGGCAGATCGAAGCGTCCTGGACATGGACGGGGCGCGCCAACGTCATCATGGACAACCTGCTCGCCGACGGCAAGATCAAGCCCGCGATCGTGGTGATGCCCTACGGTCATGTACCGCGCGAAATCAAAACAGCCTCGCCGGCCCCTGCCACTGGCGCTGGTGATGCCGCAGCAATCGAAAAGGAGCTGCTGACATCGGTGAAGCCGATGGTCGAAAGCAAATATCGTGCCCTCACGGATCGCAATCATCGCGCGATCGCGGGATTGTCGATGGGCGCGGCACAGTCGCTTTCGATTGGATTGCACAACCTAGATCAGTTCGCTTATGTCGCCGCGTTCAGCGGCGGCGGAAACCGCGCGGAGTGGGAGAAGGCCGACTCCGCAGTTTTGAATCAGAAGTTGAAGGTACTTTGGCTCGGTTGCGGCACCGATGACTTCGCATTCAACGGCGTCAAGGGAATGGATGACTTGCTCACGCAGAAGAAAGTGAAACACGTCTTCAATCCTTCCGGCGGCGGACACAGTTGGCCGAACTGGCAGACCTACCTTTCAAAATATGCGCCCTTGTTATTTCGCGATTAGACAACCCAGTTATCACGCTGAGGAGATGAGATGAATAGATCGTTCCGCCTGATTCCGATGTCATTCGCGCTCGCGTTTTTCGTTCACGGACAAGTGAAAACGAACGTTCCTCCCGTTGTGCCCGGAGCGAAGCCCGCCACGGTCGAGCAAATCAAGATTCATGGCAAGGCACTCGAAGGCAACCTCGAAGGCGACGAAGTCGACCGCGAGGCATTTGTATTCTTACCGCCGAGTTACGCCAAGGAACCGACGCGGCGCTATCCGGTTGTCTACGCGCTGCACGGATTTTTCATCGGCGCCGCGCAGTGGAAGGAAGAAATCCACGTGCCGCAGACCATCGAAGGAGCCTTCGCGCAGGGCGCGCAAGAAATGATCGTCGTGCTCCCCGATTCGAAGACAATCTACAACGGTTCGATGTACTCCAGTTCCATCACCACCGGCGACTTCGAAAACTATGTCGCGCGCGACGTGGTGGAGTACATGGATTCACACTACCGCACGATCCCGAAGCGATCGAGCCGTGGACTTGTTGGACACTCCATGGGCGGATATGGCGCGAGCCGCATTGGCATGAAGCATCCGGATGTTTTCGGAAGCTTGTACATCATGAGTCCCTGTTGTATGTCGGCGCGTGGAGCAGGACGCGCGAATCCCGCCGCCGAGGAGGCGCTTGCCGCCGCAAAATCGCCGGCGGAGGCCAGCAAGATTCCCGGCATCATCACGACACTCGCGGTCGCCGCCGCCTGGTCGCCGAATCCGAAAAAGCCGCCGCTATTTTTCGATTGGCCCATGAAGGACGGGCAACCGCAGCCGGATGTGCTCGCGCGCTGGGCCGCCAATGCACCGCTGGCCTTTGTGGATCAATACATCGGCAATCTGAAGATGTACAACGGTATCGCCATCGACGTCGGCGATCAGGACGGTCTGCGCGTGGATGCCGGCAAGCTGCATGAAATTCTCGATAACAGCGGAGTCGCGAATACATTTGAGATTTACTCTGGTACCCATACCAGCGCCGTAGCGGACCGCTTTCAGAACTACGTCATTCCTTTCTTCGCCAAACGTCTGTGCTCCGGAAAGGATTGCCGCTAATCTCTGACACTCGGGCTGACCTTTATGACAAAGAAAACGAATCTGGATCAGGTCGCGTCATTGACCCGGAACTCGTCATCCGCGAATCGACGGGTCCTGTAAAAAAGAGCTCGATATGAAGCCACCCAAACGCAATACAATCACTCCGTGGCGGATTCTCGAAAAATACGCATAGTCCGCACGATGTGGCTCGCGATCGCGTCCGTGGTTCTGCTAACAGGCGCCTGCTTCTCGGCCGACACGACGCCCGTTCCACCCTTCACCGGCGCCGATACCTTTGTGCGTCAGAACTGCGCGGTCTGCCATAACTCGCCGACCGGTCCTGGTCGCCTTGATCTTACAAAGCTGAGCTTCGAACCATCCGATCCGGAGAACTTCGCGATTTGGGTGAAGGTCCATGATCGTGTGGCCGCCGGTGAAATGCCGCCTGCGGGGATGCCACGGCCCGCCGCCGCGTCGCTTACGCAATTCGTCAACGGTCTGGATGCCGCGCTCACGTCATGGGAGAAAAAGGCCGCAGGCGAACGCGGACGCGCCGGCCTGCGCCGTTTGAACGCGTACGAATACGAGAATTCCATCCGCGACCTTCTGCATGTTCCGTGGGTATCCCTCAAGGACAAGCTTCCGCAGGATGGCGAGTCCTATCGCTTCAACAAGATCGGATCGGCCTTGGATGTTTCGCATGTGCAACTTTCGCGCTACTTGAGCTCAGCCGATTACGCCATGCGCGAAGTGCTGGCCGCAAAACTCGTCCGGCCTCCGACGACCATCACTCGCATCTATGCGCGCGACGAACCGACGCTTCGCAACTTCAAGCCGCGCGAAGGAAATACCCGGACCGATCGTCTCAACTTTCCCGTGCTCGATTCGCACGCGCAGCCGGATGTCCGCGCCGGCCGCAGTCCGCTATCCAGTCCGGAAACGAAAGAGCGCGAGGCAGTGGGCCGCGTATCGAGCATCTTCTCGGACGCGGGTGGTTTCAGTTGGACCAGCTTTCGTGTCCCTGCCGCGGGCCGGTACAAGATTCGCGTGAAGGGATATTCGATCCAGGTCAGCGGCGGGGGCGTTGACCACTGGAATTATGAAGGCTTCGGCGCCGAGAAGGCGCCCTACCTCTACGCGCCGACATACCATCGTCCCAACAGCGACGAAGTCTGGCCGGGACAGCGCAACGAGCCCATTGGAGTTTACGCGCAGAGCTCCGGGCAATCCCGTCCTGTTGCTGAATTCGATTTCACGCCCGAGCCCACCGTGAACGAAGTGGAAGTTCTACTCAAACCATCGGAGGTAATCCAGACCGATGCCATGCGCCTATTCCGCACGCGGGTGAATGGCAGCGAAGAGCAGTACATCAATCCGCTGGCCGGTCCTGACGGAATGCCCGGCGTCGCGTTCCAGTGGATCGAAGTCGAAGGACCTCTTGCCGATCCAAACATGTTGAATTCGGAAAGTGACTCAGGTTACCGGCTTCTGTTCGGCGACCTTCCGTTGCGCCGCCTCGAAAATGGCGCGACGGGCGGCGTCGCGGTCCAGTTACCGGCCCCACCGAGCGCGACACCCGCCGGTCCCGGGCGCGGACGATTCGGTCCACGCATGCAGGATGTCCCTGTGGAAGTGGTCAGCGAGCATCCGCAAGAGGACGCGGAGCGTCTATTGCGCGCCTTCGTCGCGCGCGCTTATCGACGTCCGGTAGAAGAAGCGCATGTGAAGCGATTTCTGGATCTCTTTCAAAAAGAGTTTACGCTCGGACACGGCTTCACGAAATCTCTGCTTTCCACCTATACCGCCGTCCTCACTTCGCCTGGCTGGCTCTATGTGCAAGAAGCGCCCGGCAGGCTCGATGATTACTCGCTCGCAACGCGGCTGGCGCTTTTCCTGTGGAATTCGGAACCCGATTCCGAACTGCGCTCGCTCGCCGCCGCGGGCCAATTGCACAATCCCGATGTTTTGAAGGCCCAGACCGACCGGCTGCTCAACGATCCGAAGTCGCGCCGGTTTATCGACGCTTTCACCGACTACTGGCTCGATCTGCGGAAGATCGACGATACTTCTCCGTCGACGACACTCTACAACGACTACGAACTTGACGATCCGCTGAAACTCGCTGCCGTTGAGGAGACGCGATTGTTCGTAAGGGAATTGTTCGACCGGAATCTTCCAGCCCGTAACATCATCGATTCCGATTTCACTTTTCTGAACGAACGTCTGGCAAGGCACTACGGCGTTTCGGGAGTAACGGGAGCGAAGATGCGGAAGGTGACGCTCTCGAAAGACTCGGTCCGCGGAGGACTGCTAACGGAGGCCAGCATACTGAAAGTCACGGCCAACGGCACAACGACCTCGCCGGTCCTTCGCGGAGTTTGGATCATGGAACGCATTCTGGGCTTCCGCACCGCTCCGCCGCCGGGAGTTCCGGCGATCGAGCCGGACATCCGTGGGGCGGTCACGATCCGGCAGCAACTAGACAAGCATCGGGCGGACCCCACTTGTGCGTCGTGCCACCGGAAGATCGATCCGCCAGGTTTTGCGCTTGAGAGCTTTGACGTCATGGGTGGGTGGCGCGACCGTTATCGTGCATTTGCCGAAGGCTCGAAGCCCGAGCCGGGCATCGGTCTTTCGGGTCAACCTTTCGCTTTCCGTTATGGACTTCCTGTCGATACCGCTGGGACATTCTTGGACGGCCGGACATTCAAGGACATCCGCGAGTTCAAGCAACAACTGCTCGATCATGATACGGAAACGGTGGCGCGGAACCTCGCAAGTCAGTTGATCACTTACGCGACCGGAGCGCCCATCGGTTTTAGCGACCGCCGCAATGTGGAGGAAATCCTCCAAAAGACGAAACGTTCCGAGTACGGCGTCCGTGACATGGTGCATGGAATCGTAGAGAGCGAGCTTTTCCAATGCAGATGATGAACCTGAAACGAGGCGTATCTTGAAATCCAACGGACCGACCCGAACCTACATTTCGCGGCGCGCGCTGCTTCGCGGAATTGGCGTAGGCCTTTCGCTGCCGATGCTCAACGCGATGGCGCCGTCCGCGGCGCAGGCGCAGGCCGCGGCCGTGCCGCGCCGCATGTTCGGCATCTGCAATAATCTTGGTCTGCTTCCGGGCGAGTTTTTCCCGGCCGATGCCGGACGCGATTACACGCCATCGAACTACCTGAAGGTTCTTCAGGATTATCGGAAGGACTTCACCGTGTTGTCGGGGGTCTCGCATCCCAACGTGGATGGCGGTCATCCATCCGATGTCAGCTTCTTGACGGCAGCGCCGCATCCGGCCAGCGGTTCTTTCCGAAATACTATTTCTCTCGATCAATACATCGCCGAGCGCATCGGCAATCAGACGCGTTTCCCTTCGCTCACCCTTGCCGTAAACACCGGCGCGCGTTCGCTGTCGTGGACAGGCAACGGCGTGGCGATTCCGCCCGAGCAAAGCGCGGCCGCGGTCTTTCGTCAGATGTTTATCCAAGGCAGTCCCATGGAAGTGGAAGCAAAAATCGCCGATCTCGATACGGGATGTTCGATTCTCGACGCGGTATCCGACCAAGTACGGGACTTGGAGCGTAGCGTTGGAAGCAGCGATCGCGCCAGGCTCGACCAATACTTCACCAGCGTGCGCGATTTGGAAGGACGCCTGCAAGCATCCAAGGGCTGGGAGCGCAAACCGAAACCGGTGGTGAACCAGCCCGAGCCGGTGGACCCGGCGAATCCCGCGCAGTACATGGCGAAGGTCGCCGCGATGTATAGCCTGGTGCGGCTGGCCTTTGAGACGGATTCCACGCGCGCCGTGACGCTCATGCTCGACAGCGTCAGCACGCCCGTCGTCGAGATTGCCGGCGCGACGCTCAGCGACGGCTACCACAATCTTTCGCATCACGGAAAATCGGAGGCGAAGCTGGCGCAGCTTCGCATCATCGACACGTGGCACATGCGCTTGTTGGCGGATCTGTTCAAGGGCCTAAAGAGCGTGCAGGAAAATGGCGACACCTTGTTGGACCGAACGATGATCCTTTACGGCTCAAATCTCGGCGACGCCAATGCGCACTCCACCACCAATATGCCAACGATTTTCGCCGGCGGCGGTTTCCACCACGCCGGACACTTGGCCTTCGACCGCGCGCAGAACTACCCGCTGCCGAATCTTTTCGTTTCCATGCTGCAACGTGTGGGAATCGAAACAGACAGATTCGCTTCGTCTACCGGCACGATGTCCGGTTTGGAAATAACGAAATCATGAGCCGGCGCACGATCACCAAATTGGCCGCCTTCGTGGCGTTTTTTGCAATGACGACAGGCGCGGCGGCTGCGGAACAGGTGGTGGTCGATTTTGCGAAGGGCGTTGCATTTTCCGAGGGTGACAAGGCAAATCGCTTTCCGGAGTGGGTGGAAAAAGGAGTCACATTCCGCCTCGCGCATGAGCCGCGGCAATCCAAGGCCAAGGGCCTGTTGATGTTTTTCACGCATCTTTCAACGGGACGGAAAGGCATTCTCTGCGCGATGGCCACCGAGCCGATTCCCGTGCGAGCAACGTTTCCCACGCCCGTTCGTTCCGTCACAGTCTCCCTGTGGGGTTCGACCGGAGTGCCGGCTGTGCTTGAGGCATTCGACCAAGACGGCAAGTTAGTGGACCGCGCCAGTCTCGCATCCGCTCCCGCGCGGAAAGCGCCAAGTGATCCCGTGCCCATCTTTGCGCTGACAGTAAACGCCGCGCGCATCGCATATATCGAGTTCTCCGGTCCGAGAGAAGGCGAATTTCTCGCGGCGGATGAACTCCGTTTCACACCCATCTCATGAATCGATTACGAACTGCCATCCTGAGCGCCGGATTCGCTGCCATCACCTGCGCGGCACATGCCCAAACGGGAGCAACGACACTTCTGCCGGCGGACTCCGCGTCCGCATTTACGTTGAGCAGCGCTGCCGGGGAGTTTGCAAAGATGTCCTCGGTGGCTGTAAGAGGCCAGCCGTTCTCGAGCGCCCTTCGCATTGAAGTGAGCCCAAAACCGCAACGGTCCACCGACGTGCAGATCTCCGCACCGACGGCAGCCGCGACGGCCAGCGGTGACGTCCTGATGATTTCTTTTTGGATGCGATCCGGCGCGGCACGAGAAGCCACGCTCGACGCAGGATTCCGCACGACGCTGGTAGGCGGTGGCGGACCGCCACCGCAGGCAGCAGGAGCCACCGGCGCGCCCGGACCGGGACGTGGAAGAGGAGGGTTCTTCGGCCCGGCGCTGAATGCCGCGGCCATCGCCGGCGCGTCATGGAAAAAGGTGCAATTCCCCTTCGCACTGGCGCGGGCTTATGAAAAGGGAGAGGCCGAAGTTTTCTTCACGCTCGGAATGCGAGAGCAGATCGTAGAGATCGGCGGTATCGAGCTCATCGATTACGGAACGGACAAGAAAGTCGCCGACCTGCCGTTCACCAAGCTCGGATACCAGGGCGACGAGCCGAACGCCGCCTGGCGCAATGCCGCCGAAGCGCGGATCGAGAAGATTCGCAAAGGCGATCTCACCGTCATCGTGAAAGACAAAGCCGGCCGGCCGGTTCGGGGAGCGCAGGTGGCGGTCCGGATGCGCAAACACGCGTTTCTCTTCGGCACGGCGGTCAACGCGACCGCCCTTTCGAGCCAGCGACTGAGCGCGGAGAATCTGGCGAAATACAAACAGGAGATCGTTCGGCTATTCAATTTCGCGGTGATGGAAAACGAAATGAAATGGCCGCAGTGGTCCCGCGTGGAATCTCGACCATCGACGCTGGCCGCCGTGGACTGGCTGCGAGAGAGCGGGCTGAATGTCCGCGGTCACAACTTGGTGTGGCCGTCTTGGAACAACACAAACGTGAAAGACGCGCAGGACGCCAAGGGCGACCCCGCCGCACTGGCTAAGGTCATTACCGACCACATCGCCGAGACGACAGCCGCGTTCCGTGGACGGCTCGTCGACTGGGACGTGATCAACGAAACGTTCACCAATCACGATTTCATGGATATTCTCGGCCGCCACGCCATGGTGGATTGGTTCAACGCGGCGCGCGCCGGCGATCCGGCAGCGAAGCTGTACATCAACGACTTCAACATCCTCGAAGGCGAGGACAAGGCGCACCAGGACGACTACGCCGCGACCATTCAGTACCTGATCGACGAGCGAGCGCCTGTCGACGGAATCGGGCTGCAATCCCATTTCCCCGCGCGCGTCACGCCGATCGACGAACTGATGAAACGGTTCGATCGTTTTGCGGCGTTCGGCAAGGAATTGGAAATCACCGAATTCGACATCGATACTTCCGATGAAGCCACGCAGCGCGATTACACTCGCGACTTTATGACCGCCGCTTTCAGCCAGCCTTCCGTGAAGGCGTTCCTGATGTGGGGCTTCTGGGAGGGCGCCCATTGGAAACCGAGGGGCGCGATGTTCCGGCGCGACTGGTCGCTGAAGCCGAACGGTGAAGTGTACCAAGACCTCGTCTTCAAGCGATGGTGGACGAATGCGGATGGGAAGACTGCGGCGTCGGGTGCTTTCACAACCCACGGTTTCCTAGGCGATTACGAAATCGAAATCAAGAGCGGCGACAAGTCGAAGACAATACGCGCCAGTCTTCCCAAGCAAGGCGCAACAGTCGAGTGCGTCCTGGAATGAACGTGCTGGAATGAATAGACGCGCCTTTCTCATAGGTTCGATCGCAGCCGGCGCCGCGGGCGTCTAGTCGCGTCGAGTCGATTTTTTTCCAGCGCCGCTCCGGCTGTGGGGCCGCCGAGAGTCGCCGTGCTGCTCGTCGATACGGACCGCGTCACGGCTCCCATCGACCGCCGGATCTATGGGCACTTCCTCGAGCACATCAACCATTCTGTGGAGGACGGGCTGTTCGCCGAACAGATTCAAGGCTGCGGATTCGAGGGTGAGGATTTCAAAACCTACTGGCGATCGTTCGCGGACCGCGGCAGCGTCGAGCTCGCGGACGTGGAGTTTAAGAACGGAAAGAAGAGCGTGCGACTCCGCGTCGATGGAGGCCGTGCTGGGATCCGGCAAGGCCGACTCTACGTCGATGCGGGGCGGGAGTACGACGGCTCGCTGTGGGTCAGACGCGAGCAAGGCTCGCCGCAGATGACGCTTCGAGTTGTAAGCTCCAAGGGCGACGCGATTGCGTCGGTTCCCCTTGCGCTCAACGGCACCGGCTGGCAGGAAGTCCCCTATTCCTTCTCCAGTGCCGTGCGGGACACCCAGGCGCTAGTGGAAATCGTCGCGTCGGGCAGTGGAACGCTACTGCTCGACTTCGTCTCTCTAATGCGCGCGGATGTCCGTCGCGAAGGCATGCTCCGTCCCGACCTGCTGCAGGCTTTGCGAGATCTCGCTCCGCCGTTTATCCGTTGGCCTGGAGGCTCGTTTGCTTCCACCTACAAGTGGAAGGACGGCATCGGCCCCCTTGTCTCGCGCCGATACCATCCCAACATGGTTTGGGGCGGCTACTCGGATTACTACGGTTTCGGTACTGAGGAGTTTATGGCTCTTTGCGGGAAGCTGAACACCGAGCCGCTTATCGTATTGGCGGCGCCCGGAACAGATTCCGAGCAGGTTCAGGACGCCATAGACTGGGTTCACTACCTGAATGATCCGCCGACCACGAAATGGGGCCGCCTGCGCGCGTCCAACGGGCATCCCGAGCCCTACGGTGCCCGGTGTTTCCAGATTGACAACGAGCCCATGAACAACGGCTTCACGCCGGAGAGGTATTCCGAAATTGTGAACACTTACGGCAGCCGGTTGCGCGCCATCGTTCCCCACGCACGAATCGTGGCGTGTGGACAGAAGCGGTCCAACGACATGGTCTGGAGCCAGAAGGTCATCGATCTTGCCGGAAAGAACTTCGACGTCCTGGGAGTTCACAACTACGAGTACGAGCCTGAGCACTTCGAGACCGGTCTGAGGCGCATCCGCGATTCTCTCTCGAAGCTGCGGGATTACATTCGGACTTCGGCGCATCCGAAGATCGAGATCGGCGTCTTGGAGTGGAACTTATCACGCACCTACGATTGGCGGGCCGGACTCCATGCGGCCGGCAGTCTGATTCTCTACGAAGAGCTCAGTCCGGGCTTGACCATGAGTTGCCCGGCCCTGCTCATGCGGAACACCACGGACGATCCTACATGGACATCGCTCATCTATCACGACCACGTCTCCTGGTTCCCTGGTTCGGCCTACCCAGTGGAAAGGCTCTTTCGCCAGCACTATGCGGAACGGTATTTGGCCTCCACCAGCGGCGCCTTCCGGGATGTTCCCGACCGGAAAGTGCTGTTCGATGAGATCTCGACCACGAAGCCCGAGGACTGGATGCCCGGTACGGTGGATGCCATAGCCACGCGAAGCGCCGACGGCCGGCGGATCGTAATCAAGGCCGTCAACTACGGAGCGGAACAGAACGCCTTGCTTGTGCGACTACAGGGATCGGGCGTTCCCGCGAAGGCTGTAGCGAAGCTGTACACGATCAGTGCCGGGCTAAAGGACTCCGCATCACTCGAGAATCCAAATGCCATTGCGCCGGTCACGCGACCGCTCGTTTACGCGAAGGATCTTGCTGTGGACTTGGACGCCCATACGGTTGCTGTGATTGAGATCCGGACAGAGTGAGCGCCAAATTGATCTCGATAGCGCACCTACAGTCCAGTCTTGGGTTAGTTTTGGATGAAAACTGGGAGAATAGCTTCCCGAGAGCGCTCCAAGCAAGAGGGTTAGTTACGCTGGAATCAAAATTACTGCTCAGGAGACTCTAGAATTCTGGCGGAGAGGGAGGGATTCGAACCCTCGGTAGAGGTATTAGCCCCTACAACGGTTTAGCAAACCGCCGCCTTCAGCCACTCGGCCACCTCTCCGTTGCGGGCTTGCTAACTTTTCAAGTATAGCCGATTCCTGCAGAATTGTGACAACCTGTCGTGATGCCGTTGTCTGCGAAATCGACACCACTGGTCCGCGCCATCGGCCGCTGGAGTCTCTTCACGCTGGTGCTCAACCTGATCATCGGATCAGGCGTGTTCAAACTTCCGACCGACATTTCCGCGCTCCTCGGATGGTGGGCGCCCGTCGCGTACATCGTGGCCGCCGCCGGAATCGGCGCCATCATGGCGGCTACCGCGGAAGTGGCGTCGCAATTCGATCAAGCGGGCGGTCCCTACCTCTACGCGCGCGAGGCTTTCGGAAGATTCGCCGGCGTCGAGATCGGCTGGCTCGCGTGGCTCGTGCGACTCACCGGGTCCGCCGCGAACGCCAACGTTTTTCTCCTCTACATGGCGCAATTCTGGAAGCCCGCCGGCGGCGGCGCCGCGAGGCTCCTGGTGCTCACGCTGATCATCGGCGGAATCGCGGCGATCAACATTCGCGGCGTCGGCGGCGGCGCGCAGCTCAGCAATTTCTTCGCGGCGGCCAAACTGGTTCCGCTGCTGTTGTTCATCGGAGTGGGAGTTTTTTTCCTGGCCGCGCACAACGGAGGCAGCGCGCAACTTCCCCACGGCACGGCGCCGGCCGTCAAGTGGGACGAGGCGATCCTGCTGCTGGTTTTCGCGTTCGGCGGATTCGAAGGCGCGCTCATGGCGCAAGGCGAAACCAAAAACTCCCGGCGCGACGTACCCTTCGCCCTCTTCACGGCGCTCGCCGCCGCGGCATCCATCTACCTATTGAATCAAATCGTCGCGCAGGCCGTCCTGCCCAGCGGGTCGCTCAGCCCGCGACCGCTGGCCGACGCCGCGGGAATCATCGCCGGCCCGCGCGCGGCCGCCTTCATGGCGCTCGGCGCGTTGATTTCCGTCGGCGGCAACATCACGTCGTCGGTGCTGAACACGCCGCGACTCATTTTTGCTCTGGCCGACGGTGGCGACTTCCCAAGATTTCTCACGGCCGTGCATCCGCGATTCCGCACGCCATGGTTGGCGATTGTGATTTACTCGTCGCTGGTGTGGGCGCTCGCCGCCGTGAACGATTTTCGCTGGAACGCGTCGCTGAGCGCCGTCGGGCGATTGTTTATCTACAGCGCCATTTGCATCGCGCTTCCCGTGTTACGCCGCCGCCAACCGGATCGCCCGGCGTTTCGAATGAAAGGTGGACTGATTTTCGCGGGAATCGGATTGCTCTTTTGCGTGGCGATGATTTTCCGCTTGGGACGCACGGAAATCGCGATCATCGCGGGAGTGTCGGCGGTCGCGGTGGCGAATTGGCTGTGGGGTCGAAGAAAACCTTACCGCAGATAAACGCAGATGAACGCAGATAAATCGTGCCCTGTCCGAGTTCTTCTGCGTTCATCCGCGGTGAGGTCTATTTTTGATACCGCTCGAGAACCTGCACCGTGCGGATCGCTTCGGTGATCACATCGTCTTTGGAATCGTGGATCAGCGGACGCACGTACTCCAGGGCTGCGGGATTGGCGATCGCCGCGAGCACTTCGCACAAGTAGCGGCGAATATCGGTCTTCTCGGATTTCAAGTAAGGATAAAACTTCGGCAAACGCGTGGCGTCGCGCCCGAGTTCGGTGAGATACGCGATGCCGTACTGGCGATGCAGCGTGGAATCGAGCGACTGCATCAACTCCGCGAGCATCCCGTCTTCTCCATGCGCGGCCAGCGCAAACGCCAGCGCCAGTTTTACGCGCTCGCGCTTCTCCCCGGCGCGCCGCGTGGCGATTTTTTCCACCGCGCCCGCGGGCAGGGCCGAATTCGGCACGCGCCCCAACCCGTCGGCGGCGAATTCGCGCATGCGATCGTCGGGATCGTCGAGGAATTTCAAGAACCACTCGGCGTGCTGCGGCTCGGGCATCAAGGAAATCGCTTCAAACGCGCTGTGACGCACGTCTTTGTCGCGATCCTCTTGATAAACCTTTTGCAGCGGACCAATTTGATCCTTGGCGCCGAGAAGTCCGAGCGTGTAGCACGCTTGCGCGCGCGTGCCTTTGTCGTTCGACTTCAGCAAACGCGCCACATCGGGGATCGCGCGGGGGTCGCGAATTTTCTGAAACGCCTTCATGATTTCGATCTTCACCGATGGAGGCGCGTGAAATAAAACTTGCGACATCGCCGGCACCGCGCCCGTTCCGCGTAAAACTCCCGCGGCGCGCGCGGCCGAGCGCGCGGTTTCGTCGTCGGGATCGCCCACCGCCGCGCCCAGCGCGGCGATCGCGCCGGGATCGACGGGCGTTCCCGGCGGCACGATCAAATCGTCGGGCGCTTGGCGGAACAAATCGATGGCGTGATGAAATGCGTTGGTGATCGGCGCGGTCAAACTGTTGGAGCTCGAGGGCGGCGTGGCGTAAAGCGTCACGATTCCTTCGATGGCCGACAATTTCACGCGGCGCGAGGGATCGCGCGTGGCATCGGAAAACGCCGGGATCGCCTTGCGGTCGAGCATTCCGCCGAGCGCCTCGACGGCGCGGTAGCGCGTCTCTTCGTCGAGATCGCGCACCATGCGGCTCAGCGGCTCGGTCGCGCGGCGGTCGCCGAGTTCACCGAGTTTCTTGCAAGCTTCGCGGCGCACCACGGGATCGCGATTATCGAGGCGCGCGACGAGCGCGTCGTAACCGATGTCGGCGGCGCGCTGGCTGGTCCTGCCTTGCGCCTGTGTTGCGCCCGTCGCGCCTGGCGGCGCGGACTGCGGCGGCTGATCTTGCGCCGATGCGAACAACGATACGCCCAACAACACGACACACATCAAACGAGGTGGCATTTTCATCGGGGGTTCGGCCTGCCCATTATTTTACTCCAGCAGACGCGAACTCTTGCATTGAAGTCCGCAACCCCACGGCGCTCTTGACTGGCCCCAGTACGGCCATGCCGCACAAACGCACTCTTCGAGGAGAAAACTAATACCCTCCTTGGCGCTCCATCCAGCCTAGCAGCGCGAGTGCGCCGGCGACTACATTCCGGCGAACCGATCAGAGCTCAAGCGACCCTAACCGATTCCTAGCGTTCTCACTACCGGATCCGGCCGGTCTTCAAACGTCAATCGAACGCTAGTGGCCAAATAGCGGTTTCTGAATCCCGACCAGATCGCGAGAACGATGGCGGCTGCGGCTAGGAATCCCAACATCCTCCATGGAGCCAGCATCAGCCAATACTCCAGTAAGGCAAGCGCGCGAGCGTAGAGTATGAAGGCCACGAGAAATAGGGACACAACGATGGGAAGATTGATTGATCCAGAACCACGAACGTACGTGAATGGGACTCTCGCGAAACCCCAGAGCAATACCTCCATTAAGATCCACGAAAGTATGCCGACATAAAGCGCTTGCTCCAAGGCGGCTCTAAGTCCCCAACGGTGCGCGAAAGTCGCAGCAACAGCGATGGGCATCGGAATGACAATGATCGCAAGAACCGCCTTCCGCACTCCCGCAAGCACCAGATCCGGTCGCTGGTCCCCGGTGAGACGGAAAACCCAATTAGCGCCGATTTCCACTGGAAGCGTGAAGATCAGGCGGAATCCAGTAAGCAGGAGGAACGACAATGAGAGCGGAAGCGAATAGAGCGCGACGGTGACATCGCGCGGCGCATTTTCGCCAGTGCCTGCCATCAGCGCAGCAAGCGACTCTACGACCACGGCTACACCTACGCCGGCGTACGCCATGAGGAATAGGCGATGCATCGGATTGCGAATCACCGTCTGCCAGATGAAATGAAAAGACGCTCGTTCCTGCGGCTCGCGCAGCAACAAGTGATTTATCGCTGCCCCTGCCCCACGAATGGGCTTCCATGAAGCTCTTGCGTGATCCTGTTTGTCTTCTAGCGTCCTACGCAGATGCCGCGAATACCCAACCGAATAGGCCACACAGGCGACTGCAATTGCATATCCGAGACTGCTTGCCGCCTGCCGAGCCAGCGCGTGGAACTGCGGGTCCGTGTCGCCGAGAAGTGTCTGGTAGAGTCCGATGAACCACAATGCGGGCGACAGCGCGAGCACCGCTCCGCCTCTGTCGTGCTGCAGCAGCTCCTTAAGTTTTGGGACGAGCACGAACTGCTGCCCTACCCAAACAAGCAGCCCGAACTGCACAAACGGCGAGACCCATCGATAGAACCGATGTCCCAGCAAGCTGAGTAACGTCCCGTGTATCGCCAACAGAGACAGAAAAACATACAACGATGCGGCCATGACCGTGACGAAGTGCGCGCCCACCATTCGCGCCGCGTCTGCTAGCGAACCCTTCCAGAACACGATGCAAGGGTAAACAATCGAGGGCGCAACATTGATGTCAAGCGCCAGGATCGAGATCATTACTCCCAGAGATAATGTCTTGGTCCAGAATATCCTGCTCGGCGGGATGGGTAGCGGGGTTAGGGCAAAGAAATCGAAACGGTCCGGGAACAATGTATCCCAGCGGAGAATCGTGAAGAGACCAATGACGACCATTGTCAACGTGATGAACAAAAACTTGTCTGGAAGAGATGCTGCGTTGTAGCCTGCGGACCCGTAGGCGCCCGCGCCGAAGGAATACTTGGGCAAGAGTCCAATTGTATAAATCAAGCCGGGCAGTCCGAGAATGACCAGAATGTTCGCGGCAGTCAGGGAACTATCGCCATCTGCATCGGCAACATCTGTTTCCATGTACCGGTTCAGGAAGTGGCGCGCCAACAGATAAGACTGTTTACCCAAGAAACGTTCGAGCCAGGTTTGTAACGCCGAGCGCGTTGGTGACTTTGCTTCGCCGCCGGCCCCAGGAATCATAACTTCATGACCTCGGCTAACTCGGCTGTCGTTCGACTCGGATCTTCCTTTAAAGCTAGCTGCGCAAAAATACCTTCGAGTGAGGGTACGTTCGTCAAGACTCCCAGTGCAGCATCTTCCATTCTGTAAATCTGCGCGATGTTGGGATGGTTCAACGCCGCCAGCGCTTGCGCTGCGCGTTGGAAACGCGCCATGCGATCGCTGTCTTGCGCGAAGGCCGCGGGCAAAACTTTGATCGCCACGTCACGATTCAGTTTGGTGTCGCGCGCTTTGTACACCTCGCCCATTCCGCCCGCGCCGAGCGGGGCCAGGATCTCGTAGGGTCCGACGCGCGAGCCAGAGGTCAAAGGCATGAGTCACGATTCTGACACAAGGGGACGCAGGCAAGTGAAATGAATCCAAGCGGGAGGCCGCTGCCTCTCGCGCCTTTGAGAGATTTCGCTTGCCCTGCGGTGAGTCCTACTGTACGCTAACACCAGTACAGTTCACAGCATGCTCTTCCGACTCAATCCGCAAGCGGGCCAGCCTCTCTACTTGCAGTTAATGCAACAGATTCGGCATGCCGTGGATACGGGCGTACTCCGCCAGGGAGACCAATTGCCCGGCATCCGCACGCTGTCGGAAGAAATAGTCGTCAGTCATACCACCGTGGCCAAAGCCTACGCGGAGCTGGAGCATGAAGGCCTGCTCGAAATACGACACGGCTCCGGCGCCTTTGTCGCGGCTAGGAGCGGGGGTAAATCGCGATCCGAGAAACTCCGTTCCGCTCAGGAGCGAGTTCACGCCCTGGTGGAAACCCTTCGACAGGAACGCTTCACCGCGGAGGAGATCAGCCGGCTCTTCGAGGCAGAGCTTTTCTACCCGGCGCAGGCACGATCGCGGGGTGACGAATGAGCAACGAATATGCCATCGAGACGCAGAATCTGACCAAACAATATGGCCGCGTCGAGGCTGTCTCTCGGCTGAATCTTAGGGTGACACGTCACCGCGTTACCGGGTTTCTCGGCCGGAACGGCGCGGGCAAAAGCTCCACGATCAAGATGCTGTTGGGCATGATTCGTCCTTCCGAAGGAAGTGGGACCGTGCTCGGGCGCCCGATTGATGATGCCAAAGAGAGTCTCGAGATCCGCCGCCGGGTCGCGTTCGTGGGGGAGGATAAAGAGCTGTACGGCTATATGAGCATCGCCGAGTTGATCTGTTTCACGTCCTCGTTTTACCGCGACTGGCGGCCGGAGGCGGCGCGCCGCCTCCAGGCCGAATATGAGTTGCCGGCGAAGCAGAAGGTCAGGAATCTTTCCAAAGGCATGCGCACGAAATTGGCGCTGCTCCTGGCATTGGCGCGGCGTCCGGAGCTTCTGATTCTCGATGAGCCGAGTGGAGGACTCGATCCCGTTTCGACCGAAGAACTGCTTGGAACGCTCGGGGCGGCCGCCGCCGAGGAGACAACTGTGTTCTTCTCCTCGCACCAGATTGCGGAGGTCGAACGCATTGCCGATCGCGTTTGCATTATCACTCATGGCAAACTGGCGGCCGATCTTTCGATGGACGAGATCCGCCAGGATCACCGGCGGATCACGTTGGGCTTTGCGGGAGTGCCTCCCGACTATGTGTTTCACATGCTGGGCGTCGAGCAGGTCCGGTTCGCCGGCCGGCAGATGGTTATCCATGCGAGTAAGAACGCCGACGCGATCGTTGAACAGGCTCGTGCCCTAAACGCGGTGTCCATCGACGTTGCGCCTATGACCTTGCGCGAAGTGTTCCTCGAAACGGTAAAGGATGCATAATGATGCTCTCTTATAAAGCGTGGCGGGAAAGCCAAGCCAGATTCTTGTGCGCTTTGTTGGCAATGGCGGCTTGGTGCGTCCTCAGCATCGTGTTTTACCGGCCAGAAGACGGGGGAGGCTTGTTCTCCGGACGAGCGCGCGCGTCAACGTATATCCATTACGTCCGCTATACGATTTACGGCCAAGGTAAGCTCGCGTTCCTAATACCGGCGATCTTCTTAGGACTCGGCGGTCTGCGGCGGGAACGCGCAAACCATACCGCTGTGCTCACGCTGGCTCTTCCGGTCAGCCGCAACAGGTTGGTCGGCACCCGGTTTGCGGTTGGGCTCGCCGAGTTGGCCGTCCTAGCAATGTTGCCGGGCTTGCTGACGCCTTTGCTCTCCCCGTTTGTGCACCAGTCCTATCCGATCGAGGAGGCCCTGCGCTTTTTCGTTGTCTGGTTCGCCTACGGCACTTACATTTTTGCCTTATCGTTTTTCCTGTCTGTTGTCATGCGGGGAGATTATACGGCGCCTGCGACCTGCTGGCTTGTCTTGATGTTGCAAGCGGCGGTCGATTCCACTTGGCAGCACCTTCGTCCTTACGGGCTGGCGCCTTTGTCAGACATCGGCGGAGGTTGGGATCGCGTGGCGGGCATCGGGGGACCGCTTCCCTGGTTCGGCATGACGATCATGATTTTGCTGTCGGCGGCAATGTTCGCGACGGCCTGTCGAATTACGCAGACGCAAGATTCATAAAACGAGCTGGGGGGATTTCATCGAATATGAAAAAAGCTGCTCACTTGCTTGTTGTTTTCGTCAGCGTACGCTGCTTTGCACAGGCGCCGGTATCGCCGCCAGCGTTCGATACCGCTTCCATACGGCTCTCCAGTCCGGAAAGCGTGAATGTCCCGGGCCGCCGGCTTCAAACGACGCCGAACTCGCTCACAACCCGGGGGTTGACGCTGCGCGGCTGCATTCTGGAGGCGTATCGAATGGGGTTGTATCAACTCATCGGCCCGGACTGGCTGAACGATGTTCAACTGGATATCGTTGCGAAGACCGCTGAACCCGTGAAGGACCAACAGCTCTATCTGATGTTGCGGACCCTCCTCTCGGAACGCATGGGCGTTCGGGCGCATGTCGAACAGAGAAAGATGCCCGTGTATGTATTGACGCTGGCGAAGGGCGGGCCGAAATTTTCGGAATCCACAACCGAGGGTCCTGTGGTCATGGCGCGAGACAAAGATGCACGACTGATCCAGCGCATTTCAATAGCTGACCTAGCCGGGCAGTTTTCGAAAATGCTGGGCCGCCCCGTCGTCGACTCGACTGGACTGAAGGGGCGCTACGACGTCCGCCTCGATATGGCCTCCGTTGCGTCCGTGAATCAGAAGGACCAGATGGACGCGGCCAGCGCGGCGATCAAGCTCTTGCAAGGGTTGGGTCTGAAGGTCGAGGACGGCAAAGAGATGGTCGACGTTTTAGTGGTCGATCACGCGGAGAAGACGCCGACGGAAAACTGAACTGGCGGAACAGTGCGACTGCGTTTTTCGGGAGGCTGCGCCATTCTGACACACAGGACCGAACGCCAACATTGAAAAGCGCAAAGACTCACTGGACAAGGGGGTTGAGGGATCGCTGTTGATAAATCCACCTACCGCCGGAAATCGGCGGAATCGCAATTCGAACGTCTAGTCTGTCCTCGTTCCTTCCTTCGGGACCGCGGGCGAGCCGGCGGGCGACAACTCTGCACACTCACCGTCAAGGATCTATACTGGAAAACGAAACCAAAGGGAACAGAATGAAAACTTGGCTAGCCCCACTGCTTTTCGCCACCAGTCTTCTTGGCCAACGGCTGGAGATGCGCCTGCCCGACGAGTCTGCCGGGATTGACGGGATTGCCCGGACCCTGGTTTCCGTATTCGATCAAGCCGACATTGTCGCCTTAGGCGAGACGCACCGCTGGAGAATCGATACCGATCTGCGAATCGCCGTGGTTCGTCATCCCGACTTCGTCAAGAAAGTGCGCTACGTCGTCGTGGAGTTCGGCAGCACGACGGAGCAGCCGACCCTGGACCGTTATATTCGAGGCGAGAATGTATCCAGTGCCCAGTTGGAGCAGGTCTGGAAGACCACAACATCAGCCAGCAACGGAGTCTGGAACCAACCGGTTTACGGGAGTTTCTCGCGGCCGTCCGCGACGTCAATTCCAGGCTGCCTGCCGGCGCGCGAATTCGCGTCCTTGGCGGTGATCCCGGACCCGGAGACAGCCGTAGCCGTGAGACCGCCGCCTTCTCCGTTCTGAAGGAGCAAGTGCTTCAGAAGCATGGGAAGGCCTTGGTGATTTATGGCGCCGGGCACTTCTATCGGACGATGCCGCCGGATTACCTTTCCGGCATGGGCCAAGATATCGGAATCGTGAGGATGCTGGAACGCGAGTACCCCGGTCGAACTCTGGCGGTGATTCCCCTGGGCGGCCATCTAGCCATTCCGCCAGGAGCCACCGCGGGCCCCGATCCCGACTATGGAAAGTTCGACCGCGCTCTGAAGACGCCGGACCGCCCCGTACTGGTGCCGCTGCAGCGTTTGCCGTTTCGAGACTTCAAAGCCGAGGAGTTCATGGGCAGGACAATATTTAACTGCCGCGGCCCCGGCGGATGCAGGAGCATCTTTCAGGGAAGTCCTCTGACTCTCGGCCAGATGGCGGATGCGTGCGTCTACGTGGGCGCCGACGCTGATCCGAAAGCGAAGCCGGGCCGATAGATGACGCTCGCGGAGCAGCGAGCAAGAATGCCTTGTCGATAGAGTCTTGGTTTCCGAATTCCAGCTTATCGTTCAACAGCGGCAACAATAGAGACGACGCAAAAAAACTTGGGGTGACTTGTCGAATTTCGGTCCCGTCGTTCGACGTTATAGTGAAGGCAGGACAACGAGCCTGCCGGAAAACCAATCCAGGAGAAGACAAATGCCGCAATTTTTAGTTAATGGTTACGTCCCCGACGACTTCGACCCGTCCCAAATGGACGAAGCGGTGGGCCGCGCGATCCACGCGCTCAACAAAGAGATGATTGCTGCCGGCGTCAGGAAATTCGCTTGCGGCCTTGGGGCCACGAAGTCGCTGCGAGCGCAGGCCGATGGCGGAATCCTCATCACCGACGGGCCGTATCTGGAGACCAAGGAACACGTCGGCGGGTTTTGGATATTGGAATGCGCCGACATGGACGAAGCTGTGGCATGGGCGCGCAAAAGCATCGGGGCCACTCGCGGGCGGGGCGAGGTGCGAGAGATCTTTTTCCAACCGGCAACCGACTAGTGGCGGTCGGCGAGTTATCGATAGCGTGTAACCGTGCCGGCCGATGATCAGGTTGTATCAGAGCAAGGGGGTTCCGCCTGCTCAGCTATTTTCTCCACCAGACACGAACTTGCCTGCTTTCGCGCGATCCATCCGGGCGCGACTTCGGCAGTCGCGTCGCGCTAGGCGAAACGAAAGCCCTGCTTGGTCATGGGCAACGTTCGAATCCGTTCGCCGGTGGCCGAAAATATCGCGTTGGCGACGGCTGGAAGGATCGGCGGCAAGGCCGGCTCGCCGAGTCCCGTGGGGGGATTGTTCGTTTTTAGAAAGCTCACTTCGATCGCCGGCGCTTGCGGCATTCTCAGCATCGAGTGGTCGTGATAGTTCGATTGCACGACGTGTCCGTTCTTGAGCGTGATTTCCTGAATCATTTCGCTCAGTCCGTCTACGACCGCGCCTTGGACTTGATTCTCCGCCGAGCTGGGATTGATGACATGACTACCGATGTCTCCCACGACCCAGACCTTGTTGACAGTGACTTGCTTCTTCGCGTCAACGGCCACTTCGGCGACCTCGGCAAAGTAGCCGCCATGGCTGAAGTGAAACGCGATTCCCAGCGCCGCGCCGGGCCGAAGTGTCCGTTGGCCCCAACCCGATTTCTCCATCGCGAGTTGAAGGACGCCGCTCATTCGCGCCGGGTTCAAAGCCCTCGCTCTCGGATCGACAGGAGCCGTTCCCGCGGTGCTCTTCTTGAGCAGGGCGAGGCGGAACTGCGCGGGATCCGCACCGGCGGCGTGCGCGACTTCATCGATAAACGACTGCATTACCCATGCAATGCTGTTGGAACCCGGGGCCCGCAGCGCGCCGGTCTTTAGACCCAGCGGCATTTTCGAGGCTTGCACCAGAAGATTCTCGACGTAGCCGGCGGGAAACTCACCCGCGTTAAAGCCGCCATCATGAACGAAAGCGTCTCCTTCGCCATAGGCTACGAAGTGGTTCTTCCAGGCGAGGAGTTTTCCGCCGCGGTCGATCGCCGCCTTGAAGTACTGAAAGCCGCCGCAGCGATAGTAGTCATGGCGGATGTCGTCCTCGCGACTCCACAGCAGTTTGACAGGGGCGCCCACCGTTTTCGAAATCCACGCCGCTTCGCACATCGAATCGTTGTACGCGCGGCGCCCGAATCCACCGCCGGCCCGCACCATATGAAGCGTGACGTCGGTTTCAGGAATTCCCAACAACCGGGCCACGGTGGTGCGGCCCGGCGCTGGGAACTGGCTCGTCGACCAAATCTCCATCTTGCCGTCCTTGAAGTGAGCCGTGCAATTCTGCGGCTCCAGCGTGGCGTGAGCGATGAAGGGAAACTCGTAACGCGCTTGCACCACCTTGACGTCCTCACGCTGGAACGCCGCTTCCGGATCCCCTTCCTTGCGCAACGTTCGCCCGGCAGGTTGGGCGGCCAGTTCATCCGCTCTCCGAGCATTTGCTTCGCTCTCTTGCGTTGCCCACTTGCCGAAATCCCACTTCACTTCGAGCTTCTTTCTCGCGGACTGGGCTGCCCACCAACTGTCGGCGACAATCGCCACGCCCGCTTCGAATCCGGGTCCCTCAAAGAGATAATTCGGGTAGGGATTCGCCATCGGAACGCCCTCCACGACAAAAGCGTGCTTCACGCCTTTCATCGATTTGATCGCGTCGAGGTTCGCGCTGACGACCTTACCGCCGAGCACCGGAGTTTTCTCAAACGAGGCGTAGAGCATTCCCGGGACGGTCACATCGATGCCGAAGATCGGCTTGCCGGTGAGGATTTCTTTGGTCTCAATGCCGGCCGTCGTGGTACCGATAATCTTGTAGTCCTTCGGGTCCTTGAGCTTGAGGGATGTAAAGGCGGGTACCGGCATGGTCGCGGCTTTGGCCGCGAGTTCGCCGTAGCGGAGCGACCGGCTGGAGGCACGGTGGTAGACGACGCCCGACGCGGTAGAGCACTCTTCAGCCGCCACGCCCCAGGTTTGCGCCGCGGCGGCGACGATCATCTGCCGCGCGGCGGCTCCAATCCGTCGCATGGGCTCCCAATTTGAAGGCGTGGCGGTGCTTCCGCCGGTGATCTGCCCGCCATACTGCGGTCCCACACCGGAGCGCACGACTCGAACGGTCTTCCAGTCAACATCCAGTTCTTCGGCAATCATCATCGGCAGCAGATTCAGCGCGCCCTGTCCCAACTCCTGATTTTTCGCGACGATCGTCGCAATACCGTCCGATGAGATGCTGACGAAATCCGCCGGTGACAACGGTTGGTTTGCACCAGGAGGTCCCTGTGCCTTCAATTTGGCAATGGGATGCAACCCAACCATAAAACCGCCGCCGGCAATCACGGAGGCACGCAAGAAGAAGCGTCGGTTGATCTTCATTTCCGCACCTTGCCCAGTTCCGCGGCCTGGTGCACGGCCGCTCGGATCCTTCGATACGTGCCGCACCGGCAAAGATTGCCGCTCATCGCGGAATCGATTTCCACATCGTTCGGATTCGGCGTCTTTGCCAGCAAAGCACACGCTGTCATCATTTGACCCGCCTGGCAATACCCGCACTGTGGTACATCGATCGCCTCCCACGCCAACTGCACCGGATGGGAACCATCCACCGAAAGGCCTTCAATGGTCGTGATCGATTTACCGGACATCTCCGCTGCCGTCATCAGGCAGGATCGCGCCGGCTCGCCGTTGACGTGAACGGTGCACGCACCGCAGAGGCCCATGCCGCAGCCGAATTTGGCGCCCTTCAGGTTGAACTCGTCTCGGAGCACCCACAGCAGCGGCATTTCGGGATCACCGCTAAACGGTCGCGGCTTTCCATTAATCGTGAGCGTTATCATAAAGTCTCCTGGCGCGATTTCAGCGCTCCGACATCTTGAGAACGGCCTCGGGAAGCCGCGCGCCTTGGATCGTAATCTTCGCAGCGGCGTCTTCGATTTCGCGTAGATCATCCGGAGCGAGTCGGATGTCGGCGGCGCCCAGATTCTCGTCAAGGCGCTCGATCTTCCGCGTTCCAGGGATCGGCACGATCCACGGTTTCTGAGCTAGTAGCCAGGCGAGGGCGATCTGGGCCGCCGTCGCGTCCTTTGTTTTTGCCATGCGATTCAGAAGATCGACCAGCGACTGATTGGACGCCCGCGCCTCCGGTGTAAAGCGCGGAGACTGGTTACGAAAATCGGTGCGGTCGAATTGTGTGGTGGCCGCAATCTTCCCGGTCAGGAATCCGGCGCCAAGAGGACTGAATGGCACAAAACCAATTCCTAACTCCTCGCACACGGCGAGCACGCCGTTCTGCTCGATGTCGCGGGTCCATAGCGAATACTCGCTTTGAACCGCCGCCACCGGCTGAATCGCATGGGCACGCCGAATGGTCGCCGCGCTGGCCTCCGACAGTCCGAAATGTTTCACTTTTCCTTGCTCGATCAGGTCCTTGACAGTTTCCGCGACGTGTTCGATCGGCACGTTGGGATCGACGCGATGTTGATAGAGAAGGTCGATTGCTTCGACGTTCAAACGGGCGAGCGATGCGTCCACCACCTGACGGATGTGTTCGGGCCGGCTATCGAGGCCATCGCGAGTGCCGTCCGGATGAATGCCAAAACCGAACTTAGTGGCAATCACGGCGCGATCGCGGAAAGGCGCCAGCGCCTCTCCTACCAGACGCTCATTCGTAAAAGGACCGTACGCCTCAGCCGTGTCAAAGAACGTGACGCCGCGTTCCATGGCGTCACGAATGATCTTGATGCCGTCTCCGCGCTCGGTGGGCGGCCCGTAGTTGGCGCTCAATCCCATGCAGCCGAAACCCAAGGCGGATACGGCAACTCCGCTTTTTCCAAGTTGGCGTTCTTGCATTGATCCTCTATATTCAGAATACGGAGAGCGAGACCGGCAACGGTATCCCGATCCTGCCCAATGATTGCCTAATCCTGCCGATTCGCGTCTTTCCGATTGCGCCTCTACCGCCATTGCCGCTTATTCTGGGAGGGAGCAAAGGAATTTCCGACATGAAGAAACGAAGCAAGAGACCGTCCGGCGCGTCGAGCCGGATGCAAGAGTTGACGTCTGAACTAGCCAGGAAAGTTGCCCGGCTCATTGGCGCGGCGGAGAAATTGACAACCGCCATTCCTCGTCTCACGCTGCACCGGAGGACGGCTCCCACCGCAGGCTGCCCGGTTACCTATGAACCAAGCGTGATTGTAATCCCGCAAGGACGCAAGGAGGTTCAGCTTGGCGCCAAGACCTTGATTTACGATTCGTCGAGATATTTGCTCACCTCGCTCGATCTGCCAACCATCGCCAGAGTGGTCGAAGCGAGCGAAGAATCACCCTGCCTGGCCGTCACGCTGAAACTCGACATCGCGATCGTTCGGGAGTTTCTGGGGCGCGAGCAGTTCCATCCTTTGGCGCCGCCGCACGACAGCCCCGCGATGTCCACGGGTCGCGTTTCGGAAGAATTCCTAGCCGCCTGGTGCCGGCTGCTTGACTTGCTGGCGAAACCCGAGGACATCCCGTTTCTCAGCGGCCTCATCGAACGCGAGATCATGTATCGAATCCTGCGCGGACCCGCGGGTCCGCGATTGCGGGCCATTGCGACGTTGGGAGACCAGAGCCATCGCACGGCAAAGGCGATCGCCTGGATCCGATCCAACTATGCCAGGCCTCTTCACGTGGAAGAAGTAGCGCATGCCGCAGGTATGGCGGTCTCGACGCTTCACCATCATTTTCGGGCGCTCACGGCAATGAGTCCGCTGCAATATCAAAAACAGATTCGACTACAAGCCGCCCGGGCGCGAATGCTCGCCGACGATGTCGATGCGGCCACCGTGGCGTTTGAGGTTGGATACGAAAGCGCGAGTCAATTCAGTCGTGAATACAGCCGTTTGTTTGGCCAGCCACCCATCCGTGATATCAGAACGCTGCGTTCCCCCAGCGCTGCGAGCCCCGAATGACCGCGCGTCAATTTTCCGCTTGCTATCATGTACGCAGTGATTTAGAATAACGCTGTTAACTTCGTCCTCGGGGGATTCTCCATGAAGCGTCTGATCCTGACTGCATCTCTATTGTTGACGTTTGCGAGCGTGGCATTCGCCGCGTCTCCCACATCCACCACTCCGACTTTTTCCAAAGACATTGCGCCGATCTTCTACAAGAACTGCGTCGATTGTCACCGTCCCGGCGAGGCCGCACCGATGTCGCTGCTCGACTACAAGAGTGCGCGGCCGTGGATCAAGTCGATTCGTGAAAAGGTCAGCGAGCGCGTGATGCCGCCTTGGCAAGCCGATCCGCACGTCGGAAAATTTTCCAACGATCGCCGCTTGCAGCAAAAAGACATCGATACCATCGTGGCGTGGATCGACGCCGGCGCCAAAGAAGGCGACGCCAAGGATCTCCCGAAGCAACCTGATTATCCCGACGGCTGGTCGATCGGCAAACCCGATGCGGTCTTCAGCATGCCGGAGACATTCAACGTCCCCGCCGAAGGCGTTGTGGAATACCAGCACTGGACCGTGCCGAGCAACTTCACGGAAGACAAATGGGTGACGGCGGCTGAAATCAAAATGGGGAATCGCGCCGTGATCCATCACGCGATCGTGTTCATCTACGATCCCAAGACCGGTCCCTCGCTGCCCGACGGACTCCGTACAAACCTCGGCCGATTGCCGCAGGCGCCCCGCGATCCGAGCCGCGCCCGAGTCCAACAGAAACTCGGCTCGCTGCTGATCGGGTCGGGGCCGGGCGATCAGGCCATGTTCATGAAGCCCGGTCACGGAATGTTGATCAAGGCGGGCATGGAGTTCATTTTCCAACTTCACTATACGCCGAATGGACATGCCACCACCGATCGCACGCGGGTGGGCTTCCGGTTTGCCACCGAGCCGCCGAAATTCGAGGATCGCAACGTGGGCGTGTTGAACGGCCGTTTCACGATCCCCGCCAACGAGGCCAATTACATGGTGGAGTCGTCGGCGACCTTTACCGAAGACGCGACCGTCATGAGTTTGTTCCCGCACATGCACGTGCGCGGCAAGAGCTTCGAGTTCCGTCTGGTGACGCCCGACGGCCGCTCGCAAATTCTGCTGGAAGTGCCGAAGTACGACTTCAACTGGCAAGCCGGCTACAACCTGGCGGAACCGTTGCTCGTGCCCAAGGGCTCGCGGATCGAGTGCACCGCATATTTTGACAATTCGAAAGGGAACAAATTCAATCCAGATCCGTCGAAGGATGTGACGTGGGGAGATCAAACCTGGGAAGAGATGATGATCGGCTTTACCACGTTTGCGCTCCCGAACAGACACCTCGCCGCAACGATGGAAGGCGGCAACCGCTAGTAGGTTCATTCGACGAGGAGGAAGTACTCGATGAAACGCGCACTAATCGTGTTGCTGCCGGCGTTCTTATTGCTGCCGGCGCTGGCTTTCGCCGCCGACAAACCGGCGACCACTACGGCGCCCACGTTCACGAAGGACGTCGCGCCGATTTTCTACGATCGCTGCGTCACGTGCCATCGCGACGGCAACGTTGCGCCGATGTCGCTAATCACGTACAACGAAGTGCGTCCGTGGATCAAGTCGATCCGCGAGAAAGTCACGGCGCGCACGATGCCGCCGTGGACCGCCGATCCCACGTACGGACATTTCCTCAATGACCGCACGCTGACCACCGCGCAAATCGAGACGATCAAGACGTGGGTCGACACGGGAGCGAAGGAAGGCGACGCTAAGGATCTTCCGGTCGCGCCGAAATTCGCGAGAGGCTGGAACGTCGGCGAGCCGGATCAAGTGTTCGAGATGGAGGAAGAGTTCACCGTGCCCGCCGAGGGCGTGGTGGTCTACCAGCACTTCGCGGTGCCCACCAATTTCAAGGAAGATAAATGGATTCGCGCGGCGGAAATCCGCAACGTGGATTCCTCGGTGGTGCATCACGTGATTGTGTTCATCCAACCGCCGCCGACCGATCGTCCCAAGCCGTTCGGCATCATCCCCGGCAAGAATTTCGACACCGGCAAGCGCGACGCACCCGCCGAGATCAAGGGAACGAAAGTGAATCGCGAAACTTTGGGATATTTCCTCACAGCCACGGGGCCCGGAGAACGCGGCACGGTGTTCCCGGCGGGATCGGGCATGCGCATTCCCGCGGGATCGAACCTGATTTTCCAGATTCACTACACACCGAAGGGCAAGTCAGTGAAGGATCACGCAAAAATCGGTTTGTTCTACTTGAGCCAGCCGCCGGTGAACGAAATCCGCACGATCGGCGTACAGAACGGCCGTTTCACGATTCCCGCCGGAGAAGCGAATCATCGCGTGGATTCCTCGGTAACGTTCGCTGAAGACGCGCGCATCTGGGGCCTGATCCCGCACATGCATCTGCGTGGCAAGAGCTTTGAGTATCGCTTGATCACGCCCGACGGACAGTCGCGCGTGGTGCTCTCGATACCGAAGTACGATTTCAACTGGCAGATGATCTACAGTTTGGCCGAGCCGTTGGTGATCCCCAAAGGCTCGCGCCTCGAATGCACCGCGTACTACGACAACTCGAAGGGCAACAAGTACAATCCCGACGCGACGAAAGACGTAAAATGGGGCGATCAGACCTGGGAAGAAATGATGATCGGCTTCATGACGTACAGTCTCGACAGCCAGCAGATCAAGAAGTCCGCGGTGACCGAGGGAAGTAGCCGGTAACTGGCGGTTTTTGCGCCCTCTGCGTCTCTGCGTTGAAAAAACCTTCAGCCAGGCGCTATCTCGCACTTTACCGCGCGGCTACATAGTCCTGCGCCTCACGAGTGACAGCCCGCAGCGGTCGGTAATCTGGCTGTTGCGGTATGATTGAGCCATGCAGAGCGTGAACCGAGGGGCCGAAGAAATCGCCGCGCGTGGCAGGGCGATCTACGACGAAAAGATACGCGCGGTGGTCGAGCCTGCGCACCGCGGCGAATTCGTCATATTGGACATCGAGACTGGGAACTTCGAGATCGATCGCGACGAGGTAGCCGCAATCAAAAGAGCGATGGACAAATATCCCGGCGCGCGCTTTTATATCGTGCGC
This sequence comes from Terriglobia bacterium, assembly GCA_021325275.1. GTDB lineage: Bacteria > Acidobacteriota > Terriglobia > JAJPHL01 > JAJPHL01 > JAJPHL01. Next base: position 22,245 of record JAJPHL010000018.1, on the reverse strand, counting down.
GTTGGTTTTCCGGCGGCCCATCGCCTGGGCGGGCGCTTTGCCGTCTCGGCACGATGATCACGGGTGACGTCAACGACGCCCTAGAAGCGACCATCCGCGTAACGGTCGTTGGGCCCAACAGACAAGAAGTGGAAGTGGACGCGGTACTCGATACCGGCTTCACCGACCACCTGACACTGTCCAGTTCCACAATCAGGTCTCTGGGATTGCCTTTCATAGGTAGCGAGGATGCGTGTTTGGCAGACGGCAGCCTGGTCCGTCTTAACCTGTATCTCGCGACAGCAAAGTGGCATGACGAAGAACGCGGGATCGTCGTGTCGGAAGCGGAAGGCGGACCGCTTGTAGGAATGTCGCTGCTGCATGGAAGTCAAGTGGTGCTCGACGTGATCGAAGGCGGGAGCGTCCTGATCCGGCCGCTGTTAGCAGTTTAGAGGGCGACGAGGGAAGTAGCGGGTAACTGGCGGTTTTTTTAACGCAGAGACGCAGAGGCGCAGAGAAAACCTGATTGATTCGTCAACTAGGTTTTCTCTGCGCCTCTGCGTCTCTGCGGTGAAAAAAACCCTCAGCCAGGCGCTATCTCGCACTTTACCGCGCGCCGCTACATAGTCCTGCGCCTTATTCGTGAAAAACCAGAAGATTGCTCTCAAAGACGCAACCGGGTAGAATTTCTTCGTGAAGCTTGTTTCGAAAATAGCGATGCAGATCACACGGTGCGCATCGCTTTTCTTTCTGCTGACCGTCATCTGCTACTCGCCGACGATGCAGGCGCACGATCCCATCACGACGAAGGTCACGTTCAACAAGGAAGTCGTCCGCATTCTCGAGCGGCGTTGCCAAGGCTGCCATCGCGACGGCGGATACGCGCCGATGGCGCTGGAAACGTACGATCAAGTCCGTCCGTGGGCCAAGGCGATCAAGGAAGAAATCCTCGAGCGTCGCATGCCGCCGTGGAACGCGGCGCAAGGTTTCGCGGACTTCTCGAATGACCGCAGCTTGACGCCGCTCGAAACCGAGTTGCTTGTGGATTGGGTGGAAGGCGGCGCGCCCGTCGGCGACGCCAAGAATTTGCCCAAGCCGAAATCTCCTGATGACGATGCGGAAAAGCCGGGACTGGTCGTCGCGGGCGAATCGTCCGCGCCCGTGAAAGAATCGCGCTGGATTTCCGCGTGGCGATTCACTCCGGCGGGCGGCGCGATCCAGTCCGCGGAGTTTTGGATTGAAGACGCCGCCAAGAAAAAAACGTATCTTGGCAATTGGTCGCCGCCCGAACAGTTTGTCGAGTGGCCCGACGGCGTGGCGCAGCAACTTCCCGCGGGATCACGCGTGATTGTCGCGCTGCACTACGTCGACAACAGTGCGGAGGCGTCGCCCGCGCCGCATCCGCCGGTGTCGAAGAATCGCCTTGAGCTTTTCTTCTCCTCGAAAGCGCCGGCCCATCCCGTGCGACACCTCGATCTCGCTTGTGGCGCCAACACAATTCCTTCGGGCCTCGAAGCGCTCGCCGTCTATCCGCAAAATGCGATGGAAATGGAAGCGCTTCTTCCCAACGGATCGATGGACGTGCTGGGACTGTTTCGTCCCGACTTCCCCAGCTATCACCCCACGTACTTCTATCGCCAGCCGATCGCGATCCCCGCCGGCGCGCGCATTGCCGCGCACTCGGTGGACAATAAGGCGTCGTGCAAAGCGATCCTCGCGTACAGCGCGGAACTGCGACGCCGCCGATAAGCACTTTCGTTTTTATCGGCGTCCATCGGCGTTCATCCGCGGTTTCGTTTTTAGCCTGCGTGATACGATAAAAGTTTCATGTCCGAGGAACTTTCCAAAGCGTACGATCCCTCGGGGATCGAGCCGAAGTGGGCGCGTCTGTGGGTGGAGCGCGAACTGTATCGCGCGTCCAACACCGAGACGAAGCACCCGGCGTTTTCCATCGTGATTCCGCCGCCCAACGTTACCGGAATGCTGCACATGGGCCATATGCTCGAGCACGCGCTCATCGACGCGATTGTGCGCTGGCGGCGCATGCGCGGCGACAACGTGTTGTGGCTCCCCGGCACCGATCACGCCGGAATCGCCACGCAAGTGATGGTGGAACGCGAAATCGCCGCCGAAGGACTCACCAAGAAGCAACTCGGCCGCGAAGCGTTCGAAAAGCGCGTTTGGGATTACAAAGAGCGCAACGGCGGCACGATCAAGAAACAAATGGTGCGCCTCGGCGACTCCTGTGATTGGTCGCGCGAGCGATTCACGCTCGACGCGGGATTGTCGCGCGCGGTGCGCCACGTGTTCGTCACGCTATACCAAAAAGATTTGATCTATCGCGGCACCTACATCATTCAATGGTGTCCGCGTTGCCAAACCGCGCTCAGCGATCTGGAAGTGAATCACGAAGAACGCAACGGATCGCTTTGGCACATCCGTTATCCCATCGCCGCCGAATCGAGGACCCCGAACGAGTATGTGGTGGTCGCGACGACGCGGCCCGAAACGATGCTCGGCGACACGGCCGTCGCGGTGAATCCCGCCGACGAGCGATACACGAAGTATCATGGGCGTTTCGCGCGCTTGCCGCTGGCCGATCGCGACATTCCGTTCATTACCGACGAACTCGCCAGTATGGAATTCGGCACCGGCGCGGTGAAAGTGACGCCCGCGCACGATCCCAACGACTACGAGTGCGGCCTGCGCCACAACCTTCCCCGCATCGAAGTGCTCGACGAGCGCGCGCACATGACGCCGTCCGCGGGAAAATACGCGGGACTCGATCGCTTTGAAGCGCGCAAGCGCATCGTCGCCGATCTCGAGCAACTCGGGTTGATGGAAAAGATCGAGCCGCACACGCTCTCAATCGGATTGTGCCAGCGCTGCGGAACCGTGGTGGAGCCGCGCGTATCGACGCAGTGGTTCGTGCGCACGGCGCCGCTGGCGAAGCGCGCCATCGACGTAACGGTGAACACCAACGATCCCGCGGGACACATTCACTTTGCGCCGGAAGCCGCGGGCCGCGAGTTTCTCCGCTGGATGGAAAACATCCGCGACTGGTGCATCTCGCGCCAGCTTTGGTGGGGCCATCGGATTCCCGCGTGGTATTGCGATTGCGGCGAAATGATCGTGGCCGTTGCTCCGCCGGAGAAATGCGGTAAGTGCGGAGGAAGTTCGCTGCAGCAAGACGAAGACGTGCTCGACACATGGTTCAGCTCCGGCCTGTGGCCGTTCACCACGCTCGGCTGGACCGGTGAAGTCACCGACACGCCGGACCTGCGCATGTTCTATCCCACGTCGCTGATGATCACCGGCATCGACATCCTGTTTTTCTGGGTGGCGCGCATGGTGATGTTCGGCATCGAATTCACCGGCAGGATTCCATTCCGCGATTGTTACTTGCACGCGCTGGTGCGCAACGCCGACCGCCAGAAAATGTCGAAAACCAAGGGCAACGTGATCGATCCCCTTGTCGTGACGGAAAAATATGGCACCGATGCCGTGCGCTTCACGCTCGCGCTGATGGCCTCGCCGGGCACCGACATCGCGCTCTCCGAGCCGCGCATGGCCAGCTATCGCGCGTTCGCCAACAAAATTTGGAACGCCGCGCGATTCCTCGACATGAAGGGCGAAGGCGTCACCGCCGAGCGCGCGCACCCGTTCCGTCCGGTGCCGGAGGTGAACGGCAAGGTCGCGCTGGAAGACGCCTGGATGGCGTCACGCTTGAATCGCGTGGCCGATCAAGTGGAGAACGCGCTTGAAACGTATCGCTTCGACCAAGCGGCGCACGTGCTCTATCAATTTGTATGGCACGAGTTCTGCGATTGGTACATTGAACTTGCGAAGTTGCGCAACACCAAAGCCGCCTGGCGGAATCTTGCCGCGGCGCTTGAGAACACGCTGCGATTGCTGCATCCCTTCATGCCGTTTATCACCGAGGAATTGTGGCAGCGGCTGACGGGAGGCAGCGACGATGCGCCATCCATCTCGCTGCAAGATTATCCGCGCTGCGACGCGATGTTCCTGAACGACGATGCCGAAAAACAGATGGAAGCATTGCAGGAAGCGATCGCGCAAATTCGCAATGCGCGGGCGGAAATGAAGATCGATCTGAAGCAAGAAATCGAAGCGGAGTTTTATTCACCCGACCCGGTGTTGCGCTCGCGCGCCGAGCAATACGCCGGAGCGTTCGCGGGACTGGCGCGTACCGCGCTCGACGTGCTCGACAAGCCGCCGTCTGAGAAAGGCGGTGTTCTTCGGCACGCCCCGCAGTTCACCGTGCGCATCCCGTACGCGGGCGCCGTGGACTCGGCGGCGGAACGCGCGCGCCTCGAAAAAGATCTCGCGGGCCTCGTTAAACAGCAGACGTCGCTGACATCGCAGCTCGGCAACAGCGAATTCCTCGAGCGCGCGCCAAAGCAGGTGGTGGAAGGCATGCGCGCGAAACTCGCCGACAACGAAATCCAGCAAAAGAAAATGCGCGAGAGTCTTGCAAGCTTGGGTGGATAAGCGATGCCTGCCGGCGATGATGCACGCATCGAATCCGACAAGGTTCATCGCCTGCTCGATCTCCTCACCGATCATCCCACGGTCGTTCTCAGCGGAAGCAAGATGGCCGACGAGCTCGGCGTACCGCGCTCGACGCTGCGCGGCTGGGTTCTGCGCCTGCGCGATCTCGGCGTGGAGCTCGAAGGCGTCCCGGCCACCGGATATCGCCTGAAGCGCATGCCGGAATTGCTTACGCCTCGCGCGATTCGCCGCGCGGCGGAAGGCACGCCGTTTGGTCAACGCGCGGTCCACTATTTCAAGACAGGCAGTACGATGAACGACGCCGCCGCGCTGGCGACAGCAGGCGAACCGCACGGGACCATCGTTGCCGCCGAGGAACAGACCGCGGGCCGCGGGCGGCTCGGACGCATCTGGCATTCCGAAAAAAGCGCAGGTCTTTACTTCTCGATGATCCTGCGGCCACCGCTGCCGGCCGCCGCCGCGCCGATGCTCACGCTGGTCGCGGGACTCGCGGTGCGCCAGGCGATTTCGGAAATTTCAGGACGCCCCTTTCCACAAACCGATTTGCGCTGGCCCAACGACGTCCTGTTGCGCGGCGGAAAATGCGCCGGCATTCTCCTTGAAATGACCGCCGAGCCCGAGCGCATCAAGTACGTCATTCTCGGCGTGGGCATCAACGTAAATCAAAGCGAAATGCCCAGCGACCTCGATAACTCCGCGACCTCATTACGCATCGCCTGCGGACGCACGTTCATGCGCAGCGCCGTGCTCGCCGCCGTACTGCGCGCCCTGGCCGCGTCGCTCGACCGTTTGCTGGCGCCGGGAGGCCGGGCTGCGATCGTCGAGGATTTTGAGCGACAATCTACTTTCGCGCGCGGCAAACGCGTGGAGATTTCCGAAGGCGGCGAAGACGTCCACGGGGTCACCGAAGGACTCGACCACGCCGGCTACTTGCTCTTGCGCCGCGACGACACCGGCGCGGTGGAACCAATCTATACTGGACGAGTGCGGCCTGTAGGAGAGTAACCGATGCTGCTCGTCATCGACGTAGGCAACACCAACACCGTGCTCGGCGTCTTCGAAGGGCCGCGTCTCGTCGCGCAATGGCGATTGACAACGGCGCACGAGCAAACCATCGACGAATATGGCATTCTCATGCGCAACCTGTTCGCGCTCGCGCAGGTCGATGCCGGCGCGATCGATGTCGGTTCCATTCAGGCGGCGATCATCTCCAGCGTCGTCCCGCCGCTCGACGCCGTGTTGCAGCAAGTGATCCGCCGCTACTTTCAGCTCGATCCGCTTTTCGTCTCGAGCAAAATCCGCACGCTGCCTATTTCCATCGACAATCCTCGCGAAGTCGGATCGGACCGCATCGTCAACAGCGTGGCGGCGCTGGAAATTTACGGCGCGCCGGCGGTGGTGGTCGATTTCGGAACGGCCATCAACTTCGACGTCATTTCGAAGGATGGCGAATACATTGGCGGCGCGCTTGTCCCTGGACTCGGCATTTCCGCCGACGCGCTTTTCCGTCGCGCCGCGAAACTCTCGAGCGTGGAAATCAAAGACCCTGGAAAAATCATCGGCACGAACACAGTCGCGGCGTTGCAGTCGGGAATTTTCTACGGCTTTCTCGACTTGGTCGACGGAATCCTCGGCCGAATGAAGGAAGTACTCGGCCCCGACGTGAAATTCATCGCCACCGGCGGCCAAGCGCCGCTGCTCGCGCCGTCGTCGCGCTACATCCAACACGTCGACGAGCATTTGACGCTCCAAGGATTGCGCTTGATTTGGGAGCGCAATCGGCCTTCGTAAAACATCATCCCTCAGAAAAATGCTCGTGCGCCGAGGGCCAAAGGCCCGATCTATGCCAGTTCACGCCAACGGCCTGGCTGAGTGATTCGAAACCTGCAGGCGCTGAAGGCGTCTATACGGCAAGCCAGCCCCGAAGCGGGGCTGAATTTTCACACCGACTCCATCGGGGCGAGTTTTCACACATGCTCCTCGGGGCTGAGTTTTCGAACAGACTTCTTCGGGGCTGAGCTGCCAAGCCCGAATGTTAACATTGCCATACTGCCGGCGGTTGATGCACACGTCTGTGCGATGCACTTTCTTTGTGCGATTGTCCGCCGCCTCGCCCGCCGTATAATTGATTTGCAAATGTCTCGCAAGCAGTTCGTTCATCTCCACGCTCATTCCGATTACTCATTGCTCGACGGCGCGTGCGGCGTCGAGGACTTGGTGGAACTCGCCGTCAAGCAGGGATCGCCGGCCGTAGCCATCACCGATCACGGAAACCTTTTTGGCGCGGTGAAGTTCTACAACGCCGGGAAGAAAGCCGGCATCAATCCGATCATCGGATGCGAAGTGTACCTCGCGCAGGGATCGCGCACCAGCCGCGACGAAAAGAGCCGCTACAATCACTTGGTTCTGCTCAGCGAGACTACGGAAGGCTATCGCAATCTTTCGAAACTCGTTTCGGCGGGATATCTCGAAGGCTTCTATCGCAAGCCGCGCGTCGACAAGGAAATCCTTGCGCAGCACAGTAAGGGATTGATCTGCATGTCGGCGTGCCTGCGCGGCGAAATCAACGAAGCGCTGCTCGCCGATAAGTTCGACGAAGCCAAGCGGCTCGCCTATCAGTACAGCGACATCTTCGGCCGCGGCAACTACTACCTGGAAATCCAGGACCAGGGCCTGCCGCAGGAGAAAATCATCAACCCGATGATCGTGCGGCTGTCGCATGAGACCGGCTTGCCGTTGGTCGCGACGAACGACGCTCATTATCTGCAGCGCGACGACGCGCGCGCTCAAGACGCGCTGTTGTGCATTCAAACCGGACGCACGTTGAAGGACGAGTCGCGCTTGAAGTTTTCGACGCAAGAGTTTTACATCAAGACGTACGACGAGATGCACGAGCTTTTCGGCGAAATCCCCGAGGTGCTCGATCGCACGCTGGAAATCGCCGAGCGCTGCCACGCCGAGCCGAAGGGCGCCGCGACGCCCTTTCCCGAATTTGCCGTGCCATCGGGATACACGCTCGACTCCTACTTCGCGCACGTGGCGCAAGAGGGCTTCGCGAAACGCCGCGCGCGCCTGGAAGCCGCGGCGGAACGCGGACAACTGGCGCATCCGCTTTCGGCGTACGAAGAACGCTTGGCGCGCGAAATCCAGATGATCCAGCAGATGAAGTTTTCCGGATACTTCCTCATCGTCTGGGACTTCATTCAATTCGCGAAAAAACGCGGCATCCCCGTGGGTCCCGGACGCGGATCGGCCGCCGGCAGCGTGGTCAGTTGGGTGCTCGAAATCACCGATCTCGACCCGCTGCGCTATGGATTGATTTTCGAGCGCTTTCTGAATCCCGAACGCGTATCGATGCCTGATATCGACATCGATTTCTGCATGAATCGGCGCGGCGAAGTCATCGACTACGTCACGCAGAAGTACGGGCGCGAGAACGTCGCGCAGATCATCACGTTCGGCACACTCGGCGCGAAGGCCGCCATCAAAGACGTCGGCCGCGTGATGGACGTGCCGTACACCGAAATGGACAAGATCGCCAAGCTGGTCCCCGCGGTGTTGAATATCACGATTGAAGGCGCGCTCGAGCAAGCGCCGCTTTTGAGACAAGCGATCGAGAAAGACGAGCGGCTGAAACAGGTGGTGGAAACGGCAGAGCGCCTGGAAGGATTTGTGCGCAACGCGTCGGTACACGCGGCCGGCGTAGTGATCGCGCCGCAGCCGCTGCGCGAACTCGTCCCGCTGTACAAGACGAATCGCGATGAAATCACCACGCAGTACGACATGAAGGATCTCGAGAAGCTCGGGCTTCTCAAGATGGACTTCCTCGGTCTCGCGACGCTGACCACCGTCACCGATTGTCTCGAGCTGATCCGCGTTCATCGCGGCGAAACCGTGACCATCGACGATATTCCGCTCGACGATGCCAAGACCTACGAGTTGTTCACGCATGCGCAAATGGTCGGCGTCTTCCAGTTTGAATCGAGCGGCATGTGCGATGTCCTGCGGCGCGCCAAGCCGTCGCGACTGGAAGATTTGACGGCGCTCAACGCGCTCTATCGCCCCGGCCCGATGAAAGACATCGACGATTTTGTGGCGCGCAAACACGGCTTGAAGCCCGTGACATACGACTTCGCCGAGTTGGAACCGATTCTGCGGGAAACGTACGGCGTGGTGGTTTATCAGGAACAAGTGATGCAGATCGCGCACCAGTTGGCTGGCTTCACGCTCGGCGAAGCGGACCTGTTGCGTCGCGCGATGGGAAAGAAAGACAAGGCGCAGATGAATGCGCAAAAGGAAAAGTTCGTGAAGGGCTGCGTGGCGCGCGGACACAACAAGGCCAAGGTTACGGAATTGTTCGAAGTGCTCGAGCCGTTTGCCGGATACGCGTTCAACAAGTCGCACTCGGCGGCGTACGCGTATCTGGCGTATGTCACGGGATATTTGAAAGTCCATTACACCGTCGAGTTCATGGCCGCGTCGATGACGTGTGAAGCGGGACTCGGCAATACCGACAAAGTTGTGCGCTACATCAACGAGGCACGCGACATGGGATTGACCGTTTTGCCGCCGGACATCAACTTGAGCGGTTTGAACTTCACACCCGACGGGCGCGATCGCATCCGCTTCGGCCTGCGCGCCGTAAAAAACGTGGGAGAGAACGCCATCCTGGCGATCCTGGAAGCGCGCCAAGGGGCCGAACGCTTCACGTCGATCTATCAGTTCTGCGAGAAAACCGACTTGCGCGCGATGAACAAGCGCGTGGTGGAAAGTTTGATCAAAGCGGGCGCGCTCGATTCCTTGAATCCCGCCAAAGGACAAACCTGCCGCGCCGCGCTGACGGCGGCCGTGGATAAAGCCTTCGAGTCGGGCGCGAAAGCGCAGCGCGATCGCCTATCGGGTCAAGGCGGATTGTTCGGAATGATGATGCAGCCTGAAACTGCCGCCGAGTCGGAACCGTTGCCCAATGTCGCGGAGTGGAGCGAAGCAGAACGACTGGCCGGCGAGAAGGAAACGATTGGGTTTTACCTGAGCGGACATCCGCTCGGCGTGCATCTCGAGAAAATGCGCGCGGTCTGTTCCGCTGATTCCTCGATGCTGGAAAACCTGAATGACAGCGATGAAGTGACGCTCGGCGGACTCGTCAGCAGCGTGCGCGCCGTGCGCAGCAAACGCGGCGATATGTGGGCCCAAGTGCGTCTCGAGGATTTGAATGGATTCGTCGAGTTGCTTGTTTTCCCCGAAGCGTACAAACGCATCGCCGACCGCCTGCAAGCCGACGCCGCCGTTTTCGTGCGCGGACGCGTGAAGACCGATGAGTCCGGGCCGCCCAAGATCAACGTGACCGATCTCGTGCCGCTCGACACGGTGCAGCCGCCGCCGCTGCCGGAGAATCTGATGGTGAAAGTGCGCTTGGGACGCAACGGCGGAGACACGGCAGCGAAACTCGCCGACTTGTTCCAACGCAAACCCGGCTCGGCGCACGTGCGAATCGAATTGCTGGAAGACACGGGCCGCCGTGTGAATCTCGATCCGCCCGGAACGGTGCGGCCCGATCGCGAATTTCTCGAATCGCTCGAAAAGATTTGCGGCAAGGGCTGCTATCAGGTGATGTAGTTTTACTTCTCGACGCCTTGCTTCTCAATCGCCGCGCGAAGCAATTTGTCGAGCTTCGGAAAATCGCGATCGAGATGCGCGTTCCCTTCCTCGAAAATGCGCCCTTGCTTGCCGCCGCGCATTCCTCCGCCCGCCGTCTCGCCGTAACCTGAATAAAGTTTGTCCACCACATCCATTCCCTCGACGACGCGGCCGAACGGCGCGAATCCCTGGCGGTCCTGGTTGTACGGCGGACCGCTTTGGTCAACGGTGTTGATGTAGATCTGCGTGGTTCGCGCGTTCGGTCCGGTCATCGCATATGCGAACGTGCCGCGAACGTTCGACTCCTTCACCGGATCGTCGGCGATCGTCTCGCTGCGCCACACGGCGGCCGTGCGCGGATCCCCCGCGATGCCGAATTGCGCGAAACGGTTGGCGATCACGCGATAGAAACGCGAATTATCGTAGAATCCCGCGCGCACCAAGTTGTAGAAACGGTCCGCGCCGATCGGCGCCCAGTCGCGATGCACTTCCATCGTAAAATCGCCGGCGGTGGTTGCGACTTTCACGCGATACACCGATGGCGCCGCAGTTTTCCAAAACGCGTCACCGGGATCATGCAACGTGTCAAGCGAAAACAGGATCGCAAGCAACAGGATCATCCTCGTAATATACCGGAAAACAAAGCAACCGCAGATAAACGCAGATAAACGCAGATGAAAACGGGAGTCCGGGTTTTATCTGCGTTTATCTGCGTTCATCTGCGGTTGCTTTTTTCTTCCCGCATGAAGAACGCGTGCTTATCCAAGTGCGGATCGACGGCCACGTCGAAGAATCCCACCAGCATTTCGTCCCAACTTTGATGGCCGTATCCGACTTCCTTCGTGGGATCGGGATTGCGCGGATTGCGCTTGGAATTATCGAAATGGCCGATCCAATCGAGCCGCGTTCCCTGCTTCAACGGCAACGGCTGCGCCAGTTTGTAGGAAAGCTGCCAGTAGAAATCGTACTTCGGCACTCGTAGCAGCACTTCCGGGCGCCCATCGGCGTGAATCAAATCGTACTCAAACGATTTTCCGCGCAGATGCATGTGCGGCAACATGCTCAACAGCAGCGCGTCGTTGGGAAGCGTGCCCCACACCGACACGGAATAGTCGCGGTCACCGGGAGGAATGCGAAACGTCACGTTGTCCATTTCGAGTGTGAGCACGCGTTTGTCGGGAAGGCCCGCGCCCTTATAGAACGTCATCGCCACCTGCGATTGATCAAGCGCGCGCTTGCCGTTCGGCGTGTAGTGAATCTCGAAGACAAGCTCGGAGCCGGCCTTCACGAGTCGCGCCATGCCGGGCGGGAGAACATCGGCGGATGCGCCGGGCGTGTAGAGTCCCAGAATGTCGGAAGTGGTCGGTGCCTGCTGCCACGTCTGACCCGGCTCGCGGATGTACACAACAATGTGATGGACTCCTTTGCGATAGCCGGGTTTTACTTCGACCCCCGTGACCCAGCGGTCTTCGGTGAAATTTGTGGGTACGGCGAAATACTGATACTCGACCGCTCCGGCCGCGGGCACAGCGTACGCCTTTGGCATTTTCAGAATCAAGTCAGGTGACGGCAGATTCCATCCGCTTGTCCACTCGCGCGGCGGCGGTGCGTCGTGTGAATCGCCCGCGGGCGCACCACCGTTCGCCCACTGCAGCAAAGTTTCGCGCTCGGCCGTCGAGAGCGATCGATCGTTCGCGAATTTTCCGCAGCATGGATCGGCAAACCACGGCGGCATTTTTCCCGCTCCGACTTGTTCGGCGATCGCGCGCGCCCACGGCCGCGTTTCGGCATAAGCCGCCAGCGACATCGGCGCCATCTCGCCTGCGCGATGACATTCCTGGCAGTGGTTTTGCAGAATCGGAAGAACGTCGCGATAAAAGGTTGGCGGTTGCCCGAAGCAGGAAAGGCCAACGAGCCCAATCATGAATCGCATCCGAATCATCAAACTATGTAAAGAGCAATTCTTTGATTGCTTGCATCCTTGCAAGTTCGTCCGCATTGTGCCGCAACTGCTCATTGTTCCAGACCTGATTCGTGCCAGTGCGACATTCAATAGCGAGCAGCTCGCCGATTTTTTCGTATCTCCCCGGGACCGCCCTTTTGAGGTCCTCCGCTTCGCCGCGCGCGCCCAGAATGAATACGCGGTCAGCGACGGCTTCGGGTATCACCTCTTCCAGCCGGCGACGTAGGAGAGCAGGATCGCCGTCACCATCGGCCAGGAGGATCATGTATCGGTCGGGATAGGTCTCCATTAGCCTCGCGTGAACAGCCGCAAACGCCTGCTTGACGCCGGGCCAGCCTTTCTCCGCTCCGAGAACCCGGAATTGACGAGGGGATTGCAGTTCGATGTAAAACCCGTCGGCCAATTGTCGATTGCGTTCGTCCTCCGGCAGTATCAATACGTGCGGACGATCCTTGTTTATGCTCATGGCTCAAGGTCGCCGCGAGTCAATGCGCCGACAAGGTCGCCGCGTACGTCGAGTGATTCGAGGGAACGGACTTGCGTTGGTTCCAGGTGGCTCTTTCTGTGGAGCAGGAATGTATTCTCGTCCGCGAAACTCCGAATCGCCTCTGGATTATGCGACGTTGCGATGAACTGGCCCTTGGACCGAAATGCGCGGCGGAGAGCAATCACAAAATGTTGCACCTCGTCCGGAGCAAGATGATTATCCGGCTCGTCCCAGAAGCAAAACGGCGGATTGTAAGCATCGCTCGATACAGCGGCAAGTACCAGTGCACAGACCGTGAAACACTTCTCCCCATCCGACAGGTCTTCGAACGGCACTGATAGCTTGGTCGAGCTCGACGCGAACTGCACCATTAAGCTGCGGGAGTCTCTGCCGGTCGTCGGGTTATGGATGAGATCGAAATCTGGCATGAATTGTTTGAGAGTTTCAGCGATGCAGGCATACGCCGATGGAGCACTAGCAACCAAACCTGTAAACCAAGCTCCTAGGTTCGTAACGGATCGGTTCGGCTCGAACGTCTCTCGCGCGTCCCGCTCGACGGCCGACGCATTCGCGTCGACCTGTACTGAGCGCGGTCCCGAGTCGCCGGTAATCTGCGAGGGAATTGGCGACAGCAGCAAAGTCCGGCTAAGCCAGCGCGTAAACAAAAAGGCAGGATCCTGCAAGGTCAGATTCCCAAGGATTGGCAACGCAACAATACGAAAGGTGAGCTGTGCCGCCGCAAGCTGCGTCTTGTCGGATTGAAGTTCATCCACCGCTGAGCGAGACGCGGAACGCGGCACCCCGGTCTTCAAGTCGGATTCGCGCCAATACTTAGGTTTGCCATCGACCGAGAACCTTTCCTCAAATAGCGAGACCTCTTTAAATCCCGGCGAAGCGATGAACGCGACTGAATACTCACAAACGCTCCCGTGCAGATCGACTTCGATTTCAAATCGCATAGGAAAATCGGTCTTCGCGAAGTCCTCCCGCCGCACAACGTCCCGTACGACGGTTGTGCCGCGTCCGATGCTCTGCAGTATCTCCAGCGCGACGCGGACCGAGCTCTTTCCCGAACCGTTCTTTCCGATCAGCAAGACAGACGACTGGCCGGATAGGAGCAATTCAAAATTCTCGAGACAACGGAAGTTGTGAATGTACAAACGGCGTATCACAAGAGAATCATACTGCTGTTCTTTAGGGGCGTGAATAGAATGTTGTAGAGGGATGCCATTCTGTGAACTACAGCTTCAGAAAATTTCGCAGCAAATCTTTGCCGACCGTCGTCAGGATCGATTCCGGATGGAACTGCACGCCTTCCATCTTGTACTGGCGATGGCGCAGGCCCATGATCGTACCGTCGGGCGTGCGCGCCGACACTTCCAGTTCCGCGGGCAGCGTGTCTTCGAACACGATCAGCGAGTGATAGCGCGTGGCCACAAAATCCTGTTCGACGCCTTGGAAAATCGTGCGGCCGTCGTGGTGAATGCGGCTGGTTTTGCCGTGCATCACTTTCTCTGCCCGCCCCACCACTCCTCCAAAAGCTTCGCCCATCGACTGATGTCCCAGGCAGACGCCCAACACCGGCACGCGCGGCGACATGCGGCGGATCAGCTCCACGGAAATGCCCGCTTCCTTCGGCGTACACGGTCCCGGCGACACGACGATGCGCTCGGGACGCATGGCTTCCACTTCGTCGACCGTCACTTGATCGTTGCGGCGCACCACGGGATCGGCGCCCAACTCGCCGAGATACTGCACCAGGTTGTACGTGAACGAATCGTAGTTGTCGAGAACGAAGATCATCCTATACTCCCGCGGCCTCTTCGATGGCGCGCACTAGAGCCCGGCTCTTGTTCATGCATTCCTCGTATTCAAACGTGGGATCGGAATCGTACACGATCCCCGCACCCACTTGCAGGTACGCGCGCTTGCCGCGAATCGCCAGCGTGCGGATCGCGATGCAGGAATCGAGATTCCCCGCGTAATCCATGTAGAGCACCGCGCCTCCGTAGATCCCGCGGCGGGTCGGTTCGAGTTCGTGAATCACTTCCATGGCACGAACTTTCGGCGCGCCCGACAGCGTACCCGCCGGGAAGCACGACGCAAACACGTCGAACATGTCGAGACCAGAACGCAGTTTTCCGCGCACGCTCGACACCAAATGCATCACGTGCGAGTAGCGCTCCACGAACATCAAGCCGCCTGGCGGCACGTGCACCGATCCGTATGCGGCGACACGGCCCACGTCGTTGCGTCCCAGGTCGACGAGCATGATGTGTTCGGCGCGCTCTTTTTCATCGGACATAAGCTCGCGCGCCAAGGCTTCATCTTCCGCCTCGTTCGCGCCGCGACGCCGCGTTCCCGCGATCGGCCGATATTCGATCTCGCGTCCGGTGACGCGCACCAGCATTTCCGGCGACGATCCCAGCACTACGTCGTCGCCCATCTTCAGGAAAAACATGTACGGCGATGGATTCACCGTGCGCAGCGTGCGATAGACGGAAAACGGGTCGGCCGGCAACTCCGCTTCACGACGCAAGGAATACACGACCTGAAAAATGTCGCCGGCCGCGATGTACTCCTTGCATTTGCGGATCGCGTCTTCGAATTGCGGCTGCGTCATGTTTTGCTTGAGACGCACTTTCGTCTTTCGACCCACGCGCGGCGCGGAAAGCGGCGCGGCCAATACTTTTTCCAGCCGCGCGATTTCGCGTTCGGCGCTTTTGTAGGCGGCGGTGAGTTTGGCGCGCGACATGCCCGGCTCGCAATGCACGTTCGAAATGATCAAGATTTCATGCTTCACGTGATCAAACGCCAGCAAATTCGAAAAGAACATCAGCACGGCGTCGGGCAATCCCGTGTCGCCGGCGGGTTTGGGCGGCGGGACGCGCTCGAATTGTCCCACCACGTCGTAGCCGATGTAGCCGACGGCGCCCGCGGAAAACGGCGGTAACGCATGGCCGCCTGTGATGGGCACGTGCACCGGCTTGTATCGCGCGGCGATCTCGCGCAGCGTGTCGAGAACTTTTCCGTGGCGATGCGTGACCGTGCCACGATCCCAAATTTCGATCGCTTCGCCGCGGGCGCGCACGATCAAGTGCGGATCGGCGCCCAAAAACGTATAGCGCGCGACGCGCTCGCCGCCTTCAATCGATTCCAGGAGAAATGCGTGTTTCGCTTTACGCGCCAGGCGCAGATACGCACCGCTCGGCGTCAGCAAATCGGCGAGCACCGGCTTCCACACCGGGATCACCCGATGCGACGCGGAGGCGGCGGAGGAGCTGGCCGCTTGGGCCAGACCAAGGAAGGTCTTCAGATCGGGGATCATGTGACGTCACGTGATCCATTGTACATCGAAGTAACCGCCGCAGAGCGAACAGGACGCGACAACCGCGCGTCCTCCATAGAGGCCGAAAACTTCGGTGTCGCGTCCGTTGTGAGCGAAGTTACCGGAGAGAGGCGGCAGATTACTCCGCACGCAGAGCCGTCGCCGGATCCACCGACGCGGCGCGACGCGCCGGCACAAAGCTCGCGACGAGTGACGCTCCGCCCAGCGTCAGCGCGACCCACACTAGCGTCGCGATGTCGCGCGGCGGTGTGTTGAAGAGAAAACTCGAGATCAGCGTGGCCGACGCGAGCGAACACAGCACGCCGCATGCGATCCCCGCGAGACTCAGGCGTCCCGCTTCGCCGAGGACCATCGTGTACACGGCGGACCGCCGCGCACCGAGTGCCATGCGTACGCCGATTTCGCGCGTGCGCTGGCTCACCGAATACGCGATCACTCCGTAAATCCCGATGACGCCGAGCAGTAACGCCAGCACCGCGAATCCGCCGACGAGCCACGCGGCCGAGCGCCGCATGTACGCGGGCAGTCCCGTTTGAATGCGCGTGTCCATTGTGCCGGAGCGCGACGCGGCTACGTCGGGATCGATTTCATGCGCCGCCGCCACGAGCGCCGGAAGAATGGACGCTTCCGATTGCGTCGTGCGCACCACCAAGCCGAAGTACGAATCGGTCTCTTGATTGAACGGCATGTATACCGCGGGCCGAATTTCGGAATCGAGGGCGGCCTCCCGAAGATTGGCGACGACACCGACAATCTTCATCATTTTGTCGGGATGGCCGAAGAAAGCAATGTTCTTCCCGAGGGGATCTTCTCCGGGAAAGTATTTGTCCGCGAGCGCTTGATTGATCACCAGCACTCGGGGCTTGGTGTAGTCCTCGTCGTCGGTGAAAAAGCGTCCACGAATCAGCGGTGCGCGCAATGTTTCGAGATAGCCGGCGCTGACATCGCGTTCGAGCACGTCGTTGTGTTCACCGTTGTCCGGCCGGCCTGGGATCACGATCCAACTGGTGTTGCAATTGCAGTCCACCGGCAGCGTCGACGTGGTGCCCACCGACGTCACACCCGGCAGGGCCGCCACACGCGCGAGAGTCCGGCGCGACCACGCCACGGCCTGCTCATCTTTCCCATAGCGCTCCCTCGGTCCGTCGAGTTCCAAGATCGCGAGATGATCGTGCTGAAAGTTGACATCCACGCGCATCAAGCGGTGAAAGCTCTTTGTCAAAAGGCCGGCACCTACCATTAGCACCATGGCCGTCGCGAGTTCGACAATCACGAGTTTCGATCCGAGGCCGCGCCAGGAATTTCCCGCGACGCCTCGACTCGAGAAGCCGCGGCTGGCGCCCGAGTGAATCGCCCCGAGCATCGCTTCACGCGAAAGACGCAAACTCGGCACAATCGAAAATAACACCGCGGCCAGCACCGAAACGATCGCGGCAAATGCAAGGACGCGCGCGTTCAGATCGAGTCGCAACATGTACGGCATGCGCGCCAGCATGTCGGGCGGAATCAGATTGCGGAGCAACTGCATGGTCCAATAAGACGCCAGCAATCCGATACCGCCGCCCATGAAGACCAGCAGGAATCCTTCGGTCGCAAACTGACCACCGATCCGCGCGGGCGACGCGCCCAGCGCGCCGCGCACTGCGACTTCACGGCGGCGTCCCTCCGCGCGGACCAGCAACAAGTTCGCTACGTTTACGCATGCGATCATCAGCAGGAGTCCCGCGCCGGTGAGGAGGATCAGCAACAGGGGCCGGATTTTGCCGGCGATCGCTTCCGACAGCGGCTGCATGTTCGCGCCTTGTCCGCGATTCGAATCGGGATATTGCTTTTCGAGTTGTTTTGCGATCAACAACGTGTTGGCAAACGCGGTTTGCTGTGACACGCCGTCCTTCAACCGCGCCACGCCGTAGAGGTTGTGGCAAGTGCGCCGCTTCTCGCAACTATTTTCGGGACGCAGCGGCATCCAGAATTCCGCGGGCTCGGCGGGAGCAAAATGAAACTCGCGCGGCAACACGCCGACGATGGTGGCGGGCGCGTCCTGCAGCACGACGGTTTGTCCCACGATATCGCGGCGTCCGCCATAGCGATTCTGCCAAGTCGCGTAACTCAAGAGTAGCGTGGGCGGCGCGCCGGCGGCATCTTCACCGGCGGTAAAATCGCGACCCAGGATTGGCGTCACGCCGAGCACACGGAAAAATCCGGCGCTGACGCGCGACGCCAGCACCGATTCGGAACCGCGCGGCGTCACAATGCGGAAATCATTATGGTTGTAGACTTCCAGCGCCGTGAAGACCGTGTTAAGTTTCTTCCAATCGAGATAGTCGAGATAAGAAAGATTGCAGAAGTCGCAGTGATCGGTGTGTTCGTAAACGCCAACCAAGCGCGACGGATCGCGATACGGCAGCGGCTTGATGAGCGCGGCATCGACAAACGCAAAGATTGCCACGGCCGAGCAGATGCCCGCGCCGAGCATCAGCATGGCGGTACACGTGAATCCGGGATTCTTGCGCAACTGGCGGAAGGCGAAGCGAGTGTCGCGGGCGATGTTCTCAAAAAGCGGCATCGTGCGCTGCTCGCGCGCCGACTCGGCGATTTGCGCCGGCCCGCCCATCTTCAGGATGGCGGCGCGACGCGCGGCGTCGGGCGTCATGCCGGAGCGCACGTTGTCGGCGACGTTCATTTCCAAATTGGCCGCGATCTCCTCTTGTATGTCGCGCTCGTGCGAGTGCCCCAGCGATCCGATCAGTCTCATGAGCCAAGTGCGCAAGCGTTTCATGCGTTATCCCTCCGATGCGGTCAAGAATGCAGTGACAATCGCGGTCTTCTCTTCCCAACTGCGAGTCTCGCGGCGAAGCTGCCGGCGTCCGGCGGCGGTAAGACGATAGAACTTGGCCTTGCGGTTGTTGTCCGACGTGCCCCAGTAGGAAACGATCGCGCCTTCCTGCTCCAGGCGGATCAGCGCGGGATAGAGCGTGCCGTAGTTCAGCGCCAGCCGGTCGCCCGAGGTTTGTTCGATGCGCCGCGCGATGCCGTATCCGTGCAGCGGACCGAGCGTGTCGATGGTCTTCAGGATCATCAGGGCCAGCGTGCCCTGCCAAACGTCAGGTTTGTTACCCATATCCCTCCTCGGCCTTTCCTATGCCTGGGCCATAGGAATACCATCACTCCTATGTAGACGCAATAGGAGCGGGTTGGTTAGCTGTAAATTGTTGTCGGGCGTTCCACTATAATCGGAGCCAGGAGGAAGTTGCCGATGCGCGTTGTGTTTCAGGGAGAGCGGGGAGCGTTCAGCGAAGAAGCGTGCCACAAGTTTCTGGGCAAGAACATCGAGTTGGCGCCGTGCGCCAGTTTTGAAGAAGCGTTTCGCCGCCTGGAGCGCGGCGAAGCGGATCGCGGCGTGCTTCCGATGGAGAATTCTCTCGCGGGATCGGTGCACGACAACTTCGATTTGCTGCTACGCCACCACATGGTGATTCTTGCCGAGACGCAAGTGCGCATCGTCCACAATTTGCTGGTGCCGCCCGGCGTGACGTTCGCGAAAATCCGCCGTGTCTTCTCGCATCCGGTGGCGCTGAACCAGTGCCGCGCGTTTTTCCGCCGGCACCCCAAGATTGCGCCCGTCCAGTTCTACGACACCGCCGGCTCCGTGAAAATGTTGATGGAACAACGTCCCGAGGACGCCGCGGCGATCGCGCCCGCGGCCGCCGGCGGAATCTATGGCGCGAAGATCCTGATGCGCGGACTGGAGGACGACAAGGCCAACTTCACACGATTCTTTCTGCTGGCGCGCACGCGCCGCGGATGGAAGGCCGAGCGCGCCGTGAAAACGTCGATCGTGTTCACCACGCCGAACAAACCGGGCGCGCTGTTCAAGTGCCTGGCCGTTCTGGCTCTGCGCGACATCAATTTAGTGAAGATCGAGTCGCATCCGCTGCACGGCAAGCCGTGGGAATACCTTTTCTACGTCGATTTCATGGGACGCCCCACCGACGAACGCTGCCGCAATGCGCTGCGCCATCTTGGCGAACTGACCGACATGCTGCGCGTGCTCGGATCGTACGAGGTGGTGAAATGAAGTGGCGCGTTGTTCTTCTGCTTTCCATCGCACTGGCCGCCGCAGGCGCCACGGCGCAGGCGAAACCCACGCCGTCGACGGAAATCCTGTGGGACACCTACGGCGTGCCGCATATTTTCGCCGCAGATAACGCCGAACTGTTTCGCGCCTTCGGCTATGCGCAGATGGAGAGTCACGGCGACCTGATCCTGCGGCTCTATGGACAAGCGCGCGGGCGGGCCGCGGAATATTGGGGAGAAAAATACGCGGCGTCCGACCGCTGGGTGGTGACCAACGGCATTCCGGAACTCGGCGCGGCGTGGGCCAAACAGCAATCACCGGCGTTCACGAAATATCTCGCGGCGTTTGCCGCGGGCATCAACGCGTACGCGCACGATCACAGCGATCGCATCGCGCCGGAACTGCGCGCGGTGCTGCCGGTGACTCCCGCCGACGTGATGGCACATTCGGCGCGCGCGATCCAGTACACGTTTGTGGCGAGCGAAGTCGCGGTGCGGACGCAGGTGCGCGATTCGCAAACGCGAGCGGTGGCGGCGGCGCCGTCGCTTGACGCCACCGAAGTTGGATCGAACGCATGGGCGATTTCACCGAAGCGTACGTCGACAGGTCACGCGATGCTGCTCGCGAATCCGCACCTGCCGTGGGAAGATCTCTACCTTTTCTACGAAGCGCAATGGAACGCACCGGGCGTACATCTTTACGGGGCTTCATTAGTAGGATTGCCCGTCATTGTGATCGGATTCAACGGCGATTTGGGCTGGAGCCATACGGTGAATCCGATTTCCGCGATGAACGTGTACGAGCTGGCTCCGCTCGGCGAAGGATATTTGTTTGAAGGCAAGGAAAAAGCCTTCGAGATTTCGCACCATACGCTGAAAATCCGCGAGAACAACGGCGCGATGAAAGAAGAAGACCTAGTGGTGCGGAAATCGGTCCACGGTCCGGTGGTAGTCGAATCAAATGGCCGCCTGTTCGCGCTGCGCGTTGCGGGACTCGACGCGCCGGGCGCGGACGAAGAGTGGTTCGAGATGGCGCGGGCCCACAATTTGAAGGAATTTCAGACCGCGCTGGGCCATTTGCAAATCCCGATGTTCAACGTGCTCTACGCCGATCGCGAAGGACACATTTTCTACGCCTTCAACGGACGGGTGCCAGTGCGTGCGAAGAAGGACCTGGGATTTTGGTCGCGCGTGGTGCCGGGCGATTCCGAAGCCAACGTTTGGACAAAAGTTCATTCCTTCAGCGAACTGCCACAACTGGAGGACCCATCAACCGGTTGGCTGCAAAACTCCAACGACCCTCCGTGGACCTCGACGTTTCCGCCGGAACTCGACGCCGCGAAATTCCCCGGCTACATGGCTCCGCAGCGCGCGAGTTTTCGGACGCAGCGTTCGATTCGTATGCTGCGAGTGGAACCGGCGTTCACTCTCGACAAACTGGTGGCCGCGAAATATTCCACGCGATCGGAAATGGCCGACCGCGTTCTCGACGATTTGATCAAAACCGCGATGGCATCCGATAGCCAAGACGCCAAAGACGCCGCGCTGGTGTTGCAGAAGTGGGATCGCGCCTACGACGCGACGAGCCGCGGCGCCGTGCTTTTCGGCAGCTTCGCGCTGCGTTGGGCCGGTGCGCCGCACGCCTGGGCCACGCCGTGGAGCACCGCCGATCCGCTGGGCACGCCGAACGGAATTGCCGATCCTCGACGCGCCCTGTCGGTGCTGGTAGACGCGGCCGAGGCCACCAAGTCGCGATTTGGCACGGCGGACGTCGCGTGGGGCGAGGCTAATCGTTTCACACGCGATTCGGTCGATCTTCCGGGCAACGGCACAACCGGCGGCCTGGGCGTTTTTCGCGTGATCGATTTTTCGCCGCCCGTGGGTCATCCGGGGCGTGCGGAAGGCGGCGACTCCTTCGTCGCGGCCGTCGAGTTTTCCAATCCCGTGCAAGCGCGCGTCGTCGTGAACTACGGCAACGCGTCCCAGCCGGGATCGCCGCATCGCAGCGATCAACTGACATTTGCGGCGCAAAAGCAGATGCGCACGGCGTGGTTGACACGCGCAGAGGTCGAAAAACATTTGGAGAGCCGCGAGGCCGTCCCGTAAGAACTCGCACTGCGGTTTTTTTCGGCGAGAATATACTTGGCTAATACACGGAGGTTATGCTACTCTCCCTGTGGGTGGCGAGGATGAATTTCTCTTCGTACCCATTAGACCGTT
>JAJPHL010000056.1 GCA_021325275.1 Terriglobia bacterium | reverse complement strand
ATTGGACGGCCCGAAGAGATTGCCTCGGCCGTTCTGTTCCTGGCGTCCGACGAAAGCAGCTTCATCACGGGCGTCGATCTGCCAGTCGACGGCGGCACCGTAGCTGTCTAAGGAGGAACAAAATGTCTGCCTACGTGGTCTTCACCAGAACCAAAACCATCGATCAAAAAGAACTCGAAACATATTGGGCGGGGATCCGCGAGACGACGAAGGGTCATCCGATCGAAGTGCTCGTCGCCTATGGAAAGCACGAAGTCCTGGAAGGCGACCCGATTGAGGGAATCGTGATCGCGAAATTCCCGGACGTGAAAAGCGCCAAGGAGTGGTATTTCAGCGAAGCCTATCAAAGTGTCGCGCAACACCGCAAGCAAGGGGCCGTCTATCACGGACTCATTGTTGAAGGTGTCAGCTAGACGAAGAACTGCAAGGAGATCATCATGGCAAAACACTCCGAGGTTTCCCCCGGCGAAGCCGCCGACCGTCTCGCGATCCGCGAGCTCGTGGAAGCGTATGCACATTGCGCGGATCGTCGCGATGCCACGGGCCAAATGGCGCTCTTTACCGCAGACACTCACTTTGTCGTATTCATGAACGCCAAAGACCCCAAGCCTTCGCAGGAACTGCACTCGCGCGACGCTCTCGCTCCGGTGTTCGCGGACCTTAACAAGTACAATACGACGATGCACTTCGTCGGACAAAGCACCGTCTTCACGCTCGCGGGCGACCGCGCTACAGGCGAAGCTTACTGCCTGGCACATCATTTGACGGTTCACGGCGAAAAACGATCCTTGATGATTGCCGCGCTTCGATACCAAGATCGATTCGTGAAGATCGAAGGGACGTGGTTGTTTGCGGAGCGGCTGCTCTACGTCGATTGGATCGAGGAACGAGGATTGTGACACGCCTTGTCATCGTGGGCGCGACGGGAATGGTCGGCGGATACGCGCTACGCTACGCCCTCGACCATCCCGCGGTGGAATGTGTGACGGCGATCGGCCGCCGGACGCTCGGCATCTCGCATCCCAAACTGAGCGAAGTTCTGCATCCAGACTTCGCGGACTGCTCCGCACTCTCCGAAGCGCTTTCACTTCAGGACGCCGCCGTTTTTTGCCTGGGTACGTATACCGGCGCGGTGCCGGACGCCGATCTCCGCAAAATCACCGTGGACTACACGATTGAGTTCGCGCGTGTACTCCGCGCGAGCAGCCCCGATGCGGCGTTCTCATTTCTGAGCGGCAGCGGCGCGGACCCAACAGGACGGAGCCGCATGGCGTTCGCGCGCTACAAGGGGCAAGCCGAAACGGTCCTGCTGGCGATGGGCTTTCCGCGCGTGTACATTTTTCGGCCCGCCTACATCTATCCTGTCGAACCGCGGAAAGAACCGAATTTCAGCTATCGCTTGTTGCGGTGGATCTATCCCCTGTTTCGAACACTGTTCCCGGACGCAGTGATTCAGGCCGACGACTTGGCGCGCGCCATGGTTGACGTCGCTATCGGGAAAGAGCACGAGTGCGAAAGCATGATCCTCGAGAATCGCGACATTCGCGGCATGAACAAATCGTGATGGCCAGCCTGTCACTCAAGCATCCGCCTCACTTTCGGTAAACTTGGGCGATTTGGCCGACGAGTTTGGCCCAGTCCATGTCCATCGCTCCGTAGACTTCACCGGCTTCACTGGTTCCCTCGACTATCAATACGCCATGCTATCCGGCGTACAATCGCGATCGCGGACCGGCGAATATCGTCGCGCTGCGGCTGCACTTGGAATTGAGTAAGAATTCTTTCGTCCACACGCCCTAGGCTCAGAGGCTCAAACGCGCTCGAAGCGGCGTTTCAGACGAAGGAACGGTTTTTCCACCAGATAGTAGGAACCACACGCCGCCACCGCGACCGCCGCAAGGTTCTGCGGAAAAGTCGCCAGGAAATAGCCGGAGTCATTCAGGAACAATTGTTGCCAGAGATACAACGAGTAACTCAGCGTTCCCACAAAAGCCACCGGACGGGCGTTCAGCAACCGGCCGATGAAGGTGCGGGGGAAGCGCAAGCACCAATCGACCGTCAATACGATGCAGAGGTTGCAAAGCGTTTCTTCTCCCAGTCGCCAAAGCAGCGGATGGCGAAAGCGGTGAAAACCATAGGCGGCCAGGGGAATCAGAATAAACCATCGCGAGCCCAGCCAACGTTCGTACCATTCCTGCCCGCTCAACCATTCCCAAACGCAAGCCAGGACGCATCCAATGGCGATAGCATCGGCGACCGCGGGAAAAGTGAACGGACCGATTTGCGGACCCAACCGAAGCACGTACACCGCCGTGCGATACACCGGACCGAAGGCCACGACTCCTGCGGCGATCCATCCCATTCGCCGGCGTCCCGCCAAAACCACGGTGAGCGGCCACAACAAATAAAACTGTTCTTCCACCGCCAGCGACCACAAGTGTCCGACATAAGGCGAGAAATGCACGTGGAAGTTCATCGTATAGGTGAACGCCGCCAGCAGATCGCCGGGCATGAGCTGAATCGCTCCCCAGGCTTGCAAACCGACGATCGCGAAGACGAAGACATAGAACGCCGGGAAAATTCTCAGCGTCCGCCGCACGTAGAAATCGCGCAAGGAGACGGTTCGGGTCTTGGCCATTTCCTTCAGCAGTAGTGTGGTGATGAGATATCCGGAAATGACGAAAAAAGCCCGCACGCCGAAGTTGCCGGTGTTGCCAAATACGTCGTCCCACCAGGGAATGGGATTTCCGCGCGATGTGGCGGTGTGCGACAACAGCACCAGGCAGATGGAAGCCGCGCGCAATCCGTCCAGGGAAGGAATATGGGTGGGAAGCGCTCGCGGCACAATCCGGGGGCCGTTGGTGTCAGTGCTCATGAGATCCTCGGCGGTTGCGGGCGGCATCGCTTGATCCTATCACCAGAGCGGTCCTCCGTTGCCGTGCGCCGACTCGAGGAGACCGCCGACGAGCTCCTGTTATACTAATTCCCGCCCGACGTTCTTGGATCATTATGATGCGCTTTCATCACATGGGTTGTGCCGTGAAGAGCATTGCCGCGACGTTGCCCGCCTATCGGCCGCTATTTCCGAATATCAGCGAGCCGGTTTTAGTGGGCACCCAGCACGTGCGCGTGTGCTTCATCGAGTTGAGTCCGGGAAGCTACCTGGAACTGGTGGAACCCGCCGCCGGGGACTCCATGGTGGATTCGCTTCTACGCAAGGGATTCAGTTACTATCATACCGGATTCATGACCGACGATTTCGACGCGGACGTGAGTCAGTTGGTGTCGCAAGGCGCCTCGCCGATGGAGGTGTTTTACTCCGAGGCCTTCGGCGGACGGCGCTGCCAATTCTTTTTTAACGCCGCCTATCACCTGATCGAGTTGATGGAAGCGGAGCCGAGGCGATAATGCCGCCGTTGAAAGCTGCCATCGCCGCTAGTTTCACCGCGGAGCCGCTGCAAGATGCGCTGTCGTTTTGGATGACGACGCTAGGCTTCGAAGCGGAGATCGAGTTCGCGCCGTACCATCAGATTTATCAAGAGCTACTCGACCCCAACAGCCTGCTCGGGCGAAATCGCGATGGAGTGAACCTGATTTTGTTGCGCTTCGAAGATTGGCAACGGCGCGAATCGCATGACGGCGAGCCGCATTCCGAAGCACCCTTCTCTCCGGAAGATACCGAGCGCAATGCGCGCGATTTAGTGGACGCGCTGAAAGCCGCTGCCGCGCGCGGTTCGACGCCCTATGTGGTGTTCCTGTGTCCCGCCTCTCTCACGCTCGACGCCGAGCGCCGCGTTGCCTTCGCGAGAATCGAGCAGCAGTTGATCGCGCAATTGAAGGCCGCACCGGGCGTGTACCCGGTGGCCAGCGCCGAGATCACTGCGCTGTATCCGGAAGCCGTTGAGTACGACGAAAAGGCCGACCAGCTTGGGCACATTCCCTACACCCAAAAGGCCTTCGCGGCGTTGGCGACGCTGGCCGCTCGCAAGATCCGCGCACTGAAGTGGCCGCCGTATAAAGTCATCGCGCTCGATTGCGACAACACGCTCTGGAGCGGCGTGGTGGGAGAAGACGGAGCGCTGGGCGTGAAAATCGACGGCGCTCGGCAGGCGTTACAGCGATTTCTGTTGGCGCAGCGCGATGCCGGAATGCTGCTTTGCCTTTGCAGCAAGAACGTGGAAGAAGACGTCTTCGAAGTACTCGATACGCACCCGGACATGATTCTACGGCGAAAGGATATCGTGGCGTCGAAGATCAATTGGCAGCCCAAGTCGAAAAACTTGAGGCTGCTGGCGTCCGAGCTCAGCCTCGGTCTGGATAGCTTCATCTTTCTGGACGACAATCCGGTGGAGTGCAGTGAAGTGGAAGCCGGGGCGCCGGAAGCGTTGGCACTGTTGCTGCCCGAATCGGCGCGCATCCCGCGGTTCATGAAGCATGTGTGGGCCTTCGATACATTGAAGGTCACGGAAGAAGACCGCCAGCGCAGCGAGATGTATCGCCAGAACGTCGAGCGTGAAGCGTTTCAAGGAACGGCGATCAGCTTCCAGGAATTTCTGGACGGCCTGGGCCTGGAGATCGAAATCACGCCGATGGGCCCGGAGCACTTGGCGCGCGTGTCGCAATTGACGCAGCGCACCAATCAATTCAATTGCACGACAATCCGCCGCACCGAAGCGGAAGTCAAGAAGCTGTGTGAGTCGCCGGGATCGGGTTGTTTCATCGTGAATGTGAAGGACCGCTTCGGCGATTACGGCTTAGTGGGAACGGTATTCTTCACGACTGCTGGTGACGCGTTGTACGTCGATACGTTTCTTTTGAGTTGCCGCGTCCTGGGCCGGGGCGTGGAGCATCGGATTCTCGCACGCCTTGGCGAAGTCGCGCGGGAGCGCGGCTTGGCGCGCGTGGATGTGGGCTTCCGTCCCACGAAGAAGAATCGGCCGGCGCTGGATTTTCTGCGCATCGGTGAAGCGTTCCAAGAAGAAACCAGCGACGGCTCCATATTCCGTTTTCCCGCGGAGTTTGCGCAGAGCGTTGCCTTCGTTCCCGGAGGCGCGCCGCAAGAATCGAAAGCCGAGGAAAAATCCGCTCCCGCCGCTTCGGCTGCCGCCGCGGAAATAGGATCGCGCTCCATGCTGCTTCGCCGCATCGCGGAACAACTCAGCGACGCCACCGTCATTCTGGACGCGGTGGAAAAACAAAGGCAACACGAACGCCCCGATGTTGCGACAAGCTATGTCGCGCCGCGCAATGCAGTGGAAGGCGGACTTGCGGAAATATGGTCGAACGTCCTGCGCGTGGAACGCGTGGGTGTTCGTGACGATTTTTTCCAGTTGGGCGGCTGGTCCCTGTTGGCCGTACACCTGTTCATCCAGATCGAGAAAGCGTTTGCCACTTCGCTGCCCATCACCACACTGCTGACCGCGCCGACGATCGAGAAACTGGCGCAGGTGATCGAAAATCGCGAAGGATCGAAGACCGTTTCCGTGTTGGTGCCGATCCAACGCCTGGGGTCACAGCCGCCGGTCTTCTGCGTGCATGGCGCGATGGGAAAGGTCCTCTACTTTCGCGCGTTGGCGCTTCGCCTGGGAAAGGACCGGCCTTTTTGGGCCCTGCAAGCACGGGACCTGGAGGACGATGAAGTGGAAAGCGTCACCGTGGAAGCTTTGGCCAAGCGATATCTAGATGCGATCGTGGCGGAATTTCCGCAAGGTCCCTATTGGTTGGCGGGATATTGCTTTGGCTCGCTGGTGGCGCTGGAGATGGCGCACATGTTGCGTGAACGCAACCAGGAAGTGCCG
Source organism: Terriglobia bacterium (assembly GCA_021325275.1). GTDB lineage: Bacteria > Acidobacteriota > Terriglobia > JAJPHL01 > JAJPHL01 > JAJPHL01. Next base: position 9,596 of record JAJPHL010000056.1, on the reverse strand, counting down.
GTGGTCGTGGCGCTGGAACCGCCAACGATCAGCGTGAAGAGTTTCGTTCAGTATCCCGGCGTCACGGCGCGCGCCCTTTCCCTGGCGCTCCGCGACGCTTGGCGAAGGCCCTTGAAAGGGAACATTGAGTTTGTCCGCAAGGCGACGAAGAACGTCTCGGTCACGATCGGCCAACGCTGGGCCAGTCTGCTAGGAAAGCGAAAACCGCAGCGGCCGCAAGTCGTCGCGGACGGAGGGGCGGACGGAGGGGCGGACGAGGAGGAAGAAGTGATGCCTCCGAAGATCCGCAATATCTACCTGGCCAATCAAAGCGCCATTCTGAAATATCGGCCTCGGCCGTATCCTGGGAAGGTGGCTCTGTTCATGGTGCAGCAGAGTTCGCGGATGAAAAACATGCTCACCGAAGCGGAATGGAAGAACCTCGTCACCGGTCCACTGGAAACGCATATCGTTCCCGGCGGTCACGGAGAAATGTTCGCGGAGCCGGACGTGCAAACGCTGGCCGCGATGCTCAAAGCGCGGCTGGATCAGCCCCTCACCTGACTTTCAGCGCGGCCATCTGCGTCGTGTTGCGGATCAAACGTCCGCCGTCGATCGCCGGATAATTCCAGGTCTTGCCTTCCAGCACGGAGAAGCGCGAAATCTCCTCCAGCTTTTCCGGCGAGGCTTTCACCGTCCAGCGCGCTCGCCGCGTGGCGTCGCGTATCCTTGCGGGGTCGCATTGCAATCAACGGAATGCTGGACGATCAACAAGCGCCATTCAGTGGATTCAAGCACTCAGGCGTCGGCCGGGAATTTGGAACGTATGGGATCGAGGCGTTTCTCGAGACTCGGGCGATCCTCGAATAGTCGCTTAGCGAAGGAGGAGAACAGAATGTCGGCCTACTTGGTATTCACAAGAACCAAAACCGTCGTTCAAAAGAACTCTGGAACCGCGACATTCGCGGCATGAACAAGCGTGCGTGCTTGCCCCAATTAGGGGCAAGCAGGAAATAGCACGCAACATCTCTAGGACGGCTCAGGGTGCGTCCACATCGCCGGGAATAAAGATGCGCCCAAACGCGTCCTTCACAATAGATGCGGCCAAACGCCTCCCTCGCCTCCAAAGGCGGCCGCTTTACAAAGGCTGCCTCGCTATTGCCTTCGAACTGCATGCATCTTGGCTAGTCCGTCGGCCCAGCGAGGCAGCTACCCGATGTGAATAGGGCGGACAACCTCGCCCGCGCGGTGGTAGATGGGCCGTCATCAGAAGGAGGACAGGCGGTAAAACTATGCTCAACAGTTCGGCAAGCTCCTGGCTCGGTGTTACGTTTGTTCTGATCGGCGGGATCAATGTGTGGCTCATTCTGCAGGCGTCCGCCCGAGTCAGAGACGCCAAGGCCAACTCCCGATTGATCGCTGCCCATCGGATCGGCGGATATCTCTTCATCGGGCTGTTTTGCGTAATGGGATACTTCATGGTTGCGCGGTTGGGCGATGTCGCAGGGGCGCCATCCACCACCACGATCCACCTGACCTTGGCGATGATCCTCAGTCCTCTTCTCTTTGTGAAGGTGCTGATTGCGCGCTATTACAAGAGTTACCATTCCTTTCTGACGCCGATCGGACTCCTGATCTTTGTTCTTTCCTTCGTTTTGATCGGCGTTACGGCGGGCCCCTCTCTTGCGCATACTGCCCGAATGCAAACAGTCTCGTTCCCAACCCTCGACCTGCCCACCACCTCCATCGATGTGAATCTGGCTGCGGAAACGATGGAGAAGCGCTGCTCCAAGTGCCACAATCTGGACCGCATCGCCGGGGCTCGGAAAGACGCGCGCGGTTGGCTGGCCACCGTGAGTCGTATGAGGAACCTGCCTGATTCGGGGATTTCGGAGAATGATTCCCAGATCATCGTTTCCTATCTGGCATCTCAAATGGCGCCGAAAGGGTCAACGGCCGCCGTGAACCTGGAAGTAGGAAGAGCCATTGTGGACCAGCGTTGCGGGCGTTGCCATAATCTGGATCGTGTCTACAAGACGACCCAAACGCCAGAGGAGTGGCGCGGCACGGTCGCCCGCATGGCCGGTTACGCGGCAGGAAGCGTGAACGCTTTTCCGCCGGTCGAAGAACAGCAGATTATCGCGTACTTATCCGCCACGCAAACGCCGGATGCCGTCTTTCGACGCAAGGCTACGACGAACGCCGACGTCACCCTCAGCACGGCGACGCAAGAGGTCGCTAGCGCTCGCCCTCAACCTACGTCGACCACTCGGTCGCAGGCCCGTGTGATTGGCTTCATCGTGTTCGTATTCCTGAGCCTGCTAACCCTTGTGGTGCGCCGGCCCTCACGATCTCCGCTCGGCATCGCTAGCGCGGGCACGCCTGCGGGAGCCTTGCCGGCTCCCGTCAAGAATAATTCGCTGGTCCTCAGATTAGCGAGCGTCACACATCAAGCCTCAGACGCCAAGACCCTACGCTTCATTCTTCCCGAAGGCCGGATGCTGGGCGCTCGCCCGGGCCAGTTTCTTACCTTCTCTTTTCTTTTCGATGGCAAGAAAGTGATTCGGTCGTACTCGATTTGTTCATCGCCGGCGAGGTCGGGTTACATCGAAATCACTACCAAGCGGGTAAAGCAAGGTTGCGCGTCAGTATTCTTGAACGATCGCGCGCCTCTTGGGATGACTGTCGAAGCCAATGGACCCTTTGGGCGTTTCTGTTTCGATGAGAGCAAGCACCGTAACGTCGTTCTTCTAGCGGCGGGAAGCGGAATTACACCCATGATGGCGATGCTCCGCTACATGGACGACCTCTGCCTTGAAACCAACGCCATCTTGCTGTATTGCGTTCGCACGAAGAGCGACATCCTATTCCAGAGTGCGCTGCAGCAGTTGGAATCCCGTCTCAAGAACTTCCGGCACCATGTTCTGTTGTCGCAACCTCACGCGGAGTGGCCTGGCCCACGCGGGCATGTCAGTGCCGCATTCATCCTGGGCGCCGTCAGGAATATTGAATCTCAGGATTTCTTCCTTTGCGGCCCGGCTTCGTTCATGGACGCCAGCCGCGAGATCCTGATTGGCTTGGGCGTAAATCCGGAACGTATCATGCGTGAGAGTTTCGGCAGTTCGAATTCCCAAAGCGTTCCACCGCCTCCGGCGGCGACCGGGGCGGACACGGTAGTGGAGTTCGCTCGATCAGGCAAGACGTGCGTCCTCCGTGGCGGCCAGACTTTATTGGAACTGGCCGAGGAACAGCAAGTTGACATCCCGTCATACTGCCGGCAGGGACAATGCGGGACCTGCAAGACAAAGCTCCTGGAAGGAAAAGTCCGAATGAGCGAAGAGGATGGTCTCGATGCCGATTCACGAGCGCAAGGCTTTATCCTGACCTGCGTGGGACACGCCAATGGCAAGGTGAAGTTGGACGCCTAGAATGCAGGACGGACCGACGATGTTATCCGCGTCGAATAGTCGCGGACGCCGGTCATCAGGCCAACGTGATGATCGACCAAAATCAGTTCGCCGCGTAGCCCCGGCGGTTTTATTTAAGGCAGAGGACGCAGAGAACTCCTGATTGATTCGATAGCGAGGTTTTCTCTGCGTCTCTGCGTTAAAAGGACCGCCAGGCTTCGGCTAACGTTTTGTCGAGCCACCGAAGCCACCGCCTCCCGGCGATTCGATCCTGATGCGATCTCCGGCGTTCGCTTGCAAGGCAGGGTTTTCCGACGTCAGCGGTTCGTAGTGGTGAGTTTGATGGATCATGGCGATGAATCACCCCTGAACGGATTTCGCGGCGGCCCGGATCACGTCGACAACGAACGCCGGGTGCGACAGCATCGCGACATGGCTGCTATCGACCGCGTGAGTAGAGGCATTCATGCGTTTCGCCAAGAAGCGTTGCAGATCCGGATGAACCGTGCGGTCGTTGTTGGCCACGATGTACCAACTCGGCTTCGATTTCCAGGCGATGCCAGGCGCGTTTCGGCTGAACAAGTCCGCGGCCGGCGCATAATGCGTCGCCCAGACCGTCCTTTGTTCCTGCTCGGACAGGTCTCCCGCGAAACACGCAATGCCTTCCGGGCGCATCCAAAGGCGCCCGTCCGCGGCTTCGACATACTTGAACACATCGGTAACGGGAAATTTCTCCTGCTGGCTCTGCGACGTTTCGCCGTCCGTGTTCGCTAGCGCGGCAATATAAACGAGTCCCACAACGCGTTCATCAGTTCCCGCGGCTGTGATGACACTTCCGCCGTAGGAATGGCCGACGAGGATCGCCGGACTGCTGACGCGCGCGAGTGTCCGTTTTACCGTCACGACATCGCCTTCCGGCGTGTCCAGGCCGTATTGGGCCGCGATCACCTCGTACCCCTCGGCCTGAAGCGGCGGGATCACCTTGCCAAAACTTGACCCATCGGCCCAGATTCCGTGACAAAAGACGATGCTCGGTTTGCTCTGCTTTGTTGTGCTCATTTTCGAAGCGTAAACTGCGATCGCGGCGGGTGTCTTGGCGAATCTCGCCGGCTTTGTTCTTTCTAATCGCCGGAGTGGCTGCCTAGCGGGGATCGAAGAGCGTTAGCTCCGCGTGGACTTCCCGTTCGTCGAGCGATTCAACCGCCGCCAGCGCGATGGAGTGATGTGCTCCAGGCGGCTGAACGTCCGGCTGAAGGCAGCCTGATCGCAAAAGCCCGACTGCAAAGCGATCTCGACCGATGTCTTGTTGGTGTCGCAAAGCAAGCGTTTGGCGTGCTCGATCCGAAGCTGAATCAATCGCTGATGCACGGATGTGCCGAAACTGAGCCGGAAGCATCGCCCGAAATGGCTGGCGGAAAGAGAGCACGCGTCGGCCAACTTCTGGATCGTGATATTTCCCTCAAGATGCGCCCGCAACATTTCTTCGGTTCGAAGTTTTTGCCACGCCTCCAGACCGCGCTGGGGCGCGACCGCGAACTTCGCGGCGCCGCAATGCACCTGAAGCGTGTGAGCGCCAAGCACCGCCGCCATCTGGTCCAGCGCCAACGGGTCGAACGGTTCTCCATATTTGACAGGGGAGAGAGCGTTCTTTGTGATTTGCGCCACAACCAGGTCTTCCACAAAAAACACTTCGCGAAGCTGAAACGTTGGCGACACACCGTTGTCGAGCGCGATGCGCTCCAGCAGATGGCGTGAAAGGTAATAGTGCAGGTAGTCGAAGGGACCGCGCACCCACATTTCCATCGGGCATTTCAAGTTGAGAAACGTGGTAGCGAATGGAATCGCTCGCGTAACGCCGACGCTGCGGCCGTTGTAAAGGGCATGCCACTGCCCGATCGCCGAAGGTGTAAGCGAGACGCAGATCACGATCGCTTCATCCGGCGGATAGGCGGGGGCCTTCTCCATTTCCCTTGGACCCGAACGAAGGCGCGTGATCGCGAATTCCGGCTTTTGGTCCGGCCCAATAACTTGGCACTCGTAGCCGGGCGTAGCGAAGACTTCCGCTAGCGAGGATCCAAACATTCGTGCGCGCGGATTTGGATCGCGAGCCGCGGGTTTGCCCTGGGTGTCCTCTTGCCGTTGCAGAGAAACGACCGCTTGCCCCATCGTCCCATTATCCGCTACCGCGCGAGGATCCGGTGAGTTTCGTATTCGTAGCTGAGGAGTTGGGTGTCTTCACTGGCACGGCAGTGGACCACAACTTGATAGGAACGAGGCCAGCCGTGAAGGCCTTCTTTCGTGAAACGTTCCGCCAAACTCTGAAGATTGGCAGGCGTGGTAAAAAATGCGGCCGCGGCGTGCGTGCCGACCGATGTAAGGCCGGAAAACACAATGACCGTGTGTGGGCTGTCGGGAGTGGAGTCGCTGGGCAGTACGCTAATCAGCCCGTAGACCTCGCGGTATTCGCCGCGCGCACTGCGTTTGGGAAGAAAGCTGCGAACACCCTGCGGTGAACGCTCGACCAAACCGATTTCCTTGCTCTCATCGTCCAAGGCAAAAGTGATCGGCGTTTTCTCGAGCAGCACGCTGACCGCGCGTGAATACCAGGGCGATCCGAAAATCACAGCGTTGCGTCCCTTGATCGCTGCCAGCGGTGAACTACTCTCCGGAAGCACTTGGTACGGTGTTCCCAAGCTTTGCAACAGTGCCGATACCCGCGTGAGACCCTGCACGTTGCCCATCATCAGCGCCTTTTGAACGGGCTGCATTTCCAGGCGCGCGTCTTTCGGAAGGGGACGGAACCGGCTGAACAACGGGTAGACCTCCGCCGGCGCCGGATACTTCAGCGACTCCTCGGGCGTTTGGGTCATGAAGGGCGAGACCAGCAGATGAAGCGGCGTAGACATGCAGATCAATACTTCGGAGCCGTTTTGCACCAGCGGGCTCCAGGCTTGCCGGATCGGCGAACTCTGGTCCCTCGCCGACTTCCATGACGTCCAGGCGATCACGGCCACGGCTGACAGAACTACGCCGGCAAGAAAGCCAAACAACCATCCGCGATGCGCCCATTTTTCAACCGGACGAACGGGCGTCTCGACCGCCGGGCTCTCCCGCTGCGGTTCGGCGATCACGGTCACGAACTTGGGGGCGTAGGAGCCCTTCGGTAGCTCGATTCGTACCGAGGAATCAGGTTGCTCGACGGCGTAGTACCGGTGCAGCCGCTGACGGAGCTCATGGGCCCGAGTGCGAACCGAAGAATCCTCAAGCGGCGAGTAGTCCTCGCGCCGGCCGAGTGCCCGGGTGCCGATCAGGTGCTCGGTGAGGGCATTGGCTTGCCCTTCCATCTCCATTTCACAAACAAACTTCAGAAACGAGCGAAGCTGTTCGGAGCGCGCCAAGGCTTCGCTGTTCAGCGCGGCTTCCAACGCCGCCCTTTTGTCCGCTTCCGTTAGAACCACGGCCTCATTTTACCCGTAGGATACGGACGGTCGCAACGTGCGTTTAACGTTAAGTGACCTCTCCAGACTTGACGATGCCTTCAGACACACCAGATACTCGCCCTCAGCAAGTCCCAGCTTGGGGAGGGTTTCAGGTGAACACTCATGCACAGCAGAGTCTTTTTCGCTTTAGGCTTTTCGTTCTCGTCCTACTGGGACTAGGAACGGCTGGGTGGGCCCAGCAACTCACCGGCACCGTCGAGGGAACTGTGAACGACGCTTCCGGAGCCGTCGTTCCCGGCGTGTCAATCCTGTTGACCAACGCCGATAACGGGGCCACCCGGACCCAAACGTCCGATGCCGACGGAAACTACTATTTCTCAGCCTTGACACCGGGACACTACACGCTGAAGGCCAGTGCGCCCAACTTCAACACCACGGAGATGCAAGTCGACGTCCAACTCAATCGACTCGCCCACGTGGATGTCGTCATGACTGTCGGCCAAGTGAAAACCACCGTTGAGGTGACCGCAGCGGCCGAGACCGTGGACACCGCCAGCACCAGCGTAGCGACCAACATCGGCAGCAAGGTCGTTACCGATCTTCCGATCATTACGCGCGACATCACGCGAATGGTCGAGCTAATGCCGGGAACGACGCAATCCGTCGGAACTACCGCGGGCGGATCGCAAGTGGTCGATATCTCCGGCAACTACGCGCAAAGCAACGGCACGCGCCGAAGCCAAAGTGTCTTCTATCTCGACGGCTCCGACAACACCGGCGGATGGCGCAACCAGGGAATGCAGATGCCGAACCCCGACACCATCGCCGAAGTTCAGGTAATCTCCTCCACCGCGTCGGCAGAGTTTGGCAAACAACCGGGAACCAGCTTGAATGCCATCACCAAGTCCGGCACGAATTCCCTGCACGGCACGATCAACTACGCGTTTCACGCGCAGGACCTGAACGCCAACACATGGGCCGCAAACCTCGCGGGATCGCCCCGGCCGGCGGACGTTCAAAAGTGGGTCACCGGAACGATCGGTGGGCCCATCATCAAAAACAAAACGTTCTTCTTCATCTCCTACCAGCGCTTTCAGGATGCCACGCCCGGCTCGCAAAGCACGCTCCCGATGCCCACGGCGGCGATGGTAAAAGGCGATTTCAGCGGCATTCCGGGCTTCAACATTGCGCTGAAAAATCCGGCGACGAATCTGCCCATCGGCACGGTGATCCCGTCGAATCTGATCAATCCCATTGCCGCGAAGTTGGCGAGTAGGTTTCCCACGATCCCGCAGTACAGCAACGATCCGCTGCTGGGACGCTTTTTCTGGCAGTACTTCGATGAAGTTGCGAGTAACGAAGGCTTGGCTAAGATCGATCATCAACTCACCGACAGACAACAACTCTCGTTCTCATTTCTGGCCACTTCGGGCGCACAATCGCGTCCAGACAATGTGTCCGGCCTCACCAATAACGTGCCGGATTGGGGCGGAACCTCGCTCACGGGAGCGACCCAGCAAACTCTGTCCGGCCGCCACACGTGGACGGCCAGCCCCAACATGATTCTCGAAAGCCGCGGATCGTTTAGCCGCACCTATGCCACGCGGGGACGGACGCAATCGGAGAATCTGAACACGCTGGGAGGCGTTTGGCCGGCCGAAGCGCCAGGGATCAACATGACCCTGCCGACGATCTCGTTTACCGGCGGTCCGACCGCGCGCGGAGGCCAATATTCAGATTTGCTCCAGCAAAATTTCCGAGGTCTCAGTACATTGAGCTGGGCGAAGGGTCATCACTTCCTGAAGTTTGGCGGCGAAGTGGAGTACAACGAGTACTCGCGTGTGATGGATTACGACAACGCGCAACTGAGTTTCACCGGGACGTACTCATTTTCCGGCGGTCCGCTGAACGGTCCGTGGCCGACGCTCTCGAATCCGACGGGCGATCCGCGCTTCGCATACTCCTGGGCCGACTTCCTGCTCGGCCGGCTCAGTTCGTTCAGCGCCACCGCACCATCGAACGTTTCTTTCACCGGACTGGCATCGTTCTACTTCGCGCAGGATGAATGGCGAATCCATAAGAACTTGACCATCACGGCGGGACTGCGCTACGAACTTTACGGAGCTCAGAAGTCCGCCAATACTTTGGCGAGTTATGTGGCGGGCTACCAGTCCACGCTCTATCCGAAGACTCCGGTTGGCATCGCGTTTACCGGCGATCCCGGAATTGCCGCCGGAATCCGGACGCCCAGTCCCACGAATTTCGCGCCACGCCTCGGTGTGGCGTGGGATCCGTTTGGGAAAGGCCGCGTCGTCGCGCGCGCCGGCGGCGGAATTTACTATGCGTATCCTCCGCTGAGCATCATCGAGCAGATTGGAACCAATCTCAGTGCGCCGACATTCACCGGCAACAACGCGAGTTTGTCCGACCCGTGGGGCACGGCGCGCGCGAGTTCCAACGTCACTACATGCCAGTTTACCGGCTGCGTAGCGCCCAATTTTTCCACCGACCCGAGTCTGCGGTCGTGGGCGCCCGTCAACATTTACGGATTCTCTCCCGACGCGGGCGCGCCGTATTCGATGCAGTTTAATTCTTCGCTAGAAGTAAGGCCGTTCAACGACCTGACGGTTCAAGCCGCGTACGTCGGCAATCGCGCAAGGAAGGGTTGGACGGTGCGTGATGCGAATCTCCCCATCTGGCAACCCGGCGCCAACACCGGAAACATCAACGCGCGCCGACCCAACCAGCTTTGGCGGCAAATCGATTTGAT
>JAJPHL010000066.1 GCA_021325275.1 Terriglobia bacterium | reverse complement strand
GAGACGGAGAAAGAGATCGTGCTGAAGGCCGATCTGCCGGGAGTCAATTTGTCCGACGTCGATATCCGCCTGGACAATAACGTCCTGTCGGTGCGCGGCGAACGCCGCTTCGAGAAAGAAGTGAAGGAAGACAACTATCACCGCGTGGAGCGCGCCTACGGCAACTTCGTGCGGACTTTCTCGTTGCCGAACACGGTGGACCCCGAAAAGATCGAGGCCGCTTACGACAACGGCGTGTTGCGCGTCACCATGCCGAAGCGCGAAGAAGCGCGGCCCAAGCAGATCAAGGTCAACGTCAAGGCAGCAGCATAACTGCGAGCCGCAAGACACGAGCCACGAGGCCCGAGGCCCGAGGCCCGAGGCCCGAGTCGTCGATTCCCGGGTTTTTACTCGGGCCTCGGGCCTCGGAACTCGGGCCTCGGTTTTTTGCTATTCTGAAAAGAGGGGTGAACGATCATGATTCGCTTCGACAAATTCACGCTGAAAGCACAAGAGGCCATCGAGCAATCGCAACAGATTGCGGGGCAGCGCGAGCATCAGCAAATCACGCCGCTGCACCTTTTGGTGGCGTTGGTGTCGCAGCCCGACGGCGTGGTCCAGCCGGTCCTCGAGAAACTGAAGGTGTCGCCCGATACGATTCTCACCGAAGCCGACCGCGCGTTGAACGCGCTGCCGCAGGTGAAGGGCGCACGCCAAGCAGGCGGACAGATGTTTCTGACGCCTGGATTGAACGAAGTTTTCATCACGTCCGAAAAAGAGGCCGAGCGCTTCAAGGACGAATACATTTCCACGGAGCATTTGCTGCTGGGTATCGCGGCCCTTGGTGGCGGCGATCCGGCGGAGCAGATTCTGCGGCGCAACGGCGCCAATCACGACGCCATTCTCAAAGGACTGGCCGGCGTGCGCGGAACGCAGCGCGTTACGTCGCAAACGCCCGAGGCCACCTATCAAGCGCTCGACCGCTACGCCCGAGACCTCACCGAACTCGCGCGTCAAGGCAAGCTTGATCCCGTGATCGGTCGCGACGAAGAGATTCGCCGCGTGATCCAAGTGTTGTCGCGGCGCACCAAGAATAACCCTGTGTTGATCGGCGAGCCCGGCGTCGGCAAAACCGCTATCGCTGAAGGGCTCGCGCAGCGCATCGTGTCGGGCGACGTGCCCGAAACGCTGAAGCGCAAGCGTCTGGTGGCGCTCGATCTCGGCTCGCTGATCGCCGGCGCGAAATTCCGCGGCGAATTCGAAGAGCGCCTGAAAGCCGTGCTGAAAGAAGTGAACGAATCGCAGGGTTCGATCGTGATGTTTATCGACGAACTGCACACCCTGGTAGGCGCGGGCGCGTCGGAAGGCGCGATGGATGCGTCGAACATGCTGAAGCCCGCGTTGGCGCGCGGCGAACTGCGCGCCGTCGGCGCCACCACGATCAACGAATACAAGAAGTACATCGAGAAAGACGCCGCGCTCGAGCGCCGCTTCCAAGTGGTGATGGTCGGCGAGCCCGCGGAAGAAGACGCCATCGCGATCCTGCGTGGATTGAAAGAACGCTACGAGGCGCATCACGGCGTTCGCATCACCGACGCCGCGGTGGTGGCGGCCGTGACGCTTTCGCACCGCTACATTTCCGATCGCTTTCTGCCGGACAAAGCCATCGACTTGATGGACGAAGCCGCCGCCGCGCTGAAAATGCAACTCGACTCGGTGCCGGTGGAAATCGATCAAGCCGATCGCCGTTTGATCCAATTGGAAATCGAACGGCAAGCGTTGGCGAAAGAAACCGATCATGCGTCACGGGAGCGGCTGCGTTTGATCGAAGACGAATTGGCGCGCTTGCGCGGAGAAACGGCGCGCATGCGCGAGCGTTGGAATACGGAGAAGGCTTCGATCACCAAGGCCGGCGAGATCAAGCAGCGCATCGAGAGTCTGCGTGTGGAAGAAGAGAAAGCCACGCGTGAAGGCAATCTCGAGCGCGCCGCGGAGATCAAGTACGGCGAGTTGACGGCGCTGGAGCGCGACCTTGAAAAGGCCAACAAAGATTTGGCCGAGTCGCACGCCGCGCGCATGTTGAAGAATCAGGTGGAGGAAGAGGACATCGCGCGAATTGTCGCGAAGTGGACCGGCATTCCGGTGACGCGCATGCTGGAAGGCGAAAAATCGAAGCTCGTCCATATGGAAGAACGCTTGCGCCAGCGCGTGGTCGGTCAGGAGGAAGCGCTGGCCAGAGTGTCGAACGCACTCCGCCGTAGCCGCGCGGGACTGGGCGATCCGAAGCGGCCGATCGGCAGCTTCATTTTCCTGGGACCCACCGGCGTCGGCAAGACGGAACTGGCGCGCGCCCTAGCCGAGTTTCTCTTCGACGACGAGCGCGCGATGATTCGCGTCGACATGAGCGAATACATGGAGAAGCATTCGGTGGCGCGCATGATCGGCGCGCCTCCCGGATACGTGGGCTACGACGAAGGCGGCCAACTTACCGAACACGTGCGGCGTCGCCCGTATTCGGTGGTGCTGTTCGACGAAATCGAAAAGGCGCATCCGGAAGTGTTCAACAGCCTGCTGCAAATTCTCGACGACGGCCGTCTCACCGACGGCAAGGGACGCACGGTGAGCTTCAAGAACGTGGTCATCATCATGACCTCGAACGTGGGCTCGCATCACCTGAACGACTTGAATATCGGCTTCCAGCGCAATGCGCCGACCGACCGCCAGAAGGAAGCCGAATCGCGCATTCGCGAAGCGCTGCGCGACGCGTTCCGTCCCGAGTTCCTGAATCGCGTGGACGACATCGTGATCTTCCAGTTGCTGGGTGAGGAACAGATCGAGCAGATCGTGGAGATTCAACTCACCGGCGTGCGGAAGATGCTCGCCGAGAAGGGCATCGACCTGGAGCTGACGCCCGCGGCGCGTGCGTTGATCTCGCACGAGGGATGGGATCCGCAATATGGCGCGCGTCCGTTGCGCCGGGCGATCCAGCGCTTGATCCAGGATCCGCTGGCGATGAAGTTGCTCGACGGCACGGTGGCCCCGGGCGATCACGTGATAGCGGATGCCAGCGGTGCGGAGATCGCGTTTACGTCGAGTGTCCCGGTGGCGGCGTAAGCGCGGTGTCTACCAAATCGTCTCGATACCCGAGGCTTGAATGCGCGAGTCTCGGGTAACGAGCGGGAGTTTTAAATGGAGTGCCGTCGCCGCGATGATACGGTCGGGCATTTCGGGGACTATGCCTCTGGGAATTTCGCGAACGGCCGCCGCCACGCCCTCGGAAATTGGAACTGACTGGATCCCAAAAACAGGATCCTTCAGTTCCTGTTCGAGAAGGCGAAACGCCTCGAAGGGCACGCGCCCGAGTTCAACCAAGTAGATTGTCTCGACGATTGAGATTGTGGAAATCCAGAGATGCCGTCGGCGGCGAACTGTTTGTTGGATGGCTCGAAGGGCGGCTCGCGAAAGTTTACGCGTACCAAGCAAATACCAGAGAGCAGAGTGCGTGTCGAGCACCACGGCTAGATCTCGACATCGCGCGGAAAACTGCGCCACATTTCCTTGCGCACCATGGCGATATCTTCTTCCGTGATGTCGAAGCCCATGCCGGCCCACAAACCCTGAGCGCTGCGGAGCGTCGTGGGTTTCCCCGGTTTTGCCTCAAGCGTTTTCACGAACTTCAGCACTTCCCGCTGTTTGGAAGGCGTCATCTTGCCGAGTTTCTCGACCACCATCTCTTCAATGGACATAACGGTACCTCTGAGCCCTTATGTTACCACGTTGAACCTTCGCCCCGTCTGACACGTCTAATGCAATGGTAGAGTCAAATAGGGAGACAAATGAACGCCATTAAGACGACGCTGTTGCTCGGCCTGATGACCGGACTCATGCTGTTCGCCGGCGCTCGATTCGGCGGGCCGAATGGATTGGTCTTGGCGCTTTTGTTCGCCGCCGTTACCAACACTGTCGCTTACTTTTACTCCGACAAGATCGCCCTCGCCTCGTACAACGCGCAACCGCTGACTCCGGAAGATTCGCCTGACATTTACTGGCGCGTCTACCGGATCGTTGAGCGCCTTGCATCGCGCATGGGCGTTCCGATTCCGCGGCTTTATCTCATCCCTTCGGATTCGCCGAATGCTTTTGCCACGGGACGCAACCCGAGTCATGCGGCCGTCGCGGTGACGCAAGGCGTGCTCGATTTGCTGACCGACGAGGAGCTCGAAGGCGTGCTCGCGCACGAACTTGGTCACGTGCAGAATCGCGATATCCTCACAAGTTCGGTGGCCGCCATGCTCGCCGGCGCGATTTCGTCGCTGGCCTACATGGCGCGATTCGCCATGATCTTCGGCGGCTATGGCGGGCGCGACGACGATCGCCGCGGCGGAGGACTCGAGACGCTGGCGCTGCTAATTATCGCGCCGCTCGCCGCGACGTTGATCCAGCTTTGGATCTCGCGCACGCGCGAGTTTGAAGCGGATCACACCGGCGCGCAACTCACGCACAATCCGCAGGCGCTGGCGAGCGCCTTGCAGAAACTCGACGGCTGGTCGAAGCGCATTCCGCTCGACGCATCGCCGGCGATGTCGCATTTGTGCATCGTGGCGCCGTTCAACGGTCAAGCGTTCACGAAACTGTTCAGTACGCACCCGCCGATTCAGGAACGAATCGAGCGCTTGATGGCCATGCAGAGGGATCAGCGGATCTAAGGGATACTCCGATGATTCCCGCGCCCGCTCGAAATGCGGGAAAGCGTTATATGGTAAAAGTAAGCATTATTTTGGAAGCGCCATGAAATCGCCTAACGCCTGCGGCCCGTTGCTCACCGATCTTTATGAGCTCACCATGGCCGCCGGCTATTTCGTCCACAACAAGCACAACGAGCGTGCCACCTTCGAACTGAGCATCCGGCGACTGCCGGAGCACCGCTCGTTTCTGCTCGCCGCGGGACTCGAGCAAGCCGTCGAGCACCTGCAGAATCTGAAGTTCTCCGCGGACGATCTCCGCTTCCTCAAGCGCCATCCGATGTTCGAGCGCGTTCCGGCCGCGTTCTTCGACTACCTGGCCGCGATGCGTTTCTCGGGCGATCTGTGGGCGGTGCCGGAGGGCTCCGTCGTCTTCGCTGAGGAGCCGTTGTTGCGGATCACCGCACCGGTGATCGAAGCGCAGATCGCCGAGACGTATCTGCTTTCGATGTTGACGTATCAAACCATGGTCGCGACGAAAGCCGCGCGCGTGGTGGAAGCGGCCGAAGGCCGCCGCGTCGTCGAGTTCGGCAGCCGCCGCGCGCATGGACCACAAGCGGGATTGCTCGCCGCGCGAGCCGCGTATCTGGCCGGTTGCGCCGCCACGTCGAACACGCTCGCCGGGAAGGAATTCGGCATTCCCACCGTCGGCACGGCGGCGCATTCCTGGACCATGGCTTTCGATCATGAGGAAGAAGCGTTCAACGCGTTCCTGGAAGTTTTCGGTGAACGGAGTACGCTGCTTCTGGATACGTACGATTGTCTCGAAGGCGCGCGCATCGCCGCTAACATTCGGCGCGGCTATCGCGGCGTGCGTCTCGATTCCGGCGATATCGTGGGGCTGAGCCGCGAAGTGCGTCGTCTTCTCGATACGCACGGTCACATCGACGCGAGCATCATGGCGTCCGGCGACCTGAACGAATATCGCATCCGCGAATACCTGCAAGCCGGCGCGCCGCTCGATTCCTTCGGCGTCGGCACCGATCTGGTCGTGTCGCGCGACGCACCGAGTCTCAGCGGCATCTTCAAGTTGGTGGAAATGGAACGCGGTGGGCAAGTCTGCTACACGGCCAAGTTCAGCGACGAGAAAGCCACGTGGCCTGGACGCAAACAGGTATTCCGCTACTCCAGTGCCACAGGGAGCTTCGCGCACGACGTGATCGGCCGGGCGCGGGAAGAGCGCGGCGAGGAAAGCGGCGGTCACATGGGCGCCGAGCCGTTGCTGCGTCAAGTCATGGAAAACGGGAAAC
The DNA here is from genome assembly GCA_021325275.1 of Terriglobia bacterium. Classification (GTDB taxonomy): domain Bacteria; phylum Acidobacteriota; class Terriglobia; order JAJPHL01; family JAJPHL01; genus JAJPHL01. The sequence goes on along the minus strand of JAJPHL010000066.1, from coordinate 155,330 downwards.
TGCCGGCGGCGCTTCCGTCGCTGGCGGAAATTCGCGGAATCGCGGCGAGCAATTTGTCGCGGCTGCCGCAGCGCTACCGCCGCTTGGAGGCGCCCGACACATATCCCGTTCGGCGGTCGCGCGCGCTCGAGGAACTGATGGAGGAGGTTCGCGATCGATGCATGGAGCCGTCCTCACTGACTTAGTTCTGGTCGATATAGACACGCAGAACGATTTTCTTCTTCCCGTCGGCGCGTTGTACGTTCCCGGCGCGGAAAAACTCATTCCGGCGTTGGAACGCATTTACGATTGGGCGCGCAGCAACGGAATTCCCGTGATCTCCACCGCCGACGCGCACTCCGAACGCGATCCCGAGTTTGCATCGTGGCCGCCGCACTGCATTGCCGGAACGTTGGGACAAGCGAAAGTCCCCGGTACATTGATGACCGGCGCGATTGCCGTGCCGAATCGCGCGGGCGCTGCGATTCCCGACGCGCCGCAGATCATCGTCGAGAAGCAAACGGTCGACGTTTTCCAAACCGCCACGATTCGCGATGTTCTAGCCGCGCGCCCCGCACAGCGGTACGTTGTTTTTGGCGTGGTCACGGAGATTTGTGTGGTGCACGCGGTGCGCGGTCTGCGCGCGCTCGGGAAAAACGTGGAAGTAATTACCGACGCAATTGCTTCGCTCGACAACGCGGTTGCAGGCCGCCGCGCGATCGATGAAATGGTCGCCGCCGGCGCGCGACTCACGGCAGTGCAAAAGCTATGTACGCCCCATTGACCCGGGGACCTCGCATCTTTCCTCCCGTCGCGCAGACCACAACATATTGCTTTCCACGCACCTGATAGGTGGCGGGCGTGGCGTCGGCCGAGAGTGGCAGCGTGGTCTCCCACAACAATTTCCCGGAGTGCGCGTCGAACGCGCGAAACTTCTTGTCGAAATTCGTCGCGGCGATGAACAACACGCCACTCGCCGTCACGATCGGCCCGCCGTAGTTTTCCGTTCCGGTGTTTTTCACGCCTGCCGCGGCGAGTTCCGGATATTCACCGAGCGGAATTCGCCATGCGTACTCGCCGGTGTTCAAATTGATCGCGCTCAGCGTTCCCCACGGCGGCTCGACCGCCGGATAGCCCGCGGGATCGAGGAAGCGATGGTATCCCGTGAAGTGATGCTTCAACTTTTCAGGCGATGGCGCTTCCTCAAGCGACGGCGCCGCCGCGTCGAGATCGCGATTCTCTCCGGTGATGGCATATTCCGCGATGGCGCCCACTTCATCGCTCGTAAGGTTGGGAAACGCCGGCATACGCGCCGATCCCAGGCGGATCACCGCGGCGAAGCGGTCTGCCGGAATCGCCTGGCGCCGCTCGACGAGCGACGGCGTCGCCGGAGGCGATCCCTTCATGTCCTCGCCGTGACACGCCGCGCAATATCGGCGGTACAAGTCGCGGCGCGTGTGTCCGCCTTTGGTCTCGGTCATCGCCGTGGTATAAGGGATGTCGTTCGCGTTCACGTACAACAATCCGGAGTGCGGATCGAAGGCCGCGCCGCCCCATTCCGCGCCGCCGTCAAATCCTGGAAAGATCACGGTCTCCGATTCCAGACCGAATGGCACAAACTGCCCCCCGCTGCGGAACTGCTTGAATTTCTCGACAGCCCACGCGTGGACTTCCGGTGTGCGCGCCGAGAGCATCGCTTCGGTGAGTTGTTGGCGTGCAAACGGCGCGGGGTGCGTGGGCAGCGGCTGCGTTGCGGCAGCTTTCTCACCAGGGAGACTGCTCGCGGGGTACGGCTTCTCCTCGACGGGAAAGAGCGGTGTGCCCGTCGCGCGATCAAACAAATAAAGCCAGCCTTGCTTCGTGGTTTGCGCCACCGCGTCCACCGATTTTCCATTGCGCTTCACGGTGACCAGCGTTGGCGGCGAAGGAAAGTCGCGATCCCAAATGTCGTGGTGCACGCCTTGAAAATGCCAGAGGCGTTTTCCCGTGGCGGCGTCGAGTGCCAGCAGGCAGTTCGCGAACAAATTGTCGCCCAGTCGATTTGCGCCGTTGAAGTCGTCGGCCGCCGATCCGGTGGGGACGTAAACGATGCCGCGTTTCGCATCCACGGCCATTCCGGCCCAATTGTTGGCGGAACCGATGTAGGTCCACGCTTCGGTGGGCCCGGCAGGCCATGTCTCGTAGCCGAATTCGCCGGCGCGCGGGATGGTATGGAACGACCACGCCAGTTTTCCCGATCTCACGTCGTACGCGCGAATGTCGCCGGGCGCGGCCGGTAGCGACTCCGACACGCGACCGCCGACAATCAACAAATCTCTGTAGATGACGCCGGGCGTGGTGAGCACGTAATAGAGGTGCGTCGCGTCGCGCCCGAGATTCTCGCGCAGGTCGATGTGTCCGTTCGCGCCGAACGTAGAGATGGGCGTACCGGTCCGCGCGTCGAGCGCGTACAAAATGCTGCCCGCCGCCGTGAAGATACGCCTGTCATTTCCATCCGACCAAAATGTCACGCCGCGATTCGGCCCGCTGCCTGGACGCTCGGGATGAAAGCGCCACAACTCGCGACCCGTCGCCCCGTCGAGCGCGAACGCATCGTGCTTCGCGCTAACGCCGTACAGTACGCCGTCAATTGCAATCGGTTGCGTCTCGACGTCACCCGCATCGCCGAGCTCGTAGGTCCACGCGACGCGCAAGTTTTTGACGTTGCGGCGATTGATTTGCTTCAGTTCAGAGTATCTCCGGCCTTCGGAAGTGCCCCCGTAAGCCGGCCAATCGCGCGACTGCGCGTCCAGTGAAGCAGCCATCGCCAAAATGAAAAGCGCTTTTCGCATGTAGGAGCAATCTTACCGCTTGCCAGACGCTTATGTCATGCTAAGGCGAATGCTCGCGGATGGCACTCCGAAATACTGGTACGTGCGCCTGATTTTCCAGCGCGGTTTGGCGCTCGTGTACCTGATCGCGTTTCTCGTGGCTGTGAATCAGTTTTGTCCGCTGCTAGGTGAACACGGATTGCTTCCCGTGCCGCTCTTCGTGCACTCCGTCTCGTTTGCCGACTCGCCGAGTTTGTTCTTTCTCTTTCCCCGCGATGCCGCGTTCAAGGTGTGCGCGTGGACCGGCGTTGTGCTCGCGGCGCTGTCGCTCACCGGCGCATCGGAACGTTTCAACTCGTGGATTTCGGCGACGCATTGGTTTCTGCTTTGGGCACTCTATCTTTCGTTCGTCAACGTCGGCCAAGTGTTTTACGGCTTCGGTTGGGAGACGATGCTTCTCGAAGCCGGCTTCTTTGCGATTTTTCTTGGGTGCTCGCGATCTTCGCCGCGCGTGGTGGTGATTTGGCTGATCCGTTGGCAACTCTTCCGCGTGATGTTCGGCGCGGGACTCATCAAATTGCGTGGCGACGAATGCTGGCGCGACCTGACCTGCCTCGATTACCACTACATGACCCAGCCGATGCCGAATCTGCTGAGTTGGTATTTCCACTGGGCGCCGGAATGGACGCATCAGGGCGGCGTGCTCTTCAATCATTTTGTGGAATTGATCGTGCCGTTCGGATTCTTCGCGCCTCCGCGCATCGCGCGAACGGCCGCGCTGCTCACGATTTTCTTTCAACTGACGCTGGCGCTGAGCGGCAACCTGTCGTTTCTGAATTTGCTGACCATCGTGCTGGCGCTGTCGGCTCTCGACGACCAGTTCATCGCGCGTCTGATTCCAGCACGCCCGCCGGAAGTCGGCGAAGCGTTTTTCATCGACCGCTTGCCCGCGATCGCGCTTGCCGCTGTGGTCGCCTGGCTCAGCATCGCGCCGATTCAAAATCTGATCTCACCACGTCAAGCGATGAACGCGAGCTTCAATCCGCTGCATTTGGTGAACACTTACGGGGCTTTCGGAAGTGTGACCCGGCAGCGATTTCAAGTGATTGTCGAAGGCACTATGGACTCGCCGCCGACCGGCGCGACGCTGTGGCACGAGTATCGCTTCAAAGGACAGCCGGGCGATTTGCGCCGCGCGCCGCCCCAGATCGCGCCGTACCACCTGCGCCTCGATTGGTTGATGTGGTTCGCCTCAATGTCACCGTACTACGAACATCCCTGGTTCGTGAATTTCATGGCGAAATTGCTGGGCGGCGATCCCGCGACGCTCAGTTTGCTGGCGACGAATCCATTCCCGGATCGACCGCCGCGCTATGTGCGCGCGCGGCTCTACGAGTATCAATTCACCACGCCGAATCAACGGCGCGACACGGGATTGTGGTGGCTGCGCGACGACGCCGGCACCTATTTTCCGCCCGTCGCGCTCGACGATCCCGGTTTCCGCGAAATCCTCGAGCGCAACGGCTGGCGCTAGGCCGCTATTTCGCGAGATTCTCCGCGATGTCGCCGACCACCGGCAACTTGAAGCGGACGCCTTGATACGCCTTCACCATGCAAATCACCCAGCAGACCAACGCGACGAGCCCAACGAGGTTAATGATCATTCCCATGAAGAGACCGCCGAAGAAGCCGGTCCACCCGAAGACGACGTCTAGGACGGTGATGGCCCCGAACAAGACAATCGATTGCATCGCATGGAAACGCACCGACGGCCGCTTGTCGGTGAAGAAAAAGAACAGGCCGGAGAGCCATCCGACCAAGTACGAGAGCATGCCGGCCACATTCTCGGGCATTCCCGCGACCGCATCGGTTGCGCTCTGCACCGGCGGAGGCGCGCCGGCCGGCGACGCGTCGGCCGCCGTGGCTTTTCCGCACTTTGGACAAAACGCTGCTTCCCCACCCAGATCCGCTCCGCACGCTGAACAAAACGCCATGGCGATCCCCCTTTAGGCTGAAGTGAAACGGTCCCCAACCGGTTCATGCATTGTCTTATCACGAATTCGCGATAGCATTGAACCAAGTATGAAGAACGGCTCGTTGGCATGGGCCTTCGCGTGCGCCGCTGTCTTTACGGTGGCCGGCGTTGTGGAAACTGCGGCGCAACCCACCGCTCAACTTCCTGTGCAACCCAAACTCGGCGTGAACGTCAGCCGGGGATTTGAGTACACCTGTCCTGCGAACGACGCCACCTGTTCTCCCTACGTCGATTACTCAGGCATTCCGGCATTCGCCTACACCGATTCGCAAGGTCAACGCACGCCGTTTGCGAATTGGGTGCGCGATCAAGCCCTGCCGCCGCTGCACGCGCAAGGGTTTTCGATCCTCCGCATTTTCTTTTCGCCGGGATCGGACGTTTCGTGTCCAAGTTGCGGATACACCGACGCGGCTCTTAGTGGAAAGCCCTACCTTCTCACACGAGGCTCGCCCTATCTCACGGGACAAAGTTTCGGAACGGCGTCGACGCCGGGATTGCAGCCGTGGGTCTACACGAATCTGAAAATGTTTTTTCAAGACGTGGCCGCCGCGGGACTCGAAGTGGATCTCGTGCTGCAGTGGGACGAGAATTACGGCTTCTGGACCGCGCCCTCGGGCGCCGGCGTTTTCGTCGGCCTGCCGGCGCTCGCCGATATCTGGATGAAAGCGGCGCAATCGCTCGTTGACTCCGGCGCGACGATCACGCAGATCGAGCCATATCAAGAGGAGCAGTTTTTCGACCCGACGATCGAAAATCACTTCGTCGCGCTCGATATGACGCCGGGGCAAATTCAATCGCGCGTCGTGCCACCCGGGAACTGGGGCAATGAAGCTCATGGACAATACGCCGCGGAATTGATGGACGCCACGCTGCCGAAACTGCAAGCCGCGTTTCCACAAATCGCCGGCCGGATTTTCCCGGGTCTTATTCTGCGCGCGGAAACGGGCGGCGAGTGCAACGTGGGATCGTACAACGGATGGGGCGATGGCCCGTGGGCCACGACTGACGTTCAGAGCTACTACAACTACGTGGCGTCGCGAAAACTTGTGTTTCCGTGGTTCATCGACATGCATCGCTACGTAGGACTCGATTTGAACGGCAATCCCGAGGAAACGCCGGCGCAGGCGCAGCAGGTCTTCGACGATTTGTACGCGTTTCATAGCGGAAACCCCCAAACCGCCGCCACGAAGTGCGCCACGCAGCCTGTTTCGCCGCAAGTCTTCTCCACGCCGCCGCTGGTGAAGCTCGGCGAGGTGAATTCCGATGCGGTGATCACGTGGCAAGGACTTTCGACGGTGACGCAAGGCTTTCAGCAATCGCACATCGCGTCATGGGTGAACGGATACAACCAAACGATTCTCATGCCATGGTTCTTTGGATTGAACGTCGATCCGTGGGACCCGCAAAACATCGCGAGTTACATCTATCCGTGAAGATTCTTTCGCCAACTCGCGTGCTGCTTGCCGTGGTCTTCTTGGCGGCGGCCACGGATGCCATGCCCGTACTGGATGTGTCGTCGGCGCAGTTTACGTTTGGCACCAAGCCCGGAGCAAGTCCACCGCCGCAAACGTTTCGCATCTTCAATCGCGGTGACGGTACGCTGAATCCCACGGCGTCGGTGCCCTTTGCGTATTCGTGGCTCACCGTTTCGATCAGTGGCAATAGCGGGACGATCGCGATTTCAAGTAACGCGCTCGCAACGGGCATGTACAATGCCGCGTTCACGCTGAACGATCCCCTGGCGGCGGATTCGCCGCGCACGATTTCGGTGACGCTCTACGTGACCAGCACCGTTGTGGCGATTCCCGCGGCGATTTCCATTTCTGTTCCCGCGAACACGGCGGCGTATCGCGACATTTACCTGCCGCTGTCGTCGGTGCCCACGGGAAACATTCCAGCGTGGGGCGCGTCCACCTCGAACGGTGGAAATTGGCTTACCACGCAATTGGTCGCAGACAACGGTGTGTATATCCGCGCGAATATCGCGCCGCTGCCCGCCGGAAGCTATTCCGGGACGGTGCTCTTCACGCTCGGCGGCAAGAATGTGGGATCGGTTCCTGTGAATGTTGTTAGCGGCGCGGCGACGACGCCGTCCTCGCCACCGCCCGCGCCGCCGCCCGCGGCAGTGAGCGGCGCGCCGGCCATCAATTTCGGCGGCGTGGTCGACGCGGCGAACTATTGCGGACGCACGAATTGCTATCTGGCGCCGGGATCGCTTGCCACGATCTTTGGAACGGGTCTCGCAGACTCGACGGCCTCGGCTACGGCTGTTCCGCTGCCCACACAACTCGCGACCACGCAAGTGCTGGTGAACGGCACGGCGGCGCCGTTGCTTTACGTTTCGGGAAGCCAAGTGAATTTCGTTCTACCGAACGCGCCGCCATCGGCTGCACGCTGGATCGTCACGGTGACACGCGACGGCCAGCCAAGCAATGTGATCAGTGCAAAATACACCACCACGGCACCCTCGATTTTCACCGCCGACCAGTCGGGGGCCGGCTACGGCGCGATTCTGTTGGCGGGAACCAGTACGCTCGCCGGCGCGGGCTCTCCGGCGGCGCGCGGAAGCTACGTGGAAATCTATGGAACCGGCCTTGGCGCGGCGAGCCTTCCGCCGCCTACCGTGGTTTTTTCCGGCAGCGGGATCATGGGCAACGTGGAAGTTGCCGCTTCCTACGCGGGCGCCGCACCAGGATTCGCCGGATTGAATCAAGTGAACGTGCAGATTCCGGCGTCCCTTCCCGCGACGAATCACTTGCGCGTGCAGATCCGCACGCCGTACAACTTGCTGTCGAATGTGGTGGAAATTGCCGTGAAGTAAGACACGCGTCCTCGCCTGTGGCACCTGGTTTTTAAAGCGGCGGCGTGAACCGGCCATCCGCGGCGGTCCAGCCACCGTCGGCGAACAAGAGCGACCCGGTGACGTAACTCGCGGCGTCGGATGCGAGAAACACCACGGGGCCGGCCATCTCCTCGGCGCGCGCCCATCGTCCCAGCACCGATTTCGCTGCGTACGCGTTGTACCACTCCGGCGACTGCTTGATCGGTTGCGTAAGCGGCGTTTCTACCACTCCCGGCGCGATCGCGTTCACGCGCACGTTGCGCGGACCCAGCTCCGCCGCCAGCGCGCGCACCATTTGCACGATGCCGGCCTTCGTCGCGGCGTAGATGCCTTGGCCCGGCTCGACGGTTTGCGAACGAATCGACGAGAACGCTATGATGCTGCCACCGCCCGCTTCGGACATGATCGCACCCGCTTCGCGCAGCACGTGAAATGTGCCCTTGAGATTCACGTTGATCACGCGATCGAACTCTTCGCTCGAATAATTGAGAATCGTCTTGCGTACGTTGATCCCCGGCGTGGAAACGGCGATGTGCAATCCGCCGAAGCGCGACGCGACATCGCGAACCAACGCGTGCACCGCACCGCCGTCGGCAATGTCGAGTGCGGCGGCTTCCGCGCCGGATCCCGCCAAGGACGCTGTTTCCCGCGCGGCATTTTCACGCAAGTCGGCGCAGACGACTGTAGCGCCTTGGCCAGCCAGTGCGATGGCGCTGGCGCGCCCGATGCCCGACCCGGCGCCCACGACGACGGCAATTTTTCCATCAAGACGAAACATGCGAGGGTCCTTTCAACGCGATCATCACGGCCATCGTCGCCGCGCCCGCGCCAATCCCCAGCGCCACGGGATTGAAAACGCCGACGCCTTTTCCGTTCGTCAGCACCTGCGCCGCGAGCGCCGCAGCCACCGACACGATCATCGTAACGAGAGCGGCCGCCGCCGTGGGAGATTTCAAGTACAGTCCAGCGACGAGCGGCACCATCAGCACCACGGTCAGCAATCCGTAGAACGCCGTGAGCGCGTCGACCACCGTGGGCAGCGTCATCGCGAGCGCCGTGCCCAGCGCGCCGGCTACGATCGAAGTCGCTCGCGTCACGCGCAGCAATTGCCGTTCGTCGGCAGCGGGATTCACGACCGTCACGTAGAAGTCTTTTCCAAGTGACGTCGAAAGCATGAACAACACGGCGTCGCCGGCGCTTAGTTCCGCGGAAAATACCGCGGCCAGCAACAACGCGCCCAATTGCCACGGGAGCAACTGGCGCAACGCTGTCGGCAACGCCAGCTCCGGATTCGCAAGATTCGGAAATGCCGCGTGCGCGATCATTCCCAACAGCGCCGGCAGCACGGCATAGAGAAGAAGCACAATCGCTTGCCATCCGATCCCTCGGCGTACCGCCGATTCGTCGCGCGCGCCGTAAAGTTTTTGGATCAACCCCGGCGAGACGAAGAAATTCGGCATGAAGACGACAAGATACCCGAGGATACCCGGCACTCCAATGCCAACCGGCGAAAAATATCGTGCCGGCGCGGCGGCCACGTGTAACTTCTCCCATCCGCCGATGGCGTGCAGCGCCCACGGTACGGCGATGAAGAATCCCGTCATCTTCACGGCGATCTGTACAACGTGCAGCCAAACCGCCGTACGCAATCCGCCGGCGGAAAAATAAATCACCACGACCGCGCCGCCGAGCGCGCATCCCCACACCTTCGGGACTCCCGCCGCGGCGTCGAGAATCCACGCGATGGCGATCAGTTGTCCGGCGAGAATGAATAGCCCGCCGAGCCACAGCGATGCGCCGAGAAACAATCGCACGGCGCGGCTATAGCGCATTTCCAGAAAATCGCCGACGGTCAGAAGATTGTGCGCGGCGGCTAGGCGATAGATGCGCGGCCCGATGAAAAACGCCAGCACAAGCGACCCGAGTCCCGCCGATCCGACCCACCAGATGGCGGAAAGTCCTTGCGTGTATCCGCGGCCCGTCGCCCCGACGGTTGATCCCGCGCCGATGTTGGCGGCGAGAAACGTCGCGAAGATGAGTCCTGGAGAAAGGGCGCGCCCGGCGACGAAAAAATCCTGGGCGACGCGAACGCGCTGTGAGAGATACAAGCCCAGCGCGACGAGCGCGACGGCGTACGCCAGGAGTGTCCCGAGATAGGAAAAACTATCCACAGATTCCAAATCTATCCACAGATTACACAGATTGCACAGATTAAGAACTCGGCTTCTCGGGTGTCGTTTTTAATCTGTGCAATCTGTGTAATCTGTGGATTGTTTTTAGATCTATGCACCCAACTCGGATGCGGACGGAGCCTGTGGACTCCCTTTCGCGTGCGTTACCGCCGAGACGATCGCGCGCGCCATGACGTCGGCGGCCAGCGCGCCCACGATGGCGATGGTGCGGTCGATTTCGGCGGCGGGGACTTTCAGCTTGCCGGTGGCGGCGCCGAAAATCGTGTCGCCGTCGAACGGCGTGTGCACGGGACGGATCGCCAGTGCGTAGCCGTCGGTGGACATCTGCGTCACTTTGGTCAATTGCGCTTTGTTGAGGTCCACGTTCACGGCGATCGCGCCGAGCGTGGTGTTTTGAATGGCCGATAGCCGCGGCATGGCAAATTTTCCGCTGCGCATCAACTGCATCACGTCGGCGAGATGGTGGCCGTCTTCGGTGCGCGCGCCGGCGATCAATTTGCCGCGAATGTGATCCCAAACGTCGCCCGCGCCATTGGTGACAGCCATCGCTCCGATAACCACGCCGTTGGGAAACTGCACGGACGCCGTGCCGAATCCCCCTTTCATCATGTGCGCCATTCCCAGCAGTTTTCCGACGGTGGCGCCCGCGCCCGCGCCGGCACTGCCTTGTTGCGGCGGCTTATTGGACGCGGCCACGCACGCTTGATAGCCGTTCTCGGCCGTCGGCCGAATGTTCCAATCGCCTCCGTAGCCGAGATCGATCATGATCGCCGCGGGCACGATTGGCACGACGTGTTTCGCGCCGTTTTTGCCCGGACCGATATAGTAGCCGAGGTTTTTCTCTTCCAAATACCGCATGACGCCGTCGGCCGCTGCCAGTCCGTACGCGCTGCCGCCGGAAAGCAGGATGGCGTTGATTTTCTGGACGGAATTGACGGGATTGAGAAGATCCGTTTCACGGGTGCCCGGCGCGCCGCCGCGTTGATCCACCGCGCCCGTCGCGCCGTCCTCGGCGATCAATACCGTGCAACCGGTAGGACGATCGGTGCGCGTGGAGTGCCCGACTTTGATTCCCGCCACATCGGTGATTGCGCCGGTGGGACCGGTTTCGGCCTCGGCCGCGAAATCGCGAGCGTAGGCGCTCATCCCTGCGAGAGCGATGGCCGGAAGCCCGAAGAAATCCCGACGTTTCATTTGTGCAAACCCATCAGCCGCAGCGTCGTCAGCGCCATCACCTTCGCCGACGTTTCCAGATCGTCGAGCGAAACGTATTCGTCCGGTTGATGCGCTACATCTATTATGCCCGGCCCGTAGGAAATGCAATCGTTCACTTTGGCGATTCGCACGAAGTGTTTTTGGTCATACGTTCCGGGACTCGCGGTGTATCCGGCGGGCCGTCCGCAAACGGCCGCGATGGAAGCGGCGGTGGCCGAGGAAACCGGCGAATCGATGGGCGTGAACGTCGGCATCACGATCATGCGCTCTTTCACCTCATGTGGGAATCCGGTCTCGCGCAGTAAGTCCGCGAACTCGCGCTGAATCTCCGCGAGGCTTTCTTCCGGGAGAAAGCGGCGATCGAAAACCGCGGTGCAGCGATCGGGTACGCACGGCGTTTGCCTTTGATCGATCGGCTGGCCCGCCGCAATCGAGTTGATGTTCAGCGTCGCGCGCCGCGCGGCTTCGGGATGCACCGGTAACTTCGTGACCAGCGCATCGAGCTTGGGGCGAATCTTTTGATTGACGGCATTCAAAAAGATGTTCATGCGGTCGATGGCGTTCACTCCCGCGAATGGCATCGACCCATGCGCGATGTGGCCGTGCATCACCACGTCGAACCAATAGACGCCGCGATGTCCCGAGCACACGCGGTCCACGCCGTGCGGCTCGGTGATGACCACGTGTTGCTGGCGCGACGCGTTCAAGTATCCGCGTTCGGCTAAGTGCGCCACGCCGGCGAATCCGCCGCTTTCTTCGTCCACGGTCGCGCTTTGCTCCACGGCTCCGGGCAAGGCGATCCCCGCGCGATGGATCGCTTCAATCGCATACAACGATGCCGCCAGCCCCGCTTTCATGTCGGCGGTGCCGCGTCCGTACAATTTTCCATCGGCGATCTCGCCGCCGAAGGGATTGCGCATCCATCCTTCGCCCGCGGGCACAACGTCGAGGTGTCCATTGAAGTGAACGCAAGGTCCGCCGGCCGATCCTTCGCGCCGGGCGAGCAAATTCACGCGTGGATAGCGCGGCGAGTGATCGGGATGATCTTCCGCGACGATCCTTTCAACTTGATATCCAAGGCGCGAGTAATACGGCGCGCAGACCTCCGCGAAATCGGCGTAGTGTTCGCCGGGAGGATTAACGGTGGGAACCCGCGTGATCGCTTGCAGGAACTCGATCATTTCCGCGGAGAGCGCGGAGACTTGCGCGAGTACGCGGCCGGCTAGGTCATCAGGCATGAGACGAGAAGCAGTATAGCAGCCGGCTACGTCCCGATTCCAAAATCAGCCACGTAGAGATTCAGCTTGTCGTCGATGATTTCGACGAGCGCGTACTCGCCGGCGATGAGCAGTGTCTTGGGGACGAGACGAATTGTCGTGGGCGCGACGATCACCTCGGTCATTTCGATTTCGTCGCCATTGTGCTCGGGCCTTTGGCCGAGTCCCTGCAGGATTGCTTCCACTTCGCGATGATCGCCCTTTACTTTCACGCGCACCAGCATGAATCGCGACGCCTTGGAATCGGTCACGACAAAAAGGTGATCGGGCTGCTTGGGGAATCGCACGGCAGATTTAGCGCCGTCGAGCGTGACGGTCCGGCGATTTTTCAGAACGGGCGCCGGCAGCAGCACGTTGGCCACCTTGCGCCGCTTGTCTTCCACCGTGCTCGCGCGCGACACCGGCATCAGCGTGACTTTCTTCGCGACGACGGCGTAAAAGCCATAATCCTCGCCGAGGTGCACGCCCGGCGCGACCTCGTGGCCTTCGAATTCATCCTGCGCCGCGTCCGCTTTGGTTTGCGCGTCGACCTCGCGGGCCTTCGCCGCCCCGTCTTCCTTTGCTTGCTTGGCGTTTTCTTCCGTGGCTTTGAAGTCGACGAGATCGGCGGGGATTTCTTCCCAATTGTCGCGCTCGATCGAGTAGAACTTTACGCGATCGCCCGCGCGTTCATACGATCGCACCAGTTGGTACGTGCCGTCCTTGAGGAACAACTTGATCGGCGCGGTGGCGGCGAATGCAGCCGCCAGCAGAAGGGCGATCGCGAAGCGCATTATGATTATAAGCATGCCTGAAAACGCTTCTGCGTTCCAGTCGCCGGAATTTAGGACGCCGGGCGAAGCCGGCGAGTTTATCCGCGCCCTTCCCAAGGCGGAACTGCACCTGCATCTCGAAGGCACGATTGAGCCGGTGACACTCGCATCGCTGGCACGATCGCACGGCGTGCCGGAGCCGTCGCCCGATCTCTACCGCTACACGGATTTCCCCGGTTTTCTGCAATCGTTCAAGCAAGTCTGCTCGCTGTTGCGCGCGCCACAGGACTATCATCTCGTCACGCTGCGCATGATCGAGCGCTTGCATCGCGACGGCGTGCGTTACGCCGAAGTCTACATCTCCGCCGGCGTGATGCTGTGGAAGAACGAAAGCTTTCTACAACTTTTTCAGGGCATTTGTCTCGGCGCGCAGCAGGGACGTGCCAAGTACGGCGTGGAAGTCCGCTGGATTCTCGACGCCGTACGGCAATTTGGCGCCGACGCCGCGATGCGCGTGGCCGAACTCGCCGTGGCGCACAAACAGGAAGGCGTCATCGGCATGGGGATCGGCGGCGACGAAAAACAAGCGCCGCCGGAACTCTTCGAGGGTGTCTACGAGTACGCGCGCAACCAGGGCCTCCGCCTGACCGCGCACGCCGGCGAGGCTGCGGGTCCCGAATCGATGTGGGGCGCGCTGCGCGTGCTGCGCGCCGAGCGGCTCGGTCACGGGGTCACGGCGGAGCAGGACCCGGAATTAGTGAAACATTTGGCGCGCTCGCGCGTACCAGTGGATATGTGCCCGACCAGCAACTTCCGCACGGGTGCGATTTCGCGGATCGAGGACCATCCCTTGCGCCGCTACTTCGATGCGGGGATGCTGGTGTCGCTCTCGACGGACGATCCGGCGATGTTCGGCTGCGATCTCACGTCCGAGTACATGTTGGCGCATACCCAGTTCGGGTTTACACCAAAGGAGTTGGCGCGGCTGGCGTACAACTCTTTTCAAGCATCGTTCTTGAGCGAAGAGGAAAAAGCGCGGTACACTCGATAATCGGCCAGAGGGGCCGAAACGAAGGCGGCCAGAGGCGAGCCTTTTGCGAATAAGGAGCAAATTGATGAAGACAAAATTCATTCTAGCGGCGGCGGTGGTCTTGGCGGCAGCGGTGTTTTCAACGAGCGCGTCGGCGGGCGTGTTGGACGAAAGTCCGATGACCGGCTTGTGGAAGTGCAAGCTGAAGATCGACGGCGGCGGGATGCCCGATCAAGACGGCGAGATGGATTTGACGCAAACCGGCAAGGACGTCAAGGGCACCGGCTCGAACTCCGGCGGCAGCGCGCCGATGAAGGGCACGTTCGAAGACGGCAAGTACAAATTGGTCGTGGAAGCGGGAGACGCCAACTGGACTCTGGAAGGCAAACTCGACGGCGGGAGTCTCATCGGTACCTGGGCGATTCCGTCGGCGGGCGTGAAGGGAACTTCCTCCTGCAGCAAGGGCGGCGGCAAGGCGGCTGCGGCGACGGCGTCGACATCGTCGGGCGCGACGCTTGGCGGCCTCTGGAAGTGCGTTGGCAAAATCCCCAACCAGCCGGATGGCGAGTTCCAACTCGACTTGACCGTGAAGGAAGACAAAGTCACGGGCACCGGATCGAACGCCGCGGGCAGCGCGCCGCTCGCGGGAACGGTCAAAGACGGCAAGTTCAATTTGAAGCTCGACGCCGGCGATTTGCAGATCGAGTTTGAAGGCAAGCTCGACGGCAACAAGATCACCGGTACGTTCAAGATCGCGGCGCAGGGAATCAATGCCACTTTCGAGGGAACCAAGGGTTCCTAATCTTGTGTTCAGGGCACGCGCCGCTGTGAGATTCACGCTCGCAGCGGCGCTGCTGTTTCTGGCGCCAGCCGTGTTCGCTCACGGTGTGTCCGCAGCGTTCGCCGAAATCCGCATTGACGACCGGGCGGTGCGTTTCCGCCTCCATCTGCCCGCGCTCGACTCCGATCAAGTCTTCCACATCGATACGAACGGCAACGGCCGTCTCGAGCCTGAAGAATTGCGCGACGCCGCGCCGCGCGTGCAGGCGTATCTGGCGCGAGTGGTGAAAGTCTCCGAGGACGATCATGATCGCGCCGTGACATTCGGGCCGCTCGAGCTATGGACCGATCCCAACGGCAATCCTTTTGTCGCCGTCACGGCGAATGCGCCGCTTGAAGGACACGGCCTGCGCGACATCGCGATCGCCTGCGACATTTTCCACGACGTTTCCGCGAGCTATCAAACGGTCGGTGTGATCACCATAGCCGGTCGGGAGGAAGAGTTCGTCTTTCGCTCCGGGGCCGTCTATCGGGCGAGTTTTGCGGCCGGAAGTCACGCCGGACTCACGGCGTTCGCGCAATTTCTGCGCATGGGCGTGTTGCACATCTTCACCGGCTACGACCACATCGCGTTTCTGCTGGGCGTTGTACTGATCGGCGGGACATTTCGGTCGCTCGTGAAAATTGTCACGTCGTTCACGGTGGCGCACAGCATCACGCTGGCGCTGGCCGCGCTCAACATCGTGGTGCTGCCGCTGCGAATTGTCGAATCGGGGATCGCGCTGTCGATCATGTACATCGCGCTCGAAAACCTTTTCTTCGCGAAATTCGACCGCCGCTGGATCGTCACGTTCTTCTTCGGCTTGGTGCACGGATTCGGCTTCGCCAGCGCGTTGCGCGAAGTCCACTTGCCGCCGGGATTGCTGGGGACCGCGCTGTTTTCGTTCAATCTCGGCGTGGAAATCGGACAGGTGGCGATCGTGGCGCTCTTGCTGCCGCTGCTTGCGTGGCTGGCGCGGTATCGCTTCCGTTCCCTGGTGGTGCGCGTGGCTTCGATGGCGATTTTCTTTCTTGGATCGTTTTGGTTTTGGCAACGGATTTCGTAAAATGAGGCGTTATGAAACGCTTCTTCTTCCTTGTTGCGTTCGCAGGCGCGTTGACCGCGCAAGCATTGACGGAGCTTGCCGACTTGGTCGCGACGTGGATCACTGCACAGTCGCGATAGACAGCGTTAGACGTGCCGCAACCGTGAGCGGCGTCACTTATTCGTAAAAAAAATTACAGCGATTCAAAAACGAACGCACGTTTGAGCCTAATCGCATTGACTTCCCATGCGTCAAAAGCTATAAGCAAGTTAGGTACTCTTGATTCGGGAGAAGCTGGTAATGGACCATGCCGAGCTCGATCATCGCGTTGTCATCCGGTTTTTCGTCTGCCTCTGCGCCGTTGCGCTTCTGGCGCTTCCCATCAACCAAGTTCGCGCCGCTCCAACAAACGACAAGAGCGACCACGCGATAACATTCGCGAAGGACATTGCGCCGATCTTCCAAGCGAAATGCCAGGACTGCCATCGTCCCGGCACCGTCGCGCCGATGTCGCTGCTGACGTATCAGGACGCGCGGCCATGGGCCAAGTCGATTCGCGAGAGGGTGATCAAGCACCAGATGCCGCCGTGGCACATTGATCGCACGCAGGGAGTGCAGCACTTCCTGAACGATCGGTCACTCTCCGACGCCGAGGTAGAGACGATCGTGCGTTGGGTGGATGACGGCGCGCCGCTCGGCAATCCCAAGGATTTGCCCGCGCCGCGCACCTGGCCCGCCGAAGAACAGTGGCAGTTGGCCGAGAAATTCGGCGCGCCGGATTTTGTGATCAAGTCGCCGACATTCTCGATCGCCGCGGAATCCGACGACCAGTGGTGGGATCCGGTGTCGACCGTGCCTGTGACCGAAGCGCGCTGGGTGCGCGCCGTGGAGATTCGCCCGGCGACCGTCGCGGGACGCAGAGTGACGCATCACGCCATCGCGCGTTTGTGGCAAAACGACGAGGACAGCGAAGATCGTGGGCCGCGCGGATTCAGCGACGGCAGCGGTCTGCTGATGGAATGGGCCATCGGCAAGCAGTACGACATCTTCCGCGCCAACACCGGCAAGTTGCTGCTGCCCGGCGCAGAAATTCAGTGGGACATTCACTTGCACGCGAACGGCCAGCCGGTGCAGGATCACGTCGAGCTAGCCGTTTATCTTTATCCGAAGGATTCGCCGCCGAAGTATCGCACGCGGCTGATGATGTTCCGCGGTACGCAAGGACGTTTCGGCGGCATCGACATTCCGCCGAACTCGATGGCCGACGTGGAAGCGACCACGACGCTGGCCGAGCCGGCGCGGCTCGAAAGTTTTCAGCCGCACATGCATCTGCGCGGCAAAGCGATGTCGATGGAAGCGATTCTTCCCGATGGAACCGTGCGCATGATCTCGAACGTGGATCACTTCGATTTCAACTGGATGAACAACTACATCTACTCGGACGAAGACGCGCCGGTCTTGCCGCGCGGCACGCAGATCCGCATTCACGCGTGGCACGACAACACCACGGCTAACCGGAACAATCCTGATCCGACCGTGCATGTGGGATACGGCCGCCGCACGACCGACGAAATGGCGCACGCCTGGGTGAACGTGACGTATCTCAGCGATAAAGATTACGCCGAGTGGGCCGCGCAGCATCCGCAGAAAGAAAAACAGAAAGAGATTGAGAAGGCGCCGTCGATGGGAAGCATCGTCGCGAAAAAATAGAACAGGTCAACCGATCCTGTCTACCGGCGCATCCTGTTGAGTTGTGGTGGAAGTTCTTCAGCCGGCTGTTGCGTCGGACGGCGTGTCAACGCTTTCTTCGATCGCCGGCATCTTCACGCGGAAAATTGCGCCGTGTGGATCGCGGCTTTCCGCTTCGATCTCGCCGCCGTGTTCCTTCAGGATGCCGTAACAGATGCTCAGGCCGAGTCCCGTGCCCATGCCGACTTTTTTGGTCGTGTAGAACGGCTCGAAGACGCGATTCGGTTCCTTCATGCCCACGCCATCGTCGAGAAATTCCAGAACAACTTGACGCTTTTTGTGGGCCGGACCGTTTTCCGAGAGATAACTGCGCACCTCGAGCGTTCCCGTCGGTGACACTTCCAGGATCGCGTCGCACGCGTTCTGAATAATGTTCAAAAACGCTTGCTCGAGTTGGTGGCGGTCTCCCATCACCGGCGGCAATTCGCACGCCAGTTGTCTTATCACTTGCACGTGATTCGCGCGAATGTCGAAGTCGCGCAACATGAGCGCGCCTTCCACCACGGCGTTCAAGTCGAGCACGCTGCGCTCCGGTTTTCGCTGTCGCGAGAACGTCAGGAGATCCTGAATGATTTTCTGCGTGCGCTTGGCCTGGCGCAGGAGCTTCTCGAGATAGTCGGCGCCTTTTGGCGTGACGTGCGACTCGAGCAACTGCGAGTAACCGATGATCGCGGCCAGCGGATTGTTCAATTCGTGTGCCACGCCGGAGACAAGTTGTCCCACAGCCGCGAGTTTCTGGCTCTGCAGCAATTGCTCCTGCGCGAGTTGCAAGTCCTGATACGCCTGCTTGGCTTGCTCGTACAGCAGGATATCGGACAACACGTTGTTCACCTGGCGCCCCAGAGCTCCCAACAAGTTTTGGTCCGCTTCCGAGAGCACGCGCTCGGTTCGCCACGCTACCGAGATCGTGCCGAGTAGTTTTTCGCCGAGTAGCGGCATCACGTACATCGACTTGATGCCTTCGGCCGCGCGGATCTCGGTAAGTTCCGGTGCGAGCGGAGGCAGTCGCGCCACGGGGAAGATCGGCTCGAGGCCGCCGCTACGCAGCAACCCAATGACGCCCGGCATGGCGCGAAACGGCGTCATCGCGCGACCGAGATCGGACCGGTAGCCCGTGGCGGCAACGCGTGTGCTCATCCCGGTGTGCTCGTCGATCATGAAGATGGCCACGGTGTCGAACCCGAACAAGCGGCGGATTTCTTCCGCCACCGTGTTTACCACTTGCTGGCGATCCAGACGATGGGTCATCCGCGCGGACAAGCTGTTCACTTGCGACAGAATGTCGTTTTGCCGGCGCAACTCGCGTTCGGCTTTTTTGCGCTCGGTTACGTCGACGATGAATCCCTGATAGCTGACAACTTTTCCCGCCGAGTTGCGGCGCGCAAAGCTGGTTTCCTGTCCCACGATCGTCTCGCCGGTCCGCCGGCGCAAGTGCACTTCGTATTCTTCGACGTAGCCTTGCCGGTCCATCAGTTCGATCTGCGCGGATCGGTCCGCCTCATCCACCCACAGCACGCCGACATTCACGCTGAGCATTTCTTCGCGCGAGTATCCGAGCATTCGCGCCAAGCCGTCGTTGCAATCGAGCAGCCGGCCGTCGGGCGTGGAGATGAAAACGCCCTCGCGGACGTTCTCGAAGATGTAGCGATAGCGATCCTCGGCGGCCTTGCGCGCGGAGACGTCGCGAACCACATGCAGCACGCTCGCCGCGTCGCCGGCCGCGCTGGTGGAAGTGGAAACCAGGAAATATCCGCCGAAATCGGAATTGAAATTCTCGCCTGTGTTCGACGATTCGCAGAACGGACAATCTTTCCAGTTTTCACCGGCGCCAGGTAGCACTTCGCGGCATGGGCGCCCGACCAATTGCTCCGGCGACAATCCCGTGGTGTGCGCCAGCGGACGATTCACGCGCTCGATACGGCTTTCGGTGTCGTGAACCAGGATGAAATCGTGAATCGAATCGACGGTGTTGAGCCACTCGCGATGCGTACGCGTGAGATGCGCGGTCAACTGGCAACCCCGCAGCGTTGTGGCTATTTGATCGCAGACTTCCTGCATCAGCTCGCGCGGCACGGGCGGCCCGGGGAGCCAGCGATCGTATCCCAAGCACAGCGATCCCACGAGTTGTCCGCCGGTCTTCAGGGGCGTCACGACCAGTCCTTTCAACTTGGGATCGATCGATTGCATCAGCGTCTCGCGGTTATTGCCGGGCGAGAGAATCGCGGAGCGTTTCTTCACTGGGTCGAGCGGATCTTCCTCGAGAATGCGTGCCAATTCCGCGCCGGAGATTTCGGTGAGTTGCCGGCACAAGCGTTCCACTTCCGGCGCGCCGCCGCCATCGGCCATCGCTGCGGAGAAGCGCAGCGTCGCGCCGCGCCAACGGCGCCCTTCGCGAAGCTGCTCGAGGAACACAAGCATTCCGGCGACCAGCAGAAGGCCGGCGCGCACCGTGTCGAGCAGATGCAACGGCATCGTCGGCGGTGCGGGGATGCGGATCAAACGAATGGGAAACGCGGCGAACAGCAGCCAGCTTCCCGGAGAGCGCCGAGACTGTGCGTGGATGAACGCCAGCGGAATCGTCGCCAGCGTCATCGCGTAAACGGCGGGCAGGGACAGCGGTGGGACCATTCCGGCGAGCGCAAGCGTGCCGCCGGTGAACCAAATCATTCGTTCCCACTTCGATCGCCCGGCGAGATAGGCCACTGCCACGGCGATCGCGGTGTTTGCGCTCAGCGCCAGGATCAGCGCGATCGACTTTAGGACATCGGCGTGCGGCAGGCCGGAGTCCGCCAGAAAACTCAAAGGCAGATGCGCCAAGAAAATCAGCCAGCCGAGATTCCAACGCTTCATCCATGCTTCGGGGCTGGCGCGCTCGAGCAAGAAGCAAATCAACACCAGCACCGCGATGATCGCGGTTTCCAAGAGGAGAAGCGTCAACAACTCTGAATTCATGCAGAGGATAGTGTAAACGTTTTCCGCCGGAGCAAATCGCGGAAAGCGCGATGTGTCATGGCACATATGTTTCAGGCGGACGCGTTCCATGACTCACATGACTCCCATGACCGCGAGGTATGGTAGAGTTTCTTGGGAAATGAACAAGGACCGCATTCTCGTGGTGGAGGATGAGGAAGCACTGGGAGAAATCCTGTGCTCGCTGCTGGAAGAGCGCGGCGATTCCGCCGTGCATTCGCGCAACGGCCGCGAAGCGTTGAATGTCTTAAAACTGTCGCCGGAAGGCTTTCATTTGGTTCTGTCCGATATCGTGATGCCGGAGATGAATGGCATCCAATTTCTCGAGCAGGCGCGCCGTCTCTATCCCGATTTGCCGGTGATCATGCTTTCCGCGCTGCACGACATCCGCATCGCGATGGAAGCGATCCGCCTGGGTGCTTACGACTACGTGGTGAAGCCGTTCGAGAAGGACCAGTTGTACTTGGCCGTGGATCGCGCGCTGGAACGGCAGCGCTTGGTGGCGGAGAATCGCCGGTATCAGTTGCATCTGGAGGAATTGGTGCGTGTGCGCACCGAGGAAGTGGAGCGCGCGCTGCGGGAGCTTGAGCGCTCCTACGATTTCACGTTGGAGGCGCTGGGAAGCGCGCTCGACTTGAAGGACTCGGAAACCGAAGGGCACTCGCGGCGCGTGACGGCATACACGTTGGAGATCGCGTGCGCCATGCAACTCGGCTCGCAGGAATTGAAGAACATCGCGCGCGGCGCGTATTTGCATGACATCGGAAAAATGGGCGTGCCCGATTCCATTTTGCGCAAGACGGGACCGCTGTCGCCCAACGAAACCGAATTCATGCGCACGCACTGCCAACGTGGCTACGACATTCTGGCGCGCGTGAACGCGTTGCAGGAAGCGGCTGAGATCGTGCTGTCGCATCAGGAGAGTTTCGACGGCACCGGGTATCCGCGCGGCCTGAAGGGCGAGCAGATTCCGCTGGGTGCGCGGATTTTCGCGGTGGCCGATACGCTCGATGCCATGACGTCGGATCGGCCGTACCGAAAAGCCGTGAGTTTCGCGCAGGCTCGCGAGGAAATCGTGAAATATCGCGGCACGCAATTCGACCCGCGTGTGGTGGACGTGTATCTCGCGATGCCCGACGCCACCTGGGTGGAACTGCGCGGAAGAATCGCGCAGGGATTCAGTCTTTCGGCGATCGGCTGGGAGATGAGCGCGTCGCGCGCGTAGGGGGTTCAAATGCTCGAGCGCACCTTAATGCTGCAGCGCATCTTACCGATCGCGCTCGTGCTGATCGAGATCGGCTACCTTGTGAAGGTGTTCCGCCAGCCCCGCGAGGCTTGGTTGGCCGTGCCGAATGCCAGGAAAGCCTGGCAATTCGCCGCTGTCGCGTTGGTCACGATCGTCCTGGCGATTTGGCCCGTGGCTATGATCACCGCGCCGGAGAATCCGGCGGACGGCCCGTTCTGGTCGCGAATCAGCCTTCTCTGTATTGCGTTGATGCATGAGAGTCTTTGGTGCGTGCCGTGCGCCATTTCTTTGGTGATTGTTTTCGGTTGGGGATCGGCGCGGCAAGAAGCATTCGCGTTCGGCAGTATGGTGTTGATGCTGGTGATTCTCGCGGCGCTTGCGGAGTCGAATTTGCTGTTCGTGCGAAACACGCTGATCGGCTATGCGTTTTTCTGTTTCGCGTTTGCGGTGCGCGTGGTGGCCGGGCGCGCCGGGCTGATCACCCGCGAACTAACTTGAATCGGCTGATTTCCGGCGGACAATTCAGTCGAATCGGCAATCCCACATAACCGATGCCGCGATTCACGTATAGCGTCGCCACGCCGTCGCGATAGATTCCGCTGACGAAACGAAAGACCGGCGTGCCCACCGCGATCGGTTGTCCGTGCACTTCCGCCACCACCACTTGTCCGCCGCCGTGCGTGTGACCGGCCAGCGTCAGGGCCACGTCGAATGTGGGGGAATCGAAAAAAATGTGCGGATGATGCGCCAGCAAGATGCGCGGCACGCCGGTGTCCGTTCCGGAAAATGTACGTTGTAGCGACCGAACCGCTGCCGGTCCGTCGTAGGAGTTGGGATTGCCGCGGCGCAGGCCGGTCCAATCGACGCCGCCTAGGATGAATCGATCAGCGCCCGAGCGAATTTCTTCGTGAGCGTCGCGCAGCATGTGGATTCCGGCCGCGCGCATCGCGCCCATGATCTCGAGGCATCCCGGATAATGCGCCGTCGCGCGGTCGGAATAGTAATCGTGATTGCCGAGAATGCCAAACACGCCAAGCGGCGCGCGTAGGCGAGCCAGCGATTGCCGCGCCACGTCGAGCAGCTCCGTCGAGTTGTCCATGAAGTCGCCGGTGACCACCAGCAAATCGCCGCGCAGCGCGTTGGCCGCCGCCACCACGCGATCGAGCTCCGGCTGGCGGATGAACGCGCCGGTGTGCAGATCGGAAATCTGCGTGATCGTCATGCCGTCGAAGGCGCGGCCGAGTCCCGGAATCGCGACGGTTTGTACGGGCGAGATGTCGAGGTCGTGCCAACTGTAAACGCCTTTCATCGAGATGCCGTAGAGAAGCGGCGCGACAACGCCCGCGGCGCTGGTGAGAAATCCGCGGCGGGCCAGATTCAAGCTGCCGGCGTTGACATCGCTCTCGTCATCGTGGTCGCGCAGGATCTTCACGACGCGCACGACGGCGCGTCCCATCGCCGCCAATAAATCGGCGGGAACGCTGATCAGCAGGAAAGCCATTAGCGTGGCGATCCAGGCGAAGAACGGATAACACAGCACTTTCAGTAGGGGCAACGGAACTTCATTCAAATTGTGCCCGCTGGCGTAGACGGCGAAAATGAACGCCATCGGCGCGTTGACTGCGCCGAACCACACCGGCACGGTCCACCGGAAGCGCGTTGGCAGGAACCGCCTCGCCTTGCGGTACAGGTAGAAATTGAGCCCCGCAACGATCGCGGTGAGGACCAGCAGGAAAAAGGGCATCTAGAAATAGGATAGCATTTGGTGGTGTTCATCATCGATTCGCACTTGGACCTGGCGTGGAATGCGCTGAATTGGAATCGAGATCTTACGCTGAGCATCGCCGAAATCCGGCGGTCGGAAGCGGGAATGACCGACCCGCGGCGCGGTCACAATACGGTGTCCCTTCCGGAGATGCACAAGGGCGAAGTGATCGTCTGCCTGGCGACGATTCTCTCGCGCTCCAGCGGACAAGGCGTCCCGTTGCTCGACTTTCGCTCGCGGGAGTTGGCGTGGGCGATGAGCCAGGGACAACTGGCGTTTTATCGCCTGATGGAATCCACGCGACGCATGCGCATGATCAAAGATCGACGGACGCTGACAGCGCACGTAGAGGAGTGGATCGACGCGGGGCGCGATCGCCGCGCGGGCGCGCCGTTGGGATTCATTCTCGCGATGGAAGGCGCCGACCCGATCTTGTCGCCCAGAGATGTCGCGCAATGGTGGGCCGCTGGACTGCGCGTCCTCGAGCCGGTTCATTATGGCGTCACCGCGTATGCTCACGGCACGGGATCGGCCGGCGGCTTGACGCCCCAAGGCCGCGATTTGCTCATGGCGATGGCGGAGTGCGGCATGGTCCTCGACGTGACGCATCTGGCCGACGAGGCATTTTCGCAAGCGCTCACAGCGTTTCGCGGTCGCGTTCTCGCGAGTCACCACAATTGCCGTGCTCTGGTGCCGGGACAGCGCCAGTTAACCGACGAACAGATTCGCGCGCTCATCGGACGGCGCGCGGTAATCGGCGCTGCGTGCGACGCGTGGATGCTCCATCCAGACTACGTGCCGTCCCAAACGCCGCGTTCCTTGATCGGACTTGACGCCGTTGTCGATCACATCGATCATGTGTGTCAATTGGCCGGCAACGCGCGGCACGCGGCGATCGGCAGCGATCTCGACGGCGGCTTCGGCACGGAACAATCTCCGCGCGACCTCGACACGATCGCCGATTTGCAGAAAATTCCGGCGCTACTTTCAAAGCGAGGATACTCGGCCAGCGACGTCGAGGGAGTCATGTGGCGCAACTGGTTTGAATTTTTTTACGACGCGCTTCCGGAGTGAATGGCCGCGAACCGCTCCCGAAATACTTCCAGACGTCCGGCGCCCACGGCGCCGGCGCACAACGCGGCGGCGAGCGGGCAGATTCCCGCGACCATCAGCGCTACGCCGAATCGTTGCGAATGGCCGAGCAGGAATCCGGTCAGCAACGGCGCAGTCGCGCCGGCCGCTTGCGCTAACGTGTTCAGATAACCGATGCTGCGTCCCACCATTTCCGCGGGCGACAAGATTTGCGCCAACGACCAGTAGTTGGTGTTGCCGATTCCCGCTGAGCACGCCGATACAAACAGAATCGGCATCACAAACCGGCGGTCGGAAACGGCGGTAAGGAGCAGAATCGAGCCACACCCGATCATACCCACGCACATGAACCAAATTCGCACGCGAATCCCTTGATTCGTGCAGCGGATCAGAAAGTCGGCCGCGGCGCCGCCGGCGACGGCACAAATTGCCATGCCGAACAACGGCACCGAGAGCACGCTGCCCATCTCCAGCGTGTTGAACTTGTGCACCAGCACCAAATACGACGGTACCCACGTCAAAACGAAATACCAATAGTAGGAATAAAGGAAAACGAAAGCGCTCATCATCAGCGCGCCTGGTTGTCCGAGCGTGCTGAGCAACTCTCGTGAAACAGGTTTCGATTTCGTTTCCAGTTGTACCGGTGCGCCCGCGTCCGGCACAAGCAGAAGCCACGGAACGAGCCACAAAAGCGCGCCCAATCCCGTGGTGATGAACAGCGACCGCCAACCGAGCGAGTTCAGGATGTTGGTGCCGAGCAAAGTTCCCACGGCCGGCCCCAGCGTTGTTCCGGCGATGTAGATTCCCATCGGCAAACCTTGGTCTTTGGCCGTGAAATTTTGCCGGATGTACGAAAGACTCGCGATCGGCGCCACCGATTCGGCGACGCCGAGCAGCAGTCGCGCCGCGAGAAACGTGCTGAATCCGCGGCTCAGTCCTACGCTCGCCGATGCCAGCGACCAAACGAAAAAGGCCGACGCATAAATCCGTTTGATGCCGAAGCGATCGATCGCGATTCCGCTCGGCACTTGCAACAATCCATAAGTCCAGAAGAAACAGGAGAGAAGAACGCCGACTTGCACGGACGAGTATCCGAACTCGCGCATGACGGGCACGGCCGCGAGACTCAGGTTGCCACGGTCCAAATAGCTGATCAGAATTCCTGCAAAAACCAGCGCAAGCACAACCCAGCGGCGCACAGTATCTCCCTGAGGAACAACTGCGCAATCTTAGCATCATGTTCACTCGCAACGTTTTGCGCACAACTTCGCCAGGTCTTTGTATGCAACTTTGCTTGTAACCACGGACTGAAAACGTGAGTCAATGATGTTAGGGGCCAGGACCCCAAGGGGGCTATATGAAGAATGTGTCAGCAGTTCTTTGTTTTGCAGTGATTGCGGGAGGAATGATTGCCAGCGGAATGGCGGCCGCGCAAGACATTCCCCCTGGCACCGTTTTGAGCGTGCGGACGATCGAGCCGATTGACGCGAGAACCGCGGATCCCAACCGGCGCTACGCGGCGTCGTTGGCGGATCCGATCGAATTGAACGGACGCGAAGTGGCGCCGCGATACGCCGATGTGCGGCTGCGTGTGGTGGCCGAGCGGCCGGGTTCGCTCTTTGTTCAGGTCGCCGATATTCGGGTCTATGGCCGCTGGATTCCGGTGGATGTCGGCTCCACGGTTCGACTGACGTCGCGCCATGAGGGCGACGCCGCGAAGCGCGGCATTATCGGCGGCGCCATCGGCGCTGGACTCGGTGCGTTGATTGGCGGCGGCAAAGGCGCGGCCATCGGCGCGGGAGCCGGCGCGGGAGCCGGCGTGGCGTCCGCGATGTTGAGGGGCGGCAATGTGCATATCCCGGCCGAGACGTATCTCGAGTTCACGGTGAACGGCCCGTCGCAAGCGGCCCCACCGCCTCCACCACCGCAGGAGTACCGCCAGGAGTATCGCCCTGCACCGCCGCAGGAGTATCGTCCGGAGCGCGAGCGCGACGAGCACTTCACGCAACATGGCTTGGGATTTGCGGTCACCATCCGCGAATGCACCAGTCATTTCCAGGGCGGCGTGGCGTGCCAGCTTTGGGTGCGTAATGAAGGCGACCGCGACGATCGGGAGATCCTCATCGGCGGCGACTCCGGCATTATTGAACGCGACGGTGACATGCGACGCGCGGTCAGCACGTGCCTAGGCGAAAACGGTTGCTCCCAGGATTGGGCGGCGGCCCGTATTTCGCGCGATCGTCCGCTCCATGGACGCATTGAATTTGCCCGTGGGCGCACCGGCGATCGAATCGGCACGCTGCGGCTGAAAATCCGCGCGCGTGAGCGCGAGGACGTGATGGAGTTTCACGATATCGAGGTGGAACGCCAGTAGTTGTTTCTCTACGCATTTCCCGGCAGGCCCAGTGCTTGCCGGGAACGGCGCGACAAATAGATCACTGCGCTGTTTCTTCCGAGACAGACAAGGTTCGACGCGCTTGGTAGCGTGAGTTTATGTCACGCTCCAAGTCGCGCGTCTTGATCGGGGCATTGTTCTTTTGCGCGGTCAATTGCGCGGCGCAGACGGTCAATCAATATCTCCAAAACGACGCGCGGATCACCTACACCGGCACGTGGTATCCGAGCTCGAATTCACTCGAACTCGGCGGATCATCAACGCTCGCGAACTTGAAAGGTTCGCAGGCGATCGTCACGTTCAACGGCACGGGGATCGCTTGGATCGGCACGTCCGATCCATATTCCGGATACTGCTACCTCGATCTTGACGGCGTGCCGGCGCAAGTGGACACCGGAAGCGCCACCACCACGAACTACACGGCGACGCTGTATCAAGTTCACAATCTCGCGCCGGGATTGCACACCATGACGATCGAGATCACGCATTCGCACGACGAGAACACGAATCAATCGTGGATTTGGGTGAACGCATTCAACATCGACAATGGATCGCTCGTCGCGCCCGGCACCGCGGCGGCGACCGCCGGCACGGTGACGCAAGCCAGTCCCGCGATCAACTGGGGCGGACATTGGTTTCAACTCAGCGGGTCGGCGTATTCGGGCGGCAGCGCCAACGAAGCGGTGGACTCGAGCGCGTGGGCCACGCTGAATTTCAACGGCACCGGCGTTACGTGGATCGGATATCGCGATGCGTACTCGGGAATCGCGCAAGTTTCGTTGGACGGGGGCACGGCGGTGAATGTGGACACGTATTCCAGCACGACGCAAGCGCAGTCGCCGGCGTACACCGTCACGGGACTGGCTGCGGGACCGCACACGTTGAAGATTTCCGTTACCGGCACGCAGAATCCGAACTCCGGCGGCGCATGGGTGTGGATCAACGGATTCACGATCATCGGCGGGATCGCCGGTCCGCCGTCGGTGAATGCGGGCGGCGTGGTGAATGCGGCGAGTTACGTCGCCGCGCCGAACAATCAAGTGGCGCCGGGACAAATCGTGAGTATTTTCGGAAGCAACTTCATGGCGTCCGGAAGCGCGTCGGCGTCTATGTTGCCGCTGCCTGTTTCGCTGGGCAACGTTTCAGTGAGCGCGTGCGGTGAAAATATTCCGTTGTTCGCCGTGTATCCGAATCAGATCAACGCGCAGGTTCCGACTACCTGCGCGGCGTCTGGAAGCCAGCAACTGACCGTGACCGCGGCGGGACAAACGAGCGCGGCACAAACGATGAATTTAAGTGCGGCGTCGCCGGGCATCTTCACCGTGAACGGCGCGGGATCGGGTGACGCGGTGATCCTGCACGGCAACAATTCGCTCGTGAACGCAGCGAATCCCGCGAAGGCCGGAGAGCAGGTGGTGATCTACTCGACCGGTCTCGGCCCGACGACTCCCGCGATTGCCACGGGCGCGGCCGCCACGGCGAACGCAACGACCGTGAATCCCGTCACGGTGACAATCGGCGGACAGAACGCGACGGTCGTGTACAGCGGACTCACCGCGGGCTTCGCGGGACTCTATCAAGTGAACGTGCTGGTTCCCGCGGGACTGAACGGAAGTCAGGCCGTGGTGATGCGCGTCAATGGAGCGTCGAGCGCGGCCGGTGTGAATGTATCGGTCACGCCGTAGTAGGACAGGCATCCTGGCTTTCCATTTCTCATTTCGGCTTGTCGCGCTCTTCATACATTCTCCGGATCGCTTTGTGCATCGACTTCCAGCGCTTCTTTTGCTCAGCGCGTAGTGCCGCATCCTGCTTCACGGCGGCAAAATGTTGCTCGCGTTCGAGCTTGCGAAAGCTTTCCATGCGCCGCGCGTCCAATCGCTCGTCGTCGAGAGCCTGACGCACCGCACAGCCCGGCTCGCCTTCATGCCGGCAATCGCGGAATCGGCATTCCGCCGCGAGCGTTTCGATTTCCGGAAATGCCTGTGCGAGGCCGTCGCCGTCCCAGATTTGCAGCTCGCGCATGCCTGGCGTGTCGAGTAACAAAGCGCCGTAATCGCCGAGCGGAATCAAGCGGCGCGAGACGGTTGTGTGCCGTCCACGATCGTCGCCGTCGCGAATCGGTGTGACGGCTTGCTCGTCGCGCCCCAGGAGAACGTTGGTGAGCGTCGATTTTCCCACGCCCGACGATCCCACCAGCGCCAGCGTGCGCCCGGGACGCAGCAACGGCGCCAGCGTGTCGCTCAGTGAGCGCCCCTCGCCATCGGAGCGCTCCGTCGCGCTGACCGCCAGTACCGTGACGCCCGGCGCGATTGCCGCTACGTCGGCAATCGCTTCTTCGGCTGTGTGCGCGTCCACCAAGTCGGACTTGCTCAGCAACACGACGGGCATCGCCCCGCCCGCCCACACGGATGCGAGATAACGCTCCAGCCGCGCGAGATTCAAGTCGCGATTCAACGACGTCATCACCAGAACGACGTCGACGTTGGCGGCGATCACTTGTTCTGCCACAACCGCGCCGGCCGCTTGACGCGAGAAGACCGATTGTCGCGTGAATAAATGCTCGATGACCGTATCCCGGACGCCAACCCAATCTCCCACCGCCGGCAACTCGCCGCGCGTTGCGGCATTATGGCGGAATGCGCCGGGAAGCGTGGCTGGCGACTCTTCCAATCCGGTGTGGACGCGATAGATGTTGCTGCGCACATGCTCCATGACTCGGGCGGGGACGCGCGCGGGCGCGAGGCTTCCATTCAACTGTTTCTGAAAAAACGAATTCCAACCCAATTGCTCGAGGGTCACGACAGGCTCCTTGGCGGACACACGTGTCCGCGATACCTATTTAGTTGTAAGGGTAAGGATCTGCCGCGAACTGCCGGGGAAGCTAGGCCGCCGCGACAGACCCACCACGGGCGATGGAATGAACACGCATATTCTGTCGGCGCCTCCTTGGATGGAATGACTGCAATTCCGATTCTACACGAAAACGGGCGAAACGCTACTTCTTCAGCGTCAGCATCACCGTGGTCGGCGCGCGCGATGGCATGTCCACACCGAAGACGTTGGTGATGGCGTCCCAGGCCGTGATCGGCTCCGGCGAACGGTCGGCGACTAGTGAGAATGCATCGGGTCCCGCGCCGAACATCCGCAGGTAGCTGCCGGGCGGCTGCGTCACCTGCGTTCGTTCGCCACTGGCGATGTTCAGATGCCAGATGGGACTCAATACGCGCGGTTCACCGTGGGTCAACAGATTCTTCCAGCTATGCATGGCGCTCGTGTTCGGCGACCACAAACACAGGAACACGCCGTTATCCCCGTTTTTCTCCGCGTTTTTATCCCATGCGGGCCAGACAATCGACGGAATGATGCCGTTCCATGATCCCAATTCCTTCGTTTGCCCCGTTCTGAAATCGAAAACTCTTACCCGCATTACCGGTCCCGAATTCTTGCCCGGGGCGCTGACTGCCTGCGCTATGAACGTCGTAAAGAGGACTCGCGAACTTTCCGGCGACCACGCCAGGGAGTACGGCGAAAAACTACAGTTCTCGCACCAGGGTCGTTGGTTGCTTCCATCCGCGTCGGCAAGCATCATCTCGCGGCCGCGCTGGAACGCGATTTTTTCACCGTCGGGCGACAAAAGCGGCAAGTTGCGACTGGCAACGCTGACGTTTTTGATCGCACACACCGCAGCATGTGTTTTGAGATCGAGCCGCCACAGGTTCGGCAGGCTCTGCTCGATTTGGATGTAGTAGACGTAGCGTTCGTTCGGCGACCACGCGATCCATTGCCCGAATGGCGCAGGCGAAATCGATCCGGCGGGAAGGATTTCGTCCTCCACCACCGAGTCGAGCTTGCGTTTGCCCAAGCGCCCGGCCCGCGCGGTGAGCACCGACTTGCCGTCGGCCGAAAGCACGCTAAACGCCTCGCCGTGACTCGGTGGCATGATGGCCGGCAGTGTTTTTTCCGACGCCAACTCGAATCGCGGCTCGGGCGGAACGGAGAGTGCGTACGCGGCAAAGGAAGCGGCAACAGCGACGGCGAATGCGCGCATATGAACTTAGGACGCCGGGACAGTCATGATCTTAACGCGAACGTCCAACTTTTGCACCGGGTGCAGCGGGATGCACGTGCACCCTATCTGCGAGTTGGGCGCGTCATTCGACATGAAAGGAGAGTTTTATGAGCAATGCAATTGCAGAACGGATGATGTCGCACGTCCACGACCCGGCGTATCAGGCTTACCAGATTCTGCACATCACCTTCACGGCCGCGCTGATCATCGCAGGCGCCGATAAGTTCACGCACGTCCTGGTGAACTGGAACATGTATCTGGCGCCGCAACTGCACCACGCCGTGGGAATGTCGGCGCAAGGCTTCATGTCAGTGGTGGGTGTGATCGAAATCGTCGCCGGCTTGATCGTTGCGATGAAGCCGCGCATCGGCGCGCTCATCGTCGGCTGCTGGCTGTGCGGGATTGTGCTCAACCTCGTGGCCCAAGGCGCGCATTTCGACATCGCCTTGCGCGACGTTGGTCTTGCGCTCGGCGCGTTTGCGCTAGCGCGACTCGCCAAGGTTGAAGATTAGTCAGCGTTGCAGATCGCCGTTCTCCGGCACGCCTTTCTCGTCGAGTAGCTGAATCGCCGACGCGGGCCCCAGCGTTTTCCAATCGCGCAGGGCCCACACGACGCGTTTGTCCGGCGTCACTTCGATCACTTGCACCACGTTCGTCCATTGATCTTGCGGCAGCGACCCGGCCCAGTTGCAGATCACCGTGTTGCCGTTCGCCAGGCGATCCACTTCCTGCACGGTGTACAGCGGAAATCCCGGCAGATCGTTTTTGTTGATCTCCCACACCGTTTCGCCCGCGGGATTTACTTCGCGGACGTATCCGTGTTGATTGCCGCTGATCAATGTATTGCCGTTTTTCAAACGCACTGCGGCCCACGCCGAAGGCGCCGCGACCGACCACAGTTCCTTGCCGTCGGGATCGTACTCGACAACTTTACCGAGATCGAGATGCGCGACAAGGAACGTTCCGGCTTTGGTCGCGCGCGCATGCCGAAATTGTCCATGGATGCCCGCGGGATTGCGCGTGGGCATGACGAGTTCCTTGACGATGCGATTCGATTTTTTCTCGATCACCAGCAACTTCGCGGGATCGCCATTCTGCATCAACAGCACGCGATCGTTTCCCAGCGGATAGGCGGTGTGAATCTCGGTGTTCGGCGGCGCGTCGTAATTCCAAACGATCTTTTTATCCGGCGTGATCTCGCTGGCCGAAAAACGCCGTGAGAAAACGATATTGCCGTTCGAGAGACGCGTGCAATCGCCGTATTCTTCGCGTCCGGGAATCGCGTAGGTCCATTCGACTTTGCCGCCGCGCACGATGTACATCACTTGGTCGCTGTGTCCGCGATCCTGCCACTCGCCGCAGTAGAGGAAGGGATGTTGCGCGAGGCCCGCGCCGGGCAGCGGCTCTTGCGCCGCCAACATGCCGGATGCGAGGATTAACGTTACAGATAAGGCGAATCGCATGATCGGTCCAGCGTAGCACGAGTCGACCCAGAACCCGATCGCATGTCCTCGAAGCAATTCGACAGATGGACGGTGCAATGTCGCGCTTCCGTCTTAGTTCGACTTCTTCAATTCCACTACCATCACTTCAATCGGCTTGGAACCGGTATTTACGTCCGCGTGCTTCTTGCGGCCTTCTTCCTTCGACAACCAGTACGCCTTCCCGCTTTCCCATTGATGCATTTCAGAAGTTCCATCCTCGAAGACGATCTTCATGGGTCCGCCGGCCACGGCGACGATCACGCGCGGATGCTCGTGCGTGTGCATCGACAGCGGACCGTTCGGCGCCACCACCGCTTTCCAAACCGCGACGTCGTCGTTCTCAAATTGCAGGGTGCGCTGGGGTCCATCTTGGGGCATCGCGGACTGTTGCGGCGTCAGAAATTGAAGCGGCACGATGAGAAATCCCGCTAGGATCGCTATCTGAAACGAAGGCTTCTTCATGGCCGCTGATTATAGCATCGCGCCGGAAACCGCGTCACTCGTCGCGCAGCGCGATCATCGGGTCCACCGACGCGGCGCGCCGCGCCGGGACCCACGACGCGGCCAGGCCCACCACAACCAGCAGGCATGCCACGGCCGCCATCGCGCCGGGACCCGTCGACTCCGCGCGTAGCGGCAACGTGACCATCAGGCGCGTCACCGGATACGCCGCCGCGAGTCCCAGCACCACACCGATCGCCAGTTGCAACGCGCCGCGCGACATCACCATTCGCATGATCCGTGGCGAGGTCGCGCCCAACGCCATGCGAATTCCGATTTCCTGCGTGCGCCGCGCGGTGGCTTGCGCGACCACAGCGTAGAGTCCCAGCGACGCGATCGCGAGAGCGATCAGCGCGAATGATGTGAAGAGCGTCCCAAATAATCCCAACATCCACGCCTGACGTTCCAGCGAGGCTTGCAGCGTGCGCACGTCCATCGGCGCTAAATCCTGGTCGAGCGCTTGGATTTGCTGGCGCACGGCGTTCGCGACGCTGCCGGCGCTCGTTGAGCGCACCACGAGCGACATGGTTGTATACGTAAGTTGGCGAAACGGCACGAACAACACGGGCTCGGGTCCCGCGCGGTCCATGCGCTGGATGAATGTCGGGCACACGCCGACGATCGTCAGCCACTCGCTCGCCTTCAAGTTGTTGTCGTTGCCGTCGTAGTAGCGCAGACGTTTTCCCACAGCGTCCTGATGCGGAAAGAAGCGCTCGGCCAATGCCTTCGACACGATCGCCGAATTCACGCCGCCCGTGCCGTCTTTCTCGGTGAAATTGCGTCCCGCGATGATCGGCAGATCTTCCACCGCGAAAGCGTCGGGCGAGTGCACCATGAAACTCACGCGCGGCGCGCGATGAACGTCGGCCAAGGGTTGGCCTTCGATCTCGATTCCGCGGTCGCCCGTGCCCGTGCCGATAGGACTTGACGCAAGTCCCGCTGCCGTAACGCCGGGAATCGCGGCGATGCGCGGCATCAGTTGATCGTAGAAGCGTAAGCGCGCGGCGTTGTCGGGATAGTGCGTGCCCGCCAGGCGAAGTCGCAACGTGAGAAGCTGCTCGGTGGGCACAAAGGTGTTCAGCGTTTGATAGCCGATCACCGCGCGCACGAAAATCGCGGCGCCCGTCAGCAGCACCAGCGTCGCGGCCATTTGGAAGATTACCAGCACGCTCGATAACTTGCCGCCGCCCTGAATTCCGGCGGCGCGCGATCCTTCCTTCAACACGCTGTTCAGATCCACGCGCGAGGCGCGCAATGCGGGCAGCAGGCCAAACGTGAGTCCCGCGCCGATGCAGGTGACGGCGAAGAACGCGAAGACGCGATAGTCGGTGGCGAAGATAATCCAATACGGCTTGCCCACATCCATGGTCTGCAAGCTGAACCAGCGGACGCCCCATTCGCACAGCGCGAGTCCCAGCGCTCCACCGAGCGTCGAGAGAATCGTGCATTCGATCAGTAACTGGCGAATGATTTGCAAGCGCGACGCGCCCATCGCCGCGCGGATCGAGATTTCGCGGCGACGTTCGATGGCGCGGCTGAGCATCATGTTGGCCACGTTGGCGCAGGCGATCAGAAGGACGAACACGACCGCCGCTTGCATTAGCAGGAAGACGACCGAGATGGGGCCGCCGTTGAAGCGTTGATGAAACGTCTCGACGACGATCGCGAGATCTTTGTTTGTATCCGGAAACGATTGCGCCAGCCTTGCGCCGACGGTGTCAAGGTCCGCGGCCGCGGCTTGTCTCGAAACACCGCGCTTCATGATCCCGTACAACTGTAAATTTCGATTCGAGCGCTTCTCCACGTCGGCGTCGGGAACGAGCGGAATCCACATTTGGCTGTTTTGCGGAAAGCCGAAGTTTTCCGGCATCACGCCGATGATCGTGGCGGGCTTGCCGTTCAACCGCACGCTGCGCCCCACAACGTTCGGCGACGCGCCGTAGCGGTCTTTCCACACCGAGTAGCCGAGCAGGAGCACCGGCTCGGCGCCGGGCTTGTCTTCGTCCGCGTGGAACGATCTGCCGACAACTGGCGGGACGTGCATCATCTCGAACATGCCGGCCGACACGGGCGTCATGCGGAAGGATTGTGCCGGATTTGTTTCCTCGCTGATCGTCGAGTCTCGCTCGTAAGAGCCGGCTTCGAGACGCTCAAACGTCGAGTTTTGCGCGCGCATATCGCGGAAATCGGGATACGACACGCCGTCGCGATTCGTGTTGGGGTCGTGATTCGACGGATGGCGTTCCTGCATCGTGACCAGACGATCGCCGTTCGGGATGCCGACCGGTTTCATCAACACCGCGTCGACCAGTGTGAAAATCATGGCATTCAACCCGATTCCCAGCGCCATGGTGAGGATCACGGCGGCGGAGAACCAGCGGTGCGTCGAGATCATGCGGAGCGCAAAGCGCACATCGTTCAGCATGCGGGTATAGACGAAAGGGAGCCGGAAATGTTCCGCCTATGTCGAGACGTGCGATCAAATCGGTAGGCATGGGCTCTCCTCGGTCCGACATCGTAAAGGATTCTCGATATTCTGATATGAATAAGCGATGAATCTCTCCCGCCGCAATTTTCTCGAGACCGCCGCGGCACTGCCGTTGCTCGGCGCGTTGCCCGCTGACAAGTACAAGCTTGGTTACGCAACCATCACCTGGGGATCGCATCTCGATCAAGCGTTCGACGATATTTCAGCCGCGGGATTCACTGGAATCCAATTCCGCTCACCGGAATTCGATACTTACAAGGACCGCCCGGCCGCCTTTCAGGAAATGCTCGCCGCGCGCAAGCTGGTTTGTGTGGCGATGTCGAGCGGAACCGTAAACCTCGACGCCGCGAAACGCAAGGAATACATCGATCGCAGCGTGGAGCACGCCAAGTTTTTAAAGAAAATCGGCGCGCCGTACATGCAGTTGCTCGACAGCGTAGCCCCGGCGGAAGGCGCGCACAAGGCGCTGGCCGATTTGCTGAATGAAATCGGCGCGCGCGTGGCCGGTGAAGGCGTCGCGTTGGGATATCACAATCACATGAATTCGCTCAGCGAGAAGCCGGACGATTGCCGCCGGCTCCTTGACGCCCTCAATGGCGGGAAATGCCGCCTGATTCTCGATACCGGGCATTTGAAGCAAGGCGGCTCCGATCCTGTCAAGATCTTCGCAGACTACGGCGGACACTTACTCTTCCCGCATTTCAAGGATCACTACGCGGGACCGCCGAAGAAGGTCGCGCAATCGGGTGGACGCGAGCGCGACGTTTGGTTCTGCGAACTCGGCCTGGGCGACGTCGATTTCCCCGGCGTGATCGCGCAAATGAACAAGCACGGCTATCGCGGCTGGATCGTTGTGGAACTCGATGTGTATATCAAGACGCGCACGGAGCGCGAGAGTGCCGAACTGAGCATGAAATATTTGCGCGCGAATCTCTAGTTCGGAAAACGCATTTGCGCAACGATCGCGCGGAATTCCGGCGCAGAACGCATGCGGTCGAACGACGGCTCGCTTTGGAGCATCACCATCATGGGATGGCGCGCGGCCAGCGCCGTTTGCAGCGACTTCAATGCGGAATCGCGATCGCCGCGCAAGGATTGAAAGGCCGCGTTCATATAAGGATCGTGCGAGGCTTGTTTGGGCACCGCTTCTCCTGGCTGGCCTTGATATAACCGCGCGCGCGCGATGCAGGCGTCGGCTTCGCGCAAGCCCGGCTGCAGCTTTTGGGCGCGTTGCGCCTGCGCGATCGCTTCATTGAAGCGATGCGCTTGCAGCAAGAGCCATCCGGCGTCCATGTTGACGCGCACCGACACGGGATCGAGCGCCACGGCGGTGCGCAGTTCGGCGAGCGCGGCGTCGGGACGTCCCATGGCCACGAGGAAGAACGCGTAGTCGTGATACGCCGCCGCGAAACTGGGATTCGCGGCGATGGCGGCGCGAAATTCGCGCTCGGCGCTGGGCCAATCCCAGTCGTGCCAAAACAATCCGTTGGCGAGCGCGTTGTGCGCGTCCGGATTCGACGCGTCGAGCGCGAGCGCGGCCTGCGCCTGTTCGGTAGCTTCCGCGAAAGCACTCGCGGGCGCGGCGCCGGATCGTCCCATCGACACGTAGGTTTCGGCGAGTGCGGCGTGAGCTGCGGCGAAATCAGGCGCCTTGTCGACCGCGTCGCGCAAGAGTGTCGCGCTGCGCGCGAGACTTTCGAACGATCCCTGGCGTTGCAGCGTGAGACCGCCGAGATATGCCTGATACGCGGCGTCCGAGACGAGATGCGTGGGACGAGCGACGGCGGCGGCTTCCGGAAATAACGTGTGCAGCACGCCCGCCGAAACGTGCGCCGCGATTTCCTGCTGCAATTGAAATGTCGCCGGCGAATCGCGCTCGATTGTCTCGTGCCACACTTCCACATGATCGCTGGAACGTTCAACGTCGACGGATGCGACCCAGGTGTCGCCTTTCCGCGCGTGCACCGAGCCGGTGACGACGTAGTCGGCTTGAAGTTCCTTGGCGGCGCCGGTCGCGTTCCCGCGATAGCGCTCCACGGAAGATCGTCCGATAACGCTCAGCCGGCTGCCTTGCATGCCGAGGGTGCCGATGACCTCGCTGGTCAGCACGTCGGCGAAGCGTTGGTCTTGTTCATCGTGTGTCGTGGCAACGAACGGCAACATCGCGATTCGCGGAGTCACCGGCGGGGCGGGGCGCAGCGCGAAAAACGCGGCGGCCACCATGCACGCGGCTGCGGCGATCCACCCGGCGAGGTTGCGGCTGCGTGCCTGCGCCGGCGCAGCGACGGGCGGCGCGCCATTTTCTACCGCTGCGACAAAGCGATATCCGCGGCGCGGCACGGTCTGGATGAATCGTGGGGACTCGGAATCGTCCTCCAGCGCCGCGCGGATCTGCGCGATGCAAACGTTCAGGTTCCGCTGAAAGTCGACATAGGTGTCCGTGCCCCAGAGGTCGCGCTGGATCTCCTCGCGATTGACCACTTGGCTGGAATTCCGCGCCAATAGGGCGAGCAGTTTGAACTGTCGGGGAGGTAACTTAACCGGCGTGCCGTCGCGGCGAAGTTCGCCGTTGATTTCGTCGAGTTCAAAGGGGCCGAACCGCATTAGGGCCTATTTTATCCCTCGATAACATGAAAATAACATCACGCTGCCTACTCATTGACCCCTAGCCGCAGCGAGAATTGGGCATGACAAACCGCCGAACGTTCGTTTCGTTACTCGCTGCTACCCAATTGCCCGCGCTTTCACAGGCTCAACCCGCGACGCTTCCACCCGCGGACATCTTCCAGGCAGCGCTTCAAGGCAACATACCGGCTGCGACTAAGTTCGCCGCCGAGAATCCGGCCATCGCGAAGCTCCGATCGGCAGAAGGGAAGACCGCCTTGCATTACGCGGTTGAAGGCGGCCACAGCGACATGATTTTCTTCCTCACGCAGAAAGGCGCGGACCTGAGCGCTGGTCCCGAGAGCCCGTTGATCGCCGCTGTCCAGTATCCCGACCGCAAAGCAGCCCTCGACATGACAACGGCGTTGGTGATGAACGCATCCGATCCAAACGCCAAGCGCGGGGACGGGAAGACCGCCGTGGAATTGGCCGCGGCGCGCGGCTATTTCGATGTCGTGGAACTGCTCGTGCATCGCGGGGCGATCGGGGCAGGCGTGAAAACCGAAGTGGTCTACTTCGGAAAGCGATTGAGCCTCGACGCCCAAGGCAAACCGTTTGTGCCCGCGAACATCGACGGACTGCCGCAGGATTTCATCAACGAATTCGTGCGGCTCTCGCATTTTGACACCGAGCGCGTGAAGCATTTGTTCAAGTTGGCTCCCGGAATGCTGGCCGCGCGCGCCACTTGGGATGAACTCGCGATCGAAGCGGCGGCGCACACCGGCACAACGGCGCTGGCGCGATTCCTGGCCGACGCGGGCGCGCCGGTTTCCACATGCACCGCGACGTTGTTGGGTCTGCGCGACCGCGTGACCGCGCTGGTTGGCGGCGATCCCGCGTGCATCCGCGAACGCGGCGCGCACGATCTGCCGCTGATGTCATACACGGCGTATGGCGAGCAGCACGCCGAGATCGCCGACGATTTATTGCGCGCGGGTGCCAGCGTCCATGCCAAGGCGTTCGGCATTACGACCTTGCACATCGCCGCGCGCAAGGGATACGTGGAACTTGCGGAGGTGTTGCTGTCGCACGGCGCGGACGTGAACGCCGCGGGCGTCACGAATGGCGCGACCGTCACACCGCTGGCGATGGCGCAAGGCGCGAAGCAGGAGGGCATGGTGAGTTTCTTGAAGTCGCGCGGCGGGAAGGCTTGACGATTATTTTCCCGCGCACTGCAACTTGCCGGAAACGACTTCCGGCGCAGCTTTCAGGACTTCCCCACGTCCGGCACACTGATAGAGATAGTTCGACGACGGCGAGATCAGCGTGGAGCAATCGACGAGCGTTGGTTCGAGATCCAACCGTGTGGAGGGAAGCGCGACGAACGCTTCGCCGGCGCCGACCACGGCGCTAACCGTTTCGCTCGACCAGCGGTGAATCGTTTTTCCACTCTGTACCGCGACAAAGAGTTGAGCGTTCTCGTAGTTTCCGGGTCCCTTGTACTGCTCGACGTTCAGGAAAGCGACGAGCGATCCGCCGCCTTTGGCTGGTCGCGTGAGGCCGACCAGAAAATCGTCTCCGATCGGCTCGCAGCTCGCGGTCGAGTGATGCTCGAATTCGCAAGCGCCTTTTGCCACGAGGCTGCTCGGCCCTCCAGGCGATTCTTCGGCGGGAATCGGGCAATACTCTGGGAAAAGATTGGCTGAAGTCGCGGGCGGCTTCGCTGCCGCAGCGCGTGTTGCTTTTGGTTGCGGCAGTTGGGGCGCGGCGAGAGTTGGCGGGGTGGGCTCGGGTCGCACAGACGGCGCGGGTTGTGATGGGCGCGGCGCGATCTTCACCGAGCGCGCAGGATCGTCGTTGCATCCCGCGAGAAACAGCAGCGCGATGAGCAATGCGGAGTTTCTCATGCCCGCCTCCACGCGCGCGCGAGTAGTGCGGCGGCCAACGTGATGGACGCCACGCCGAATGCCGCGATCGCCGAAAGGTTGTGCGCAAAACCCACGAGATCAGGATAGAACAAAGCTTGGCGCAATCCTTCGATCGCGTAACTTGTCGGCAGCGCCCGGCTCGCCGTCTGAATCCACGGCGGGAGAAACGCCACGGTGGTGAATCCGCCGCCGAGAAAAAACAAATACACGGCCGCGTTGAGGCCCGCCATCGTCACGAGGCGATCGTTGCGAATGGCGATGCCGAGCAAGGCGCCCAATCCCACCGACGTGAGCGTCACCGCGACGAGCAACGCGGCGAGCGCCGCGCCGTGTTGCCACGACGGAATCGGCGGCATGAACCGCGCCATGAATCCGACCGCCACCAGGGGCGCGACCAAACCCAGCGTGATCATCGTGCCGCCGAGCAATCGCCCGAAGACGATCGGCAGATGGCCCGCGGGACTCAAGATCAGCAGCTTCGCTGTGCCGCGTTCGAAATCGCGCGCCGTCAAAAGCGCGGTGCCGAGCAGGCCGGCGCTCACCACAATCAACACGACAATCGGGATCACCTGATACTGCAAGAACGATACGTTGGTCTCGCGCAGATCGCGCTCGGAAATGGCCACGCGATAGGGATTCGGCAGCAGCAAATTCTCGGACGGTCCGTGCAATTCGCCGAGGAGTCCGAGTTGCGGCGCATCAAACTCCGCCGCCGATCGCGTGACGCTGCGGCGAAGGTCGTCGGCGAGATCGATATCGACATTATTGAGGTACAAGTCGATGGCGGCGTTTCCGTACGCGGCTGCGTCATCGAAATCCGTGGGGACCACGATGATCGCCGCGACACGTTGCTCGCCGATGGCGCGTTCGGCCTCAGCCGCGTTCATTTCGGTT
Source organism: Terriglobia bacterium (assembly GCA_021325275.1). Taxonomy (GTDB): domain Bacteria; phylum Acidobacteriota; class Terriglobia; order JAJPHL01; family JAJPHL01; genus JAJPHL01. The sequence continues at coordinate 114,148 of JAJPHL010000066.1, read as the reverse complement.
AAGAGATATGCCTCCGAATCGGCGCGAATAATTTTGGCGATGCGCTTGGTCAAACGTCCTTGGCCTTCGACGACCAGCGCGACGGGCTGTTGTCCCACGGAATTGGTCAGCACGGCGACGAGAATCCCCATGCCCAGCGCGGGCAGCAGCGCCGCGGCGATCGCCGCGGGCGAGCGCAGCCACACGGCGATGTCGTTGCGCGCCATTCCCCAGATGGCCCGAATCATCGTTGGCCTCCGCGAGCAAAACTTCCGAGCGTGAGTGCCACGCAAACACCTGCCATCGCGACGAGCACCAGCAGATCGACGTAGACCGGCTCGGGCGTCACGTGCAAGCCGTGATACGCCCATTCGAGCACGCCGACCGCGTAGTACACCGGCGACGCATGCGCAATGAGCCAAATGCGATCGCCATCGAAGCGCGTCGGCTCGAGCGCGCCCGAATCGATGTAGAACGGCATCACCAATCCGAAGAGCAACGGCGCGACGGCGAGCGTGCGCTTCAACAACGCGCCGAGCCACGCGCCGAAGCACGTAAAAATCGCGACACATGCGGCGAGCGTGGCGAGCGTCGCGACAAACGACACGGGAAGCACGCCGAAAATCGCCACGATCGCGGCGACCGTCACAGCGAGCGCCGCAAAAGCCACGCCTCCCGCGACCGCCAGTTTTCCACCGAGCACCGCGCCCGCCGGTGCCGGCGCGAGCCGCAGCAACTTCACGCTCTTGCGTTCCCACTCGCGCGCTGTTGCCAGCGCGCCCAAGATTCCCGCGATCATCATGGCGTCGAGCGCCAGCGCGCTGACGGCCAAGTACGGAATATACGCGGTGTCCCGCGGCCACACGTCGTGTTCCGCCATGTGCACGCGCACGCCGGGAAATCGATTGGCGCGTCCGAAGTCGGCGATGGCGGCGGGAAGTGCGCGCTGCACGTCGTTGGTGAGATCGATGTTCACGTTATCGATTTCCACGTTGATCGCCACGGTGGCGCCGCGCTCGACTTGGGCGCTGAATCCTTGCGGAATCGTGACGATGGCGACGAGTCGTCCGGCGCGCAGCGCGCCTTGCGCGTCGGCCGCGCTCATCGGCAGCAGACGAAACGAATGATGCGCGCCTTCGAGCGATTGAATCAGGCTTTCCGAATACGGTCCGCCGTCGAGATCGATCAAGGCCGTCGGCGCGTACGATCCGGTGAGGCCGAAGAGGCTCACCATCACGAGAAAACTGACTGCCGCCAGCACGGTCAGCGCCACAAACGCGCGATTGCGATTGAGATGCGCGAGTTCCAACTTGGCGCTGGCCACGAAGACGTGCGCGTTCATTGTGGGGTTGTCAGTGAGCGGAAAACTTCCGCCAAGTCGGGAGAGCGTGTGCGAAACGCGGCGAGCGTGCACACCGCACGCAGGTCGTGGACCACGTCTTCGGGATTCACGGTAGCGCCGAGATAGGCGCGAAGGCCGAAATCGCCGGACTCCACGCGCAGCACGCCCTTGTGACGCTCCAGTGTTTCGCGCGCTACGCCGGAGCTTTCCGGGGAGCACTCGATTTCGAGACAACGCCCGGTGCGCGCGGTGAGCGCGGCGGGCGTATCTTCCGCCAACAGCCTGCCGGCGCGCAGGATTGCCACGCGATCACAGAGCGCCTCGGCTTCGTCGAGATAGTTTGTGGTGAGAACCACCGTACGCCCGGCGGCGCGCAGCGACCGGACATGAGACCAAATCTGATGGCGAGCTTCTAAGTCCACGCCGACCGTAGGCTCGTCGAGGATCAGCAGCGGCGGATCGTGCAGCAGGGCGCGCGCGATCGCCAAGCGGCGCTGCATGCCGCCGGAAAATGTGCGCACCACGTCGTGCTGGCGCTCGAGGAGTCCCACGAGGAGGAGCACTTCGTCGATCCGCGCGGCGGCGCGAGGAACGGCGTATAGCGACGCTGCGAAATCGAGATTCTGGCGGGCGGAAACCTCGTCGTACAGAGCGGTTTCTTGCGGCAACACGCCGATGCGCGCGCGTAACGCCGGTCCTGCAGCCGCCGCGTTCTGGCCCATCACCAGAATGGTCCCGTGCTGCGGACGCACGAGACCGCAGATCATGTCGATGAGGGTGGTTTTGCCGGCGCCATTGGCTCCCACGATGCCGACGACGGTTCCGGCGGCGATTCGCAGCGACAATCCATCGATCGCGCGAATGCCGCCGAAACTACATTGAACGTTCGAGACCTCTACCGCAAACGGCGAGCCCACCTGGCAATGCTAGCTTACTTCCAACTGCGCTAGCGCATCTTAGTGGATCGTCACCGTCGCGCAAGCCTGGCCGACGTCGCCGCCCGACTTGTTCTGATCGCCGTCGTGCACCATCAACTGGATGCGATAGGTGTGACCCGGCTGCAACGGCTGGCCGTTGAACAGCAAGTTGTTCACGTTCCAGCGAACTTCCGCGCCGTAGCCCTCGTTGGTCAGACCCGAGAATCCGACCGAAGGCGTGTCGCTGCCCGTGCCGAGCGTCCAGTTGTTCTTGGTCGTCGGATCGGCGTCGGTGGTGATGGTAGTTCCGGAAACCGAAGCGCCTTTCCACGTTCCGAAGATATCGTTCGGAGCTTGCGGCGCTCCGCCGAACTGCCAGTCACCGGCGCGATACGTTGGATCAGTGTGCGACGCGTTGTCGGTGAGTCCCGTGATGTCGGTGATGAACAACGACGGGAAGATCGGGCGTCCCGATGGATCGGTGACCGAAGGATCGCCGATCGACGGAGAAGTCACGTGGCCCGGATTCGCCGGCAGCGCCGAAACGCTCAGATTGTTGTTGTGCACGCCGAGCAGGATCGCGTGTTCATCCGCTGCGAAGAGGCGGATCGTGTCGTTCATGGTGGCTTGCGACGGATCGACCCAATCGAGCACGGTGCTTTCATTGAAGACCACGCTCGTCAGCGGATTGCTGCTCGAGAACGGATACCCGAGCACGCACGATCCGGTGTTCGCGATCGTCACCACGCACGGAGTGGTGTTCTGTCCCGGCGAAGCCGCGCCGATATCGCCCGGTCCACCGCCGCCCGTCGCGCCGCTCACGCCGTTGGCGCGATAATTCTCCGGTGTGCCCGCGTGATCGTTGTTCTGATAGGTGCTGGCATGCGGATCATCCACCGGCTTGATGCCCAGTGCGCTCGGATTGCTGTTGAACGTACTGTAAACCGCAGCTTCCCATTGCCAACTCACGTTGACACCCGTGGTATCGGTGGTGAAACTGCCGGTCATCGACACATTGTTGAGCGCGCCGGGAATATTTGAGGAAACTAGGAACGGCACGCCTGTCAGGAAGGTGTTGCCGGCGAGCGTGGCCGGAACCACCGTCGTGTATGTGTTCGACGACGCATCGTAAACGGTCGTCGCGGTTGTCGCCGTCGCTGAGAACGTGATCTTCGCGTTCGGCAATGGCACATTGAACGCCGTCGATTGCACACTTCCGTTGGTGAACTGCACCGTGGCCGATTGGCCGGCCTTAATGCCGCTGGGCTTCAGCGTCGCCGTGAACCAAATGTAATTGCCGGCGTTGATCGCCGAAGCGTTGAACTTATCGTTGATCGCCACCGGCGTGCAAGGCGGCGGAGGCGGCGGCACGAAGCCGAAGTCCACCGTTACGTTGCTGCTGTCCGCCGTTACCGAAACCGTCGCAGGGCTGCCGTTGGAATCAATCGCGGGATTTCCGCCCACGCCGGCAGGCGACGGCGTGTAACCGGCAGGAGTCGCCGCAGTCACTGTGTAGTTTCCAGTGGCGAGTCCGGTGAACAGGTAGTTGCCGTTGGAGTCGGTAACCGTCGAACCCACGACGTTGCCGTTGCTGTCGGAGAGCTGCACGGTGACGCCGGGGAGTCCCGGCTCGCCGGCATCCTGAATGCCGTTGCCGTTGGTATCGCTCCACACGAAGTTGCCGATGGTTCCGGTGCCGGAAGGAATCGGCGACATGATGTTGACCAACATGCATGCTTCGCCGACGTCGCCGCCCGACTGGTTTTGATCGCCGTCGTGAACCATCAACTGAATGCGATACTGGTGGCCGAATTGCAGCGGCTGTCCGCCGACGCGAATATCATTCACGTTCCAGCGAACTTCCGCGCCGTACCCTTGATTCGTCAAACCGGAGAACCCGGCCGAAGGAACATCGCTGCCCGAGCCGAGATTCCATTGGTTCTGCGAGGGATCGGCGTCGGTGGTCAAGGTGCTTCCGGACTTCGAAGCTCCCTTCCACGTCCCGAAGATGTCGCTCGGCTGCATCGCTGTGCCGCCGTACTGCCAGTCACCGGCGCGATACGTCGGATCGGTGTGCGTCGAGTTATCGGAAACTCCCGTGATGTCGGTCACGAAGATCGACGGGAAGATCGGGCGACCCGACGGATCGGTGATCGTGGGATCGCCGACCGAGGGATGCGAAACGTGTCCGGGATTCTGGGTGAGCGCCGAGATCGGCAGCGCGCTGGTGCGCACGCCGAGCAGAATGGCGTGTTCGTCCGCCGCAAACATGCGGATGGTGTCGCCGGCGTCGGCGACCGACGGATCGGAAGCCGCGAGCACGCCGCTTTCGTTGAATACAACGCTGGTCAGCGGATTGCTGCTGGTGTACGGATATCCGAGTACACACTGCGCCGCGCCGCCCGCGGTGCAAGGCGTGGACGTCAGCGTGGAGCTGAGCGAGCCGGTGAAGTTCGATCCACCACCACCCATCGCGCCGCCCGTCACCGAGCCCTTGTAGTTTTCGGGCGTTCCGGCGTGATCGGAGTTCTTGTAGCTGCTGGCATTCGGATCGTCCACCGGTTTCACGCCGAGCGTCGTGTAATTCGTCGTGAAGCTCGTGTACACAGCGGCCGCAAACTGCCAGTTGACCGTGACTCCCGGAGTATCCGTCGTGTAGCTGGCCGTGAACGTCAAGCTTTGGCCGCCGGCGACCGCGGTTGTGACTGGAATCGCCACGGCGGTGAGGAAATAATTGCCCCCCAGCGGTTGCGGTACCGTCGTCACCCACGTGTTCGTCGACGTGTTGAACGTTGTCGCTGCGGTTACGCCCGGTCCGGACTGAAGCGTGATCGTGCCGTTGGGAACCGGAGCGAAGATACTTGTCGAATGGACCGACGCATTCGTAATGTTGATCGTCGGATTCGTTCCCGGCGGAATGCCCTGAACCTTGGCGACCGCGGAGACCCAAATGTAGCTGCCCGCGTTGATCGCCGTGCCGTTGAAGTTCGCCGTAATCGATACCGGCGTACACGGCGGCGGCGCGACCATTAAACCCGCGTCGATCGTGTTGTCGGTTTGTCCCGCGACGAGCGTGAAGGCGCTCGTCACGCCTAACTGCGTCGGATTGCTATCCACCGCGCGGTTTGAACCCTGCAGCGACGGCGAGAAAACGTAACCGTTCGGCGCGATGAACTGCACCGTGTACGTCCCCGGCGCGAGACCGGTGAAGTGATAAGCACCATTCGCGTCGGACGTTGTTGTCGCGATCAGCGACGTGCCGTTGTACAAGTTCACCTGCACGCCTTGCAATCCCGGCTCGCCGGCGTCTTGAATACCGTTGCCGTTCAAATCGTTCCACACGAAGTCGCCAACCGCGGCCGGCGGCTGGAATAACCCGGCGTCGATGGTGTTGTCGGTCTGACCGGAAACAATCGTGACCGTCGCGACGCCCGACGCGTTGGGATTGCTGTCGGTGGCCGTGTTGCCGCCTTGGAATTGCGGCGAGAACACATAGCCCGAGGGCGCCGTGAAGTTCACGGTATAAGTTCCCGGCGCGACGTTCGTGAAGTGATACGAACCATCGGTGGCCGTGGTGGTCGTGGCGATCACCGTGCTGCCGTGCATCAATGTCACAGTGACGCCGCCGATGCCCGGCTCGCCCGAGTCCTGCACGCCGTTGTCGTTCAAATCGTTCCAAACGAAGTCGCCGATCGCGCCGGGTTGATAGAGTCCCGCGTCGATGGTGTTGTCAGTTTGTCCCGCAGCCAGCGTGACCGCCGGCGTAACGCCTGAAGCGTTCGCATTGCTATCGACCGCCGTGTTCGATCCCTGGAATTGCGGCGAAAAGACGTATCCCGTGGGCGCCACGAACGTGACCGTGTAGCTGCCCGGCGCAAGTCCCGTGAAGTGATAGGCGCCGTTTGCGTCGGTGGTGGTGGACGCCGTGAAGCCGCCAGGGCCACTGATGTTCACCGTAACGCCCGGAATGCCCGGCTCACCGGCATCCTGAATGCCGTTGCCGTTCAAATCCTTCCACACAAAATCGCCGATGGCAGCATTGCGCGGCTGGAATCCGAAGTCGATCGTTGTGTCGGTGGAGTTGTCTTCCGGCAACGTCACCGTCGACGGATTCGGGTTGCTGTCGTTCGCAGTGGTGCTGCCCGGCGCGTTCACGATCGTCGGAACGTATCCGTTCGGCGTGATCACTTCCACTTTGTACGATCCGGGGCAGACGCCGCCGAAGGAGTAAAGGCCGCCGCCGGACGTTGTGGTGGTTGTGATGATGCTGTTGTCCGACAGTTTGCGCAAGTTCAGCGTTACCCCGTCGATGCCCGGCTCACCGGCGTCTTGAATGCCGTTGCCGTTGAGATCGCTCCACACAAAGTCGCCGATGCTGCCGGTGCAGGGCGCGTTGTATCCGAAATCGATGGTTTGGTCGGACGATGTGCTCGTCGAGAGCGTCACAATCGCCGGTTGCGAATTGCTGTCGTTGGCCGTGGTGCTACCCGGCGCGTTGGTGATCGTTGGCGTCCATCCCGCGGGGACGCCCATGGTCACCGACACCATGTAGGTGCCGGCGTGGAGTCCGGTGAACTGATAGTAGCCGTGCTGATTCGACGGTCCAAGGCCGGTGACCGCCGTGCCCACGACGTTGCCCAAGCTATCCTTTAGCGTGACCGTCACGCCGTCGATGCCCGGTTCGCCGGCATCCTGAATGCCGTTCTGATTCATGTCGTGCCACACGAAATCGCCGATCGAGCCGGTGCCCGGTCCGATGTAGCCGAAGTCGATGGTGTTGTCGGTCGACGTGTTGGTGGAAAGCGTGACGGTCGCAGGGCTGCCGTTGCTGTCGGTGGCCGTGTTGCCGCCCTGCAAACTGGGGCTGGCGACGAATCCGGCCGGCAGCGTCGTAGCGTCGATCTTCACGACGTAGGTGCCCGCATTGAGACCGGTGAAGGCGTAATTCCCGTTGGGTCCGGTCACCGTCGTGGCGAGTTGGTTCGTGCCGGTGGAATCGTACAGATTCACCGTCACGCCGGCGATTCCCGGTTCACCCGCGTCCTGAATACCGTTGCCGTTGAGATCATTCCAAACAAAATCACCGATCGTGCCATTGCCTGTCTGGCTGTTGCTCCCGAAGTATCCAAAATCAATCGTCTGATCGCTGCTCGAGTTGGTCGCGAGCGTCACCGACGCTGGACTGCCGTTGCTGTCCACGGTGGGATCGTTGCCCTGGAAGCTGGCCGTCGGTGTAACACCGGCGGGCAATGTCGTACTGTCGACAACCACGGTGTAACTTCCGGCGCACACGCCGGTGAATTGATAGTAGCCGTGCTGGTTTGCCGGTCCGACACCGGTCATGGTGGTTTGCAGAACGCTTCCGCCGCTGTTCTTCAACTGAACCTTGACGCCGTCGATGCCCGGTTCGCCGGAATCCTGAATTCCGTTCAGGTTCAGGTCTCTCCACACGAAGTCGCCGATGGAGCCGGTGCACGTATTCGGGATCGGACCAATGTTGCCCTTGGTGTGGCCGTTGAATGCCACCGCGAATGAATTCGTAAAAGTGGAAGCTTCGCTGTTGAGAACCACGGCGATGTCCTGGCCCGCGAAGTACGAAGCCATCGTGCCGCCGGTCACTCCAAAGTCGAAATCGAAGACGGAGGTTGTGCCGTTGACTAGCTGAAAGCCGAAGCCTTTCACCGATCCGGTGAGGAGATCGCCGGTGTACGTCTGGCTCGTGCTGGGATCGGTGATCGTTCCGCGAATCACGATGTCCCGCGACGTGGGCGCACCCGTCAGATTGCCGCTGTTGTCCACTTGGATCGAGATGGCAACAGTCGGCAACGGATCGCTGCCCGCCGGACTCACCGGCTGGCTGTCGCCGAGGAAAAACGCCAGCGAATTCAGAATCGAATTGGCCGAGAAAGTCTGCGTGCCGGGATCGTAGGTTTGCGTGGTAGTGGCATTGCGGAAAGAGAAATTGGGGAATCCAGGACTGACTCCGAGCAGTGAGGCTGAAACCGTTGTAGCGATGCCAACCAACAATACCAGAGAACCGAGCACGAAGGACTTACGCATAACTTCCACTCCTTAAACTAAAACAATCCAGTTGGGAAATCTAACCCGCACCCAAAATGCTAACGTGCTTCTTCCAAGCCGCACAGAACCAGCGAGTAACAAAAATCGCCAATCTTAGGTACTAGTACAAAATCCCACGTTCTTCTCAGAATTTTCTTGATCGTTCCGGCACGCCCGCAGCGCGCTGACACGTAGACCCGCAGCGCGCTGACCCGCTCATCTAGTTCCTAGTAAAGATAGCCATTGTTCGCCGCACCGCTGTCGAAGTTGTTGTTGATCGAGTTCACGATGTCGTTCAGGTTCGACACCGTCATGCCCGATGGCAACGCGCCACCTCCGATAACGGAATTGGCCAGAGCCAGGATTTGGCCCACGGTTTGCCCCGCCAACATTCCAGAGACCGCGTGCAGATTGGCGAGGCCGGTCTTGGTGATTCCTTTGTTCGAGAAATCCACGTTGAGTTGAAGGGCCAGGACCTGGCCGGCAAAGACTCCGGCCGCGGAAGACGTGGGATTCGTCGCGGAGGCAGCCAGCACTCCCGGCGTTCCGCCCTGCGGCAGGAAGTTATGGATGGCCGTCGAACTGGTGAAAGTGAGCTTCTTGGTTCCACCAATCGACACCGACCCGCCCGGGTAGACCGTCGCGAAGTCCTTCTGCAACAGCGATCCGGGATTATTGCCGTGAGGCGTGGTGCCCCAGCCGCCCTGGGTGTAGGTGGTATATCCCGTGGCCGCGGACACCTTGGTATTGGTCAGGGTGCACGTGACGGTCTGTCCGGCCGCTACGCTGACGTTCACACAGGTGTTGCCGGTATTGTTCCAACCAGCGATGGCGGCTTCGGTGACGCTAAATGTGCCCGGCGTCACGGCGTACTTTACGGGCGCCGCGGTACTGAGGCTGTGCGCACTGGTGCTGATCGAGCCGCTACTCGCCGAGGCGGTGACCGAGAATACCGTCGGATCGTTGGCGGTAGGCGCAGTCACCTTGTTCACGATCAGGTAGCTTTGAACGATGTTGATCGTGCAACTCGCGGTCGCGGTCAGGGGCGCTCCAGGAGTGGAATCGGTTACGTTGACCGTGAAATTGAAGGCTCCTGCGGCGGTCGGTGTTCCGGTGATCGCTCCGACCGTGGGCGTGTTGAACAACAGACCCGTCGGCAACGCACCTGAGGTGATCGTATCCGTATACGGCGACGTTCCGCCGGAAGCTGAAACCGATGAGCTGTATGGCACTCCGACAACGCCGCTGCTCGCGGGGCAAACCACCTTCACCGGCGGCACCGGCACGAAGCCGAAGTCGATGGTGTTGTCCGTGCTGTTGTCCTCCGCCAAGGTGACCACCGACGGGTTGGTATTGCTGTCGTTGGCCGTTGTGCTGCCGGTCGCATTGGCCACCGTGGGCACGTAGTCCACAGGCGTCACCACTTGTACCTTGTAGGAGCCGGGGCACAGACCCGTGAAGTGGTAGGCTCCGCCATTGGCCGTCGTGGTGGTCGCCAGAACCGCGTTGTTCACGGGATTCAGGAGATTCAAAGTGACACCGTTGATGCCCGGCTCGCCGGTATCCTGAATGCCGTTGCCGTTGGTATCGCTCCACACGAAGTCACCAATGGACCCGGTGCAGGCGGCGACGTAGCCGAAATCGATCGTCTGGTCGGAACTGTTGTTAGTCGCGAGCACGACGGTCGAGGGTTGCTGGTTGCTATCATTGGCAACCGTGCTGCCGGGAGCGCTGCTGATGGTCACGCCCGTGTAGTTTGCCGGCACGCTACTGGCAACGACCTTCACCGTGTAGGTTCCTGCCGCTAAGCCCGTAAACTGATAATACCCACCCAGGCCGAACGGTCCCGGACCCGTGATTTGCGTCTGCGTGTTGCCGAGACTATCGGTCAACTGCACCGTGACACCGTTGATCCCGGGCTCGCCGGCATCCTGAATGCCGTTTTGATTCTGGTCATACCAAACGAAATCGCCGATGCTGCCCTGCGCCGGAGGGATATAACCAAAGTCAATGGTGTTATCGACGCTCTGATTTGTGGCCAGCGTCACCAACGCGGGACTGCCGTTGCTATCCACGGTCCGATCGGCGCCGGCGTTGCTGGTGGTGGGCGTAAAGCCGGCAGGGATGCCCGACATCACTTGCACCGAATACGTTCCACTACAGACGCCTCCAAAACTGTAGACACCGTTTGCGTCTGTCGTGGTGGTCGCGAGGAAGTTTGTGCCGGTGGAATCGTAGAGGTTCAGCACGACATTCGGAATGCCCAATTCTCCGGCGTCTTGGATTCCATTGTTATTCGCGTCGTTCCACACGAAATCGCCGATCTGGCCGTTGCAATTGGAGTAGTAGCCGAAGTCGATTGTCTGATCCGAAGGGTTGCTCGTCGACAATGTAACGCTCGTCCCGCTGGGGTTGTTGCTGTCCACATCGGGAGTGCCCTGTCCCTGGAGCGTGGGCACGAAGTTCGCCGGTACTCCGCCGGTCACTTGTACGGTGTAAGTTCCCGGGCAAATGTTTGTGAACTGATAGTAGCCCATTTGGTTGGCCGGACCATTGGCGGTTGTGACCGTCTGGACCACTTGGCTGCCCTGGAGCAGCGTCAGTTGGACGCCGTTGATTCCCGGTTCACCGGCATCCTGAATGCCGTTCTGGTTGAGGTCGTTCCACACGAAATCGCCGATCGTTCCGGTGCAGCCCCCTTGACCTCCCCCAACGAGACCTGGGATCGGACCGATGTTGCCCTTGGTGTGGCCGTTAAATGCCACCGCAAATGAATTCGTAAAAGTGGAACCTTCGCTGTTGAGAATTATGCCGATGTGCTGGCCCGAAAAATATGAAGCCATTGTGCCGCCGGTTACTGCAAAATCGAAATCGAAAGTGGAAGTTCCGCCGGAGCCTAGCTGAAAGCCGAAGCCCTTGATCGATCCGGTGAGAAGATCGCCGGTGTAGGTCTGGCTCGTGCTGGGATCGGTGATCGTTCCCCGGATCACGACGTCCCGCGATGTGGGCGTACCCGTCAGGTTGCCGCTGTTGTCCACTTGGATCGAGATGGCAACCGTCGGCAGCGGATCGCTGCCCGCCGGACTCACCGGCTGGCTGTCGCCGAGGAAGAACGCCAGCGAATTCAGGATCGAATTGGCCGCGAAAGTCTGCGTGCCGGGATCGTAGGTTTGCGTGGTGGTGGCGTTACGGAAAGAGAAATTGGGGTATCCAGGACTAACTCCGAGCAGTGCCGCTGAAAGCGTTGTCGCGATACCAACCAGCAATACCAAAGAACAAAGTGCAATCGGCTTACGCATAACTTCCACTCCTTAAGAATCCACTCTGAGAATTCGAACTTGCACGAAGATCGTAACGCTGGTTTTTCGAGCCGCCAAGGACCAGTAGGTTACAAAAATCGGCAATCTTATGTACTAGTACAATTGCGAGCGATTTTTTAATCTACTTTTCGTTGCTGCTCGTTCAGACACACCCGTCCCGCAGAAACCAAGGGGGTGATTTCTTCTAGCGCTGTTTACTTGGAAACCGCAGTCTTCCGAGAACGGAGTCGCAATAGACCGAGCATTCCCGAGCCCGACAGCAGTAACAACATCGACCCCGGTTCCGGCGAGGCCGCGGCAATATCGGCATCGCCATTGGCGAATTGCGCCGACGTCATCGTGAAGCCGCTGGAGAAAGTGCCCGGCAAGAAGGAGTTCTCTACTTCCACGTCCAGCAACTTTCCTACGCCGCCGTACAAGCCTGCCAAACTGCCGCCCGTCGTCTGAAAGACGAAATCGTATACACCGGCCGAAGCCCCGAAGTTCTGAAGGGATCCGGTCAACAGCGGTGTTCCATCGCCCAGCGCCGCGACCGAGCCGGTCAGGGTCAAAGAACCGGCCCCGTTCATCTGGCCGGAGCTATTGATGGCAGCAGTAATTCCCAAGTTGTAGTTGAGTGTGCCAAAGAGCGTTCCGATGGGCGCGCTGTTGGTGACCGCGTAGAAGGTGCTGGGGCCCGTTTGAAGAGCCGTTGACCCCGATACCAAACCTTCCAATGCCAGCATTCCCGCACCGGCACATTCCGGCGCCGATCCCGCGCCGTAGCATCCGCCCACGTTCGTCGCAGTGACATCGGGCAGGAACATCGCAAGATTCAACGGTCCGGCATGGGCGAAACCGCAGCAGCACAGTACCAAAATCCCCGCAAGAGTAGGCTTCAGCATAGGTCTTCGTTCAGTGCAAGCGCCGTGCCAAAGTCCCGGCTTGGGACCGCGGTTTCAACCTCTTGATATTACGGGATCATCCGTAGGCCTGCCGAGCGGCTTCCCAAGGTGTGGCGCATCTTTTTTCACCTTATTGCCCAAAACGGTGCTTTTCTCGGCCCAGCGATAAGTCATAGTACCAGACTCCCCATTTGGATCCGTGATCCGCTATAATGTGTACCCGATGCGCCCTAATATGGTTCGTTCCTTACTGAGTCTCCCGATTTTCCTGCTGTTGTGCGGCTGCGGCTACACACCCTTCGATCACTACGCGCGTGGACGCCGCTACCTCGATCAAAAGGACTACGTGCACGCGCGACTGGAATTGGCCTTGGCGATCTCCAAAAAACCAAGCGTCGACGCGCGCTACTATTTCGCGATCGCCTGTCTCGAGTTGAAGGATTATGCGGTGGCCGCGCGTTCCTTGAAACTCGCCGAGGCCGCGGAAGGCGATCACCCGGGCGAGCACAGCGTGGACATGCACCTGCGCCTGGCGCGAATCATGCTGTTGGATGGAAATGCCGACGGAGCGATCCAACAGAGCAACTGGGTGGTGCAGCGCGATCCCAAGAACAAAGAGGCGCACGAGCTGCTGGGCTTTGCGCTGGCGAAAATGGCGCAGCCGGAGCGCTCGGCCGGCGAGTTGGAACAAACGCTGCTGGCCGATCCGTCGAACATGCAAGCGCGCGTACTTTTGGCGTCGATCAAATTGGCCGCGCGGGATCTCACCGACGCCGAGAGCCAATTGAAAACGGCAGTGGAAAACACCAAACGCTCGCCCACGTCGCTGATCGTCCTGGCGAATTTCTACCAACTCACCGGTCATCCCGAGCAAGCCGAGCCTTTACTCGATGAGGCCGTGCGCGCCAATCCGCAGTCGGTGGAGTTGCGCATCGGCCAAGGACGGTTCTATATGCGCGCCGGCCAGCCGGAAAAGGCGGAGAGCGCATTTCAAGCCGCGGCGAAGCTGAATCCCACCGACCCCGAGCAGCGCGGCGCGCTGGCGACGTTTTATCTTTCTCGCGGCGACATTCCCAAGGCGGTCGCGGCGCTTGAAGCAATTGCGCAAGCCGCTCCGCAGGGACAAACGGCCGCGGAGCGTGCCCGGCTGGGCGGCGCGTATTATTTGGCCGGCCGCTATGAGGACTCGCGCAAGATCGCGGCCCAGTTACTCCAGGAGAACGACAAGAATCTTCAGGCGCACATGTTGAACGGCTTGGTGAAGAGCGCCACGGGGCAGAATCAAGAAGCGCTCACCGAATTTAATCACCTGCTGCACTTCATGCCCGATTCCGCGTCGGTTCACTACTTCGCGGGCCTTTGCTATCAACGCGCCCGCAATGACGAACTGGCTCGCCAGAGCATGCAGGAGGCGCTGAGGCTCGACAGCAGACTACGGCCGGCGCGTTTTTGGATTTCCGACGACCTGTTGCGCAGCGGAAATTTCGACGGTGCGTGGGAAACCTTGCGTCAAGCGCCGGCCGAGCAGGGAGACGATCCGCTGCTGCGCTTGCGTCTCGCGTCCATCGAGCAAGCCACGCACAAGGATCCCGCCGCCTGCGCCGACGTCACGGCCGCGCTGGCGACGAGCGCCGCGTGGATTCCGGAATTCTACGGCGCGGGCTTTTCGAGCGTCCTCGACAAATGTCCCGCGGCCACCGGCCCGGCGCTCGAGAAAGAATTGCAGAAGCAACCAGCCTCGGCGCGCCTTCTCACTTCGTTGGCGCACCTGATCGGCGTGGTGAAGTCGCGCGACTTGGCGTTCGCGCGCGTGCAGATGCAAATCAGTCACAATCCCGAGTTGGCGCATTCGGTCCCGCACATTTTGCTGGTGGCGAACTTGGCCAACGGACTCGGTCAACACATGGCGGCGTTTCAATTCTTGAAACGGGCCGTCGATTTGGATCCCGACTCTCCCGATCCTATTTTGGCCATGGCGCAGGTGGAGATTTCCTCGCACGATCTCGAGTCCGCGAAAAAGCACTGTGAAGAATTGACCGAGCGTTGGCCGAAATCTCCTTGGGGATGGCTGTGGCTGGGATCGATTCGCGAAGTGCAGGGCGATCTGCCGGGCGCTTCCCAAGCGTTCGAGCAAGCCTTGACGGTGGATCCGCGAAATTCGGTGGCCGCCAACAATTTGGCGTGGCGATTAGCAAGCGACAACGGCGATCTGGCGCGCGCCGAGTTGTTAGCGCGACGCGCGTTGGAACGCGATCCGGCCAACGTCGGTTACGCCGATACATTGGGTTTTGTCGAGTACAAGGAAAACCAATTGAAGCCGGCGCGCGAAATTCTCGACGACGCCGCGCGGCGCGATCCACGGAATTCCGGCATTCTTTACCACTTGGCGCTAGTGAAAAAAGATTCCGGTGACTTGCCCGGCGCGATGAACGACCTGAAGCATGCCCTGGCGTTGAACGCGCAATTCCCGGAAGTCGCCAAGGCCAGCGCGTTGATGGACGAGATCAAGAGCCAATTGACCCGCTAGCAGTCGAAAAAGCCGTTCCAAGGAAATGGACAGGCAAGCGTGCCTGTCCCACTGTATAATCCGCGAATGGCAACATCGACATGGACTGGCGATGCCGCGGAGTCTCCCGCCCCGGCAGCGCCGCGTCACGCGGCGACGGTTCGCGTGACCCATTGGATCACCACGCTCTGCTTTCTCGCGCTGCTCGTCACCGGGATTGAGATCCTCATCTCCCATCCGCGCTTCTATTGGGGCGAGACGGGCAATGTCACGATGAAGCCGTTGTTTTCGTTTCCGATTCCCTCGTCGCGTTCGACAGTCCCGACAGGATACAAATACGTTCTGCCCGATCAAAACGGTTGGAGCCGCTATCTGCATTTTGAAGCCGCTTGGATCGCGGTGCTGACGGGATTGGTTTACGCCATCTTCGGCGTATTCACCGGACACTGGCGGCGCAATCTTCTTCCCGCCGGCGCCGAGTGGACGTGGGCGTCGCTCTGGGATCGGAAATCGACGGACGCCTACAATCCGCTTCAGAGAGTTTCCTACGTGCTGGTTATTTTCGGCCTGTTCCCCTTGATGATCTGGACGGGTTTGGCGATGTCGCCCGGTTTTGTGGCCGCGTTTCCCATCGCCGTTACGTCGTTGGGCGGCCAGCAATCGGCGCGCACGATCCACTTTTTCGCGACCGTCGCACTGACGGCATTTCTGTTGGTTCATGTGGTGATGGTTTGTGTCACGGGATTCAAGACGCGCATGCGCGCGATGATCACGGGAGGGCGAGGCTAATGGACGAGCGCATTTCACGGCATGTTTCGCGCAGGAACCTGATCGCAAAGAGTCTAGCCGCGGTCGCGGGAGTCTCCGGACTCGCCGCTAGCGGGAAAATCGCGGAGAAATTTGGTTTGGCGCCGCCCGATCACGGCGTACTCTACGGTTTGGGCGAAACGCTGACCTACGCCTCGCACCGATTGCTGGGCAGCGGCGCGCTGGCGCGCGAGTTCTCGCGCAGCGAGATTTCCAAGACTCCCTTCGCCAACGAGACTTCGCCGCCCAGCGAAGATTTCAAGCGCCTTCAGGCCGCCGGATTCTCCGATTGGAAGCTCGAAATCGACGGATTGGTTTCAAACCGCGCCGCGCTCTCGCTTTCCGACGTGAAAATCCTTCCGCGCCGCAGTCAGATCACGCAGGTGGCGTGCGAAGAAGGATGGTCCTACATCGCCGAATGGATAGGCACGCCGCTCAGCGAAGTGTTGCGCGCCGCCGGTATAAAGTCGAACGCTCGTTACGTGGTTTATCGCTCGATGGACCGCGAATGGTGGGACAGCGTGGACATGGCCGACGCGCTGCATCCGCAAACGCTCGTAACTTACGCCATGAACGACGGCGATCTTCCTGTTGGATTCGGTGGACCGCTGCGCCTGCGCGTCCCCCGGCAGCTCGGCTACAAGAGCGTGAAATACATCACGCATCTCACCGTCACCGACGATCTGAAGAGATTTGGCAAAGGCTTGGGCTCCGCGGCGCCGGAAGGCGGCTACGCATGGTACGCCGGGATTTGAGGCGCGATCAGCTTTTCGGTTTTACGGTGCGTCGAGCGATCCCACTCAGGCCTGACTCTATCATCGGCGTGCTAAGATACGGGCCAATCGCTAAAGGAGATCCTTATGTTCCTCACACGAAACCGTAGATTGGGTTTGGGCGCGGTGTGCACCGCGCTATTGATCTTGTCGATTTGGCGAATGAGCGGTCCCGATATTTATGAAGCGAACACGCTCATTTTGGTGGATCCGCAGAAGCTCCCTGATTATTACGTGCATTCAACCGTCAGCATGAGCATCTCGTCGCGGCTGAACACCATCAACCAGCAGCTCATGAGCAGCACGCGTCTTCAGCGCATCATCGACACGTATCATCTCTACCCGGAACTCAGCCGCCGCAAGACGCGGGAAGAGATCCTCGAGGTGATGCGCAAGAACATCCGCGTGGAGATCATTCACAGCTTCGACGGTCTGCCCGATGAAGGAGTCCGCGCGTTTCGCATTTACTACCGCGGGCGGCAAGCGCCGTTGGTGGCGCAAGTCTGCAACCAACTGGCATCGCTCTTCATTGAGGAGAACCTGAAAGTGCGCGAGCAGCAGGCCCAGGGCACCAGCGAATTCATCAATACGCGCTTGGATCTGGCGCACAAAAAGCTGCTGACGTTACTGGAGCTGAAGGCGAAATCACACGGAGCATCAAAGGAAGATCAGGAACTCTGGGCGCTCGATTACTCGGCCATTCGCGACGAATACACGGCCCTGTTGAAGAAAAAACTCGAAGCCGATACAGCCGCCGATCTCGAGAAACGCCAGAAAAGCGAACGCTTCACGATTCTCGATCCCGCGCGGATTCCTGAGAAGCCCATCGGAAGAGAATTTTTCACTGCCGGCTGGTGATCGCCGCGTTCAGGGCGCGGCAAAAAGCGTGACACTCGCGGGACTTGTCGCGCCGTTCACGCTGATCGTAACAACCTGCGTTCCGGAAAGTCCACTAGGCATTACCGCATTCACTTGGTAAAGCCCTACGAGACCCGCGCTCAGTCCGCTGAACACAACCGTCGCAGCACGACCGCCGACGCTCGCCGTCACCGTGTTCACGGTCTTGTTCGATCCCGACGCCGCAGCGCCGGTGGAGAACGCCGGCGTCGTCGGCCCTAAGCCCGTTCCGTAGATTGCGACGGTCTCGCCGCCACGCGCGGGACTCGATGTGCTCACTAGTGAATTGTCGGCGTGCAGGATCGCGCCCGGTCCCGTCCCCGAAGCTGCTTCGGTGAAAATCGCCGGTGACGCGGCCGCCAGCGTGATGTTCTGCGCAGCGCTGGTTTGCCCGCCGGAAGACACGGTGATCGCGGTCGTGCCGCTGGCCGGACACTGCCACGGAATCTGCGCGTTGATTTGGGCGGGCGTCGCGGTGAACAGGGGAATGTTCTGTCCGCATGCCGTGACAAATAGATTCGCGGCTCCGAGCGTGGTGGCCAGCGGAATGCTCGTCGAGCTGACTTGTCCCGACGGCAGGAAATTGTTTCCAAAAATGCTGATGATCTGCCCCGGCGCCACTTGATTGTTCGGTGCCGGCGCGAAACTCGCCGCGTTCACCACGCCGTTCGTGTTCACGGTCGGCGGCGCACCCGCGGGTCCCGTCACGTTGAACCCATCGACCCACACCCAGGAGTCGCTGGAAGCGGAATCGTGCGTACCGGTTACCTGGATCGTGAGTGTATGCGCGTTCATCGCTAATCCGCTGATCGACCACGCCGGCGTTTGCGATTGTGCCGGCGACAGATACGTGTCCACGGTTGCCACCATCTGGCCGTCGAGAAAAACGTTAGCGATTCCCGAGTACTGATCGCGATACGCGAGCCAGGTGATGCCCGTGCCGTTGAAATTAATGCTCACCGCCGAGTTGGCGTCGGTGGCCAGCGCGACGGTGCCGGCCGATGGATCGGCTGTGGAATTCGTGAACCAATATCCCGTGTAGTTCAACGCGGGATTGTTGTCGAACACCATTCCGGCACCCGCAAAGTTGCCGCCCGTCACACCCGAGCCGTTGTCGATGAGAAAAGAATCGATCCACACCCACGATCCCGAACCGTTGGGGTCTCGCACGTGCGGCACATAGATCGAGAGTGTATGCGTGCCGTTGGCGAGATTGTGCGCCGCGAACATTTGCTGCTGGTAGACCGTCGAAGGGCCGTAGCAATCCACCGTGGTCATCACGCCGTCGAGATAGACGTAGGCGATGCCGTTGCCCGGATCGAGAATGCCGATCCAGGTCACGCCGGTTCCTTTGAAAGTGAGCACGGCCTGCGCGCCCTTGAAGTTGGTGAGCGCGGCGGTGGAGTTGAAATTCGAACTCGAGGTGTTGGCGTACCACGTTCCGCTATAAGCGATGCTGGGATCGTTGTTCTCGATGCGTGTTTGCGCCGCGAGCGCGTGCGGCAATGAGCAAAGCCCGGCGCAGAGAATCACGCCAGACAAAATGGCGGGAAAATGTTTCGACCGCACGGCCACCTCCGACTCGTCAGTGACGTCGCGTTTCCTTTTGTTACGCTATCAGCCGTTCGATACGCTGTCTGCCTACTAGCACACATCGCGATGTCGGTTTGATGATGCCCGGTGTGACCTTTTGGCCGGATTGGTCGGAATCGTTCGGTGGTCTCCTAGGGCGTAAGAGGCGCGAAGAGGTCTGAATGAAGCATAGGACCGGTCAAAAGTACTAACTCATCAGACACAAATTGCACAAACAGGTGTTCAAAACTGCTCAGGCTGATATAGAGTAGTCAAATTCGTGCCGCGCCACTCCGCTTCCCGTGTAACCCCCGGGATCGGCAGTCTCACGAACGTCCGCAATTCACGAACTCGAGGTGTGCCTGTATGACGATTTCTGTGAGGATGATCACGACTCTGGGCGTACTAGCATTTGCAACCGGCCAGGTGATGGCCCAAACCGATACAAGCGTTCATTTGCCGGCGAACTACACAACGCTTCAACCGCCTGCGAATGAAGCCACTTACGTGGATGCCGCGTACGGCGCGAAAATCCAGCGTGTCTCCGATGCGCTGCACACGCCTGACGCCTCCGGCGGCGGCATGCTGCAATGGATCGAGAACGAATACTCCACCGCAGCCGCGTTCAACAACGATAACTCGCGTTTCATTCTTCTTCACAACAGCTACTTCGGACTCTACGACGGCGCCACCGGCGCGTTTGTCGGAAATTTGCCGTTTGAAATCGCGGGACTCAGCGAACCTCGCTGGTCGCGCATGGACAACAATACGCTTTACTACCATCCGACTGGCGGGAATCAATTGAAGACGTACAACGTCGCGACGGGTGTCACGACCGTGCTCCACACCTTCAAGGAGTACACGTCGATTTCCGGCAACGGCGAGATGGACATGTCCTACGACGGCGATCACATGGTGTTTGCGGGCGACAACCGCTACGTGTTCCTCTACACCATCAGTACGGGAACGAAGTCGGCGGTGTTCGATACCAACGGGAAGTCCTTCGACTCGACATACGTAACGCCCGACAATCACGTCACGATCACTTGGGATCAAAGCGGCGCCGGCCAGCGCTACACGGGAATCGAAATGTTCGATTCCAATATGAATTTTTTGCGGCAATTGGCGCACGCCGGCGGGCACATGCACATGAGCCGCGACCTCAACGGCGACGAAGTGCTCATCTGGTTCAATGCCGGAGATCCCACGCCGATTTGCAACAACGCCTTCGTGAAAATTCGGCTCGCCGATGCGTCGCAGACGTGCTTGTTGTCCGTCGACTGGAGCTTGGCCGCACACGTTTCCGCCGCCGATAGCACTTGGGCGTTCGTGGAAACCTACAATCCCATCGACGTGGTTCCGCCGAGTGGATGGTTCGCCTACACGAACGAACTGATCGCGATCAAGCTCGACGGCAGCGAGATTCGCCGCTTGGTGCAGCATCGCAGCCGGCCCTTCCCCGACAACACCTATAACTACATGCCGAAACTTTCCGCTAGCCGCGACGGATCGCGCATTGTCTACGCCAGCAATTTCGGATTGCAGTCGCAGGACGGCGCGCCGCCGCAGTACGGCGACACCTACATGATGATCGTGCCGCAGTCGGCGGGCAGCAACAGCACGGGTTCGAACAATTCCGGTCCGAGCAGCGGCACAACAAATTCCGGAACGAATAATGGTTCGACTGGCTCGACTGTCACTACGCCCGCTGCCCCCACGAGCACGGCGATCAAGGCCGTTGTGAACGGCGCGAGTTACCAAACGACTCTGGCGCCCGGATCGATCGTTTCGATCTTCGGCAGCGGTTTCGCGAACTCCACGATGACCGCCGCGACGAACGTGCTGCCCGCGTTTCTCGGCAGCGTGAACGTCTACTTCAACGGCATTGCCGCGCCGTTGTATTTCGCGTCCAACGGGCAAATCAACGCGCAGGTGCCGTACGAATTGGCGCCCGGTCTCGTGAACATCGAAGTGGACGGGCTTCAAGTCGCGCGCCAGACCGCCACGATCGCCGCCGCCGCGCCCGGCATCTTCACGACTAACGGTGCGGGCACTGGCGCCGGCGTGATCCTGCGCGCCGACGACTACCAACTCGTGAGCGCAACTGCTCCCACCACCGCAGGCGCCGCCCTCATGATCTACTGTACGGGACTCGGTGCGCTTTCCACGCCGCTCGTCGATGGCAATCCCGCGCCCGCGCAAGCGCCCTCGACCGTCGCGACGCCGCAAGTCACCATCGGCAATGTTCCCGCGCCAGTGTTGTTCTCGGGACTCGCGCCCGGCTTCGCGGGACTCTACCAGGTGAACGTGCAAGTCCCCGTGGGCGTTCCCACGGGAAACGCCGTACCCGTCGTGATGACCGCCAACGGTGCGTCGTCTAACACTGCGACGATTGTGGTTCAGTAACAGCATTTCTACTGTGGTCGTTGCGTTAAGTACAGGCCACGCGGAGACTGTTGCAGTCGACTGGAGAAAGCCATCCCGCGCCGCCCGCCGGCTCCATTGCATCGGTTCGGCGGGCGGGTATCGATTCACTGTCGCGTTCGCGCGCGCGACGCTCCAGCGCGGCCGGGATTAGGATGCGTCCGCCGAGTGCGTCGTGAGAAGGGAAATCGCGATCGGATCGAGGCGCGCGAGTTACAGAGATTCGTTCCATCGACATCCTCTTTCTGAAGTGACCTGGGCTTTCTCTGTACGAAAGGTCTCAAGCACCTTTCTAGAGTAGGCGATGGGAATCAAAGTGAGCAATTAGGAACAGCCCGCAAATGAGGTGCAGGGAAACCCGGTAATGCCTAGGACGCCAGGCCCAAGGACCGCGCGCGCGCTAAGCGATCCACCAGTACTTCCACGATGCGCTGCGCTGCGCGTCCATCCCACAGGGCCGGCAAGCGCCCTACGCGTCGCGGTCCGCGAATCACTTGTCGCGCCGCGCGGAGCAAATCCTTGGGATCGTTGCCGATCAAGCGATTCGTGCCAAACGTGATGGTCGCCGGACGCTCGGTGTTCTTGCGCACCGTGAGGCACGGCACGCCGAGCACGGTGGTTTCTTCCTGAATTCCGCCGGAGTCCGTGATCACCACCGACGACCGGCTCATCAAGTTCAGAAAATCGAGATAGCCGAGCGGCTCGGAGATTGTCAGGCTCTGAAGCTCCGGCTCCAGGCCCGCCTCGATCGCGTTCCGTCGTGTGCGGGGATGCATGGGAAACACCACCGGCAGTTCGTGCGACAGCGCGCCGAGCGCGCGAATCCATCCGCCAAGAACCGCGGGATTGTCCACGTTCGACGGCCGATGCAGTGTCACGAGCGCGTAGTTTGCCGTGGCCTCGAGTCCCAGGCGCGAGCGAATGTCGGACGCTTCGGCCGACGCGCGATGATGCAGCAGCGTGTCGATCATCACGTTGCCCACGAAGTGCACCTTGTCGCCGGCGACGCCTTCGTTCGAAAGATTCTTCATGCCGCTCGGTTCGCTCACAAAAAGCAAATCGGAGATGGAATCGGTGACCACGCGATTGATCTCCTCGGGCATTGAGCGATCGAAACTCCGCAGTCCCGCCTCGATGTGCGCCACCGGAACGTTCAATTTCGCGGCCACCAGCGCGCACGCCATTGTGGAGTTCACGTCGCCCACCACGATGAGCACATCGGGCTTCACTTCGAGCAGCACCGGCTCGAATTTCCGCATGATCTCGGCCGTTTGCGCGGCTTGGCTTCCCGATCCCACTTCGAGATTCAAATCGGGCGTGGGAATTCCCAACTCGTCGAAGAACAAGTGCGACATTTTTTCGTCGTAGTGTTGTCCCGTGTGGACCAAGTACTGCGCCACGCCCGCCTCGCGCAACGCTTCGGCTACCGGCGCGATCTTCATAAAATTGGGGCGCGCGCCAACCACGTTCATGACCAGCATAATGCGCCTCCGTGATTCATCTCACATCCTTTGAACAAGTCGAACGATCCATCTACATGGCAACCCATGATCGACGGACTGAACGAGCCGGCCGCGTCGAGACAGGAATTTTCCCAAAGGACTTTTCGTGGAATCGTCAGATGAGAATGCGCGCGGTTGCGATGCGCGCAGATCGTATAGGCAAAGTGGTAGCCGGCGTCTTCCACGGCCTTCAACGCCGCGCCGTTGAATTGCCCGCACGGATACGCGAAGTGCCGCACGGGCGCGCCGATTCGCGCTTCAATCGCCAGGCGCGATCCGCGAAGTTCGCTCCAAACTGTTTCTTTCGATTCCGCCGGCAGAATCGCATGCGTGCGGGTGTGCGATCCAATGGTGATGCCGGCGCGATGCAGTTCCGCGATCTCGTCCCAGTTGAGCGATCGCCGGTCGGGATCGGTGAGCGCCGCGCCGCTTTGCCAGTGTTCGATGACGCGCAAGAGCGTCGCTTGCGGCATCGTCGAGAGCAACGGATCGACCAGCGCGTGTGCTAGCCCTGGACGCCACGACCGCGCCAACAATCCGTAGATGCGGTCGTGAATCTGCCACTCAGTGGTGCCGACCAGATCGGTGACTACGAAAACAGCCGCCGGAATTCCTTTGCGCTTAAGGAGCGGAAACGCCTGCCGGTAGAAATCGACGTATCCGTCATCGAATGTGACGGCGGCGGCGGGCGCGGCGTCGGGCGGCAGGGACATCAACTCGTCGAGCGAAACGAAACGAAAGCGCCGGCCGATCCAATCGAGTTGGCGCTCCAGCATCTTCACGCTGATGTAGAGCGATGGAATACCGGAATCCGGATCCCGGGGAAATTCGTCGACCGTGCGATGGTACGCCGCCACGAAGCGCGAGCTCTGCCCGCCGAAATGCGTCTGCTGGAGTCCCCAAGCCACGCCGGATTTTAGGAGTTTGCGAAACATACCCTCTCCTCGTACTTTTTCTCGACGGGGCGTATGCTCGCCAGAACCACGCGCGCCATCGCTTCCACCTGGGCTTCCGTCACATTTTGATGGATGGGCAACTCGATCACGTGACGGCGCAGGAACCGCGCCGCTCCTGCGCCGTCATCTGCGGCCGGATCGCCTTCGTTCCAAAATTCCACGACGCCGATCCCGCGCCTCCGCAGCTCTTCTGCGGTCTCGTGTTTGTTTTCTGCCAGCACCGGCAGAAACAGGGGGCAAATACCTTCGCTCAATTCCACAGGAAGCAAACTCACTTTGCCCTTCAGCAATTCCGCGAGGTGCTGGAAGTTGTTCCGGCGCCGCTCGACAATCGCGCGATAGTCGAGTCGCTGGAGCAGCCAGTGGCACAGCGGCGACATCGCCGTATCCACTTTGCTGAGGTCGAAGCCGATGTTGCCGACGCGTTCGCGTTCCACTTTCGCCGCCGTGAGCCCGCGTCCCAGCGCCGCTTTCAGGTCGGCGAGCAACTTTCCCGCTACCGGCATTGAACTGCGCAAGGATTCCAGCGACAACTCGGCGCACCGTCCGGCAACGGAAATCGCATCGGGCCGGTGGGTCTTCACTTCTGGAAGCGGACCGCGGCCGGAAAGCACCGCGCCATTGGGAAGCGGCAACGATTTGTACAAGCAATGAATCGCGTAATCGCCGAACGATCCCAACGGCCGGCCGTTGTACTCGCTGAGGAAACTGAGCGCGCAATCTTCGATCAAAAGCAGATTGCGGCGGCGGCAAAAGTCGGCGACCCACTCCATCGGCTGCGGCCAACCCGCGTAGTGGATCACGTAGAGCGCGCGCGTGTACGGCGTGCACAGTTGCTCGATGGCGCCTCGATCGAGTTCGAAATTCTCGTTTACGGGATAAAAGCGCATCGGCACGCCCGCCGCGCGAATCGCGCTGGTCTCGTTGCCGCTGTGATAATTCGGCACGAGAACGTTTTCCGGCGCGCGCCAGCCGAACAAACCAAACAGGTGATAGATTCCGTTCCGCGCGACATAGAAATGCTTCGCGTGTTCCCGCGCCAGCGGGAAGGGCATCGTCGCGTTCGAGGAAGCAAACTGCGACGCCGTCGGGCAGGGCCACGACGGAACGTACAGACTAGATTTGTCCACTCCGCCTCCATTCGGCGATACGCGGTGCGATGCGAAACTTCGCCAGATGTAGCAGCGAACCGAATACGTTGCTCTTGAAAATGAAAACCCAAACATTGCGGCGAACGTCTTTCGTCCACTCCAATTTCCACTCGTCCGCCGACCCCAGAAAATCCACTTCTTTCAGGCCGCGCTCGAAAGCGTCGCGAATCGTGCGTACCGTCAATTGCTGGCCGGGCGAGCACGCGTGAAGATCCTGCACGTAGCCGGGCTTCAGCTTGAACAAGCGCTCGTTATAAATGAGCGACAGGTCGAAGGCGATCCGCCGGTCCCCCTGACGCAGAAAGGTGAAGTACAACGTCCCGTCCTCCATCGCGCGGCGCGCCACGGCGGCATAAAAGCGCGACGTGTCTTCTTGGCACACGATCGCCGTGCCTTCCGATCCTTTCCAAGTGCTCGCTTCCATGCGAAACGCGTCGGCGAGCGCGCAGTCGAGATCGTCGGGGTTGGTGACTCGCTCGAATTCCACGCTGGCGCCAATTTCTTCCAGACGCTTCAGTCGCCGGCGGATGTTGGCGCGCATTCCGCGCGGCCGCGATGCCAGAAGTTGCTCGAAGCTGCCTTCGATTTCGAGATACGGCGACGAATTCGACGGCCAAATGCCGACGTGGCATCCGTTCTGGCGCGCCAATCGCGTAACCGCCTCGAGCGTCGGGGAATCTTGCTCGAACTGGCAGAGCTTCACGACGTCCCATGTGTCGCGCGCATCCCAAACGTGATTCCACACCGCTTCCGCGACCGCTTCACGATCGTGCGCCGCGAGAAAATCGACGCGCGGCGTGTGATCGTTGTAGACCGATCCCAGCACGCGCACCGGAATCCCGTAGATCTTCTCGTTCGACAACATCAATGGCGCCAGGCCCGCTAGCTCCCTGCCGTTCTCGACCGCGACAATATGCAACTGGCGACCGTCACCAAACGACTCCCACCAACTGCGGACCCAACTGTGTCCAAGAAATGGATGCGCGACGCCAGAGCGGGCGGCAAGCCCGTTCCACTCGGATTCCATCTCGAGAAACTGCGGGAAATCGGTGACTGTTGCGGTGCGCAGTTCGCCCTTGAGCTCGATCGAGCGCGCTTGAGCGTCGATCTTGCACGGGACGGCCGCAGTTGAGGTCGCAGTCATTGTTAGTGACCGGCGCCCTGCGGAAATACGTGAACATGATGGCTGGAGGACCAAATTTCACTCGCCGCCGTGCGGCGTGCGAAATGATAGAGTCCCGCGACGGCCGCCAGGTTCAGCAGCGTGAACGTGTAGGGAAAGAGCAAAGCCTTTTTCATCATCACCGTTCTCCTTCGATTGAAGCCGTTGCCATTACCGGAGCCGCCACTTCGGCCGCCGCTCCGCGATGAGAAAGCACACCGCCAAAACCCGCGAGCAAGTAGAACGCGCACTGGGCTGCCAACAGCCACAGGTAAATGCCGTCGCGGACAAAAAGATTGGCGACAAACAGCGCCGCCATCGCATACGGCACCATCAAGCGCGCCGCCTTATGCGACATGTATTGCACCCAAACGGGATTGTGCAGCGGCGACATGAGCGCCGGCATCCGCGCGAGAATTTGGAAATTCCCCATCAGCGTACGGACCTTGCGTCCATACTCGACCTCGGGACTCGCCGAGACGCGATCGAAGGCCCGCGCCGCGCCTTCGAACACCGCGCGTTTGCCGCGCAGCACAATGCTCATCGGCACGAACACGTCGTCGAGGATCGTGTCCGGCTGCATGCGCTTGTAGTATTCGCGCCGGATCGCGTAGATCGCGCCGGTGGCGCCCATCATCGAGTGAATCCGCGCCTCGCGCGCGCGCAGCCATTTTTCGTAGCGCCAGTAAAGACCCATTCCGTCGGCGGCTTCGCGACCGCTGTCGTCGAGCAGCACCAGTTCGCCCGACACCGATCCGACTTCAGGGTCGTGGAGATTCGCCACCAACTCGCGCAACGCGCCGCGATCAAGCCGCTGGCGGGCATCGGAAAACAACAGCACCGCGCCTCGAGAAGCGGCCACGGCGCGATTCAGCGCGCCGGCCTTGCCAAGATGCTTGCGTACGCTCACCACGTGAACGTTGTCGCTTTCGTACGCCGCCGCCACTAGATCGGTGCCGTCGGTGGGCGCGTCGAGCGCGATCACCACTTGCAGTTTGTCGAGTGGATAGTCGAGGTCGAGGCAGTTCAGGATTTTTCGTTCGATCGTGTCGTGCTCATTGTGCGCGGCGATCAAAATGCTGACCGTCGGTTCCCAAGAATTCTTGCGCACGGCACGTCCGGCAACCGCGCTCCACGCCCACAGCACCAACGGATATCCGACGTGGACGTACAGCAAAAACGCGATGCATGTCCACATGACGATCGTTGCCATGCGTTAACTGTAAGCGGTGGATTTAAAAGCGTCTATTCTCGAACGCTCAGCCGGTTGTGTGGAACGGGCGGGCCGGTGTGCGTTAACGAATGCGGGGTGTGCACAAAAGAACTGACACCATTTTTTCGCCGGGATACATCTAAGAGGCGACGCATCAAATCGATATGCTGCAAGGCCAAGACATCATCTGTTTCTGCAACGATTGGGACGCCGATCCCCTGAGCAAGAAGCACATCATGACGCGGCTGGCCCGCCATAACCGCATCCTGTGGATCAATTCCATCGGCAATCGCCGGCCCACGGCCTCGGCCCGCGACATGCAGCGAATTGCGAAAAAACTTCGCGAATTTGCGCGCGGCTGCCGGCAGGTGCAGGAGAACATCCACGTCTTCAGTCCCCTCGCGATTCCCGTGCACGGCAACGCCGCGGCGCGCTGGACGAATCGCGCGTTCCTGAACCTGCAAGTTCGCTGGCAGTGCAGCCGCCTCGGTTTTCGCGATCCCATCACCTACACGTTCGTGCCGTGGTCGGCGGATATCGTTGGAACGTTGGGCGAGAAAATGGTGATCTACCACATCACCGACGATTTCACGGGATTCACCGGCGCCGACAAGCAAGCGATGTACGACATGGAGCAACGCCTGATCGAAAAATCCGCCGCGGTGATTTCTTCGGCCGGGCGCTTGCAAGAAAAAGTGCATTCGAATACCCCCAGTTTCCTGGTGACTCACGGCGTCGACGTTGAGCATTTCCGCAAGGCGTGCGATCCCGCTACACCGATCCCCGCGGAATTGACTCTGCTGCCGAAGCCAGTCATCGGATTCATCGGCTTGATCGAAGATTGGGTCGACTTGGCACTGATTCGCCACCTGGCGCAAGCGCGGCCAGCATGGTCGTTTGTGTTGGTCGGCAAAATCGTAGCGGACGATTCGGCGGTCCGCGGATTGCCGAATGTCCATCTCGTCGGGCGCAAATCGTACGAGTCGCTGCCCGGATACTGCAAGGCTTTCGACGCCGCGCTGCTGCCGTTTGTGATCAACGAGCTCACGCTGGCGGCGAATCCGCTAAAGTTGCGCGAGTATCTCGCGGCAGGATTGCCGGTGGTCGCCAGCGCGATCCCCGAGGCCGAGCGCCTGCAAGCGAAACTGGCGATTGCGCACACCGAGGGAGAATACCTTCAGCAGCTCGACAAACTCCTCGCGGCGGCCTCGCCCGAGTCGCGCCTGGCAACCTCGCGTTCTATGGACAACGAAACATGGGACCGCAAGGTCGAAGAAATCAGTGACATCATTGAGCGTGCCGAACTCGGCCCTGCTTGTGCGCGGGCGGCGCTGGCGTGACGTCTGCGTTTTTCCTCGCTTTCGTTTGGTTTCTGTTGGGCCATCAAGCGGCGGCACCGAGCCAAGAGAACGTTCGTCCCATCACCGTTTGGACCACACATTCCCTGCAGAAAGTCCGTCCCGGCGACGCCACACCGCCAACGTTGCCGCACGACGTACAGCTCTTCGCGGCACAGAACGAGTTTGAGCCGTTCCAAATCGTCCTTCGCGCCAACGCCGCGGCCGTCAACAACGTCGATGTGGATGTAACAGACCTTGCCGGCCCCGCCGGCGTCATAGGCGCGGATGCCCACGTCACGATTTATCTCGAAAAATACATGACCATCGCGACGCCATCGTCGATCGAAGGCGCGGCGGGCGAGTGGCCCGATCCGCTGGTGCCGAAAGTCGATCGCTACACGGGCGAGCGCCGCAACGCATTTCCACTGAAGCTCGCGCCGGGACGAAATCAGCCGCTGTGGATCGAAGTGTACGTGCCGCTGGGCACACCGCCGGGAGTGTACCGCGGCGCGGCGACAATCAAGGCTGACAGCGCGTTCGTCGACAGCGTGCCGATCACGCTCGAAGTGTGGAATTTCGCGCTGCCGTCGACGTCGAGCTTTCCCACGAGTTTCGGTTTCAACGGCATTGGCGCCATGCGCGAACATTTTGGGCGCTACACGTCGGATCGCGACTTGCTCGATCTGACGCGCGTCTACCAAAAGGCCGCGTTGCTCCATCGCCTTTCGACGCACGGCGGATCGATGGTGCCGCCGCGCATTCCGCAAGGCGCGGAATCGATCGATTGGTCGCGCTACGACGGCGAAATGGCCCCACTGCTCGACGGCACGCTGCTCACGTCGCGCGATCCGCTGCCCGGCGCGACCGCCACCACTGCGGAATTGCGCGTGCCTCCCGGTTTAACGGAAGCGCAGCGGCGTCCTTACTACCAGCAGTGGATCCGCCATTTCCGCGAGAAAAAATGGCTCGACAAACTATTCCTCTATCTTTGGGACGAGCCGACGCCGGAGAAATTCGACCAAGTCGCCACGAGAGGCCGCGCCGCGCATCAGAGCGACCGCGAGGTGCGCAACCTGGTGACGATCGCGTGGAACAGCGATCTCGCGGGCGTAGTCGACATCTGGACGCCGCTGATCAATTGTCTCGAAGCGAAGCCGGGATTTCCGCCGTATTGCGACGTGAGCGCGCCGATGGCGAAGTATTCGCCGGAATTGGCCGCCGGCAAACGCCTGTGGTGGTATCAGTCGTGCGCCAGTCACGGATGCAATATCGTGGGCGGCGAATATTTTCGCGGATGGCCGAGCTACATGATCGACACGCCGCCGGTTGGGAATCGCATTTTCCAATGGCTCGCGTGGGAGTATCGCATCGGCGGCGAGTTGTATTTCAACACGAACGAAGCGTATCAACAGCCCGCCAACGGCGGAAAAGATCCTTGGGATTCGGTGCTGCTATTCGGCGGCAACGGCGACGGCACGCTGTTCTATCCAGGCACGCCCGCGCGCATCGGCGGCACGACGCAAATTCCGATTGAAAGCATCCGTTTGAAACTGATTCGCGAAGGACTGGAAGATTACGAGTATCTTCACCTGTGCGAGGCGGCCGGGCTTCAGCCGCTCGCCAAGCGCGTGGCCTCGTCGATGGCCACCAATCTCTACAGCTGGGATCACCGTCCGGAGTCGCTGTACGTGTATCGCCGCCAGATGGGCGAAGCGCTTAGTAAGGCGACGCCCAGCAAAAGCGGCGGTCGCTAGTTTTGGAGTGCCGCGAGAAGTCGGCCGCACTCCAAACTACGATGCCGTTCCCGCGTAATGCTGGTTGTAATACTGATACGCCGACGCGTAACCCGAAGTCCGCGGATCCACGTCGTTGACCACCGCGCCAAAAAGATTCGCGGCCTGGAAATTCTCAAGACCCAACGACAGCACGTCGCGACGCGTGTAGCGCGCGCGCACCACCATGATGGCGCCGTCGGCGAGTCCTGCGAGGATGTGGCTATCCACCACCGGCAGCACCGGCGGCGAATCGATCACGATGAAGTCGAACTCCTGGCGCAAACGCTGCAGCACCGCGGCGGCGTGCTTCGATGTGAGCAGCGCCACCGGATTCTGCAAACTCGTGCCGCCCGGCATCACATAAAGGTCTTTGACTTTCCAGATGTACTGTGAGGTTTCGCTTTCCGGCGCGCGCAGCAGGTCGGCGAAGCCTTTGCCACGCGGGATTCCCAGATACTCGTGCGCGCGCGGTTTGCGCAAATCGCTGTCGATCAGCAGCACGCGACCCGGCACCGTACCCGCGAGCGACATGCTCACGTTGAGCGCTGTGACAGTCTTGCCCTCGCCGCCGGCGAATCCGGTGACGAGCAACACCGGCGTATCATGACCGAAGAGTTGCCGGCGAACTTTGAGACTCAGCAAGCGATATTGCTCCGACGCCACCGACTCTGGATCGGTCAGTGCGACAATGCGGTTTTCGCGCAACGATGCGGTGGAAAGCAGCGTCGGCGCGGTGCCGCCCGCGACAGCTACCAGCGGAATCGCGCTTTCCTTGATCGGTTGGCCGTTGAACTTGGCGTCGAGATTCGGCAACGCCGCCAGCACCGGCAAATCCGTGAAGGTTTGCAGTTCTTTCACGCTGGTGATCGTGGGATTCATCTGCTCCAGCGCGAACGCCGCCAGAAATCCCAGCGCCAATCCGCCGAGCAAGGCCATCGAGAGCAGGCGGCTGCGCCGCGGCGTCGACGGTCCCGTGGGAAGCGTGGCTGCTTCCACCACTTTGAACGACATCGAGCGGTTCACGCGCTCCAATCCCGTGGCGAGGCGCATTTCCTGCTGCTTGGCCAGCAGCGTGTTGTAGCGAGTTTTCGTTTCCTCGTAACCGCGCGACAATTCCGCGATGGCGATTTCGTGCGTCGGCGTGGCTTGCACGCGTCCCTGCATTTGTTGCATGCGCGCCTGAATGTCGGCGCGCTGCGCGTCGTAGCTCTTTAGGCGCTGCTGGAGCGATTCCTTCTCCGCTTTCAGTTGCAGATAACGCATGTGTGCCGCGCTGGGCTCCACCGACACCGGTTTCGGCGGCGCCGCGGCGATGGCTCGTTCGAGATCGCGAATTTCCTGCTCGGTCGCGGCAATTTCCGGGTACTTATCCGTGTACACGGACTTCAGTTGCTTCAAATGTAACTTTAGATCGTCAAGTTTGACTTCTTGCAGCGACTTCTCGTGCACTTGCGTGGGATTCATCACGCCTTGCTTTTCGAGTTCCGACATCTCCGCTTGTACGGCGGAGAGTTTCGCTTGATCCCCGGCCTGCGATTCGTTAATGGCTTCCTGCTCCGCTTGGATGTTGGACAACAGGCGCATGTTCATATCGAGGCGATCGGGAAGGGAATTCACCGCGCTCTGCTTATAGCGTTTCATCTGCTCTTCCTGCTTGTCGAGCGCGGTACGCAGCGTGGTCAGTTCGGCGTCGAGCGTGGCGGACGCGTCGGTCTCCTGTTGGTGGCGATCTTCCGCCAAGCTGCCGACGAATCCATTGGCGACGGCGTTCGTCACGTCGGTGACACGCTCGCGCCCTTCGCCTTCATAGGAAAGATGGAACGTGTCGTCGGTCTCCACGGTAATCTTCAGAGCCGCGCGCATCTTTTCGAGATCGGTTTCGGAGAATTTGCCGTCATGCTTTTGGTAAAGGCCGAATTTGTCCATCACCGGCTCCAGCACCGGACGCCCGAACGCGATTTCCTTGATGGTGAGCAATTGATCCTGCACGCGCGCCGCGCCGTCGGTCTTTTGGACCACGTCGCGAACGTTCGATTGCACGCCCAACAGCGCTTGTGCGCGATAGAGCACCGGCCGGTGATACGCATAGTACGTTACCGCCCCGGTCACGGCCACGGCCACCGACAACACCAGTAAGATCCGGCGGCGCGCGACATCCAAGAGATTTGCCACTGTGAATTCAGTTTGACGTGTGGGGGAAGTCATGATGCTTTCGATTCCTTTGTTGGGCCAGTTTTCACTTCGTTTCTGGTTTCAGTCCGCTGCGCGCCGCTTCCCTCCGCCGCGCGATCTCGTCGGGCGACGGCGAAAACGTATAGGCGATGCCGGCAAAGAAACGGCTGCGCGAAATCGGAATTGGCAAAATTACGTTGGCGTTTTGGCGATACAGATCAGCATTCACGAACGCCGTAAGATGATCGCTGATGCGGTAGTTCAGACGCACGCCGCCCATCGCGCTGCGCAGCGTGGTGAAATCGGTTTCGCCCGCGGTGCGCGACGCCAACACGTTCATCTCCACGCCCCAGTGATCGCTGATCATTCCCGACGCGCGGAAACTCACGGTGTTGCTGATGCTGTTCGGCGGCAACGCGCGCCCGGCGATGTCATTCACCGGCAACTCCACGCCCAACGCCGACGGCGCGCCTACGAACGTGAGATAGCGGTTGTAGCCACCGGCCACGGTCATGTGCTGAAGGTGCTTTTCGACGAGTCCGCCGACGAGATAGGAGTTCGCGGGATTGTGAACGTATCCGCCCGTCACTTCAAACAGCAACGATGGCGTGGCGTTGTAGCTCACCGTGCCGACGGTGAATTGCGTCGGCGCGAACGGCAGAATCAAGTTGCCCATGTCGTCGTATTTATCGAACGCCGTAGTGCGCAGATAGGAGTAGCTGCCGCTAACCTTCAGGCGCGACGTGAAGTGATGGTCCACCGTAAGTCCCCCGGTGTTTCCCATGCGGCTGAAAAACAGCGGCCGGCTCAAATTGATGGCGTTGTAGTCGACGAAGGCGTTTTCATAGCGGAATTTCACGTAAGTGCGATCGGTGAACTTGTAGTTCAAGCTGGTGTACAAACCGTTTTCGTTGTATTGCCCAAGCGGCAGCAGGAACGTGGTTTCGAAGCGCTGGCCTTCGTCGCGCGTGCCGGTGAAAACGTCGTTCACCGAAAGGCTCCAGCGCGGCGAGAGATCGGAAACCCATTGCAGCGTGCCGTTTTGATTGAAGGAGTCCAGGCGATGGGGCGACGTGAACATTTCAAATTGCGGATCGTAGGACAAGGTGAACTGATTGCGCGGCGAATCGTGCAACAGCGAAAACGTCGGCAGCGTGAGAATTGTCGCTGGTACGTTCAAGCGCATGTTGCCGTTGGGTACGCCCGACTCCCAGCCGGTCTGCAGATCGATGGGCGACGTGAAATAAAACGGTCGCTCTTGCGCCACCGCTTGTCCGGTGCTCCAGCATAAAACGCTCCAGCACAGTACTCGGGCGGCTAGAGCCACTTTGTACGGCTGTCGCATATTCGCCTCCATTTAGCCTCGCTCACTACTGCACGTACACGGTGTCCAGCGGCTCGAGATAATGAACGTCGCTCTTGCCGCTCACCACTTTCTTCAGGTCGATCTGAATGCGCGGTTTATCGGGAGCCCCGTTCCGAATCACCGTTACTTGGTCGCGCTTCGCGAATTCCGTGAATCCGCCGGCCATCGCGATCGCTTCCAGCGCCGTGGTGCGCTGGCGAATGCGATAGCGGTCCGGCTTGCGAACTTGTCCCAGCACCGAAATCGCCGGGCTGTTCACTTCCTTCACGATCACGTTGACGCGCGGATCTTGCACGTACTGATGCAACTGCGCCGCGATTTCGTTTTGCAACTGACTCGCGGTCTTGCCGGCCGCGTCCATCTCGCCGATCAGCGGCAGAGAAATCTTGCGGTCCGGGCGAATCATCACCGTCGTCGAAAGGTCGGGTTGCTTCCAGACGAAAACGGAGATCACGTCTTCGGGCCCGAGGCGATACTCGCCTTCGCCAAACACGTTGCTATCCGCTTTCGCGCTGCCATCTGTTTTCGCCGCTGCCCCCGCGCACCCGGCGTCGCTGGCTCCCGCGGGAGTCAATTGCAGGGCGAACATCAAAAGTGCCGCTAAGAGTGTCATGCGTGTCTCCCTTGCTCTTCCTCTTACTGTGTCGCGATCGTCGCGATGTTCGCTTGAATGCCGTTGACCGTGACGATCACTTGCGGAGAACCGCCGCCAATTCCCGGCGGCACCTGCGCGTTGATTTGGTACAGACCCACGAACGTGGGCGCGAGTCCCGAGAACGAAACCGGCGCGTTGATTCCGCCGATCGTCACAGTCGGCGCGATCGTGGTGGTCGCCGGCGGATTGCCTGGCGCCGCGCTGCCGCTCACGACGGCGGGGTTCGTGGGACCAAGTCCCGTGCAGTAAATCAGAATCGTTTCACCGGCGTGCGCGGGGCTTGTCGACGTCACCGCCGTGAAATTCGCGTGCAGGAATGCGCCTGGCCCGGAGCCCGAGGCGTTTTGCGTGAATACACCGGGCGACGCTATGACCACGTTGGCGGCCTGAGCGCTGGTGGTCTGCGATCCCGCTTGTACTTGCACCGTCATCGCACCCGGGGGAATGTTGTACGGAACTTGCGCGTTGATCTGCGTCGCGGACGCGTAATAGAGCGGAACGGCTTGGCCGTTCATCAGGACACTGGCGCCGGCGAGTATCGTCGGCAACGGGACCGTGGTCGCATTCACCGAAGCGCCCGCGAAGTTCGATCCGAAGATCGACACGATACTGCCCGGCGACACCGCGCCGTTGGCGCTGAGCGCCGGCGCGTAACTGGCTGCGTTCACCGTGCTGTTCGCGGAAATGCTTGGCGGTGCCAGCGCCACCAGAGCGATCGCGCGTACGCGATTATTCATGCCGTCGCTGATCAGCAGGTTGCCGGACTTGTCCAGTGTCAGAAACCACGGGAAGTTCAACGTCGCGTTGATGGCCGGTCCGCCGTCGCCCGAATACCCGTTCGTGCTGACGCCGGCGATCGTCGAGATCACGCCGTTCGTCACCTCGCGCACGCGATTGTTCGACGTGTCGGCGACGAACAAATGGCCCGAGTTGTCGAGACGCACGCCGTACACGTAGTTGATGTTCGCTTGCGTGGCCGATCCGCCGTCGCCCGAGAACCCTGAGGTGCCCGTGCCGACGACCGTACTGATCGTTCCAGTGGTGTTCACCAAGCGAATGCGGAAATTGTTGGCGTCGGCGATGTACAACTGATCCGAACTGTCCAGCGTGAGGCCCACCGGAAAATTCAATTGGGCGTTGCCGGCCGGGCCGCCGTCGCCGGAGTATCCGCCGACGCCCGTGCCCGCTACCGTCGTGATGATTCCGTTGGTTGCGATCCGGCGGACCCGCTGGCCGGTCGAGTCGGCGAAATAAATTTGGCCGGACGCGTCGATTGCGAAATCCATCACTTGATGGAACATCGCTTGCGTGGCCGGTCCGTTGTCACCCGAGTATCCTTCGACGCCGGTGCCGCAGATCGTCGTGATCATTCCCGACGTATCCACTTTGCGGATCCGGCGATTCTGCGTGTCGCCGATGATCACATTTCCCGCGGGGTCGATCGCCACGGCCTGCGGTCCATTGAGTTGCGCGTTGACGGCCAAGCCGCCATCGCCGGAGTATCCCGCCACGCCGGTGCCCGCGAAGGTGGTGATCACGCCCAAAGGACTGATCTTGCGAATGCGCGCGTTGTTCACGTCGGCGACGTAAATATTTCCCGCGGCGTCCACCGCGAGTCCGCGAGGATCGTTCAGCATGGCCGATGTGGCCGCGCCGCCGTCGCCCGAATAGCCGAGTATGCCGGTGCCGGCGATGGTCGAAATCGTTTGCGCCGATGTCATCGCGGCGAGAAGAAGCAGTGCGCTTGAAAGTAACTTCGTCATTTTCACAACTCCCAAAAAAATTTCCAACTTGAACGCGGCTCGGACATGCTACTCACAATAGTGGACTCCGGAGTTTGTGTCAGTTCACAGTCGCTCCGAGGCATGATCGAAACTGCACACGGCTGCAAAAGTTTTCGCGCCCGCGCTGGCGGTTGCGAAGGCCCGATGCCAATGCTCGAACACAAGCAAGGTCCACAACTCCTGCTGGCGCGGCGCGCCGCCTTCGTGTTCGCCCACCACTTCCTCCAGCACGCGCGGATCGAAGTAGCGCTGGCACGCCGAGTCGGAGGCCAGCAGTGTTTCTCGCGTGTATCCGCGCAACGGTCCCCTCAGCCAATCCATGGTCGGCACCGGAAAACCCTTCTTCGTGCGATTCAAGATGGAATCCGGAAGCACGCCTTCCATCGTCTTCCGCAACAGAACCTTGCCGGTGTTGCCGGAGAGTTTGGCGCGCTGAGGCAGTCGCGCGGCAAACTCGACAAGTTTGTGATCGAGGAAAGGAACGCGCAACTCGAGCGAATTCGCCATGGTCATCTTGTCGGCCTTCAAGAGCAGATCGTCCGGAAGCCAGACCTTGCCGTCGGCGTAAAGCATCCGGTCTAGCGGTGACGCCGCGGCCGCGTTGTTGAAAACGTCCGAGAAAACTTGATCGAGCGCGCGGCCATCGTCACGGCCCAGCAGCCGCGCCTGTAATTCCGGACGGAATCCGCGCGACACGCCGCGATAGCGCTTCTCGAGCGGCAGTGCGGCCATGCGCAAAATGTCTTGCGTGCGCGCATCGCCGAGATTCCGCGATCCCCAACGGGCCAGCATTGCCGCGCCGGGAATGCGGCGCATCCGCTCCATCGCCAACATCTTCGGATAGATGGCGTAGCCGCCCAGGATCTCGTCGGCTCCCTCGCCGCTCAGCACCACCGTGATGTGCTGTCGAGCGAGCCGCGAAATGAAGTACAGCGGAATACAACTCGGATCGCCGAGCGGCTCGTCGAGATGCCAAGCCAGCTTTGGAATGAAATCGCGGAAGTCGAGCGCGCCGAGAGTGAACTCGTGATGGTCGGCGTGAAATGCGTTCGCGGCTTGCCGGGCGTAGGCGAATTCGTTGTGTTCGTTGTCGGCTTGATTCGCGTCAGGCGTTTCATAGCCGATGGAGAACGTCTTGATTCCGCCTTCGCCGTCCCGTAGCTTGCTCATGGTCGCGAGAATCGCGCTCGAGTCGATGCCGCCGCTAAGGAAAACGCCGAGCGGAACATCGGCGATCATGCGCAGGCGCACGCTTTCGGTCAGCAACGTACTGAATTCCTCGCGATACCGTGACAGATCCCGCGGTGACGCGGGGGCTGATCCAGCGTCGCCGCAAGGAATGTCCCAATACTGGCGCGTTTGCACGCGGCCGTTCTCCACCGTCATCACGTGACCCGGTTGCAACTTCACAATGTCGCGGAACATCGTGCGCCGCCCCGGCACATAGCGCAGCGCGAGATACATTTCGAGCGCCGCCGGATCGACTTCGCGCGGAACTTCTGGATGTTCCAGCAGCGACTTAATTTCCGACGAGAAGGCCAGCCCGCGAGCATCGCGATAGTAATAAAGCGGCTTGATTCCCAGGCGATCGCGCGCCAGCAGCAAGCGCCGGTACACGCGATCCCAAAGCGCAAACGCAAACATGCCGCGGAAGTGCGAGACGCACTCGTCGCCGTACTCTTCGTAGGCATGCACGATCGCTTCGGTGTCGGAATGCGTTTTGAAAACGTGACCGCGCGCGCGCAAGTCGGCCGTGATCTCCGCAAAGTTGTAGATTTCGCCGTTGAAGACGACCACGACCGTGTCGTCTTCGTTGAACATCGGTTGACGGCCGCACTCGAGATCGATGATGCTCAGGCGGCGATGACCGAGTCCCACTTCGCCTTCGCGGAAATAGCCGCAATCGTCAGGACCGCGATGCGAAATCACGTTGGTCATGGCTTCGAGCACGCCGGGCTCCAGGCGATCGTCGCGGCGAAACTTCACAATTCCGCAAATTCCGCACATCAGGCCCTCCCTCGTGACGCGGCGTTTGCCATGCCGGCCGGAGCTGTATGGATCGGCACCACAACGGTCGCGGCCCACAAGGGCGCCGCGGCCTTCACGCGGAAGCGCAGTACGGGCGCCGGCTCGCGACGTCCGTAGCGCGGTGAAACCCATCCCTGCAAGATTTCCGCCGTGGGGCGCGCGGCACAATGAAAGCAGAGCGTCAACGAAACTCCGCCACTGCGCGCGACCACTTGGATCAATTCGTCGGCGGCCGGAACCACGTGAACATCCACGCCCGGCGCAAAGTGAAAGTAGAAATCAAAAGTGTGCTCGCCCGATCCCAGCAACTCGTCGTTGATGAGCCAGCAACCGGCGCCGCGAAACGTCAGGCGGCGCTTGTGAGACACGGGACCGTTCAGCCGCTCATAGCCCCGATGTTCGCCGTCGGCGAATTGCAAATCGCCGGAACTGCGGTGCGACAACGCGCTGGTGGGGGCCTGCGTCGACCATTGAAATGTCCCGCCGGGTTCGGATTGATCGACGCCGTCGACCACTACCGTGTTGTGCGCGGCGCTCGAGCGAAAGTACGCGCGCCATTCCGCCTGCGCGTTGTATACGCCGGTGCCGGGATCGATCAGCAAGTCGCGGCCGCCTGCGAAATACACCAGCGACAATGCGTCGGCGTGACCGTGTCCGCCGGTCGGCGCGCCCAACCCTCCGCAATCGAAGACCACGTGACTGTCGTCGCGCGTGCGTCCGCTGCGATAGACAAAGTATCCGGCGTCGGGAAATAGCCGGCACGCCTCGGGTGGCGCGGCGGGCAACGCGTTGAAGGCGCGCCAACCCGCTTCTCCCAGCAGCCAGAATGTTTCTTCACGGAATTCGCCGGCTTGGCACTTGAATCCCGCGCGTTGAAAGAGCGCCGCTCCCGTGCACAGACCGTCCGTGTAGCTCGTGTAATCGCGCCGGTCGAGCGCCAGCACGCGTCCGCCGTCGTTGTCGCCAAGTTGCGGCAGCGTGCCGTCGGGGCGCGTCATATGCATCACGAAATCGAGCATCTTCGCAATCTTCCCCGTGACCGCGGCGGAGAAAGGCGTGCGAATGCGCTGCGCCAGCGTCAAGGCATGCAGATAGAAGTCGGCGGCGTAGCAGTGATAGCACGTGCTCAGTTCGCAGTGCGCGCCATCGTCCAGAATTTGACGCTCCGCCTCGCGCTTCAGCAAATCCGCGCCGAGTGCGCGCCACTTGCGCGCTTCTTCCGATCCGTCGAGCACGCTTCCGGCGATGAACAACGCCGCGGCCTCGCCGATCAAGTGGGTGTTGGGACTCGAGTACAGCGACGGATACGCGAACACGTGGCGCATCTGCGCTACCAGCGAATCGAGCAGCCGGCGCGCAAAAGGTTCGGTGAATTCCGGTGACGGCGCGATAAACGCGATCGTCCACAGCCAGGAAATCGCGCGAATGGCGATCTCGAGGCTCGACTGCCAGTTGATCCCTTCGCCTTCCGGATTCCATGCGATCCAGCGATCGAATTGCGCGACGGTCTCGCGCGCGAAACGCTCGTCGCCCGAGAGAAAATAGGCTTTTCCGAGTCGCGCGAAGTGTTGGCAGCGATTCAGTTCGTGAATGATTTTGGAATCGCCCGCATCCGGATCGTTCACGGGATCGTAATCCGCCCAGAAGCGGCGCGGCCATTCGGCGCCGGTGACGGGATCGCGATGCCAGTCGATTTGCTCGCCGAGATCCACCTCACCGTAGCCCAGTAACTCCACGCGATGCTCCAACAATGTTTCCGCCTCAAGCAGTGACCGTTCGATCCAATGCGGGAAACTGCTGGCCAAGAACTTCCGGCGCGCCTCGCGTTCTTCCTGCGAAAAATAGAAACGTGTTTCAAACATTCGTTTCAGGAACGGCGCGCAGCCCTCTGGCACGGCCCAAGGCGACGCGCTGGTGTGCAGGCGGAGGCGTTCGGACTCGACGCGCACGCGTTCCCGCAGACGGTACCCGATTTCACGAGTGGGCATGTCGCGCAAGCGGCTTAGTTTGCCCATGGCGTTGGTCCTTTGAAGTGTTTTTTGATAGAGCCTCGTAGATTCCGATCAATTCGGCGATCCCGTGATCGTGGTTTTCCGCCTGCGGCTTCGGCTGAGCGCACACGCGCTTGATCTGCGCTGCTAAATCCGCGGCGTCGCCGCTGCGAAACACGCGCGTTCCCTCCGGTCGCGCCGCCACGTCGCTCGCGACCACAGGCGTACC
This sequence comes from Terriglobia bacterium, assembly GCA_021325275.1. Lineage (GTDB taxonomy): Bacteria > Acidobacteriota > Terriglobia > JAJPHL01 > JAJPHL01 > JAJPHL01. Next base: position 73,343 of record JAJPHL010000066.1, on the reverse strand, counting down.
GAGCGCCAGCGCTTCGCGCACCGAGTTCGAGTCGCCGTCGGCGAGCGTGGGCCGCACGAAAACATCGGAGACGGCAATTTGCTTCAGGCATTCTTCATGCGACACGTCGCCGAGGAAGGAAATCGCGTCGCGCAGGCCTTGCGCGTCGACAAGGCGTTCGGCCTCGCGCCGGCCCTCGCCCCCGCCCATCACAACGCATCCAGCGTCGGGGAAATCGTTGCGGAGCCGCACAAGCGCTTCGACCAGCAACGGGAACCCGTACTCGGGCCGGAAGGAAAGTGCGCATGCCAGCAACGGAATGCGCTGGCTTGCGGTTCGCGACTTCGCTGGTGTCGCGACCGGCATCAGGAACGCCGGCAGCACGTCGGCGCGACGCGCGAAAGGCAGGGCTTTGCGAATTTCCGTCGACACCGCAATAACGCGAGAGGCCAGCAAGCACGCGAGCCGGGCCAGGCCGCGCGATTGGGCGAGATATTCGGGCGCGAGTCCCGAATGCACCGTGACGACACAGCCGCGGCCAAAGAGTCCCGCCATGCTTCCGGCCAATGCGATCGCCCAACTCTTTGCGGTGTGGCCATTGATGTGAACGTGCAGCACCCATCCGCGCATGGCGTGGCGGACGAGTTTGGCGAACAAACCCAATCCGCCGTTGATCCGCAGATACTCGTGACTGTTCAGCGCGCGGGGATCCACGTTCAGCACTCGCGCGGCGATTCCGGCCATGTGCAGGCGCTTGCGCAACTCGTACACGTGAACGGAAATTCCGCCGTGCGGAGGCGGATACGGACCCGCGAGAAGCACTTTCATGACGCGGTCACCTCTTTGCGCGCGGCGCGCGCGCGGCCGGAAGTCAACAGGTGCAGGTAGAGTGCTTCGGTGTCGCGCACCATTTTCTCCACCGAAAAACGCGCCAGCACGCGGCGCCGGCCTTCCTCGCCCATGCGCTTTGCCGATTGCGGATTGTCGAGCAGGAACGCGATGCCGCGCGAAAGCGACTCGACGTCGGCCGGCGGAACGAGCAATCCCGTCGATCCGTCTTCCACCGCTTCCGGCGTTCCGCCCACGCGCGTGGCGATCACCGGAACGCCGGCGGCCATCGCTTCCAGCAACGAATTGGAAAGTCCTTCGCTCAACGACGGCAGCACGGAGATGTCGATCTCCGGCAGAATGCGCGCGACGTCATTGCGAAATCCCGTGAAGATCACGCGATCTTTCAATCCCAGGCTCGCCGCGAACGTTTCGAGTTCCGTCTTGTAGCTTCCGTCGCCGATGTGGCTCGGTCCACCGATCACGAGAAAGCGAACGTTGGGGCGTGTCGATCCCAGAGCCGCCGCGGCGGCCAGAAAATGCTCCACGCCTTTCATCGGCGTCAAGCGCGAGCACACCGCGACAAGTTTGGTGTCGGGTGAAAGTCCATATTCGCGATGCAGGATTCCACGCTCCATGGCCGGCGACGGCTTGTGCTGCACGATGCCATTCGGGATCACGTGGATCTTCCATGCCGGATAACCTTCCGAGATCAGCCAGCGGCGCACGCCGTCGGCGTTGGCGAGAATGCAATCGGCGAGCTTGGAGACCCGCTGTGAGTGCCGTTGCGCGGACGTGAGCGCCTCGCCGCAATCGCGAATGGCGGCGACCACAACGGGCACGCCGGCCAAGCGCGCCGCGGGAATCGCGAAAAGGTTCGAGTAGAAACCGTAAGCGTGCAGGATTTGAATGTTGTGCTCCCGCAAGTAACGCGAAAGGCGCAATCGCGCTTGGATCGCGCCAAGATTGTAGAGGGAGTTGATCGCATATTCCTGCACCGGAATTCCGCGCGACGTTGCTTCTTCCAGCAACGCCCCGACCTTGCCGTTGCATCCCATGTGCAGATCGAAGCGTGTCGAATCGACGCCCGCGGCGAGATTCATCACCTGGCGTTCGGTGCCTCCGAGGTAGAAGAAAGTCATGAACTGCATCAATCCCACGCGTTGCTCAATGCGGTATGGCGCGAGTGTCTGCGGCGGCGCCACGCGCGAGTCCTCGTGCGGATCGCGTGCCAGAACCGGTCCAAACGCGGACGGCGTGTGCGTGGTCGTGGTGGTTGGGGTAATCGATCGCGTCATACGGTCACCTGGGTCGATGCGAGTGCGCGCGTCCGCACGAAGACGCGCTCAAGGGGCATTTCTGCCGGACGCGCGAAGCGAGGCGTGTCGAGAAACTGACGGCACCACAGCTCGAAGGAAACGAGCGTCCACAAATGCAAGTCGAGGTCGCGGCCGTCGCGATGCATCCAGAGAAGCTTGCGAAGATACGCCGGATTCAAAATGCCGCGATCGCGGCACGCTTGCGAAAAGAAAACGGTGGAGCAGTAATTGTCGAGTTGTCCGCGGAACCAGCGCCCCAGCGGAATCGCAAAGCCGCGCTTGGGACGATCGATGATGGAGTCCGGCAAGATGCCGCGCATCGCCTGCTTGAAAATGTATTTCGAGCGTCCGTCGCGAAGGCGCATATGTGCCGGGATCGTCGCCGCAAACTCCACGAGCTTGTGATCGAGCAGCGGGACGCGCACTTCAATCGAATGCGCCATGCTCATGCGGTCCACTTTCGTGAGTACGTCGAGCGGCAGATACGTTCCGAGGTCATGCAGTTGTAAACGGCTGAGTCCGTGGCCGGGCGTTTCGCGCAAGGAAGTCCGGCGCGCCGCCTCGGCGTCATGCAGGTCCAAATGGCGGGCTGCGTCGCGCGTGAACAAACGCTCTTTTTGATCGCCGTGGAACAGCGTTGAGCTATCGACGTAGCGCGCCGCACCGGAAAGCGCCCGATGGCGCAGATAGTTCGCACCGCGCACGCCTTCGGGCAAGAGTCCCGCGGCCGCGCCGAGGATGCGGCGTATGGGACGCGGCAGCGTGGCTCCGCGCTCGCGTTCCTCCACGAGATAACGGTCGTAACCGGCGAACAATTCGTCGCCGCCGTCACCCGAGAGTACGACTTTCACGTGCTCGGCGGCCATTTTCGACACCATGTAAGTGGGAATCGCGGAGGAGTCGCCAAAAGGTTCGTCAAGATAGGAGACGATTTCCTCGATCGTGCCGATGACGTCGGGTTCGAGCACAAGTTCGTGATGTTCCGTGCCGAGATGTTTGGCGACCGTGCGCGCTTCCGCGAGTTCGCTGTATTCCTGCTCGCTGAAGCCGATGGAAAATGTCTTGACGGGCCGCGAACTGAGCTTCGACATGGCCGCGACCACGGAACTTGAGTCGATTCCACCAGAGAGAAATGCGCCGAGCGGAACGTCGGCAATCATTCGTAGCTGGACCGATTCTTCCAGAAGCCCGCGCAGCTCTTCGATGAATTCGCTCTCGCTCTTCTGGCGATCCGGGCGAAATTCCACGTCCCAGTACCGCTCGACTCGCAAGGCCTTGCCCGGCTCGGCGATCAAGCGATGCGCGGGTTCGAGTTTCTTGATGCCCGCGATGATCGACGCGTCGCGCGGCGTAGTGAGAAAACTGAATAAGTGGCTGAGCGATTCCCAATCCAGGCGGCGGTCGACGCCGGGAAGCTCCAGGATCGCCTTCAACTCCGATGCGAAAACCAAGCGCCCGTTGACCATGCCGTAGTAGAGAGGCTTGATTCCCAGGCGATCGCGCGCCAGAAGCAAGCGGCGCCGGTTGTCGTCCCACAAGGCAAAGACGAACATGCCGCGGAAATGATCGACGCAACACGCCCCGTATTCTTCGTACGCGTGCACGATCACTTCCGTGTCGGAGGACGTGCGGAAAACATGGCCGCGCGCCTCTAAGCGATTGCGCAGCGATTGGAAATTATAAATCTCGCCGTTGAAGACCACGTGAATCGATCCGTCTTCGTTGGAAATCGGCTGGCGTCCGTTGGCGAGGTCGATAATGCTGAGACGCCGCATGCCGAGCACGACGTCGGGCGAGTAGAAATAACCTTGATCGTCGGGCCCGCGGTGATAAATGGCGTCACACATCCGGCGCACTTCGTCCACCGCGACTCGCTTTTGTTGAAAACCGGCAATCCCGGCGATTCCGCACATACTCGCTCCTCATTTACTGACGACGGATTCTTCAACCGAATCGCGAGTGGGAAGGGGTAACCAGCTCGCGACGATCTCGCGTTCCGCCGGCGTGAGCAAATCGAACGCCAGCAACAACGCGCCGTACGAAAACACAAACGCGCTTCCCATCAACACCAGCAACAACGCCAGCGGCGCATGCACTTGCGTCTTGATGATCCAGGCGGGCAGGCACGCCGCCGCGCTCGCGGCGGCAATCGCGATCAACGGATTCCACGGCAGGATTTCGGCGGCGCGCGCAGGCATCAGGCGCATCGCTCTTACCAAAGACAGCGCCTTCGACGCGGCGGTTGCAAATAACGTGACCAGCACGGCGCCGCGCAGTCCAAAGACGCGAATCGACCAACCGATCGCCCCGGCGATCAGCACCAGACGCAGCACGTTGACCAGCAGAATGAATCGCGTCTTGGCGTAGACGCGCAATACGCTCTCCGTTTGGAAAACCGCGAGCGGAACGATTCCGGCCCATAGTACAAACACGGGGATGGCCGCGGCGTACCGCTCGGTGAACAACAGCAGGATGATTTCCCGCGACGAAAGCACCAGCAGCGCGAAGAGTGGGAAGAAGACCAGCGCCAACTTGCGTGTGGTGTCGCGCCAAATCTCCAGGACGTTCGCGCGCGCGCCACGCGCTAAATCACCCGCCATGCGCACCATCATCACGTTCGCCGCGGGACCCGCCACGAAATCGACGAAAGGAAGCTGCAAACAGCCGACCGAATACGTGGCGAATGCCACAACGCCGAACGCGTGCGACACCGTGTATTGGTGATAGTTGTTTTGCAGCGTGTCGACAATGATCGCGAGTTCGAACGGCAGCGCGTACGCCAACTGGCGGCGCAGCGAAGCTAGGTCGACACGCAGTTCGCTGCCGTACTCGTGTAAGAGGTACGCAACGCAGACGAGAAACCGTAGTGCCGCAAACGCGACCGCACCCGCCAGCAGCGCCGCCAGCGTACGAAAGACCAATGCGGGGACGACCAGGAAAAGTGTCCGCGCTACATCGGACGAAAAATACGTCCACGCCGCCAGCGTATAGCGTTTCGCCGACACCATGGAAATCTCGAGGATCGCGGTGACCAGCATCAACAAGAGGAACACGCCGATCGGCGCGACATACGGTGCGATACTCGGGTTCCCCAATCGCTGAGCGACGTCGGACGCTCGCGCCGCGAGCGCGCCGACACACAACGATCCGGCCAACGCCAGCACAATCGCGGAGTTCAGCACGATGCCGCCGCTTTTTTCCGGATTCGACGGGATGAAGTAGTACAAACTTTCCGCGACGCCCATCTGCGCGATCGCGTAGAGCACGGTGAACAAAAGGAAGAGCTGTTTGTACGCGCCGAACGTCGCCTGATCGAAGACGCGGACGAGCACGATCGGAATGAAGAACGTCAACGCGAAAGAAAGGAAGCGCGCGGCGATCAGCGTGATCGTGGGGCCGAAGGGATTGCGTCGAATCGTCATGCTTTGCTCCCTTGCAGCGCGGCGGCGTTGAGCGCGCCGATGAAAGCCGCGAGCAGATACGGAAACCAACTCATCACGTAGCCTCCGGACATTCCACACACCAAAAACCCACAGAAGGAAATCTCCAATCCTTTGCCGAGTTCGCGAAGGCGCTCGGGTGTCTGCGGAGACCGCCGGACTTTTCGTGCGCGCCACAGGACGGTCGCGAAAAACGCCAGCAGGAGTCCGCCCCCGGCCGTGCCGGTTTCCGAGAATGCTTGAATAAAGGTGTTATGCGTGATCAGCCACTTGTGATGAGCGAGACTTTCGCTCGGCGCGTAGAGCGGCCACGCCACCGACGAGCAATTCAATCCCACGCCGAGAACCGGTGACTGCGAGTACATGCTCCACGCCACTTGATAGGTGGTGAGGCGTTCGTTGAAATCGGCGTCGCCTTGGATGTCGCTGAATCCTGCCTGCCGCGACCAGTACATCGATCCCGCGAGGACGCCGGCCGCGAGCAATCCCACGGTGGCCGCGCGCGCGATCGCGTTTTTTTGGCGCAATCCAATCAGCAACCCGACAACGGCGAGACCGATCAGGCTGCCGCGCGAAAAACTCAAGTAAATGGGAATCAGAAAGAGTCCCGCCAGCGCCGCCAGGACGATGCGCCCCATCCAATTGGCGTTTTGTGCCAGCGCCCAAGCGATAGGAAGCAGGACAACCAAGCAGTACGCCATCTCGTTGGGATTGGCGAAAAATCCCATCCATGCCGCGCGGCCTTCCACGTTCGCGCCGTGCGTCCAATTCCAAAGCGATCCCAGGGCGGGGAAGAGTCCGCACGCCACCATCGTCCACAAAAGCAAACGCAGCGGCGCTTCGCTCGCCGCGACGTTGACGATGAGGAAATAAATGACCACCATCTTGACCAGATCGAGACACGCTTCGAATGCATAGTTCGGCCATACGGCATTCACGACCGTGAACGCGCACGCCACCGTGAACGCGAGCAGCAAATAACCATCAGGCGGAGCAAGCAGAAGCCTCCGGCCGCCGGCCACCGTTTGACAAATCACGATCAGCAGCGCGAGCCCGCCAATGGTTTGCGCGGGACGCACCGCGCCGAGCGCGGGAACCAGCAGCGCGGCGTTCGAAAAAAGTTGAATCAAGAATGCGGCGAGAAGCAGCAGCAGGAACTTGTTTTCCTCGCGAGGCGGGGCCGCGGGCGCCGTCGGCGCAGTTTTTTCGGTTACGGCGGTTCTAGTTCGAAGACCGTAGCGTTGCGCCGGGATGGCCACTGTGGGCGGCATGATTCGGGAGTCCAACTTCGTTTCAAGCTTTCAAGGCCGAAGCTGCTCCGGCGTCTACATGAATCGGACGGAACCAATCGCGCAGACGATTTCGCGCGTTCAACACTGTTTGGAACCATTGCCCGCGTCTTCCGGGTGGGAATAAGCGGATTTGTTCGAGCGCGCGCGTCTCTTTGGCCCAGTGGAACTTGTACGGTTCGTCGCCGTGCAGAAAATCGTATTCGCTGGCGCCTTCTTCGATGGCGCTCCGGATCGAGTACGCCATCGCCGCCGCGCCCACGCTGAATTTCGAATATTGCGGATCGAAACCCGATTGATAGAAGTAATACGTGGGACCATAGCGCAATGCATACACCGCGCTCACGGGCTTTTCGTTCAGGCGCAGGATTCCGAGGCGCAGCCATCCGCGGCGCAGCGCGCGATTGGTGAACTCTTCGTGAAACTCGATGTGCTCATCGGTATGAAATGCGTCAGAGCGTCCGTGCTCGCTCCAGCGTTTCTGATGCAGTTCGATGAGCAGGCGCAGCGCCGGACCGCGTTCCAGCGGATCCTTCACGCACTCGAACGACACGTCGAAGTGTGAGGCGAGCGTGTTGAGCTTGCGTTTTACGGTGGCGCGTTGCTGCGAGCCGAGCGTCGAGAGATAGGCCGTCCAGGTTTGTCCACGAAGATCGATGTAGGGACAAACGCCGGCCGGCGCCGTCTGCGCGCTCCAGCCGGATTGTTGCAGGGTGTGCGCCAGTGTCTTGGCTTGCGCGCCCGATCGCATGCGATTCAGTTCCAACATGCGATCGCGGCCCAGCGTGTGCGAAATCGCGTCGATCGCGGCCGCTTCCCATCCGCGGCGGACGATCAGGTCGAGATAATCCGATCCGGCCGTGCCCGAGCCGAGAAAGTCGACGCTGCGAAATGGAAATAATCTTTTCAAGGAGGGCGGCCGGATTCCCAGGGGCGCCACGGCGATCAACTCGCCGCCGTCGCGCAACGCCAGCACGTTGAGACGGCGATGCTCGGCGAGATATTTCCACCAGGTCCGCAGCCACTCCCAGGTGAGGAAGACGCTGTTGGCATCGGAATGCTCCAGCAGCGCGTCCCACTCCTCGCGGAGTGTGTCGAGATCGACGGCTTGACCGATTTGCTGGACTTGCATGGTCTTTCTCTTGTGAATGGGCCGTTAGGAATCGAGTCCGTCCAGCGCAGCGAATCCCGACGCATTGTTGGCGACGCGCATCAATTTGCTCGTGACCATCAGTTCGCCGCGGCTGTTGTAGTCGACCAATCCGCGCTGGCGGAATTTGTTCATGAAGTGGCTTACGCGAGAGCGCGTGGTGCCGACCATTTGCGCGAGCGTCTCTTGATTCACCTTGGCGCGCACCGGCTCCGACTTGCCTTCTTTGCCGATGTGGGCGAGAAGCAGCAAACTGCGCGCCAGGCGCTGTTCACTGGTGTTGAAGAGCTGATCGACCAGGTCTTCTTCATAGCGGATGTTGCGGCGCAACAGGTGCTGCACCAAAAGTTCGGAGACAAGATGCTGCTCGTGAAGCAGATTCATCATCACCGCGCGATCGACGCGGATCAGCGTGCAATCGGTGAGCGCGCTGGCGGTGGCCGTGCGCGTGGTTTGTCCCGCGAGGCAGCCTTCGCCGAACAGCTCGCCCGCTTCGGCGAGCGCGTAGATCGCGTCCTTGCCCTCTTCCGACGTCACGGCCAGTTTCGCCGTGCCTTGCTTCAGATAGAAGACCGAATCGGCGCGATCGCCTTGTTGAAAGATCATCCGGTTCATGCCGACTTCCACGACCGTCTTGCCGATGGAGATTCCCGCCAACAGTTCTTCCCAGCCTTGCGACTTGCGTGCCGCGGTGGAAGCGCCGTTTTGACCGTTTTGCAGAGTGTGCGATGCGATGCCGTTCATGATTCCCCCATTCACCAACTTTGAAATTTTGCTAAATCCGATTACCCAAATCCCGTTGTTACCAATCCCCACGTTGTGCGCGCTGTGCATGCGCAAGACTTTGGTCTAAACTCTGGCCGTCGGCGGCCCGGCGCCATTCGCGAACCACAACATTGTTGCGAGAGTTGCAAAGACGACAAGCAACATTTCCAACCTCCCGGGCCTTTCCAACCTCAAAGGCGGCTGTCCTTTCCTAATGCACGTGGACAGCCGAACTACAGCGAGGCAGAACGAGCGGGGGTACCTGTTGGTCCCCACAGGTCTTTCGTCAGAGGTTAGCGGCTTGTTGTGTCAATGAGTTTGGAGGTGGTGAAGGTTGCGCAAAATGGAACCGCCCTTAGGCCCTTTGAGAACGAGCGAACTAGGACGTGCAGCGTGCAAAAGACTATGCAAGTTTCTTCAGGTGCAAGAACCTTTTTGCATTTTTGCACGTCGGCACAAGTTTGCACGTCGGCACAACCGCGGGTTGTCCTGTAAGACACTGCGGCATGCGCGTTTCGAGCCGCGCCGACGCGTAGTTGTGTGCGAACGCGCGATTCTTTTTACGCCAAGGCCCGGACGGTAGTGAACTGACAACGCTTCCCGCGCCGTGTACAAATGGATTCTGTGATTCTGACCGGAAATACATCGTCGAGGTGAAGTGACATGTCTACCAGCGCCCTCGTTCTGATATCCGCCGTTTTGTCGGTGATTTCTCCTGTTACCGGCGCGCCGCCGTTCCCGCTTTTCCTGGTGGGATCCGCTTTTGTCGCGACGGGATGGCTGATCCGCCGGCACTTTCCGATGCGCACCGGGAAGAGCTAGGCTTGGAACGCTTAAGGCCTAACTCGGCCGGCGATAGAAACTCGCGGTGAATTCGGCGAGCGACCGCTCGCCGCGCGCTTTCGGCAGATGTTCGAGGATTCCAGCACGGTCCGCCGCGCTGCGGTCTTGGCCGAGTTTGAATTTTCCTTCCAGCAATTCAATGGGCATCTGGAATCCGATGATGCCTTGGACCAGCCCCTCCACATAATCGTTCGGAAGCTTGGCGAAGTCAAAGCCGGCGCCCTGGTTTTTCTCAGATTGATACTTCTCGAATTTTGCAATGAGCCGTGCGAGAAACTCGCGCAGCTCGACGAGCTTCGTCACAGGATTCAGCAGGCCGGACGCGTGCACCACTGCGAAATTCCATGTGGGCACGGCGAGTTTCGTGTCGTACCACGTGGGCGAGATGTAGCCTTGCGGTCCACGAAAGACGATCACCGCCTTCTGTTTGCCGTCGAAAGCTTTCATTTGATCGTTCTGTCGCGAGATGTGGCCGTGGATCGTTCCGTATTTTCCGGCGGACCGGTCGACGAGCACCGGAATGTGCGTGATCCGAAGTTCGGGGTGCGTGGTGACCAGTTCGACGAATGCGAATTCCTCCATAAAGTCCTGGAGGAGTTGGAGGTCTTCGTAGCGTTGCGCCTTGGGAATGTAGACGGACGCGGCATACGATTGCGGATCGTGCGCTTGGGCGGGCGCTTGTGCGTTCAGGGCGCCGGCGGTCAGAGAAAGAAGTAGTTCGCGGCGGTTCATGCGCACATGCTAGCACGCCACGCGGGTCCAAAATGAGGTAGTATCTTTTGTTGGAGGTAGTACAACACACATGAAGGTAATGGGCGCGATCCTGCTTGCGATTGTCCTGAGCACGGCGGCGTTCGCCCAGCCCACCCCTCCTGTCCCCACGAATTTGAAAGTGGGCGACAAAGCTCCGGAGTTCTCTCTGCGCGACCAAAACGGCAAGATGGTCAAGTTGAGCGACTACAAGGGCAAGACGGTGGTGCTGGCGTTCTACGTGCTCGCGTTTACGGGTGGTTGAACCAAAGAATTGAAGGCGTATCAGGCTGATATCGCCAAATTCGAAGAAGCGCAAACTCAAGTCCTTGGAATCAGCGTGGACTCTTCGCCGGCGAACAAACGATTTGCCGACGAGATCGGCGTGAAGTTCCCCCTGCTCAGCGATCTCAATCACAAAACCTCGAAGGAATACGGCATCTTGAATGAAGATGTCGGAATCGCCAATCGCGCGACATTCGTGGTGGATGGCAACGGCATCATCCAGCACATCGAGCAAGGCAACTCGGCGATCGATCCCACGGGGGCGCACACGGTGTGCGCGCGCATCAAACCCGCTCCGAAGCAGTAGTTTGTCACGACAGCCTGAGCTGCGTCACCGAAACGGTGAAGCAGCTCACGCGGTCGCGGTATGCTTTTTCAGCCGCGGAGACTAAGGTAGGCTCACTTTACGTTAGCTCGATAGAGGGTCACGATCATGCGCCGTGAGGTCGAAGTAGTCGCTTCAGTGTAGAATGCGGTTCTCGACTATGCGTACCAAAACCCTCGGTTTGCTGATTGCCGCCACTCTGCATGCGCAAAGCGGCAACTTCAAGATCCACATGATCCTCCATGAAATCGGGGAGGAGCACTACGAGATCGCCACCGATCCGGCGGGCGCGCTCACGCTTAACTCCACGTTCGAATACTCAGATCGCGGAACGAAGCGCTCGACAACCGCCGTGCTGAAAATGAGGGGCGACTACACGCCTCTGGCGCTGGATCTGAAAACCGCGGCTTCAGGAGCAGTGCCCGGCGCGGGGCGATCCGTTGTCATCACGAATTCAACGGCCAGCGTTCAGGAAGATCAGAACCAGCATTCGATCGGAGTGCCGGCGAAATACTTCACGATTTACGGACCATCGCCTTTCGCGGTGCAGATGGCGATGATGCGCTACTGGATCGCGCATGGCAAACCGGCCGAATTGCCGGTTCTGCGCGCGAACTCCGGCCAGCATCGGCCCGATCCCATCCGGATCGAGTTTGCAGGCCGCGATTCCGTTACGCTCAGCGGCAAGCCCGTCACCCTCGATTGCTACACCGTGGCGAATCTCATGTTCGGCCGCGAAGTTCTGTGGACCACCCTCGATGGCCAACTCGTCGCCGCCATGACCTTTGCCGGTGGACTCCCCATGGAAGCCGTGCGCAGCGACTATCAGCCGGCGTTTCCGCAACTCTATAGTTCGGGCGTCCTGCAGGAGATGGGCGATCTCACCACGCTCGGAAAACAAGCACCGGCCGAGCGCTTGGGAGACTTCGCGATCGTGGGCGCGACACTCGTCGACGGCACGGGCGCGCCGCCCGTACCTGATTCCGCCGTAGTCGTACGCAACGGACGTATTTTTGCTGCCGGTCCGCGCGGCAAGGTCGCCATTCCGCCCGGCGTCACGCCAATCAAGGCCCCTGGTAAAACGCTGCTGCCGGGATTGTGGGAGATGCACACGCATTACTCGGGCGTCGAATTCGGACCCGCGCTGCTCGCTGCGGGAATCACCACAGCGCGCGATTGCGGCGGCGAATTCGAATACTTGGTCGCGCAGCGCGACGCCATCGAAAAACGCCGCGCGCTCGGGCCGCGTTTGCTGCTGGCTGGACTCGTGGATGCCGGCGGCTTGAAGGCGTTTGGTCACGTCACCGCGGAAACTCCCGACGAAGGTCGAGCCGTCGTGCAGAAATATCACGACGCCGGATTTCAACAGATCAAGTTGTACACGTTTCTCACGCCCGACGTGATCGCGGCGATCACCGCCGAAGCGCATCGCTTGGGAATGACGGTTACCGGCCACGTGCCGCAAGCGCTCAATGCGTTTCAAGGCGTCGAGGCGGGCATGGATCAGATCAACCATTTGAATTACGTCTCAAATATGATGCGCGAGCCAAGTGCGGGACGGGGCGGCGCGATTGATGTCAATTCCGACGCATCGCGCAAAGCGATCGCCTTCTTCAAAGAGCACGGCACAGTTGTCGATCCCACCGCGGGATGGGGCGAGATGGCGGGACATTCTAAAGAAGTCGACGCCGCGACGTTCGAACCGGGCGTTGAGCTCGCGCCGTTCACGCTGGAATCGAAATTTCGAACAATGGGCGGCACGACAACGGCGGAACAAATGAAGTCGCGCATGGCGCAAACTGTAGCGGTGATCGGCGCGCTCTTCAAGGCGGGCATTCCCATCGTTCCCGGCACCGACACGGGACTCGTCGGCTACGGCCTTCATCGCGAGCTCGAGCTGTACGTTCAAGCGGGAATGACGCCGATGGAAGCGATTCAATCTGCAACGATCGTCTCGGCGCGGGCGATGAAGCTGGACAAAGAGTCGGGTACGATCGAGCCCGGTAAACGCGCCGACATGATTTTGCTGGACGGCGATCCTGTGGCCAACATCAGCGATCTCCGCAAAGTGTCGAAAGTGGTGGCCAATGGCCGTCTCTTCGACTCACGACGGTTGTGGGAGAGCGTCGGTTTTCGCAGGTAATCCAGCGCGCACCAACAACGTCTGGTCCTCCGGCGCCTCAGTCAAGTCCTGGACGCTCAGCCCGTCCCGCCGCTAGCGGTTTTCGAGAGACTTCAAGACATTTTTTACAGCTTGTACCTTCGGGTTGCTCTCTGGAAGACGTCGCGACAAAGCACGCAGGGCGCGCCGCGCACACGCCCGAGCTTCCCCGTATCGCTCTTGGTCGCGCAGGCAAGTGGAGAGATTGTGCAGGCTGAGCGCGGTGTCGGGATGATTCTTTCCCAGCAGTTTTTCCTTCATCGCCAGCGACTCGCGGAACAACGCTTCGGCTTGCGCGTGGCGTCCGCAGTCGCTTTCGATGCACGCCAGATTATTGAGATTCACCGCGACGTCGTAGTTCACCGGTCCGTAGCAGCGGCGGAAGACACGCAGTGCCATGGCGTAAAGCCGCCGCGACTCGCCGTATCGCCGCAGCCCGTCGAGCACGCCGGCCAGCGCCGCGGCGTCGGCGGCGACAGCCGGATGATTTGCGCCGAGCGCATTGCGCCGCAATTCCAACGCGCGTCGCGATGGCGCGACGCCTGCCGCGAAGCGGCCGCGTGCATGCTCGAGTCCGCCGATGTTGTGGTAAATCGTGGCGATCAGTTGCTGGTCCCCGGCGGCTCGAGCGATGCGCAGCGCGCGCTGGTAGAACTTCATGCCTTCGGAAAAACGTCCAGTGTACTTGTCGAGGACGCCGAGATCGTTCAGACACGCCGCCGTCTGTTGGTGTCGCGGGCCCAAGGTGCGTTCCGACAGCTCCAATCCGCGCCGCAGCACCGGCCGGGCTTCGCGATATCGTCCCATCACGCGCAGCAAATTGCCCAGGCCTTCCCACGACTGCACACGAATCATGCGCAATTCGATTTCCTGGCCGTCCGGTGCATCGCGAACACTCTGCCTCCGGATTTCCAAAGCCTCGCTGTAACGCCCACGCGCTTCGAGGATCGCGGCCAGCGTGTTGGCGATATTGACGGAGTCGGGATGGCGGAGTCCCGCACTGCGCCGCATCAGCACCAGGGCCGTGCGGCATGCACGTTCAGCCGAAGTCAGGCGGCCGGCGGTGAAATCGCGGTCGGCGCGATCGTGCAGGCGGCACGCTTGGTCGATCCGGTCCATGTGATTTTCAGTCTACGCCGTTCGTGTGATAAGCTTCCGACTTTCGGAGACAACCACCGTGAAAAAACTTAACCGAAACTTCCTCTTGGTCTCTTTGACGGCTCTGGCCGCCGTCGTCCTTGTTGCGATTCAGCCCGTTGCCGGCGCCGCGCAAGACGATGCCGCGCTCGTGGCGAAGGCGAAAGCCATTCACAGCCGCGTTCTGAAACTCGACACGCACAACGATATCGAGCCTGCGAATTTCACCGCGGACTGCAACTACACCATGCGCTTGACGACGCAGGTGAACATTCCGAAGATGATCGAAGGCGGCATGGACGTCTCGTTCATGATCGCTTACGTCGGCCAAGGCCCGCTGACTCCCGAAGGATACGACAATGCCTACAAGCAGGCGGTCGCGAAATTCGACGCGGTCCATCGCTTGACCGAAAAAATCGCGCCCGACAAAATCGGTCTAGCGTTGACGCCCGCGGATGTTCTGAAACTACACAAAGAAGGCAAACGCATCGCGGTGATCGGCATCGAGAACGGCTATCCGATCGGCACCGACATCAAACGCATGCAGGAATTTTACGATCGCGGTGGACGTTACATGTCGCTGGCGCACAACGGCAACAGTCAACTCGCGGATTCCAACACCGGCGAACAGACAGGCTACCTTTACAACAATGGACTCTCTCCGCTGGGCCGCGAGGTGATCGCCGAAATGAATCGTTTGGGGATGATGGTCGATCTCTCGCATCCCTCGAAGGGCGCGAATCTCGAGGCGATCCGGTTGTCGAAAGCGCCCGTGATCGCGTCGCACTCGGGCGTGCGCGCGCTGGCCAACGTGAGCCGCAACATGGACGACGAACAATTGCTGGCGCTCAAGAAAAACGGCGGCGTGATTCAGGTGGTCGGCTTCGCGTCGTACGTCAAGACGGATTCCAAGGAGCGAACCGAAGCGCTCGCCAAACTGCGTGAAGAGTTTGGACTCAACGGCGGCGGACGCGGAGGACGCGGCGGCGCCGGCGGGGCGGGTCGCGGCGCAGGCGGTGGTCGCGGCAGCGAAGCTGCGGCGCGCGCGTGCCCGGTGGAAAGCGCGGACGGCGCGGCGCCGGCGGGTCGCCGAGGCGGCGGTGGTGGTCGCGGTCGCGGGGCGTTTGGTCTCGACGCGCTGCCGGAAGAAAAGCGCGCGGAGTATGAAAAGCGGATGGCCGAGATCGACGCGAAGTATCCCGCGGCGGCCCGCGCCAACGTCCAGGACTTCGTGAATCACATCGACTACGCCGTGAAGAAGATCGGCATCGATCATGTCGGTATTTCTTCGGACTTCGATGGCGGCGGCGGAATCGACGGCTGGAACAGTTCGGCGGAAGCCTTCAACGTGACCCTGGAACTGGTGCGTCGCGGCTACACCGAAAAGCAAATCGGCCAAATGTGGAGCGGCAATCTGCTGCGCGTGTGGGGCGAAGTGGAAAAGGTCGCGCAGAAGATTCAAAAGGAAAAGCACTGAGCGAGATGGCCGGGCGAGTAGACCCCGCGTAACTTGTCTGCTCGACGCGATTCCTACCTTTACGACAGTCAGGTGATCCCGTCGAGAGTCGCATGAGCAAACTCCCCGCAATTCTCGGCGGCGGCGACCTTCGCTCGATTGGAATTTCCAACCAAATCGCGCGACGCGTGATCAAGGCCCCGCGGCTCTTCAGCGACTTGTTCATCTGCCTGCTGCACGGCGATCGCCTCGTTCGGATGCGCGCCGCCGACGCGGTCGAGAAAGTCACGCGCGAGCATCCCGAGTGGCTACAACCGTGGAAACGCTGCTTGCTCGACGACATTGCCTGTCGCCAGGAACAGGAATTGCGTTGGCACGTCGCGCAACTTTTGCCTCGCCTGAGAATGTCGGCCGCCGAAAAACGTCAGGCCGTGACCATCCTGCACGATTACTTGGAAGACAAAAGCAGCATCGTCCGCACCTTCAGCATGCAGGCGCTAGTGGACCTTTCCGTTGACGATCCCGAATTGCGCGACGCGATTTTTCCCCTGATCGAGCGACTCACGCGAACCGGTACGCCAGCGATGAAAGCACGTGGCCGGAAACTTCTTCGTCGCCTCGATGGCGTATACTGATTCGCGCATGTTTGCGCTTCTCGCCCTCGCCGCACTCTTCGCGCCGCCCGGACCGGCCGGTGCCCCCGGCGCCCTGGCGCTCTCGATTCCGGTGCGCGCCGTCGCTTTGAGCGCCAACAATTGGCACCGGCTGATGCTCTACAGCGGATACGCAACCGGCGTACTTCCTTGACGGCAAACAGGAGAATTCCATGGCAGCAATGAAGACGAAAGCGATGCAAAAATCACTCGAAGGTTTTCTGGAGAAGATTCCCGACGCGCAAAAGCGCGCCGACTGTGAAGCGATCGCCGCGATGATGGAGGCCGCGACGAAATCGAAGGGTAAAATGTGGGGCTCGGCCATCGCCGGCTTTGGCGAATACAAGATGGTCTATCCCAATGGTCGCGAACTCGACTGGATGATCATGGGATTCTCGCCGCGCAAGCAGAACATCGCGGTGTACGGCCTGGACATTCAGTGCGATCTCATGGCGGATCTTGGCAAGCACGACACCGGCAAAGGCTGCCTTTACATCAAGCGGCTTTCGGATGTCAGTGTCCCGGCGCTGAAAAAAATGATCGCGGCAGCGGTGAAGAAGAAAAAGGCGAAATAGACGAGGTCCGCTTGAGTTTTCGCGCTCACTCGGCGCTGTGTGGTGCAAGCGCCGCAGGAGTAGATCGCCTCCTGCGCTACAATGGCTGCCCTGAAAATCAAGGTGCGCATCGCGCTCGTTCTCAGTTTCGCTGCAGATCTGCGCGCAAACCGATCTCACGGCACTGGATCGTTATGTCGCCGACATATCAGGGATTCGCAGTGACCCAGGTCGATTTTAGCGCCGGAATCCGGTGCGCGCCGCCCGAGAATCGGAAATTGAAAACCACCGCGCGATTTTCCAGACCATAGAGCGCGCCGAGAGGAATCGTGGGCCGAGGGTTTATCACCAAGTTCTTGCCGTGATCGGGCACCGCGATCAGGTCCACGGGAACGCCGCCGATTTCCACCGAGCGTAACTGGAACGCCAGCGAAAGGCCGGGCGGATCGAAAGACTCTCTCATGCGGAGCAGTCGCGCCGTGACGGCCGAGTCCGTAGGCGCGAGGACGTGCGTTTTGTCCGCAATCGGCGTGAGCAGTCTTCCGGCAACGATGTCTCCGGCGGCGGCCGTCTGCGCGTGGATTTCCTCAGTAAGAACCACCGTGAACGAGAGTCCCGGCGGGATGACAATCGGTTTGACGAGCGGCGCCGGTGTCGTCGAATCGGGAACGTCGTCGAAGCGCAGCGCGGTCTCGCCGACAAACTCGCGACAATCGGAAAACGTCGCGCGGTTGAACGATCGCGAGCCGTCGATGCTCTGAATGGTCAGGCGGGATTCGATGGGAAGAAGGAAAGAGTTGCCCTTCAAACGGACGCGCGAGTAACTCAGCGTCGTGTTGGAGGAGCACGCTGCTGTGTCAGGCGGCAAATGGTCGGCGCGAATCACCAGTTGTTTCATGTCGCCGGTTGACGCTTCGATCAGAAACGTGCCGTCGTAGCCGGCGGCGATGCGATGATCGCGGTCGCCGTGCATGTAGTTGCTTTTCTCGAGAGGCACTTTGAAGGCGTATTCCAAGAGTCCGTCGCCGTATGGACCGTGCAGCGTGAAACTGGCGGAGCCGGTCAAGAAAATGGAAGCCAGGAAACCTCCAAACGACCCGGTCGAGATGGCGCCCTCGCGGACCAGATCGAACAATTCACGATCGCTGAATTTGCGCGCCTTCGACCAGGCGTACATTTCGCCGTGAGCGCCAAGCGAGACATCCAGGTGCAGGCGGTCGCGATCGGCGATTTGCGTGTTGGGAAGCTTGTCGCAGGAAACGCGCCTGGCGCCTGGCGCGGGCTCGTACACAGTGCGCTCGATGGTTTCCGAGCAAAGATAATGCGTCAACCGGCGCACCGTTTCGGCGACATTCGTGCGCGTTTGCGCCAAAACTGGATCTTCGGGCGGCGAGGATGACTGGGCCGGCAGATGGAGCGCCACCAGCGAGAGGCCGATCGAGGTGAGCCACCGGGCGCGCATGAGAACCAGTGTACCTCTGGCCGGTGGGTCCGCAGACGCGATCCGGCGTTGCCGTTGGTGAACTTTTTCAGTTCGGCGCGACCGTCACCCAAACCGACTCCAGTCCACTCTTGATCACAAACGGAATGTGGTTCAAGTCGAACTCGTAGGTCAACGAGTGTTCTTCCAAGTTGCGGAGCGTGCCCAACTCCACGCGATTCTTCAGAACCGTCTGCTGCGACTTGTCTTGAAAGTTGCGTCCCTTGAAAGGCGTCGCGACCAGCGGGATCGCGCCGCCTGCCACCTCCACGCTCTCGAGTTTGATTTCCAACGTCACCTTGGGCGCCTTTCCGTAGTACAGACGAATGCGCGAGATTCGCGCGTTGACGATCGCCCCCGCGGGAGCGATTACCTTGTCATGATCCTTGATGGGCGAAAGTAATTTCGCCTTCACCGCATCGCCGCCGGCGGAGATCGCCGTGTCAAAACCTTGCGTCAACGAGACGCGAAAGTTGAGGCCCGGTGGAATCGTCGTACGCTCGTGAAGAGTCACGGGTGCGCGCGCGTCGGTCTCTTCCGGATCGCCGAAACTCAGTGTGGATTTTCCCTGAAACTCATGGCATGCCGAAAAAACGGTACGATTCTCGTCGGCGCCTTGCGGCGTGACGATGTGAAGGTTGGTTTGCTTGGGGAGAAGGAAGTACTCGCCGCGGATTAAGACGCGCTGATAGTCCAGCGTGGTCGTGGCGTAGCACGCTCCGGTGTCCGCGGGCAGCCGCTCGGTGCGGACGACCAAGCGGACCATCTCGCCGCTCTTGCGATCCACCAAAAAGTCGCCGTCGTGGCCGATCGTGACTTGCGATCCCGGACGGCCCCAGCGATAACCGCTTCGGTTCGCCGGTATGCGATAACCGAATTCCGAGAGATCGCGGCCGTCTACCGTGGTGTCGCCGTTGTAAGTGAAAAGGGTGTCATTGTTCCCGAAGATTCCGGCCAGGAAGTCGGAGTAGGCGCCGGTGGAAATGGCGCCTTCCTGAATCATGTCGAGCAATTCGGTATCGCCAAATTTCTCTTCGCCCACCCAAGTGTACATTTCGCGGCCCACGGCCATCGCGACGTCCAGGCGTAAGCGATCCGAGGTGCGGAGTTCGGCGCGGCGGCTCCTGGGGTCTTCTTCGCACTGACTATTGCGGCGCGTGGTGTCTTCAAACTGCCGGCGGTCGATGGTCTGCGTGCACATATAGCGCGGCAATTTCTTGGTGGACTCTCGCGCCATCGCGGTGGCGCGCATCAAAAGATCCTTGGGATCTTGCGGTGCTTCTGGCTGAGCGTGCAACACGCAGCCCGATAAGAAACAGACGACGAGAATTCGCCGGCACATCAAATTGAGTGTACTCCGCGTCAGGGCTTGGCGCTGGCCGATTTCGGTTTTAGCGGCTGCGCGAACTACAATTCCTTATTGCACGCGCGCAAGAGTAGTAACAGGACCCAGACGGCAAGGAAGACGAGGCGCCAATTCCCCGTCGTCGCATTCGACGGCGATGGCCGTTCGACGCGGCCCCAGAATCGGTTCCACTTCATGCCGCGGACTTTGCTGCGGTACTGCTTCGTGTCGCCCTGCTCCAGCAGGCGCGCCAATGTGAACATGTCTCCCAGGAGTTCTTTGCGCGGCCAGAATTCCTGCGATCCAGGCTGGCCCTCGAAGTAGCTGCGCTGCGACTTCCAGGTCTCGAGGAAACCACTTGTGTCGCCCAGAAGCACCTGCGCTTCCGCCCGCGCGACCACCAGGAATCTCGCGCAATGATCGTGCGGCAGCGTGGCGAGCGCGTCGCGGCAAGTCGCAACGGTTTCGAGCAGTCCTGTCTTCTCACGTGGCAGCGCGACAACGTAGTTCGTCACCATCCACATCGCGACGCCCTTGCGCCGGCGCCATCCCGACATCAACTCGCACGCTTGGCGTTTTTGTTTCGCTCGGATGAGCGCTAAGCCGACTTGCGCCCAGCTATCGGTCTCGCTGTCGATCGCTTCTTTGTGGCTTTTCCAATACCGCACCACGACGCCGTGGAGCTGGTGGCTGTTCAGCTCCCGCAGGACCTCCGACCGGCTGCCGCTCGAGCGATCGGCGAGTCCATCGATCGCATTCAGGAGCGCCAAAGCCTCACTGCCGCTGGGACGGCCGAAGCGCAGCGCGCGCTTCACCGGTGGATCGTCGACTTCCGCCGCGTAGCTGGCCATCATGCGAACGGCGGTGCGCGTTGGTGCTTGGCCGCTCGTCAACCGCCTACGCGCGGCGTCGTACAAGCGCCGCGAGATTCCCGCGCGACGGCACGCGTCGCGTGCGGTGGTTGCGGGCCAGGTGGATTCTTCCGCCGGCGCAAACCAAATCTCCAGTGCGCACTCGAGCAGTTCGTCGTACTTTTTTTCCTTCTCCAGTTTGTCGGCGTAGCGCGCCGCCAAGTACGGGTTTTTCGGAAACGCCTTCCGGATCGTTTCCAAGAACGTGTCTGCCTCGTCCCTGCGCCGCGCTTCTTTCAACGCGTCGTAGCGGTCGATATGCAGTGGCTCGTTCCGCGGGAAATCGGCGAGGATTTCGTTCCATTCGCGATCGACGGTTTCGGCGCTCATACCGCCGGCCTCAAGAAGCAATTTCAAGCGCGTCGTGCGAAATTCCAAATTTGCACGTTGCGGCGCCGGGACTTCGGCCAGCAAGCGCCGCACTTCTTCCCACGCCTTGTCTTCTTCCAACCACGCGAGCAGCACGGACCATCCCCAGGAGTACGCGGGATCGCCGGCCACCACCTCGGCCAGATCGTCGCGAGCCTGTTTCTTCTCCCCGCGGGCGCGCGCGATCCATGCCAAGCGTCCGCGCAGGGGACTGTTGTGAGCCTCGCGTGATTCCGTGCGGCGAATCACGTCGGCGGCCTCGTCATAGCGGCGCTGCGCCACGAGCAGCATCGCCAACCAATCGGCCGGCTCGTACAAGGAAGGATTCAACTCCACGCTGCGGCGCAAACATTTTTCGATTTCCCCCGGCGCAGCCTCGCTCGCGGCGCGTTTGAGCGTGCGGCCCAAGATCAGCCAAAGATACGCTCCGTCCGGGTAGATACGAACGCCTTCCCGCGCGACTTCCACGGCGCGATCTTCGGCGCCCAGTTGCAGAAGAAAATCGACGGCCTCGACGCGGAACGCGATGCCCTCGGGCGTTTCGCGCAGACCTTCTTCAATCGCGCCACGCGCGTCTTGAAAAAGTTCGCGTTCCATCAACATGCGCACGCGGATTCTCCAAAGTCCCGGATCGTGCGGCGCGAAAGCCAGCGCTTTTTTCAGCAGCGCGTCCGCCTCGGCGAAACGTCCCGCGTGCTGATGTAGATTGATCACCGCGCTCGCGACGCGAACGTTCGCGGGGTGGCGGCGCAGAGTCTCGAACAACACGCCTTCTTGATCCGATTCCCGCTCGAGGACTCGATACGCCGGCGGGAGCAGGGTGCGCAAACCGAGATGATAAGGGAACCGGCGGACGGCCGGTTCCAACATTTCCACCGCGCGCAATGCGTCGGAACGTCCCTGGCCGCGGTCGAGAAGCATTTGCGCGGCGGCTCGTAGAATCTCCGGGTCGTCGGGGCGGCGTTCGCGCCAGCGATCGAGGACTTGCTCAGCGGCTTCGGCGCCAAATCTTGCCGAGTAAGCGTCGATCAGTTCAGCGGCCTGCCAAAGATGACCAGCATTGGTGAACAACGCGCGCTCCATGCGTTGCCACGCCTGCTCCTGATCGGAACGCTGGCCTCGCGAGCTGCAATTCCAGGCTTCCTGGTACGCCCACAGATTGTCCGGTTCGCGTTCGATCGCTTCGAGCCACAGAAGAAGCGCGTTTTGCCACTCCCCCTGCACGGTTTGCCAGTAGGCCTGCAGGCGAATCGTGATTCCCATGCCCGCGGACGTGCGGTCGCACTCTTCCAGGCATCGGCGGATCATTTCGCGCATCCGGGAGCGCCGGCGGTCGGTGGACGTCTTGAAATGCCCGATCATCAGCAACCCCATTTCGCGCCACGCCCAACCGTCTTCGCGATTGCGGCGCACGCGGCGCCGCAAGAGGAGATACTTTCTCCACAAGTCGACGTTGTCGCCTTCAGTCGAGCAGAAAAGCTCCTCGAATTCGGAATGATGCGGATGTTCCGCCAGCCATTTCGATTTCAGCGCCACCGACGCCTTCGATCCGTCGCGTTGGAGAATCAATTCCAACACGCGGCGGCGTGCCGACATGCTTTGCGGCGATTCCTGAAGCCACGCTTCGGCGTGTTCGAGCGCCGCCGGAAGATCGGCGCGCATTCCGTGAAAATGCGACGCCGCAAAATGAAACGATGCGGCGTTACCCGCCGATTCCAAATGCGCGAGCGTCGATTCCGCGCGCTCCCAATCGCCCATGCGCGCGAAGAATGGCACCGCGAATTGCAGCAGATTCACTTCGTCGCCGTACAGATCGAGCGCGCAATTGCACGCCGTGATCGCACGCTCGGGATGACCGAAGTCTTCGAGCGCGCTGATCCACGTGATCCACAGAGGCGCGGCCAAGGGCGACGTCGCCGATTGCGTGGCGCGATCTTCCAGGTATTGAAATCCCTCCGCTTCCTTTCCGGCAGTGGCGAGCGTGTTGCAGTACGTGCGTGCATAGTGTTCGTTGTTGGGCGCGTTGCAGCACGCCAGGCGATAACACGTCGCGGCCAGCTCGCGATTGTTTTCATCCCAGAGAAGATCGCCCAGGACGTGCCACGCCGAGGCCGATGTCGGACTTCTTCGCAGCACGCCGTTGAGCAGCGAACGCGCCTCGTCGCGCGTGGCCTTCGACTGTCGCAGCATGTCCGCGTACTCGCAAACGTAGCGATCCGGCGGATAGATCCATTGCTGCGCGGCGCTGACGCCGGGAAGGACTCCGCGCTCCACGACGTCGCGCAACGCCTGAACCACGAGCGTGGTGTTGCCCGTCGCGTGGCATGAGCTCATGAGTTTGGCGCGGATCGATGCGCAATTCGGAAACTCCGCGAGCAAGGCCTGATATCCCTGCAGCGCGTCACCCGAGCGGCCTTCGGCGTCGTCTTGCAGCGCTTGCATCAAGCGCGTGAGCGGATGTTGAGGAAAACGCGCGACTGCTTCCGCGGTGATCGGCCGCGCCGCCGAGGGGCCGCCGAGTTGCATGGCTTTGTAGCGGCCCTCCAGCAAGTCGGAGGCCGCCGCGTCCGCCGGCAGCAACTCGTCGAGCAATGCGCGTTGCTCCTGCGGCACCGCGATCAATCCACGCGGACCTTCGGGCGCTTGTCCATCCTCCAGACTCTCCAGCAAACACGCCGACATGCGGAAATGCCCGGGGTCGTGGATCAACAGCGTTCCTTCGCCTTCATCCACTCCCACGACTGCGACGGCGTGCGCGAAATCGTCGCCTTCCCAGCTCATCACGAAGGAAAGGCCGCGGCGAACGAGGGTCGCCGCGACATCCGGCGTGACTTGAAAAAATCGCGTCGCAAAGCCGCGGCCGCGCAGCCAATCGGCGGCCGCCCATCCGTAGGTTCCACCGGCGGTGACGTCGTCGGCCATCTCGCGCGAGCTCAACTCGATGCCTTGCGCGGAGAGCGCCGACGACATGCTCGTCGGCAGACACGTCATGTAGGTTTGAACTTCACGCCGATACGGCAGAAGAATGCGTTTTCGCCCGGGACGTTCCCGCAAGTTGGCCAGGATTTTGCCGTAATATGGCGCGCGCGCTTCACGCAACCACCTGTCCATCGCGGCGTGATCGTTGGAGAGTTCCGCGAGGTCCACGCGCATTCGCGCGAACTGCGTTTTCACGTAGCGATCGGCGAGCGGCGCATAGCGTTCCGCGGCGGTGACGAGCTCCTCCGCGCGAGCAAGCTGGGCGTTTCTCGCCGGTCCTTCCAGCAGCTCCGCGTATGCGCATGCGTACCACGCCGCCGCGCTGGCAATCTCCTGGGATTCGCAGCCGTCGCCGGCGGCCGCGCCCACGCGCTGCGCGGCTTCCTCGATGCGTCCCAAGGCGAGCAGAGACTGTCCCAACGCCGCGGCGGAATAGAACGAAACGTGAATCGCGTGCGCGCGTTCCGCCGTGGCCAACGCTTCTTCGCGGCGATCCGCCTGCGCCAGCACGGCCGACTGGCACGAGAGGATCCAATCGTCGTCGGGATTCAGCGCCAACGCGCGATCGATCCACTGAAAGGCCCGCGTGAAATCCCGTAGTTCTGCCCAGGCAGTGGCTTGCACCGCGAACCACGAGGCTCGAAGGGCGACGTCGTCGCCGCCGAGATCGGGGCACGCCTCAAACTCCGCCAGTTGATCGAGTGTGTGACGGCGCGGATGCACGACGTCCCGCGTGAAGTATCGGACTATCGGTTTGTTGGGATCGCGCCGGCGCGCGTGGCGAAACAAGAATCGCCCGAGTTTGTGACCGCCAAGGCGATGCGCGAGCCGCGCACCGAAAATCAGCTCTTCAACCGAAAGTTCGTCGATGGCAGTGGTGGCGCGCCAGTATTCCTGCGTCGCTTGATAAAGCTCCAGGAAGCGGTTTCTGCGATAGAGGTCTTGCCACCGTGCAAGATCTCGCAGGGACTCCGTTTTCTGCGGCGAGGGCATCAGAGCGGGACTATACCACCGATCCGAAATCGATCGCCTGCCAGAGACGTTGCCGGCAGGCAGCGGAACGCCCGCGGCATGGGCGGCCCGTTGCCCCCAACTGGCCCGCCCATGCGTTTCGAGCGTGGAGGAGTCTCCTTTCCTACGATCTCGGGACCGCTTCGAACATCGCGGCCAAGGTCTTTTTCACGAGCAACGTGATTTCCGCGTCCGTCTTTTCCGTGGTCACGAACTTGTCGGTGTAGCCGATCATGGCGCAATTGTCGCCGACGTAAATTTGGACACCGAAGTCAAGCAGGCGGATTTGCGTGACCTTCACACTTTGGCCGGCCTTCACCGCAATTCCGCTCTTGGCTGCGGCGTGATACGTGGACGCCAACACTTGACCGTCGTAGATGAAGAGTCCATCGCCGGCGGGAATGTCCATTGCGGCGCGGTAGTCGACCTGCGTGATTTCACGCATGATGATTGCGGCTTTTTCCGCTTGTTTCTTGCTCGCCATGAGCTGATCGAGGGAAGGCTTGTTGGATTGCGACACCAACGGCATCGCCAACACCAACAAAACGAACAAGGATAAGAATCGTCTCATTGCAACACCTCCACGGTTGCTGATGCAATTCGCGTGCCGCAAGCTCTGGCACGTCGCGTGCCTAGTCAGACACAGGAGGCGGAGTATGCCAAAAGCAATTCTCGCCATCGCTCTGTTGATTCTCGCCGCGCCTGCATTTGCGCAAGAGCAACCCGAACATCCCGTTCTTCATCACAAGAAAGTGCACACGGAGATCGTCTTGAGCTCCGATACGATGTTCGGCACCACTTTGTTGAAAGCAGGGAAGTACACCATCGACTGCGACCATGTCGTCATTCGCATCACCAGCGTCTCCGGCGACGTTTTGGATCTGGCGCAAATTTGCGAAGGCCGGGAAATGGCGCTCGAGTCTCCGGTCACGCGTCTTGAGACTTCCATTGGCGCGGACGGAATTGCGCACGTCGACAAGCTCTATTTGCGCGGAAGCAACATCGAGCACGTCTTCATTCACTAGTCCTGCGTCAAAACGCGCAATCGCCTTTCGGCAGCGATTTTCCGGTAGTACAATCGCCGAATGACCCCAACCAAACTGGTTCGCGAATACCCGTTGCCTGCCGCGGCGCAGACTCACGAGATTGTGGAGATTCCCGGCGCTAACATGCTGGTGATTTCTCAACAGACCAACAGCAAACTCGTCAAAGTGTCGCTTGATCCCGCCACCGGGGCGCCCGTGCGCGCCGCCGCGCATCTCATCGGGAATCCGGGCGACGGTCTCCACGGACTCTTTGCGTCGCGTGAACATCCCGGAATGGTTTGGGCCACGCTGCAATTCACTTCGCAAATCGTCCTGAT
Source organism: Terriglobia bacterium (assembly GCA_021325275.1). GTDB lineage: Bacteria > Acidobacteriota > Terriglobia > JAJPHL01 > JAJPHL01 > JAJPHL01. Next base: position 46,951 of record JAJPHL010000066.1, on the reverse strand, counting down.
CGATCCCGTCGCAAAAAACGTCGACAGCGCTCCGGTTGTCAAGAAAACGTACACACTGCCGGTCGCGGCGCATGGACCGCATGGAGTCATCGAAGACGGGTCGACGCTTTGGGTTTCCGTGAAAGATGGATGTCAGGTTGTCCGGATCGATACCGCGGCCGCGCAGCCGTTCGCCGTGTATCCCGCTTTACGGCGGCCGATCTTTACGGCGGTGCACAAGAGCGGAGGACTGATCTTCGCGACCGAGGATTCTTCTTCCAACATCATGTGGATCAATCCAACCAAGGGCGAAACGGGACAAATCGCGATTCCCGCGAATATGGGTTCGACACCGGTAGGCATGGTCGCAGGTCCCGACGGCAATGTGTGGTTCGTGCTGATCGGCGGAGCGTCCGGCACGGGGACTTTCGGGCGGATTCGCGTCGATAAGACGGGCACACCCACTATCGATTGGTATCATCTCGCGGCGAGCGCGTGGAAAAACGCGGGACTGCTGCATCTCGCTTGGGAATGCGGGGAGCCGGAACAAACGCCGAGCTTGCTGCTGCTCGCGTCATCCATCGTTTCTCCATCCACCATCGACGCCGTGATTCGCGTGACGTTCGATCCCTCGTTTTCCGCTGTGAACACCGAGGCCTCGGCTGCGCTTCCCACCGTGGCGTGTAAGAGTCATCGCGTGCTTCCGGCGAAGCACGGCTGGTATGTCACCGAACTGAGCACGTGCCAACTCGCGCACATCTCGCGCGATTGGGTCGGCAGCGGATTGCAAAGGGTCGACGAGGCCGGCGACTATTACAGCGACTTTGGGATGGGAGTGCGCGCCAACGCCGTCGATTACTAAGGTTTTCCGTTGAACTACTTCAAACTCATCCGTTCCGGCGTCGATGTGGCTCCGCTGCTGGCGGAAATCGATTCCAACGAACAAGCGTGGCTGATCGACACCAGCCGCCAGGAGAAGATTCGCGTTCAGCGCGATACCAATACCATTTTCTTGAGCTCCGCGGTTCCGCGGCCCGACTTGCCGGTCAACGAGAATCAGGAATGCCGGCTCACTCCGGTGGCGCAATCCTTTCCCAAAGCGTTGGCGTTCATGACCGAGTTCGCACAGGAAATGCATTGCCATCTTTCTCGCGCCACGATCGTGCGATTGAAGCCGCAGACCCAGGTTTTCCGCCACATCGATCAGGGATCGTATTACTTTTTGCGCGACCGCTTTCATTTGGTGCTGCGAAGCGCCACCGGAAGCGTGCTGATGAGCGGCGGCGAAACGGTGCGCATGAAGGAAGGCGAACTGTGGTGGTTCGACAACAAGCAGTATCACGAGGCTTACAACGAATCGGACCAGTGGCGCATCCACTACATTTTCGATCTGCTGCCGGAAGAATACCGCGACGTCGCGGTGAACGCGATTCTTTTGCCGGCGACGGCGGCTGTGAAGTCTCCGAAGCCCGCGCCGCCTTCGGCTTCGCCGGCTTCTTCTCCGCGCGATCTGATCGCGTCGGCGATTCGCGAGCGCGCGATTCTGCGAGGCGAGAAGCAACGCCTGATTTCTCCCAGCGGAAACAACTACGATTGGCTCATCGATCTGCGGCGCGTTTTCATGGATGCGAGACTTCTTGACGCCGCCGCCGAACTTTTCTGGCAGGAGTGTGCCGGAATGCTGCCGTTTCAAGTGGGTGCGCTTGAAACCGCCGCGATTCCGCTGCTGTCGGCGATTCTACTGAAGTCGCTCGGGCGAGGCACACCCGTGAACGGTTTTTTGATTCGCAAGGAGCGCAAGACCTACGGCGCCGGCGGCTCCATCGAAGGATCGCTGACGCCCGAGCCAATCGTGATGGTCGACGATCTGCTGAATTCCGGACGCAGCATGGAAAAAGCTCGCGTGGTGCTGGAGCAGTCAGGTCAAGCGATTTCGTCGGTGTTCGTGCTGATCGATTACGAGAGCGCCGAGGGCCGGCTGTGGCGAGCAAGGCGCGCGATTCCCGTTCGCGCGGCGTTTCGTCTCGATGAATTTGGGCTCTCCGTGGAGAAAGCGGCGCCGCGGCCCCTGGCGACGTTCGAAAATCGCTGGCGCTTCGCTTCGCCCGATCCTAATTTCTTTCATCGCGTTCCGAAATCCTTTCCGGCCACCGACGGAAAGCGCGTCTATTTCGGCAGCGATTCCGGAATCTTCTGGTGCCTCGATGCTCGGGACGGGACGCCTGTCTGGAAATTCACGGTTCACTCCAAGGGACACAAGAATCTCTGGTCGAGTCCCGCGTTGCGTGAAGGAAAAGTCTATTTCGGCAGTTACGATGGCAACGTTTATTGCCTTGATGCCGAAACCGGATGCGAACTGTGGCGATTTATCGGCGCCGATTGGGTCGGGTCCTCTCCTGCTCTCGCCCCGGAGTTGGGCATGCTCTTTATCGGCCTGGAGTTCGCGGTGGAGGGAAAACGCGGCAGCATCGCCGCGCTGCGCATGGACTCCGGCGAAAAAGTTTGGGAGCACATGACGAAACGCTACACCCATGCGTCTCCCGCGTATTGGCCGGAGCGTCAATTAGTCGCGTGCGGCAGCAACGACAACGAGATGTGGCTTTTTGACGCATCGACAGGTGGCGTGAAGTGGCGCTTCGAAACCAAAGGGTCGATTCGCCACGCGCCGGCGTTTGATGTGCAGCGCGGACATGTCGTCACCGGTTGTGCCGACGGCTGCATCTATGTGATCGACGTGGAGACGGGCAGGGAAGTGTGGTCGTTGAAAACGGACAACACGATTTACACGGTGCCGCTGGTTGTCGACGATAAAGCGTACGTTGGATCAACGGACAAATATCTTTATGTGCTCGACCTCGCGCGGCGCGTGCTGAAACGCAAGATTTTCGCGGCATCGAAGGTGTTTGGTCCGCCGCGATTGCTCGAAGGGCGCATTTATTTTGGCGCTTGCAACGGCATCGTGTATGAAATCGATCGCGTCACCGACGAAATCACCGGGACCCACCAGCTCCCCGACGCAGTGACCAACGCGCTTACCTATAACGTTGAAACCGGCGATTTCTACGCCTTAACCTATCTTAACGAACTTTTTGCCCTGAAGCGATCAAAAGATATTGACAAGGCCGATCAAAAGATATAGCCTAGGTCTATCGGTAGGAGGTTGCGATGAGCAGGGCGAGAAAAAACCGCCTTGAAGCACGGCTCGCGAGGGCCAGCCAGTGGCCGCTCTACGCTGCGATCACCAGTTCCGCCTTCTCTCTCACGGCGGCTCCGCTTCCTCACCAAGTTCCCCAAAGTGCTCCCGTCATTCGTGCGGTTCGTGCGTCGATGGCCGGCCCCACTTCTCATCATGTTGCGGCTATGGCGAGCGGTCCTGTGATCAACGCGGGTGGCGTGGTCCCCGTGTATAGCACCACGAACATGATCCAGCCGGGTGAGTGGGTATCGATTTTCGGTACGAACCTCGCCGGGGCCACAGCTTTCTGGAACGGTGATTTTCCTACGCAGATGGGCGGCACCAGTGTCACGATCAACGGAAGAGCCGCGTATCTTTCTTATGTAAGCCCCACGCAAATCAATTTGCAGGCGCCCGATGACACCGCGTTGGGTATGGTGCAGGTCGTCGTCACCACGAGCGGCGGTCAAGCGACGGCGCAGGTGAAACTGAACCCTGCTTCGCCGGCGTTCCTGCTGCGCGACTCGCGGCACGTGGCTGCCATCATCATGCGGAACGGCACGGGCGCGTTCGGCAACGGATCGTACGACATTTTGGGACCTACCGGAAACTGCTTTGGCTTTGCATCGGTGGCCGCGAAAGCCGGCGATATCGTGGAACTGTTCGGCGTCGGTTTCGGACCAACGAGTCCTGTGGTGAAGTCGGGCCAATTGTTTTCGGGTGCCGCGCCCATCACCGAGCCGTTCAGCCTCACGATCAACGGCGTTGTTGTGAGTCCCTCGTTCGTTGGACTCTCCGCCGCCGGCCTCTATCAAGTGAATGTTGTGATTCCGCCGGGAATCGGAGTCGGCGACGTTTCGATTCAAGCTTACGTCGGCGGATTGCCGACGCAGCCGAACTTACTGCTTTCGCTGCAAGGTTCATTCGCGTCGTCCACGCAAGGATGCGTCGCTTTCGACAATGCCGGCATGCCCGGCGACGGCAGCACCGGCATCGGCGATGGCGGCTCGACCGGCGACGGGGGATCGATGGGCGATGGCGGCTCGACCGGCGACGGCGGCTCGATGGGTGACGGCGGCAGCGACGGCGGCGGCACCGGTGACGGCGGCGGCGATGGCGGCGGTGACGGAGGCGGCGACGGTGGTGACGGCGGTCTCTAGCAGATGAGGTGATTTCCCATGACATCCGGATTGAAATACGGAATGTTGTGCTTGACGCTAAGCGCAGCCGCTTTCGGACAAGCACTCGCGATTGCGTCTGTACCGGCCGATCCGCTGGAACTAGCCGTCGGGCCGATTCAAACGGCCGGCACGCCGGTCCGTGCCTCGGCGCTTCAACTTTTGGAGCGCGCCCGCAGCAATTATCAATTGCGAAATGCGGGTCAAGCGTGGGATCTCAAGGTTCGCTTCGCGGTGGACTCGCGCGGGGCGACAAACTTCGATGGCGCTTGGACCATGGAAGATCGTTTTGTCCCCGGGCGCGGACTCCATTGGACCGCCCAATCTTCCGCCGGCTATTCTGCCGCCGGAATTTTTGCGCCGAAAGAGACGTACGCCGAGGCCTCCATATCCGGTGTGCCGTTGCGACTGCAAGAGGCGCGCGCGGTACTCTACAATCCGCTGCCGTCCGTTTCCTACGCGGGCAGCGGATCGATTCGCACCTTCTCCGCTAACTTTCGCGGCCTAGATGTCACCTGCATTTTGCTGGCGCACGCGCGCAACGTGCAGAATCCCGCGAGCGGGCGTGGATGGGAAGAGAGCGAGGATTGCATCGACACCCAATCGGGATTGCTGATGCTCCATTCCGACGCGCCGGGACGCTATGTCGTTTACGATTATTCGAACGCTGTTCGATTGGGCGATCGCCGGATGCCGGGCAGCGTCACCGTGAGCGAAGGTGGTCGAGTGGTTTCCAAGATCGTGGTCGAGAGTCTCGAGGGAGGAGCGTCCGTCGAGGAAAGTCTCTTCGTTCCCACCACCCGAATGATGTCGGCGCAGATGCCGGCCATGGCATCGTTGCAGCGAATCACCCGAATCATTCCCGGCGGTTCCACCTCGGCGGCAATCGTGCGGCCGGTGTGTGTTTTCGGCCTGGTGAATTCGGCAGGACAACTCGTCGAGGCTCATTCCTTGCAGCCGTCGGATCCCAACAGCGACGCCGCGGTGAAAGACGCGCGCTCGATCAACTTTGCAGCGATGACGGCCGAGGGCGCGCCGCCCGAACAGCACTTTGTTTTCGTGCTCGAGAAATTTGTCACTGATAAATGACGTGCGACGACGCTTCGAAGTGGCGGTGATTCTTGTACTCCACTTCCACGCGATAGCGCGTGCCGTCGTAATATCGCACCTCAAAGTGCGAACGCACCGGTAGCAGGTGCGACTCCTCGCCGATCTTCACGTAATCCCAGACAATCTCCACTTTGCGGCCGGAAAACTCGATCTCCGAGGGGAATCCGCTCTCTTCTTCCTCAAGGCGCATCACGTTGCCGGCGGCGCCGTCGACGAGGACGCGTCCCGTTCGCGCGGGATTGAAGCGTTGATAATTGAAAAAGAAGTAGGGGAAGCATCCGTCCACCGGCGACGAGAATTTGTACTCGTGTAGCGGGCGCCCGTGCGACTCGGAACGGCCGCCGTACTTGAGCGTGGTGGGACACTTCGGATCGAACAGCGGCGTAATCTCGGGGCCGAATCCTTCATACCATTTGTAACCGGGAAGCGCGTCGAACGGCTGCTCCCACAGTTTTCCGTTGCGGCGGATTTGCTGGCGAACCGCTCGATTTCCTCGAAAGGTAATCTCCGACTCCACGACATCGAAGTCGCTCCAACTTTGCGATCGCGGACTCATGCGATAGCGCTTGGCGATTTCGTCGGCCACAAAGTTCGGCATGTTCGCGGCGTATTCCAGATTTACGCGCCGCGCCTGCTCCAACTCGCGCGCGCCGGGCGCATTCAAGTCCACGTCGAGCGGACGCGCGGTCGCCGCGGCCTCCGGGCGCTTGAGCAGGTTTTTCCCTTCGCGAAACGGGATCGATTCGAGCATTTTCGCGAGCTCCTCGGTAGAAGGATGGCGCACCAGGCGCATCCCGTTCACTTGCAACGACTGGTATCGCGACGTGCCTTCTTCCCACACCGGCGGAACCGGCGTGCATTCCACGTCGACGACGTCGCCCCACTTGTATTGCGAGGCAATCGCTTCGGCTTCCAGCGGCGGCACGTTCGGCAGCATCGCATCGATGATCCGGCGATCGGAAAGGCGGATGGAAATCGATCCCGCACCGACTCTCTCCAGGGATCCTGTGAAGGAGGTCGCGGCTACGAGGAGAAGGGTTGCCAACGGATGCATTGAATCCAGTGTAGACCTATTCGCCTCGTAGTCAAAACATCGCGCAGGGGTCTCATTTGTTTACAGAACTAGGTCTACGGTTTGCGTCGTAGCTTGCCGATATGGGAATTGAAGGAACTACTATGACGAATTCTAAAGGCTTTAGCATCACCACTGTGTTGGCATTGCTCTCTGTCGTTACACTGGCTGGAATTACTGCTGGCAAGGCCGTACCCTCCTGGCGCGACCACGAGCTTCGCACTACCGCCACCGATCTCGCCGCATTCCTCGACGATGCCCGTCATCGCTCGATGTCGCATGACACGCCGGTGATTTGTCGCGTCGAGAAAAAAGGGCCGTGGACTGTCGTGTGGATGGACGTGGATCCCAAGGGCCGCTTGCAATCTCGCAAGCCGCGCCTCGTGCTTCCCTACGGAATGGAATTGACCACGGTGCAGCCCGACACCCCGGTGAACTCGAGTGCGATTCCTGCAAATGCCGCCGCGCCGAAGAGCGCGTTGGCGGTCTTCAATCCGCGCGGCGGTTTTGCGTTCGGACCCGTCGGGCAACGACTCATTTATCTCGACTACGGCAAGAATACGCCCGTGCAATCGATCACCGCAGTCGGCATCGCTCACACCGCTCAGGCGGCGGCTTGGCAGATGACTCCTCAAGGTTGGCGCGCGCTGTAATGAGAACAGAAAACCAACGCGGCGTGAGCCTAGTGGAGTTGCTGATCACAGTGGTGGGCGTTTCCACACTGGCCGCGGTGGCCGTTCCGCAAACTCTGCACACTCTGCACGGCGTACAGTTGAATTCCGCCGCGACGAGCATGTCGAACATCTTCGCCCGCACGCGCTATGAAGCGATTAAGGCGAACACGCCGCTCTCCTGCCTACAAACGACGATCAACGGCCAGCCGGCATTCTACGTGGACCTGAACGGCGATGGCGCGTGGCAGTCGACCGAGCCGGTGGCGTATATTCCCGCGGGAGTGTCGCTGGTTACCAGCGGCTATCCGCTCGACTCGACGATGGGATATTCCTCGACCACCACGGCCGCGTCAACCACAGCGATCACTTTCGATCAGCGCGGCGTCCCGACCTTCAGTACGGTTTACGTTTATCACCTCACGCACGTCAATCCCAAGGATGGCTATCGCGCCGTCGCCGTGAACGCGATGGGGAAGACCAAGATTTGGCGCGCCACTCCAAGTAGCTGGATTTTCCCATGAGCGGTATCAAGAAACACGAACGCGGGTTTTCGATTATCGAAGTAACCATCGCGACGCTGATCCTCATGTGCGGCGCGGTCGCGGTGATGCAGGCGATTCCGTTCGCTGTGATGTCGAACCTCACGTCGCGCTTCGAGTCCACCGCGGTGGTGACGGCGCAGCGCGAGCTTGACCAAATGATCAATCAACCGATGACCGTGAATTCGTTCACCGACTCAGACGGAAACACCATCAATCTCGGCGATCCCACGCAGCCGAACAAGATTATCGGCAATGCCGTGATCATCCGCGGAACCAGCGTGCAGGTGGATTTTTCGGCCGCCAAGGTGGCCGGATACAACGTTACTCGCGGCGATCCCAACGATCCGATGAAACCGACCTACGACGTGCGTTGGGCCGTGGTCACGACGGTGGACAGCACAAATAACGCCGTCGCTCGGAGATTTATCGTCGGAGTTTGGAAGACCAATGCGCGGCAGTACGTGCCGCCGGTGACCATTGACGATTGGGAAAACAAGTACAAATGAGAAATAGGCGAGGAACAATACGGGGGTTTTCGTTGTTGGAAATGTTGGTCGCCGTGGCGATCTTCCTGGTGATCGGTTCGGCGATTTTCAGCCTGATCTCGATCTCGCAAACCCGTTTCACCGCGGAGTCCGGCTTCGAGGACACTTTTCAGAGCGGACGCACCGCGCTCGATCAGATGATTCGCGACGTCCACAACGCCGGATATCCGCCGGCGAATCTCTTCACGCCGGCGACCGGGAACGCGACTCCTCAGTTGGTGGCGATGCCGTTTGCGTGGATGCCGAACTATCCTGCCACGCCATGCACGCTCGCGAGCAACTGCACGTCGCCCACGGGTTTCGACATCATCGTGGAAACCAACGTCGATCCGCAGAGTAGTTCTTCGGTGGAGTGGGTGCGCTATCGCCTGAACGGAACGACACTGGAACGCGGACAGGCGACGAAGAATCTGGCCGCCGGGCATGATCCGGTGACCGACACGGGCGCGGTGATGACCACGTTCGTCGAGAACGTCATGAACAATCCCGGCGCTTCCACGATTACCGCGATTCAAAAAGTCTATCCGACGCTCTTTCCCGGAAATGTTGCCGTTCCCGTTTTCACGTACACGATCGACTCGGGCGCCAACAGCGATCCGACGAACATCCGCGAAGTGAACATCACGCTGATCTTGCAAGCGCCTTTCGCCGATTCCAGCACGAATCAAAAACGGATGGTCGCTCTGACCGGGCAGGCGCGCCGCGAAAATCCAAGGAAGTAAATATGACTCGAGCACGAAAAAACTCGCAGCGAGGCGCAGCTCTGTTAATCGCGTTGTTCTGTTTGCTGCTGCTGAGCGGGATTGCCCTGGGACTCATCACGTCGACCGGCGAGGAACGCACGCTCTCCGCCAACTATCGCGCGTCGACGCAAGCGTTTTATGCTTCGATGTCGGGATTGGAAGAAGCACGCGGACGCCTCTGCGGCGACAATCCCAACGTTTTTGCATCGACATTCATTTCGGGCGCGCTGGCGCCGGCTCAACTGCGCTACATTCTGAATCCCGCGACGGGTGAAACCGTAGCGCCGACGACTGCCACCAACACTTACTACGACAAGTGGTACAAGGGTGAATTCGGCACCGACGCCTCGGCCGTCGCCAGTGCAAACGTCAAGACGGTTACGTCGGTGTCGGGATGTGCCGGATGTTCCCCTTCGCTGCCGGGACCGCTCTACAAATGGGTTCGGATTACGGCGAACACCGAAAAATCCAGCGGAATCGATGTCAACGGCGATGGCACGCTGGACTCCACCACGCAGCTCTATTACGACGGTTCGAATCAAAACCTCACGGCCACCGGGCTGCCGGTCTATCGGCTCACCGCGCTCGCCGTGTTGCCGAGCGGCGCGCGCAGGCTGCTGCTTTACGAAGTGGCCACGGTGAGTCTGATACCGCTGAATTTTCCCTCGGCGCTGACGCTCGATGGTCCTAACGCCAGCTACAACGGACCGAACTCGGCTCCCTTCGTTGTGAACGGCAACGATCATGCCGCGACGTCCACGGGCGCGTGCGGAACGGCGAATCAAGCGTCGGTGCCGGCGATCGGCGATGTCACCAACGCCGGCAACTTCTTTCAATACGGCAATGGCGGCAACAATCGATCCGGCAATTACACGGGTGCCGGCGCGTCACCCAGCACAGCCAACATCTCGGCGCAACTAGCGACGTCGTTTCAGACGGTGGGCGGGCTCGACACACTGGTTTCCAACATTCAGGCCGTCGCCAACAACGTAATCGCCGGACCTTCCGGGTGCATGCCGGCGGCTGCGTGGGGCACGCTTGCGAATCCCACGATCACGGTGATCACCGGACAACAAAACGGAAACTTGACTTGCGCCGGCAACAACACGGGCTACGGAATTCTGGTCGTTACCGGCACGCTCAACTTCGGCGGCAACACCGGATGGAACGGCGTCGTGTTGGTAGTCGGCCAAGGCTCGATTACGAACGCCGGCGGCGGAAACAATTCCTACAACGGCGCGATCTTGGTCGCGAAGACGCGCGACGTCAACGGCAATCTTCTTGGCAGTCTCGGATCGCCGAGTGTGAATTGGTCGGGCGGCGGCGGCAACGGGATTCTCTACGACACCTGCTGGATTTCCAAGGCTGCCAACGCCGGCGGCAGTCAACTCTTCAAGGTCTTGGCGTTTCGGGAAGTGCCGCAATAGGCAGGGGGGAGATTGAGGGCCGGCTATTTCTTGCGCGTGTACTTGATCTCAACGCCTTTCCACTCCGGCACAGTACCGAAACTCAGGTAGCTGGCTACCAACATCGCGTCGGGCGAGGTCGTTTCGATGACGGTGCGCTGATGCCAGGTGTCGCCGGCCATCGGGTAGTCTGCTTTCAACTCCAACTTCTTTGTCTTGTCGTCGTAGTTGCCGGATTCGGCGATGCGAATGGTATTCGTACTGGCGATCCGCGTGGCTTCGTATTGATGCGTGGACGTATTGAAACCGGTCCAGGAGAGCGTCGTGAACGGCGTGCCGTTCAAAGTGCCTTCGATCTTCTCCTCAACGAACAGGCCGTCGAACAGCGGACGGATGGTCGACGTGCCTTTGCTGGTGATGCCGGCGCTGCCGGGTTGGAACCGGAAAGTCACCTCTACGTCCCATGTCCCGCACATCGCAATGAGGCGGGCATGTTCGGGGTCGGAGCCGCGCGTCCTTGATTGAAACGCGACAGGAGCGGCGATCGCGCTTACCGCGATCAGCAACACAATCCAGCAGGCAGCTAAGCGATTCATTGGATACCTCCTCGATGGCAACTTGTAAATCTATCGGGTCCTCGAAGGAAGTGCAAGGGCAGAACTGAGATATCCCGGATAACATTTGCCGGCGACAGCGGCCGCTTGAAAAATAAATGGCGGCCCGCCATACGAGTACCTCCTGAAGGCGCAGAATGTGGGAAACTTCTTGCCATGAAACGTACGCTCCTCGCTCTGCTGCTCGGCGTGTTGCTGACCGCCTCCTTGCCCGCTCAGAAATCCGCACCTTATTTTCCACCGGCGGATTCGTGGCAGAAAAAAACGCCTGCTGAAGCCGGCCTCGATCCCGTGAAGCTTCAAGCCGCCGTCGATTGGGCGTTGGCGCACGGCAGCAGTTGGGATTTCGAGAAGGATCAAGTGCGAACCTTCGGCATGGTTCTCGGCGCGCTGCCAAAGCAACGCTCGACGACCAACGGCGTGATCCTGCGCCATGGCTACATCGTGGCGACATTCGGCGACACCAAATCGAACGATCCGGTCTACAGCGTCGCGAAGAGTTTTCTCTCGACGACCGGTAGTTTGGCCTTTGACCGTGGGCTGATTAAAAACATCGACGAGCCGGTGGCCAACTACATTCACGATGGCGGCTACGATTCGCCGCACAACGCGAAAATCGCGTGGAAGAATCATTTTCAACAGGAGAGCGAGTGGGAAGGAACGCTGTGGGGCAAGAACGCCGATTTCGTGGGAGAAGGGCAATTCGGCCGCGGCATGCGCCCGCCGCGTGAAATTCACGATCCCGGTACGTTTTACGAATACAACGACGTGCGCATCAATCGCTTGGCGCTTTCGTTGGCGCGCGTGTTCAAACAAAGCCTGCCGCAAGTGCTGAAAGAAAGCATCATGGACCCGATCGGCGCGTCGCATGAATGGTCGTGGCACGGCTACGGTGAAAAGTCGACGGTGGAGATCGCCGGAAAAAAGATTGAATCGGTGAGCGGCGGAACTCGCTGGGGCGGCGGGTTGTGGATCAACTCGGAAGATCTGGCGCGCTTCGGATTACTGATTTTGAATCACGGGAAATGGGGTAGCAAGCAACTGGTGTCCGCCTCATGGCTAAAGGCCGCGACAACACCTAGCGCGAACGGTCCCGACTACGGATACTTGTGGTGGCTGAACACGAAACAGAAGCAATGGCCCAGCGGTCCGGCGTCGAGCTTCGCGGCGTTGGGCAACGGATCGAACTGCATCTGGATCGATCCCGATCACGATATCGTGCTGGCTTGGCACTGGTATGAGAATCGCGCCATGGACGGCATGGTCCAAAGGATCGTGGCGGCCGTGAAAGACAATTAAGCTCTCAGCGCGTGACCTGGTCCACATCAACGTCGAGATTGTGTCCGATCCTAAACCCGTACATTCCGTCCGTATGAAGCTTGCCCTTCGGCAACCGCGTTACTTCCGTCCCGTTGACCTTGAAGATCACTTGGTCATCCGTGACCTGGACGCCCAGCGTGTTGATCTGCCGGCCGTCAGTCCCTTGTTTGACGATTGCCGGATGCGCCGTCCACTCCGCGACCGTCACCGCCAGTTTGGTTGAATAAATGCGCGGTGAAAACCAAGTGCGGTCACCCTCGCGGTTGGCGATGTAGTATTCGCCCCGGTTGCGCACCAGGAAATAGGAGTACGTCTCGTTGGGTGTCCCCAGACTGCTGCCGCCAATCATCAGTCCATAAGAAATGGGATGAGAAGGCGCTTCCTTTTGCGTCAGGCGTGCCGAAAACTCGTAGTTTCCCAACTTCGTCCAACTGTTCGAGTAAAAGGTTCCGGCAGGTCCCATGGCGAAGCGGTACAGGTTTCCGGACAAAACATAGCTGATCTGGTCGACGGTGCCACGGTCCGGAATCACACTCCAACCCGCGGGAAATTTTCCACCCTTGATCGGACGGTCCGGGTCATCGTCGCCGCGGTGCGCCATATGACATCCGTTGCACTGCGCCTGGATCTTGCGCAGGTTGGAGGTCTTATCGCTGCCCGCGGCGATCGCTCTGGCCGCATCGCGCGCTACTTCGGCGAAACCGAGGGCGTCGGGGCTTTGCTTCGAGGTCCAATAGGCAGCCACTTGATCGAACGTATCAGCGAGTTTGCCGGCCGCAGCCGCCGCGGCGGCGTTGTCTGGAGCGTTGCGGATAGCTCCGAGCGACGGGAACATTGAGCGCATCCATTCTTGATACTGCCGGTCGTCTTGGGCGTGGAGCGGCAGAGCAAGCAAACCCGAGAGGCAAAGGAAAAAGTAAGCCTTGCGCATGCCGGAAGTATACGGCCGAAATCAGGTCATCCTGATCCGCGCAAGTCGTTTTCACGAAAAAACACAAGCTTTCAAAATGGCGGGAGCCATAGTACACAGAGCCGGTCTGCCTCTTGAATGTGGGGGACAGCCGCATGACGACGCGACCGGAGCCTCGCGATAGAAAACGCCAGCATCCCCCGCAAGTTTGATCCGCGTTCACTGCTTCGTGCGAATCGGTTGCCGCGATCCCTCGTAAAACTCATTTTGCAGACGCGGCGACACCTGATCCGCTTTGATGGCGCGAATCGCGCCGGCCACGCTGTCGGACCACGCCTTCATATCGAATTCTCCTAAAGCCGTGTTCGCCTCGGATCCGTCTCCGGCATAGTGGTCTGGAAATCTCGCATACCACCAGATTCCCGTGTACACGCCCGCGGGAAGATTCAATCGATTCTGATCCGCGCCCGATTCCGTTTTGACGCGATCCTGATGCACAAGGTCGGGACGCGAAACCATCACGTGCGCTGTCTCCGACTCGCCGGCATGCGAATCGACCTTGTCTTTCATGGGCGGACGGCCCGGAGGATACGCCCCGCGATTGAAGACGTACACCACGTAGTCGTGCGGCGTGACCATCTGTGCTTGTGCGAAAAACGGAAGGAGATGGTTGTTTCCTCCGTGCCCGTTCACAATCACGATCTTCTTGCATCCATTGCGGCCCATTTCGTCGGTGGTTTCCTGCAGCAGCTCGAGTTGCATCTTGGCGCTGTATGCCATGGTTCCCGGTTCGTGCTTCGCCTCGAAGATTTGTCCGAAGTAGTACTCCGGAAAAACGATCGCATATTCCTGCTGCGCGCCATGCACGGACGCGTAGCGGACATTGATTAGGTCCGTGCCCAGCGGCAAATGTGGTCCATGTTTTTCGATGATGCCGAAGGGAAGCACGCAGGTGTCCTGCGCCTTCTGCATGGCTTGCTGAAAGTCGGCGGCGGTGAGTTCCTCCCACTTCACCGATAGGTTTTGAGCAGAAGCAAGAGTTGCGCACACAGTGATGGCGATCGAGGCGAGTTGTTTCATGATGGTATCCTTCCACAGACGGAGATTCTATGCTCACGAAATTATTCCTGCTGGCCTTGCTCGCTGCAACACCGATTCAGCGCGACCGTCTGCGCTCGACGCTCGAGGAATTGTCGAAGTTCGGGCGTAATCCCGATGGCGGCGTGAGTCGCATCGGATTTTCCGACGCCGACCTCGCGGGACTCGAGTACGTCAAGCGGCTCATGCGCGACGCGGGACTCACGGTGACGGTCGATCCCGCCGGGAACGTGCATGGACCCCGCGACGGTCGCGAGCAACTACCGGTAATCCTGTTCGGTTCCCACACCGATTCCGTTCCGCACGGAGGAAATTTCGATGGCGACGTCGGCAGCATGGGCGCGATTGAAGTAATCCGCGCCATGAACGACGCGGGCGTGAGCACGCGCCATCCCCTTGAAGTGGTCGTGTGGACCGATGAGGAGGGCCATCACTTCGGCAAAGGACTATTCGGTAGTCGCGCATCGGCGGGATTGCTCGATCCCGGCGAGTTGGATCGCAAGGACGAGCAGGGAATCACGCAGGGGGAATGGTTACGCCGTTACGGTCAGGATCCCGCGCGGATCGGTGACGCGATTCGCAAGAAGGGCGATGTCGCCGCGTACTTCGAGTTGCACATCGAACAAGGCGGACGTTTGGAACGCGAGAAGAAACAAATCGGCGTGGTGGAAGGTATCGTCGGCATCCGCCGCTGGACGTGCAACGTTACGGGATTTGCGAATCACGCCGGCACCACGCCCATGCCCGATCGTCACGACGCGTTGCTCGCCGCATCGCGCGCGGCGTTGCTGGTGCGGCAAGAAGTCCGCGCCGAGTCGGGTACGCAAGTCGGTACGGTTGGATACATGCACGCCGAGCCGGGCGCGCGCAACATCGTGCCGGGTCGCGCTGAATTTCCAATCGAGATCCGCGACCTCGACATGGCGAAAGTGAACCGCATCGCGGGTCGCGTGATGGATGGCTTGAAGCGCATCGAACAAGAGGAAGGCGTGAAGATCGCGTGTGCGCCACTCAGTGAAGATGCGCCGGCACTCACCGACCCGTCGTTGCGGCGCATGATTCAAGAGTCGGCGTCGGAGGCCGGATTTTCAACCATGTCGATGCCCAGCGGCGCGGGACACGACGCGCAATCGGTGGCGCACTATGCACCGATCGGCATGATCTTCATTCCCAGCATCGGCGGCATCAGCCACTCGCCCGCCGAGCGCAGCGATTGGCAGGACGTCGCCAACGGCGCCGAGGTGTTGTATCGCGCGATCCTGAAACGCGACGCATTGCCGTAGATCGATTCCCGGAATTCTCCGTTACCAAACCAACCGCGCGCCGATCTGCAAACGGCGAGGCGTGCTGGCCTGCGTGGTGATCTGCCCGAAACTCGTCGACGTCGCCGTGGTGCTGGGCGCGCCGAAGCCCACGCGATTGGTGACGTTGAAAGCCTCAAAGCGGAGTTGCAGGTAACGCTGTTCGCCGAAGTGAATGTCTTTCAGCAGGGACGCGTCCCACTGCTTGGTGGGATCGCGGCGCAGATCGTTGAACTGCGTATCGAACGCGCGGATGTTCAGCGTCGGTTGATTCGGCGCTTTCTGACCGGTTGGAACGTTCACGGAGTTGGTGAACTGGCTGATGTCGAATGCCGTGCCGTTCGGTTGATGCGCGTTGTAGTTCAGCGGGCCGCCAAGATAGTTGAGATTTCCCCAGCCGATCACCGGTCCCGATTGGAAAGTGGCCAGCGAGTTGATCGCCCATCCGCCGAAGACGGACTTGGCCCAGCGGCTGTTGTACGGAGCCGGAATTTTGTAGGTCAGTGCCAGAACCTCGCGCAAGGGGCGGGAATCGGAGCCAATGCGTTTCTCGGGCGCGGAATCGGAGTCGTTCAAGTACGAGACGCGTTCGGTGAGGCGGTCGTACACGAAGTTGCTCAGCAGCACCAGCCCGTTGGTGAATCGCTTCTGAACACGCACGTTCAGGCTGTGGTAATAAGACTCTCCTGCTCCCGGGCCTTGCTCTTGCAAACCGCTGGAGGTTCCGGTTCCGAGGGGATATTGCGGATACGGTGTCAGAATCTGATCGAGGGCCACCGTTTTTCCGTTGAGACTGCCGCCGTTCGGCAGCAAACCCACGAGTGGATTCGTTACCGAACCCTGCAGCAGAGTCACATTCGTCGAATCGTACGGCGTGTTGCTGAGATACTTCCGCGGGACGTAATTCAGTTGGATTCCAGTGATCGGCAAATGGACCGCGTGATTGCCGATGTAGGCGACTTCCACCACGATCTGGCCAGGCAGCTCGCGCTGTATTCCGAAGTTCCAGCGCATCGAGTAGGAGTTCATCGCCTGGGGCGTGTAAAAAGCGAGGGCTTGACCCAGATACGTGCTCGGTCCATTCGACGATCCAACCGGACGGAAAATCGTGGGGAATGGATCGTCCCAGCCAACCGCATTGGCGGGCGTCTGGAAATTGTTATTGGTGGCCACGTAGGAAGTGGTTTGACTAAAGCCTTGTTGATTGAGGCTGACCGCGCTGGCCGTTTGTCCGTTGCCGAGAATCTCGATCGGCGCGATGAAGACTCCAAATCCACCTCGAATCACGGTCTTTTTGAGCTTGGCGGGAGTCCAAGCCAAGCCGACGTGCGGACTGATGAGCGAAACGGCCGTGCTGTACAGGTTCGGATTGCTGGCCGAGGCGAAGGTTGGGCCGCCGAGAGCCGTGAACTGGCTGGCGGGAAGCAATGCATTAGGTGTTTTGGCGTACGCAGCGGCAGCGGCCGCTGAAATCGAGTTCACTGCCGTGGGATCGAAGCCGTCGACGGCGCGATTGAACCGCTCGCTCGTCGGGGTTTCGTGCTCCCAACGAAGGCCCAGGTTGATCGTGAGATTCGGCCTCATGCGCCAGTCATCCTGCAGGAACATTGCGAAGTATTTTGACTTCGACGTGCTCTGCGTGTTGAGGTCGAAGCTTCCGCTGCTCGGCTGACCCAATAGAAACGCCGCGAAGTCTCCACCCAAGGGCGCCACCCCGGTGGATGCCGTCGGGCCGTTGGTGAAGTTGTTGGACGCCGTCGAGGACCCGAACGTGTAAGCGCCCGCGGAGTTGCCTTGCGTGAACGCGCTCCAGCGATACTCGCGCGCGTCGCCGCCCGCCTTCAACACGTGGTTGCCTCGGATCATGGTGACGTCGCCGAAGATCTGGTAACTGTCGTAGGCTTGGGCGCCGTCGCCGTTCCCGGAGAGCGATTGAAAACTGTTCTGGCTGCCCGAAACGACGCTGGTGCTGGTAAACGTGATCGCCGGCAGTTGCAGGCCTTCGGAAGTTCCCGCGACGTAGGACGGGAAACCCAGCGTCGCCGGATTGAAACCGTCGCTGGGCATACCGCGGTTCTCCATGTAACGAGTCCAATTGGCGTGAACGTCCATCACCGTCCGCGGCGTGATCGTGTACACATCGTCCAGGCCGAATCCTTGGTTGATGCGATAAAGGAACGTGCCGGTGGCGATGTTGCCGAAATAGTTGTTCTTGTCTTGGGCGCGATAATTGTGCCAAGCGTTCACCGACAAGCGCTGACGATCGCTGATGTTGAAATCGAGGCGGCCGAATTCGTTGTCGTAAGTATCCTTGTCGGTGGCGTTGACGATGTAGTTGCGGAAGCCGTTGGCTTGGCCCGGGGCATTCGGCTGCGGAAAGAACTGCAAGTAGCTCTGGGCGATCTTGTCCAGGCGTCCTGCTGGAATGATGTTATTCGGGAACGGCTGGCGCGTGATGGTGGTCGTACTGCCCGAGGTCGTGGCGACTCCCGTGGATGGGTCGTACAACTGATAGGACGATCCGAGCCCCAGCAGAGCGGAAAAGTCGCCCTTGCGTTCCGCCGCGGTTGGGACTGTGGCGTAGTTCACCGGGCTCCCGGTTTCCAGAGGCGAAGTCGCCGGATCGGCGTCGCGTAGGCCTTCGTAGGCGAAAAACCAAAAGACCTTATTGCGGCCGTTGAACACTTTCGGAATCCAAACCGGACCTCCCGCCGACATGCCGAACTGGTTGTAGTGATACGCCGGACGCGGCACTCCATGCAAGTTGTTGAAGAACCCGTTGGCGTCCATCACCGACGACTGATTGAAGTCGTACGCCGACCCGTGGAACTGGTTCGTACCGCCGCGGCTCACCACATTGACCGAGCCGCCATCGGTGTGTCCCTGCGCGGCGTCCACTTCGAAGGTGCTGATGCGAACCTCCATCACCGCATCCTGCGGCGGGCTGTACGCCATTTGGTTTTGGAATCCACCGTTGGGCGCGCCATTGAACAGCATTTCGCTGGTTCCCGAAGGCGAGCCGCCCACGCTAATCGCATTGGGCGCGCCATTGTCGAACGGACGCACCGGTCCGGGCTCGAACGTCGAAACCACACCGAACGCGAGATTCGCCAGCATTGCCGGCGTACGTCCGTTCACCGGAAAGTCCTCCACCTCGGCCGTGGTGATAATTTGCCCCACCGAGGCGTTGCCCGACACCAGCAACGGCGTCTCCGCGTGGACGGTCACAGACTCGGTGACCGCGCCAACCTCCATCCGGATATCGATGACCGGGTGTTCGCCGGTGCTGAGCGTGATCCCGGTGCGGACGAATCGCTTGAATCCCGAGGCCTCGGCGGTGACTTCGTACTCGCCGGGTATGAGATAAGGGATGGTGTACCCGCCGGAGCTTTCCGAGACGGCCGACGATTTCACGCCGGTCTTCACTTCCGTGGCGACCACTTTGACTTTTGGCACAGCCGCGCCGCTGGAATCCGTAACGCTGCCGCTGATTCCGCCGCGGAACTCTTGCCCGAACACTGTCGCGCTGAACACGGCGCAGGAAGAGAGAACCAGCAAGACTGTCAGTGCTTTGATTCGCATCCCAAACCCCCTCTATGAAAACGCTTTCACGCTTGGTCAGAGAGTAAGGTGAAGGCCGCGGCGTTGTCAAGAGGAATCACGCTGCAGGGTCGTAGTCGACGCGGCGCAATCCTGAGGCGGACAATCTCGCTCCCCAACGGTCGCTTCTTAAAACGCGAATTAGTCCATTTGTGCGATGGTCAGAATGGAATAGACCGTTCACTGGCAGCTTTCGTACCATTTCAAGTGCAAGCCCTTCGTCGACAGCCTTTCGTCGCATGGAGGGACTTGTGCGTACACTCGCGTCCGCCTGCATATTCCTGCTTTTCCTGTCGTACACACCCAGTGCTGCCGCGCAAACTCCGGTTTTGGATGAATCGTCTTGGACCGAGCCGGGGCTGCACCGCACACTTCAGTTTGTCGCCGACGAAGTTTGGGCGGTGATCCAGGAGATGTTTCACGGCGAAGCTCCGCCGTTGCCGTTGCCGATCGTCGTCGAGTACGGCGGTCCGATGCCACTGACTTCCCTTGACAACGAGGCCGAGCCGCGCGCGATCCACGTTCGCATCACCACGCTCGGATCGCAATACGACCAATTTGCGTATCAGATGGGCCACGAATTAGGTCACGTGATGCTGAATCCGCGGCGAACCACGGCGGTCATCGAGACGCTGTGCACAACGATTTCCTACGAAGTGCTCGATCGCCTGGGCGACCGATGGAATGGTCCGCGCCCGCCGCTCGTCTATTTGCGTTCCTACACGCCGCAATTTCACAACTACGAAGCGGCGGACGAAGAAGCGCACTTGGCGACTCTTCCCGCGTCGATCCGCACGGCGGTGATCGCACAGGATTGGACCCGAGTGCGAGCATTCTTGAAATCACAGCAGCCGGTGGAAGACGGATTCGAAGATCGCGGCGAAGGCCAGCCCAGCAGCCGCGATATCCAGGCGTTGGAAGCGATCACGCTGAGGACGCAACCGATACCTTGGGAGAACTACGTCGGCTACGCCGCATGCGGCGAGCCGGCGATCGAGCGGTTTATGGTGAAACTCCTGCCAACCGGATGCTTTGACGACCGGCATGCTGAGTTGTACCGCATTGGAAGAGGCGGCAGCCCAGCACAGGAGCCGAGCCAAGATGCTAGAAGTCAGCCTACGCCGGGTGCGCATCGCTAGCTATCGCGCGCCTGTAGAGCGTCAAACTCAGCAGCGATTCTGTCTTTCAAAATCGGCGGCGATTTGCGCGAATTCACCTAGCCTCGCCACGAGTTTTCCAGCCATTTTTCGGTAGTTTTCCTAAGCTCATTTGAACGATGGCCTTAAGGACCAATGCGCCAGTGACATTTTCATAGAGACGACGTTACGCTCAAAGTATCACCAACCGCGCGGTGACCGGGAACACAGTGTGCTTTTCAAATTGATTACGAGGCAACCTTTGGGAAACCGGGCAGGCCGCTTACACTGCGGCGAATCGCCGGTCGCGGCTCTGCGTCAAATTGCGCTCTTCGTCTCACGGCGCCGTCAGCCGGCGCTTCCCACGATGGCCTCACCAAAAAGGACGAGGAGAATACCATGATTCCAATTTACGTGCGCAAGACGTTCTTGATCTCGCTGGCCCTCGCAATCGTTGTTCTCGCAGCACCATCAAGTGCTGCGACTATGATTTCCGGAGCCACCAGTCTTTCCTTCACCGCGACGCTGGGCAGCAATCCGGCGTCACAATCGTTCAGTGCGACAGCGAGTGGTTCCGCGACGCTCGTGAGTCCAACGGTGAGCGCTACGACCAGCACGGGCGGTAACTGGCTCAGTGCTTCCATGTCGGCCGGAACCACGTCGACGATGGTCACGGCGCAAGTGAACAGTCAGAACCTGCCGGCCGGCAACTACTCAGGACAGCTTACGATTTCAGCCACCGGCGCGGGATCGGCCAATGTATCGGTTCAACTGCAAGTGTTGGTTCCTGGCGTTTCCTATATGATCGGGCCGTCGTCGGTTCAAGCGAACGCCACGGTGGGCGCCAACGCCAACGGCCAGGTCATCACGGTGACGGCGCAAGGCGGCGCCGCTGCTGCACCGACCTTAACTGTGACCACGACGGGCGGCAACTGGCTCACTTTGAGCGCGCCGCAAGCCTCCGCGTCGGCGAGCATGAGTTGGAACGCGCAGGCGACATTCCAGAATGCCTCGCTGGCGGCTGGCACCTACACCGGAGTGATTACCGCTACGGGACCGGGCGCGGCTTCCGCCAGCGCTAACGTCACGCTGAACGTCTCTGGGTCAGCTTCCGGACCGATGCTTACAATAAGCCCCGGATCGGTATCGTTCAACGCATCCGCGTCGACCGGCTCAACCGTGTCCACAACACTGACGGTTAACAACAGCGGGACCGGAAGCATCACCGCCAGCGCTTCGGCCGCAACATCGAACGGTGGCGGCTGGTTGAGTGCTTCGATGAACACTGGGATTGGCGTTGGGGGCAGTGCCACGGCTACCGTCACTGCGAATGCCGGTGGTCTATCGGCGGGTACTTATAACGGCACGGTCACCATCACGGATGCGACGGCCTCCAACTCGCCGGTCTCGGTGCCGGTGACGCTCAACGTGCAGGCTTCCGGAAGCGGCAGCCTTTCGCTGGGAAGCAACAGCGTGTCGCTATCGGTGTCGCCCAGCACGTCGCTGCAATCTTCTACGACGGTGGGAGTAACCAGCAGCGGCGGCGCGCAACTGAGCTTCACAACTTCCGCCAGCGCCAGTTCCGGCGGGAACTGGTTGTCAGTGTCGTCGACGTCGAGCACCACTCCGGCTACGTTGACGATAACCGCGAATGGCTCTGGGATAGCTGCCGGGACTTACACGGGAACCGTTACGGTGAACGTGCCCGGCGCGGCGTCGCAAGTCATCACGGTGACTCTTGGAGTGAGCGTCGCGTTGCCGACCGTGAATGTGGGCGGGATCGTGAACGGAGCGAGTTTCGCGTCGGTGTCGGTTGCGCCGGGCGAGATTGCATCGGCGTTCGGCGTCAATCTCGGTCCTTCGGCGGGAGTGAACGCTACCGCTTCCGGCGGATTCTTGCCCAAGGCCTTGGGAGGTGTCTCCGTTACGTTCGATGGTCAAGCCGCGCCTCTCTTCTTTGCCGGCAGCAACCAGATCAACATTCAGGTGCCTTTCGAGCTGAATGGAAAATCCTCCACAACGGTGCAGGTGACTGCGAATGGCGTGACGGGCGCGCCTTCAACGCTCTCGCTGCGCGCGACAGATCCCGGGATCTTTATGGCGAACGGGCGGGCCGCCATTTTGAGCACCACAGGCGCGCAGATCACCGCGAGCAATCCAGCTAAGGCGGGCGACAACCTATCGTTGTACGCCACGGGCATGGGATCGGTGAACGGATCGATCGCCAGCGGACAACTGGCGCCGATCGGGACATTGATCAATACCAGTGGGAATACCACGATCACGGTAGGAGGAACCAACGCCCAAGTGAGTTTCTCCGGTCTGGCGCCGGGATTCGCTGGATTATTTCAGGTCAACTTCGTGGTGCCGGTAGGACTCTCGGCCGGCGATCAACCGTTGACGCTGAACGTCGGGGGCACTGCGACGGCAGCGGTAGCGCTAGCGGTCCACTAGAGGCGACAGCCTCTCAGGAAGCCTAGGCGTGTTCACACTATTGTTTAATAGCGTGAACACGCCCTAGTAGCCGTGCTTCGCGCTCTTCAGGAGATTCCTTGCGGCCTCTCGCTGATGCATTGCCGGGGTGAAGCTTGGCGTGAACCTTCCTATGATCCGGCGGATTTCTTCTTGCTCAGTTGGGGAGAATCCCTGGGCACGAGAGTAGCGCCGCAAGCGCGGCAATGGACTTCCTTGCCGTCAAACGCTCGGCAATAAACTTTCTTGCAATTCGGGCAGTCGTACTCCGTCAGAGAGAGTGGCAGGCTCTCGGGTACTCCTAGAGTCATGGCGCGCTCCGAAAAAGGGTTTCCTATTTTTTCTAACGCCAGAACGGGAATCGAGTCAAGACCCTTATTGGCTGAGGCCAACCGGGGGAGGCAAGCTCCTGATCGCTCGGTTTAGCGAAATTGCTTTTTGTAAACGAAATTTACGCCGAAGATCCCGTATTCATCGCGCGTAGCGACCGCCGAGAAACGCGGATTGATGGCCCACTCTACGCGCACCAGCTCCGAGTTCGCCTGCGAAAGATCTTCCGTGTAGGTGAAAGTGATCGCGCCGTTGATTTGCTGTTGAAACGTGACGCGCGCCGAAGGCAGCGTGCTGCCGTTGGTGAACGACGGATCCACCTTGAATTGCGTGACGCCGAAGACTCGCTGTAAGCGGCTGGCTGCGGGATTCGCGATGGCCTGGCCGAGCACCGCCGATTCGCCCATTTGCGCCGTGGTTTGCGCGGGAGCCTGGGGCGTGTGCGCGGCGATGGTGGCGTCGTTTGGCGTCGCGTTCGTGGTCAAGAGCGCCGTGAGGTCGGAAAACTGCAGCGGCGGATCGGAGCTGTAGGACATTTTCAAATTGTCGATGGGACCAGAGAAACCGACCGTGACCTTCACGCTGTCGGCTACGGTTTGCAACTGAAGGTCGAGCTCCGGCTCAATTCGATCGGTGCGATAGAAAGAAACCGAGCCGCGGTTCACCGTGTAGGTGTGACCGAAAAAGACCATGCTTCCGCTGATAATGTTGGCGCGGCCCGTCATTCCCGGTTGTAAGAGCGTGCCTCGCAGCGTGACCGCGGCGGTTCCCGCCAAGTCCTGCGCCAGCGAGGTGCGATAGCGCGTGTCGGATTGCGTCTTGATACCGACATTGAGATGGCAATTGCCGAGAAATCCCTCCGCCGTCGTAGGCTCGGTGATTTCCTTGGGCGTCGAACCAAATGCCTGCGCGAGAATCGATCCCACGTCGCTCTGCGAATTGTAGGCCACCTTCTCGATGGAAATGTTGCCGGTGATGGCGCTGCGCGCCGCGGTTCCGGTCAGTTGCACCGACCCGCTGCCGGTCAGCGACGCGCCGCTGTAACGAACTCGCACGTGACTGATCGCGGCCTTGAAATCCGGCTGAAGCGACCCGTTGACGTAACTCGCCGAGCCGGTCACGGTGACTTTTCCCCCGCCCGATCCAGCGGTGAGCGACTGAATGCTCGCACTATGGCCACTCAGCACGATTTCTCCGTTGGCGTAGTCGATCCCATTGGATTGATCCGGGATGCTGAGCGAAACATTCTTCAAATCGATTTTTCCTTGGATGTTGGGCGAGTCCGGCGCGCCGCGCACCGTTGAGTCGAGCGTGATGACGCCGCCCGCGTAGAGGTCGGGATAAATATCGTTGACCGGTTTCAGGTCGGCGGTGCCTTGCAGCGTGAGGTTCAGCGTGCGCGGTTGATTGAGCGCCACGGTCCCCGACGCCGCGAGATCGGTGAAGCGGCCGGTGATGTGCGCGCGTTCGATGCGCAGCACGGAATGGTCGAGCTTGGCGACGATGGGTCCGTCATTTTGCAGCACGGGACTTCGGCTAACGTTTTGCGATCCCCGCGCCACGCGGTTGGTCATGACTTGCGCGCGATTCAGCGTGAACTCACCCGTCATCTTTTCCGGCTCCAGTGCCGGACCGGACACATGTACCCGTCCCTCCGCTAACGCGTCGAAGTCGCGCGCGAATAGCGTGTCGCCGCCGAAAAAGTCCTTGAAACCGGAGTAGGTGACGTTGTCGAATGTGAGCGTCGCATCGGTTTGATAATCGCCGGAGAGATTTACGCGGCCGTTACCGTGAATCGCGCTCTTGCCCAAGTCGGAATCCACTTTCATTGTCAGCGCCGTGCCGGCGGTGTGTCCCGCAACCGTCAGATTTCCCAATGGATGGTTGTTCGCTTGAAGAGCGGAAATGCCGCCGTCGAATTCGGCGCGCGATGGCCGGACTTCCAGCTTTCCTGGCTCGCGGCGCAGCGCCACCGCCATGTCCGCGGTGGCATGTAACGATCCGGCAACGCCGGGCTCGCGCCGGGTGATATTTTCCACGCGGCGTAAATCGAGGCCGGCAGTCTCGATATGCATTTCGGCGCGCTCGTTGTCGAAATCGAATCCGTTATGCGTCACCGAGCCGTGGGCCTGAATCCGTCCCGCGGGAGCGGAAACGTCGAGCGAGGAAAGCGTAACGGTGTCATGCGTGTATTGCGCGGAGCCGGTCATGCTGTCGATCGCTTCATCGGAGATCACGGCATGCGTGATGCGGAAATTCGCTTCGCCCGAGGGATTGCGCAGTGTTCCGCTGGCGTGCGCGGTGGCCGAGAGCAGACCCTGGTCGTGCTGATCCCAGCCGGCGAGCCGCGCGGCGTCCTGGATGGGCAAGTTTTCCACCGACGCCTGCCATGTGGTCGGATACTCACGAGTCAATTGAGTTTGCGCGGTCATGTGGATTCGCGACTTCGCAAAGTCCGAGTCGATGGTGGTAACGAGTTGCGATCCCGGTTGCGATCCAGACGTGCGAGCGGTCGCGGTAATGTTTCCGTAGTGCTCGGTCTGGTCGTGGATGTCGTTGGCCCGCACATCGGCACTAGCGTTGGTGACGCTGAATTCGGTTTCTCCGTTCGACTGGCGCACGTCCGCTGCAATGTCGCCGCGCAGCACGGCCGTGCCATCAAGATTCGCGCGGCGGTCTTCCAGCGCCTTGATTTGTTTCAGAGCAATCTCGTTGCTGGCGGAATGTAATTGCAAGCGGCCCGTCGTGAAAGAGTCCCGTGGGTGAGAAAACGATCCCTGCGCGTCGATCGCCGCGGCGCCCAGGGTCGCGTGAGCAGACTTCAGCGTGACGAGCTGATCGGTGAGCGTAGCCGCCGCCGCGAGTTGGTCGAAGGGTTGGCCGTCGATGACGCCCTTCGACACGGTGAACTGCGCATTGCCCAGCGGATTGCCGTACGTGCCGGTGATGTACAATTCGGCGGCCAGAACGCCGCGCGCCGGAACTTGCGTTTCATCGGCCAACGCCAGAACGTCGGCCAGATCGGCGCGCGGAATCGTGGCCGTTGCGGCGATCGCGTCGCTCGGCGCGGGACTCCAGTGGTGAAGGTTCGCTGACGCGGAGAAACGCGCTTCCACCGATTTTCCGGTGATCACGCCGTTTCGAATTTCAGCGTGCGACGGCGAAAGCTCGAAGTCCGCGCCCACGCGATCGAATGATCGCCCGCCGATCGCCAAGCTCGCGAGACTCACGTTGCCGGTGACTTGCGGAGCCGCGAACGGCCCGCGCACGCCGGCGTTCATTTCGCCGCGCAGCGGGATTCCGTCGCCGGTGGGCGCGACGCCCAAGTGCAGTTGCGCGCGCAACGCGTCCGGAGTTGTGGACTTCACGTTTCCATGTGCTTCGAAAGTGCCGCCGACCGTGCCGTCGTAGCCGGTGCGCTTGCCGAGAAGTTGCGCCGCCACCGTTTGTACGCGGAAGCCGCGCAGTTTTCCCGAGAGCGAGAGTTTGGCGAAGTGCTCCAATCGCGCGTCGAAGTCGGCTTCGCCGCCGAGCATCGCGACACGCAGGCCTTTCGCCTCGATCGTTTGTGGATCGATCCGCACGGGAACGTGGATGTGGGAGACCGCCACGCGCGAATCGCCCGGTTGAAACGATAAGTCGCTCGACTCGGCGTCGCCCGTGATCACGTAATCGTCAGCACTCTGAAATGTCACGTTGCCGGCAAGTGTGAGCACGCCGCGCGGATCGTCGGGAATGCGCAAGAGCCGGGCCAATTCGGCGAGCGCCAGGCGGCCATGAATGTCTGCGGGGCCGTGCTCGACGGTTCCAACGACGATCTTGTCGACGTTCAGAAAACTATCGCCCAGCGTAAGGCGCGAGTTCTGCACTTGAATCTCGCCACCGTTCATCTGAATTCCCGCCGCCGCATCGAGAAACTGCGGTGTGTTCTTCCCGGGATGAACGCCCACATCGAAAGCGCGCTGCATTTCCTCGAGTGACAAATGAACGCTGAAACCGCCTGTGATCGCCGGCGGGCTGACGCTCTCCAGGCGCGCGTTTACGATCGCCAGGGACGAGGGTGTTTCGATCCGCGCATTGGAGATTTGCGCGCCGTTCTTTCCCAGTGTCAGCGGAATCGCGATCCTGGCACGCACCGGGAGGCGGTGTGCGGAGTTCACGGAAATGGGATCGAGGGAAATCTCGCCGTCGTAGCGTCTCGCTTGCGGATTGTATGCGACGGCCGCGCGCAGGTTCTGTCCGTGAATGCTGAAAGACATTTGTTGCTCGACGAGTTGCAGCTTTCCGTCGCGAATATCGATGTCGTGAGACACCAGATTGAGAATCGTCTTCGGCGATGTCGATGGCGCCGTAGGATTCGCGGGCGTGGGGATATTGTTGTGGCCGTCGGGAAAAACTATCACGTTGACTTCAGGATCTTCCACGCGCAGCGACTTCAAGTCGAGAACACCGCCGAACATGCCGCCCGTCGACCATTGCAATCGCGCGACGCCCGAACGAATCCACAATAACGGCGGCTGGCCGGACGGTTCGGTCCCATGAATCGTCAAGCCATCGAGACGGATGGTCAGCGTCGCCAAGTCGAGTTGCAAGCCGTGCAGATCGACACGCCCGCCCGTGGACTTTTCAATTCCTGTGATGACTTTGGCTCGCCCGTAATCCTGAAACCACGGCGTGCGCACGGCGAAATACGCGGCGATGACGGCGGCGATCGCCAGCGCCGCCACAAGAGCGATGATTTTGAGTGCGGTTTTCATTGGAGTGACTTGTCCGGATACACGATGCGCGCATCCTTCCGGCTTTGTTGCAGCCAGTCGTTCAGCATTTCGTCGACCTGTGTGTTCCGCTGATTTCCATCGCTCGCCGGCGTTTCGGGATGAAAGCGCGCCTCGATGAAACGCAAAACCGTGAGTTGCCAGAGCAGGGCGTCGCGCAATTCCTCTTCTGTGATCCCATAACGTGAGAGAGCCGCATGGTACGCGGCGTCGCTATGGAAGCGATCGCTCCGCAGCGACGCCAGCAGGCGTCCGGCATCGTCGAGCGACGCCGGTGGATACTCACCCGAGCGAATCTGCTGGCGAATCAGCGCTTGGTCGATCAGGCGGCTGGCGGATTGCTTGCGCGCGCTCGCGCCGAAATCGAGCGCCGCTTCGTTCAGGAAATCGGTGACGCGAATGTCGCGGTCGATGTCGCTCCACTTGATGACGTCTTGGCCCACCACCACCGCGACGCGGTCGATGATTTCCGCCGCGGCGCTGAAACACACAGTGGCGGCGGCCAGAAAAAAGATCACGAGTTGGGGGCGCGTCGCCATGAGCTTAAAATGTTTGTCCAATTGAAAAGAAGAATTGAAAATGGCTTACGCCCTGCATGGAGGGCATGCACACCGAAGGCAACGCGCTCGACGGCAAATTCGGATTGCAGGCCAGAAGCTGTTGCAGTGTTCCGCTGAAACCCACATAGCGCGGCGGATTGATGCTGTACGCGAAATCTGCGCGGATCGGTCCCACGGGCGTCCGGTAACGCAAGCCGAAGCCCACCGAGTGGACCATGTAATCGAAATCGCGCGGATTGCGCTGGTGAAAACGAAAGGAGATGTCGCTGATGGTGTCGTAGACGTTGCCGGCATCCCAGAAAAGCACACCGCCGATGTTGTCGCCAATCAGCGGAAATCGCAGCTCCACGTTATTGAAAAACTCCGCGTTGCCGCCCAGCGGAAATCCCGTCGGATCGGTGGCCGTCGCACCGGGACCCGCGGGCGTTCCAATGTCGCGCGGGCCCGCTTGATTTTCCGGAAACGCCCGATCGGAAAGACTGCCGCCGCCGAAGAAACGCTCCGGAAGTGGAATCGCTTCGCTTTCCGTGAAGTTCGTGGGCGTATGGAAGGGCTTGATCAGCCCGATGGTGGTTTGGCGCGCCAAAATCAGATTCTTCGAGAGGCGGTGATAGGTTGAGTTTCTTCCGAGGATTCGCCCGAAGTTGCGCTGCGAGCCGAAAATGCCGTTGGCGATTCCCGCATCCACGGTGTTGTAAAAGCCGGAATGCGGATCGCTGGGATTGTCGCGATGATCCTGGAAATACGTTCCGGAGACGATTCCGATGCGCACCGGTTGCAGCAGTTGCGGAACCAAGAGCGACGGGATCACCACGTCGGTCGTACTGACGCGGCGGAAAGCGAACCGCCCCTGGAGACGCGACTTGCTGGAGAATTTTTGCTGCCATTGCAGCGACGCTTCTTCGCGCCGCGAGGCGAACGTCAGCACGTCGCGATTCACATCGTAGAGCGTCGAGATGGTCAGGATGCCGTTGGTCACTTCAAAGGCGCGCGGGATCTCGTAGGTCAGCGACCCGCGTTGTTCGAGCGTGGAG
The DNA here is from genome assembly GCA_021325275.1 of Terriglobia bacterium. Lineage (GTDB taxonomy): Bacteria > Acidobacteriota > Terriglobia > JAJPHL01 > JAJPHL01 > JAJPHL01. Next base: position 17,377 of record JAJPHL010000066.1, on the reverse strand, counting down.
AGGCGCGTACTCACGGTGGCGGTCTGCGCCAAGCCGAAGCAATCCAGGCGGCTCAGATTCGCTTCCACCAGCGGAGTGAATCCGGTGTTCTGCTGCGGCGCATTGATGTTGGCTGCCGTCGCGCCGAGCCGCGCGATTTCCGCGCCCACTCCCACCGTCAAGCTGTAGCGATGCGACTCCGTGAAATCGAACAGCACGTTTTTCTGCCGTTCGTCGCCGTCGTGGTTCTGAATCGCGGTGTTGACGTTGGCGAAAATGCCGCGGCCGTACAGGTCGTGCTGGGAATCGCGAATCTTGGGCAGCGAGATTGGGTCGCCGGCGTTCAGTTGGATATCCTGCGTTGCCAGTTTCGGTTTCGCGTGCCGTAATCCCGTGACCACCACCGCGCGCACGAACTCCTGATGGCCCATCGTCACGACATAGTGCAAATTCACGCGATGTTCTCCGGCCGGCGCGGCGCCGTAGTTGAAAACTGCGTGCAGAAACCCTTGGTCGTGGCAAGCGTTCAGGATGGCCGCGCGATCCTGCGCCACGCGCAGATCGCTGTACGGCTTGCCGGCTGTCGATTTCAGCTCGGCCTGCACGTGATCTTGAATCGCGGAGTCCAAACCGGCGATGTCGAGATTCTCGACCGTCCACAGCGCGCCTTCGGCGATGTGAATCGTCAACGCCAGATCGCCGGACTTTCCCTTGTAGCCGCGCTCGGAGGTCGACTTCACGGTCACGTCGCGATATCCGTGATCGCGGTAGTAGCTCGCGATGTTTTCCTCGTCGCGCTTAAGAAAGCCTTCGCTATAGCGCCCGCCGCGATAGCGGAAGGAGCTGGCGCGGAGAAACATGCGGTCGCGAAGCTCATCCTGCGGGAACTTGGTAGCGCCTTGAATCTCGAGGTGCGTGAGTCTCAGTTTCGGCCCGCGCGCGATCGCGTACTCGATGGTGCGCTCGTCGTTCTCCGCGGGGAGCTCCCGGAAACTCACATCCACATCGCTGTATCCCTTCGACTGAAAATGGTCGCGTAAGTTGCGCGCGCCTTCCACCTCCAGGTCGCGGTCGACCGAGCCTTCGAGATAAATCGGCACATAGCGCTTCAGCAGGCGCTTGGAAACTTTCGCTTCCGTCGTTTTCACTTCGATCTTCGGGCCTGCGTCGATTTGCAGCGTCGGCTGCACGCGGCGCGTTTCCGAATCGTAATCGAGCGACTTCAGCGTGGTCGTCTCGCTCAAGCGATCCTGCGATTCCAGCTTTCGCTCCACGCCGTCGACACCCTTTTGCGTCAATTGCGCCGACACCTCGCGCCACCGATGAATGATCGGCCAGCGCCATCCGGTGGCTTTGAAGATCGCGGACTCGGAAAGTTTGGTGTCGCCCTCGATCACCGGCTCTTCGTAGCGCGCGCGCTTCCCGGGCTTCACTACGATTGTTAGGTCGACGCCCTGCGTGGCAGGATCTTCGTGCGTCTCCAAGTGCACGTTCGCGCCGTAAAGACCATTGGCGCGGAAGAGTTGTTCCAGGTCTTTCTGGATGCCGTCCAGCGCCTCGGGGCGGAACGGCGTACCCAAATCCAAGTTTGTGGTGTTCACGATCGTCGCCAGGTCCGGCGGCGCGGTGATTTTTCCTTCCACGCCGACGTGGCCGACAAACCCTGCCCGCTGCGTGTGGAACGTCACCACCACGCCGTCGCGCGCGGGCGTTTCACTCGCGTCCACCTGAATGTCGGTGTAGCGGCCCGTCGCGAACATAGCGTCGATGGCCGCCGCCACTTCGGAGCGGTGCAAAGCGTCGCCCGTGTGCAATTGCTGGACGCGATCGAGATCGGCTTGGGCGAGCGGCTGGGCCGCGGGATCGTAGCGAATCTTCCGGACGATTTGTCCTTCGTAGTGAGAGTTTTGTGCGAACGCAGGGCAGAACCAAGCCATTGCCAGTACCAAACCGGCGGCGATTCGTTGTGTCACGCGATTCCCCTCGAGTAACGGAACATAGGGCACGTTAAAAGCCATCAGCGAAACGCCGGAATCCAATACTTTGAGGCGCGACGCCCCTCTTCCGGCGAATGCAAGCCGTTTCCCGTGCATGAAAGTTCTTGCACTACCTGCCGCTGGGTATCTCCGCCCGGAACCTCGGCAGACACTCAGGGTGATGTTCGTTGAGAAAAGCCATCAACTCCTCGCGGACCACACAACTGAGATCCCAACACTTCTCGGCGTCGTCGGCGCTCACCGTGGCGCGTAATTCGATCGTGCGTTCGGAAATGTTGGTTACCTGCAGGACGCTCGTGCGCCCGTTCCACAAGGGCGTGGCCGCCAGGATGGCGCTCAATTCCCGCCGTAGGTCTTCCACGGGCGCCGTGAAATCCACGTACAGGAACACAAAACCGGCCAAGTCCGTTTGCGTGCGCGACCAATCTTGGAAAGAATTCTCGATGAAGAATGAAAGCGGCACGATCAGCCGGCGCAAATCTCCCAGGCGGATATAAACGTTGGTTGTGCCGATCTCTTCGATGCGTCCCCACAATCCGTCGACAAACACGATGTCGTCAACGTGAATCAAGTCCATGAAGGCGATCTGAATGCCGGCCAAAATATTGGAGAGCATCGGACGCGCCGCGGCGCCGGCGGCCAAACCGGCGAGTCCCGCCGAGGCCAGCAAGCCCATTCCCAAATGCCAGATACTGGGAAACGTCATTAGCGCGGCGGCCACCGTGACGAACAGAATCAGCATGATTGCAATGCGGCGGAGCACTACAATCTGCGTGCGAATCTTGCGGGCGGCCAGCGTTTCCTCCGCACCCAAGCGATAGCGATCGGCGATCCACCCCTCCACGGCGCGTGTGATTTCAAAGAGAATCCAACTGAAACACGCGATGATCGCCAGCAGCACAAGATGACGCAGCAGGTTCGCTTCGAGAGCGAAATCCGGCGTGGCAGGCCAGGAAGGAACGATCCACCAAATCACGCCCAGGGGCACGAGCCATGCCACCGGCTGCTCGAAGCAGCGAAACAGGACCTTCTCCATGCGCGTCTGCTTAAGCTGGCCGAGACGTCTGATGAGCAAGAGGATCACGGCGTGACAAAGCACGGCGAAAACGGCGATCGCGGCCAGTTCGCCCGCGATCCAGAGCAGTTCCTGCCAGTCCCTAAGTAGCGCCATGTAACTTCAACGCCTGCAAACGAAGGACCTTTCGCGCGAGTCGGACGGTCATCGGATTGCACAAAAACCTCTAAGGACGATATGCCCAGAGGCCACTGACGAACTCCACGTCGAATCGCGGGACCACGGCCGTACCTTGCGTGCAAATGAAGTCATTCTTGCGTGCACGCGGCTTCATGTCCGCGGCTTCGCGCGAAGTTTTAGGACGATGATCGTGAGCCCACAAACCATCGCGGATCAATTTGTTTTGGTGCTGGAAGCTTTTGCCGTCGAGCGGGTGTACGGCGCGGCCGGCGACACGAACGGCGAATCGGGCCTCAGTGAATGCGTTCGTGAGTGAAGCGGTCGCGACCCGCCCAGTACGGACACTTTGGACAAGAGGCACCATCGGGATAATCGATGCCTTCTTCATGCGGACAACCAATGATTCCGTCGGTCACCACGATGGAACGAGCGCCGTTCGCCCGCAGGAAGGAGATGACCTGTTCGCCAATCTTGGAATCGGTGCGTACGTCGGTGTTCTGAGAAACCCAGCGTTCCAGCGGATCGGGATCGCAGTTCTCGCCGGGCACGATCGAAGCGACGACCTTAGTAGCGAGGTCCGTGTTGGGCCCGTAAAAGGCGACCGTTGCAATCGGGTAGCCGCGAAATCCCCGCTTGGCCTTGTTGCGCAGCCAGAGTGCGGAACGTCCTTTCATGATTCGTTCGCCTCGGCGCGCGCGCCTAGAATTTGCCGTTTGGCATTCTCGCGCCGGATGCGATTGGATTCCTTCTTGGCGTCCCAACGATAGCCCCAGTAAGCGCCCCTGCCGCGCTTTGGTCCGGAGTGTTCCGTCTTCTTGGCTTCGTAACCCATCAGCGGTAGGCGTCCTTGCGATTCTTGACGGTGTGGACCTGGAGCGTCTCGCCTTCTTCCGTGAAGCGAACACGGTAATCGCCGACGCGTAGACGCTTCTCGCCGTCGCGACCCTGCAGCGTCTTCACGTCACCCGCGCCGGTTTCGGCCAATCGGTGAATGGCTGTGAGAATGTTAATGGCGATGGCCTGGGGGATCGTGCGGATATCCGCTTGGGCTTCCTCCGAGATACGGATTCGCTTCAAGCCTAGCCCTTCGCGTTACGAATCTCGTTCATGGAGATGCCCATATCGGAGGCGAGATCTTCAAGCGAGCAGCCTTCATGGTGTTTAAACCATTCTTTAGACCGGGCCACGGCTTGCTCTTCCTCGTCACTGATCGGCTCGTCATCGATCGGCGCGTTTCTGATTGCGCGGGCCATCGGATCGAGCATGGACTCGAGCAGCCCGGCGACGGCGGCGAGTTGCGACGGGGGCAACTGATCGATCAGCTCGTGAACGTGTTGGCGAGGGTCGCTCATCGAAAACTCTCTCGGACCTCTACCTTACTAAATCAGCATCCCAAAATCACGCGATTGCTGCTGCGGTATCTCTTTGAAACAAAAATGGTGGGCCTGTAGAGACTCGAACTCTAGACCTCTACCGTGTCAAGGCGGACCTGCCATGCCTGATAAACAGGCATAAAACAGGCTTGACCTCCATTTAGCATAGCCCAAGTCCACGCCAATTGCGCGTTTTGGCGATGTGGATTTGGAAGATCAGGCGTAGAACAGGCGATTCGAATCGATGATGTGGGCTGGCGAATCGCCAGCCCACGCGGGCGGGGAATTACGCGATGCGGTATACGCGCTGGCCGTCGTCGCGCTTGCTGGAGTCAACTTTCAACCCCAGTTGCTTGCCGACGGTCGCGCTGAGGAATCCACGAACGGTGTGCGCTTGCCAGTCTGTTGCTTTCATCAGGCCGTCGAGCGTTGCGCCGTCGGGCCGCTGCAGCATCTGAATCACTTTCGCTTTCTTGCTTCCTTCACGTACTTCGATCGCGGGCGCTTTTTTGCGCTTCGCTTGCTTGCCAGTTTGTTTCTTCGCCATGGTGTGGCTCCTTTCGAGGGTCGATTCATCGCTCTGAACGGAAGGCAAAGCAAGGCAATTCTGCGCGACCGCAGTCGGCTGCGGCGCCGAGGCGATGACGCCAAATACTTTCTCTTGGATGCGCCGGGTCAGTTCCGCTTGGCGGTTCAGTTGGACCACGGTGTATTCCTCGGTCATCCTGGTGCTGGCGTGGCCGGCGATGCGCGACGCCTCGATACTCGATCCGCCAACTTCTTGTCGCCACGTGATGTTGGCGCGGCGCAAGGAGTGGAGCCCGAAGCCAGGGAAATCGCAGCTTTCCAGCTTGGCGGCGTCCTTCAGAGCCTTGCGCACACCGGAATCCCACATCGGCTTCTTGCGATTGTCCTGAGGGAACACCCACGCATCCGGCGACGACGCAGGCAACGCAGCAATCCAATCGCGCATTCGCTCGACCAAGCTGCCCAACGTCAACGTGCGCTTGCTTCTTTCCGTTTTTGGATCGTCGATGTCACCGCGCCAATGCCGCTGCTCGATTCGGATGCACGCCTTGTCGAGATTGATGTGCTTCACCTGCAAGCCGGTCACCTCGGAAATGCGCGCGCCGGTTCCGAGGCAAATCTCGCAGATGAGTCGGTTGGGGTCTTGAAGACGATCGAACACGCGGACGGTCTCTTGTTCCGAGAGAATCCGCTTTTCGTACACCTGCCATTTCTTCGGCAGCTTTACTCGTGCGATCGGGTTGGCAAACGTGTCGGGCAGAATCTCCCACTCTTGGGCCTTGGTGAAGATGCCGCTCATGATGTTGCGCAGGTCGGTCATCATGAACCACGACCCCGATTCCTGTTGCAACCAATCGAGCACCAGCTTGGAGCGAAGCTGGCCGATGGGCGTCGAAGCCCATTTGGGCAAGATGTGATTGTGCAGGTGGTTCCGGTATTTGCCACGAGTCGACGCCGCCACCAGCGGCTTGCCGCCGACAACGCGCTCAACATAGTCATGCTCCCAGATTTCAGCGAGCGTGCCAAATAGGACAGTTCCAGGGTTCGCCGGAACCACAAAGGTTTCGCTTGACACGGGCGGAATCGCCTCGCCCGAGGCCCTCATTTTCGGTTCCTCATGTTGGACCAATGATCCCCCTCCTTTCGTCCAGGGATGATTGCTCTAAGTGCCAGATAAAGCGAGGTTTAAGTATTGGTTTTGCCCCGCTCACCACTCGACAAGGCCGGTGATTTCGCGAAATTCCCGATGGCGAAGAACTGGCGATGGACGGCATGGTTCCCAATGCGGATGGAGGTGCGTAGAAACTTGGTTGTGATGAAGTGCGAATCGAACCAAAATCTTGCTCCTCCGTAGCAGCGCGGTCTGATCCGTTCGCGAAACACACCGCCTCTTTTCGGCGCGGCAGCGGACCGGTCCGATTCGCCCTGCAATCTGCCCACGGTATTTCGTGGAAGCGACAGAACAGATCCGTTACTTTTTGTTCTGGAGGCAACAGCACCGATGCCGAAGCCCAAAACGCCGCGCCCGGAACATTCGCAACTGCGAGTCGAATACTTACCTCTCGGCTCGCTTCAACCCGCCACGCGCAATCCCAAGAAGCACAGGATCGATTCGGTCCTCGCTTCGATGGGTCGCTTCGGCTACGTGAGTCCGATGATTTTGGATGAGCGCACAGCTCGACTCGTCGCCGGCCACGGACGCTTGGAATCGCTTCAGAAAGCCAAGTTGGAAGGCCGCGATCCGCCCGACCGCATCCGGGCGGAAAAGGACGATTGGTTTGTCCCGGTAGTCCGAGGCATCGCTTTCGCGAATGATCGTGACGCGGAAGCTTACTTGTTGGCCGACAACCAGACTACGGTTCTCGGCGGTTGGGACGAGCGGGAACTTCAGAAGATTGTCGAGGAGTTCGGGCGAGCGGACGCATTGGCAGGAACGGGCTTCGAGGAGGTCTACCAAGGCCAGCTCGAACTGGCCCCGGATGATCCGTCGTCCCTGATTGATCGCGCCGCCGAACTGCAGAAAAAGTGGAACACCGCGCTCGGACAACTGTGGATCGTCGGCAAGCATCGTTTGCTTTGTGGCGACAGCACATCGGAAACGGATGTACGTTTACTCATGAACGGCCAGCGCGCCTGTTTGTTTGCCACCGATCCGCCGTACCTGGTCGATTACAACGGAGCGAATCATCCGCACAAGTGGACGAAATCGCACGGTCGAAAGCATCCTGGCGACAAGGATTGGAAAGACAAATACTCTGACGTTGATTCTCCCGAGAAAGGTCACGCGCTCTACGATGCATTCGTGAAGGTGGCGATCGAGAATGCCATCACCGAGGACGCCGCGTGGTATTGCTGGCATGCGAGCCGGCGACAAGCGTTGCTCGAATCCGTGTGGGAACAACACGGCGCGTTCGTGCATCAGCAAATTATTTGGGCCAAGGATCGCCCGATCCTGACGCGCTCTTGGTATATGTGGCAGCACGAGCCGTGCTTTTTCGGTTGGCTAAAGGGAAAGAAGCCGCAGCGCTGTTCAGAGGACTACCCGCCAAGCGTGTGGTCTTTTCCAACGCTGAAGCCGGGAGAGCCGAGCGTTCACCCAACCGAAAAACCGATAGAACTGTTCGCCATTCCGATGCGGCAACACACGAAACCAGGAGATATTTGCTTCGAGCCATTCTCCGGGAGCGGCACGCAACTCGTGGCTGCCGAGAAGCTGAGGCGGATCTGCTACGCGATGGAACTGTCTCCACCGTTCGTTGCCGTGGCACTCGAGCGACTGAGTCTGCTGGGACTCCAGCCGGAATTATGCGAGGAGGAAAACGCTCGCCCGTAGCTTATGGAGCAACCGAAGGACCTCAAGACGAATCGCGGACGTCCATTGCCGCCAGAGGAAACGCGCTGGAAGCCAGGGCAGAGCGGAAACCCGAGGGGCAGGCCGAAGAAGGGCAGCATCGTCGACGTGCTCCGCGAACTGGTGGAAACGGAGTGCGCCACCGATCCGGAGCGGAGAATCTACGCCGAACTGCTCATGCGCGCCTTGATACATCAGGGCCTGAAGGGCAACATCGGCGCGCTCAAGGAGATTTCCAACCGCCTTGTTGGTCAAGCGCCGTTCCTAGTCGAGAGGATTGGAGGCGTACCGAACGAGACGGATAAAAAATCCTCTCGCCGTGGAAATTGGACGCAGGACGGTCGCGTGCGAGTGTCGCTAGAGAGGAAAAACAAAATCCTAGAAGAACTCGGATTAGAGCCGATCGACGAGATGCCCGACTAGGACGACGATTCGGGATGCGGCGCAGTGGAGGGATTCCCGTTTGTCGAATCGCTCCCGTATAATTCCCATGTCGATTCCCAGCGCCTCATCCACTTGCGCATTTCTTGCCCATACTTGCTAACGTTGACGTTCGGCGCTTTCAGTTTGTCGAGGTGGGCGCGTTCCTGCGCGAGCCAACGTTTTTCCAAGTCGATGTAGTGACCTACTTGCTTGTGACGATTGTCGAGCGCCTCGGCAAGCTGATCTTCGAAGTTTGCGGCCTTAAAGAGTCGTCTCATGTCTTGATCTAGTCTGGACGTGGTCTCGTCTCGCCATTTGTCGTGGGCTTTGACGTGGCGATCATATCTTGCCCAGAACCGCATGTCCGCATCCAACCCGCGTTTAGGGTCGTTGTTTCGAAAGTCTGTTTCAGACTTTCTTAGACTGCGTGTCAGTTTCGCGTCCAAGGCCGCACGCGCCGACGATCTTTTGAAGGCACGAATCTGTAGTCGTACCGCGGCGCAGCCGTCATCGGGATCGTAGTGAATGTTCTCACCAAGGTACTTCGTCTCCAACTCCGCAATTCGACACTCAATCTCTTTGGCTTTCATCGGAATACTCACCCGTTCCCGGTATATTCGGTCGAGCACGTAAGCCATAACGCCGACCGTTTCGCGGTCAGCGTCGGGCCTGACAATCTCGCGAAACTTGCTGCGAAGTTCTACTGGATCGGGGAACGCTTCCATCCAACCGAGCACCCTTTCCACGATCTTCAGGGCGTCCTGGAGCAGTTGGGCCGGCATTTTATTCCAGTCGTGGGTCGCCAGGACGCCGTGTTCCGCCTTCGCCGCATCGGCGAAGTTGTCCCATAATCGCTGTCGGGTTGTCTCCAGTGAACGGATCTGCCGTTTCCAGCTAGGAAAAACTCCTGCGCGCAGGGCAAACGGATGTGGATAGTCGCTGCCAAGTCCGTCGAGCACCCAGTATCTTGCATCAGTCTTGAGCCGATATGCCACTCGCGCTTGGAATATGTAAGCTGCAGCCGAGATTTTCCCGGGTACATCCACCGGTGCCAGCGCCGGGTGATGCGCAATTTCGTTCAGAAACTCGCCTGCATCCTCCCGGTGTGAGTCCTTCGCAAATTCGAAAAAACCTGAGACGTGTGCGCGAATGAAATCATCCTTGTGGGCATCGGTCTGCTTGTTTTTCTTTCCGACTTTCTTTGGACTCGCGCCAAGGGGCAGCCCTGCGAGGTTCTCTTCGGGAAACGCAAAGCTAATGCGCAAGTATCTGTCGAGCGATTTAGCATCGAACGTCCTGCCCTTCTTCCTCGATCGTTTGCGACGCCGCTCGGCGGAAGGGCCGAATGCATTTTCGTCGCTGGTGGAGAGCGTCTTGGAGTCGGGGCCTGGTTCAGAGTCTGTCATTGCGTGGACCTCCTCGCGATATTGCAGTTTAGCAATAGGTGAGACTTAACCGTCAAATCTAAGGACTCCTGGATTGTAGCCTCTAGCGGGCAGAGCAACGTCAGTCCGAACCTCGCATGGGCGACTAGAGGAGGCCGCATTCATCCGCGAGGCTCACGACCGTTTTCAGTCGATCCGGAGTCGGTAGCGGTGGTGGCCCGGGTGAGACGCCCGGAGCTACTGACCAGCCGCCCTCGTCCAGCACGATCTTCAGCCTTAGCAGAGTCTTGCCTTGCGCCCGCGCGTCCGCGAGACCTCTGCCGACTGACCAATATACATGTTGCGCCAAGACCCACGACTCAATCAGGTGCCGCACGAACTCGCGCGGCGACGCGGCCCCCCGAGCAGCCGCTTCGCGGCGAGCGCGCGACAATGGTAGCCGGTCGGGGCGCTCGCCGGGAGAATCCTTTTCAGGAGCCTCCGCAAGGCTCAGTGCAATTCCACGCAAGACCGCTCTTGGCACTTCGTCCGGAGACGAAGCAAGAGCTTCTGAGATTTCGTCAATCACCTCCGTTGGTCCCACGTTTCGCGGCCGGAGTGAGGCAAGCCATTCGCGAACAGTCCTAGCGCGCACTGGTACGCAATCGAGAAACAGAGCGATTAGAGCTTCGGTCGTCTTCGAAGATTCGCTGACAATCGTAAGCGCCCAACATAACAAAGCCTCGAGTGACAGCCGAAATAGCTGTCGCATCTGCACCACGCGCCATGTATCGCGGATTTCAATCAGGTCTGTCGGCGGTTCAAAGCGCGATGGACGACCGGCCATTGCGGCACGGAGAACCGCAGTATCTTTTGTTGAAAACCGTTTAGCCGCAGCTAGCAGGAGTTCTCCTGCGCGTTGCCGGCTCAGAGGTGCATTTGGACCGAAGAGCATTTCCTTCATTGCTGTTTTCTCAGGCCTTGTTGGACTGGCTAGCGCCCACGCCTCTGACCATCGACCCACTTCTTTAGCAGTGACCGTCACGGAGCCGAATTGCGAAAACGCCGCGTGATTAAGTCGATCTTTGATCTTCGCCTCGAACGCATCGAGCGCCGACGCTGCCGCCGGTGTTGGTATGAGAACCTCTCGGTGTTCAGAATGGGGTTGAACCCAACCCAGCATCCTTAGTGCGGGTCCGTAGTTGATCGGTGCAGTCAAAGCTGTCGAAAAGCGGCGCTCTTTTCGGCGCTGGCGCCATGCGCTGCCACCAAACGTCCATTGATCTGCCCGCAGGATATTAGCGAGTACGCGACTGCCCGGAAGATCCGTGGCTGGATCGCTCATGAATTGCGACCATGCGAAAATTACGTCAATACGATCGACGAAGTCAGACATTTGGTCAACGGGGATTTCGCGCTTTCCTTGTTTCTGCGCGATTTGATTGGCCCGACGCCAAGCCCAGGTCGCTAGCACGAACGGTCGAATGTGCCGCGCAACATTGTTGAGTCCCGGAAATACTTGGTCCATCAGATCAAAATTAATCTGACGCATTCCGAGCGGATCGACGCCACCGAGCCTCGGTGTGCTGGCCGCCGTAAATCCCGGTTCGGTCGCGGCTGTTGCCCGGGCGGTCAATTCGGCGAGCGTGGATCGTGCCATTCGTCAGTCTCCCGGCCAGACGATTACCCTGCGGCAGCAATTCTCCGCTGTAGCCACACAGAAGATTTGCAATTTGGACACTTCGCTCTTCGGCAGTGCTGTCCGGCAGCGTGGGCAGAATTCCTGGTAGTGATTCAACTCCAGTATTCTCTCGCGGCCTGTCGGCGATGTGAGAGCATCATCCAGAACCGGCTTTTCCTTGACAGCCGCTCCGACAAGCTCCGCATATTCACTCGATGGTCCCCCACTATTGAGGGCACGCAAGTAAGCCCGAGCCTGCTCCGGAAAGGTACGTATCTCTAGGATACGTTGCCATGTTTCCGTGTGCAGCAGGCTGGACGGCAATGCCGCGACAAATCCTGGCACGTTCTCCATTGCTGGAATGCCAGCCTGAAAATCCATCTTCATCCGAATAAGACGATCGCGAGCTACGCGGGAGGCGTTGCCCTGTGTGCTGGTTCCCGCGAGAAGGAGAACGGCAGCTGCAACGTCGCGCTGACGTTCCACCGGCACACCTGCCTTTAGCAGAACAGAGACGAGCCTCGACAACCAATCCTTGACGCGACTCACCTCAGGTTGCATTCGCCCGCAGATGTAGTGGGTTAAGTCAAAAGCGACCATTAAATTGCGCACGCTCGATTCGTTTGACAGGAGCAGATCGAAAAGGCGATCGAACGCAGTAAACGCCTTTTCGATCGCCGCATTTTCCTTTTCCGAATCACCGGGGGCCTCCGAGGAGTCCCCCTCTTCTTCGTCTTCAGTTGTCGCTGTCGTGTTCGATCTCGCAGTCAGTGGTTCCCGCCTTTGTCGGAAAGCCGAAAAAATGTGGTTCATGAAGCGCAGCCAATTCCCATGAGCGCGCTTCGGATGGAAGGGTTCGGGCGAAACTGTCACGATTTCGCCCAGAGCCAGATCCGCAACCGAGATGACAGCTTCATCTTCTGATTTGGTCGACTCGCCTGTTTCACTACTTCCGCTTGTCGGCAAGGTGTCGGATAGCCTTCGCACGTCTTCGTAGAACCAAGTGATGATTGCGGCGACATCTTCCGGCGTTTCCGTGCCGGCCAAAACGGCGAACAAACGCCGCCCGATCGCGCCCGCGCGTCGCGTGATGTCCGCGTAGCTCGCGATCGAGACGAAGCCTTCCGCGATTCTTTGATGCTGATCCGTAACTCGAATGACAAGACGCCCCGCAAGCCAAGATCGCTCTTCCAAAGCGGTCGCTGCGATCCGAAATGCGCCGCTTAAGGAAACAACAGTCTCGCCGATGGTCTCGGAACCTGTTCCCGTCGTACAGGATACGGAGACGGGGCCACTCATCCGAGGTACCAATACCTCACCCGACAGTTCGTCAGCGTCGAGAACGGCGCGAAGCACTCCGACGGGTTGCCCTTCCGTGTCCCGATCCTCATCGCGCGCCGCCTGTGACTCCGGCGGATCCGAGAGGATGAATGTCCAGCCCTTGGCCTGAAGCGGTTGTATCCGTACGATGCATGCTTCAACGTTGTGATTTCTATTCAGCGCAGCCCCAGTACCATTTGCGCTCCCCGAAACAATCATCCGTCCGCGCTTGCAGATAATCTCGAAGAGTTTGCCGTGCAAGCGGCGCTGCCCTTGAGCGTTTAACAATTCGAGCTGAATTGCCTGTACCTTGTTCCTGCAGCCTGTCGGCCAATTCGAGCCGGCGAAACCCTCGACGCAACCGTGAGGGTGAGCATGCACGAATAGCCGATCGAGCCCAATCGCGGCGCAAAGTTGGTCGACGGCGGAGCCATCCCAAAACGGCGCGGCCGCGACAAGGCGCTGGGCTCCCCCAAGTTCCGCAACTACCTCGGCGATCTGCTCGGCGATCGATCGACCTAGGGAATGGAACAAGCGAATATTCCGGTTTCGCGGTTTGCCGGAGGCGCACTTCCGAAGTTCCACTGCTATGGCGGTGCATTGCTTACCTGCACTGCATCGGACGCGTTCGGTCAACGCGATCGACTCGAAAAAGGAAGCTGCATCCTCCATGGCGTCAGCGGCGAAGCTTGGATGCAAGTGTTCAAGCACCTCACAGTTACCACCCCACCCCCCGAACGTCAGATTGCCTGAACCGACCAATAGATGACATTCTTCTCCGCTGCAAAAAACAGCTACCTTCGGGTGGAAGACGCCTCCCGAGACTGCGACCGGCTCTACGTCATAATCCTTGCCGACGCGGTGGGCCCCTAGCTCGTTCAAGCTCGCCCGCACACCCTGAACGTCGGCCAGGATAAGGGATTCTCGCCCGCCGCCGCGGACCAGCGCATCGAGAACGACACTTTCAAAGAACGAAAGGCTTAGCGCATAGGTGGTGAAAACGGCATGACTCCATGGATGCGCGGACACCAAGTCAAGAGGCGCCAGAGTCGCGCTTGAGCTTGTTTTCGCTGCCTGTGCATGGCTCATTGATCGTGGCCCTGAGCACGACGATTATCGCAGAGTTGTCAAGCGGGACAGGCGACCCGCTCCTCAAAATGGCGGTCCTGTTTCGGGAATTAGCGAGACGACTCACAACGTCGACTTTGCAAAAACTGTCACAAGGCCGCCCAGATGGAAAACGCGGTAAGATTGAAATCCCAATGGCGAAAAAACAAGCCAACAATGGCGAGACCACTGCGAAGCTCGGTTTCGAGGCGAAACTCTGGGCCGCTGCCGATGCGCTCCGCAACAATATGGACGCCGCCGAGTACAAGCATGTCGTCCTCGGCTTGATTTTCCTGAAGTACATCTCTGACGCCTTCGAAGCTAAGCACGCCGAGTTGGAAGGGAAGAGGAAGGACGGCGCGGACCCCGAAGACCCCGACGAATATCGCGCGTTCGGGATTTTCTGGGTCCCGAAAGAAGCGCGCTGGACCTACCTGAAGGCGGATGCGCCACAGCCAACCATCGGTAAAATCGTGGACGACGCCATGACCGCCATCGAGCGCGACAATCCCTCACTGAAAGGCGTTCTTCCCAAGGAATACGCGCGCCCCGGCCTCGACAAGCAGCGTCTCGGGCGACTCATCAATCTGGTAAGCGATATTGCTCTGGGCAGCCCCGCCGATCGTGTTAAAGACACGCTCGGCGCGTCTATGAGTATTTCCTGTCGCAATTCGCGAGCGCCGAAGGAAAAAAGGGCGGACAGTTTTACACACCGTCGCGCGTGGTGCGCGTGCTGGTGGAAATGCCCGCACTATACAATTACCAGCGCGATCGTCAAGGACATAGATCTCCAAGCCTTGATTCATACCTGCAGTTTACCGAGCAGTGCTATATGTATGCCCAGCTCGACAGCATGCTCTAGGAGACGTTTGCCGCCCGCGCCCGAGCGACGACCCTGCAGCGAGTCGATATGCTTCTCAGCGGCGACGCTGCGAAACACGACTATCAGACGATTACGGTCGAGCACGCCCTTCCGCGAACCCCCCGGCAATAGGTAGCAAGTGGTTCGAGTTACCGAGCAATGCCAGTGGGTCCACAAGCTGAGCAATTTAGCCGTCCTCACGCGCAAGAAGAATAGCTCAGCATCGAACTACGATTTCGACAAGAAGAAGCAGGCATACTTTTGCACAAAGGTGGTGTTTCGCCATCGTCTCACCACGCAAGTTCTCGACAACACCGAACGAACGCCAGCAATCGTAGCCGCGCGGCACAACTCCTCACCCTTCTGGAAACCCACTGGTGACTGCAGAACAGACAAGACCCGGCAGCGGCATCAATCTAAGCTCCACTTCTGATGTTGGCAAGAGCCGTTGACTGCGCACCGTTGATTCTCTCTACGTGTCGCAAACGTTTCGCAAACGTTGCCCCCTCCGTCGGATCTGAACGCATTCCGCGATAACACCGCCTTGGACAACTTGTTGATTCCTTTCTAACTCCTTGTACTCGCCACACGCCTTAGCGTTTGGACGACTGCGTGCAATTCAAGCTAGTGAAGCCACGGTTCATCAAGTTTGAACCTCTGGCAAGAAAACTCAAGGAGGCAGCACATGAAAACGCTTCGTCTTACTTCTGCAGGCATCGCCATCGCGCTATTCGGCCTCGCCTGCCTCACTGGCGCACAGATCGCCCAAGGACAGACGGTGATCTCAGGTTCTCCGTGGCAGCCGATAAAAGGTCCATGGTCGTCGGCATGCAACGGAACCTTCGGAGCGATTGCTATCGCTCCGAGCAACCCAAACGTGATTTATCTTGGTAGTTCGGATTTGGCTAACGGCTGTGGGATCTTCAAGTCCACGGACGGCGGCCAGTCTTGGACTACGCAGAACACCGGGATCGTTCAGGTTGGATTGTTTTCTCAACACTACCCACCGATCACCACGATTGCGACGACCGAGGACCCCTCGGTGCTATACATCGGAACCTACGCTGCTCTGGGTGGTAGCGTGTACCGGACATCTGATGCAGGAGCGCACTGGAACGCCGCCAGCGGTCCTGTGAACTTCTGGGGAAACGCCCAGATTTCCAACGCTGTCAGTATGGCGGCTGATCCGACCAACGCCAATATCGTCTATGCTGGCTTGTTAGCGACCGGCGTTTACAAGAGCTCCAACGGCGGTCAGCAATGGCAGCAGATCCGCAGTGGAGGCGCATCGGACGTCTTTCACATCGTTCGATTTGTTGATAACTACAATCTGGTGACGGCAGGCGGCACAACCTACAACGACACGCCGTGCGTTCCCATTCCCACTCCCACATTGGACACTCTTGGCTGTAGTGGGTCGCTTCCTATAGGTCCGGCCATTTCATCGGACGGCGGAAAGAGCTGGGTCAACCTGACATATATATCTGACATCCCGGTGAACTCCGTCTTTTTCTCGGCCCTGGAAAGCACTCAATCCCAAGGTGTGTGGACCTCGTTTGCCTCGACGATGGCTGCTGGCATCCTCGTTGGACCAATTCCAGATATCATCGGCTCAAAAGGAGTATTCCGCGTCGACGCAAGCGGAACGATTTGGGACAAATTGCCGGTTGTTGATGGGATGAGCACCAACCCTCCAATAGTTGGTCTCGCAATCGACAACGAAAACCCATCGCATCTCTTTTGCAACGTCGTAAGAGGCGGAATTTACGGCAGCCAAAACGGCGGTTCAGCGTGGTCTTCTGTCCCGCTTCCTATTGGCGCGACGCAAGTGAACACGTTCCAGGCGAGCGGCAACCGTCTCTTCGCAGCAACAGACGCCGGTATCTTCATGTACAACTACGCGCCTCAATTCTCCGCTACGATCAACGGGGGTTCGCGCATTATCACCCAAGGTCAGAGTACTACCTTCACGCTTACCATTAGTAGCTCACACGGCTTCAACAGCACGGTGACACCGGCAGCGATTAACCTGCCGCCGGGTGCGTCGGCATCGTGGACCTCGCAGTCCATCACGCCGCCGGCTAACGGCCAAGCGACCTCCACGCTCGACATTGTCACGGGACCCACCACTTCCACTGGCACATTCACAACGACCATCCGCAGCTCCGCATTCGGTTACGCCACGCAAGACATCCCGGTAACCGTCACTATCAACAAAGCTGCCGATTTCAGCACTTCGGTCGATACTACCTCGCGCACCATCACGCAGGGACAAAGCACCACCTTCACGGTGACGGTGAAGAGCCTGAACGGCTTCAGCAGCCCCGTCAGCTTGGCGGCGATCAATCTGCCGCCGGGCTATAGCTCGGCCTACTGGAACTCGCCGTCGGTCACGCCATCAGCTAACGGCCAAGTGACCGGCACCCTGACCATCAATACCACGACCGGCACTTCGACCGGCAGTTTCACGACCACGCTACGCGCCTCGGCCAGCGGGTACACCACGAAAGACATCCCGGTGGTGATCACCATCAACAAGGCCGCTGACTTCAGCACCTCGGTGGACAGCACCGCGCGCACCATCACGCAAGGGCAAAGCACCACGTTCACGGTCACCGTAAAGAGCTTGAACGGCTTCAACAGTCCGGTCAGCTTGGCGGCGATCAACCTGCCGCCGGGCTATAGCTCGGCCTACTG